>NZ_MBTA01000005.1 GCF_003609575.1 Pelobium manganitolerans | reverse complement strand
AAACTCGCAACCTGTTTGGTAAAATGTAAGGAAAGGGAATTGTGTAGTGGTGCATTTTGACAAGGGGGTTGCACCTATTCTAAATGCAAAAATGCGTTTCCGACCAAAGTGAGGAATTGCATTTTTGCCCGCCCGATTTTTCGGGTCAGGCGACTTTTATCGGGTGGGTACGGAAATCTTTCAGATTATGAAAAAATCCCTTGTATTCGGTCATTCCTCTGCGGAATAAGTTCCACAATAAGGAACAACCCATTTGTGTCAATGAGGAATTGATAAACAAGTCCTGGTATTCCAATGCTTCGGCAAGGGAGCAACTTGGCGTGTTGTCTTCTTGTTCGGATTGCTTCAGCAATTCGCCAAATTCATCGGTAACAAATGGCAGGCTTGCCACCGTTTGGTATTTCTCGGAATTGGGTTGCTTTATCTCTCCGATAGTAGATAGTAGCACTTGTCCTGTATGCTGGCTGTTGCCAAAGTCTAACCAATATTTCGGCTCATCTTGATAGTGTCTGCGGTAACTTAGTTCTTTCAGAATTTCAGCAACGCCAAACCTCGCCTGTACATTATCCACACAAGTAATGGTAATGATTGCCCTTGCTTTTTCGGGCATTCTCCCAAACTTGTCCTTTTCAAATTTTATCGTTTCGGCTTTCCAATTTGTACCCGCCCAACGGTTGCAACGATTGATCAAGGCAACGGATTTGTATAATCCTGTTTCACTTTCTGCAAAACGCTGTCTGCCTAAATTAGCACTCGTGATAACATCATCATCCCAAAGGCGGACTTGCAACCCTGCGTGTCCTAATGCTATCAAACTTTCGTTTATTTCCATTAAAGCGGTCAATACTTTTGAGCCTGTGCCACCTGCTCCGATAAGGTTTACCGAAATCGGGTTTGTCGGATTGAGCAGATAATTGTCCGTAAAATGGATTGCTGTTTTTGCTGTATTCATCACAATAGATTTTTAAGGGTTTTGTTATTCTTTTTTAATACTTCTTTAGGAAAGGGTTTGTCTGTGTTGATAAGGTCTTTCCAAAGGTTTACAATGTTTTTTTTCGTCAAGTTTTCGCATAATGAATGGCTGAAATAGGAATTGAAAAAATAATGTTCCCAAGCCTGTATAAATTCCTCAACCGAAGCCGAATTTTTAATGTCAATACTAACAGTACCCATACATACGTTGCCTTTTTCGTAGATATTGAAAAATGGGACGTAATGCAATGGCGTTTTCTCGGTAGGTCTTCTGTCGCTTGCCAAAGCAAATACCGTAAGACTGCTTTTGCTCGCTAACCAAAGCATTGGCGGTACTTGTGCCTTTCCGTTGGGTATGCCCAAACTATCCACAAAATATATCTGCCTTTGCTGTGTTTTGGTGTACCATAGCACCGTACCTTTTTCGCTCGGATTAATATGCAGAATGTTGGTAGGCAAAATTCCCTTTGGCTTTAAAAAGGCTGTGTTTTTTTCTTCATCCGTCTGTAAAGCCTTTGCCAAAATGTTAGCTTCTTTTACTGTCAGTGGGTGGGCATTTATAGGCGTTCCATTGCTATCCATATCAAAATGCTCCACGTACATATCGGTATCTGTTCCTTTGGCTTCGTAGAAAACCAAAGCAGATTTTGGGTGGTACAATGTTCCGAAATGGTCTGTTATATCTGTTGTTGTGTTCATTTTTCTATCGTTTTGTATTCGTATAATAATCCACTCAAATCATTTAATAAATCAAACAAACGGTTCTCAAAATCGAGGTTGGCTGTTGGTATTTCGCTTCCGTCAAATTGCTTGGAAATAGTTGGCTCTTCCATTGCTCCGTACTCGTTAAATTCATTGTTGATTGTATCTGAAAGGCTTTCGTATAACCAGCCTTTAGTATCTGCAATAAATGAAATGTACTTTTCCATTCCGATTATTTCATTCTCGTCATTATCATAAGGTCTTTTTCGGGCAATGTTGCGTTTCTGAAAATATTTTCGCTTGGATATTCAGTATAAAGGGCAAACGCATTGCGAGCAATTTTCCAACATTCGCTATCGAACGTATCAACACTTTTAAATCGGTTCAAACGCTTTTCAAATACCTTTAGATTGATGAGGTTGAATAACTTCTGTTCCACCTTATCGCCAATGTATTCGGCATTTCTCAACTCACGTTTGTTGGTTTCGGTTTCTGCCGTTTCCTCGTCCTGTTCAACCCAATCGTTCATCATTTCGTAAAGCCAATACAAATAACTTTCTTCTTGTCTGTAATAGGGAATTTGGGCAATGTGGTACAGATAACTGCATACTGATAGTAAAAGCTGTGCGGTCTTTTTACGCTTCTGGTCTTTGAGTATTTGAAAGAGTGGCACAACTGGAATGTAATACAAGGTTGTACCTGTGTTGTACCGTTCCTCACTTGTAAAGTAGGTTTTCTTGCTATCCTGTATCAATTTAAAACCTTCCCAATTGATATTGGTACGTTTTACTTTGGTTTCCATATCCCACATAGACAATACTATATTGTATGGAAACTCAAAATCTTGGGTCTGCATTGGCTCAATGCTGTGATGCTCGGCAAGTTTGGAAAGGGACTTGTGAAAATCCCTCTCCGTTTTCTGACAAGCCTGTACGGATTTTGCTGTTTTCAGTTTTGGCAGAAACGTACACTTTAAAATACCATTGGTAGCATTGCTATCGGTACGGACTTCTGCTTGTCTTTCTGCACTTGGTTTGCATCCTTTGGTCTTTGCATCCAATTGGCAAACTCGCCCAACTGTCGGTGCAATTGCCGTTGTCGTTTCTGTTCGGGTATGCTGATAGTTCCCGATATGATGTTGCGTTGCATAATTCATCGTTTTAAAATTTTGGTTTAACCTTTCGTACCCATTACGCTCTCAAATTTGTACTCGACTGCATCATCTTTTATTTGTGGTGCTGATACTTTTGCGGTTGTCAAAATCGGGTACATATTGGCGTAAAAATTCATTACGGCTTCCACGCTCCAACGTGGTTCGGGGTCGGTCAGTCTGATGTCCTGTCCTTTATCTTTGAGTATGAAAACTCGCTCTAATTGCGTTGCTAATAACATAACTTTCTGATTTTGGGGTTAACACTTTTATTCTTCTTCGTCCGCTTCATCAATAGGATAATCGGCAGTAACTGCTTCCTCTGGCGATTCATGTGGTGCTTCTTCCATTGTTCCGAAAAGGCTCGGTGTGGCAAACTTGTCGGATAATGATGTTTTGCGTTTGCGTATCTCGTCCGCTTTTTCGGGAAACTCCGTTATATCGGGTACTTTCATCCACGCTTCACGGAACTTACCCTCTTTCTCCAACTCGTCAGCCTTTACTATAGCATCTTTAAATTTCTTGTCTTTGGCTTCTTTTTCCTTTTTCTCCTTTTCGGCTTTTTCTTTCTCGATTGCCGATTGTTTTTTAACTTCTTCCAATTGCTTTAAGAATTTTTCCATATCCACCATTAAGCCTGATATTTTTTGTATAGGTTTGGTAATCTGTTCAAAAAATCCCTCGTCAAACTCTTGGGGCGTGGCGTTAAATGTCAATGGGGGAATACCGTTTTTGGCACTATCTCCGCATTGTTCGTTGTTAAGCAATACTGTTACGATTAGGTTGCTTTCTATTCCTTTTGAAATGTTCAGTTGTAATACTCCTGTAAAGTCCAACTGCTGTATCTGGTTGAAAAAATTTGTATTCATTGTTATGAAATTTTGTAGGCTACCACCGATTAAGGCGGTAGCCTGTTGTTATTTAATTAAGGTTTAGGATTTCTGCACCATCTAAAGCAAAACCATTACACAAGTCAAATGCTTTCTGTGATTTGAGTTGAGCAGTACCACCCAATACAATGCTTTGTAATTTGGCTTCGTCATTCTTGTAATTTCTCACGTTCTGATAGTAGCCTGTAACAGCGTTATACGCTCCGAACAAAGTGCCTTTTGTTGTGTCCATTTGCTGTGTATCGCTTATCATTGCGTATGCAAATGCGTCCTCAACGGTATTTTTGAACACGGTGGAAATTTCATCCATAGCACCCTTTTTTAGCAAATCAAAGGTTTCCTTATTCGGGCAAAGTGCCAATTGGATTAGCTTTTTAACCTCTTGGTCTGTTACCTTCACTTTTGCCCACTCATTGAAAATTCCCTCTAATTGGTTGCTCAATGTGTTGGCAAGTCCCATAATCTTGTGGGCATTTTCTATACGTTGTTTTGCTCCCGAAGTATGTTTGATACGAACCACATTGGTCATACTGCGTAACGAAGCGTTTAAGGTGTTTTGGCAAACTATACGGATAGGAGTAAATGCGGCTGTGATACTTCCGCTACCATCGTGCGAAGTGGTTAGGAAGATGTACTTTTCCGTAACATCATCGCCATTACCGACACGGATGTAGTCAGGCAATTTGGCTGTGATGAAAATACGTTCTCCGTTTCCTAATGCTCCTGCGGTTTCATAGAGAATACCCTCGCCACCACCTACAATTGCATCAAAGAAATTAAAGGCTTCACGATTTTGTACTATGTGGTAATCCTTTCCGACTACTCCCAATACTGCATTGTTATCGGTGCGTATGTTAGCAAAATAGTTAGGTACTTCCAATTCACTACTGCCTATCTCAATACCGTTAGCCGTTTCGATAATGCCCGAACCTTTTGTAAATAGTGGGGATTTTACGACTTCGTAATCTAACCCTGCGTGCTTGATAGCTTCTTCGCTTGTCGGGTACTGTTCTACGATTTGCCCCAAACCGTGCCACGCTTTTTGCTGAACGCTAAAAAATGAATAACGTCCTGTTCTCTCGTTGAAATTGATATTATGTGCCATAATGCTTAAAATTTTGATGTTAAAAAATGATTGAATACTCGTTGTTAAAATGGTAGGTCGTCTTCTGTCTTATTATTGTTTGTGCCTGTGGTGGCTTGTACCGTTTCCGTTTTTTTGCCACCGCCGTGCAGTTTGATTTGTGAGGTATGGAAATTCAGTCCTGCTCTTGGCTCTCCGTCATTGCCTGTCCACGCTCTTGTACTTACTCTTCCCGATAGTTCTACCAAAGTGCCTTTTGTAAGTAGCTTGGCTACATTTGGGGTTATCCAATAGGAGCAATCAAAATAGGTTGTTTGCTCTACACGCTCACCTTGTTTGTTACGGTAGCTGTCGTTGGTCGCTACTGAAAAATTTACTACTTGTTTGTCCTGTGACGTTGTGCGTACTTCCGCATCTCTTGTCAGTCTTCCTGTAATGTTCATGATTTCTACTTTTTTGCGTTATTAATTTTGTTCTGATTTTTCCCTTGATTTATTCGGCAATGAGAGGAGGTGCTGAAGTTTCGTTTCACTCTTTTGCCATTTCCAATGCTGTATTTTTTCATTTCTGACATTTTTTTTATTCGTCTAAAGAGCCGGAGTATGCTTTGTTTCGTTTCACGAGCATAAAAAGGTTAGTGTTTAGCAGGAACAAGGTTTTGTCAAAAAAATACGACCCGAATGGGTGGAGATTTTTTTTGCAAACCAGGAAGGCACGACCTTGTTTCTGCGTTAAGAACACGGAAATACCTTTGCTCTTGAAATGGAACAAAAAAGCATATCGGTTCTTGAATAAAAAATCATGTGGAAGCACTTGAAAAAGGCATTGAGGAAATGGCCTTATGATTACAAAACCTGCAATTACATTTAGCAGAATTTATTTTAGTATCTCAAAGTATTGTGGCTTTGGAGGCCACGTAAACGGTACTGAAAATATTTGTTGAGGGATAAGATTGGATAGTTTTTCAGTATGGTTTATTAAGTCATCCTGCCAAAGCTCTTTTATTGCATGGGATGGGTGCTGGAGGAATAAATGTGCTTTTGAGGATTAAGTATGGGCATAAAAAAAGCAGGACATAATCCTGCTTCGCTCTGTGTGTATATAAATTCTAAATGATAACCTCTTTCTCCATTTCAGAAAATGCGGCTTCCATTCCTGCAAATTTATGCGATACCAAATCCATATCCTTGCTAATTTTCTGACTGGTAATCTTGGCATAGATTTGAGTGGTAGAAATGTTTTTATGTCCCATCATTTTGCTAAGGCTTTCAAGGGGTACACCCTCTGTTAAAAACATTGTTCCAAATGTGTGCCTTGCGGTGTGAAAGGTTACTTTTTGTTCTGTAACAATCTCTAATTCTTGAACAAGTTTGTCTATATGGCTATTACAAATTTTATTAGTTGGAACAGGAAAAATAAAATCATTTCGGGTAGTACCTTTATATTTTTCAATAATACGTTTGGGTATTTCCATAAGCCTAACATTAGAGGCAACATCAGATTTTTGTCTTCGGCTTATAATCCAATCGTGACCATCAAAAAAGGATTGTATGTTAGTACTTTTAAGTTGTTTAATATCTATATAAGATAGTCCTGTAAAACAGCTGAATACAAAAAGATCCTTTACAATTTCATAATTTTGTTTTGAAGGATTGTGTAATAACAGGGACTCAACGTTTTCCTTGAGTAAATAGCTACGGTCATTTTCCTTCATCGCTATTTCATAATCTTCAAAAGGATTTTTCCTGATAAGACCGTTTTTGACAGCTATTTCCGCAACACGATAGAGTGGCATAGTATATACCCAAACAGTATTGTGTGTGCACTTTTTGTCTATTCTAAGGAAGAAATCAAACTCTCTGATAAAATCACACGTCAATTCCCTGAACGCCATGTCATCACGATGATACCTGCTTTTGATAAATTCAGTAACGTGGTTATAGACAATTTTGTATTTGTAGTAGGTACTTTCGGAGCGTTCTCCTTGTACTACCATTTTCCCAAAATCGTCATTGTTCTTCTTAAAGACTTTCAGCAAGGAATCTTCCATAATACCAACACCGAGAAATGCAAGTTTCAGCTTTTGTGCCGTTACAAAACCCTCGTGTTTCAGCATATCTTCATAAAGGGTATCAATACGTGCCCGTATATTATCCAATTTTTGGTTAATACCTAGTGCTTTTGCACTCTTGCCTTCAACTCTTCCATACTTTAAATCCCAATTATTTGGGTTGATTTCTAACTTTGTTCCTAAAGTCTTAGGTGTTCCATCAATAGTAATACGTGCCATAATCGGGGCATTACCGTTCTTTTTCGGCTCGTTCTTTTTCAGGTAGAAAAGTAATTTGAACGTAGATTTTTTTGTCTGCTCCATAACTCAAATGTTTAATGTTTAAAATTAAATTGTATTGAGTTACAAGGGAATATGAAAAATAGGGCAAAACACTGAAATATAATCTGTTACACCTTTAATTACCTTTGCTAATCGGTAACGAATTAGTAACCTATCTTTGTATTTTTAAGACCAAAACCTATCAGACACCGAGTTCCAAACTAAGACTACTGTTTTATAAAGCATTGTATATAAACGGTTTTAACCGTTTTGCTTATTTTTGCTTTCTACTAATCTTTTTTAAATAAAAAATCGCCAAACATTTCTGCTTGGCGATTTAATATTAATGTGTCTGTTTAAGGTTAAACCACTCCCTGTGCTAACATCGCATCGGCAATTTTAACAAAACCGCCAATATTTGCACCCCGCTCATAATTTACGCGGCCATTTTCATCTTTCCCAAACTTCACGCAAATATCATGGATGTCTTTCATCACCTTTTTTAATTTCTGGTCAACTTCTTCGCGGGTCCAAGAATATCTTTGCGAGTTTTGAGACATCTCTAAACCAGATACCGCTACACCACCTGCGTTAGAAGCCTTGCCGGGCGCATAAAAAATATTGGAAGAATTGAAAGCGTTAACCGCTTCTGGCGTACAAGGCATATTAGCACCCTCGGCAACACAAATACATCCGTTAGTAATAAGCTTAGAAGCATCTTCTAAATTCAACTCGTTTTGTGTAGCGTTTGGCAATGCAATATCGCATTTGATTTTCCACGGCCTTTCATTTGCATAAAATGTTACACCAGGGAATCTTTTTGCATATTCTTTAATTCTGCCGCGTTTCACCTCTTTTAAATCTCTAATGAAAGCTAATTTTTCAGAATCGATACCTTGAGGATCATGTATAAAACCTTCAGAATCTGACATGGTTACCACTTTAGCTCCTTTCTCGATGCATTTTTCAACTGCAAACTGCGCAACGTTACCAGATCCGGATACGGTTACTATCTTGTCTTTCATGTTCAGGTTCTGAGTTTTCAAAATCTCTTCCACAAAATAAATCAAACCGTAGCCTGTTGCTTCCGGACGGATGTGGCTACCGCCCCACTCTGCGCCTTTACCGGTTAAAACACCGGTAAACTCGCCTTTAATTCTTTTATATTGGCCAAATAAATAGCCAATCTCGCGCTTACCCACACCAATGTCTCCTGCCGGGATATCTATATCCGCACCTACGTGACGGTAAAGCTCTGTCATAAAGCTTTGGCAAAAACGCATTACTTCGTTGTCAGATTTACCTTTTGGGTCAAAATCAGAACCGCCTTTACCACCGCCCATTGGCAAGCCTGTTAAGCTGTTTTTAAATACTTGCTCAAATGCCAAAAACTTTAACACACTTAAAGTTACCGATGGGTGAAAACGCAGACCGCCTTTGTACGGACCAATTGCGCTGTTCATTTGTACACGATAGCCTCTGTTTACCTCAACCTCACCTTTATCATTTACCCAAGGCACTCTAAAAAGAATAGCCCGCTCTGGCTCTACCATTCTTTCAAAAACCTTGTTATCTCTATAAATAGGGTTCTGTTCTACAAAAGGGAAAATTGATTCGGCCACCTCTGTAACGGCCTGAAGAAACTCGGGCTCATTCGCGTTTCTTGTTTTGATGATATTCAACGAATCATTAATGTTAGACATTTTCAGAAAATTTAGAAGTTCGGGCGCAAACTTAAAATAATTTATGGTAAAACCTTGTTTTTTTACGAATTTTTAAAGACTTTATACATTCTTGATGATATTCCATAATAAACCCTAAGCCAGCAGAAGGCTTATTAAACGACCGGCTGATAGCTTCTTAAAATTTACTTACCTGACGAAAAATAATTAGCTGACATCAAGCAAGTTAAAAAATTATTTGATTTTAAGACACTTTTTTATTCACTTTTTTTTGGATTTATAAATTTATGCTCTACTTTTGCAATCCCAATCAACAACAAACACACTGTTGAAGATCAAAAAGGGAGATTAGCTCAGCTGGTTCAGAGCACCTGCCTTACAAGCAGGGGGTCACTGGTTCGAACCCAGTATCTCCCACCACTCCAAAGCCGACGTAAGTCGGCTTTTTTTGTTTTAACCGATTACTGTTTTTTTATGTTTACTCTTAGGCGCTTCGCCACAAATCATTAAAAACAAAAAAAGCAATGCTGAAGTGCACTGCTTTTCTATTTTGCTCCCAAGCCTGGGCTCGAACCAGGGACCCTCTGATTAACAGTCAGATGCTCTAACCAGCTGAGCTACTTAGGAGTTTCTGGTTACCCCAAAAGGCATTCACCTTTCGGGAGTGCAATGTTCGGTATTTTAATTTATATATGCAATATTTGTAAAAAAAATTTAACATATATGAGCTTAGTCGTAATAGGAACCGTGGCTTTTGATGCTATTGAAACTCCTTTTGGTAAAACTGATAAAATTGTGGGTGGTGCAGCTACCTATGCAAGTTTAGCTGCATCGTACCTGTATAGCCAAACCAAAATTGTTGGCGTTGTTGGCAATGATTTTTTACCCCAGTATATTAAAGAAATCGAAAACCATGGGATAAACGTAGAAGGCTTGCAAGTTAAAGAAGGTCAAAAATCTTTCTTTTGGGCAGGCAAATATCATAATGATATGAACAGCCGCGACACTTTAGTTACCGAACTGAATGTGCTAGCAGATTTTGATCCTATTATCCCAGATTCTTATCAAGATTGCGAATATCTGATGTTGGGCAATCTTACACCTCAAATCCAAAAAACCGTTATCCAACGCCTAAGAAAGCGCCCAAAACTAATTGTAATGGACACCATGAACTTTTGGATGGATGTAGCCATGGATGATTTGCTAGAAACAATAAAACTGGTTGACGTTTTAACTATTAATGATGCAGAAGCCCGCCAGCTTTCCGGAGAATATTCTTTGGTGAAAGCGGCAAACAAAATTTTAGGAATGGGCCCAAAATACCTGATTATTAAAAAAGGGGAACATGGGGCTTTACTTTTTCACGGCGATCAAATTTTTTCTGCGCCGGCATTGCCCTTGGCAGAGGTATTTGACCCTACTGGCGCCGGCGATACTTTTGCAGGCGGTTTTATAGGCTATTTAGCTAGCGTAGGAACTATTAATTTTTCTAACATGAAAAACGCAATCGTTTTCGGTTCGGCTTTAGCGTCTTTTTGCGTAGAAAAATTTGGCACCGAGCGCATCAAAAACCTTCAAAAAGATGAAATTACTGCGCGCGTAAAAGAGTTTGTAAGCTTAAGCAGTTTCACTATTTAAAATTTTCTTTTCCAACAATTATTAAATCCTGTCGGTATAGTTGCCAACAGGATTTTTTGTTTGCTACAATCTTTTAGTTTTCCTTATATTTATAACGCGTCCCCGCACAACCTAAAAACCGTATGGGCATAAACCTTAGTAAACACGTCGTTTATAAACTGTGGAAACCAACATTCCTTGCTTTATGCGTTGTTTTAGGTACTATAAATGCCAATGCTGCAAAACAAGACCCCATAAAATTGCAATTAAAATGGCGCAATCAGTTTCAGTTTGCGGGTTATTATGCTGCACAAATAAAAGGCTTTTATAAAAATGAAGGGCTAGAAGTAGAAATTATCCCTGGTGGCCCCGGCGTTTCGCCGGTAGAGCAAGTTTATAATGGCAAAGCCGATGTAGGCGTGTTTGATTCGGGCATTTTATTAAAACAACATCAAGCAAAGCAGATGTGCGTGTTGGCCACCATTATGCAATCTTCTGGCTATTGCGTGGTAAGTTTAAAAAGTAAAAACATCACCAAACCTGCAGATTTAATTGGGAAAAACATTTTAGCCGACCATGATCAAGGGTGGGGTATATTTAAGGCCATTTTAAAAAAAGAAGGGCTTGACCCTGCCAAAATAAAGGTAACGGACCGAACCAAGGATTCGGAAGAAATTGGTTCTCCGGATGTAGATGCGGTAGTAACATACATCACATCGCAACCGCAAAGACTCCGGAACATGGGCTACCAAATCAACATCATGCGGCCCGAAGAATATGGCGTTGACTTTTATGGCGATGTTATATTTTCAACAAAAAAGTTCGCTTACGACGATACAAAAAGAACTGACGCCTTTATCCGTGCATCGCTAAAAGGCTGGAAATACGCTTTAGCACACCAAGAAGAACTCATCGACTATATTCTGACGCTTCCGGACGTTAAAGCTTACGGGGTAACAAGAGATGAATTGGTGCATGAGGCGAAAGAAGTGAAGCGCTTGATTATGCCAGATTTGGTTGAAGTTGGCCATAACAATTTAGGACGCTGGAAATATATGCTGCATTTATTGCAGGAACTTAACATAGCCGACAAAGACTTCAATCTTGCGAAGTTTGTTTACATGCCAGGCGCTAATAATACTGCCCAATGGTTAGTACCGCTAATTTATGTTTCAATTTTTATTTTAAGCATTGCAGTAGGTATTTCTTTGATCAACGTTCAGCTACGTAAAAGGGTGAAGTTGAAAACCCAAGAATTAGTAACAGAAATTGAACAGAGAAAACATGCAGAGAAAATGGCTAATGAAAGCCGCGAACAAATAGAGCTGATTCTCGAAAATTCGGACATTGGCTTGTGGACCATCCAACTTGATGGCAATAAATCCCGTTTCAGCAAAGAATTTAAGCGGATTTTATCTTACCCAGAAAGTCACGAGTTTACTGAAGCCAATTTCTTTAAAAAGATACATCCCGAAGATCTAAGGCTGACCCAGAAATTGTTTGACAAAAACCAGGACGGCGCCCGTAAAAAAATGGTGCAGTTTAGGATTGAGAATGCGCATGGCGAGTATATCTACGTTATCTCTTCGGCTAAGCTAATATCAGAAAACGGAAAAACCACTAAAATATCTGGCGTTTTGCTAAGTATAGACGAGTTAAAAAAGAAACAGATAGAAATCATGGAGGTTTCTCAAGAATTAACCCGGAGGAACGACGAACTTAAGAAATTCGCATACATCACCTCACACAATTTGCGCGCGCCTATAGTGAATTTATCTTCACTTGCCGCCATGATAAACAGCGAGGATTTTGACGATGAAAATCAACTGATTTTCAGCAAAATTCAATCCTCCATCAAACAGCTGGAAAATACTTTAGATGATCTGATTGACGTAGTTTCGCAAGAAAAAATCCAAACCCACACAATTGACAAAATAGATATTGCGCAGGCCATAAGCGATGTAACCCAATCTTTGGAACAAACCATTATTGAAAGCGGTTTATCACTTACACTTGATTTGGCTGTGGCCGATATTTATTACCCAAAGCCCTACTTTCAAAGCATCATTCAAAACTTGCTTACCAATGCCATTAAATACCGCTCGCCAGAACGGCCTTTGGTAATTAAAATTTCAACTTCAGAAGATAACAATTATACTAGGTTTACGTTTGCAGACAACGGGATTGGTATTGATATGGAAAAGAATAAGTTCAAAATATTTGGGCTATATCAACGTTTCAATCCAGAAGTGCAAGGGAAAGGAATCGGTTTGTTCATCATTAAGTCACATCTTGATGCGTTAAACGGCAAGATTGAAGTTGATAGCACTGTTGGCAAAGGAGCCTGTTTTACCCTTCTGTTTCGGCGATAAAATATACCTAACTGCCATAGCGGAACACGTGACTAAAATATTTTTGTTACATGTTTGAACATGCAACTTTAAAAAGCATCTTTGCGCATTGTTAATTAACATTTAGTAAATGAAAACACTCTCGCTTTTCTTAGCCCTCACCATTTCACTGCTGGCTTTTACAGCGCCTTCTGATGTTTACACGGTTGATACCACCCGTTCTAAAATAGAATGGATTGGCAAAAAAGTAACCGGAGCACATCATGGCGAGGTAGCGCTATCTGGCGGACAATTGGTTTTAAATGGCAATAAACTTCAATCAGGAAGCTTTGACATTAACATGAACAGCATAACAGTTAAAGATTTGAGCGGTACGAGTGCAACAAAACTGCTTGGCCATTTAAAATCTGAAGATTTTTTTGATACTGATAAATATAGCAATGCAAAGTTTGTGATCACTAAAGTTACACCACAAAGCAATGGAAACGCTTTAATTGCCGGAAATTTAACCATCAAAGGCATTACCCATCCCCTAAGCTTCCAGGCCAACATCAAACAAAAAAACGGCCTTGTAGTAGCTGTTGCTAATGGTGTAAAAGTTGACCGTACCAAATATGAAATTAAATATGGCTCCAGTAGCTTCTTAGCAGGTTTAGGAGATAAAGCTATTGACGACCATTTTGAGTTGAACATCAATTTGGTTGCAAAAAAATAGTTGCTACAAAGCATTTGAAATCCAGACTCTTAACCGGTCTGGATTTTTTATTTGTAACAATCATACATTTCAAACGCTGTTATTGCAGCTTAGGCTTATTTTTTGTGTGGCTAAACATTAGTTTGCGTGTGCGATACAAAATCAAAAAAAACGTGTTTTTTTGTAACCTCACAAACACTATTTCGTAAAAAAGCGTGCATGGAAAATAAACCTTTACAGATTTTAATTATCGACGACGACGAGATCAATAACTTTATCGCCGCAAGGTTAATTGATAAAATCCCGGTTAAAACACTCGTTAGCACCCGCTTAAACGGCCTGGAAGGGCTAAACTATATAAAAACAAACCTGAACGATGCTGAAAAACTTCCCGACATTATCTTTTTAGACATTAACATGCCGGTAATGAATGGCTGGGAGTTTTTAGATGAGTACGAGCAAATAAAACCTCAGTTGGGAAAAGAAATCTGCATAAACATGCTTTCTTCTTCCGTTTATAACGATGATATCGCAAAAGCGAAAACCTACCACACAGTTAATAAGTTTATATCAAAACCCTTAACGGTAGAAAAAATCAAAGAGCTTTACCAATCATTAAACATTATGGCCTAAATCCTTAATCTTTACCGCTTCATCTATAATTTCCACTGTACCTATCGCTTTTGTTTTAGCATGGTAAAATAAGCAAATCCAGTTTTCATCAGCCGCTTTTTGCCCATATACTAAACGTTCTTCCATCGCTTTGCGGCCATCATAATCATATTTAGCCATAAACTTCCGTTGCAGCTGCTCGGGTTCAGGCACTACGTCTCCACCAAAAAACACGTGTTTTCCTTCACTCTCAATATGAAATGCTTGATGGTAAGGGGTGTGTCCGCCTGTAACCTCATATGAAATATGTTCGTCAATTTCTCCGTCGCCCTCTAAAAACACAATCTGTCCCGAGCGTTGCACCACATCAAAAATCTCCGTTTTATACGAACTTGAATTGCTGCTATAAGCACTCTCCCACTCGCCGCGCTGGATAAAATAATCGGCATTCGGAAAACTTAAACCCAAGCTTCCGCCATTATCCATCACCATCCCGCCACTGTGGTCAAAATGCAGGTGCGACATTAACACCTTGCTCACATCCTCTGCCTTATAACCTGCGTTGCGGATGTTTTTATGTAAAATAAGCTCTCCAGATAGATCACTGAAGCCCAAACCAGTATCAATCAAAATCAAATCTTCTGCAGTTTTTATTAGAAACGGCTGTATAAACACAAACAAAGACGCCGGACGGTCGCTGGCTTTATCTACCGATGGATTAAAGGGAATAAATTTTTTAGAAGCATCAACAGAAAAAGACCCTTCAAACAAGGCTGTAACTCGCAAATCAGAAAATATTTAAAGTATCAAAAACCCGTTAAAATGGACAAATGGTATTGCTTAGCAAGCACTTTATACTGTATATTTACGGGTGATTCAAAGCAAATATATGGAAAAAAGGTGGGTAGAACAGGAAAAAGCTGATGCACAATTGGTTGAGAAGTTAAGCAACGAATTGAACGTTAGCGGAGTACTGGCAAGCATGATGTTGAGACGCGGGATAGCAACGCTTGAAGATGCTAAATCTTTTTTTAGGCCCACAATAAACCAACTACACGATCCTTTTTTGATGGCTGATATGGCCATCGCAGTTGCCCGCATTGAAGCCGCAATTGCTGATAATGAACAGATTTTAATTTATGGGGATTACGACGTGGACGGTACTACCGCGGTAGCCCTCACCTACTCGTTTTTTAAAAAGCTCCACCATAAAATTGATTATTACATTCCAGACAGGTACCAGGAAGGCTACGGAATCTCGTACCAAGGGATAGATTACGCAGCAGAGCGAGGTTACACCCTAGTAATTGCCCTCGATTGCGGCATTAAAGCCATTGAAAAAATCAATTACGCCAAAGAAAGAAATATCGATTTTATTATTTGCGACCATCACTTACCCGGCTTAGAAATTCCGAAAGCAGTGGCGGTGTTAGACCCCAAACGTGCGGATTGCAACTATCCTTACAAAGAACTTTCGGGTTGCGGACTGGGTTACAAACTTATCCAAGCTTTTGCGCTTAAAAACAAAATAGACCGTAGTGAAGTCGACTGTTTTTTAGACTTGGTAGCGGTTAGTATCGCGTCGGATATTGTCCCAATTACCGGCGAAAACCGCATATTAGCTTATTTCGGTTTAAAAAAACTAAATGAAAACCCTTGTAAAGGTTTGCAAGCCTTAAAAGAACTTTCTAACAAGACGGATGATTTTAGCATCACGGATATTGTATTTTCTATAGGTCCAAGAATTAATGCCGCAGGGCGGATTGATGACGCCAAAAACGCGGTTAAGCTTTTGATTGCAAGCTCTGCCGAAACCGCCGAAGATGCCGGTTTTATCGTTAACCTTAAAAACACCGAACGCCGAGAGCACGATGCAAATATTACCGAACAAGCTTTAGCGATGATTGGAAACTCGCCAGAAATGGTGAATAGGAAATCAACCGTATTGTACCACGAAAGCTGGCATAAAGGCGTAATCGGAATTGTAGCGTCTCGACTGACCGAAAAATATTACCGCCCAACCATCGTGTTAACAAAATCTAACGGCTTGGTATCGGGCTCGTGCCGTTCTGTTTCGGGTTACGATTTATATGAGGCGCTTACCGCCTGCAGCGATTTGCTAGAGCAATACGGCGGGCATAAATACGCCGCCGGCCTAACCATGAAAGCCGAAAATGTGGAAGCTTTTAGCAAGCGTTTTGAAGAAGTAGTGTCGGCATCCATCACAGATAATTTGCTCACACAAGAAATTGTGATTGAGGACGAACTGGCACTAGGCGACATCGATGCTAAATTCTTCCGGATTTTAAACCAGTTTGCCCCTTTTGGACCGCAAAACATGCCACCGGTTTTTATCAGCAGAAATGTATCTTCGTACCGTTATGGCAGCATTGTGGGCAACAACCATTTAAAAATGACCATCAGACAGAAAGACAGCCCTTTGTTTGATTGCATTGCCTTCGGCTGTGGTGATTACCTGGAACAAATCAATTTCGGAAAGCCTTTTGACGTTTGCTATACCGTAGAACAAAACGTTTGGAAAGAACGAAAAACCATTCAACTCAACATAAAAGGCATCAGAACTTATTAAACACATGATTTTAAAAGCAGAAAATCTGATCAAAAAATACAAACAGCGCGTGGTGGTAAACAATGTTTCTTTCCATGTTAGCCAAGGCGAAATTGTTGGATTGTTGGGACCAAACGGTGCCGGAAAAACCACTTCATTTTACATGATTGTAGGTTTAATTAAACCCAACGAAGGCAAGGTGTTTTTGGAAGACGAAGAAATTACCGAAGACCCCATGTACCGCCGGGCGCAAAAAGGCATTGGCTATTTGGCACAAGAGGCCTCTGTTTTTAGGAAACTGAGTGTGGAAGACAATATTTTGGCGGTTTTGGAAATGTCGGGAATGCCAAAAAACGAACAAAAGCATAAACTAGAAGAGCTGATAGACGAATTTAGCTTACATAAGGTGCGCAAAAACCGTGGCGATTTACTTTCGGGAGGCGAACGCCGGAGAACGGAAATTGCGCGTGCGTTGGCGGCAGATCCTAAGTTTATATTGTTAGATGAACCTTTCGCCGGTGTGGATCCCATCGCCGTGGAAGAAATACAGATGATTGTGGCCAAATTAAAACACCGCAACATCGGTATTTTGATTACGGACCATAATGTTAACGAGACTTTGTCCATAACAGATAGGGCTTATTTATTGGCCGAAGGAAACATTATGCTTACAGGCACCCCGCAAGAAATTGCTGATAATGAGATGGCACGTAAATTTTATTTAGGGCAACATTTTGAGTTGAAGATTAAGAAGTTTTAAAGAGACGTGAGTATTGAGATGTGAGATATGTGTTTGATTTTGAGTATCGAGACACAAGTATCAAGAACGTTGCGGACATTAAGCTGTGGCCTGTCCATAAGAACCAATGAACTAACCGTCAGGCACATCCACTAATGACTAATGAATCAGTGAACTTAATGAACTCCTAACCACAAAACAGGTACTAATGACTAATGAACCAGTGAACTTAATGAACTCCCTAAAAAAAACATGACAATAGTTAACTCTTTTTTAAACTGGTACATAAAAAAACGTATGCACCAGATAGAGCTGTTTATGAAATACCCCGAAGAGGTGCAGGAAGAGTGGTTTGGTTGGTTAATCAATGATGCCGTAGGTACGCAATGGGGGAAAAAATACGATTACCGCTCGATAGAGACTGTTGAGCATTTTAAAGAAAGGATACCGGTACAAACCTACGATTCTTTAAAACCCTACATTGAAAAAATGCTGGCAGGTGAGCAAAATGTGTTATGGCCTTCGGAAATTAAATGGTTTGCCAAATCATCCGGCACCACTAATGATAGAAGCAAGTTTATCCCGGTAAGTGAGGAGTCTTTAGAAGATTGCCACTTTAGAGGCGGAAAAGACATGTTGGCCATTTATTGCAACAACCGCCCAGATGCTAAAATGTTTACCGGTAAAAGTTTGGTGTTGGGTGGTAGCCATCAAATAAACCAGCTTAGCCCCGACTCTTATTATGGTGATTTATCGGCCGTAATTATCAAAAATCTACCTTTTTGGGCAGAGATGATGCGGACGCCGGGAATTTCCATCGCTTTGATGGATAATTATGAGGAAAAAATTGAGAAAATGGCGCATGCCACTATCGGCGAAAATGTGACCAATATTGCCGGCGTGCCTACCTGGACCATCGTTTTAGCAAAGCGGATTTTGGAAATCACCGGTAAAAAAGATTTAATGGAAGTTTGGCCTAATTTAGAACTTTATGTACACGGTGCAGTTAATTTTGAGCCTTACCGCGAGCAGTTTAAAAAACTGATTGATAATCCGCAGATGTACTATCTGGAAACTTATAATGCTTCCGAAGGATTTTTCGGCATCCAAGACCAAAGCGACTCTAATGATTTGTTATTGATGCTAGATTATGGTGTTTATTATGAGTTTATACCGCCAGAAGAGTTAGACAAAGAATTTCCGAACACCGTTTCTTTGTCTGATGTGGAATTGGACAAAAACTATGCAATGGTAATCAGTACCAATGCCGGCCTTTGGCGCTACATGATTGGGGATACCATTAAGTTTACCACCAAAAACCCTTACCGGGTAAAAATTACCGGGCGCACTAAACATTTTATCAATGCTTTTGGGGAAGAGGTAATTATCGATAATGCTGAAAAAGCGCTTAAAAAAGCGTGCGACGATACTAACGCACAAATTAGAGATTACACGGCCTGCCCAATTTATTTTAAGGATAACGAGCCTGGCGCGCATGAATGGATTATCGAGTTTGAAAAAGCACCCAAAGAATTTGAGCGTTTTATAGACATACTAGACAATACCTTGCGCGAGGTAAACTCGGACTATGACGCCAAGCGTTTTAAAGATATGGCGTTAAAACGGCCCACGGTGCATCAGGCACCAAATGGGATTTTTTACAATTGGCTTAAAGCCAAAGGTAAGTTGGGTGGACAGCACAAAGTGCCACGTTTGGCTAACGACCGTAAATACGTACAAGAATTGTTAGAAATGATGCGTTGAAGCATCGGGCTTAAATGAATGAACATGTCGAACTGCAAATTATCTGTAAACATCAATAAAATAGCTACACTTCGCAACTCAAGAGGTGGCAATAATCCTGATTTGGTAAAGGTAGCTTTAGACTGCGAAAGATTTGGTGCGCAAGGCATCACCGTACATCCCCGCCCAGACGAGCGCCACATCCGCTATCAAGATGTTTTTGATTTGAAAGGCCAAATTGATACCGAGTTTAACATTGAGGGTAACTGCCAAGAGCAAAAGTTTGTTGATTTAGTGCTTGCTAATAGGCCCGCACAAGTTACTTTAGTTCCGGATGCGCAGGGCCAAATTACTAGCAACCACGGCTGGGATACCGTTAAACATCAGAATTATCTTCAGGATATCATCGCAACTTTTAAAGAAGCCGGCATTCGCGTTTCTATTTTTGTGGACCCTAACGTAGAAATGGTTGAAGCGGCAAAAACTACCGGAACCGATAGGATAGAACTTTACACAGAAAGTTATGCAACAAACTACCTGCACGATAAAGAAAAAGCTATTGCGCCCTACATCGCGGCAGCAGAAAAAGCAAAAGCGCTAGATATTGGCTTAAACGCGGGGCACGACTTGGATTTGAACAACCTGAAATATTTTGCAGAAAACATCCCCGGATTATTAGAGGTAAGTATCGGTCATGCCTTAATTTGCGATGCTTTGTATTTAGGTTTAGAAAACACTATTCAGCGTTATTTATATCAGTTGAAATAGCACGGCAGACTTACGAAGTTTTTGAAACTTCGTAAGTCTTATAAATTTTAGGCAATTTTGATTTTTCCTTCTCGCACTTTCTGCATAAACTCACGCTTCTGCATTAATGTCATTCCTTCCATCTTCTTAGCTAATTTTTCTTTGATACCTCGAAAAAAAGCAACACTATCGAATTCTTTTTGCTCGTTATTTTTCATCTTTCAAAAACTCTAGCGGCGAACGAATATCTATTAATGGATAACCCATCCGCATATTGATTGAATTAAACATTTTTATCTTATCAAAATTAACAATATGCTTAAAATTCCAGCTTATTAAGCAATCTAACCGGTAAACTGATGATAATGCAATATGATAGGCGTCATTTTCGCTTGCTTTCCCTAATGCCCGTTCAGAAATATAGGTTTTAGCTAAATTTTCCACTTCTTCCGACATTTCAATAAAAGTTAAACAGTCCGCAGGAATTCGTTGTCGCATTCGGAATAAATTTACGAAAATTTGCGTCTTAAATCTCATTTCAATTTACAAATTACCTACTTTTGCGCCGTGTTATGAAATGCATAACGCTTTAATTTTTCATCAGATAAAACACCTCTCCCGGCGCAATGAAATTGAATGTATTTTATAAGGAAGCTTTTGAAACCCGACACATCGCCCCAGACCTGCAAAACACCCAAGCTATGCTCAAGAGCATTGGCGCCGACAGTCTGGATGCCCTTATAAATCAAACCGTTCCAGAAAACATCAGATTAAAACAGGCACTTAATTTACCCGAGCCTAAAAGCGAGTTTGAATACCTCAACAAATTGCGCCAAACGGCATCGAAAAATAAAGTCTATAAATCCTACATCGGCCAAGGCTATTATGATGTAATTGTGCCGGCGGTTATCCAAAGAAACGTATTAGAAAACCCGGGTTGGTACACACAGTACACGCCTTACCAAGCAGAAATTTCGCAAGGGCGTTTGCAGGCATTGTTAAATTTCCAAACAATGGTGATTGATTTAACCGGGATGGAAATTGCCAACGCTTCATTGTTGGATGAAGGCACTGCAGCCGCCGAGGCCATGTTTATGCAATACAGCTTGCGTAAAAATCAAAACGCAAAATCTTATTTCGTTTCCGAAGAGGTGTTTCCACAAACCATCGACATTTTAAAAACGCGCGCACAGCCCTACGGCATCACTTTAATCATCGGCAATCACCAAACAGCGGAACTAAATGAAGATTTTTTTGGTGCTTTAGTGCAATATCCGGCGGGGCAAGGTGCTGTTTACAATTACGGTGAATTTGCAACTGCAGCGCACGAAAAAGACATCAAACTTACCGTTGTAGCAGATTTGATGAGCCTTGCCTTACTAAGCCCTCCGGGCGAGTGGGGTGCTGATATTGTAGTAGGCACTACCCAACGGTTTGGCGTACCCATGGGCTTCGGTGGCCCACACGCTGCTTATTTTGCTACCAAAGAAGTTTACAAACGCAGTATGCCGGGCAGGTTAATTGGCGTTACCATCGACGCCCATAACAATTATGCTTTGCGCATGGCTTTGCAAACCCGCGAACAGCACATCCGCAGAGATAAAGCCACTTCAAACATCTGTACGGCGCAAGCTTTATTGGCAATTATGGCAGGAATGTATGCCACTTACCATGGTCCGCAGGGCATAAAAGCCATTGCACAGCGCATACATGGTATGGCTGTTTTGCTAAGTAAAGCCTTGGCGCAATTTGGTTATCAGCAGCTAAACGAAAGCTACTTTGATACCTTAAAGTTTTCTGTCGGCGATTTGGTAAACCCAATACATTCCGAAGCCTTGAACAACCAGTTCAATTTAAATTACGACGGCGACATCATCACCATTGCACTTGATGAAACTACCCGTTTGCACGATATTGAAACCATTGTAAAGGTTTTTGGGAAGGTAAAAGCTAAGACGCTAAACGATATAGATATTTATGCTTTGGCAGAAGAAGTTGAAAGCACCATTCCCGTTTCACAACAGCGTACTAGTGATTTTTTAACGCATCCGGTTTTTAACACGCACCACTCGGAGCATGAGATGTTGCGCTACATTAAATCGTTAGAAGCAAAAGATCTTTCTTTGTGCCATTCTATGATTCCTTTGGGGTCTTGCACTATGAAACTAAATGCCACTACAGAGATGATTCCGGTTACATGGCCAGAATTTTCTTCTTTGCATCCATTTTCGCCTGCCGACCAAACTGGCGGTTATATGCAAATCATGGCCGAGTTGAATACCTGGTTGGCAGAAATTACCGGCTTTGCAGCGATGAGTTTGCAACCCAATGCAGGCGCACAGGGCGAATATGCCGGATTGATGGTCATCAGAGCTTATCATCATGATCGCGGAGAACAACACCGTAATGTGGTTTTAATTCCTTCGTCTGCGCACGGTACCAATCCGGCTTCTGCGGCAATGGCCGGGATGAAAATTGTGGTTACAAAATGTGATGAACGGGGCAATATTGATGTTGCTGATTTACGCGCGAAAGCCGAAGAGCACGCGGCTAACTTAAGTTGCCTGATGGTGACTTACCCATCAACCCACGGAGTTTTTGAGGAGTCCATCATTGAAATTTGCGATATCATCCATAAACACGGCGCACAGGTTTATATGGACGGTGCCAATATGAACGCGCAGGTAGGGCTTACCTCCCCGGCAACCATTGGTGCAGATGTTTGCCATTTAAACTTGCACAAAACTTTTTGCATTCCGCATGGCGGAGGCGGTCCTGGTATGGGACCAATTGGTGTCGCTAGTCATCTTGTACCCTATTTACCCGGACATAGCGTGGTGGATATCAACCACGAAAAATCAATACACGCGGTTTCTGCGGCGCCTTGGGGTTCGGCGTCTATTCTTTTAATTTCGCACGCTTACGTTGCCATGATGGGCACAAAGGGCTTAACCCGCGCTACCCAATTTGCCATATTAAACGCTAACTATATCAAAAGCCGCTTAGAGCAACATTACCCAGTTTTGTATGCCGGCGCTAATGGACGTTGCGCCCATGAGATGATTTTGGATTGTAGAGGCTTTAAAAACTTTGGCATTGAAGTTACCGACGTAGCAAAAAGGTTAATGGATTATGGGTTTCATGCGCCTACGGTTTCGTTTCCGGTTGCTGGAACGCTAATGGTAGAACCCACAGAATCTGAACCTAAAGAAGAGCTGGATCGCTTTTGCGATGCGATGATTGCCATCCGTGCAGAGATAAGAGCGGTAGAAGAAGCTCTTATTGATGGAAAAAACAATCCACTTAAAAATGCACCGCATACTATGAGCGCGGTAACTGCAAGTGATTGGGATAAGCCTTATAGCCGCGAGCAAGCCGCATTTGCATTACCATACTTAAAGCAAAACAAGTTTTGGCCTTCGGTGGGTCGTGTAAATGATACTTTTGGAGACCGTACCCTCATATGTAGTTGCCCACCGGTAACTGATTACGAATTTGATGTATTGGTATAAATATTAAAAAGAGATAATTAAGAATATTATCTCTTTTTATTTAAAGTAAAACAAAAGACCGTACCACCCTGTAAACCAGGGTGTGCCCAAATTTTTCCGCCGTTTGCTTCTACAAATTCTTTGCATAAAGTAAGCCCTAAACCGGTACCCGATTCATTGTTTGTGCCCTTACGGCTAATGCTTTGTGGTGAAAATATTTGTTCCAATTGCTCTGGCGGAATCCCGATACCGTCATCTGCCACGCAAATGCTGTACTGCTGCGGCGAATAATCTTCTGCATAAATTTTAATGATGCCTTTATTAGGTGTAAACTTAATGGCGTTAGCTAACAGGTTTCGCATAACAAAAGAGATATAATGCGCATCGGCGTTTACTTCCTTCCCCTGCAAATCATCTACTTGCACGTCAAGTTCCTTTTTTTGGATTGCTTCTGTATTTAAAGCTACGCTTCGATCAATCAAAAGCGAAAGCATCAAATTCTGAGGTTTGTAATCGCCACCTTTAATTTGGGTTTGGCCCCAGAGTAGTAAATCTTCTAAAGTAGCCAGCGCAGATTCTGTTTGCGTAAGCAGCATACCTAAATAAACGTCTGCTTCTTCTGGTGTTAAATCGCCATTTTTTAATAGGCCAAGCAATCCAAGCGAAGTACTTTCATGTCCACGCAAATCATGCCCAATAATTGAGAGCAACTTATTTTTGCTGCTATTACTTTGGCTAAGCTGTTCCTTTTTTTGTGAAAGCACCCAATTCAGGTTTTTGAGACGTAATAACGCAAAAACCAATGCGCCCAATAACAAGCTGCAGAACAACAGTACGCCAAATAAGATATTACGTTCACGGGTTTTCTGAAACAACAGATCTTCGTTCTCTTTTAGCCGCTTATTTGCTTTTAGGAGGCCTAAATTTACCTGAGCTTCCTGTAAAACACGTCCGCTTTCTTCGTTGGCTTGTTTATCCCGTAACTCCGTATATGTACCGAGGTATCGATATGCCTTGCGGTAATTTTTCTGTTGTTCACTCAATTCGCTAAGCTTTGTATAAATTTCCAAACGCATATCTATTAAGCTAAGTTCAATAGCACGTTTATCCAAAGCCAACAGCAGGGCTTCTGCTTCATCAAAATTTCCTGTACTTGCTAAAATTGGCGGGATATTGATCTCTACGCGTACTTCTTCCTCTTTTAAATAATAACTTTTTGCTAGCGAAGCTGCTTTTTTAAGGTACGATAAAGCTTCAGCAATGTGTTTCTGCTCTTTATAAACTAAACCAATATTCTGTAAATCAACTACCTGATCAACAACGTCCTTCTCTTCTACCCCTATTTTGTAACTCGTATTAAAAGACGCTAACGCTTCTGCATAATGGCCCTGCATGGCCTTTACAATGCCTTTATTCCGCAGTATCTCCTGTTTTAAAAAAGAAACATGGTTAACCGCATTTACCGAGTCTGCCTTCTTGCAAAAACTCAAACATTCCACAGGCTTGTTCTGTTTAATTCTTAGGGTCGACAGCTTTAGATAACTGCTCACAATGCCAGGCACATAACGCGCCTTCTCAGAGATAATCAAAGCCTTTAAAAAAGACGACTCCGCTTTTATATACTCACCCTTTTTTGCCCACATTACCCCCAAAGAATTGATTAAATCCGCTTCCGCGGACTGGTTGCCAGTTTTTCTAGCTATCTCAACAGCTTCTCGGTAATACCGCTCGGTCAACTGAAAGTACCCATGCTTTGACAATACAAAACCTAACGCACGATAAATTTTTAAACGGTTAGGCGATGTAGCAGGCTTGCCATATATGGAGAGTAGGCGATCTCCCGCAACAATAATTGTATCGGGGTTGCTAACAGAAGCATCTTTTAGGCTTTGGAGTTCGCGCTCTAACCTCAGCGAATCTGCCCGGGTAGTTAATTGTGCCACAGCACCGCTCCAAGCAAACGCCAATATTAAAATAGTTATGATTCCCAGCTTAAAACTGTATTTCGATTTAGATAACATAAAAAGTTTTAGGACGCATTAAGATAATTAATTATCACGATGCATATGCTTTTTATAAAAAATAAAAACGGTAAATTTAAGGCAAAAAAAAACCTTCGGGTTTCCGAAGGTTTCTTATAAACTTTATTTATTCTTACTCAGCAGATTTTTCTTCTTTTGCCTCGTTAGCATCTTCTGCAGGCGTTTCAGCAACTTCTGCTTTCGCTTCAGTTTCTTCTGCCTTTGTAGTTGCCTCTTCAGTAGCAGTAGTTTCAGATTTTTTAGCTTTTGAACCTCTTCTACGAGTAGCTTTTTTCTCAACCTTAGCCTCTGCATTGTAGGTAGTGTTAAAATCTACCAATTCAATCATTGCCATTTCTGCGTTGTCGCCTTGGCGGTTAGCCAACTTTACAATCCTAGTGTAACCACCTGGACGGTTAGCTACTTTCTCTGCAACCTCGCGGAACAATGTAGTAACTACTTCTTTTTTCTGTAAATAAGAAAAAACTGTACGACGTGAGTGTGTAGTGTCGTTTTTAGATTTTGTAATCAAAGGCTCTACATAAACTCTCAAAGCTTTTGCTTTTGCCAAAGTAGTCACAATACGCTTGTGCTCAATTAAAGAAGAAGCTAAGTTAGAAAGTAAAGCTTTTCTGTGAGCTGTTTTACGACCTAAGTGATTGTGTTTTTTTCCGTGTCTCATTACTATTTAGTTTGTGCATACCGTCAGCTCAAGCCACCATGGCGAGCCGGGAATTATGCTACATTATTTACAAGCGTTTACAAACGGGATTATTCCTCGTCTAATTTAAATTTTGCCAGGTTCATACCAAAAGATAAACCTTTTGATTTTACTAATTCCTGAATTTCAGTTAACGATTTTTTACCGAAGTTCCTGAACTTCAACATATCGGCAACATCGTAAGAAACCAACTCGGCCAATGATCTGATATCTGCCGCTTTTAAGCAGTTTAATGCACGTACAGATAGATCCAAATCAACCAATTCGGTTTTTAAAATTTTACGCATGTGTAAAACTTCTTCGTCAACCTCTTTGGTTTCTTCTTTAGCCTGAGACTCTAACACCAAGTTCTCATCAGAGAAAAGCATAAAGTGCTGGATTAAAATTTTCGCAGCTTCTTTTAATGCTTCTTCCGGATGGATAGAGCCATCAGTGGTGATGTCTAAAACTAACTTTTCGTAGTCGGTTTTTTGTTCAACACGGAAGTTCTCAATGGTATACTTTACGTTTTTGATCGGAGTGTAGATCGAGTCAATTGCAATTACACCTACCGGAGCATCAGCATTTTTATTTTCCTCTGCAGATACGTAACCTCTACCTTTGTTGATGGTCAACTCAATCTCTAAAGTAACAGAATCTTCCATGTTACAGATTACAAAATCGGGGTTTAAAACCTCAAAGTTGTTAGAGAATTTAGTAATGTCGCCAGCTTTAAAAGTCTCTTGACCGTTAATGATCACAAAGATTTTTTCGGTATCGCCAGAGTCGCCGTTTTTTTTGAAGCGAACCTGTTTCAAATTAAGGATGATATCCACAACATCTTCTGCCACACCTTTGATGGTAGAAAACTCATGAGAAACACCTGAAAAACGAACAGAGGTAATTGCGAAACCTTCTAATGAAGAAAGCAAAATTCTTCTAAGCGAGTTACCAATGGTAACACCGAAACCAGGCTCCAACGGGCGGAATTCAAACGTACCGTCGAAATCTGTTGATTTCTGCATAATTACTTTATCGGGTCTCTGAAATGCTAATATTGTCATTTATGTGTGCCTTATGTTAATCGTTAATTTCTGGATAAAATAACTAAGCCGGCCCCTGTAAAACAAGAGCCAGCTAGTAATATTATCATTATTTAGAGTACAACTCGACGATTAAGTTTTCCTTAATGTTTTCTGGAATACTTTCACGCTCTGGATATTGTAAAAATTTACCAGAAAGCGCTTTTGAATCCCACTCGAACCAGCTGTATTTGTTAATTGTACGGCCAGCAACTGAGTTAGTGATTGTTTCTAAAGATTTAGATTTCTCTCTAACTTCAATTACATCACCTGCTTTAAGTAGGTAAGATGGAATGTTTACCACAGCACCGTTAACGGTGATATGTCTGTGAGAAACTAACTGACGTGCACCAGATCTGGTTGGTGCAATACCTAAACGGTAAACTGCGTTATCTAAACGAGCTTCCAATAACTGAAGCAAGTTAGTACCTGTAATACCGCCTTTAGCAGATGCTTTTTTGAAAAGGTTAGAGAATTGTTTCTCCAACACACCATAAGTGTATTTTACCTTTTGTTTTTCTTGCAACTGGGTTGCGTACTCCGACTGCTTTCCTCTTCTTTTTGAAGCACCGTGCTGTCCGGGAGGGTAATTTTTTCTTTCTAATGCCTTATCAGGACCAAAAATTGGTTCTCTGAATTTACGGGCGATTTTGGATTTTGGACCTGTATATCTAGCCATTTTGTGTGTTTTAAAGTATCGTCCCAGCTAAACCCCGGGCGAATCTTATCTTTAAAATAATTATTAAACTCTTCTTCTTTTTGGTGGGCGACATCCGTTGTGCGGAAGCGGCGTAATATCTCTGATTACGGTTACTTCTAAACCAGAGTTTTGTAAAGTACGGATTGCCGACTCGCGACCAGAACCTGGACCTTTTACAAAAACCTCTACTTTACGAAGACCTAAATCATGAGCTGCTTTACCACAGTCAATAGCGGCTTGTGAAGCTGCGTAAGGAGTATTCTTTTTAGACCCTTTGAAACCTTGCTTTCCGGCTGATGACCAAGAAATAGTTTGACCTTGGTTGTTTGTTAGGGTAATAATGATGTTATTAAAAGTAGCGTTAATATGTGCTTGCCCAACTGGCTCAACTACAACTAAACGCTTTTTAGTAACTTTTTTTGACTTAGCCATTTCTTACTATCAATTATTATTTAGTAGCTTTTTTCTTGTTCGCAACAGTTTTTCTCTTTCCTTTACGGGTACGAGAGTTGTTTTTGGTTCGTTGCCCACGTAGTGGCAAACCTTTCCTGTGACGTAGTCCTCTGTAACAACCGATATCCATTAAACGTTTGATGTTTAACTGCACTTCAGAGCGCAATTGGCCTTCAACTTTGATAGACTCGTTGATGATGTTACGGATCGCTGTTAATTCTTCATCGGTCCAATCTTGAACTTTTTTATCTACGCTGATGCCAGCTTGCTCTAAAATAGACTGAGCTGTGCTTCTTCCTATTCCGTAGATATAAGTAAGGCCGATCTCTCCTCTTTTGTTTTTTGGTAAATCTATACCTGCTATCCTTGCCATTTGTGTTTGTTGATAGTTTTAATAATTAACCTTGACGCTGCTTGAACTTAGGATTCTTTTTGTTGATAACGTAAAGTTTCCCTTTCCTGCGGATGATTTTGCAATCAGCGCTGCGTTTTTTAATGGATGCTCTAACTTTCATTTCTATTTATACCTATAAGTAATTCTACCTTTTGTAAGATCATATGGAGACATCTCCAACTTAACGCGGTCCCCCGGTAAAATTTTGATGTAGTGCATCCTCATTTTACCCGAAATATGCGCGATAATCTCATGACCGTTCTCCAGTTCAACACGGAACATTGCATTAGATAATGCTTCTTTAATAATCCCGTCTTGCTCTATAGAGGATTGTTTAGCCATATTTGTTTGATTTTTACTGTTTTAGCACCGCCCAAAGCGGGACGCAAAATTAAGTAAAAATATTTTAATTTTTATTTTTTATTTAAAACTTCTTCTACGTATGCAAACGTAGATAGTACATCTGCTTTACCTTTTTTAATCGCAACTGTATGCTCAAAATGTGCAGAAGGCTTTTTGTCTATGGTTGAAACCGTCCAGCCGTCGTTCCAGAATTTAACAGCGGCCCTGCCCGCGTTAATCATCGGTTCAATAGCTAAAACCATCCCCTCAACCAACTTAATGCCCGAGCCTCTTTTACCGTAGTTTGGCACATCTGGTTTCTCGTGCAACATTTTACCCACGCCATGCCCCACCAACTCTTTCACTACACCGTAGCCATGTCTTTCTGCGTGCTGCTGGCAAGCATAACCGATATCGCCAACGCGGTTGCCCACTATGGCTTTCTCGATGGCTAAATCCAAGCATTCTTGGGTGACCTTTAACAATTGTTTGGTTTCTTCTTCAACCTCACCTATCATAAAGGTATAAGCCGAGTCGCCAAAATAACCGTCTTTTATTACGCCACAATCTACAGAAACGATATCGCCACTTTGCAACTGATAGTCGCTTGGGAAACCGTGCACCACTTGATCATTTAAAGAAATGCACAGTGTGTACGGAAAACCGTTATAGTTTAAAAAGGCTGGTATTGCGCCATTATCTCTTATAAACTCTTCAGCAACTTTGTTCAGCTGTTTTGTAGAAACACCCTCGCCGATGATTTTTGCAACCTCGGCGTGGGTTCTAGCTACCAATTGCGAACTCGCTCTGATTAGCTCAATTTCTTCTGGCGACTTGAGGATTATTTTTCGCATTATCGATTTAGATCACTGCTTCTGAAGTACCAACAGAAGTAGTTGCCGTACGACCGCTAATTCTTCCCGTCTTCATCAAACCATCGTAATGGCGCATCAATAAGTGACTTTCGATTTGTTGCAAAGTATCTAAAACTACCGCTACTAAAATCAGCAAAGAAGTACCTCCAAAGAAGTGCGCAAATTGCGAGTTAACACCTGCGATAATTGCAAATGCCGGTAAAATAGCGATGATAGCTAAAAATATAGAACCTGGGAAAGTAATCCTAGAGATAATTGCGTCGATAAAATCGGCAGTTGCTTTACCTGGTTTAATGCCCGGTACAAAGCCACCGTTCTTTTTCATATCATCCGCCATTTGGTTAGGATTAATGGTGATTGCAGTGTAAAAGAACGTGAACAAGATAATAAGGATGGCAAAAGTAAGGTTGTAGGCAAATGAAGTATAATCACTAAATGATGCTAACAACGACGATTGCGCTGATGGGAAAAACTGCCCGATAGTTGAAGGGATAAACATAATTGCTTGCGCAAAAATGATCGGCATTACACCTGCCGCATTCAACTTTAACGGAATATACTGTCTTACACCGCCATACTGCTTATTCCCAACAATCTTTTTAGCGTATTGTACAGGTACTTTGCGTGTTCCTTGGATAATTAACACCGTAAATACTACCACGGCGAATAAGGCTACCAGCTCGATAAAGAACGCGATTAAACCTCCAGAACCGTTTAACCTAAACATAAACTCTCCAAAAATACCGTAAGGCAACTGTGCAATAATACCCACCATAATTAAGATAGAGATACCGTTACCAATACCTTTATCTGTGATTTTCTCACCCATCCACATTACAAACATGGTACCTGCGGTAAGGATAATCATTGAAGAAATGGTAAATAAAGGCTCGCTAATTAACCTAGCTTCCGGAGAAATCTGTGATTTAACGTAACCGATGGCTTGCAAAGCAGTAATACCGATAGTTAGGTAACGCGTAATCTGATCGATCTTCTTACGGCCACTTTCTCCTTCTTTCTGCATTTTTTGAAAATACGGAACTGCAATACCTAATAACTGAACCACGATGGACGCAGAGATATAAGGCATTACTCCTAAAGCGAAAATAGACGCTCTAGAAAAAGAACCTCCTGCAAACATGTTTAACAAACCCAGTAAGCCATCTTTGGCCTCTTGGTTGCTTAACGATGCCGGATCTACGCCAGGCAATACGATAAATGAACCGATTCTATATACCAAAAGAATTAAGAGTGTGTATAAAATACGCACTCTTAATTCCTCGATTTTCCAAATATTGGATAATGTCGTGAACAGCTTCTTCATGAAGTAAAATTATATTTTTTCAACCGAACCACCTAAAGCTTCGATAGCTTTTTGTGCTGTTGCAGTAAATCCGTGGGCTTTAACCTCAAGCTTTGTTTTAAGCTCGCCACGGCCTAAGATTTTTACTAAGTCATTTTTAGAAACTAAACCGTGCGCTCTCAAAGTTTCTAAAGAAACAGCACTTAAATTAAATTTCTCTGCAATGCCTTGTAAAACATCTAAATTAATTCCAACGTACTCAACACGGTTCGGGTTTTTAAATCCTACTTTTGGCACACGGCGCTGTAAAGGCATTTGACCACCTTCAAAACCAACTTTTGAAGAGTAACCAGAGCGCGAGCCCGCACCTTTATGTCCGCGTGTGGAAGTACCGCCACGTCCAGAACCGGTACCACGACCAATTCTTTTTCTATTTTTTACTGAACCTTCTGCAGGTTTTAAGTTACTTAAATTCATGGTAATTATACTTTTTCTACGGCTACCAAATGATTTACTTTTTTAACCATTCCGATGATTGCCGGATTAGCTTCTACTTCAACGGTGCTGTTAATTTTGGTTAAACCCAAAGCCTGCATCGTTCTTTTTTGGCGTTCGCTTCTATCAATAACGCTCTTAATCTGGGTGATTTTTATCTTAGCCATCTTCTTAACCGTTAAAAACTTTATCTAATGAAACACCTCTTTGTTGAGCTACCGTGCGTGCATCTCTCATTTGAGATAGCGCAGAAATAGTTGCTTTAACCACGTTGTGCGGGTTAGAAGAACCTTTAGACTTTGCCAATACGTTGTGGATACCGGCAGATTCTAATACAGCCCTCATCGCACCACCGGCAATTACTCCGGTACCGTTTGCTGCTGGTTTTAAGAAAACAAAACCGCCAGAAAACTTACCTATTTGCTCATGCGGGATGGTGTTGTTAATTACAGGTACTTTTACCAAGTTCTTTTTAGCATCATCGATACCTTTGGCAATGGCCTCGGTAACCTCTTTTGCTTTACCTAAACCGTAGCCTACTACACCGTTTTCATCACCTACTACAACAATAGCAGAGAAACTGAAAGTACGACCACCTTTGGTAACTTTAGCAACACGTTGGATACTAACTAAACGATCTTTTAATTCAATCTCGTTCGCTTTTACTCTCTTTATATTTATAGTTGACATGCTATACTTCCATTAAAAGATTAAACCACCCTCACGTGCGCCTTCGGCCAAAGATTTAATGCGGCCATGGTACAAGTAACCATTTCTATCAAAAACAACTTCTTTAATGCCGGCGGCAACAGCTTTCTCAGCTACTTTTTTGCCCACTTCTTTTGATTGGTCTATTTTAGTACCTGATGCACTAAAATCTTTCTCTAAAGATGAAGCTGCTACCAACGTTTTACCGTCGTTGTCATTTATAATTTGAGCGTAAATGCCTTTATTGCTTCTGAAAACAGATAAGCGAGGGCGCTCTTGAGACCCAGAAATTCTTTTTCTGATGCCTTTTTTTATTCTATCCCTGCGGGATGTTTTAACTTTTCCTGCCATTACAATTATTTTTTAGATGCCGACTTACCTGCTTTTCTTCTCAACTCTTCACCAACAAACTTAATACCTTTACCTTTGTAAGGTTCTGGTGCTCTTAACGAGCGAATCTTTGCCGCTACTTGTCCAAGTAACTGTTTGTCAATAGATTCTAAAGTGATAATTGGGTTCTTTCCTTTTTCTGATGCGGTAGCAACTTTAACTTCTGGCGGAAGCGCAAAAACTACGTGGTGAGAAAAACCTAAAACCAAATCTAAAGTATTTCCTTGGTTAGATGCTCTGTAACCCACACCCACTAATTCTTGTTGAACTTTATAACCTTCAGTAACGCCAACAACCATGTTGTTAATTAAAGCCCTGTACAAACCGTGCAAAGCTTTGTGGCGTTTTTGATCGGTTGGTCGTTTCACAACGATGTTTCCGTCTTCTTCAGCTACAGTAATGTCTGAATCTACTTGCTGACTTAATTCTCCTTTTGGGCCTTTAACCGTTACTAAATTGTCTTTAGATACTGTTAACGTTACGCCATTTGGAACTGGAATTGGTGATTTACCTACTCTTGACATTTCTTAAACCTCCTTAAACTAGTAAACGTAACATAAAACTTCGCCACCAACATTAAGTTGTTTTGCTTCTTTATCGGTCATTACACCTTTAGAAGTTGACAATATGGCTATACCTAAACCATTTAATACTCTTGGCATATCGCCCGTACCTGCATATTTTCTCAAACCTGGTCTACTGGCTCTCGCAATGCTGCGGATAGCCGGAACTTTGGTTATCGGATGGTATTTCAAAGCTACTTTAATGGTGCCTTGAACGTTGTTGTCCTCAAACTTGTAGTTCGTGATGTAACCTTTGTCAAAAAGAACTTTTGTGATTTCTTTTTTAAGGTTTGATGCAGGAATTTCTACAACCCTGTGGTTGGCCTTGATGGCATTCCTTACTCTTGTAAGATAATCTGCGATTGGATCTGTATACATTATTATTGATGTAAAAAAAAGAATTTTTCGGACCGCAAAGGTACAAAAAATTCTTTATGATTATTTTTCTTTTACCAGCTAGCTTTTCTTACTCCTGGGATTTTGCCTGCTAGAGCCATTTCGCGGAAGGTAACACGCGAAATACCAAACTGGCGCATATAACCTCTTGGTCTTCCGGTTAACTTACATCTGTTGTGCAAACGTACCGGCGAAGCGTTTTTAGGCAATTTATCTAAGCCTTCGTAATCTCCGGCTGCTTTTAATGCCTCTCTTTTTGCCGCGTATTTTTCAACCAACTTTTGGCGTTTTAGCTCACGAGCTTTAATTCCTTCTTTAGCCATTGTTAACTATGTTATGATTTTTAAATGGTAAACCGAATTGTTTAAGCAATTCTAATGCTTCTAAATCTGTACCCGCAGAAGTCACAAAAGTAATATCCATACCTTGGATTTTATTGATTTTGTCAATGTTGATCTCTGGGAAGATAATTTGTTCTGACACACCCAAAGTATAGTTACCTTGGCCGTCAAAACCTTTATCATTAATACCTTTGAAATCGCGGATACGAGGAAGTGCAACAGAAATTAAACGGTCTAAAAACTCGTACATTTGGTTATCGCGCAAAGTAACACGCACACCTACCGGCATACCTTTACGCAATTTAAAGTTAGAGATGTCTTTTTTAGACTTTGCTGCTACGGCTTGCTGGCCAGTAATGGTTGTTAGCTCTAAAATTGCAGATTCAACCACCTTTTTGTCAGTTACACCAGCGCCAACACCTTGGTTAATCGCTATTTTCTGCAACTTAGGTACTTGCATAACGCTTTTGTATTGGAATTTATCCTTCAAAGCGCTTACAATTTCCTCTTTGTATTTGTTTTTTAATCTTGGTGCGTAAGCCATTACTTAATTTCCTCCCCAGATTTTTTAGCTATTCTAATTACTTTCCCGTCTTCATTTCTTTTTCTGCTCACACGTGTAGCTTTACCAGATTTAGGATCTATTAAAGACACGTTAGAAATATGAATTGGGGCTTCTTTTTTTACAATGCCACCATTAGGGTTGGCTGCGTTTGGTTTAGTATGTTTAGATACCATGTTGGTACCTTCTACCAATACGCGATTGGTTTTGGTAATTACCTCAAGCACCTTGCCTTGTTGCCCTTTTGAGTCGCCTGCTATAACCTTAACTAAATCTCCTTTACGGATGTTCAGTTTTACTTTTTTATTGTTTTCCATATTACAATACCTCCGGTGCTAATGATACAATTTTCATGAATTGTTTTTCACGCAGCTCTCTTGCAACAGGGCCGAAAATACGGGTTCCTCTTGGCTCGTCTTGTGCGTTCAACAAAACAGCAGCATTATCGTCGAAACGGATATAAGAACCGTCTTTTCTTCTTATCTCCTTTTTAGTCCTTACTACTACGGCTTTTGATACAGTACCTTTTTTGATGTTTCCAGAAGGGATTGCGCTTTTTACGGTAACAACCACTTTATCTCCAATAGAAGCATATCTTTTACGGGTACCGCCTAAAACTCTAATTACTAAAACCTCTTTAGCGCCCGAGTTATCGGCTACATTTAGTCTTGATTCCTGTTGTACCATCTTACTTAGCCCTTTCTAAAATTTCAACTAATCTCCAGTTCTTATTTTTACTCAGCGGACGTGTCTCCATGATCAAAACGGTATCGCCGATACCGCAATCATTCTTCTCGTCATGAGCCATAAATTTGGTCGTCGTTTTTACGAACTTACCATAAATTGGGTGTTTCACTTTACGCTCAACCGCTACAACAATGGATTTATCCATTTTGTTGCTCAACACTAACCCAGTTCTTGTTTTTCTTAATTTTCTTTCCATTTCGACTTTAAAAATTATGAATTACTATCAGAAACTGCCTTAGCCTTGCGCTGACTTAATTCGGTGTTGAAACGAGCAATATCCTTTCTCGCCTTGTTAATCCTGGTCGGGTTTTCTATAGCAGAAACTGCGTGCGCAAACTTTAATTTGGTCAGGTTTGCTTTTTCCTCTTGAATCCTGGTTACGATTTCTTCTGTAGACAGGTCTTTGATTTCTGAGTATTTCATTCTTATTGTTAGTTAATAGTTAAAGTTGTCTTTGTAGGGTAACGGCCAACAAAAAAAACTAAAAACTTGTTTATGCTTCTACGTAATCTCTACGTACTACAAACTTTGTTTGAACTGGTAATTTCTGTGCTGCTAAACGCATAGCTTCTTTAGCAACTTCATAAGGCACACCTTCTGCTTCGAAAAGGATACGGCCTGGCCTTACCACTGCCACCCAGTATTCTGGCGCACCTTTACCTTTACCCATACGTACCTCTGCAGGCTTTTTAGTAACGGGTTTATCAGGGAAGATACGGATCCAAACTTGACCTTCACGTTTCATGAAACGCGTAACCGCGATACGTGCGGCTTCTATCTGACGGCTGGTGATCCAGCTTTCTTCTAATGATTTTATACCGAATGAACCGAAAGACAACTCAGCACCACGAGAGGCTAAACCTTTCATTCTGCCTTTTTGCATCTTTCTGAACTTCGTTCTTTTTGGCTGTAACATTACTTTGTCTTTAAATCGTTAAACGATAGTTCTACTATTTATCTTTTTCCTCTGCCGGCACCTGCACCGCCTCTGTTGTTTCCACCGCGGTGTCCGCCTTTTCTGTCGCCACGGTTATTATCGCGCGATCCAAAGCCACCTTCTGGTTTGCCACCTTTGCCTGTGTTTGCACCGATGTTTGGAGAAAGATCTCTTTTACCATAAACTTCGCCTTTACAGATCCAAACTTTGATACCTATTTTACCATAGGTAGTTAAAGCTTCGCCCAAAGCATAGTCTATATCAGCTCTTAAGGTATGCAACGGTGTTCTACCGTCTTTATACTGCTCGCTGCGCGCCATCTCGGCACCGCCTAAACGGCCAGAGCACATAATTTTGATCCCTTCTGCGCCCATTCTCATGGTTGATGCGATTGAAGTTTTCATCGCTCTACGGAAAGAAATCCTGGCTTCTAACTGTTTCGCAACACCGTCTGCCACTAATTGTGCGTCTAACTCCGGACGTTTGATCTCGAAAATGTTGATCTGTACGTCTTTTTTAGTTAGTTTTTTAAGCTCTTCTTTGATTTTATCAACCTCAGAACCGCCTTTACCGATAACGATACCCGGACGAGCTGTATGAATAGTAACTGTGATACGTTTTAACGTTCTTTCGATTACCACTTTAGCCACACCGCCTTTAGCGATACGTGCAGATAGATATTTACGGATTTTTTCGTCCTCAACTAATTTATCAGCGTATTTATTACCACCGTACCAGTTAGAATCCCATCCTCTTACGATGCCTAACCTTAGTCCTATTGGATTAGCTTTTTGTCCCATTTCTGCTTAATTAGTTTGAGGTTCAACATTCTTACTATCTACAACCAAAGTAACGTGGTTAGAACGCTTGCGAATTCTGTATCCACGGCCTTGTGGTGCTGGTCTTAAACGCTTTAACTGGCGACCACCGTCAACCATTACTGTTTTCACAAACAATTTAGCGTCTTCTGGGCGTTGACCCTCATTTTTAGTTTCCCAGTTTTTGATAGCAGACAACAATAATTTCTCAACTTTTGTTGCTGCCTCTTTGTTGCTATATTTTAATATGTAAAGTGCCTTTTCAACAGCTTCACCCCTGATCAGATCTACAACCAGTCTCATTTTACGAGGTGAAGATGGGCAATTCTTTAATTTTGCTACTGCTTCCATTGCTTAATTATTTTTTCTTATCAGCGTGTCCTCTAAATGTTCTGGTTGGGGCAAACTCACCAAGTTTATGACCAACCATGTTTTCAGTTACGTAAACCGGAATAAACTTGTTTCCGTTGTGCACTGCGAAAGTGTGACCTACGAAATCCGGAGAAATCATTGATCTTCTTGACCAGGTTTTAATTACGGTTTTTTTGCCTGATTCATTCATAGTAGAGACTTTTTTCTCTACGTTATGATCTATATAAGGTCCTTTTTTAATCGAACGAGCCATTATTTCTTCCTCCTCTCAATGATGAAACGATTTGAGTATTTCTTTTTGTCGCGGGTTTTAAAGCCTTTAGCCAATAAACCTTTTCTTGAACGTGGGTGACCACCTGATGATCTACCCTCACCACCACCCATTGGGTGATCTACTGGGTTCATGGCCACACCTCTAACACGTGGACGACGACCTAACCAGCGTTTTTTACCGGCTTTACCTAACACTTCATTTGCATGAGATGAGTTAGATACTGTACCGATAGTTGCTGTACAGGTAACTAAGATTAAACGAGTTTCACCAGAAGGCATTTTAATGGTAGCGTACTTACCGTCACGGGCTGCCAGTTGCGCATAAGAACCTGCGCTTCTTGCAATTTGGCCACCTTTTCCAGGCTTCAACTCAATGTTGTGGATAATAGAACCCAAAGGGATTTTTGCTAAAGAGATGGTATTTCCAAGATCTGGAGCTACGTTTTCTCCGGCAATAACCGTTTGTCCAACTTTTAAACCTTCAGGGCAGATGATATATCTCTTTTCACCATCTACATAATGCAATAGGGCAATGTGGGCTGTACGGTTTGGATCGTACTCTACTGTTGCAACTTTTGCGGGGATGTCTTTTTTATCGCGTTTAAAATCTATTAATCGGTACAATTGCTTGTGTCCCCCACCGATATAACGCATAGTCATTTTACCAGCATGGTTACGGCCACCAGAGCGCGTTTTTTTCACTGTAAGTGATTTCTCAGGCGTGTTGGTAGTGATTTCAGAAAAATCGTTACCTACTCTGAAACGGGTTCCGGGGGTTACTGGTTTAAATTTTCTTAAGCCCATAATTCAATTAAATATTGCTATAAAAGTCAATAACTTCACCTTCTTTTAGGGTAATGATCGCTTTTTTGTATTTAGCGGCCCTACCTGATACCATACCAGCTTTAGTAGATCTGGTTTTTAATTTACCTACTACTACTGATGTGTTTACTGCTGCTACGTTTACACCGTACATGGCTTCAACAGCTGCAGCAATTTGTATTTTGTTAGCTCTGTGATCGCACTCAAACGTATAACGGTTCAGTTTCTCGGTCAACAAAGTAGCTTTTTCTGTTAATACAGGTTTTTTTAAGATTTCCATATTACTTGGCTAATGCCTCCTCCAATGTTTTTACCGAACCGGTAGTTAATACTAATTTCACTGCGTTTAACACATCGTAAGTGTTTAACTCATCTGCTGTAACCACTTTTGCTTTTTGGATGTTTTTGCTGGCCAAATACACATTTTTATTACCTTCTGGCAATACTACCAATGTTTTGGTGCCTTCAAAATTCAAAGCGTTTAGCAGGCTAACAAAGTTTTTAGTTTTTGGGGTATCAAAAGCGAAGTCTTCTAATACAACAAGGCTGTTATCTTTTACTTTGTAAGTTAAGGCCGATTTACGCGCCAACTCTTTCAGCTTTTTGTTCAACTTAAAGCTGTAATCGCGCGGTTGCGGGCCAAAAACTCTACCACCACCGTTAAACAATGGCGATTTGATGTTACCGGCACGTGCACCGCCTGTACCTTTTTGTTTGTACAATTTACGGGTTGAACCGGCAATCTCGTTACGTTGTTTTGCTTTGTGAGTTCCTTGGCGTTGGTTTGCTAGGTACTGTTTTACGTCTAAATAAATAGCGTGGTCATTTGGTTCAATACCGAAGATTCCCTCAGAAAGCTGCACCTTGGCACCTGTTTCTTTACCTGAGATGTCTAATACTTTAACTTCCATCTTACTTCTCGATTAATACGTACGAACCTTTAGCTCCCGGAACAGATCCGCTCACTACCAATAAATTTTGCTCAGCAAATACCTTAACAACTTGAAGGTTTTGGATTTTCACTCTGTCGCCACCAGTTCTTCCGGCCATTCTCATCCCTTTGAATACTCTTGAAGGATAAGAAGATGCACCTAATGAACCCGGAGCACGCATACGGTTGTGCTGACCGTGAGTTTGACCACCCACACCGCCAAATCCGTGACGTTTCACAACGCCCTGAAAACCTTTACCTTTAGAAGTACCCACTACATCAACGTAGTCTCCTTCTACAAAAAGATTAACATCCACTACTTCGCCTAGGGCTTTCTCTTCTGTAAAATACTTGAACTCTACCACTTTACGTTTTGGTGAAGTTCCGGCTTTTGCGAAGTGACCTTTTAGCGCCGCAGTTGTGTTTTTTTCTTTTTTCTCATCGTAAGCTAACTGCACCGCAGTGTAGCCATCATTTTCGATGGTTCTTACTTGTGTCACCACACAAGGTCCAGCTTGAATCACAGTACAAGGAACGTTCTTCCCCTCTGCGTCAAAAATGCTGGTCATTCCTACTTTTTTTCCAATAATTCCTGACATTTTTTAATTTAATTAACACCCATCGAAGCAGTAGGGCTTCGTTCAAGGTGGATACAATTTCCCCAAAAGGGACGGCAAAGATAGAAAAGTCTTATTAATAATCAAACAGTTAAGAATAAATTATTAAAATATTTTAAGGCGGTGTGTTTTCATGTAATTTGATGGTTGATGAGTAATCTGTTGCAGACTCTGTTTGCCCCGAAGAGTATTTTTTTGATGTAGCTAACGGGCGCTAGCTAAAGCTCGTCAATTGGAGTGTGGACACGAAGTTGATGCTTATCATTTGCGGGTTTTTTATCTGATTTTAAAAAAAAATGAATTAGGTGAAACAAAATGGTAGCCGTTGAAACGATTTGGTAGCTGTTGAAACATCAAATCCCTAATTTTTTGCTATTTGAAATTTTACTCCTTCGCTTAAGGAATACTTAAGGAATACTTAAAGTGCGCTTAAAAGGGCGTCTAAAAAAAGAGAAGCAAAAACATACACAGGTTTGGGTTTTGTAGTGCTGCCATGAAGACGCAAAGGCGCTAAAACGAATGGCTTGAGAGAAAGGACCGGTGTTTTACCTGTTTTCGAGAAGTTTATTTGTAGAGTCTGCGCTGACAAATCTCCGAACGTTTTGTTATAGTTAAAAAACGCATTTAATTGATTCCAAAAGAACTAGAATTTGCAAGAACTTGGCTTAGACACGGGAAGAGCTAAAAGCTTTAGATTAAAAAAATCTGAACGCTCAGGAATAGCTGCCGAAGTTTGCTGAGTTTTGCCGGGTTTTGCCACATTTCCCGTATTTTCTTCGAGACCGCTTCGAGACTTCTTCGAGAAATACACCCGTTTTCCCGAAGACAAGTGGGAGAAGTGTGGGAGCGGTACTGTCAAAAAAGCTCTCGAAAATTTATAAAATCTAACACACCTTGTCCGTACCTTCTTGGCTACTTGTTCGCAAAAAGTGCCGGTTTTGCGAAGGAGGTACGGAGGATTAGCGAAGAACTAGCGAACAAAGCCTTTTTCGTTTTCCAAGCACAAATACGCCAAACGGCGCCAAGCAACGCCAAGAGACGCCAAACAACGCCATGCCTAAAATATTATGAAAAGGGTGCAGTAGGCCTATTCTTAGCGGTCAGGTTGTGAGTAAACCACGAGAAAAGTAGAAGCTTTTGGTATTGCCACAAAGGCGCAAAGACACGAAGCTGGGCGAATTTTTAGGGTTGCGTTAAAACCTAAAGAGAACTGTAAGATATTTAAAAAGTTACTTTTTCGGCATTATCGGAATACGAGCGGCATGACGGGAATGTTAAAAAAGCGTTTCGATTTTCAACTTTAGATTTGGGATATGATTTTCAATGATATCCCACACTATTGCATTATCAATTCCAAAGTACTCGTGTATGATAAAATTTCTGAAATCTTTTAAAATCCTCCAATCTATCTCAGGATGATTGTCTTTAAAATCTGTTGAGAGCCTTGAAACCCTCTCCGATAATTTCAAAATTTCGCTCCACAGCATCTTTTGTTTTCGGGTCATTCGTATAGTCCTCGAAAGTGAAACTAGATGTGTATAAGAGGATTTTATTGATAGAGTCGGATATATCGACTAAAAGTAAAACATCATCCCGTTCAGACATGTATTAAGTTTTTTTCTACAAAAGGAAGATAATGAGGTTTAATTCCGCGGCGAGAGACTAAATCTATTTTTTGCTGAAATATATCTTCAAGATCATGAGCCAGTCTTATGAAATCAAATCCATCTATTTTCCCGTTAAAATCGACTAAAATGTCTATATCGCTATCTTTTCGATAATCTTCGCGTGCAAAAGAACCAAATAGGCCAATTTCTGATATAGGATACCTTTCCGCAAGTTTAGCCTTTTGCGTTTTTAGAATATGAAGCACCTCTCTTTTGGTATACATAGCGCGTAGTTTATCCAAAGATAATGAAACAATTGGGTCATAGCAGGCGCCTTCTGTCAAATAATGTTTAAAAGCCGCCTAACAAGCCCGGGAAAATCCCTAACAGCAGCACCACAACGGTTAAAACGATGGTAAGGACAGCCAATAAAGCGCTCGATTTTGCAGGCAAGGGATTGGCATCGCTTTGCTTCAAAAAGAAGTTGAGCGGGATTTTAAGGTAGTAAAATAAGGAAACTACGGTAGTGACCACAGCAACTACCAACAGCCATAGTACCGCACTTTGATCGATAGCATTTACCATGGCCGAGAAGACTAAAAACTTAGCGACAAAGCCGGCCATTGGTGGAATTCCGGTTAAAGACATCAGCAATACCACCAGACAAGCGCCAATGGCCGGTATCTGCTTTCCTAGTGCTTTAAACTGGCTGATCTGTAAATAGCCATAATTATTCTCGATATAAGACAGCGCCATAAATACGGCAATGTTAGAGACACTATAAACGGCCAAGTAAAAAAACAACACGTCCAAAATTTGGCCCTGTGGCAAAACAAAAAGCATCAGCATGAAACCGGTATGGCCAATTGCCGAGTACGAGATCATCCGCTTTGCGTTATCCTGATAAAGCGCCGCAATATTGCCCAAAAGCATAGATGCAATAGCTACCGCAATGATGAACTGGTTAAAAACATCGCCCTCTTGGAAAAAAGGCATTATGTAATATAGCAGTCCGAACACCGCTATTTTTGGTGCTGCAGATAAAAAAGAAACCACAGAAGTTGGTGCCACTTGGTAGGCATCCGGTGTCCAGAAATGGAAAGGCACTGCCGAAAGTTTAAAGCCCAAGCCCGCCAAGAGCATGGTAATAGAAATGCTGGATGCTAAAAATCCCACGCCCTCAAAACCTTGCACCATGGCACCCCCGTGAAGGTTGATAGTGCCCGTGAAGCCATAAATTAGACTAATGCCATAGAGCATAATTGCCGAAGCCACCGTGCCAAATAGCACGTACTTCATCCCCGCTTCTGCCTGATCTTTTTGGTAGGCGTTATAGGCCACCATAAGGTAAGATGCAATGGAAATCATCTCGACACCGATATACAGCATCAATAAATTGGCACTGCCGATGAGTAAAAACAAGCCAATTTCCATAGCCAGCAGAATACTCATGAAGTCATTGATGCCTTTGGGGTGCTGGCGCAAACGATGATCTTGATAAAAGAAAGGCAAAGAAATTAAAGTGATTACCAATACCAACAACTTAAATTTGATGACGGTTGCTGATGCCACCAACATTCCATTAAATATAAGCGTGGCTGTGGCCGATGCATATAAATCGAGCACCAAAAATATGCCCGATAAAAACAAGGTGAACAAAGTGCACAGTAACCCAAAAAGACGTGTTTTTTTCAGAAACAAATCGCCGATGATGAGGGTCAGAAAACCGACTACCAGAACAAACTCGCCCTGCAAGTAGCTTAAGGAAGCTAGGATATCGGCTATGGATTGACTGATATTTGGAAACTGCTGCAACATAGCCTATTTAAACAAGGTGATGAATTGGTTAACCGAGCCCTGCATGACATCAAAAAGCAAAGAAGGCATAATTCCCAGTAACAAAGAAAAGGCCGCTAGCGGAATAAGCACGGTCAACTCGCGGGCATTTACATCGGTTAAAGCTTGTTTCCATTCTTCTTTTTTTAGCCTCAGTTTGCCGAAATACATCCGTTGCAATGTCCATAACAAATAAGCTGCGCCCAATAAAATCCCCAGTGCACCCAGCACTGCCATCCAGCGTGGCACGTAGCCGTTTAAACTTTCGGAGGAAAAAGCGCCTATTAAAGTAAAGGCCTCCGCAATAAAAGCCGAGAAGCCCGGTAAGCCTAAAGAAGCAAAAAATGCCACCATCACAAAGCCAGTGAACACAGGCATATGATTGGCCAGTCCGCGGAAATTATAAATGTCCCGATCGTGCACGCGCGTATAAATGACGCCCACGATAAAGAAAAGCATCACCGAAAGAAAACCGTGCGAAACCATCTGCATCATAGCGCCGTTAATTCCCTCGGATGTTAAAGAAGCTACGCCTAACAATACAAAGCCCATGTGCGACACCGACGAATAGGCCACTAGGCGTTTCATATCGCGCTGTGCCAGGGCGTTCATGGCGCCGTAAATGATGGAGATGACTCCAATAAGTCCCATCCAAAAGGAAAGTGAAACCGCCGCTTCGGGAAAAATGCCGTAAGCTATGCGGATAATACCATAACCGCCAACTTTTAACAGCACGCCGGCCAAAATTAAAGAGATAGGCGTTGGAGCTTCCACGTGCGCATCGGGCAACCAAGTGTGGAAAGGAAAAACCGGAACTTTAATGGCAAAGGCCACAAATACCACTATAAAACCGACTAGCCTTGCCGGGAAACCGAATATTTGAGCGCCAGAACTTAGGTTGAAAATAGCACCGTTGCTGTAATTAGCGGGGTTCATGGCGTGCACCATGTTAAAGGTATGGTTGCCGGTTGCAGGGTCGGTAACGGAGAGGTATAAGCCGGCAATCACTAACAACATAAACACCGAACCGAATAGGGTGTAAAGGAAAAATTTGATTGAAGCATACTCGCGCCTTACGCCGCCCCACATCCCGATAAGGAAGTATAAAGGCAAAAGCATTAGCTCGTAAAACACGTAAAACAAAAACAAGTCTAAAGCACAAAACACACCGATTACCGAGGCGTTTAGCAGTAAGAAAAGCGAAAAATATCCTTTAAGATTTGTTTTTATCTCCCAAGATGAAAGCGTAGCCATAAGCATCACCAAAGCCGAAAGCCAAACCAAGGCGATGGAGAAACCATCTACACCTAACAGATAATCAATTTGTAAGGTGCCCAAACTGCCCAGTTGCAAACGTATCCAACTTAAATTCTCTACATATTGGTACTGCGAAAGCTGGTTAACACCTGCAAAGCCATCGCCGGTTTTAAATGCATAGTATAAGTAGCTGGCCAATAGCAACTGCATAGCACAAGCCACCAAGGTGATGTATTTATACCAAGTATTTAAGCTTTTGGGTAAAGCTAAAATCAGCACGCCGCTTACTATCGGCAGAAATATCAGGATAGATAATAAACCCATCAGATTATTATTTTAAAAATCATAAACCCTAAGAATAAAAGCAGCATCCACACAAAATAATGCTGTAACTTGCCGTTTTGCATAGACCTAAACCAAACGCTAAAGCGCGACATGATGCTTGCAATACCGTTTACCGCGCCGTCTACCAAATAGCGGTCGCAAAAATCGCTTAAGCGCGACATAAAAAGTGCGGCTTTTGCCGAAAAATGGACTAGCCCGTCGATTACGTAACGATCAAACCAAAAGGCCATTTTACTTTTCCACAGCACCAGCGCCACCAATTTTTTATCGTACAGCCAATTGAAATACCATTGCTGATAAGAAAATTGATAGTACCATGTACGCTGATTGCTAAAAGTGATGCGACCCTGCGCGTATATATAATAAGCTGCGATGATGAGCACAACGCTTAACACGTTGATATAAACCGGCACCAGTAGGTGCAGCAATCCGTTTTCATGCGCTTGTTGCACAAAAGCGTGATGCAGCCACGAACTTTCTAAGCTGAGCGGATTGATGGCGAAAACCAATCCCAAGCAACAAACTGCCAGTATTACTGCCGGCACTTTCATCCAGTTGTTAGGGTCGTGCAGGTGCATCTCCTCTGCCCGGACGTTGATGATGTTGGGCAAGCGGAAATCGCCAAAAAAGGTTTTAAAAATTAACCTAAAGATGTAAAAAGTAGTGAGCCAAGAGGTGATGGATACCAGCAAAGGAAAAATCCAGAATAAGCCTCCACGGTGCCCTGCCCAATCAAAAACGCTAATTAAAATGCCGTCTTTGGACAAAAAGCCTGAGGTAAAAGGCAAGCCCGCCAAAGCCAAGGCGGCAATAATAAATACCACCGCGGTTAAAGGCATACGCTTAAATAAACCGCCCATATTGGCCATATCCTGTTCGTCGAACTTTGTTTCGGTGTATTCTTTTACATGGTGCAACTGATGGATTACCATCCCCGCTGCTAAAAACAGTAAACATTTAAAAAACGCATGGGTAGAGAGGTGGAAGATAGCCGAAGCATTATCTTGTACGCCTACGGCCAGCACCATAAAGCCCAACTGAGAGATGGTAGAAAATGCCAATACTTTTTTAATATCCGTTTGCGTAAGCGCGATGCTTGCTGCCATAAAAGCGGTTAACAAACCGATGGAAGCCATCAGTGTAAGCACAGCTTCGTTAAAAAGTGGGGAAATGCGCAAGAGCAAAAACACGCCGGCTGCTACCATGGTTGCCGCGTGGATTAGAGAGGAAACCGCGGTTGGCCCCTGCATGGCATCCGGCAACCAAGAGTGCAATGGAAACTGCGCCGATTTACCAGCCGCCCCCAATAAAAAGCAAACGCCCGCAATGGTCAACCATGCCGATGGCATAGAACGGAACGGGCTTACCCATAATCCGTTTTGTACAAAAGACGAATGGATTAGTCCGTTCTCTGCGAACAAAGTCTGCAAATCAACGGTGCCAAATTGTGCCAGCAATATCATGATGCCTACCAAAAAGCCCACATCGCCTACCCTATTCATTACAAAAGCTTTTTTATTGGCATGTACGGCGCGTCGTTTTGTAAACCAAAAACCAATAAGCAGGTAAGATGCAAAGCCTACCAGCTCCCAAAATGCGTAAAGTAAAAAGAGGTTATCGGCCATCACCACGCAGAGCATGGCAAAACAGAACAAGCTGAGGTACGAGAAGTAACGGTATTTGAGCGCGTCTTTGCGGATATACTCCACCGAATAGATATGCACCAGCAAAGCGATGAACGACACCAGCACCAGCATAATCACACTCAGATTATTTAGCAGGAAGCCGAGGTTGATTTGTATGTTGGCCAATTTAATCCAGCTAAAGCTGTAATGCAAAACCTGATTTTGCCACACGCTAAAAAACAGCAAAACGGAGGTAACTAAGCTGATGCTGATGCTGGAGATGCCCCAAAGCACCGCATATTTTTTAAAAAACTGCCCAAACAGAAAGGAAAGGAAGGGCGCCGTAATGGTTATTAGCGCGAGGTACAAGAGCTGAGAATCGGTAAAATATTGCTCCATTATCCTTTTAAGCTTTTAGTTTTTGACGGATCAATAGTTTGCACGCGTTTATACAAATTCATGATGATGACCAGCGCTACGGCAACGGCAACGGCTGCCAGGATGATAATGAAAAGACCGAAAACCTGCCCGGTATTTTCGGCACGGTCAAATTTTGAAAAAGCCACCATATTTAAGATGGATGCGTTGATCATCAGCTCGATACCCATTAAAATTTGAATGGCGTTTCTGCGGGTAATTACACCGTACAAACCTAGCGCAAACAAGGCCGCGCTAATCAGCAGAAAATGTTGCAAGGTAATCATGGCGTTTTGGGTTCCTTTCTGGCAATGTGCGCCGCGCCAATTAAGGCCATCATCAGTAAAATAGAAACCAGTTCTAAAGGCAACAGGTATTTGCTCATCAAGTTTACACCAATGTTGCGCACCGTATTATCGCTTACGCTGATGATGTTATTTTGTGCTTTTGCTTGTTGTATCCAGTTTAAGCTTTCGAAGTTAACGCTGTTAAACACATAATATAGTAGCGCAAAAAATGCTAGCGCGATAAACACCGCCGGCAATCGGTTTGCGGAGAGCAAGCCGGACGGAATTTCGGAGATGGCATCTAAAGAATTTTTGCTGGAGAGCAAGAACGCGAACAATAGCAAAACCAGTACGCCGCCTACATAAATGACAATCTGTGTCAGCGCCACAAAATCTGCCAACGCAAAAACATACAGACCTGCCACGGCAAAAAGCGTTACAAAAAACATAAATACCGAGCGCACCAAATGCTGGCTTGTTACCACAAAGGCCGCACTGCCAATGGCTATTGCTGTTAAAATGTAGAATATAACTTGTTCTATCACGATATTTTTAAAAAAATTAGGCGTTTCACACGGCCTTTCATTTAATATCAATTTTGTACTTTCGAGGTACGAGAAATCTCAAAAACAGAGTCTACTTATAGCATTGCACGGCTGTTTGTGAAATGTTTCTCCGCCACCCGGCGGATTAACATGGCGCACGCTCCTATTTCTTCATAGCCGCTTCTTTTGCCGCTTTTCTTTCTGCTAATTGTGCTTCCAATTCCTCGCGCCTTAATTCTGCTTCCTCCTCTGTCATATCAGAGAAATGGTAGGTCAAATCCGTCACCAAACTAAAGCTACGGTCGTAACCATTGGTCATGGTGATACATTCTGTAGGGCATACCGTGGTACACAAACCGCAGAACATACATTTAGCCATATCAATATCAAACTTGGCGGCATATAAACGTTTAACAGACCCATCTGATGTTTTGCCGATGGCCTCTGTAGCCTTAATACTTTCTATTTCTATGCAATCTACGGGGCAAATTTTGGCGCATAAATCGCACACGATACAATCATCAATTACCACATCTAGTTGGTAACGCCCTACTTCTGGCACCGGCAGTTCTTGGCGCGGGTACTGCACGGTGGCAATTCCGTTTTGTTGGTCAAAGTAATTCGGCGATTTTACATCGGCCACTACTTTAGACTTGCGTGCCTCAAAAAAGTGCTTTAGCGTAAGTACCAAGCCTTTCCATGATGTTTGTAAACCCTTAAATGCCGTTTTTAAAATCATGTTAAAACAAAAGTAGCTTCCAAATCCCTGAGATTACCAAGCATAAAAATGCCAATGGTGTTAATATTTTCCAGCAGAGCGTCATCAGCTGATCTACACGCAAGCGCGGCAAAGTCCAACGTATCCACATTTGCACGCCTACCACGGTTAGGCATTTTGCCATCATCCAAAAAATACCCCAAAATAAACCGGTGGTATAATTGGCTAATTTTAGCGTGCCGATGTTTGGCAATGGCGTGTTCCAGCCACCTAAAAATAAGGTTACGCCCAACATGGCGACCAAAAACATCATGGCGTACTCGGCCAAGAAAATAAAGGCAAAGCGCATTCCGCTATATTCGGTATGAAAACCGGCTACCAATTCAGATTCTGCTTCGGGCAAATCAAAAGGTGCCCGGTTACACTCGGCCAAAGAGGCGATAAAATAAATCACGTAGGCCACCAAAAGGTGCGGCGCCTGAAAAACATTCCACGCCAAAATGCCACCCACGGCTTTTACATCTATAAAACCTAAAAACTGTACAGGCGCAGTGGCCAGCACACCTTGGTTTTGATTAATAACTTGCAAATCGAGGGTTTGGGCAATCATCACGGCAGAGATAATGGCAAACCCGATTGGAATTTCGTAAGACACAATTTGTGCAACAGAACGCACGGCGCCCAATAAGCTGTACTTGTTGTTTGAGCCCCAGCCGGCCATCATAATGCCTAGGGCTTCCACAGATATAATGGCAAATACGTAAAACACGCCAAAGTTCATGCTTGCTGGCACCAATCCGGGTGCCCAGGGCAGGGCTACAAAACCTAAATAAACGGCTAAAAATATGATGATAGGCGCCAAACCGAACAAAACCTTATCAGCAAGGGTTGGCACAATGTATTCTTTTTGGATAAGCTTTAGAATATCTGCCGCGGTTTGCAACACGCCATATTTACCTACTTCCATTGGCCCCAAACGATCCTGTATAAAAGCAGACACTTTACGCTCGGCATACACGCTAAACAAAGCGAAGGCGGCAATAAAACCGAAGATGGCTAAAGCGACTAAAATGTATAGTAGGTAAAAGTTCAATGCAATAGTTGTATTTCCGCTGCAAAGCTAAGTAAAACGGCCGCAAGTTAATAAACTCTACTAAATTAATAGACATTTATTTTAAAGCTATTTTTGTATCGATAAATAATTTTTAAAATATTGATATAAAGATTTTTAGAAAGGAAATACAAATTATTGATGCTCGGTTTCAGCATCATATTGCTGTAATATTTGTCGGGCATTTGCGCTAGAGGGATACAATGCAACGCCCGAGGGTAAAGGTTGTAGCTTGTTTTGCTTTTGTTAGGCATAATTATGTTCAGAGAATTGTTGTATTTTGCCAGATAAAAAAGCAACAATATCGCCCCAGGATGAAAGTTACCTACAGTGTTTTAACCTTTTTTGTTTGCGTATTTACCGCAACAATCGCCTTTTCACAAGATAATGTTTCTTTAGTAGAGCATGAAGCAACAATTGGCGTTAAGCAGGCCGGCACCCACAACGGTGGTGGCGAAACTACGGGTTACCACTTTTTTGCTAAGGCACCGGAGCTAAACCTGATATTTAAAAAGCGGGTTTTTAAGCCGGGTTCTGCCATCGGTTACCACCAGCAGAAAGAAGATGAAATCTACTATATCGTAAGCGGAACGGGCGAAATGACTTTGAACGGCAAAAGTTTTACCGTTAAAGCCGGCGACGCTATTTTAACGCGACCGGGAAGTTCGCACGGATTAAAGCAAACCGGTACTGAAGATTTGGTGGTGATTATCAATTACGAAAAACACAGTCGGCCTGCTAAAGCCAAAGAAAATACCCAACCTTAGGTATTTAAACAAAACATCTAAAGCTGTTAATTTATGGTTTATAAACCTTTTAAAAACCATATGTTAAAACTGCCTTTATTTATCCTGGCTTTGCTGGCCCTTGCCTGTAACCAAAGGCCCAAAAACACCAAACAAGTTGCGCCAGGTGATACGCGCGAAACAAAAAAAATTATCGATAGCCCCCTACCCGCTTTACAAGTTGCTTATCAGATTTACCACATCAACCCGAATGCAGATACCGTCATAATTCACGTTTCTGGTAGCCAGTTGCACATTCCTAAAAATGCTTTTTTAGATGCCGATGGGAAAGTGGTAAAAGATCCTGTGGTGCTGCGTTACCGCGAGTTTTCGAACGCTTTTGAGGTTTACATAGCTGGCATACCGATGGAAATTTATGCCGACGGAAAAGATCAGGTTTTTGAAACTGCCGGAATGGTAGATATTGACGCCAGCGCAGGCGGAAAAGCGCTGTTTGTAAATCCGGAACAGAAAATTAGCATTAACCAGATTAGCTTCGAAAACGGTTACTATAATATTTACGAAGATACTTTAACTGGAAAGTGGACCGAAACTGGGAAAAGCAAACCTCAGATAAGTACCTTAAAAAGTGATTTAGAAAAATTGCCTAAAGTACCTGAGCCGCCTAAAAAAGCCGGACGTTTTGCCTTTGAAATAGAAGATGCCCAAGAGCAGCAACCCGAGTTGCGCAAATATAAAAACGTGTTGTTTACGCCCGTAAACGATAAATATGCGGGCTTTGATGCAACATCTATCGATGTGAAAGACTTGGGCAACGGCACCTATAAAATCACTTTCAATGTTGACTATCTGCAACATCACCGCGAAGAAAGCGTGATTTGCTATTTGGCATTTAAAGAGGGATTAGACTACGATAATGCACTGGACAGCTATCGGAAAAAATATGCGAAACAGATTAGACGCATGGAGAAAGAGCGCCGACTGGTGGAGAAACAATGGAAAAATTACGAGAAAGAGTATAAGGCTTACGAGAAAGCGGGACTGAAAAGTTTTTTTGAGAACCCCGCAAACAAATTAAGTGAAGAAGAAAAAATAATGCGGGTGCTCAGCGTATCAGATTTTGGCATCATCAACTTTGACAAACCTACCATGTACCCTAAGGCCGTAAACTTAAATGCAAAATTTACGGATGAAGATGGGAAAACGATACATCTAAAGCATATCCGCTTAATTGAGAAAGGGCGAAACGCCATTTTTAATTTTAGCAACAGCGTCAGCTTTGACCCCACAAAAGAAAACCTGCTAATAGGGTTTACTGCAGACCAACGTTTGGCTTATTTTAAACCTGATGACTTTAAAAAAATAACACAAAAGAACGGAGACTACACTTTTAAAATGAGGGTAAACAACGGCAAAATAACCAGCTACGAGGAGCTATGCCGGATTTTATTTTAGCTGTGCGGCTATAAATAAACTGCTACAAATTTCGCTAAAGGCGCCATGCGTGCTTTGTTTAAGCTTAGCGTATCATTTACAATGGTGTAATTGTCTGCGGTGTTTAACACCTCAAAAAACTGGTTTTCGGTATCTAAATTTGGACAGGCCATTTTTGTAGAGAAAACTTGCGAGAATTTAATGCGGTTACCGGCTTGTAGCTCATACTTACCACCAAAACCGTTGCACCCGCCGTTGCCTTGCACGTTCCCGTTTGCTTTTAAAATAAGGTGCACTTCGCGCTCGCCTTCTGCCGGACCTTGCACAGGCTTGCCGTTTAGCTCTACCAGTTTCCAATATTTTTCGACCACGGCGTTATCTTCTTTTTTAAGAATGTAGCGGCTGGCCATCTCGCTCATGATGGGTTTGCCGGTTAAATCTAGCTGTACCAACTGGTTTTCGCCCACCAAATAGTAAATTGGGTAAGTTCCTTTTTCTACATTATTCAGCATTAAACGGCCACCGTCTTTGTCCCAGCTAAAAGTTCCTTCTTTTACATCAGGTTTTTCATCCTTACCCAAATAAGTGCTTTCTATCTTATAGTTGTTGTTGGTATCTAAACGGATTACTGTTTGTATGCCCTCACAATCTGCGCAGGGCAAGGTGCCGGTATAAACGCCTGCCCAATCCAACGAGTTTTGTGAGTTGTGGCTCCGATTTATTTTTTTTAAGCTACAGGCGTAAAACCCAAAAATGAGCGTTAAGGCCAGTGCGTAAAAATATCCTGATTTCATGATGTTGCTTTTTGCTATAACGCTACAAATAAGTTGCCGATTGTATGTAAAACACACAATATTTGCAAAAAACTATTTACGCCGGTGGCTAAGCAACCAAGGCAAAAGGTCTTTTTCAGCAAAAGCGCTGTCCCAACTGTTGTGGTTATCGTTTGGGTATAAGGTTAACTTATAGGTTGCACCTCTACGTTCCAGTTCGGCAGCAATGTTTTTTGTAAACTGAGGGTCTACCACATCGTCTTTTTCGCCGTGGAACAGCCATAAAGGGACATCGTCATATTTCTTTACATTTTTGGGATTGTCGCCTCCGCAGATTGCGAAAGCAGCAGCAAATTTATGCCTTTTGCGGCGCAACAACTCATAAGTGCCCATACCGCCCATAGACAAGCCACCAACATAATAGCGTTGCCGGTCCAGATAAAGGTTATCCGCTAAACGTTCGTCCAGATATTTTAGTAAAAGTGTCATAGCCTTTGTTGGCTTTCCACTTTTGCGAAAGCTGAAATGGCGCTTGCCGTTTTGGTCTGTAGTAATTTTGACATTGGCCCAATAGCTATCTGTTGCACATTGCGGAAACACCACCACAGCCGGATAATCTTGGCGGAAAGCGGAATCTAAAAACATGTTGGCGCCGTGCATTAATTGCTTCTCATTATCAGAGCCGCTTTCGCCCCGGCCATGCAAAAACAGCACTAAAGGATATTTATTGGCGGGGTTAAAATCTTTAGGATAAAGCACCCGTACCGGCAAAGTGTCGCCTTTGTAAATAAATTCGTCTTTTACAAAATCTGCTTTGGTTTGGGCGTACGTTTGAAAAAATCCAAAAGCTATGATAAAACAGACTAGAACTGCTTTCATTTCAACGGGAGCTAAATTTACCTGTCTATAATATTAACCCTTCAACCCTACCGGTTGTGGTACTTTTACGTAATAGCCGGTACCGTCATACGCGCGCTTGCGCGGATGATTTTGACATGCCGTGCTACATGCGCCTTCCAAAGCTGTTCCGCATTCATCGCATTGCGTAAAATGCTCATTGCACTCGGGGTTGGCACAGTTGATCATTTTTGAAGTGGTTTTGCCGCAGTTTCGGCAGGTAGAAATAGTTACCGGGTTCACTTGGTTTACATCTACCGCAATCCGGTTATCAAACACATAACATTTGCCGTCAAAATCTTTACCGCCGGCTTCTTTACCGTATTTGATAATGCCCCCATGCAACTGGTAAACATCTTTAAAACCCTCTTTTAGTAGCAATGCCGATGCTTTCTCGCACTTGATGCCGCCTGTGCAGTAGGTGAGTATTTTTTTGTCTTTGTACTGCGCCAGCTCGTTAATCATTGCCGGAAAATCGCGGAAGTTTTCGATATCTAAAGTAACGGCGTTTTTAAATTTACCGATGCTGTGCTCGTAATTTGAGCGCACATCCAACACCACCACATCGTCGCGGTCCTTCATTTCCATAAACTCCGTGGGCTCTAAATGCTTTCCGGTTTCTTTTGTCGGGTCGATATAGTTTGGGTCGCGCAGACCAGAGTATACAATTTCCTTTTTATAGCGGCAGTGCATTTTAATAAAGCTGGGTTCATCTACCTCATCAATTTTAAACTCAGTTGCACCAAAGCGGCCATCGGCATACACATAATCCATATAAGCTGTACAAGCTTCTACAGTGCCCGAAACTGTTCCGTTAAGGCCTTCATCGGCGATAATGATGCGGCCGGTTAAACCGATGGATTTACAAAATTTTAGATGATCTGCTGCGTATTGCTCCGCATCCTGGATGTGGCTATAGCAATAATAAAGGAGGGTTTGGTAAGCTTTCATAATTCATTGATACTGCTGTAAACAGTGTTAAATGAGCTGCAAAGATAAAAAAATCGGCGCCAAGCGAAGTAATTTTGTCATAAAAGCGCCAACATTGCAAGCACCGGATGCACGGCGCATCTAAAAAAATATAAATCGGTACATTTGCCAATTATTTAAAGTATGAAAACCTACTTCCGATTACTCTCTTTTGCTAAACCGATAGGTAAATTTGCTACACCATATTTTGTTTTCACGCTACTTTACGCATTGTTCAACACCTTGGTATTTACCATGTTAATACCTGTTTTAACGGTTTTATTTGACAAAGAAAGCGCAGGTGCGGCAGTAACGGAATTGCCAAAATTTGACTGGACTTTTAAATACTTTTTGAACCTCTTCAATTACAATTTTAACCAATACACCTTAGCCCACGGCCAAAAAGGGGCACTCACTTTTGTTTCTGTCACGCTGGTTTTATGTGTTTTCTTAAGCAACTTATTCCGTTACATTTCGCAACGGATTATGGAAAATTTGCGCATACATACGCTTTTTAATCTGCGCAAGCAATTGTTTAAATCGGTTACAGGCTTGCATCTCAACTTTTTTAACAGCGAGCGTAAAGGCGATATCTTGGCAAAATTAAGTTCGGATGTGCAAGTGGTGCAGTACTGTATCACCAACACTTTACAGGTAATTGTGCGCGAACCCACGCTAATCATCGGCTATATGATTTTGCTTTTCAGCATCTCGGCCAAGCTTACCTTGTTTACGGTTTTACTTTTGCCGGTTTCGGGCGTAGTGATTGGACGGATTGTGAAAAAATTGCGTACCAAGGCCTCAAAAGCACAGTTTTCTTTTGGTTTGATGGTAAGCCATGCGGATGAGGCTATTAGTGGGATGCGCATTGTAAAAGCATTTAACGCTGCGCCTTACGTACGCGGAAAGTTTGACGCGGAAAATGAGCACTACTCTAAACTGAACCGCTCCATTGCCAGACGGCAACAGCTGGCCTCTCCGGTATCCGAATTTTTAGGGGTGCTTACCTTGGCGGGGATTTTAATATACGGGGGTAATTTGGTTTTAGATAATGATGCCAGCATCAGCGCGGCCGAGTTTATCACCTACATAGGCGCATTTTCGCAATTGCTACGTCCGGCCAAAGCCATTTCGGATTCTTTCAGCAATATTAACCAAGGTTTGGCGGCAGGCGAGCGCGTGCTGGATTTAATGGACACTAAATCTTTGGTGAACGATGCACCTAAAGCGGTAACTGTGGCAGATTTGAACCAAAGCATCAGCTTTAAAAACGTCGACTTTTTTTATGGCGAAAAGCAAATTCTAAAAAACATCAATTTAGAACTGCCAAAGGGAAAAACGATAGCTTTGGTAGGTCCGTCTGGCGGTGGAAAATCCACTTTGCTAGATTTAATTCCGCGTTTTGCCGATCCGCAAGGTGGTGCAATTTATGTTGACGGAACAGACATCCGCGAGGTTTCGCAAAGCTCGTTACGCAGTTTAATGGGCGTGGTTAACCAAGAATCTATTCTTTTTAATGATAGCATTTACAACAACATTGTTTTTGGACGCCAAGGTTTTACGCAGGAAGAAGTAGAGCGGGCAGCACGCATTGCCAATGCACATGAGTTTATTGTGAAAACGGAAAACGGCTACCATACCAACATTGGCGACCGCGGAAATAAGCTTTCTGGAGGACAAAAACAGCGCGTTTGCATTGCGCGGGCAGTATTGGGCAATCCACCTATTATGTTGTTGGATGAAGCAACTTCTGCTTTAGACACCGAATCGGAAAAACTGGTGCAAGAAGCTTTGGACCATCTGATGGAAAACCGCACCACTTTGGTTATTGCACACCGTTTAAGCACCATTAAAAATGCCGACTTAATTGTGGTTTTAGAAAGTGGACGTATTGTAGAAGCAGGCAACCACGAAACTTTGGTTAAAAAAGGCGGACTTTACCATAAGCTCATCTCTATGCAAAGTTTTGAAGAAGCTTAGTCTAAAAATCCAACTTCCTTATCCAAAATATTTTTAAGCAATTTTCTGAAGAAGTTGCTGGCTGTTTTTATATTTACGCCTAGAGAAGACGCTAAACCACTCGCCTTTAACATCAGATGAGATACATCAAACCGCTTGACAGTTTACGCGCACTTGCCGTAATGTTGGTGGTATGTTCGCATTGGTTGGGCGCTAACGCTACCATTAGCAAGCTATCTTTAGGCTTAATAGGGGTAAACATTTTCTTCGTCCTCAGCGGTTATTTAATCACCAACAACCTTTTATTGTACAAAAAACAACTGGGCAAGGGTTTACAATCTACCGGCTTTTACATCAAGAAGTTTTACTACCGCCGTTTTTTGCGGATTGTGCCCGTTTATTTTTTGCTGTTGCTGGTGGTTTATGCCTTTAACATACACGATTTTCGGGGTACGCTTTGGTGGCACTTGCTTTACCTTTCAAACTTCTACTTTGTTTTTGTAAAAGAAGCTTGGGAAGGGGCAGTATCCCATTTATGGTCGCTTTCTGTGGAAGAGCAGTTTTATATTTTTTGGCCATTTTTGATTTTATTTTTGAGAAGCTCGTGGTTAAAAGCTTTGCCCATAGTTTTAATCGTTTTGGCGGTTGTTTACCGATTTTTTAAACCCGCCGAGTACGAGCTGTGGAATTTCACCTTGTTTGGTTCTTTAGATGCCCTGGCTCTTGGATCGCTAATTGCCATCTATAAAATTGAGAAAATTAAGGTTAAATGGGTTGCAACAATCTTAGCCTGTGTACTGTTGCTGGCTTGGTTGAATTACCAATTTCAGCTAAACCAGTTTTTGTTGTGCGTTAATTTGATAGCGTTTTTATTGGTGATTAGCTGTAAAGCAGATTTGCCAAAAGCTGTGAAATATTGCCTAGAAATTCCGTTTGTACTTTACATTGGGCGCATCAGCTATGGGATATACCTTTACCATAATTTTATTCCGCGCCCTAATTTAGATTTGCCCAAACCTTTGCTTTTATTCATCCAATTGGCCATTTTAATCGCCATCAGTGCCCTATCCTATCGTTTTATTGAAGCGCCTTTGTTAAAATTGAAAAACAGAAAATTTAACAGCCCGAGTTCCGGTGAAGACCTCAATAGGAACGGGCTTTAGCCCGTTTTTATAAGCATTATATAGACGGCTTTAGCCGAAACCTTAAAAAATTCGGCTAAAGCCCTATTGTACACTATTATACATCGGGCTAAAGCCCGATGCTATTAATTAGCCGATGGCGGTGATTTGCGGTAAAAAAGCCGGGGTAAAAGCCCGATGCTATTAATTTATTTATCGAAAGCTGATGGTGGTGATTCAATAGCCCGAGTTCCAGCGACGACCTCAATAGGAACGGGCTTTAGCCCGTTTTTATAAGGCATTTATATCGGCGGCTTTAGCCGAAATCTTAAAAAAATTCGGCTAAAGCCCTATTGTACACTATTATACATCGGGCTAAAGCCCAATGCTATTAATTAGCCGATGGCGGTGATTTGCGGAAAAAAGGCCGAGGTAAAAGCCCGATGCTATTAATTCTATTTATCGAAAGCTGATGGTGGTGATTCGCTATGAAAAATGATGGAAAAAAATGAGGAATAACGGGGACGCGGTGAGTGCGAAGCAGGTCATTTAAGATAAAACTTCCTCTAAAATCTCGTGTGATTTCACCGCGCCAAAATCTTCGATGTGGAAGCTGTAAAAATCAATCAACTTTGCCAATAAGGTTTTCCGGGCATGATTATTCAGTTTTAACACAGCAAAATCATCAATCCGGCTTTCAAAAAGTTGCAACCAAGCTTCTTTAAAATCGGTTTCTACAAAATAAACGTGTGGCGGTTGGTGTTGCACAAAAACCCCGTCTTTCAAATCAAAAAAACGGCCTCTGTCCGAAGCGGATAAATCTGGGTAAAAGCCCAAAAACCGCGTTAAGCGTGCTAAAAACAGCAAGTGGAAGTTGCTTACTCCTTCTGCACTTTGGTCCAGCAACTCTACCCCTTTAGCAATAAACTCAAACATCACTTCATCCTCGTGCTGTTGTTTAATGGACTTGTAAATCATCTCATTTAAAAAAATGGCGATGCTGCTTTTCACAATATCATAAGGAATGTGTAACAAAAGCGGAAAAGTGCGGGCATCTTTAATGCGTTGCATATTGCCGTTTGGTTTGTGATACACCACCAGCTCGAGCAAATGCAGCGGTTGCAGCATGTTTAAGTGGATTTTAGCTTTGGGCTTTTTTACCCCATTAATAAGGTAGGTTTGCAAGCCGAACTTTTCGGTATAAATTTTTGCCACCACGCTGCTCTCGGCAAAATCCGTCACTTTCAAAACAATACCACGGGTTTTAAAAAGCATCTTATCTCACCATCAAAATTTTCGCCACGGCGGTATCGCTACCGTCTTTGTTGATTACCAATACCAAATAAACGCCAGAAGACGCTTCCTGGTTACTAAAGTTTTTGCCGTTCCAAACCGCTTGCCCGCCTTGTGCGCGCGTTTCATAAACCAAGGTTCCAGTAATGTCGGTAATTTTTACAGTAGCGCCATCTACCAATCCCTTAATACCGATGTTGCCTTTATAACCCGGCCTTACCGGATTTGGGAAAACCACCACTTTCTCCATCTTAGCCACCGCATCTGTTGCATCGCCGCGGTAAGAAATAGTGCCGTTTGCCGTTCCAAAAAATACTTCTCCAGTGTTGCCGTCAATAGCTATGCTGTTTACCGCGTCACTTAAAAGCGGACTGTTTTTCTTATTAAAGTGCTGTAGTTGCTTGGTACCGTCTTCATTAAAAAGCCAAACACCGTTGTTAGTGCCCATCCACTTGCGGTTGGTGCCATCCACTGCAATACAGTTTACGCTTTGGTTAGCCAGCAAGGGTTTTAAATAACCGCTTTCTAGCAGATTAGGAATTTCTAAACTTGCACCATTAAACAATTGCGATGGCTCATAAGCGACGGCCACCCCCTTGTTTGTGCCTATCCAAACGGCACCGTTTTTATCTAAAGCTAGCGCTTTTACATTTGTTCCGGGTAAAGCGCCGTTTTGGCCAAAGCCTATTTTTTTGCTGAGCGAACCGTTAAAAAGCAACAAACCTTCATCGCGCAACATTAACCATTTATTGTCTTCGGCATCTGCCAATAAACCCGTTACCAAGGCCACTGGGTTGGCTAAGATTTCGGAAAAATCAAATGCCTGCCAAGTGCCGTCGGTTTTTTTTACGGATAAAGGTTTGGAAACGCCATACTGACTAATCCATAAATTGCCCTGGCTGTCAAAAGCCAAACCGTTAACGCGGATGTTGCTGGCGTCGCCTACGGTGGTTTGCAAAGTGCTATTGCTTTGGTTGTAAATTTGCAATTGCCCATCTTTATTTATCGCCAGCAGTCCGTTAACATAAGAGGCCAAGTATAAAGTGCCGGTATTTTTATCATATGCACTGCTTACCACATCGCGGATAGCAGAAAAGCTAGGATTGTTTCTACCGTTTGTGCTGCGCCAAAAGCCTTCTTCAAAAACAGAAAATCCATCATTAAAATAAGCCGGAGCGTAAATTTCTGTAATTCCGCCAGGAGCTAATACCAGTTTGCCATTGTCAAAACGGAGTTCTTTTACTTTCTCGGTGTTTGGACCGTTGGGTAAATATTGGTTTATGATAGCGCTTTCGCTGATGTGTAACAAGCCCTGCGCTGCATCGGCAACAAACATTTCGCCCTGCTTGTTAAGCAAAGCATCATTAATGGCGCTCACGTTTGCCGGATTGTAGCGTTTGATAATCTCTTCCTGCGCGTTATAAGAAATCACCCTAAACGGAGCGATGGCCAATAATCGTTCGGCATCTGCTTTAAGCTTAAAAACGTTTGTGCTAAAAATAGCGCTCAATTGCCATGTGTTTTGTTGCAAGCGGTAAATTCCGTCGGAAAACAGCGCATACAAGCTCTCCTTAAAAGCGCACATAGAAACAATGGAACCTGGCGTATTAATTTGTTGCCAAACAGTGGCATCGGCCAAATTTGAGGATAAATTAGCTTTTAGAAACCCGGCATTTGTGTTCGCGTAAATAAGCTCATCTATAATGGCCAATTCAAAAACTTCTGTAGCTCCGTTGCTGCCCAAATAGTAGGTGTCTTTTACCTCGCGCTTACGCAGGTCGTAAACCACAATTCCAAATCCGCAAGAAAGATAGGCAAGTCCCTGATGCATCAAAACGGCGTTAATTTTTTTATTGCCGAGTTCTGCTTTGGTGTAAATCTCTGGAAGGTGGAATACTTTGTTGCCCGCAATTAAATCGATGTTTGCATCCTCATAAACCAGCATGAACTGCTGGCTTAGCACATCAAAAGCTACCAATTTGCTGCGGTTACTGGCCAAGCCATCAATGGTGCTTAAGCGGCTAAGCTCGTTAGCCTCAACTTTAAACGGTCCGCCGCTTGTAGCACAAAGTAGCGCATCAGCCGAAACGGCCAGCGACAAGGCGTTTTGGTAAGGCAAATGGACGCGCCATTGACCCAAACCTACTTGTTGCGCTAAAGCGGTTAATCCATAAAAACAAAAGCATACAAATAAAAAAAGCCTTCTCATCAGAAAGCTTCTAAAATACGTTTTTCGTCACAAGCTGCGTGAACGTTTATTCAATTTTAGCACGGGTTTTTTCGCCGTAGCGCTTAAACATAAACAAAATGTAAAACACCAAGGCAACCGAAATCAACATCATACCTATACCTAAAATATATCTGCCATATATTTCGCTGTAAAAATAAAGCGCCCCACCGGCAAGCAGCACAATTAAGCCAATTTTAAATAAAGGGATAGACCTTCTAAGCATTTCCATAACAAACCTCCTTGCTACATGATATACAAATATATGTCCAACAATCCATTTGCCTGTTTTTCGCCTTAACAACACCATTAAGCGCTAAAAAACTCCGCGATACTATCATCTCGCTGTTTTAAATTTAATACACTGCTGTTTAAGCATATCCAATTTCCCAAACGAATTTGTAAATTTGCAACCTTTAAATTTTTGAGGAAGCGCACGATGTACAAAGAATATAAGCAGTTAAATTTATCGCAGGTAGGAAAAGAAGTTTTAGAAGATTGGAAAAATCAGCAGATTTTCGAGAAAAGCATCCAAAACCGGCCGGCATCTAAACCTTATACTTTTTATGAAGGGCCACCATCGGCCAACGGAATGCCCGGCATCCACCACGTGATGGCGCGTTCTATCAAAGATATTTTTTGTCGATATAAAACTTTAAAAGGCTTCCAGGTAAAGCGAAAAGGCGGTTGGGACACCCACGGTTTACCTATTGAGCTGGCCGTAGAAAAATCTTTGGGCATCACTAAAGAAGACATCGGCAAAAAGATTTCGGTAAAAGAATATAACGACGCCTGCCGTAAAGAGGTAATGCGTTATACCGACGTTTGGAACGATTTGACCGAAAAAATGGGTTACTGGGTTGATTTGGGCGACCCGTATATTACTTACAAAAACGAATACATTGAGTCACTTTGGTGGATTTTAAAACAGCTGCACCAAAAAGGCTTTTTATATAAAGGATATACCGTGCAACCTTACTCGCCAGCAGCAGGCACCGGCCTAAGTTCGCACGAGCTGAACCAACCCGGCACCTACCGCGATGTAAAAGACACTTCCATTGTTGCGCAGTTTAGGGTTAAAAACCATCAGGTTCATCCTTTAACGGATGTTTTGTTTGAGACCGAGGACGAGTTTACCTGCATTTTAGCATGGACAACCACTCCTTGGACTTTGCCATCAAACTGTGCGTTGGCGGTTGGCGAAAATATCGATTACGTAAAAATACGCACTTTTAACCCTTATACGCATTTGCCAACCAGCGTGGTTTTAGCTAAAGATTTGGTAGGCAAACATTTTAAGACAGATGCAAAAGATGCCTCTTTCCAAGATTATAAAGCAGGCGATAAGCTGATTCCGTGGGAAATTGCGGCGGAATTTAAAGGCGTTGATTTGTTAGGCCTGCGTTACGAGCAGTTGTTGCCATACGTAAGCAATGAGGATTTAGAGAAAAACGCTTTCCGCGTAATCGCGGGCGATTTTGTGACCACCGAAGACGGTACCGGTATTGTGCACATTGCTTCTGTTTTTGGTGCGGACGACTTTAGGGCGGCACGCGAAGCCGGTGTACCTTCTGTTTTGGTAAAAGATGAAAATGGCAACGAGCATCCGCTGGTAAACAAGCAAGGTAAATTTGTAGATGAGGTGAGCGACTTTGCAGGCCGTTACGTGAAAGAAGAATATTACAGCGATGAAGAACGCAACGCCGCCGATTTTAAGCCGACCGACGTTTTGATTGCCATTAAACTGAAAGAGGAAAACAAGGCCTTTGACGTAAAAAAATACGAGCACAGCTATCCGCACTGCTGGCGTACCGACAAACCGGTTTTATACTATCCACTAGATAGTTGGTTTGTAAAAACCACTGCCGTAAAAGATAAACTTGCCGAACGCAATAAAACCATTAACTGGAAACCCGAAAGCACCGGAAGCGGGCGTTTTGGCAACTGGTTGGAGAATTTGGTAGACTGGAACCTATCACGCTCGCGTTATTGGGGCACGCCTTTGCCAATTTGGCGTACAGAGGACGGTGCAGAAGAAATTTGCGTCGGTTCTATTGCCGAGCTAAAGGCCGAGCTGTTAAAGTCTATTGACAGCAAAGAGCTTAGCGCCGATGAAACCTTAAAAAACAACAGCTATTTACAAACCTTAGGCAGCGGCGATTTTGATTTGCACCGCCCTTATGTGGATGATGTTGTTTTGCTATCGCCGAAAGGCAAAAAAATGTACCGCGAGCTGGATTTGATTGATGTTTGGTTTGATAGCGGCGCCATGCCTTATGCGCAATGGCATTATCCTTTTGAAAATAAAGAAGAATTTGAAGCAGCCTACCCCGCAGATTTTATTGCGGAAGGTGTGGACCAAACCCGCGGCTGGTTTTTTACTTTGCATACCTTAGCTACACTGTTAGATGAAAGCAGTGAAGAAATACACACCGTAAATGAGAAAAACCACAATAACGCGGTTGCGTTTAAAAACGTGATTTCTAACGGTTTGGTGCTGGATAAAAACGGCAATAAAATGTCTAAACGCTTGGGAAATGCTATTGATCCGTTTGAAACTATCGAGCAGTACGGTGCTGATGCTACCCGTTGGTACATGATTAGCAATGCCTCGCCTTGGGACAATTTAAAGTTTAATTTGGAAGGTTTAGATGAAGTTCGCCGTAAATTCTTTGGCACTTTATATAATACCTACTCGTTTTTCGCTTTATACGCTAATATCGATAAATTCAGCTATCAGGAAGCAGAGGTTGAACTTAGCAAACGCCCAGAAATTGACCAGTGGATTATCTCGTTGCTAAACACCTTAACCAAAGAAGTTGATGAGTATTACAACGATTTTGAGCCTACAAAAGCTGCGCGCGCTATCCAAACTTTTGTGGACGAGCATTTGAGCAATTGGTACGTTCGTTTATGCCGCCGCCGTTTTTGGAAAGGCGATTATAGCGAAGATAAAATATCTGCTTATCAAACGCTTTATACCTGCTTAATTACTATTAGCAAGCTGATGTCGCCAATAGCACCGTTTTTTTCTGACCGTTTGTTTAACGATTTAAACTCGGCCACACAAAAAGAAAACGTGGCATCGGTGCACCTGGCAGATTTCCCTACTTTCCAAAACAACCTGATCAACAAAGATTTGGAAGAGCGTATGCAGTTGGCACAAGATATCTCATCGCTCACCTTATCCTTACGTAAAAAAGTGGGCATTAACGTGCGCCAGCCTTTAAGCAAAATATTATTGCCGGTGCTGGATGATGCTTTTAAAGCTAAGGTAGAGAAAGTGCGCGAGCTGATTTTATCTGAAACAAACATCAAAGAAATTGAGTATATTACAGATACAGCAGGCATCATCAAAAAGAAAATTAAACCCAACTTTAAAACCTTAGGTAAAAAATTGGGTAAAGATATGAAGGCTGTAGCCGAGCAGATTAACGCTTTTAGCGATGCCGACATCAGTACTTTTGAACAAAACGGAGGCACGCAACTAAGTGTAGGCGATACGCGTTACAGCATTTTGCCAGAAGATGTAGAAATTATTGCTGAGGACGTTCCGGGTTGGCAAGTGACCAATTTAGGAAAGCTAACTGTTGCGTTAGATGTAAACATCAGCACCGAACTAAAAGAAGAAGGGATTGCCCGCGAGCTAATTAACAGGATACAAAACCTGCGCAAAGAGCTAGGTTTTGAGGTTACCGATAAGATAAAAGTGAGCTTGCAAGGCAATGATTTAATTACCAATGCCGTGGAGAATAATTTATCTTATATTTGCGCCGAAATCTTAGCTACTTCTTTAGAAGTGCTGCCTCAGCTTAACGAAGGGCAAGCCATAGAAATTGAAGACACTAAAATATTGACACTTATAAAGAAGAACTAAAACATGGAAAAATCTACACCAAAAAACCGTTACTCTGATGCTGAATTGCAAGAGTTTAAAGTTTTGATTTTAGATAAATTGGCCAGCGCGAAAGAAGAACTTTCTAGCCTAACCAGCTCTTTGAGCAACCCCAACAAAAATGGCACAGATGATACCGCCGGCACCTACAAAACATTGGAAGACGGGTCTGCCACTTTAGAAAAAGAGCAGTTGAACCAGCTGGCCGCACGCCAGAAAAAGTTTATCGAAAACTTGGAAGCCGCTTTGGTACGTATAGAAAATAAAACTTACGGTATTTGCAGAGAAACGGGCAACCTGATACAGAAACAACGTTTAATGGCGGTGCCACACGCTACTTTAAGCATTGAAGCCAAGTTAAAACAAAGCTAAATGAAGGCCTACAGCAGACCGTTAATTGCTATTTTTTTGATTTTACTGGCCGACCAGGTTTTGAAAACTTGGGTAAAAACCAATATGTTTATTGGCCAAGAGTACCATCTGATAGATAATTTTGCCATTATCCACTTTACCGAGAATAACGGGATGGCTTTTGGGATGGAATTTGGTGGCGAAGCCGGAAAATTGGCATTGTCCTTATTCCGCATTTTAGCGGTAGGTGGCATCGGCTACGGTTTGCACTATTTAATTAAGCATAAATACCACCGGGGGCTGATTTTGAACGTGGCACTGATTTTTGCAGGTGCTTTGGGCAACATCATCGATTCGGTTTTTTACGGCGTAATTTACAATTACGAAAAGCTGTTCCACGGCCGTGTGGTAGATATGTTCTACTTCCCCATTATCCAAGGCCACTTTCCTGCATGGTTCCCAATTTGGGCCGGCGAAGATTTTGTGTTCTTCCGCCCGGTGTTCAACATTGCCGATGCCGCTATCTCCATTGGTGTGATCATGATTTTGATATTTCAGAAAACCTACTTTAAAGAAGACGTTAAGGAACAGCCATCGCTGAACAGCGAGGTGGTGGAGGACTAGTGAAGAAGGTGGAAGGTGTTGAGGTATAAGGTTTAAGATTGAGGTAGAAGGTTTAAGGTGGGAGGCATAAGGTTTAAGACAACTAGCTTGACGAGAATTAAAAATCGGCTCATTCGGGAAGGGATGGGCTTTTTTTGTTTAATTGATGCTGTTATAAAACGTTCGCCTTTTAATTCACTATATTCTCAACCCAACTTCAGTCCATTCAAACTGGCCAAACTTTTAATCGCTTCATCATCCGACGTGTTTATCACCGAAAAAAACCAACTCATCTTATCAACGTGTTTCAAGGGCACACCACGGAACTCGACCATATCGAGCATCACATCACTAAAGGTTAGCAACAGTAAATTTTTATAGCACTTCAGGAAATCGTATTCGTGCGTTTCAAAACCGGAATAAATTACTACGGCTAGCATCACTTAGCTGTTAAAAACCAAAATGCTGTGTTCTTCTGCTTTAATTTGTAAATCTTGGTGTAGTTTAAAATCAACCAGTCGGACTAAAGCCTTCATAAAATCAGGCTTTTGCAATAGCTGAAAAAGTGTGTTATTTTGTAGATGTGGATAAATTTGCTTCATAATCGTTAATTATAAAAACAAAAGTAACGCACCAGTGGGACAAAAATATGTCCTGGTTAAAAAGAAATTACAAAACCCATCCCATCAAAACCATCATCACCAACTGAAGAATCAGCGTGCCGTCTAAATAAAAAAAGTAGTAATATTCGTTGCGTTCCCACTTTGATTTAAAAATGAGCCACCCGGTCAGCATCACCGTTAGCATTAAGCCAAAAAAATCGCTGTTAAAGCCCTTATTTTGGAACAAAAAGAGCAACACCAAATAAACAGCAAGCATGGTTTGGCAAAACAAATAAGCTTTGCGCTCGCCAAAAATAGTGGGGATGGTTTTTAATTCAAACATCGCATCCTGAAACATATCGCGAATGTCAAACGGAATGGTGATGGCCACCACAAACAAAAAACGCTTTAATATCAGTATGAGTAAATCAACAGGTGGCAAAACAAAATTTCCTCTGCTTTGCAGTTCAAAATAGGGCAAACACACCGAGCTTAATGCCCACACCAGCGCAATCATAAACAACTTTACAGCTGGTATGTTGCGTAGTCCAAATTTTCGACCCTTTGATTTAAACAAAGGCAAAGCGTAACCGAATGACAATACCGCCAAAAAAACATTCAGCAATTGCGCCTTAAAATTTAAGGACAAAAACAACGGTACCAGCGCCAGTCCCGCTAATCCTGTAATGGCAACGTTTAACTTATAATTGCGGAAAATCCAGCGGACCCGGCGGTATTCGGAATTCTCCGGATTTTCTGGTTTTTGGATTAGGATGCTAAAATTATAGGTGAGCAGCGTAGAAAAAAAAAGAAAGGCCGCTACACTCCACGACGGGGCGAAACACAACAAACGGTAGCTAACCAAAGCTTGTGCAAATGCTCCGAGGGAAATAAAAATATTGCTAAAAAGCAGGAAATCCAGCGGTCTTTGAAAGTGTTTGATCATCTTTAAAAACGAAAGCCAAAAGCATCATTTGAGGCATTATACTTTACAATATTAGCCCCGTTTCAGCTCAAATATCGTTATTTCGGGCAAAATACCTACCCTGCCCGGGTAACCCAAAAATCCGTAACCCACGTTTACATATAGCTGTTGTTTGCCTTCGCGGTACAGGCCGTCCCACTCGTTATAAATATACTGCACGGGGCTCCAGTTTCCGTAGCCCGTTTCTACCCCAAACTGCCCGCCGTGCGTGTGGCCGGCAAAAGAAACATCTATTTGCGGATAATCTTTTAGTACTTGCGCACGCCAGTGCGACGGATCATGCGACAGCAACAATTTCACCGCCAAATCATCCGTATCTTTTACCGCCTCTTCCATTTTCCCGAACTTCGGAAAACGACCGATGCCCCAGTTTTCGATACCTAAAATGCCGATTTCTGCACCGTCAACTTTTACGCGCCGGTGCTCGTTCATCAACAAATTCCAGCCCATGATACCGTGCGTGTTTTTAACATCTTCTATGTTTTTTACACGTTCGGCTTCGTTCTTCCATTTCTCGTACATGCCATAATCATGGTTTCCCAAAACAGAATAAACGCCAAGTGGCGCCTTAATTTTAGCAAAAATATCTTGATAATCACGCATCTCGCCCGCCTTTCCGTTTACCAAATCTCCCGTAAAGAAAGCCAGCTCCGGCTTTTCGGCCATCAGCATTTCTACACCGCCCAAAACTGCTTTTTTGTTGTAAAAACTGCCCGAGTGCACATCAGATATCTGCGCTATCTTTATACCGTCAAACTCGCGGGGCAAATTTTCTAAGGTTAAAACCTGTCGCCTAATCCGATAATCATAAGCGCCGGAAACCACGCCCCAGGTTAAGCTAGATAAGGGCACCGCGGCCAAAGCCATTCCTGCCTTTACCAAAAACTCCGAGCGTGGAATGGCATTTTTCTCGGCATTTGCTTCCGGCTGTTGCTTTACAACTTTTTGTTTAAAAAAAAGGGTCCCTCTCCTAATATCATCCACCAATAAAACCAAAGCCCACACCAGCTTGCTCATAAAAGTGATGAAAAACGCCACCAAGAAAACGGTGCGGAAAGATAGTTTTATGCCAAAGCTCATGCTCAGCAATACCCCAACAAAAAGCACTGCCGTATATCCCCACCATAATTGCGCAAACCTGCGTTTCCTTTTTGCGCTCCAAGCGGGATAAATGTTTAAAACCGCTTTGTATATGTACACATCAAAGGCTAATAACAACAGCCAAATAATGCTTAATCCTATAAATTTTCCCATGATTTTTTAGGGCGTTACCCCGCTTTTTGCGGGGTCGGGCTTTACGCTACAATCTTTTTGCTTTCTTAGCAAAAAGGATTTTCGCTGCAATCCCTAACGCAAAATCTCCTTTAAAACAAATTAGTATCTTTCATTAAAATCGTCTTCATCCTCCTCGTCCCCAAAATCACCGCTGAATAAACTGTTAAACATATCCTTAAATTCAAAGCCTTTTTCCAAGAAGCTTTTGCTCACCAAAGAAAACTCGGCCAAGCCATGTAAAACAAACTCCATGTACAGCAAAATCTGGCTTTCGCTCACATTTTTATGAAATTGCATCACCACATCCCTCAAACCTGGAACAGATTCTAAAGCTGTTTTATAAGCTTCGTTACTTAAATCATCTAACAAATTAAGGCTGTTTCCCGCGCCAAACCAGTTGATGATTGTTGCATAAGGATTGTCTTTCTTTATCTTTTTCATCCGCTCCGGATCCGGAAAATAGGTTTGCAACAAGGTTTTTACCGCTTTGCCAATTAAGATATTGGCCACTTTTGCGGGTCCTTCCAGCTCGCCTTCATAAACCAGTTCTATTTTACCGGTTATTGCCGGGATAACGCCTAAAAAATCGCTGATGCGCACTGCCGTGTTCTTTTCGCCGTTGATGAGCATACGCCGCTCGGCGTGCGATATTAGGTTTTCATAAGCCGAGATAGTTAAACGTGCAGAAACGCCCGATTTTTTATCGATATATTCCGAGTTGCGCGCTTCAAAAGCAATCTGTTCTACCAGATCCTTCACTAAACCGTCTGCTTCTACCGCTTTCTGTTCGGCAACGATGGCTGCTTCTTGTTGCGTAATTTTTCTTGAGATCGCAATCGACTTTGGATAATGCGTTAAAATCTGGCTTTCTATACGGTCTTTCAGTGGCGTTACGATAGAGCCACGGTTGGTATAATCTTCGGGGTTTGCGGTAAATACAAACTGGATGTCCAAGGGTAAACGTAACTTAAAACCCCTAATTTGGATATCGCGCTCCTGCAAAATATTGAAAAGCGCTACTTGTATCCTGGCTTGTAAATCCGGAAGCTCGTTAATTACAAAAATGCTGCGGTGCGCACGCGGAATTAAGCCAAAATGGATTACCCGCTCGTCGTTATAATGCAGTTTTTGCGTGGCCGCTTTTATCGGATCCACATCGCCAATTAAATCGGCCACGGTAACATCGGGCGTGGCCAGTTTTTCGGTGTAGCGCTCGTTGCGGTGCCACCAAGCAATTGGGGTTTCGTCGCCGTGTATTTCAATTGCGTTTTTGCCTGCCCAACTAATGGGGTTTAAAGGGTCGTCATACAATTCCGAATCGGCTATGTAAGGCACATATTCGTCCAGCAAATTCACCATCAAACGTGCAATCCGTGTCTTCGCCTGGCCACGCAAGCCCAACAACAAAATGTTATGTCGGCTTAAAATAGCGGTTTGCAAATCTGGGATAACCGTGTCTTCAAAGCCTATAATCCCTTCGAAACCTAAATCATCTTGCTTCAGTTTTGCAATTAGGTTTTCTCTTAATTCTTCTTTAATCGACCGGCTTTTATAACCGGATTTTCTTAATTCGCCAAGTGTTTTTATCATAATGCCTCACCCTAAATCCCTCTCCAAAGGAGGGGGGACTTGCTTATTGGGTTTGTTAATATAGTTGCTAATAATCTTAATACTTATGTCTTGATACTAATGGCTCATATCTCGCATCTCCCCTCTCATATCTATCTTACCGTTTTTCTCCTATTTCTGATATAGTCTTCAAAAATATATTCTCCCAGTCCTTTCAACGAGCTGTAAAACGCTTTTCCGTTGTTCACTTCTGTAAACTTACGCACAAATTGCTGCAGGTAAGGGTCGCGTGCAATCATAAAAGTGGTGATGGGGATATTGAGCTTTTTGCATTGCGCAGCCATAGTCAGCGTTTTATTGATGACCTTTTTATCCAAACCCACGCTGTTTTTATAGTAACGGTTGCCTTCTTTCAAACAGGTTGGCTTGCCGTCGGTAATCATAAAAATCTGCTTGTTATGTGTTTTACGCCGCCGTAAAATATCCGTTGCAAGCTCTAAACCGGCGTAAGTGTTGGTGTGGAAAGGCCCAACTTGTAAATAAGGCAAATCTTTGATGCTGATAGGCCAAGCATCGTTTCCAAACACAACAATATCTAAGGTGTCTTTGGGATATTTTGTTTTAATCAGTTCGGCCAATGCCATCGCTACTTTTTTTGCGGGCGTTATGCGGTCTTCCCCGTACAAAATCATCGAATGTGAAATATCGATCATCAAAACGGTAGAAGTAAGCGTTTTGTAATCACGTTCTTCTACTTCCAAGTCGCGCTCGGTCATTAAAAAATCGTTAATGCCGTGGTTAATCTGTGCGTTGTGGATAGACGCTGTCATATCAATTTGGTCTAAGCTGTCGCCAAACTGATATTCGCGTCGGTCGGCGTTCTTCTCTTCGCCAACGCCCGAGTGCGGTGCACGGTGGTTTCCTTTGCCGGATTTTTTGAGTTTACCGAAAATCTCTTCCAAAGCAGCTTGCCTGATGCTCTGCTCCGTTTTTGCAGTAATATTAAAACCACCCTTAGGATCATCATTGCTGATGTAGCCCTTGTTCTTAAGATCTTCAATAAAATCGCCCATGCCATAATCATCAGTGGTAATGTTATGTTGCTTATCCAGCTCATTCATCCAGGCCAAAGCCTCATTAGCATCGCCAGAAGCATAATTTAGCAACTCCAAAAACAACTTCAACAGCTCGTCAAACCCGCCTTTTGGCAGTTCGGTGGGCAAATATTCAGAAAACCCGTAACCTCTCATCTTTACAAAATGTTTCTTTATAAACGTTTGTAGGTGCTAAACGTTTTGATTTGGCCAAAAATTTCAACCATGTTTTTCATATTTTTCATATTTTTCATCAACAAGCGATTTTGACCCGGATGGATCCTCGACGCTATTTTTATGGAAATCTTTTGCAAATATCTTTCCGGTGGGCAATTAAAATCAAAACCATGGTTTTGCTATCCTCTAATTCAACCCCAATCCTATAATCTGCCAGCTTAATTCGGTAAAAGACTTGTAGCCGGTCATTTTTTTGATATTTCTTATTTCCCGAATGCTTTCCGCGGCTTCGATATTTGATAAAACGGCTTCTATCTTATCTGCAATTTTCCCATAATCAATCTTATCCAAGCTTTTATAAAATGACTTCTCAAATCTTTAAAATCATTTTGCAGAGCGCAATTTCTTTAGAAGAACATCTTTACCAATATACTCGCCGGTTTTAGCCTCGCTCATCATTTCTCCAAAAACCAAATCTTCTTTCTCTTCAATAGAAATTGCTTTAACTCGACTACCTAATTGCTTGGCCATTTCGGCAATAAGCTCATAACTTTTAGCGTCAGATGGTTCTATTAACAATGCTTCCACTTTCACAATCTTGATATAACAAATATATCATTTTTGAAGCCAGTATGTTATAAGATGCGAAGACTCTCGCTTTTTTTTGACAAAACAAAGTGACTAGGTGGAAGATAATTGATATGATCTAAAATTTTCGACAATCAAAACAACTATGGATTACAACAACTCTTCATCAGCAAAACTAAAGAACTTATTACCCGCAATAATAATGTGGTCCAAAATTTTCATATCCAGCATGTTGGCTGCGCTTTTCATTTTCTTAGTCAGACTAACATCCTCTTGGCTAGGTTTTAAATTGCCCGACGGATGGTTGTGCGCCAATACGATGTTAACCGCATTATGTTCTAAAGCGGTTTTAAAGATGATTTTAGGGTCGGCGATGGTGCCTGCTACACCGCCTTTAGAAATTAAAACCTTGGTAATCAATTTGTGCGAATTGTTAAGCAATAAAATCCAAAACTCCTCGTGCAGTAAATCAGCAAAATAAGGCGCCAGTATATTGAAGGCATCTTTTGCACAGCCAATTGAACTGGGTAGCGGTACTTCGGTCTCTTTACGCCTGCGGCCCAGCTCTAAAGCGGCAATAATGGTAATGGCTTTTGCTTCGCCTATTCCTCTAAACTTGCACAGCTCTTGCACAGAAAGCTTTGAAAGATTACCTAAATCATTATTGTAGCTGTGTAAAATACGTTTGCTTAAATCAACCGCCGACTCGGTAGTGGAGCCCGAGCCAATGAGTATGGCTATCAGTTCGGCATCGGAAAGGCTTCTTCTGCCTAAGGCAAGTAATTTTTCGCGCGGACGGTCTTCCTCTGCCCAGGCTTTGATGGTGATTTTTTGTTCGTAAGGTAAACTCATACAAAAATAAATCTACACAAAAACCAACAAAAAAAGGCAGAACCCGATAGAGCCCTGCCTCAAAATAAGATATGGTTAAACTACAAAGAGTTAGCGAACTTGCTCAACTTAGCTTTGTTGTTTGCAGCTTTGTTTTTGTGGATAACGTTTTTCTTTGCCAAACGGTCTAGCATCGAGCTAACTTTTGGCAATAAAGCCAATGCTTCTTCTTTACTAACAGCATTACGTAACCTTTTGATAAAAGTTCTGGTAGTTTTTGCTTGGTATCTGTTACGTAAACGTTTAGCTGCGTTTGCTCTGATTCTTTTTAATGCTGATTTATGATTTGCCATTTTTAGCTCTTTATTCCTTTAAAAAACATTCCCTCTATTGAGGGATGCAAATATAGCGCTAATATTTTTAAAAGCAAATGCATTTTATAAAATTTAATATCTTAAAAAATACTGAATATGAGCGCTATGCCTTAATTTTAATTTGATGTTTCTTTAAAACCCTAAACCACCCAATGAACCGAAAACCTATACCTAAAAAAATTTTGTGGATATGCCTAAGCCTAGGCAGTATCATTTTATTCAGCTCTTGGGGATTTTTTGCGCACCAGCGCATTAACCGTTTAGCCGTATTTACGTTGCCAAAAGATCTGATTGGCTTTTATAAATCAAACATCAACTACATAACGGTACATGCGGTAGACCCTGATAAACGCCGTTATGCAGATTCTTTGGAGGCCGCGCGGCACTATTTAGACGCCGATCATTACGGCAAAGAGCCCTTTAAAGTGATACCCAGAAAATGGAACGAAGCTGCCACTAAATTAAGCGAAGATACGCTGTACGCTTACGGGATTGTGCCCTGGCAAATTCATCGCACTTATTACAAATTAGTTGATGCTTTTAAAAACTGCGATTCTGTGCGAATTTTAAAATATTCGGCCGATTTAGGACATTATATAGCTGATGCCCACGTGCCTTTGCATACTTCAGAAAATTATAACGGGCAGCTTACCAACCAAATAGGCATACATGGCTTTTGGGAAAGCCGCCTGCCCGAAGTTTTTGCAGACGACTACGACTATTTTGTTGGAAAGGCCGTTTACATACAAAATCCGCTGGATAAAGCTTGGGATATCGTAGAACACACTTTCTCTTTGTTAGACTCTACATTGTTAATCGAAAAAAGATTGAACAAATCTTTTCGACCGGACCGGAAGTACACTTTTAACGAGCGCAACAACCGAGTAACTAAAGAATACTCATTAGAATATTCAAAGGCCTATCACGATGCACTGAACGGGATGGTGGAGCAACAAATGCGAAATTCCATTTTAATGGTAGGCAGCTATTGGTATTCGGCCTGGGTAGATGCGGGCCAGCCCGACATGAAAAAGTTATCGCGCACAGAGCAAAGCTTAGCGGAGAAAAAAGCCATTGAACAAGAAGAGCAATTATTTTTGAAGGGTAAGATTATTGGGCGCCCAGAAAACTAAATTATGACAAACCTTAGCAGTTTGATGCACGTACAATCCTTCAAATTGAGATTGTTACGTGAAAAAAATCTGCCTTAGCTTCGTTTTCTTAGTATTGCTGTTGTGTAAAAGTTTTGCGCAAGAGCTTGTGGTAAATAAAAAATCGCATTTTTATGTGGGCGTAGACATTAAAGTGGCAACACTTTTCACTTCTACCAGCATTAAATCATTGTTTGGGATAAAATTGGGTTACAACCAAAAACTAAGCAATGGCTTATTTACCGGCCCACAGGCAGAAGCGCTTTTTATCCGCTCTCCGATAAATAAAGGTGCACGTATTTCATTATTTGCCGGACCGGCTGCGGAATTTGAGTTAAAGCCGATGCAAGAAAGGGCTTTGCAACAAAAAACTACCTCGGTAACAGTAAAATCTAGCTGGGTGTTTCCTCTAAATCCAAAATCAAGTGATTACGCTTTTTTAGATTGCATCTCCGTAGGCGCATCTATTTTGAACGATGACTTTTTAGGTTTCAACCAAAGTTCTGTAGGAATTAATTTAGATTGGCAAAGGTACGATATCGGCTTTTATGATAGCAGTAACCGTATGTTAAACATCAACACCGTTAGCAGCACCAGGCTTTAGCTGAGCGAGAAAAGATTAAAGACAAAGGCAAAAGGAATCTCAATTTGTCCGGATTGCGCTAACGACAGCAGCGGCATACTTTTTTTGCGTGGGCAAAAGCGGGAGCGTAAAAAAAGATACAGCGGATGGCGTGTTAAAGCGCCCAAAACCTACCATTTACGTTCAAAAGGCTCAAAAACCTGATTCATAAAAATTTAAGCCGAAAATAGCTTGCGCATAGTAGGTAATGCTATATTTGCAGCATCATGTCGAAAAATAACGAAGAAAACTTTAAAAATGTGATTTCGCACGCCAAGGAGTACGGTTTTGTGTTCCAAAGCAGTGAGATATACGATGGATTAAGTGCCGTTTATGATTACGGACAGCTGGGCGCCGAGCTTAAAAACAACATCAAAACCTATTGGTGGAAAGCGATGGTGCAACTAAACGAAAATATTGTGGGGATAGACTCTGCGATATTTATGCACCCGAAAATTTGGAAAGCAAGCGGGCATGTGGACGGTTTTAACGATCCGATGATTGACAACAAAGACTCTAAAAAACGTTACCGCGCGGACCAGCTTTTGGAAGATAAAATTGAAGCTTACAAAGTCGCCGGTGACCAACAAAATGCAGAAAGCCTGCAAGCTGATATGGACGAGGCTTTGAAAGCGGAAGACTTGCCACGTTTAAAGGCCTTAATTGAAGAACATAAAATTGCCTGCCCAGTATCTAAAACTTGCAATTGGACAGATGTTCGCCAGTTTAACCTGATGTTTGCTACGCAATTTGGCGCAATGGCCGAAGGTGCAGAAGAGGTTTACCTACGCCCAGAAACGGCCCAGGGCATCTTCGTTAACTTTTTGAATGTTCAAAAGAGCGGGCGCATGAAAATCCCTTTCGGTATTGCACAGATAGGTAAAGCGTTTAGAAACGAGGTGATTGCGCGCCAGTTTATTATGCGTATGCGCGAGTTTGAGCAAATGGAAATGCAGTTTTTTGTACGCCCTGGCTCTGAACTGGAGTGGTACAATAAATGGAAAGAGATACGCTTGCAATGGCATTTGGCTTTAGGTACTGATCCTAAAAAATACCAGTTTCATGACCACGCTAAGCTAGCGCACTATGCCAATGCAGCCGTGGATATCGAGTACGAGTTCCCTTTCGGTTTTAAAGAAGTGGAGGGCATCCACTCGCGTACTGACTTTGATTTAAGTCAGCACCAAGAATTTTCGAGAAAGAAAATGCAATATTTTGATCCGGAAGTAAACCCAGAAACCGGTAAACCTTACGGAAATTATGTGCCGTACGTGATTGAAACATCCATCGGGCTAGACCGCTTTTTTCTGGTAACTTTAGTGAACGCCTTTGAAGAAGAAGATTTAAGCACAGCAGACAAGCAAGACTCGCGCTCGGTATTGCGTTTACATCCAGCTTTGGCGCCTTATAAAGCAGCTGTTTTACCGCTGACCAAAAAAGATGGCTTGCCAGAAAAAGCGCGTGAAATTATGGATGCTTTGAAGTTTGATTTTAATATGGCTTACGATGAAAAAGACGCCATAGGAAAACGCTACCGCCGCCAAGATGCTATTGGAACACCTTTTTGCATCACTATTGACTATGATACTTTAGAAGACAACACGGTTACCATACGCCATAGGGATAGTATGGAACAAGAGCGTGTTGCCATTGCCGATTTAAACCGGATTATTGGTGATTTAGTAAGCTGGAAAAACTTATTACAAAAGTAAAATCAAAAAAAACAATATAGCCTCTGCCAAAACGGAGGCTTTTTTTGTGCTGTTAACTTTTTGCAATTTTATCCGAAAACCATGTAACTTTTTAGCTTATAGCAACGTACTAGTAACAAAACCATTTTGTTTTTGCTATGTTGTACCGTTACAGATTTTTAATTCTTTGTGTGTTGCTTGGAACTTTAGTTAACGTATGTGGCGCATTTTTTGGCTCGTTATTACTTCGAACTATCTTGTTAGAATTAAGTCTGTTGGTATTTTTCTTAGCCTTGTTTGCCAAACGAAAAGACCGCAAAGAGGTTGAAAAAGCAAGCAATCACGAAGAAGGTTTAAAAATATACCTTTAGTAAAACAATAAAAAACGCAAATACAACGTTTTATTCAACACGCTCTTAAAAAAATAACATTATGCGTTTTTTAAACCTGATCATAAGCCTTCTTTCAAATTTGGCTTTTCCCAAACAAACACTAAAGCCGTCTCTTCTCCCAGTTATCCGCTCTAAAGAAGTATTGCGGCGGTTCTAATTTTTTCCCAAAAAATTTAAGCTTATTTTTATTTTTTCATCAAAGCATTTCCGCAACATGTTTACGAAATGTCATGAAACTAAAATAATCGGTTACTTTCTGCAAAAATGAAGATTAACTATAAAAGAAAGAGAAAACCTATGAACCTAATGAGAAATAAAAAATTCAAATCGTATTCTTTAAAATCCCTTTTATTAATTGCATTTGCTATCATTTTTTTAAACCTGAGTTGGAAAACGCCTAAAGCGGATGGCACTGTTAAAGCTAAGGCAGACACAGTAACCTTTGTTAAAGAAACGCCGTTTTCTTTTACCAATTTTGCCAGTGATATTTATACTGATGCGCAATTAGCCGAAAGCAACCTGGACCTAACGGTGTTTGAGAAAGCTCTGGCGGGATTTGTAAACCTGAACGAGCAACATTTGCTAAACGCAGACAAAAACATCATCACTATTGTAGATTTCACCAAACCCAGCACCAGCAAAAGGATGTGGATTGTGGATCTTAAAAACAAAGCTTTATTGCTAAATACTTATGTAGCGCACGGGCAAGGCAGTGGCGAAAATATGGCCACCAACTTTTCTAACGTTGCCGAATCGCACCAAAGTAGCTTAGGCTTTTTTATCGCCAGTGAAACCTACTTTGGCAAACACGGTTTATCTTTAAAATTGGATGGCCAAGATAAGGGCATTAATGATTTGGCACGCAACCGCGCAATTGTGGTGCATGGCGCAAGCTATGTAAGTGAAGATTTTATTAAAAGAACTGGCCGTTTGGGCAGAAGCTTTGGTTGCCCGGCAGTGTCGGAAAAACTGAATGCCAAAGTGATTGAACTGATCAAAGGAAAAACCTGCTTTTTTATTAACGGCAAAAGCGACAGCTACCGCTCAAATTTATTAAGCAGTAACCATATCAACGAAAATAACCAAACGGTTGCAAGTTTGTAACAGCATAAACATCGTATAAAAAAAGCCTTTCCGCAGCCGGAGAGGCTTTTTTGTTTTTGATGCTTATATTGCAGAAAAAATCATCAAATAATGATCCTCAGAAAAACCGCATTTTTACTGGTATTATTTATGCCATTGCTAGGTTTGGGACAAACCAGAACCATGAAAAATCAACTAATTGTAGGCAGCTACACAAAAACGCAAAGCCACGGTCTTTTTAGCTTTAACTTTAATGGTGGCTTGGAGTTAAAGTCTGAAGCCGATCATGTTTTTCATCCATCTTATTTAGTTCTAAATAAAGATGGCACACATATTTATGCCGTAAACGAAGGAGGTGCCAAAAACAGCGCGGTAAGTGCTTTCAGATACGATAAGAATACAGGCAAGTTTTCACTCATCAATTCGGAGCTTACACAAGGTGCGGCGCCTTGCCACGTTACCCTATCGCCTGACGAAAAGTTTCTTTTTGCGGCAAATTATAACGGCGGAAGTTTGAGCGTATTCCCGATTAACGAAGATGGAAGCTTGGCGCCTTTAGCTCAGTTACTTAAACACGAAGGAAGCAGCGTAAATAAAAATCGACAGAATGAACCTCATGTGCACTCTACCAATTTCTCGCCAGACGGAACTATTCTTTACGCAGCAGATTTAGGTACTGATAAAATTGTAGCTTACCGTTATCATCCCGAAGATAAGAAGCCTTTAACGGCAAGCCCCGAGTTAGACATCACTATTGATGCAGGTTTTGGACCGCGCCATTTTACTTTTAACAAACAGGGCGATAGGCTGTACGTAATGTCCGAGATGAAAGCTTATGTTTCTGTATTTGAATATAAAAATCATAAAACCACTTTAATACAAGAAATAAATACAAACGCTCCGGATTTTAAGGGTGAAGATAGCGGGGCAGATATCCACCTTTCTGCCGATGGACGGTTTTTATACACCAGCAACCGAGGCGACGCCAACAGCATCGCGATATTTGCGGTAGAAGCCGACGGAAAACTTAAGAGAGTAGCTAATGAAAGCACGAGAGGCAAAGGTCCGCGCAATTTTGTGATTGACCCAACAGACAATTACCTGTTGGTGGCCCACCAGTACACCAATAATATTGTGGTATTTAAACGCGACAAAAAAACAGGTTTACTAAAATGCCTAAGCGAAACAAACGAAGTTGGAAGCCCCGTGTGTTTGAAGTTTGTGGAGCTGAATTAAAAGCTTTGTTAACGAATTACTTATATTTATAAATTATTTAGCGCGAGAACGTTATGTCAAAAAGCACCTCTTTTTCATTGGGGGATTATCTGGACGATTTTGTAAACCCTATACAAACTGGTCAAAGCAGCAAGCTGATAAATACATTGAATTAATTTTTGCCGAAATCCATCATATTACTCAAGATCTTAACAGGGGTAAAAGTTATGAAAATCTCAGAGACGGCTATCGTGGTGTAAAAATCCAGTCACATATCATCTTCTTCAGGTTAGCTAAACGTGTGGGCAACAAGTAGAAATAATTAGAATCTTGCACCAAAAAATGGATATTGCGCACAGAGTAGATGAATAACCATCGCTACATTACTTATGATTTATACCTATAAGTCTGTTCGGCCGATTAACGGTTTAACAACCATTTTACTGGTTGCCACACTAATCTCCCTAACGGCAAAAGCACAATCACTTACAGATAGTACGCTACACTTAAAGCCAGTGGTGGTAAGCGCCTATCTCTCAGAAAACAAATTATTTAACCTACCGTCAACCGTCACCGCGCTAAGCAAAACCCAAATTGAACAAAACCAAGGCACCTCTTTATTACCCGTACTGAACACCGTTGCCGGCGTAAAAATGGAAGAACGCTCGCCCGGAAGTTACCGCCTGTCTATCCGTGGAAGTTTACTCCGCTCGCCTTTTGGTGTCCGTAATGTTAAAGTTTATTTTGACGGCTTGCCCTTAACAGATGCCAGCGGAAACACCTATTTAAATTTGATAGACCAAACTGCCCTGGGCAGTATAGAAATATTGAAAGGGCCAGACGGTAGTCTCTTCGGGGCAAACTCTGGCGGAGTGGTATTATTGAGCTCTCAAAATCCAAAACAAGAGATAAATGTAAACGGAAGCTTTGGCTCTTACGGCTTTTACAGAGAAAACGTCCATCTTCACAAAAAGCATCAGCGTTATCAATACACCTTAAACCAAGCTTACCAATACAGCGATGGCTACCGCGAGCAAAGTTTAATGAAACGCTGGTATTTTCAAACTCAGCAACAGTTGCAATACACATCAAAGGCAAACATTAAATTTTCTGGCTTTTACAGCGATTTGAAATATCAAACTCCCGGCGGATTAACTGAAAAACAAGCTTCGGAAAACCCGCGTCAAGCCCGACCGGCAACTGCAAGCGCGCCCGGCGCAAAGGAGCAACAAGCGGGGATTTATAACCGCAGTTTTTTTGGTGGATTAACGCACTTTTACCAACTCAGTAAAAGTTGGCAACACCACATTTCCCTTTCGGGGATGAGTACCGATTTTGAAAACCCTTTTATCACCAATTACGAAAAACGCGACGAAAACAGCCTGGCTTTACGCACGTTTTTTAGCCATCAGCATAATTATAAAAACAGTTTAAGCTATTCCCTAAATGTGGGCTACGAGTATCAGCACAGCCGGTTTAAAATTAGAAATTATGACAATAACGGTGGTGTTGAAGGCAACATCCTTAACGCCGACCTGATAAAAAATGAGACACAGTTTTTGTTTGCACGATTTAAGACTGAAATCAGCAAACGCTTAACCGCAGAAATCTCGGGCAGTTTAAATTTTAACAAGTTTGATTTTAATGCCTTACCAGAATCAAACAATCAACAGGGCTACGGATCTGTAAAATCAGATCCGGAATTGATGCCCCGCATGGCGTTATCCTATTTATTTACAGAAAATAACGCCTTTCGCGCCATCATCAGCCGTGGCTACGCAAGCCCTACCAAAGATGAAATACGGGCGTCAGACGCAACTATTAATCCTGATTTGAAAGCAGAAAAAGGTTGGAATTATGAAATAGGCTTTCGCACAAAAACATCCTCAGAAAGGTTTTACTTAGATATCGCCGCATTTTATTATCGCTTAAACGATGCCATAGTTAGACGTGTGGCTGCTAATGATGAAGATTACTATGTAAATGCCGGCGGAACTAAACAAAAAGGATTAGAAATTGAACTAAATGCAAACTTATGGAACGGCGCTTCCTTATTTAAAAAAGCAGATTGGCGCATGGCCAGCACTTTTTCCAATTTTAAGTTTCGGGATTATATAATCGGCAATGAAAATTACAGCAATAACCGGCTTACAGGCGTACCAAAAAGCACGTTTAGCCAAAGCTTAGAAATTGCTTTACCGCAAAATTTAAACTTGGGTGTGCAACATTATTATCAGGCCAAAACATCGCTTAATGATGCCGAAACGGTGTTTGCAAAAAGCTATCATCTACTAAATGCAACCCTAATCTGGAATAAAAAACTGAAACAAACATCCCTCAACATCCGCTTAAGCGCAAATAATATTAGCAATGTTAGTTACAGTTTAGGTAACGATTTAAATGCCTTTGGTGGCAGATATTTTAACCCTGCTGCAAAACGCAACTTCTCGTTTGGCTTGGGTTTATCACTTTAACAGGCCTTGCCTTGCTCAAAAACTCACGTTATTTTTTACCCTAATGCAACACTGATTGTCGTCACAAAGCCCTTAGCCAACGCATAAAACTTTATCTTTGGGCAAAAACAGCAAAATGCCCCAAAAAAGAATTGTTTCCTTATTGGCTGCCGGCACAGAGATGGTTTGCGCCTTAGGTTTAGAAAAACAGCTGGTTGGCATATCGCACGAATGCGACTATCCCGAAAGTATAAAAACATTGCCCGTATGCTCTGAAGCCAGTTTTGGCAACGAGCTTTCCAGTGCAGAAATTGATGCAAAAGTACGCCAAACCGTTTACGACGCGCTTTCGGTTTACAAAATTGACAAAGCGCTAATTGGCGATTTACAACCCGATGTGGTGATTACCCAAAACCAGTGCGAAGTGTGCGCCGTTGCCGAAAAAGATGTGGAACTTGCTTTGCGCGATATAGCCAGTAAAGACACCAAACTTTTTTCTTTGGCACCAAATACTTTACAGGATATTTTGCAAGAAATAGCAGATTTGGCTAAGGTTTTAGATGCTGAGGATGCCGGAGAAAAGCTTCTGGAAGACCTCCAAGAACGCATTGACATTATAAAACACAAGCTTAAGTTTTTTCCAGATAAGCCCAAAGTTGCTGTAATAGAATGGCTTTCGCCCTTGATGATTGCAGGAAACTGGGTGCCAGAGCTGGTGGAAATTGCCGGAGGAACACCAATACTGGCCGAAAATGGGAAGCATTCGCCTTTTATAGAATGGCAACAGATTTATGATGCCAATCCGGATATTATTGTAATCGCTAACTGTGGTTTTGATATTGGCCGGAGTTTACAAGAAATTGATTTGTTGCTAAACCAACCCGGCTGGCGCGATGTGGAAGCCGTTAAAAACAACAGCGTTTATATTGCGGATGGCAATGCCTATTTTAACCGTAGCGGACCCCGAATTGTAGATACCATAGAAATTTTGGCAGAGATTATTACCCCCAAATATTTTTCTTTCGGTTATGAGGGTACAGCTTGGATAAAGTTCGAAATCTAGGATACAGATTAGTTCAGATCCAAATTAAAAACCTTGCGAAACTCATCTAAAGCAGGGTTTTTTTCGGCCATGTGCAAATATTTATCTTTTGCGGTGTACAGCTTTTTGCCTTCCTTAATCTCGGTAATTACCGGATCCAAACTGATTTGAAAATTGAGCAATTTTTGGCGCAGAAAATTGAGCAAATCAATTTTTTCATAGGTCAGCTCGGTTTCTTGTAGTTTGTTTTCAATTGGCAACTCTATCCGAAAATTTTCCTTTAAGATAGGTGTGTAATTTTCTAAGATGGCAACTAAACTCATTTTGTTTTGCGCTTTCACAATGCCCGAGTAGGTAACCCACTGCTTAATTAAATCTTCTTGCGTAAACGGTTGGCGTTCCACACCGCTTAAAATCACCTTCTCCGCTTCCGCGTTGTCTTCTGATTTGATGCTTGACGGATCTTTTAAATTTGGGATAATAGAGGCTTTTAAATCTCTGTTTAGCAAAGATTTTCCGGCGCTAGGCAAAGGCGCTGCAGATGGCTTGCCTGGGACAGGTGTTGCCACACTTTCGACAGCTTTTTTTTCAGAAGAAACAGGGATTTGAGGCTTTGGCGTTACTACTGGCTCAGTTTTGCCATAGCTTACCTCGGCTTCCGCCGCTAAAGTTTTAGGTTTTTTTTTTAGTTGCTCGGCCAGTTGCTGAACATTCTCTGATTGGCTTAGCTGTAAAGCTTGTGCCAAATGGCTAATCTTCATCAGCGTAAGCTCTACCTGCAAACGCTGGTTTTTGCTTAGGCGATAATTCAAATCGCACTGGTTGGCAATATTTAAAGCACTTAACAAAAACGAAGCTGGCGCAAGCCTAGCCTGTTCTAAATATTTGGCTTTGATGTTTTCACTAACCTCCAACAATTTAACAGTGCTGGCGTCTCGGCAAATCAGCACATTTCTTAGGTGCGATGCCAAGCCGGTAATAAAATGGTTGCCATCAAAACCGTTGTTTAAAATATCGTCAAACAATAACAAAGCGCCCGGCGTATCTTGTGCCAACAACAAATCGGTTAGCTTAAAATAATAATCGTAATCTAAAATATTTAGGTTGTCAATTACCGCTTGGTAGCTAAGCGCACGGTTAGAGAAGCTGACAATCTGATCAAACATAGACAGCGCATCGCGCAAACCACCATCGGCTTTTTGCGCAATTAAATGCAAACCGTCCATATCATAGCTTACATTTTCTTTGGTGGCAATGCCCGCAAGGTGCTGCGCCATATCCTCTACCCTGATCCGGTTGAAATCAAAAATTTGGCAACGGGATAAAATAGTTGGTAAAATTTTATGCTTTTCTGTGGTTGCCAAAATAAAAATGGCGTATGCTGGCGGTTCTTCCAAGGTTTTCAAAAAAGCGTTGAAAGCACTTTGCGAAAGCATGTGCACCTCATCAATAATATAAACTTTATACTTACCGGCCTGTGGCGGTATACGCACTTGGTCAATCAGGTTGCGGATATCATCTACCGAGTTGTTCGAGGCGGCATCCAGCTCATGAAAATTAAACGAATTTCCGTTTTGGAAAGATACGCAAGACTCGCAAACGCCACAGGCTTCATGGTCCGCCGTTAGGTTAGTGCAGTTGATGGTTTTGGCTAAAATACGTGCGCAGGTAGTTTTACCCACACCACGCGGACCGCAAAATAAAAAAGCTTGTGCAAGTTGATTGTTTTTGATGGCATTTTTGAGCGTATTGGTGATGTGCGACTGTCCCACTACACTCTCAAACAAAACCGGCCTGTATTTCCTTGCAGAAACTATAAAATTCTCCATCGTTGCTAAAGTAGCAAGTTGTTGTTGATTGTGCAATATTTTACTTGGAATGTGAGAAAATCCTGATACCTACTTTAGGGTATTTTTCACAAATACGGGTATGTACGGATACAACCTATGCTTTCTTTGCCGATTTTTGAGCATGTTTAAACTAACAGGCAGGTTAAGAATTTTTAGTGGCTTTATATCGTACTTGTTTAAAGAAGTTTTAAAGCCCCATTAATAGCTCTCCAAAAATTAAAAAAGACATGGTCTTTTTTAGGTTTCTAAATAGGTGTGTAAAAGCGGTAGGTCTCCCAAACCATGCCGCTTTTTTGTCTCACACCATTTTCAAATTCCGGCATTGTTGCTGGCTCTTCGCCGTTTAAAAACAACCCAAAACTCCAATTCGGCGGTTACGGTTTAGTGCAAATCCAAAAACCGGATAATTATCTTTCAAAACTTAACCTTTGCCCTAAAACGCTTTCGTCAAAAACTCCTTTGTTGTAAGCCAAATGCCCACTTACAAAAGTATGCGTAATTTGAGAGTTGAAGGTTTGCCCTTCAAACGGCGACCAACCGCATTTAGACAGCACATTGTCTCGTTCAACTTTGTAAGAAGATTGTAAATCCACCAAAACCAAATCGGAAAAATAGCCTTCTCTAACAAAACCGCGATCTTTTATCTGAAAACAAGTGGCCAAACTATGCGATGTTTTCTCCACGATTTTCTCGAGGCTGATTTTTCCTTGATGATAAAGCTCAAAAAGGGCGTTAAACGCGTGCTGTACCAAAGGCCCGCCAGATGGCGCTTTGCTGTAAGGTTGCGATTTTTCTTCAATAGTGTGCGGTGCATGATCCGTAGCAATAACATCAATATGGTTATCCAAAACGGCAGTCAAAATCTGATCACGGTCTGCGGCCGTTTTAACCGCCGGGTTCCACTTTATCCAATTGCCTTTGGTTTGGTAATCTGCATCAGAAAACCATAAATGGTGAATACAGGCCTCGGCAGTGATACGCTTATCTTTTAAAGGCGTTTGGTTGTCAAATAAAAATGTTTCTTTACCGGTAGAAATATGCAAAATATGCAAACGCGTATTGTATTTTTTGGCCAGCCCTACCGCAAAAGACGAAGATAGGTAGCAAGCTTCTTCGCTTCGTATTAAAGGGTGCATTTCGGGCGTTAAGTTATCACCATATTTTTCTTTAAACACTTGCAAGTTATGTCTGATGGTGGCTTCATCCTCACAGTGCGTAGCTACCAACATTGGCGCATTTTTAAAAATACCTTCTAAAGTTTGCTCATTATCTACCAACATATTACCCGTGGATGAACCCATAAACACTTTAATACCACAAACGTTGGTAATATCGGTCTTCAAAACCTCCTCTAAGTTATCGTTAGAAGCGCCCATAAAAAACGAGTAGTTGGCTAAAGAACGCTTTGCGCCGATGGCATATTTTTGCGCCAACAATTCTTGCGTTAAAGTGTTGGGGACGGTGTTGGGCATTTCCATAAAGGACGTGATGCCGCCAGCAACCGCCGCCCTCGCTTCGGTATAAATCTCGGCCTTGTGGGTTAAGCCCGGTTCTCGGAAGTGCACTTGGTCATCAATAAAACCCGGCAAAAGATGCAAGCCTTCGGCGTTAATTTCCACCGCACCGTTTACAGACAGGTTTTGCCCTATTTTTTCTATCCGTTGTTCATTGATATACACGTCTGCTTGTTGTTGCAAACCCTCATTAACTATTGTTGCGTTTTTGATCAGATATTTTGCCATACAACAAAGTAACCAATAAGACTAAAAACAAACTAAAAAATGGCAGATTTTTTAAGATCAAAATATCGAATTGGCACAGCTTTTATAACAATGGGAGTACCATCACTACTTTTTTAAAATATTTACCATCATGAAAATTGCATATATCTCCACTTACATGCCACGCCCCTGCGGTTTAGCTACGTTTAACGCCAATTTAAAATCGGCTATAGCTAAAAACTTAAGCAATGGCGACAAAGACAGCTATGTGGTTGCCATTAACGATCACGACGATTTAGAACAATACGCGTACGGAAAAGAGGTCAAATACATCATTAGGCAACAGCACCAGAAAGATTATATCCAAGCTGCAAATTTCATTAATAACAGCCCTGCGGATGTTTGCATTATGCAGCACGAGTTTGGGATTTACGGCGGCGACAGCGGCGTTTATGTACTGCCTTTGTTAAACCGTTTAGAAAAACCGCTGATTTCTATTTTACACACTATATTAAAAGAACCAAGTTATCTGCAAAAACTCATTATCCAAGATATTGCGAAACAATCGTCAAAAATTGTGGTGATGGCCGAGAAAGCCGTACAATTTTTAGTAGATATTTACGGTATCCCGCAAGAGAAAATTGCGCTGATACACCATGGCGTGCCAGACTATGCAGATGATTTAGAAGAGATCATCAATAAACCTAAGCTATTGCCGGGCAAACGTTCTTTATTAACTTTTGGATTAATCTCAAGAAACAAAGGCTTAGAAACAGCAATAAAAGCCTTACCGGCCATTGTTGCCAAACACCCAGATGTGGTTTATACCATAATTGGGAAAACCCACCCGCACATTTTAAAAAACCAGGGCGAAGAATATCGCGATTATCTTAAAAAACTAGCGTCGGATTTAGGCGTTAGCCGCAATGTTAATTTCATTAACAGCTTTGTTTCTGAAGATGAGCTGGCCAAATATTTACGTGCGGCAGAAATTTACATCACGCCTTATTTAAATGAGGCGCAAATTACCAGTGGCACGCTTTCCTACGCAGTGGGCGCCGGGGCAGCAGTAGTTTCAACCCCTTATTGGCACGCGCAAGAGCTGCTTGCAGATAACCGCGGAAAACTGTTCCCTTTTAACGATCATGAGGCGCTTGCGCAGACTATCAATGATCTATTAAGTAATGATAATAAGCTGAGAACCATCCGCGATAACGCATATTCTTATGGCTTAAGTTTGCGTTACCCTAAAATTGGCGGTTTGTATAAATCTTTGGCAAAAGAGGCCATCGACAGTTATGAGCCTAAAGCGCCGGTAGAAAACTTTCATTTAAATACAGATTTACTGCCTACTTTCACGCTGGACTATGTGAAACGTTTAACAGATGATACTGGCATTGTGCAACATGCGCGCTACGGCATCCCTAATTTAAAAGAAGGTTATTGTATGGATGATAATAGCCGGGCGTTAATTATGGCGTTGATGGCTTACGATCAGTACAAATCTAAAGAGGCATTAGATTTACTGCCTATATACCTCAGCTTTATCCAATACATGCAGTGCGATAACGGCAATTTCAGGAACTTTTTAAGCTTTAAACGCGAGTATCTGGATGAGGTTGGCACCGATGACTCTTACGGGCGTACGCTTTGGGCTTTAGGCTTTATGATTTGCAATTCGCCAAACAACTCGTACAAAGAATTTGCACGCGAACTATTTTTCAACTCTCTGCAACATTTGGATAACCTGGAGCATTTACGCGGCTACGCAAATAGCATCATCGGTTTAGCACACTATTTAAACTCGTATCCGGATGAGAATTTACAATTCAAGATGATGATTTTGGCGGATAAACTAGTAGCCGCTTACGAAGCAAACCGAGCTACTAACTGGCACTGGTTTGAAGAGAAAATGACCTACGACAACGCCATTTTACCTTTAGCCTTATTAAAGGCTTATGAGGTAAGCAACAACTATATTTATAAAGAGGTGGGGATGCAAACCCTGAATTTCTTAGATGAACAAACGCTTAGCCACGGTTACTACAGCCCAATTGGCAATGATGGGTGGCTGTATAAAAATGGCACTAAAGCTATTTTTGACCAACAGGCTATTGAAACAATGGCGGCCGTGATGATGTACTTCCAAGCATTTGAAACCACGAAAGACACCCGCTTTATCCAAAAAATGTTTAAAAGCTACCTATGGTTCTTAGGCGAAAACACCTTGCGCATACCGCTGTATGACCATGAAACAAATGGCTGTTGCGATGGTTTAACGCCGCACGGCTTAAATAGGAACCAGGGCGCAGAAAGCACATTGGCTTATTTTATTTCGCACTTGACAGTTTTAAAAGCGCAGGAAAAGGAGTATTTGTTTAATGAGGCTGTCCGTTCTGAAAAATGTGATTAAATGAAGGTTGCAGTTTTATCTCCGGTGGCCTGGCGAACGCCACCGGTGCATTATGGACCTTGGGAGCAAATGGCCTCTAACCTGTGCGAAGAGCTTTTAAAACTAGGTGTGGACGTTACTTTATTTGCCAGCGCGGATTCCCTCACCGCCGGAAAGCTGGATGCCGTTGTTGAACAAGGCTACGAAACTAAAAAAGGACAAGATGCAAAAGTGCTGGAATGCCTGCATATCAGCAATTTGATGGAGAAAGCCGACGGATTTGACATTATCCATAATCATTTTGATTTTTTGCCGCTTACTTATTCCAAGCTCATCCGCACGCCCATGATCACCACTATTCATGGTTTTTCATCAGAACATATTGTGCCCGTTTATCAAAAATATAACAACAATACTTTCTACGTTTCCATCAGCAATGCCGACCGCCATCCTAAACTACACTATTTAGCCACTGTTTATAATGGCTTAAACCTTAGCAATTTCAGCATCAGCGAAAGCAAGGAAGATAATTTGCTTTTCTTTGGACGCATACATCCCGATAAGGGAACTGCTGAAGCGATAGCGATTGCTAAAAAAAGCAATCGGAAATTAATTATTGCCGGGATTGTGCAGGATGAAAATTATTTTAAAAAGGAGATAGAGCCACAACTGGATGACGACATTGTATTCATCGGCCATGCCGGGCCTGATAAAAGAAATGAGCTTATGGGAGCTTCTGCTGCGCTTTTACATCCGATAAACTTTGACGAACCTTTTGGCTTAAGCGTGGCAGAAGCAATGTTGTGTGGCACCCCGGTTATTGCGTTTAACCGTGGCAGTATGCCCGAGCTGATAGAAGACGGTGTTTCGGGTTTTTTGGTGGATGATGTTGATAGCGCGGTAAAAGCTGTAGAAAGACTTTCGGAGATAGATCATGTAGCAGTTGCAGAAACTGCGCGCGAGCGCTTTTCGGCAGAAACAATGGCTAAAAATTATTTGGCACTTTACTATAAAATACTGGAGAAGAGCTTTTAAAACCCTTCTCCATACATCTATTTTATCGGGTCGTTCAATAAACGCTCTATCAATGCCTCCACATTTACGGACATGAAAGAAGAAGAATAATCGGACAAACCGTAAGGGATAATTAGCTCTCCGTTAGCGATAATTGAACCGCAAGAATACACCACATTTGGCACATAACCTTCGCGCTCATCTTTATTGGCGATAAGCAAAGGCTCATTTAAACGCCCAATTTCTTTGCTGGGGTCGTTTAAATCCAATAAACTGGCGCCCAAACAATACCTCCGCATTGCGCCTACGCCATGCGTTACCACTAACCAGCCGTGTTCGGTTTCTATCGGCGAACCGCAATTGCCTATCTGTACAAATTCCCAAAAATACTTTGGTGCCTGAAGCTTTATAGGGTTTGTCCAGATGTTTACTTTATCTGAATACATGATGTAATTGTTCCAGCCATCTATACGCGACATCATCACGTATTTGCCATTTATTTTACGCGGAAAAAGCGCTAGGTTTTTGTTTTTAGCCCCTTGGCCATACATGGGCCTCACTTTAAAATCTGTAAAATTGGTAGTTTCTAACAGCTTTGGCATAATGGTATGCCCATCGTAGGCCGTGTAGGTTGCGTAATATTTGGTTGAACCATCATCATTAGTAAACTTCACAAAACGTGCATCTTCTATGCCTTTACGCTCGTATTCTGTAATCGGATAAATAATACGGTCAGAAATATCGGTGTCTAAAGAGAAAATAATCTCGTGGTACGAGTCGGCAAGCCAAAGCAGTTTTTCCAGCTCGGTGCCGGTTTTGTCTAGGGTTTCATCCAACAGCAATTTTTCTATGGTCAGTTTTAGGCTTTTGTAATCAAAACGCTCTTCCAAGTGGATGTTTGCAATTTCCAGGGTACGTTCAGATATTAACGCGTCTTCCACCTTCTCTAAAAACAAGGGCTTGTGGTAAACGTTGTTTTTTACAATCTCTGCCTCGTCTACGTAGCGCCCGGCTGGCAATACTTCAATGTCGTTATTGCGTTTTAGCAATGCCCGTCTGAACACTATAGAAGAAATATGTCCCTCACCTACCGCTCTAAAACTGATGATTAGCCTTCTTTCTCCTTCCTCCAAATCAGACTGATCTGGGTCTTCAATAATTGATGGATTAAAAAACGCCGCTGACTCTATGGAATATTCATGTGTAAAGTAAGCACCAATAAGCAAACGCCTAAAATGCGATACGCTTTGAACTTCATCGGCCACATCTGGCACTTCGCGTATCAGCTTTTCGGCATGGCGGTTTAAAATTTTAGTAATGTTACGGTGGCGTTTAGAAAACTCCTGTAAAATGGGGTTAATCAGGTTGTAAACCTCCAAATCGCTCATACTGGCAATATGTGCCAAAATTTCTCTGGCGCGTTCTTCGCCATTATAAAAGAAACGCGCAATAACCCTCTTGGCATCGGGCATAACCGTAACATTTTTTCTGGTGATTGGTATTCTCATAAAATGGATTGCTTATGTATAGGCTCTCAATTTATCAAAAACGGTGCAAGGAATATCTAAACTATTACCATATTTTATGAAAAATTACGCGTACATCTAATGCCTTTATGTTGTTGCCTAAATAATTTTTCCAAATTATTGTTTTTCAGGCCAGTAATCCATACTTTTGCAGTCCCGCAAAAAAGCGGAGTTTAAAAAACAATATTGTAAGTAATGAATCAATACGAAACCACTATCATTCTTACCCCGTTGTTATCAGAAGAAGCTGCAAAAGAGGTGATTGCAAAATTCACCAAAGTTCTTACTGATAACGGAGCCGAAATTGTTATGGAAGACAATTGGGGTTTGAAAAAACTAGCGTATCCGATCGAAAAAAAATCGACTGGCTACTATCACCTAACCGAATACAAATGCGCAGGTGAGGTTATCGGCAAATTTGAAATCGAATTAAAACGTGACGAGCGTGTAATGAGATTTTTAACAGTTAGTTTAGACAAGCACGCTATCGCTTACAACGAGAAAAAGCGTACCGGTGCTTTTAACAAGAAAAAAGACAAAGCGGAGGCTGCAAACTAATGGCACAAGACAAAATCCAGTATGTTACTGCTCCCAAGGTGGAGGACAACAGAAAAAAATATTGCCGTTTCAAAAAGAACGGTATCAAATACATTGATTACAAAGACGCCAACTTTTTGTTAAAGTTTATCAACGACCAAGGTAAAATTTTACCTCGCAGATTAACTGGCACTTCTTTGAAATATCAGCGTAAAGTAGCGCAGGCTGTTAAAAGAGCTCGCCACATAGGCATATTGCCATTTGTAACTGATGGTTTAAAATAAGGAGGGGCTGACATGGAAATCATTTTAAAACAAGACGTAAAAAAATTAGGCGAAAAAGACGATATCGTAAACGTAAAGCCTGGATTTGGTCGTAACTATTTAATCCCTACCGGACAGGCTATTTTAGCAACCGAGTCGGCAAAAAAAGTTTTAGCTGAAAACATTAAACAAGCTCAGTTTAAACAAGAGAAAATCAAAAAAGACGCAGAAGCTACTGCCGCTAAATTAGAAGGTGTTACCTTGAACATTGGCGCTAAAGCAGGCGAAAGCGGTAAAATATTTGGTGCAGTAAACACAATCCAAGTGGCTGATGCATTGAAAAAATTAGGCTTTGAGGTTGACAGAAGAAGAATTACTTTTGAATCTGACGTGAAATTTGTTGGCGAATATGTGGCCAACTTAAACTTGCACAAAGAGGTTAAAGTACAAGTTCCTTTTAATGTTGTAGCCGAGTAACTAAGCTTAACAGCAATTCATAAAATGCTTTCTGTTAATTCAGGAAGCATTTTTTATTTTCGCCCCATATGCCCAAATCAAAAAAACATAACACTTTAGGACAGCGCCTTGCCAAATGGATGCTTAAAATATTGCTTTATTTTTTGGGAATTACTTTAGGCTGGGTGTTGCTTTACAAGTTTATAAATCCGCCCATCACCTATTTAATGGTGCAGCGCGGTTTTGAGCGTAAAGCCGATGGCAAAAGCTTTAAAATAGATAAGCAGTGGCTAAGTTTCGACGAGCTATCTAACAACCTCAAAAAAGCAGCAATCGCCGGTGAAGATGCCAATTTTATGCAACACAACGGTTTTGATTTTGAAGCCATGCAAAAAGCTTTTAAGAAAAACCAAAAAAGCAAAAAGCTACGCGGTGGCAGCACTATTAGCCAACAGACGGCAAAAAATGTTTTTCTTTGGCCCGGACGCTCTTACATCCGCAAAGGTTTTGAGGCCTATTTTACTTTTTTGATAGAACTTTGTTGGAGCAAAAACCGCATTTTGGAGGTTTACCTGAACGTAATTGAAATGGGCGACGGTGTGTACGGTGCAGAAAAAGCCTGCCAAAAATATTATGGAAAATCTGCAAGCAGCCTTTCTAAAGCACAGGCCGCCCTGTTAATTGCTGTTTTGCCCAATCCCAGAAAATGGTCGCCGGCGAAACCTACCAATTATTTATCGCACCGCCAATATCTGATACTGCGCAACATGCGTAATTTGGGCAAAATAGAATTTTAAACCTGTAAAACGCGATTACAGTGCAAAAACATTATTGTGCCAACTTTTTGCAGCGGCCGTTTCCCAATTGCTCTGATAATCTTGATAAGTGCTCACCATATTGTTAAACACGATGGTCGATGCATTTACGACTCCCTGCTCTAGCAATTTCTCAAATCCGGCACGGTCGGTAGATTTTACGGTATCACCTTCGCGGTAAGCAATATTAAACCGATCTAAAAGGCTGATGTTGTATTTCTGCTCCAGCTCTTTCATTAAATGTACCGATTTATCAATGGAGCAACCGCTTGCGCCGGCCTGTGTTTCATCAACAACTAAAACAATAAAGCGTTTGTATTTTATCTCAAAAAAAGCCTTTAAAGCTTGGTTGTGGGCAGTCCAAGAAGTGGTAAACTGATTTAAAATTGCAGAAATTTCCTGCAGTACATCGTTATTAAGCTCTTGGTTGGCTTGGTATATCCATACCCTTGATTGTGGATTAATCATGCACAAAAATACGTTATATTTCAATTAGCCTAATTAATGCATCTTCATTTTGATGTTAAAAAGTGGATAAATTAATTTCAGCAATGCGCGGCTTTGAAATAATTTTAGCTATGGCTTTGTCGCTTTCCCCTAACTTGCTGATTGTTATAGGCTCCTTTCTTTTGCAAAATGCGGATGAGCTGAGTTTGTCTGCCGCTAAGCAAGAGGTGATAGCGCAATATAAAATGCACCAAGCCGAGCAAGAAGCAGGGGCAAAAAGCGCCAGTTTTGAAATTTCTGAAAATGGTTTTGTACGGTACCGCCGCATCAATAACGATAAAACCGAATATTACAGCGTAAAGCTAGATCAGCTGAAAGATTTGGAGTATTTAGGTGATGAAACCAAAGGCTGGCTGGTGCTAAAATTTCCGGAAGAAACGGTAATTTATCAGACGTATAACGATAAAAACGGAAATGTAGACGAGATGTTGGAGGAGATAAAAATCCCGATGAAAAACGTTGAGGTTAGCCAATTGAATAGGCTACAAAACGCAATAGAAAAACTCAAGCAAAGCTTTTAAGCTATTGCCCGAGTTGTTCTGTGTTAAATATGGATGAATAAATCGTCGTACGATTTTCTCACTTTAGCATAATGCTGATATTTATCGTCATCCGACCTAAAACCTACAGCAGCAATGGCAACCGCATGCAAATTACGCTCATCCAAACCTAAAATCCTGTTAAATTCTGTCGCATTAAAACCCTCCATTGGGCAGGCATCAATATTATAAAGCGCAGCGGTTTCTAACAAAATACCCAAACCAATATAGGCTTGTTTGCTGTTCCAAGCGTCTAGCTCCTCGGCTGACCTGGAATTGACGGTTGTTTTCAATAAATCTTCAAAGCCCTTTAAGCTTTCTACGCTGGTGTTTCTGGTGTTGGCTACGTTAGCAATAAACGCATCTACATGTTTAGCTGCATATTGTTTTTCAATGGCAAACACAAAAATATGCGAGGCATCTTCTAACTGCGTCTGATTAAAAGCGGCAGTTCTTAACTGCTGTTTCACCTCTTTATTTTGCACTACCACCACTTGGTACGGCTGCAAACCAAATGAGCTTGGCGCCAACTGAACTGCGTTTTTTAAAATGTTTAACTGCGATTCTGACAGTTGTTTATCAGCGTCGAACGATTTTGTTGCGTAACGCCATTTTAGTGATTCTATAACTTGTTCCATCATTTTAAATGTTTAAACACAAAAATAAATGTTTAAACATCTAAAATAGAAGATCCCTTCAATATTGACGCTATGATGATGGTAGCTGTTTGATAGGTTCTAAGCTCGCCCTTACTTTAGGTAAAGATTCAGGATAATTTTTTTGGATAAAATGGATTAGATTTTCGCGCACAAAACAGCGCAAATCAAACGCTTGGCCCGAGTTGGCCGCACTTACAAGGCATCTTATTTCTACCACATTTTCTTTGGCATCTGTAAGTTGTACCACTTTTACTTTTTTATCCCATAGGGGATGGCCGCTTACCAAGCGGTCAAACTCGGCACGCAAAGCATCTAAAGGCAAACTGTAATCTGCGTAAATAAACACCGTCCCTAATATCTCTGCGCTGGTACGTGTCCAGTTTTGAAAAGGCTTTTCTATAAAATAATTAATGGGCAAAATTAACCGGCGCTGATCCCAGATATTTACCACAACGTAGGTGAGGGTAATTTCTTCTACCCTGCCCCATTCTCCTTCTACCACCAAAACGTCGTCTATACGGATGGGTTGGGTAAACGCAATCTGAAGTCCGGCCAAGAAATTAGATAAAGAACGTTGCGCTGCAAACCCGATGATGATACCGCCTACGCCCACACCGGTTAACAACCCTGCGCCAAGTTTTCGCATACCCTCAAAGCTAAACAACACCGCAGCCACGGTTAATGTAAGCACTACCGCAACCAAAATTTTCCGGATAAACTGCAATTGGGTGCGCACTTTCCGCTCGCGCAGGTTATCGGCTTTTTTTAAATCATAAGAGGAAAAAACAAAGTCTTGGAAAACGTCGATTAAATTTACCAATATGTAGGCAAAAGCTACAATCAGTCCAATTTCTAAAAGCTTAAAATAAACTGCCAGCATTCTTGGCGGCAAAACCATCAATGTTTTGGTGATGTTTAAGAAAACCAGAGGCAAAAAAACATTCAGTGGACGGCCCAGGTGCAACACTGACGATCTTAAGAAAGAGAAGGTGCTGCGGCTTTTATAATATCGCGTTAGCGCCATTAAAATATACTTTAAAACCAAGCCCGCCAGTATTGCTACTACAATAATGATGATGTCAAACAGCCAGTTAGGAATTCCCCAAAAATCGTTTTCTGAAACAAGTTTAATCATAGCACAAATATTAAATTATCATTTAAACAAAAAACACGCCAGTAAAAAATTATTTTTGTTAAAAACACGCCAGTTTTTTAACATTTTTTCACTTTTTTAACACTTTCATAGGCTTTTGGTTGGGTTATTGTTAGGTTATAGTACACTACTAAAAAAGCATATATGAGCAAAACAATTATCGTATCTAACCGGCTACCCGTTAAAATAAGCAGAGAAGATGGCAGTTATGAGCTGAAAATGAGCGAAGGAGGATTGGCTACCGGGTTAGGTTCGGTTTATAAACAAGGCAACAACTTATGGATAGGCTGGTGCGGAATGGATGTGCCTAAAGAAGACGAAAGTATTATAAAAGACCGCTTATCAAAAGAAAATCTAGCTCCTGTTTTTTTAAGCGAAGAAGAAATCCACCTTTATTACGAAGGCTTTTCTAACGAAACGCTTTGGCCTATTTTCCACTACATGTCTACCTACGCCCAGTACGAGCAGAGCTATTGGGATAGTTACCAGTCTGTTAATCAGAAATTTAAAGAAAGGGTTTTGGCTTTTGCCGAGCCAAACGATGTGATTTGGATACACGATTACCAACTTTTATTGTTGCCGGGATTGGTTAGGCAAGAACTTCCGGATGCCACCATAGGTTTTTTCCAGCATATCCCCTTCCCTTCGTACGAACTTTTTCGCCTAATACCTTGGCGCAAAAACTTGCTGGACGGAATGTTAGGGTCGGATTTAATTGGCTTCCATACTTTTGATGACGTGCGCCACTTTACCAGTGCGGCCGAACGGCTTTTACCGGTACAAACTACCGCTAACGTTATCCATACGGACGACCGTAACATTACCGTAGATGCCTTTCCGATGGGGATTGATGCGGACAAATTCAACAGCCTGCCATCCAGCCCTGAAGTTTTAGAAATTATAAAAAACTACGATGACGCGCTTGGATGCAAAAAAATAGTGCTTTCTATTGACCGTTTAGATTACAGCAAAGGCATTACACAAAGGCTACAAGCTTTTGAGAAAGTATTGCTGGACCATCCAAAATATATAGAGCAGATATGCCTTCACATGATTGTAGTGCCATCCCGCGACACCATCCCTCAGTACGCCGAACTGCGGGACCAGATAGATAAATTGGTGGGCAACATTAACGCCCGCTTCCGCACGGCAAGCTGGCACCCTATCCATTACTTTTACCGGTCCTTCCCAATTGAGCAACTTTCTGCCTTGTACAGCAAATCTGAAATATGCTTGGTAACGCCTATGCGGGATGGTATGAACCTGGTGAGCAAAGAATATATTGCCAGCCGTACAAATAATGATGGTGTATTGATTTTAAGTGAGATGGCAGGCGCATCCAAAGAACTTACAGACGCCCTAATTGTAAACCCAAACAATTTAGGCGAACTTAGCGATGCTATTGTGGAGGCTTTAGAGATGCCCGCCTCCGAACAAACAAGCCGTATGGAGAGCTTAAAACAAACGGTTACAAAATTTGATATTAAACACTGGGTAAAAATATTTATGGACCAACTGAAAGAAGTAAAAGAGACAGAACAATCAAGACGGGCTAGGCATGTGAACAAAGATTTATTGGCTTCTTTTGGTGCTAAAATGAGCGCCGCCAAAAAGCGTGCTTTATTTTTGGATTACGATGGCACTTTGGTAAACTTTAAAGCTAACATTAACGATGCTTCGCCAGATCAAGAACTTTACCAACTAATCACCAAATTAAGTAATGACGACCGCAACCAAGTGGTGATTATAAGCGGCAGAAAGCACGATAATTTAGAACAATGGTTTGGTCACATGCCGGTGGATTTAATTGCAGAACATGGCGCTTGGCGCAAAGTTGATGGCCAGCAATGGACAGAAACACCCAACCTTTCTGATAAATGGAAAAGCACTGTGAGGCCGATGTTAGAAAGCTACTCGGACCGTACGCCCGGCAGTTTTATTGAAGAGAAAAAGTACTCTTTGGCTTGGCATTACCGTAAAGTAGAAAAAGGTTTGGGAGAGTTGCGCGCAAATGAACTAATTAGCAATATGCGCTATTTTACCCGCGAAATTAATTTGCAGCTGTTGCCCGGCAACAAGGTGGTAGAAATTAAAAATGCAGAAATAAACAAAGGCAAAGCCACCTTAGAATATCTTTACAACAAAGAATTTGATTTTATTTTAGCCATGGGCGATGACCATACAGATGAAGATATTTTTGCGGCAATAAACGACATTGCAATAACGATAAAAATAGGAAGCAGCATTTCTGAGGCAAATTACTACCTCAAAAATGTTGCTGAAGCCCGTAACCTACTCCAAAGCCTTTGAGGGTAGGTACAAGGGTTTATTCAATTTATTGGAAATTCTGTAAGCGGCATTCATTAACCCAACATGGCTGTACGCTTGCGGAAAATTCCCCCACATACTGCCATCGGTTTCGTCCACATCTTCGCTAAATAAGCGTAAATGGTTGGCGTAAGGCATCAATTTTTCAAACTCCCTTACTGCATCTTTAATGCGGCCAACGCAGGCCAAGGCTTCTACATACCAAAAAGCGCAAATTAAAAAGGTACTCTCGGGCTTGCCAAAGTCATCTTCGTGCAGGTACCTGTAAAACAATCCTCCGGGCGTTTTTAGTTCTTTTTCTAGAGCTGCCAAATGGTCCTTTGCTTTTTGGGAATCTGGGTCTAGATAGTTCATCATAATCAGCTGCAAGGTGCTGGCATCCAGATACGGGCTTCCTACGGCGTGCGTATATACTTTCCTCACCGGATCATAACAAGCTTCTATATGGTCTGCGGCGCGTTGCATCAGTCGCTTGGCTTTTTCTTCCAGCTCTTTATCATCAATAGTTTGCGCTATCTTAAAAGCGGCATTACATCCCGCCCACTGAAATAAATTGCTATAACAATGCATGTAGGCGCTGTTTCTAAACTCCCAAATTCCGGCATCGCGCTCGTCTATAGTATGTTCAATCCGCTTTAAGGCCATTTGTACCAAATGCGCCGAATCTTTCCGCTCGCTAAAAACAAAGCGATGGTCGGTATAAAGCGGCAACAAAGAAATTAAAGCCTGCCCATAAATATCATTCTGGATATGCTCATAAGCTTGGTTGCCTATGCGCACCGGCCCATTGCCCAAATAACCTTTTAAATTATCGGCAATTTTTTCTGTTAAATCTTTTTGGCGCGATATACTGTACAGGGGCTGGTAGCGCAAACCTTCTTCAAAAGAAATATCGGTGATGTAGTCGAAATACCGTTCGGTTTCTTCAAAGTGCCCTATGTGGTGCAAAGCGGTAATTACATAATAAGTATCGCGCAACCAACAATAGCGGTAATCCCAATTACGCCCACTGCCGGGAAATTCGGGTAAACTGGTGGTGCTTGCCGCGATAATGGCTCCGGTATCTTCGTATTGATGTATTTTTAGGGCTAAAGCAGAGCGGATGACATAATCTTGGTTAAACTCTCCGATGGATGAGCGTTTAACCCATGTTCGCCAATACTGGGTAGTTTCGTTCAAAAACCTTTCGGCTGTAACTTGTGCCCCTGCCTCCAAAGGTTCGCCAAAGGTTAAAATCGCATATTTGGTATCTTTTAAAATAAAGTACTGATCTTCTACAATGTAAGATATGGTAGCATCGGTAGTTAAACGCATGTTTTCGCCACATCCCTCAAAGTTTACGTGGTTACTTCCTCTAATGGCTTTCAGCTTAGTTTTGCCGTAATTATAAACCGGCTTACAAACTATTTTGATGTGTGGGTTGCCGTCTATCAATTCAATTTTACGCACCAGCATCAAGGGTTTAAAATACCTGTCGTATTGATGAAAACGTGGTGCAAAATCTGTTACGCGATAGGTGCCTGTTTCTGTTGTTACTTCGGTACAAAGGATGTTGGTATTTTCCAGATAATACTGATGCGATGTGAACGCGCCCGAAGGCTTAATAGAAAATTCGCCACCTTCTTCATCGTCTAGCATTGATCCAAACACAAAAGAACTATCAAAACGCGGCCAACACATCCACTTTACGTCGGTGTTTTTGTGAATGTGCGCTAAAAAAGAACAGTTGCCTACCAGGCCAGTATCATAAGTGTGTCTTGCCATAAAAATTGTTTTTTAGTTAACCTTACAAGCATTATACCTAAGGCTAATAATTTAGCAAAAATTTATGGAATTTGGGGATGACTAACGGCTGCGCCTTTGCTCACGCCTTTCTTGCCTTAGCTCCTTTGGCGTTTTTTGTACGCTGTCTTTGGCTTTATCATCTGGCTCAAACAAGCGTTTCAAAAATGTTTCCTTCTTTTCAATAGAATCTTGAGGCTGGCGCTTTTTAAAGATACTGAGGTTGAAAAAACCGCTTTCATTATCTTCATCATCCAGTAAACTATCCGGCACAAAATCATCTGGGGCAATTTGCCTGCGCAAACTTTCTTTTAAGCGTACGTTCCAAAATCCATAGTTGCTACTATCCCGTTCTATGTATCCGCTTATAGCCATCAGTTTACCTAAAGAATTAAAATAGCCGGTTAAATATGGCTTTAACGAACCATCTGGCTGCCATTTATACAAAGACGCTTTAGGTTTAGGCACAATACTAGCCAAATAAATGGCTTCGCCAATGCTCAGTTCTGCCGGCGACTTCCCAAAATAATAATGCGCAGCTTCACCAATACCGTAAACATTGTTGCCCCATTCTATAATGTTCAAATAAACCTCGTACATGCGGGCTTTGCTAACCAAATGTTCGTTCTCGATAAGCCAAACGATCAAAATTTCTTCAAACTTGCGCGATAAGGTTTTCTTGCGGTTTAAAAACACGTTTTTCACCAATTGCATTGATATGGTGCTGGCACCGCGTTTAAACGATTTTGCTTTGAAATTTGTAGCGATGGATTTACGTATGGCCTCTTCTTCAAAACCTTTATGGCTGTAAAAAGTTGGATCCTCCGAACTGATTAGCGCGTTGCGCATATAGGGCGAAATAGACTGCAAAGGCGTGTAATTTGGATTACTTGGCCCCACCATAATATCGCGCACGGGCTTTCCTTTTTCGTAGGGCGTATATACAAAAGGCGAATTTATTTTTTGGAAGTTTACCTTGCCAAAGCGCAAAATCCTGAAGTCATCGCTTCCGGTTAAACCGGATGAAAACACCACGCCATCGGGTTTTGCGGTATCCAAATAAAAATCCAACGCGTAATTCAGTTTGCCCTGGACTTTAATACCCTCAACAGACTCAAACAATCCAACCGGAAAAGCATCAAAAACATCTTGGGCCACCTGGTCATAAGCACGCACTTTAAGTTCGACGATTTTCTTCTTGGTAAACGTTAGTTTTAGATAAGGATTTATCTGCGCCTTCCCTAAATTAACTACCGAACTGCTATCTAAAGCCACATAATTACTGCCCACCAACAAACTGGCATCAATAGACCCAGATTTTACAATCACATCATTTGGCGCAATTTTAGGATGGTTTAATACCAAATTGCGCACGTACCAAGTACCGTCAATCTCAAATTCATCGCCTACTCTTTTAGCGCTGCGCATAATAGTACGCACCGTATCGAAACTAATTTTTAAGCCATATTTTTTATCCAGATACGGAACTTTCACCTGTTGTTTATCTGCAAAAAGCTTTAAATCCAATTGTTGATGAGATGGATTTGCCGTGCCCACCACATGCCAAACGGCTTCTTTGTTGTTTAGCTTGATCACAGAGTTTACTTCGCCATCTTTAATGGTGGCTTTATCTGCTTTTAATCCAAAATGCGTGGTATCTTGGTCAAACGTGAGCTCAAAATTACTTACGTCCATATCGTCCGGTATCTTATCCAAAGCTTTGTTCAACAACTTGTTAGCCAGCTCGGATAAGTCGCTCTGCTTCTCTGTTTTTACCGAATCTTTGGCGTTCTTTTTAAATAAAAAATCATAGTTACTGATGCTGTCTTTCTTCACTAAAGAAATAAGGGCATTGTGCGTGGCAAGTTCAGATATCCTCACGTGGCCAAATAATAAAGGAAAAATCTTGACCCCAACTTTCAAATCTTTCACCTGGGCAAAGCGCGCACGGTTTTCGGGCGTAACGGCTATATCTTCAAAATAAACTGTGGTGAGCCCAACAAAGCCGTACTTGCCAATGTTAACATTAAGGTTGTACTTGCTTTTGGCTTGGGCAAGGCCTTTTGCAACCGCCTTTTTCAGTAAAGCTTCGCGTTTGTTGTATGCAATAAAGCCTGCCGTTAAAAACAGTATAATTAAAACGGCTACGCTGATAAGTATGGGTTTTTGGTATCTTCTAAAAAAAGGCTTTTGGTATGCTTGTTTCATTTGTTGGCGTGCGAAAAACTTTCCAAAGATAATTTTTACGTTTCTCGGTTTTGTGTCAAAAACAACGCCGAATCGGGCTAATCATTGTAAGTTTCGTAAATTCGGCATAAATTAAATAAAATGTCCATTACCAAAGAAAATATATTAGCCGCGCTTAAAAACGTGGAAGATCCGGATCTGAAAAAAGACCTTGTTACTTTAGGGATGATTGAAGATTTGGTAATTGAGGGGAATAATGTGAGTTTTTCTGTTGTATTAACCACACCGGCCTGCCCGTTAAAAGAAATGCTAGAGAACGCCTGCCGTAACGCAATTAAACATTTCGTTAGTCAGGATGCCATTATCAACATCAAAATGACCAGCCGGGTTACTGCTCCGCCACAGCAGCTAAGCGGTAATATTAAAAATATTATCGTTGTAGCTTCTGGCAAGGGTGGCGTTGGTAAATCAACAGTTGCGTCAAACTTAGCTTTAGCTTTAAAATTAAACGGTGCAAAAGTAGGTTTAATAGATGCAGATATTTATGGCCCATCTGTGCCTATCATGTTTAATTTACAGGGCGCAAAACCTCGTGCATCTGAAGTAAACGGCAAAACCCGTATTGAGCCTATTGAGCAATACGGCATCAAATTGCTTTCTTTAGGCTTTTTTACCGACCCTAACCAGCCCGTGCCTTGGCGTGGACCAATGGCCTCAAACGCAGTTAAGCAACTATTTAACGATGCAGATTGGGGCGAATTGGATTATTTAGTGGTTGATTTGCCTCCCGGCACCGGCGATATCCATATCACTATTGCGCAAAGTTTTCCTATTTCTGGTGCCGTGATTGTTACAACGCCACAGCAGGTAGCTTTAGCCGACGCAAAAAAAGGGATAGGCATGTTCCGTATGGACGCCATTAATATCCCCATTTTGGGCGTGGTAGAAAACATGTCGTACTTTACGCCAGAAGAATTGCCAAACAACAAATATTATATTTTTGGAAAAAGCGGCGGACAAGAATTGGCAGAAATGTATAATGCACCATTTTTAGGCGAGCTGCCTCTGGTGCAAAATGTAAGCCAAGCCGGTGATAACGGAACGCCGGTGGTTTTGCAAACCGAGCATCCAATTGCGCTGGCTTTTATTGATTTGGCACAGCGTGTAGCGCAGCAAGTTGCTATCCAAAACAGCCAAGCAAAAAATGCTGCTACGGTTTAGGTTTACAAATAAATCTTTATTTTTATATAAAATATTATAACGATGAGTGATCAAGAAAATCTGTTAGCAAAAGTAGAAGCGGCATTAGACACCATACGGCCTTACTTAATTGCTGATGCAGGAAACGTTTCGATCTTGGAGATAACAGACGAGAAGGTGTTGAAGCTAAAACTATTGGGCTCCTGCGAATCTTGCCCTATGAGTTTTATGACTATGAAGGCAGGTATAGAGCAGGCAGTAAAAAAAGCGGTGCCAGAAATTACTGCGGTTGAAGCGGTTAACTTAACTCCGATGGATTCGCCTCATGCAGTAATGCCACCAAACAGGTAAAATTATTTATATAAAAAACATTTAAAGAGCCTTTTCGTTTTTAAAGAGAAGGCTCTTTTGTTTAACAAACATTAACAATATCCCACAACAAGTGATCTTGTTTTTGAATATTTTAGCGAAGTGAAATATCTGATTTTGTTACTAATGTTTTTTACCGGCTTGGGCGCTTTTGCCCAGCAAGAACCTCCTATTGCTCAATTCTCTGGAGTGATATATGATAAAGACAGCAATTCTGTTGTGCCTTACGTTACCATCAGAAACATCACAGAAGGCAAAAACTACTCGGCAAACTATAAAGGCTACTTTTCCTTTGTAGTGCATGAGGGCGATAGCATCTTATTTACCGCCGTTGGCTACAAAAAACTGGCCTTAAACATCCCAAAAAACCTGACTAATAAAAAGTTTACCGCCCTAATTAAACTAAAACCAGACAATATTGAGCTGCCCACGGTAACTATTTTTCCATGGGCCAGCATTGACGAGTTTAACAAAGACTTTTTAACGATGAAGTTTGCGGACGATGATTTAGAAATAGCCAAAAAAAATCTTTCTAAAGAAAGCTTGCGCGACTTGTATATGTCTTTACCGCGCGACGGTGCCGAGTATAACACCAACAGTTTCCAGTATAACCACAACAAACTTAACAACAGCCACATGGTTTACACCAACCCGCTGTTAAACCCTTTGGCCTGGGGCGCGCTAATTAAACAAATTACAGAAGGAAATAAATCGCGCGATAAAAAATAAGCGGGCTTATCTTTTTCTTTTGTTGGCTAAAGGAAAGCGCATTTTATAATCTACGCGCACCGCACCTTTCGCAATTGCATCTAAACGGTTTTTAAGCATGGTTTTACGTAAAGGGCTAATCCGGTCTGTAAACAGCTTGCCCTGAATGTGGTCATATTCGTGCTGTATTACCCGCGCAGCTAAACCTGTAAACGCTTCTTCGTGCAAAGTAAATTGTTCGTCGTAATATTTGATTTTTAAATCGCGGTGGCGGTTCACGTTTTCCCTAATATCTGGGATGCTTAGGCAACCTTCGTTAAAATCCCATTTCTCGCCACTTTCTTCTTCAATAACGGGATTAATAAACACCTTCTTAAAGTTTTCTAAAGCAGGTTCATCGTCTGCAAACGGGCTGGCATCTACCACAAATAAACGGATGGGCAAACCAATCTGTGGCGCAGCTAAACCTACCCCACTTGCAGCATACATTGTCTCAAACATATTATCAATCAACTCTTTGAGGTTCGGATAATCTTGATCAATATCTGTGGCAAGCTTCTTTAAAACAGGGTCGCCGTATGCTACTATTGGTAATTTCATCCTGCAAAAATAACAATTATGTATCTATTTTAGGTTTATATAGGTATAAGTACCAGAAAAACGCATATTGTTTGAGAAAATAAATTGCCTAACTTTATTTGGTTTTTCCTGATGAACGCTTATGCTTCGTCATAACTTTAAACTTCATAAAATAAATATGAAAAAAATACTACCTATCCTATTTGTTCTCAGCTTAAGCAGCGCAATTGTAAAAGCGCAGTGCACGCCTCCGGGCGAGCTTACCATTACCGGGCCAAGCAGTGGCTGTACGGACCGTGTAACAGCCTACACAGTTAAAGCGGATGGTGCAACAAGCTATGTATGGGAAATTACCGGTACCAATACCAAAACACAGCAAAGCCAAACGCAATACAATATTGTTTTTGAAAACAGTGCCGTAACCATCAAAGTTACACCCATGAATGGCAGTTGCGCCGGCACGGCAAAAACTTTAGTGGTGCCTGTTTCGCCTACGCCATCCAGGCCTGTTATCTCGCAAAGCGGTAATACTTTAGATGCAAATACCAGTGCATCAAGCTACCAATGGTATCAAGATAGCAAGCCTATTGCCGGGGCAACAGCGCAAACCTTTACGCCTACTGTAAACGGAACCTATTTGGTAGAAGCAAAAAACAGCCAAGGTTGCAATTCTTTTTCAACCACCTTCAATTTCTTTAAAACTGCTATTACAGAGGATGCCGTATTTAACGGCTTTGTGTTTTACCCTAACCCGGTTACCACCGTGTTAAACGTAGATTTTGCCCAAGCTTATGATTTAAGCTTTATGGATTTGTTAGGTCGTGAAGTATTGCAAAAAGATAACCTTAGAGGCAAGCAAGAACTGGATTTGACCGCGCTAAAAAGAGGGGTTTATTTAATGAAAATAAATAGTAATGGCAAAACAGCGGTACGGAAGTTGTTTTTAAAATAATTGATAAAAGTCAAACTTTAATTAACCCCGGAAGATTGTCTTTTCGGGGTTTTCTTTTTAAATTATATCATGCTAACAAAACCAACAAACATAGAAACCGTTGAACTACGGACCTTAAAATCAGAAGATTATAATGATTTAAAGTCGGCCATGATCTCTGCTTACTCTGCCATGGGCGAGAGCTACTGGCGTGAAAAATCAATTGAAAAACTGATAGAGATTTTCCCCGAAGGGCAACTGTGCGTAGAGATTAACGGCCGGGTGGTAGCTACTGCCCTGAGCATTATTGTAGATTACGATAAGTTGGGCCCAAACCACACCTACGCCCAAGCCACGGGCAATTACACATTCAACACGCACACTTATGACGGTGATGTTTTGTATGGGATAGAGATATTTGTGCATCCAGATTTTAGAGGTTTACGCCTAGCGCGAAGGCTTTATGACGCGCGGAAGGCGCTTTGCGAAAACCTCAATTTAAAATCGATTATTTTAGGGGGGCGTATCCCCAATTTTGAAAAACACAGCCATTTAACCCCCCGCCAATATATTGATAAGGTGAAGATGAAGGAAATTTACGATCCTACGCTTACCTTCCAGATTTCTAACGACTTCCACGTTAAAAAAATACTGAAAAACTACCTGCCGGAAGACCAGCAGTCAAAGCAGTTTGCCACCCTTTTAGAGTGGAACAACATTTATTATGTGGACGAGGAAAAGGACAATCTACTCAAAAAATCTACTGTGCGTATAGGTTTGGTGCAATGGCAAATGCGGCTTTTCCCTACCGTTACGGATTTGATGGAAAGCGCCGAATATTTTGTGGATGCCGTAAGCGATTATTCTTCGGATTTTGTGGTGTTCCCCGAATTTTTTAACGCGCCTTTAATGGCGGATTATAATCACCTGGGCGAGGCAAAAGCCATCCGAGAGCTGGCGCACCATACAGAATACATCAAAAACAGATTTTGCGAGCTTGCGGTGTCTTACAACGTAAACATCATTACCGGCAGCATGCCTTTGCTTGAGGACGAGAAATTGTACAATGTTTCTTATTTATGTCGCAGAGACGGCAGTTTTGATCGGGCGATAAAAATCCATCCTACACCTTCAGAAATTCACTCGTGGGGCATGAGCGGCGGAAACGAATTGAAAGTATTAGATACGGATGCCGGAAGAATAGGTATTTTGATTTGTTATGATTCGGAATTTCCGGAGCTTGCGCGGATGCTTGCTTTGGAGAAGATGGATATTCTTTTCGTTCCGTTCTGGACGGATACCCAGAACGCCTACAACCGTGTACGCATTTGTTCGCAAGCCCGTGCTATAGAAAATGAGTGTTATGTGGCTATCACCGGCTCGGTGGGCAACCTGCCTAAAGTGAACAACATGGATTTACAATACGCACAATCGGCCATATTTTCACCGTCTGATTTTGCTTTCCCATCAAATGCTATTGTTGGCGAAACCACTCCAAATACCGAAACCATTTTGATTGCCGATGTGAACTTGGATTTATTGAAAGAGCTTCATGAATTTGGTAGCGTAAAAAACTTAAAAGACAGACGAACGGACTTTTACGAACTGAGTTTGAAAAAGAAAGGCAAGTAAGCACTCAGGCCTTAAGTCTGTAGTCTGTAAGCAAGTTTATATGCTATTTCCTAATCTCTGCGTTCTTGGTGAACTTTGCGGTGTAACTATAATGATGGTTACATTCCCAATCTGTTTTAACCACAAAGAGCGCAGAGCACGCACAGATTGTGAGCCTTTAAGGTTGAACTACAAAATTTAGCTTGTGAGTTCTACTTACTGACGTCTGAGTGCATTGCTAACTCTGGGTAACAGCACTTCGGTAAAACTATCCCCAGAAATCTGCAGTCAAAAATGTAATTTTGCGCAACAATTTAAAGCCCATGAGCATCCCAGAACTGTATCAGTATTACCTTTCGTTTCCAAACATTTGCACGGATACCCGAAAAATTGAGCGCAACAGCCTTTTTTTCGCTTTGCGCGGAGAAAATTTCGACGCCAATGCCTTTGCAGAGCAGGCTTTGGAAAAAGGTGCGGCTTATGCGGTAATTGATAATCCGGATTTTAAGAAAAGCGAAAAATATTTGTTGGTTGAAGATAGCTTAAGCACTTTACAGCAGTTGGCAAGGTATCATCGGCAACAATTGAAGATACCGGTTATCGGTTTAACCGGAAGTAATGGAAAAACTACTACCAAAGAACTTATCAACAGCGTTTTAAGTCAAAAATTTAAAACGCTGGCAACAAAAGGCAATCTGAACAACCATATCGGCGTGCCACTAACCCTTTTAGAAATTGGTAATGATGTGGAGCTTGCTATCGTAGAAATGGGCGCTAACCATCAAAAAGAGATTGAACTCTTATGTAGCATCTGCGAACCGACGCATGGCCTCATCACTAACATCGGGAAAGCGCATTTGGAAGGTTTTGGTGGCATTGAAGGTGTAAAACAAGGCAAGGGAGAACTTTACGATTTCCTACAAGCCCACCAAGGAACTGTTTTTGTAAATGACGACAGCCCTGCGCTAAACGAAATGCTTAAAACAAGGAATTTCGTAAAGCTTGTGAAATACGGAACCGACGCAAGCAACCAAGTTATGGGCGAACTGTTGAGCAACGAACCTTATCTTAAAATTAGGTGGACTTACCCGCGCGGAACTTTTGAAGTACAATCTCAGCTCACCGGAATTTACAACTTCGAGAATATTTTGGGCGCCATTGCCATTGGTTTAGATTTTGATTTAAGTCCTGCCCAAATTAACGCCGGCATCAGCAATTATGCCCCAAAAAATAACCGCTCACAAATCAGCAAAACAGAAAAAAACACGGTAATAGGCGATTATTACAATGCCAACCCTAGCAGTATGGTACTGGCAATAGATAATATTGCCCAGCTGAAGGCCACCAAAAAGGTTTTGATTTTAGGCGATATGTTTGAGGTGGGCGAAAGCACTGCGCAGGAACACCTAAACGTGATACGCAAGGCTTTAGCTTATCCTTTTACGCAGGTAATATTTATTGGCAAACACTTTAAAGAAGCGTCTTCACAAGTCAATGCTTTATTTTTTACTGATACAGATGAAGCTTATAATCACCTTAAACACCAGCGGATTGAAGATTCTTTGGTTTTAGTGAAAGGTAGCCGGGGAATGCGCTTAGAAAAACTGATGGAACTTCTTTAATCTTCTAAAAAGCGCTCGTCTATTTGTTTAGTAGCTTTTGCACCCAGCTTACGCAGGTTTTCAACACGGTTCAAAATATTCCCTTGGCCCAAGTTAAGCTTGTTCATCGCGTCTTGATAAACCTTTTGCGATTTATCCAGATGGTCGCCAACTTTTAGCAAATCGCTGTGGAAGCCTACAAATTTATCGTAAAGCTGTCCGGCTTTGGTTGCAATATCTATGACATTGCGCGTTTGTTGTTCTTGTTTCCAAATGGATGCAACGGTTTTCAAAGTTGCCAACAAAGTAGAAGGCGTAACAATAACCACCCTTTTATTCCATGCAAAATCAAACAAATCCTGATCGTGCTGTACGGCAATGGCAAAAGACGACTCTATCGGCACAAAAAGCAACACAAATTCTGGCGAGTTAATTTGGTAAAGCTCATGGTAATTTTTACCGCCTAAACCGTTAATATGGCTTTTAATACCGGCAACATGCTGTTTTACAAATGCGATTTTATCTTCATCTGTTTCGGCATTTACCAAACGCTCATAGGCTATTAGCGAAACTTTAGAATCAATAATCAGGTGCTTGTTATCCGGTAAAAACACCACCACATCTGGCAACATCCTTTCGCCTTCGTGTGCAATATAACTGCTTTGTTTACTGTAATTTAAACCTTCCAATAAGCCAGAACGCTCTAGCAAACGGTCCAATACCATTTCGCCCCAGTTTCCTTGCTTTTTATTATCGCCTTTCAGCGCTTTGGTGAGATTGTTAGCTTCATCGCTGATTTGCTTATTAAGCTCCATCATCTTAATAATTTCGCCCTTCAGCACATTGCGTTCATCAGACTCTGCTTTATAAACCTGCTCCACCTTATCGCGGAAGGCGTTTAAATTTTCTTTTAGCGGATTTAACAACAAGCCCAAATTGTTGCGGTTCAGCTCGGTAAATTCTGCCGACTTCTGTTTTAATATCTCACTGGCCATCAGCTCAAAGTCTTTGGAAAAGCGCAATTGCATCTCAGCAATAAATTGCTTCTGCTCCTCAAAACGTTCTTGTTGTGCTCTGTGCATTTCTTGCAGTTTTACAGATGCTTGTTTGGCCAAAGAAAGCTCTTCGTACAAGGCTAGTCGCTCCTGTTCTAGCGTGGCTATTTTTAATTGCATTTTATGGTCCAAGGCTTCTTTCTCTTCTCTAATGTTTAAAGTTTGTTGCTCGGCCAATGCCACAGAGGTTTTCAGTTGCTGTAGCATCTCATCAGAATCGGTGTTTTTTGATTTCCGATTTGTAAATATCAAGATTACAGCTAGCAATAAAATCACTAGCGCTACCAGCAAAATCACAATTTCCATGCGCTCAATTTAAGCTTTCGGCGCAACACCATCAAAACAGAATTGTCGTTTTTTTTGTTTACCTTCTGAACCAAATTAGATTTTTTTGAGATGAAGCAAAAAGTAGCCGTTTTCCGAAAAGAACATTTTAATGCCGCACACCGTTTACACCAGCCCAACTGGAGCGATGAAAAAAACCAAGCATTTTTTGGCCAATGCAACAACCCTAATTACCATGGCCATAACTATGATTTGATTGTAAAACTTACGGGTTACGTGGATGAAGAGTCGGGCTACTTATACGATATGAAATTACTTTCTGCGCTTTTGCACAAGAAAGTAATTGATAAGTTTGATCACCGGAACCTAAATTTAGATACCCAAGAATTTAAGAGTTTGAACCCCACCGCAGAAAATATCGCAATGGTCATTTACGATTTATTGCGACCAGAAATTCCGCAGGACCTTGACTTAAAAATTACACTTTACGAGACCGAACGTAATTTTGTAGAATACCCCGCGTAGCGCTTTTCACAGCTTTTTGTCATAAAATTTGCTTAAGCTTTGCAGTAAAAACAACTTGCTACATTTGGCGTTATTACCCAATAACAAACCACCAAAAAAATGGCAAGCAAGCAAAAAATCCAAATCGCCTATTTAGATTATGTGTTATCCGAAGGTAAACGCCCGGCATCAGTATTTGCGTTTGCGAAAAAGCACAAGTTTGCAGAAGAAGAGTTTTACCAGCATTTCGCATCTTTTGATGCGATAGAGGCCGACGTTTGGGCAAGCTTGTTTATCACCACCATTGCAGAAGTTAAAGCACAAGAAATTTGGTCACAATATAGCTCCAGAGAAAAAGCTTTGTCTTTCTTTTACAGCTTTTTTGAACTGCTAAAAAGTAAAAGAAGTTTTGTTAGCTACAGCATAGGCAACTTCAAAAAAGGCCTGCAAACCCCTGTGCAGCTTCAAGAAAGCAAAAGCGTTTTTGCAGATTTTAGTGATGAACTGATTAAAGAAGGTTTGGAAAGCGGCGAGCTTGCAGAACGGAAGTTCTTGAGTGATAGGTATCAAGATGCGCTTTGGTTCCAGTTGATATTTGTTCTCAACTTTTGGCTCAAAGACCACTCCGCAGGTTTTGAAAAAACCGACGAAGCCATAGAAAAAGGCGTAAATCTTAGCTTCGATTTGTTCCAACAGGGACCATTAGACAGCATTTTAAGCTACGGAAAGTTTGTTTTCCAAAATGTGATGAAGTAATAGAAGAGTGAATGAGTGAAGAGTGAATAACTAAAAAAACATGGCTAAAGAACAACAGCATATCCCGGCCAGCAAAGTGGCACGTTCTGCAAAGTTTGTGGGCACCGGTATTAAAATAGGTGGAAACTACATCAAACATTATTCTAAAAAGCTCTTTAATCCCGATTTAAGTAAAGAAGAGCTAAACGAAGACAATGCTACAGACATTTACGAGTCATTAAGCCAACTGAAAGGCAGTGCTTTAAAGGTGGCGCAAATGCTAAGCATGGATAAAAACATCCTGCCAAAGGCTTATGTTGATAAATTTTCGATGTCGCAGTATAACGCACCTCCGCTAAGCGGACCGCTGATTGTGCAAACCTTTAAAAAGCATTTTGGAAAAAGTCCGGAGCAGATTTACGATAAGTTTAACCTCAAATCTAGCAACGCCGCCTCTATTGGACAGGTGCACCAGGCGGAGCTTAAGGAAGAAAAACTTGCGGTAAAAATCCAATATCCGGGCGTAGGCAGTTCCATTTCATCTGATCTAAAAATGGTGAAACCTTTTGCTTTCCGCCTATTAGGAATGAGCGAAGCCGAGCTTGCCGTTTACATGAAAGAGGTAGAAGAGCGCTTATTGGAAGAAACCGATTACGAATTGGAGCTGCGGAGCTCGATGAAAATTTCTGAAGCCTGCAAAGACATCCCAAACCTGGTTTTCCCAAAATATTATCCAGAACTCTCGGGGCCACGTGTAATTACCATGAGCTGGTTAAACGGACTTCATTTGAAAGAATTTTTAGCCACCGAACCTTCGCAAGAAACACGCAACCAAATTGGGCAGGCGCTGTGGGATTTTTACAATTTTCAGCAACATGAACTGCGCGCTGTACATGCCGATCCGCATCCGGGCAACTTTTTAATCACACCCGAAGGAAAGTTGGGCATCATTGATTTTGGCTGCATTAAATCGTTACCGGATAGCTTTTATTATCCGTTTTTCGCTACTACCTCTTCAGATTTGATGGATAACAAGGAAAAAACCATCAAAGCGTTTAGACAGCTGGAAATGATTTTACCAAAGGATAATGAGGCACAGGTTGAGTTTTATTACCAAACCTACCGCGAAATGATTTCTTTGTTTGCACAACCCTACGCAAAAGGCAGTTTTGATTTTAGTAAAAACGGCTACTTTGATCAATTATATGCTTTTGGAGAAAAACTAGCCAAGATGCCCGAATTTAAGCAGGCACGCGGCGTAAAACACTTCATTTATGTAAACCGCACCAACTTTGGATTATACAGCATTTTGCATGAGCTGGGCGCTCAGGTGCGCACAGACACCTATAAACCGCATTTAAAAACTGATTATTAGTTACGAGATTTTATTGAGCGTAATGCCAGTATCAGATTTTAACAGCAGTATTTTAAGGCACTGATGTTCCGGTTTTTCCAGTTGTGGATCTTCTTCAAAAATCTTGATGACAGTTTTTCGCGCTTCTGCCAAAATATGCTGGTCCATCGCTAAATCTGCCAGTTTTAACTCCATTACACCGCTCTGCTCCTTCCCCTCAATATTGCCTGGTCCGCGCAGCTGAAGGTCAATTTCTGCAATTTCAAAACCATCACTACTTTTTACCATAGTTTCTAAACGGGTGCGCCCGTCTTTGCTCAGCTTATCGCCAGACATTAAAATACAGTAAGACTGTTCGGCGCCACGCCCCACCCTGCCGCGCAATTGATGCAGTTGCGATAAACCAAAACGTTCGGCGTTCTCAATCACCATCACCGATGCATTAGGAACATTGACGCCGACCTCAATTACTGTTGTGGCCACCATGATATGCGTTTGCCCTTTCACAAAGCGCTGCATTTCAAATTCTTTCTCATCCGCTTTTAGCTGGCCGTGGACAATACTTATCTGATATTTTGGCAAAGGAAATTCGTGGCGCATGGTTTCCACGCCATCCAACAAATTTTTCAGATCGAGCTTCGCGCTTTCTTGTATCAGCGGATATACCATATACACCTGCCTGCCCTTTGCTATCTCGCGTTTCATAAAGCCAAACATGCGCAAACGCTGGCTCTCAAAAAGATGTAATGTTTCTATTGGTTTTCGGCCGGCGGGCAGTTCATCAATAACAGAAACATCCAAATCGCCGTAAAGGGTCATCGCTAAAGTCCGCGGAATTGGCGTCGCCGTCATCACCAGCACGTGCGGCGGAATAAAGTTTTTGCGCCAAAGCTTTGCCCTTTGCTCAACCCCAAACCGGTGTTGCTCGTCAATCACCGCCAAGCCTAAGTTTTTAAACTGCACGCTATCTTCAATAAGCGCATGGGTGCCAATTAAGATAGATAGCTCGCCACTTTCTAGCATCGCGGCGATTTTTGCCCGCTCGCGTTTTTTTGTCGAGCCCGTTAGTAAGGCTATCGATACAAAATCATCTTTCAGCAAGGCTTTTAGAGATAAGTAGTGTTGTGTCGCCAAGATTTCTGTAGGCGCCATTAAGCAAGCCTGAAAACCGTTATCAACCGCCAACAACATCGTCATTAAGGCAACCACCGTTTTCCCGGACCCTACGTCGCCCTGTACCAAACGGTTCATTTGACTACCGCGTTGGGTGTCTGTACGTATCTCTTTAACTACGCGCTTTTGTGCATTGGTTAAGGGAAAGGGTAACAGCTCGTGGTAAAAACGGTTAAATTTTTCGCCCACCGTGTCAAAAATATGCCCCTTAAATTTTTGTGTGCGGATGAGCTTTGCACGTAGCATCCTAAACTGAATTTGAAAAAGCTCTTCGTATTTCAGCGTATTTTGCGCAACGCGTAAATCTTCTGCATTAGACGGAAAATGGATTTGATAAAGTGCCTGCGCGCGTGGCACCAGCTTATATTGCTGAATAACGTATTCTGGCAACAGGTTTATCACCTCCTGCAAACAGCTGTCTAATACGTTTGCTGTCAATTTTTGAATGCCCTTTGCATCTAAGGCGTGTTGCTTTAATTTTTCTGTAGTGGAGTAAACTGGTTGTAACTTTAAATTCCCACGGCTCAGCGCATTCTTTTGGTACAGCTCAATCTCCGGATGCGCCATTTGGGCTTTGGCATTAAAGAAATTCACCTTTCCAAATATGACATACACTTGGTTGAGCACCAAATGTTTTTGTACCCAACTTATCCCCTGAAACCATACCAACTCTATTTCGCCGGTATCATCTATTGCTTGAGCCAGCAAACGTTTTTTTCTGCCCTCGCCAATAAGTTCAAAAGATTTTAACCTAACCAGTATCTGCACATAGGGTAAGTCTGCGGTGGTTTCGGCAATTTTATAAAAACGGGTACGGTCAATATAACGGAAAGGATAATAGGCTAATAAGTCACCATAGGTTTGGATCCCCAATTCCTTTTTTAAAAGCTCGGCGCGGTGCGGTCCAACTCCTTTTAAATATACAAGCGGTGTATCTAATGATGACGGGCCCAATATCCTTACCTGAAATTAGCTTATCCTTTTACGGCTATGGCCGATATTTCTACATTTACATTTTTGGGCAATGTTTTTACGGCAACCGTTTCCCTGGCGGGAAAATCAGCGCTGAAATAGCTTCCGTAAACTTCGTTCACAACCGGAAAAAAATTCATATCGCTCAAAAAAATGGTTGTTTTAACAATGTTTTCAAAACCGAATCCGGCTGCAGACAAAACCGCCTTTAGGTTCTCCATCACCTGCTGGGTTTCTGTTTCAATACTGTCTAACACCAAATTCCCGCTTTCGGCATTCAACGCAATTTGGCCCGAGATATATAAGATATTGCCGGCCAGCACCGCTTGGCTATAAGGACCAATAGGAGAAGGTGCTTCGTTTGTATTTATGATTTTCTTCATGACTTCTAATTTATGGCTTTAATAGGACACCAAGGTTTGCTTCTTCAATGCTTCAAAAAAAGCACGTCAATCAGCTTCCACAAAACGCCTAAAACAAATACCACAATCACAAATTTGTTAATCCAGTGCATTACGCGGATGTTAAAGGTGTTTGGTGCATTTGGATCTTTCTTTCCGAAAAAGTACATAAACAAATTTAACAATAAAAAAGGGAGTCTGCTAACAGACTCCCTCTCTCAGATTAATATATGATAATCTACTATTTTTCTCTGAATTCAACACGACGGTTAGCAACGCGACCTTCTTCTGTTGCATTAGATGCAATTGGACGAGTTTCGCCGTAACCTTTAGTTGAAACTTTCTTAGCATCAACACCAGAGTTTACTAAGTAAGTTTTTACCGCGTTAGCTCTGTCGATAGAAAGTTGCATGTTGTAAGCTTCAGTACCTTCTGAAGATGCGTGACCGTCTAATTGAAGACCAGCAATTTTGTTTGATCTTACCATTGAAGATACTTTATCTAAAGTTGGGTAAGATGAAGTTCTTAAAACTGAAGAGTTGTACTCAAATTGGATGTTGCTTACACCAGCGATAGTACCGCTTGACATTGTAGGGCAACCATCTAGCTCAGCAGAACCTTTTTCTAGTGGGCATTTGTCTTTCCAATCTGGCACACCGTCACCGTCAGTATCTAACTCGCAACCAGAACCGTCAACTTTTGCACCAGCTGGAGTGTTAGGGCATTTGTCTAAATGATCTGCAACACCGTCACCGTCAGAATCTTTTTTCAAATCTTCAACAGCTTGCTCTACGTTAGTAACACGGCCTTTTAAAGCTTCAACTTCTTGACGTAAGGTTGGGTCTTTCAACTCATCATACATCATAGCAATTGGGTTAACCCAGTTCAAATCTGGTTTTGATTTTGAACCTAAAGAGAACTCTAAACCAGCTCTAACAACAGAGAATTTATCTTTAGAAGTTCCTTTTGCGTAAACACCGTCAAAGTTATCTCCGTCGATGAATTTAGCATCGTAACCTAAGTCTAAAGCTACTCTATCTCCTAATTTAAATTTAACACCCACACCTACTGGGATGTAAGCTTGTCTGATGTAATCATTGTTATCACCAGCATCGCCGTAGTTTCCTTTGTTATTTACTTCAGTACCGTCTAAATCGTAACCAGTGTAAAGTACCGGATTGTAAGCAATGATACCGTAACCTACTTTACCGTAGAAGTTAACCGCATTAGTTCTGTTTAAGAAATCAATGGTAGCTAAGTTAAAGTAACCGCTCAAGTTTGCATCATATTGAACCTGAGTTTGCGCAGAGTTGTAGGTTTGACCTGCTGGACCCCAACCTGGTGCTAAATTACCTGCTGCTGGTGCTTTGTTTACGTGGTTAACGTGCCCACGGTACAAGTTACCTTCTAAACCAAATACGTGACCAAATTGTTTTCTTAAAGACAAGCCGTAGTAACCGCCAAGTTTGTACTCGCCGAAAGCTACATTGCTTCCAAAATCATTTGAACCACCTGTAATTACCGCTGGGATTGAAAAACCACCATTAAGACCCAAAGTCCAAGTACGGTACTGTTTTTTACCTCCGAAAGTCTTTGCCGAACTGCTAGTTGGCGTAGCATCCTGAGCATTTGCTGAGATCGCGAAAGCCGTAGCTAGCGACAAAGCAACTGTCTTTTTTAATGTAGAATAATTCATCATTTTTTTTTTAAGGTTAACAATTCTTAATTGTAATTTGTCGTAAAATTAATTATAAGTTTGACTGCATCAAGTATTCAAATTCCGTTCCAAAATTTGCGGGCTTACGAAAAAACATCGTGCAAAGCCAACATTTAATGTTTAACTTATTCAATCCTAATGAAGTATCAAATCAAAGAACCAATTTTACACGCCAAACATAGAGAAAATTTTTCTTTTAACATCAAAAAAAATTCGCTAGCTATAATAAATGCCAGCGACGAGTTCCCGCGCAGTGGCGATCAAACCTTCAGTTTTAAACAAAATCCTGATTTATTTTACCTTACAGGGATAGACCAAGAGCAAACCATCTTGCTCTTGTTTCCAGATTGCCCAAATCCGCTTTATCGCGAAGTACTTTTTTTAAGACAAACCAATGAGCATATCGCTGTTTGGGAAGGCTACAAGTACACTAAAGAACAGGCTAAAGAAACATCGGGCATCCAAAACATTTATTGGCTAGATGAGTTTTGGCCCATCCTTTCTTCCATTATCCACTATGCCGAGCATATTTATCTGAATACCAATGAAAATGACCGATACGAGCAATCTGTGCCCTACCGAGATTTACGTTTCATTAGCCAGATAAAAGCTAAGTATCCGCTACACCGTTACGAGCGTGCCGCACCTATTTTTAGAAAGCTTCGCGCCATCAAATCAGACACTGAACTAAAATATATACAGCAGGCCTGCAACATCACGGGCGATGCCTTCCGCCGTGTACTGCGCTTTGTAAAACCAAACGTAGGCGAATGGGAAATCGAAGCAGAAATCATCCACGAATTCATCCGCCAGCAGGCTACCGGGCATGCCTATGCGCCAATTATAGCTTCCGGAGTAAACGCTTGCATTTTACACTATAATGACAATAACCGCTTTTGTAACAATGGCGATGTAATCCTTTTTGATTTTGCTGCCGAGTATGGAAACTACAACGCGGACCTTAGCAGGAGCATTCCGGTGAACGGAAAATTTACGCAAAGACAAAAAGACGTATATAACGCCGTGCTACATGTATTTAAAGAAGCTAAAAAAATGCTTTTGCCCGGCACCATCTGGAATGAGTACCACGAGGAGGTTGGGAAAATAATGACTGCCGAGCTAATTAAGCTCAATTTGCTAGACCGGCACGATGTAGAGAAGCAAGACCCTAAAATGCCTGCTTATAAGAAATATTTTATGCACGGCACTTCGCATCATTTGGGTATAGATGTGCATGATTTTGCCAGCCGCTACGAGCCTTTTGCCATTGGCAATGTGCTTACCTGCGAACCGGGAATATACATCCCTGCCGAAGGTTTAGGCATCCGCATTGAAAATGACATCTACATCAGCGAAAGCGGCCCTATTGATTTAATGCAGCACATCCCGATAGAAGCAGAAGAAATTGAAGACATCATGAACGGGGCTTAATTGTGCAAGGCCGTTTAGATAAAATTAGACGGCTGTGATTTTTACGCCATTTATAAACGCTTTAATTTTTTTATTTTGCAGGCATGCAGTTTAGCGATATTGTTGGGCAAGAAGCCGTAAAAAAACATCTGATACAAACCGTTAAAGATGAAAGAATTAGCCACGCACAGCTTTTTTTAGGTGCCGAGGGTGTGGGTGCTTTGCCTTTAGCGCTTGCCTACGCTCAATATATCTGTTGCGAAAATAAGCAAGAAAATGATTCGTGCGGCCAATGCGCATCATGCCGTAAATACAGTAAACTGGTGCATCCAGATCTGCATTTTTCTTATCCGTTTTTTGCCAAGCATAAAGAAGATACGGCGCTCAACTTTATAGAGCAGTGGCGCAAAGCCTTTTTGCAGAACCCATACATGGGGATGGATGAATGGCGCGAGCAACTGGAAGCAGAAAACAAGCAGGCTAACATCAACATTGCCGAAGCACATGCTATTATCAAAAAGCTGAGCTTAAAAGCCTTTGAAGCCGAGTATAAGGTTTTGATTTTATGGATGCCCGAATACCTGGAAAAAGAGGGCAACGCTTTATTGAAGCTGATAGAAGAACCGCCCCAGAAAACCCTGTTTTTATTGGTGGCCCAAAATCAGGAGCAGATTTTAAATACCATTATCTCGCGTACGCAACTGGTTAAAATACCGAAGTTAAAAAAAGATGAGATTGCCCACTACCTGAGCGAGATAAAAGGGGTTGAACCCGCTTTGGCCAAACAGCTGGCCTATTTAAGCAACGGCAGTTTACAAAGCGCCTTACACCTGTTGCAACACCAAGAGCATGATTATCATAACTTATTTTTAAGTTGGTTGCGTGCCTGCTGGGGCAACAAAGGTTTAGAAATTGTGAGTTACAGTGAGGGCGAACTGGCAAAAATGGGGCGCGAGAACCAGAAAAACTTTTTGCGCTACGCTGTAAGTATGATGCGCGAATGCGCCTTATTTAAAGCCGAAACACCGGGTTTAATTAACGTGCCCGAGTCGGAACTGAAGTTTGTAAGCAGCATATCCCCTTCTTTAAGCTTGGCGCAGATTCAGGAAATAATTACCGAGCTGGAGAAAGCACAATATCACATTGAACGGAATGCCAACCCGAAAATATTATTTTTAGATGTATCTTTGATTTTGGTTAAAATTTTAAAATTTAAAACGCTCCGTCCAACGGCGGACTCAATTATATTATAGATTATGGGCTGTGGAAGTTGTTCATCGGGTGGCGGTTGTTCGCCCGCTGGCTGCAACAATAACGGATCGTGCTTAACAGACGGTGGTTGTAGCAAATTAGACGTTTATGACTGGTTATCCGACATGGATTTACCATCCAATTATACTCCGTTTCCTTTTGTAGAAGTAAGATTTAAGGGATCTCGGAAAGATTTTTACAGGAACGAAGACAATATTTATTTAGAAGCCGGAGAGCTGGTGGCTGTAGAAACCACTACCGGCGGATACGATATTGGCCACGTTACCCTTACCGGAGAGCTGGTGCGTATGCAGATGAAACGCAAACGGGTAAGCGAAGAAAAAGCACCTTTTAAAATTTACCGGAAGGCTACACCGCAAGATGTGGAGAAATGGAAAAACGCCAAGGAAAAAGAATCGGAGACGATGCATAAAGCACGTACCATTGCTTTGCAACTGGGCTTGGCCATGAAACTTTCTGATGTAGAATATCAGGGCGACCGCTCTAAGGCTACCTTTTATTATACAGCAGATGGCCGCGTGGATTTCCGCGAGCTGATTAAAAAACTAGCGGAAGCTTTTAGGGTACGTATAGAGATGCGCCAAATTGGGATGCGCCAAGAAGCCAGCCGTTTAGGCGGTATCGGCTCATGCGGGCGCGAGCTTTGTTGCAGTACCTGGTTAACAGATTTTAAAACTGTTTCTACGGCATCGGCACGTTACCAAAACTTATCCTTAAACACGCTGAAATTAGCCGGGCAATGCGGTAAACTTAAATGTTGCCTCAATTACGAGCTGGACACCTATATGGATGCTTTAAAGGCTATCCCGGACCATGCCGACCGTTTGCGTACCGAAAGAGGCGAAGCTCGCTTGCAAAAAACAGACATCTTTAAAAAACTGATGTGGTACAGCTATGCCGAAGATAATACTTGGATTCCCCTAGCCGTGGGAAGGGTGAAGGAAGTGCAAGAAATGAATAAGCGCGGCGAAAAACCTGAAGATTTAAGAGAGTTGGCCAGTGAAATTGAAAATGTAGAACTGCCAGAAAAATCTTTCGATTACGAAAATGTGGTAGGCCAGGATAGTTTGACCCGTTTAGATGAAAAAGCGCGCAAAAAGAAAAACAATGCGCGTAATAAAAACCGTAATCGCGGAAACGCAAAACCAGCTAGCAACAGCGGACCTGCAAGTGCAAACATCCAAAAGCAGGCAAACCCGCACGCCAATGTAAAAGCAAATACAGAAAATACCAATAAGCCTAAGCGCAACAACCGGAATAAAAAAAGAAGAAACAACAACAATAACAACGGTAAGCCCGAAAACTAAGCATAAAAGCAGGCGCCATTAGTGCGCCTGCTTCAAACAGAAAACAGCGGTAAAACGGATGAACATCAAACGCTTAATATACTTAACCCCACTACTGGCACTACAAGCCTGTATGGATCCAAAAGTTAAGGTAGACACTTACGAGGCTATCCCTAAGCAAAACTGGACTTACATTAACCCTATTAAGGCCACTATTAACGTTACTGATAGCACCCAAGCCTATAATATCTATGTTAATTTCAGGCATACGGCAGATTATAAATATTCTAACATTTGGTTGCGTTTCCACATCATTGGACCGCAACAAAAAGACATCCCCGTAAGGCAAGAGTTTCAGCTGGCCATGAATGACGGCCAATGGCTAGGCACCGGATCTGGCCAATTATTTACCTATCAGCTGATTTATAAAGAGAACTATAAATTTGCCAGCACCGGCAAGTACACTTTAATTGTAGAACAGAATATGCGCGACAATCCGCTGAAAGCAATTAGCGACGTGGGAATTTATGTCGAAGAAGCGTCCGTTAATTGATAGTGATGACGTCTAAACTATAATCCTCACCTACTTTTTTCTTCGGTTTGGTTGGATAATAAACATTTCCCGTTAATATTGCTGCCGGAAACAAGGAAAAAGCGCCTGCAAAGGCTACTGCGCCAGGGTTAAGCTCCATTTTGTCTGTTATAATCACCGCTGCAGTGCCAATTACTAAGGTGCTTCCAATAAAACTCATCAGCTCACCAGATTTTGAAACTTCTTTAATCGCATCAATATCTGCAATGTTAAAGGCTTGTTTCTTTAAGCTGCGTTTATCCCTAATCAGCCAAATTTCACTGCTGCTGATAGAATCCACTTTACCTCTTATTCCTACAATTTCTGGAAAACGGCCGTTTTTGCTTTTGATGTCCAGTTTGGCGCTGGGATAAGCCATGCGCACATAATCGCCTTTTTTGATGGTATTGCTGCTGCTATCTTTAAACGTAATGAGCAATTTGTTTTCTTGCGATTTGGCGATAAAACTGAGGAGAGCGAGCAATACGGTGAAGGTGGCGGATTTGATTTGCATGCCTAAAAGTAAACACAATTTCGGCTTGTAAAAAATTTATTTTTAGATGCTAAGAGCCTGTTTAAATTTATATTGTAAAAATGTTTATCGCTTATTTTTTCATAAGTTACTTATTGTTATTCAAGGCATTCAAGAAGGCGTACTGCCTTTTTGAGCGAAACGAGGCGTGTTTTTACAGAGATAGCGAGGGCTTCTACCTCAAAAAAACACAACAAAGTTGTAGCCTAAAAGAAGCATAAACAAATTATTAGATAAATTTTAAAGAGGCTCTTAGGGTTTGTAATCCAAAAGTTGTACATTTGCGTCCCTTTTCGAGCAAAAGGGATATTGCAAAAATTTAATGTATTAATAATGGCAACTAAAATCAGATTACAAAGACACGGTAAAAAAGGAAAACCTTTTTATTACATCGTGGTAGCAGATTCAAGATCTCCAAGAGATGGTAAATTCATCGAGAGATTAGGATCTTACAATCCAAACACCAACCCGGCAACTATCGAATTAAACTTTGACAGTGCTGTTAAATGGGTATCTACTGGTGCAACCCCTACAGACACTGCAAAAGCTATTCTTTCTTATAAAGGCGTGCTTTATGCAAACCACTTAAATGGCGGTGTTAGAAAAGGCGCTTTAACCCAAGAACAAGCTGATGCTAAATTAGCGGCTTGGTTAGAGGGAAAAGAAACACAGATCCAAGCTAAAAAAGACGGCTTAGCATCTTCTAAAGAAGCTACTAAAAAAGCTGCTTTTGAAGCAGAGACCAAGAAAAAAGAGGCAATGGCCGCAGCTATTGCAGCTAAAAACACGCCGCCGGCAGAAGAGCCTGCAGCAGAAGAAGAAGCTACTGACGAAGTGGCAACAGAAGCAAGCGCAGCTGACGAAGAAGCACCTGCAGCTGAATAAAAGAAAATTTCTTTTAAACAAAAAAGCCGGTGGAATTATTGTTCCACCGGCTTTTTTTATTGTTTTATCCCAATACCCAAATCTGGGTATTTGACACTACATCAAATTTTTATACTTTAGCACACGCAAAATCTACCATAACAAACAACGTGTAACAGATGAAGGCCGGGAAACCTCTACATTTAGCATTAATGTTAACCATTTTAGTAGCCCATACGGTGTTTCTTAGCATTTGGCTAACGGATAAGCCTCATCATCAAACACAGGCCCAAAACAGCGCTGTAAACGCAGAGAAGCCTGCAAACATCCCCACTAAATTTGTAGCTAAAAAAGATTCGCTTCTGCACAGCCACCTTAACGTTCACGTGCAGGCAACCGGATTTTTAATCAGGTAAAATTTTATAGCAGGCCGTTGGCTCTAGCGGTAATCTCTGCGATATCTAATACCGTAATTTCCTGCTCTTTCTCTACATGTTTTACACCATCGTTCATCATCGTCATGCAAAATGGGCAACCCACAGCAACTATATCTGCCTTGGCTTCTAAGACGTCCTCCATACGCTCTACGTTTACATCTTTTTTTCCAGGCTCGGGCTCTTTAAACATTTGCGCACCTCCGGCACCACAGCATAATCCGTTAGATTTGCAACGCTTTAATTCTACCAGATCCGCATCTAGTTGCTCCAGCGCCTTCCGTGGCGCTTCATACACACCGTTCCCTCTGCCTAAATAGCACGGATCATGAAAGCTTATTTTTTTTCCTTTAAACGCGCCACCCTCGGCTACTAACTTTCCTTCGGCAATTAAATCTGCTATTAGTTGCGTATGGTGGATCACCTCGTAATGGCCACCTAAAACAGGATACTCATTTTTTATGGTGTTGAAGCAATGCGGGCAAGCGGTCACAATTTTTTTTATGGCATAGCCGTTCAATACCTCTATATTGCCCATTGCCTGCATCTGAAACAAAAACTCGTTACCGGCGCGCTTTGCGGGGTCGCCCGTACAGGCTTCTTCTGTCCCTAAAACCGCAAATTTGATCCCAACATGCTTTAATATTTTTGCAAAAGCTCGGGTAATACGCTGTGCACGCTCGTCATAGCTGCCTGCGCATCCCACCCAAAAAAGAATATCAGGTTGTTCGCCCTTAGCCGAAAGTTCGGCCATTGTTGGTATGTTTATCAATGTGTCCATTTTTTAGTTGGTTAGTTGGTTAGGGGTTAGTTGGTTAGAGGGTTAGTAAATGGGAGTTCATTAGTAGAGGGAGTTCAATAGTCATTAGTTTATCAGTCATTAGTAGAGGAGCACGTTTAGTTCATTAGTTGAAAAAAGTTCATTGGAGTTTACTAGTCATTAGTAGAGAAAGTTCATTAGTCATTAGTTCCAATCTCCCGTTCTACGTCTTTATTCTTTGTTCCTTATTCCTTGCTCTTTCATGCTCTTTATTCCTTGTTCTTTAATGCTCCTCACTCTTTACTCCAATCGCCCTGCGCCCAATTCAACCGATCTGCTGGAGCATATTTCCATGGCGCGGCATTATTTTCAACATTCGCAAACATGGCGCTTAGGCTGTTCGGCACATTAGATTCCTCCATTACTGCATAACGGCGCAAATCCAGAATAATGGATAAAGGATCTATGTTTACCGGACAGGCTTCTACACAAGCATTGCAGGTTGTGCAAGCCCAAATTTCTTCGCGACTGATGTAATCGTCCAGCAAAGCTTTACCATCGTGGTAGCTGGCTCCGTTTTTATCTTTGGCTTTGCCCAACTCCTCTAAACGGTCGCGCGTATCCATCATAATCTTCCTCGGCGAAAGCAACTTTCCGGTAATGTTGGCCGGACAAACCGACGTACATCGGCCACACTCGGTACAAGTATAAGCGTTCATCAGCTGTACCCAGTTTAAATCGACCACATCTTTTGCCCCAAATTTAGCGTCGGGGTCTGCCGGCGGAGGCGTGAAGCTAGGATCTAACATGGCTTTCACCTCGTTGCTTACGCTCTGCATATTGCTAAAGTGACCTTTGGGGTTCAAATTGCTGTACCAAGTGTTGGGGAAGGCCAAAAGAATATGGAAATGTTTGGAGATAGGCAGGTAGTTTAAAAAAGCTAAGATACCGATGATGTGAAACCACCAGCAAAAGCGCTCTATAAATACCAAAGCCTCGGTGGATGAGGGCAACAAAGGCGACAAAAACTGTGATACCGGGAATGCACCGGCCTGAATGTAATGTCCGTATAGCCTACTTTGCAATTGATAATCGGCGGCGTTCATTGTTAAAAAAGCAGTCATCAGCAACACCTCTATCAACAAAATGTAAATGGCATCTGATTTTGGCCAGGCCTTCATCTCTACGCCCGAGAAACGTTTGAGCCTGACCACTAAGCGCCGCGCTAAAAACACCAATACCCCTAGCAAAACCAAGAGCGCCAAAATCTCGAACGAGCCAATTAAAAAACTGTAAAAACCACCCATAAAAGCAAAGAGGCGGTGCGTGCCAAAAATACCATCGAGCACTATCTCTAAAACTTCTAAATTGATGATAACAAAACCAAGGTAAACAAAAAGGTGCATCAGGCCCGCCACCGGCCTTACCATCATTTTGCTTTGCCCCATCGCAACCCTCGCCATGGTGGTCCAACGTTCGGCCTTACGGTCGTTACGGCAAATGTTTTTCCCTAAACGTATGTTGCGGATAATTTTGCGGACTTGCACTGTAAAAAGTGCTACCGCAACTATAAAAACCAGCGTGAAAACAATTTGTGCAAGCATAACTGAACTTAAAACCCTAAGTTATATAAAAGCGCACGGTAAAAATAATATGCTTGCATAGTATTTTTAATTTAGAATGGTTTAAAACGCTAAACCACTAAAGAAAATAAACAACTTGATATTAAGGAATTAAGTGCATAGAGGCAATTTCGAACGATTTTTTTTATGATTTTATTTGCTAATCCGCAAAAAGAACCTACATTTGCAATCCCTAACCGATAGCATATCTGCTTAGGTAACGGCGGGGTGCCTTAGCTCAGTAGGTAGAGCAAAGGACTGAAAATCCTTGTGTCCCTGGTTCGATCCCTGGAGGCACCACCTCAAGACAGAAAGCTTCACAGAAATGTGAGGCTTTTTTGTTTTATAGGTTTAAAGTACTTTTAGCACTAATAACTCATCAGTTTATCCTTAGTTCTAATGATAAAACTAAAGAACCGCAGAGAACGTACAGAAAATAAATATTGGTTTTCAAAACCTTGATACTGATTGCTTGACACTTTGATGCTCCCTTAACCCTTAAAACTACCGCGACTATTGTTAACTGACTATTAGCAACTTACAGCCATAAAACAGAAAGAAGGTAAAATAGTGTAAATTAAGCCTCCAAAAAGAACCGCCAAATCAACGGGGCAAGCAGACAAGGCCAACGCGACAATAAAGATACGCCTGGAAATGTCCCATCATTAAAGCCACATGTGCACAAAAAAGGGAAATAGGCCTTTTTTAGTCTTCGATGCTTTTAGATGTATGGAACGATTTGCTTACAACGGCAAGTGTTTCATAGCTAGATTTTTTGGTAATAACCGACTTGCCTTAACCTAAGACAGGTCGGTTTCTATATGATCGTAGCAAACGAAAAATAAAGAGAAGCTTTGGCTATACTTCTAAAACAACAGAGGGATCCAATTAACACTTGCCTGCATGGAAAAGCGCGGATGCCCTCTGCTGTATTTGCTGTTCTGGGTTTGATGATGTGTTTTTATATGGTCGTTTAATCAACCGGGACCCGACTATCCTTCTCTAGTTGCGACCTGTACCACAGAGCATCTTAAGCCTCAAAAAAACCGCCAAAAACCACGCATGCAATTTTGGCTATAATAAATTGGCGTGACAACTAAATGCATACACGCTTATACATTAATATACAATATTATATATTTTGAAATACAAATACAACTATTAAGATAATTTTATATATATTTTTGTCTATTATATTAGGTTCTTTTAATAAACGTATTGAAGAACCAGAAAAAACAGCTTTCCAGAGGGGAAGTTTTACATATTGTAGCAAAATCTAGCCGACTGAGCATTGGCGAAATCACGAAAAAAGCGGGCTTCAAATACCCAACTTTTTATGCGCATGTGAAACGCGAAGACTTACCGTTTGAAACGCTAGCGCGCTATGGGAAAGCTTTGGGGCATAATTTTGCCGACGAATTTCCGGAAATGGGCGACTTTATTTTTAAGGAGGATGAGGTTGTTTACGGAAAGAAAAAAATGAGCTACGAAGAATTGGAGCTGGAACGCGACCGCTGGCAAAACAAATACCACAAACTGAACGAAAAATACCAGGCTTTGGCCGATAAGTACCAGATATTACTGGAAGAGAAGCTGGGAATTGGTGGGAAGTGAAACTGCAACAAAATATGACCTATTCTTAAAAATTGCATTTTATTTGCGTTTAGGCAAAAATAATCCTTAATCTAAAAACAGGCACTAAATAGAATTGGCCAAAGAAGAAGAGTTGCAGGCCATTACTGCTTTATACCGTTATAGCGGTTCCTAACATGCGGTTCAGATACGTATTCCCAACATTTTACAACTGAACGTAACGTAGTCCGCCTTTCATCCCGCCCAAATCTTACAAAAAGTATCTAAAATTATATAACAGCACCAAAGGGCCGATTAGCGATTTTTGTACGATAACAAAATTACTAGAGATGAAAATTCTAAGCTCCCTTATCGCCTTGCTATGTTTCACCCTCAGCGAGGCTATAGCACAACATCAACACCATACCGAAACGCAGGTTAAAGAACAGCATTTACATGCCGACAGTACCGCGGAAGCGCATACTAACCAGCATGTGGCCATGAGCCACTCCTTTTCATTAAACCTACCCATGAGCCGGAACGGATCTGGCACGGCTGGCTACCTGATGCCTCGCCGATGAACGGCGTAATGTTCCATACGCCCAAATGGATGTACATGTTGCACGGAAATTTATTTGTGCGTTATAACAACCAAGATTTTAACAATAAGGGTACGCGCGGAGGCAGCGAATTTGACGCGCCCAACTGGCTAATGTTTATGGGGCAGAGGCAGGTGGGTAAAAACGGGCAGTTCCGTTTTGGCAGCATGCTATCTTTAGACGCGCCACTTGGTGGCGGAGACGGCTACCCTTTACTTTTTCAAAGTGGCGAGGCTTATAAAGGCAAAGCCATTGTTGACCGTCAACATCCGCATGATCTTTTTTCAGAACTTTCTGTAAGCTACAGCCATGCCCTGTCACAAAAAACAGATGTGTTTGTTTATCTGGCTTATCCGGGCGAACCTGCCTTAGGTCCGGTTGCCTTTATGCACCGGCCATCGGCACTGGCCAACCCAGATGCACCCATTACGCACCACTGGATTGATGCGACGCATGTGACTTTCGGCGTGGCAACACTGGGCTTCCGTTATGGGAAATTTAAAGTAGAAGCATCCTCTTTTACAGGCAGAGAGCCCGACGAACACCGTTACGACTTTGACAAACCACGCTTTGATAGCTTTAGCGGAAGACTATCTTACAATCCGTCTAAAAACTGGGCTTTACAGGTATCGCAGGCTTTTGTGAAACATCCGGAGATATTACATGCCGGAGATATTAAGAGAACTACCGCCTCTGCCATTTACAGTGTTGAGTTGGGCGCAGAAAGTAGGTTAAATACAACTGCGGTATGGGGTATGAATAAAGCTGCGCACCATGACGCAGAAAACGCCGCTTTGTTAGAAGGCGAATGGAGCTATAAAAAGTTGGCCTTGCACGGCAGGTACGAATGGGTACAAAAAGGAATCGAAGAACTGTCTTTAGATGAGAGCGTTTTTGGGCACGATGCCGTTTTTCCGGTAAATGCCTTTACTATGGGTTTTAATTACGACTTATTTGATATTGCACAAACCAAACTTGCCGGTGGCAGTCAAATTACCTTTTATAATGCGGATGGGCGTTTAAACAATTTGTATGGTAAAAACCCTATGGCCATACAGTTTTATTTACGTTGGTACCCGAGGTTGATGTAAACCAAACAAAATCACGCGTAGTTCAATAAAAAAACCGATTCCTCAAGAGAATCGGTTTTTAGATTTTAAGCCGTTTCGCTTTCTGGCGGTATACCGTAATCATCGGCACCGTAGCGCCGTTCCTTTTTAGTTTTACGTTTAATAAAGGAAGTTGCCTTATCTACCCAACTGGCCAAAACTTCGGTGTTAAACAAAGAAGGCTTTACCAATTTTTGTGAAAGCAGTGAAGCTACAGCTTTAATAACCACCCCTTGTTTGCGTAAAATTGTACGGTTTAGCAACATGGGTACAAAAATGCGCCCGAAACGTGTCGCCCAATCGGCATGGCCCTGTAATGATTTGTGCGCAAAAAGACCTTTAACAAAATTCACCGGCGCCAATATTTTCTCTTTAATGGCAGTAAATTTTTGGTTAAAGTACACTTCATCTTCCACTTTTTTGAGTTGCAGCAAGGTGATGCGGGCTTGTAGCTGTTGCATGTTTGTAATTGGAGTTTCCATTTATTCGCCCTTTTTAAAAATGTTTTTGATTAATGCGTTAATTACAGGGTTTTGGATGTAGTTTACGCGTATCAGCAGCACAATAATAGCTAGCAATAGGTAAAATGCGGTAACTATAAAAAATCCGCTCGACATGCTTCCTAGCACCTCACCCAGGTAACAGCCTAGTGCAACACTTAGAAAAACCACGAAAAAGAAAACGACAATCGCTAAAGCCAAAGCGCTTACCAAACCGCCAACGGCTTTCACCACAGATTGGATAAGCGTTAGCTTTTTTAACTCTATATAAGTTTGGATATAGTCTTTGGCCCTTTCGAACAGATCATCCTTATTCATATCGTTTTTCTCCATCATCAGCTATTAAACGTTGCTTACACCGTCAACATATTCGTCTTCTTCGGTTTTAATTTTATCTTTTATTTTGCTTACTACTTTATCTTTAAAATCGCTAAGGTTGTCGATTTCACTGGCCGCACGCTCGCGGATGCTGTCGCCTAAATTCTTTAGCGATTCTGATAATTTATCGCGGGTATCCGCACCTTTCTCTGGCGCAAATAATAATCCTAACGCGGCACCTGCGGCAACACCTGCCAAAAGCGCAATAAGTGTTCTTGAATTGTCTTTCATGTTATTTTGTTTTAAAGGTTGCTATTTATGGTTAAGATAAGAAAATACCTTGCCAAACAGGTTGATAAACATCATTTATTAAAAACTATGTTTGTTCTACGGCTACTTTGTTGGTTTCGTAGATTTTTACCAGATGGATAAACCACAAAAGCAATAAGGGGCCAAAAACCAATCCCGGGAAACCGAACAAAGGCAAACCGATGATAACACCTACCACAGTAATAATAGGGTGCGTGTCTGCCAACTTTTTGTTGATCATAAAGCGGATGACATTATCGATATTTACCAAAATAACGAGCGTAAAAGCCGCTACAAAAATGCCCTGCCATGTTTGTCCGTTTAACAAAAGGATAACCGCCGCCGGTGAAGTGATGAGCGGTGCGCCTATCACGGGCATAAAGGCTAAAAAGAAAGAGATGATGCCCCAAAAAATAGCATCATTAATGCCTACTATAAAAAAGCACAGCACCACCAACAGGCCTTGCACCAAAGCAATTACGCCCTGGCCCAATATATTTGAATAGGTAGTGTTGCGCAGTTCTGACGCAAACTGCAAGGCTTGGTCCTTTTGCATGGGCGCGTAACGCAGGGCGTTGCCTTCAAAAGATTCGGACTGCACCAGCATAAAGTATAGGATAAAGTACATCACCGTTACAGTTAAAAATATGCCCAAGGCGCCGGTGAGCATTGACGGAAAAAGGTCCTGCACAAAAGCGCTGAATTTGTCCACATATTTTTGCACCATATGGGGCTGGTTAAATTTTGAGCCCACAAAGTCATCCAAACGCGAGATGTAGCCTTTCACCTTAAAATTATTCCCTTTTAAATCTGTAAGCCGGTTTAGCACCATATAGCTTAGCGTGAAAAAAGGGATAACGATAATAATAAAGGAGCTGAGGATGACCACCACCGCCGACCATATTTTGCCAATTTTGCAGATGAGGTAATTGTAAACAGGTTTAAATAAAGTGTATAGTAAAATAGACCCTAAGAAGGCGTTGAACAGTTCGCGCAAGCTGTATAATATAACGCCACCCAACAGAATGAGCGATGCAAGAACAATGTTATTTCTTTGTTTATCAGTAAAAATGGACATAAAAATGAATTGGTGAACAAATAGGCTGTAAACAAAAAAAGCTCCGAATTTTTCGGAGCTTCTATATCATGATAATTTCTTTTACGGATTAAGCACGTTCAAAGGGCATCCAGCACCGTCAACTTTAACGCCAGCTGGCGTGTTAGGGCACTTATCAAATTGGTTTGCCACACCGTCGCCATCGCTATCTTTTTTAAGCTCGCTTACGGTATCCTCTACCTTTTTGGTTCTGCCATCCAGTTGTTTTACCTCATCTCTCAAAGTATTGTCTTTTAGCTCATCGTACATGGTAGCAATTGGGTTTGCCCAAATGATGTTTGTTTTTGATTTAGCACCTAAAGCGAAATCTAAACCTGCAGAAGCATAAGAGAATTTATCTTTTGAGGTTGGTTTAGCATAGCTAGCGTCTAAGTTATCGCCGTCTACAAAATAAGCGGTGTAACCTAAATCAAAGGCAATGGCGTCGCTAATTTTAAACTTTATGCCTAGGCCCACCGGGATATAAGCTTCTTTAATGTAATCATTACCGCCTTGGGCTTTGCCTTTCCAATCGATAACGGTGTTAGCCGCCGTAACCACGCTTGGTGCATAGGCTAGCAAACCGTAACCTAAAGAAGCGTTGAAATTAATGTTGTTGGTACGGCTTAAAAAGTTGATAGAACCTAAATTGAAGTTTCCTCTCAAATCGGCACCGTAGGCAATTTTGGTTTCGTATGATCTTACACCGTTGGCTATGCCTCCGGCTGCATCATCATTATTTCCGGAAAGCTTACCGAACAATAGGTTTCCTTGCAATCCGAAAACATGTGATAGAGATTTGGTTAATTTTACGCCGTAGCCCACTTCTGCGTTCCAATTGGTATAGTCATTTGAACCACCAGTAGCCACCACCGGCATTAAAGCACCGGCATTGATGCCTAAAGCGAATGTTTTGTACTGATCACGGCCTCCAAAAGTCTTCGCTTTTGTGGCGGGCTGGCTTTGTGCCATTGCAGTACCTGCAAAAGCTAAAGCCAATAAACAAAGTAAATTTTTCTTCATCTTAATTTATTGAAAATATGTTTCAAATATAAGTTTATTTAAAGAAACAAATCCTTTATGTTAAAACATTTTTTTAACAAAGCTAAACGTCCCAGTTTAAACTCTGTGTACTTAAAGGCAATTTTAACGTAAAAACCGTACCTGCCCCTTCTTTGCTGGTAAAATTAATTTTCCCCTTATGGTTTATTACTGTTTTTTGAACGTCGGTTAAGCCCAATCCCGTTCCTCTGCTTTTGGTGGTAAAAAAAGGCTCGAACACATGGCTTTTATTTTCGTCACTTATGCCATGGCCATTGTCATGCAATTCTATAACCGCGTAATTGCCTTCTTTAAGCACGTTTACGTTTATTTCTGTTGCTCCGGCCTCTAAAGAGTTGCTCAGTATATTGGAGAAAGCATTTACAATACGCTCATAGTCTGCATTTATAAAAATGTTTTCGTCTTGCTGTTGCTGATGAACCTGTACCCCCTGCTTTTCAAACTGGCTTTGCAACAAGTCCAAACTTTCGTTTAGCATTACTGTCAAAGCCCGCGGTTCGGCGGTAAGTTCTACAATTTGTGTGGCGTTCACAAAATCACTTATCAATAGGCTAATGCGTTCTGTGTTGGCTTTCAAAATATCCAGGTAAAGCTTCACCGCCTCATTATCTTCGCTGTTTAGCTCCAAGTTAAGCTGATCTAAAGATAAATTGATGTTTGAAAGCGGGTTGGTAATCTCATTTGCCAAGCTTTTGGCCACGCGTGCGGTAACGGCGGCTTTTTCGGTAGTTACGGCGGTTTTTTCGGCTTCTAAACGGCCGGATATATCGTGGATAATGCAATAATAAAGTTCTTCCGTAGCGTGCTGGTCTATCTGCAAGAAAGCCGAGATAGATACTTTCTTAATCTCGTGATCGCGCGAAATCAACTCTGTTTGGAAGTCGTTGATGGCACCGTTGCGGTCCAACGCGTCCGAAAAATCTATGGCCTGTTTACGGTTGTAAAAGAGCTGGGTGCCGTTAAGCTCCAACAGCTCTTCTTTACCATAGCCCAAAAGTTTTAAACCGGCGTGGTTTACATCCCGTATGCCTCCTAAAGAATCCATGATTAAAAAAGGTTCTTTAGAGCGCTCAAAAATAATACGGAACTTGTTTTCGCTTTCGCGGAGCGCTTTTAAAGCGCGTTTATGTTTTAGCGCATAGCGGATAGAACGTTCAATGGCGTATGGACTAATCTGATCTTTCACCAGATAATCGGCTGCGCCGGTTTCTAAAGCATCTTCATCTACTTTAGCGTCTCCTTTGCCCGTTAAAATGATGATAGGCTCGTCCACATTAGATTTTATCGCCTCATGCAGCAAATCCAAGCCAGTGTATTTGCCCAAACGGTAATCTACCAAGTAAATATCATAATGGCTCTTCAACATGGCGTTGATGGCCTCTTCATAATTATTTACCCAGCTTAACTTATAATTTTCGCTCTTCGGGATGTCGGCAAAAATATCACGTGTTAGGATATAATCGTCCTCATCATCATCTACAAGCAATACGCTAACTGGTTTCATACTTGCCATATTTTTCAATTAAATTACGCGTTATCTCTACCATCATATCAAAGCTGATAGGCTTTGTGATAAACTCATTGGCTCCTAATTTTATTGCTTTCTCTTTATCGCGCTCGCTTTTAGAGGTGGATAAAATTACAACCGGAATTCCACTGGTGCTTTTATTCTTTTTAATCGATTGCAGTACCTCTACCCCATTTACTTTGGGCATATTCAAATCTAAAATAAGCAAGGCTGGCACAGTGGACGGTGCAGTTGCCAGCTTCTTTTTTAAGGTTTGTAAAAGCTGTTCGCCGTCTTCAAAAAAAGCCAGCTGATCGCAATAGGCGCTTTCGCTAAAAGCATCGTTAATAATCATTCTATCATCCGGGTCGTCATCGGCAATCCAAAAAAGCTTCTCCATATTAAAACTGCTGTAATGGTAAGATAATGATAAATGTTGTACCGTGGTTTAATGCGCTGTTTACGGCAATATGCCCGTTGTGTTTATCTACAATTTTTTTGCATACGGCCAGCCCGATACCGGTACCTTGGTACTCGTTACGGGTGTGCAGGCGCTGGAACAGCTCAAAAATTTTATCGGCATATTGTTGGTCAAAGCCGATGCCGTTGTCTTTGATGCTGATGCGGCAATAGTCTTTGTTGGCTTCCAAATCCGGATTATAGAGCTCGCTTCCTTTTAAAATCTCGCTTTTTATCTCTACCACAGGCTGCACGCCCTCTTTGGTAAATTTAATAGCATTGCTAAGCAGGTTTAAGAAAAGCTGGCGTATTTGCCCCGGCACCGCATTAATTTTATGGTTTACCATTAAATCAACGGTGGCGTTTTTCTTTTCTATGGCATACTCTAAATCTTCGATGATTTTTTGGAGCTCTTCGTGCAAATCCACCTCCACAAAACCTTCGTCTGTACGGGTAACGCGCGAGTAGGTGAGCAGGTCATCAATCAGGGTTTGCATACGTTCGGAAGCGTTTTGCATCCTTTTGATGTAATCCAGGCCTTCTTCGGCAATGTCCTGGCTAAATTTGCTCTGCAAACGGTCACCAAATGCCCTTATCTTACGCAAAGGTTCCTGCAAATCATGCGAGGCTACGTAGGCAAACTGCTCCAGGTCCTGATTAGAGTTGTTCAGCTCCTCCACTTTTAGCTCCAGGCTTTTCTGCACCTTTTTCATCTCGGTAATATCATGCATCACCACCATTACGTTGAAAACCTCACCGGCGGTATTTTTCACCGGTTTATAATCAATCATAAAGGTTTGATGGTTTAGCTCGCGCTCCTGCTGTATTTCCTCGCCACGGAAGGCACGGTCAAAAATATCCTGATAAGGTGTATCATCATCCTCTGGCACCAAATCTTGTAAAGAAGCGCCCTCGCGCAAGTGGTTTTGCTCGGTAAAGCTTTTTACGATAGGCCCATCAAACAGCAAAAGTTTTAGGTTTCTGTCAAACATCAGCACAATCGAATCTGGCACGTTGCTGGCAATGGTTTTATAGATGCTTTCCGTTTTTTCTACTAAAATTGCCGCGTTCTTCAGTTCGGTAATATCTTGCAGGTTACCGATAATTTTGGCGATGTTATCATCATCATCCAACACCAGTTTTGCCGTGAGGTACACGTAACGGATGCTTTTATCGGGGCGGACAATGCGGTATTCGAAAGCGAAGTTGGTTTTGTTGTTGAACATGCTCTCGAGGTAACTTTTGCATTTTTCGATATCATCCGGATGCACCAAGCTTTGGTAAAAATTAATGGTAATTTCTACCGAGTTTGGCTCGTAGCCGTGGATGCGGAACAGCTCCTCGGACCAAAAAAAATGATCTATCCCGGCAAACCACTCAAAACTTCCGTTATGCGCAATAGATTCTGCTTCTTTTAACAAGGCTTCGTTTTGCGATAGTTTTTGGCTGGTTTCTTTCAGCTCGGTGATATCCAAACAGGTACCTATTACTTTATTATCCGGTTTGATGTAGCGGCACTGCGCTAAAATGTACCGGCGCTGGCCGTTTACCCAAAGCACCTCATACTCGGTATTAAAAGATGATTGGTTTTTAATGGCCTCTTCCAGCATACGTTTATAATCTGCACGGTAGCTAGGGATAATCATGTTATACATCAGCTCCAAATCGGGCGAGATGGAGTTGGGCATATAGCCGAAAATCTTATACAGGGCATCAGAGAAGTTAATTTCGCCGCTTTCTACATCCAACTCCCAACTGCCCATATTAGCCAGCTTTTCGGCATTTTGCAACAGGTTTTGCCGGCGTTCTAAGGTTTGTCTGATTTTTTCTTTAGCCCTTACCTCCTCGTCCAAAATCATGTTCATTTGGTGCTGTTTGGTGATGTTGCGCGAGTAAGTTAGGCTAATACCCAGCAAAGGCACAATATAGGTGATGAAGCGGAGGAATTGTGCAACGTTGTACTCGATATCAAAATTTTTGAAGAACACCGCCATATGCACGTTGGCAAAGATGGCCGGGATCATGCTCAGCACCAGCATCTGGAAAAAAATACCGCTGTTTTTTTTGAGCAAGCGCGGCATCATTAGCGCACCCCATATCAGGTAAAGGGCAATGCTTAACCCTTCTAGCGGATGCGTAAAAAAAGAATCGCGTTGTACAAAAATATCGCGGACATTCTCTAAAGTAAACAGGGCAAAAACCGCCAAGAAGGTGAGCAAAGAGAATGTTAAAGCAACGGGTTTTAAAGAAGGACGCGTGGTTGGATCAAGCACAGGCACGCGGTAGTTTGGCCTCAGCAACATCAAGGTGCCTATCATCAACAGCAGTACCTGCAATATGCGGCCTAAAAACCAGCTCATATATATGGCGGTATCTACCGACATGTTGGTTTTTATAATACCGAAAACAACTAATAAATGCAAGGCATCAAAAAATGCCACGCATAACATCCCCAAACCAATAATAGGCGGCGCCACATCGTTTTTTACCCTAAAATCAATAAGCGTTAACAAACAGGTGAACGCGGCAACCGCGATGCTGAACACAATCCAGATGGTACTAAAGGTTTTACCCAATATCAGCTCGGTTGCTACCTGTTCTGTAATTTTAGAGAAGCTGAAAAAGCGGTAACCGCCATAAGCAATCTCGACCCCTAACATAGAAAGCACCGTGGGCGCGATACATATCAGGAAAATAGCCCAAAAATATCCCATGGGGATATTGATTCCGCTTTGTTCTTTTTGTAAGGAGAGTTTGTTAATTGACACGGGACAGGGGTAAAGTTATTCCATATTGATTGCTTTCATTTTATTGTACAACGTTTTACGGTCGATGTTGAGGATTTGTGCCGCTTTTGTTTTGTTAAAGTTTACCTCTTTAAGCACGCGCAAAATGGTTTCGTATTCGGCTTCTAAGGCCGCGTTTTTCAAATCCAGCTTTTTCTCTTTGGCGCCGTTGGTGCTGGCTGTTTCCACTGCATTTTCAAAAGCCGATACTTTAGAGAAGGTGGAAATTTCTAGAGGCAGGGCTTTAGTTTGGATAAAATCGCCCTCGGTTAACAGTACGGCACGGCGCAACACGTTTTTTAGCTCCCTTACGTTGCCCGGCCAAGGGTAAGTTACAAAGCTTTCTTCTACCTCGGCAGAGAAACCTTTTACATCTTTGTTTAACTCTCTATTGGCCGACAGCAGGAAATATTCGGCAAAAATCATGATGTCTTTACCGCGCTCGCGCAGGGGCGGCATATAAATACCAAATTCGTTAAAGCGATGGTACAAATCTTCGCGGAATTTCCCCTTAGAGATGGCATCTATCAGGTTTTCATTAGTGGCCACAATGATGCGCACATCCAAATCAATCTCTTTTGTAGAGCCTATTCGCTTTACTTTACGCTCTTGCACGGTACGCAATAAAGCGGCCTGGATTTCGTAAGAGAGGTTACCTACCTCATCTAAAAATAAGGTTCCGCCGTTTGCCATCTCAAAATGGCCAATTTTGGTGTACAATGCTCCGGTAAAAGATCCTTTCTCGTGGCCAAAAAACTCGGAACCTGCCAGCTCTTTGGTTAAAGAACCACAGTCCATGGCCACAAAAGGCTTGTCTTTGCGCGGACTTTTTAAATGGATGCTTTTTGCTACGGATTCTTTTCCGGTGCCGCTTTCGCCGATTAGGATAACGCTGTAATTTGTTGGCGCTACCAAATCTATTTGCCGGCTTAGCTCTTTGGCGGCAGGGCTTTGACCCACTACATATTCTTCCAGACGGAAATCCTGACTGCTTACTTCTCTGTTTTTTCCGGGCTCTGTCTGAGTTTTTGGCTTATCCATTTCCTCATTCAAAGCCTGTTGGGTTTCAATGGCCTTTTTGATGGTGTTTAAAATCTCATCTGGGTAAAGCGGCTTGGTGATGTAATCATAAGCACCCATTTTGATGAGCTCTACTGCCAGCTTGATATCCGAATAACCGGTGATGATGATGACCCCCGTGCGCGGATATTGCTGTTTTATTTTTTTTAGAATCTCGCGCCCATCGGTATCTTCTAACCTGAAATCGCAAAGCACTAAGTTGAATTCTTCTTTTTCTAAAATCTCAAAAGCCGAGACGCCAGACGTTGCCGTTTTTGCTTCAAAACCGTTGCGGGTCAAGAATTTTGAAAGCAAAAGACCAATATTAACTTCATCGTCGACTATGAGAATTTTTTTCATCTGGTTGTGTTCTTTTATACGTAAGGCTGTACTGTTTAAAAAGCTTGAGATTTAAGAGGTTAATTTCAGTACCGCGTTTTGGTTTAAGTTAAGCGAATATAAATACTAAAATTTGGATGGGAAAAATTTTCTACACAATTAATTTTAAAGAAATTTATAATATTATCAAATTAATTGTACTTACTAAAATTGGGCTTTCGCTTCTCTAAAAATGCTTGTGTGCCTTCTTTAAAATCTTCTGAAGCAAAACAAGTTGCAAATTGTTCAATTTCAATATCGTAGCCATTATTTACGCTGTCTGTTGCGTTAACCGCCTTTATAGCGGCACTGATGGCACTTGCAGGCTGTTTTAAAACTTGCTGTAAAAAAGCTTCGGCTTCCGCTATTAAATCCGCAGCCGGAACGATGCGGTTGATGAGGCCGATGGTAAGTGCTTCGACTGCGTCAACTTGCCGTGCCGATAAAATTATCTCCAAGGCTTTTGCTTTACCTACCAAGGCCGGTAAACGCTGTGTGCCACCGTAACCGGGAATAATGCCCAAGGTAAGTTCGGGCAAGCCCATTTTGGCATTCTCACTTGCAAAGCGGAAATGGCAAGCCATGGCCAGCTCTAATCCGCCACCTAAAGCGTAGCCGTTAACCGCAGCCAAAACCGGTTTTTGCGCGTCTGCAATCAGGTTAAACACCTCGTCCTGATTTTTTTAGCGAAAGCTTTTGCTTCTGTGGCTTGTAAAGCCGCCAGTTCTTTAATATCGGCCCCGGCCACAAAAGCTTTATCTCCGGCTCCGGTGATTAAAATAGCGCCAGTTTGGGCATCGGCTAATGCCTGATGTAAAGCTTGGTGAAGCTCGGCGAGGGTTGCTTTATTTAAGGCGTTCAATTTCTCGGGGCGGTTGATGGTGATGCTGAAAATACCCTGCTTTTGCTGGGTGAGTATGTTTTGATAATTCATAGCTGTTTTTATAAAGTGTACGGCTTTAAAAGCAATATAAGGATTTGTTGGGAGATGGGAGGGGCTTTTCTGTGTAATACTATTTCTGGCTCGTTGGCGCTGGAGTAGGTGTGTCTGCTTTTTTCGTCCATCTCCACTAGGGCTAGTCCTCTTTCTTGATAAAAGTACCGAGCCTAGCAAGCGCGTAAAAGCCTTTAAAAACATTGAATAAACTCTGCGCTACGCCGATTGCTACAATGCCAAAGCGCGCAGGGCTTTCCGCCACTCATTGGCGCGACACGCCTAGTCCTTTTTTCGGTAGTTTTTATTATTTTCTTTTGCCCTCAAGAATGCTACGCATTTTTCCTTGACGCAAAGGACCAAAGGTCAAGGCTGACCTCATTTTGTTTGTTGCGCCTGCGGGAAATCTTTGAGCGCAAACCGAAGCCGTGCGAACGGTTGTGCTTTAACAGAGTTTCTGCAACACTCGTCGGTTTGCCCACGTTAGTGCAAGCATTAATGTTTCTGCAAAAAGATTTCCCGGGCTCCACTGCCAAAACTCGGAAGGCCGTCCGGTCGCACGGGACACTTTGGGCTAATAACGTACGAAGATCAAACTCCGAAGTTTTAAAAACTTCGGAAGTTTAGCTACTAAACGTTTTCCCCCTCGTTTAAGTCTTCCAACGGATGACTTAAATGCTTTCACGAAACCGAGGACTCTGTCCGGAATGCCCGTAAACCACTTTTAATTAAATGATACTGCAACTTCCCGGTCAAAGTCCTTTGTTTCTAGCCATGGTTTAAGTTATCGCTGAAATAGCGAACACTTAAACCAGTTGCGCATCGCCTGTGAGCTTGTCAATAGCTTGGAGCTCCGTGACACAATTTGACTAAGAATGACGCAGTAATTTTGGTGATTTTCGGCTTTTTTTAGTTTACTCGTTCGCTAAACGAATACTTAAGGGATACTTAAAGAATACTTAAAATAGGCTTCCGAACAGACGAAAAGATACAAGTGCCATAACAACTTTTAAGATGATTTTTGTTCATCACACCTCGAGGGCTAGTCTTTTTTTCCACTCCCAATCATATTTTTTCCAAGGCATTCAAGAGTGCTTCGCAGTTTTTCTTGATAAGAAAGTAACAAAAACTCGGAAGGCCCTCCTTATCGCTTGGGATACCCCGAGGTTTGGGAGATAAACACCTGGATACGGTTTAAACAGTAATTCCTCATTTTTTAGCTTATCTAACAATTTACTCCGATATAAAACAGTTGGTATATAGCTAAGTAAAAACCGCATGAAATCCCAACAAATGAGCGGTTTAATTACGTAGGTTGCCCAAGGCCCCATGTCCATTTTTTTTGTGGGGTTGCCGCTCTTTTCAGAGATTTATAATCCAGGCTATCCACTGCTATTCAATATTACCTTGAGTATCATAATGTGTGATAATATTCCAATGGCAACCGAACAACATCAACCAATTGTTTTTAGAATTTATATTTTTAACTACATTTATCTGAGAAAAGAACCGATTTATTGCGCAAAGCCAGCGAAAAAGGATGTGTTGTGGAGGTCCTATTGCGCATATATTTAAGTTGGTGGCAATGCTAAATGACGACACAACAACACAATGAATAACGAATTAAACGGATATGTCATTTACGGTAAGGACTCTGAAAGAGAAACCCCTTTGGGCGTTGTTTCCGACACTTACGACTGTCAAGCTATTTCAGACTATGTTCCAACTCGTTTAAAAGAATTCGTTGTAGAAATAGAAGACAAAAGATTCTATAGTCATAATGGCATTGACTTTAAAGGAGTATCTCGGGCAATTATTGAAAATATAAAGGCAGGTCGTATGGTTCAAGGTGGCAGCACTATTAGCCAACAACTAGCAAGAAATATCATTCGTGACACTAGCAAGACAATAACAAGAAAATTAAAGGAAACCATTAAAGCAATTCAAATTGAAAAGCAATATTCAAAAGATGAAATTTTGAATCTGTATTTCAACAATGTTTATTTTGGTAAAAACATTTGGGGATTGAGAACAGCAGGTCTTTACTACTTCGGTAAAGAAGTCGAAAAGCTAACCCAAACTGAACTACTCTATTTACTAACAATTTTACGTGGACCAAATTACTACTCAAAGAGACCGGTAATTACTGAAAAGAGATATAAGAATATAAACAGGATTTTGCTTGACAGAAAAATAATTTCAAAAGGCAGATTTCAAAAAAATGAGAAGTCTAAAATCATTGTTACCGAAACCCAACTTTCAAATTTTAAAAATGCTTCCATTCCGTTTATAGCAAATCGTATTGATGATAAAAAAAAGACTATAAAATCTTCCATTGAATTTAAAACCCAGGAATTCGCAAGAAAATTTGTTGCTGAATCAAAGTATCCTGTGTCAATAGTTGCCTTGAGAAAAGGTAAGATTGTTGGCTTTGCTAGTAGTTATGGGACTGACTATCCATTTATATCAAAGTCAAATGTCGGTTCAACTTTAAAACCATTTTTATATTGCCACCTTAGAAAAAACGGAATTTCGGAATTTGAAAAATTTGATGCTTTTAGAAATAATTTGAATTGGGAAGTAAGAGAAGCAGGCTATTACAAATCACGTTTAAATCTCCAAGAAGCATTATTTTACTCAAATAATAACTCATTCTTAAATGCTGTTGGAAAAGTCGGATTTGAAAATAGCTTAAATTTCTTGTCTGACATTTTTAATAAACCTGAAACAGATTTTTTTCCTTCAAGTGTTTTAGGTGCTACGAAAAATGGTATTTCTTTATACGAATTAGCTTTAGCATATTCAAATTATTTTAATTGCGAGAATTTAACTGATACTAAAACCGAATGCCTTTCAATCCTTAACAAAGTATTCTACGAGAAATTGGGAATTAGGATTGAAAATGCCTTTCTTAAAACAGGAACAACTAACGACAACAAAGAAAGATATGCCGTTTTGGGTAATGCTGACTTGGTATATGCTGTTTTAAGAAATGAAAACGAGCTGAATGATGAATCGAAAGAAGGAAGCTTTATGAATCAAATTTCAAGGAGTGTATCTTCAATGTTAAAACCTAATTTGAACTTCGTATGGATATAAAGACAATTATTAAAGAAGCAAATCCAGACATAGTAATATTCCTATCAACCACATTAATAGCGTTTATTTCTTGGCTTGTAAAAAGTTTAGTTGAAAAGCCTTTGACAGAATCTAAAAATACATTTACGAAATATTTTGACAAACGCATTGAAATTTTGACCGAAGTAAAAACAAGACTGAATTTCATTGCTTACTTTCCTGAAGGCGAAGATAATTTAGAATACAAAAATCAACTACAGTCAATCCTACTTACAGACGGTAAAGCGGCTTATTTGAGCAAAGAAGTATATGACAATGTTCTAAGGATATCCATTGACCCCAAAACAGATGAAAAATTGCTATTGGCAACAATAAAAAGTATTGACGAAGAACTTTATAAGAAAATTTCAAAGGTTCAAGATGAGATTAACTTTTATAGACGCTTTTCAAACTACAGTCCTTTAAGACGTTTTGTTGGTATTACTATTCTTTCTTTACAATATGTTGTTTCATTAACAATCGTCATTTCGCTTTTACTTTTAATGACAACGACATTTTTCAATGGTAGTATTTATATAAAAATTGGAGTAATACTGACAGGTATTCTGGGACTGTATTTGACTGACAAATGGCTAAAAAGATGAGAAGCACAGCCACCAACAGCCGTTTTGCAAAAGCGGGGTTTTCGTGCTTCTATAACAGTGAAGTGCTAAATTCAAGTTTTGTGCATCTAGTAAAGTTTAGTGCTGAAAATCCCCGCCTTCGCAAAGCGGCAAAACGTCGTTATGTACAATTGTTCCCCGACAGAAATTCATCAGTTAAGGAACGTTCCCGACTTTGCAAACCGACAAAGTTGGACTGACCAAAGCTTTTAATAAATTGAACCAAAAAACCGAACTGAAAGAATATTTTGAACGAACGGAATGAATAAATAAACGGAATTTAAACGCTTTTATAACATGTGTTAGACCGACCAAAACGCTCAATTGAACGACAAACCATTGGACTTTGGACCGAACATAACGCCTGACCGACCGATTTTTTTTAGTTGTTAATGACAAACTTAAAGAAAACTGAACTCATTGTTTTAGGGCTGACCGAACTGAAACAGGAAATGCTTGAATATCGCAACGACAGAAAAGATACAACTGTACATAACAGCAAATTTGCACAAAAATGGCTGACGGTGGTTCAACTCAGGTTTTTCGTTAATTATTCAGTCCAATGCGGTACGACGTCGGTTCTGCAAATAATGCCATTTATGCGCAAATTTTCAAAACGTTAGCGGTCAGCATACAACGACCCTGCACTAAAACAAAACACATAACGACACAGACATTATGAAAGCAAAATTAATTACATTATTTTTTGTGCTATTTGCAACGACTTCATTTGCTCAAAGTACATCGGAAGCTCCTCACCAGAATATTTCTACAGATAGTGCAGTTGTTTATAGACTTTTTTCTACACGAAATATGTACACGTTTATCAAATTGGACACAAGAAACGGGAAAATGTGGCAAGTTCAATGGGGTACTGAAAGCAAGTACCGTTTTGAAACCACACTATCGGACATCTCACGAGTAGAGAAAGAAGAAGAGAAAAATGGCAGATTTTTTCTTTACCCAACAACCAACATATATAATTTCATTTTGCTTGACCAAATAGACGGCAGAGCTTGGCAGGTACAATGGGCGATGGAAGAAAAAGATCGGATGGTTCTTCGCATCTATTAAAACTTGTAATTGGCAAATTTGCCAATTACAAGTTTTCTTTTTATCTTTGCTCCATAACTTTTAAAAGTGGCGACAACACGATAAACTCGGCAAATAAAATTATGATACAAGCAAAATTTGTAGATGACTTTACTATTGAAGTCATTGCACAAGACGGAGAAAAATTCACTTGGAACACTTATTTTCCAACTCCAAAAGCAGACCAACAACACTATGCTGAAAGATTAGCATATTATTTTCAAAAATATTATGAAGATAACATGGGATACAGTACAGGTATGAGTATGCAATATTGGGTTTGGATACAAATGAATTATTACGAAGCACTTGGAATTAATGGCGGAAAAGGTGACAGAGACGATGAGAGAATTTTACTTCATCAAGAAAGAGAAAAAATAGGAGCAAAAATCCGTGAATTGCGGAAAGAAAAAAATATTGAAGCAAAAACGCTTGCTCAAATTGCGAATATAGATGCAGCTAATCTTAGTCGCATTGAACAAGGACGTTATTCTGTTGGCTTAGATATACTTTCTAAAATCGCTTTAGCACTTGGAGCTAAAATTGAGTTAGTTGATTTCGTTGAACCTAAAAAATCATAAAACTATGGTCAATGTAAATCACTTTGAAAAAGAATGCGACTGCATATATAAGGACGAGCAATACTCTGTTCGGGATAACGGTGCTGTATTACGACACGCTCCTAACAACAAACGACCACGACCAACCGACAACAATTGGACTTTTGGCAAACTGAACAGCAAAACAGGTTATTTAGAAATCGCTTCTGTTCGTATTCACAGAATAGTTGCGACAGCGTTTCACAAAGAACCTCCAACAAAAGAACACGTTGTTGACCATATTGACACAAACAAACAAAATAACCGACCTGACAATCTACGTTGGGTAACAAGATTAGAAAACATTTTGCTCAATCCAATTACCGCAAGACGTATTGAAATTGTTTGTGGAAGTGTTGAGGCGTTTCTTGCCGACCCTTCAAAATTTCGGGACAAATTTCCAGACCCAAACTATGAATGGATGTGTGCTGTTAGTCGTGAAGAAGCACAGGCAAGTAAAGAAAGATTATTGGCTTGGGCAGAAAGTGACAAACCATTGCAAAGTGGTTCATTAGGAGAATGGATATTTAATAGAGAAAATAATCAAAATCAACCTGACACACGACCTAATTATATAATATCAAAAACACCCAATTCGGCACAGCGTATTATTTTTAATTTTGAGGACAAACCAAACGAATATCCAAGCACACCACAAGTGTTTGAAGGCAATCCATTGACAGCGTATCATAAAAACTTGACCAAGGGAGCGGTTTTCTTCAGAAACCATAACGGAGAATATGTAGTTGTGAAAAGCGGATTTTCAAAAGACCGACACACTCTATATGTACTAACAAAGGCTGCTTATGTATATCGGGAACAAAAAGATGGAGAATGGAAACCTGTACCTATAGCTAAACTTTCTGAAACAGTATCTGACACAGATTTGCCCCACTCACTTGCGGAAATAACCTATGAAGATGGTTTGTTTGTACACGGAAAGGTAGAAACGGGCTTTCATCCAACGGAAGAGTTGGAGCAGTTATTTGACGACTATATACAAGAGGTATAATAACGTAGAACAAAATGCCGGACCGCTAACATGGTATTGCCGCAATGGGGGGGGGGGGTGAAGTGCTTCTATGAAACTTTTGTGCTTAAACAAACGGTAGTGCATCTATTGAACATTTGTGCTACCCCCCCCCACTGCGGCAATACCCAAAACGTTAGCAGTAACTTTATGACGAAGAAACTACCAAATAAAAAACAACTTGACACTGCACGACAGCAAAACGTGTGGGACTTTGGTAATGCAATTTTATATAAACTCTGCAAAGACAATTTTGAGCACAAAACAGACGACCATATTCTGACAAAAGTTTTATTCATTGGACGTATTTATGCTGCGGCAGTTGAAAGACGGAAAAATAAGTCAACGGATATTAACGACAATTTTTACACCGAGACTATTGCTCCGACTTTTAGGAAATCGAAACTTGACGAAAAATTATCTTACCTAAAAACGCTAAAAACTGACAAAGTTGAAAACATAAAATCTGTTTTACAGACACATTTTTACTTGACAAGTACGCTTCAAAAAATCACTGCACTTGAGAAGCGTTCGTTTAGTTCAAAATATTTACACTTTCACCTTCCTGACTTGTTTTATATTTACGATAGCAGAGCAGTGACTGCTTTAAGACAATTTACAAGTAACATTCCAGAGGACTTAAAACATATTCTTGAACTCGACAACATTGACAGTGAATACACAAAATTTTATTGCAAATGTTATGACTTCAAAAGAAGAATTAATACTGAATTAAACATTGACTTAACCAACAGACAACTTGACAACTTATTAATTGAAGTAGCTAACAAACAAAGTAGCTTAAAATTGAAAAAACTCTAATGCTAAACGAAGAACAAAAGAAAGACTTTTCATCGCTGAGAGTAGAGCTAATTGATTTGAATATCTTGGCTTGCTTTTACATAAGAAAATTGAATAGAACAGGTTACCTTTTTCAAAATTCAACAAGGCATTTTATGCTCGAAGAGTTTACTGCATTAAGGTATATGGAGAATGGATTAATTCTTCATTTGACAGATCTTGACGATGATAGCTCAACATACTCATTCAGACAAATCCTCAAAGCGACCAGCAAAACATATAAAGACCAAAAAGGAATTAAAGACTTAAAGAAAAAATTTGACACATATCGCAAAAACATTAATGGTTTAAAAGTGAAACATCGTAATAACAGAATTGCACATTTAAACTATTTGGAGGACTTAAATATAGACGAGTTTTTAAACTTCGACAATTATTTAAAACCCTTAATAGCTGAAGCAAATGAAATTGGAGACTTTATTTTTGGTGAGAAAATAGCTTATAGGTTTAAACTTGGGACTTATGAGGGGATATTAAACTTCAGAGAAATATTTGAAACACTTAAGTTTGACATAAATGGTCAACGAGAATTTGTATAACGACAGAAGAAAAGCTACTGCTAACACGGGTTTTGCGTCAGGCGGGCTGACGTGTAAACTTGAAGCCTTGAACTTCTAATAAACTTTATTTATTAATTAAAACTTTGTGCTCCGAAACCCGCCCGAACGCAAAGCCCGAAACCGTTGCATTGAATAGAAACTTTACAAATTTCAGAACGTCCTAACAGTGACGTATAAATAAATCTTGATTACAGCAAATTGAAAAGTCTACACATCAATGAGCGAAAATTTATATCGTAAAAACAAAAACCACTCACTGGCAAGAAATATGCAGCTAAAAACCGATGATTTCTGACAATGAATAAATTCAAGCTGATTGTGCTTTGCACGGCTTTAATCCTTTTCCCCCTTGTCCACTGTTTTGCAAAATGGGACGCTAAACACATCATCTACAACCAAAACCCTATTTTAATTAGCGATACGTTAAAAACAAAATCGTTAAAACAACTTATTCGGCCTTCTTTAGATCTGCTGAGCGCTAATATTTACTGGAACAGCTTGCAAACGCCATCCTACATTGCCCAACAATTCCATTTTTATCATAAAACAGGAACGCCCTTTCTAGAACTACGCGCATTTAATGAACTGTATAAGGGCAAGCTAAACACCGGAATTCACATTCTAGAGGCGGTATTCCGTTATAGCAAGGACAGCCTTCAGCAAATGCAAACGAGTATGAATTTGGCAAAACTCTATTACCAAAACGGAGCGTTTGATGAAAGTGAGGACTGGCTTGCTGTTGTGCAAGAAAAATTTTGGGCGCATTTATCCTCCCGAAAACGTTTGGATTTATTGCTTTTAAAAAGCGACTTATTTTTAGCCGAGGGTAATTACCAACGTGCAGAACGGACGCTTATTTCACAAGCTTTGCCATTGGGAAGCAAATTAGGCGCACGTCAGGCCTATAAATGTTACCTTTTGCTAGGCAAAGTTTATTATAAATGGAAGCAATACACGCCGGCCAAGTGGTTCTTTTTACAGGCTAACAGCATTGCGCTAAACATTAATTTTATCAGTGGGCGGATTGAAACCTCGCTGCTATTGGCAAAAGCTAAAATAAAGGGGAAAGATTACACCATTGCCTTGCAGGATTTGTCGCGCGCGAGCAACTTAATGCGAAGCGGAAATTTTGAGACTTACCGGCGGGATTTGCAGGAAATGCGTGCAGAAAGTCTGTGAGAGTAAAAAGGAGCAAGGAGTCAAGATTAAAGAGCAAAGAATAAAGAATAAGGACTGAGGCGTTAACCTTTAGGGCTAAAGCCTGATGTAATTAGGATCCTGTTTTAACGATAATTTGCAGTGCGTATAATAAGCAGATTAATTGTTACTAAGCCTAAATACATCAGACCATGGAAGTCCCGGCAGAAAAATTTGAACTCCTCTCCTATTTCAAGTTTTCTAGTGCTTTCTTCAGAGCGGGCATTTTACTTTCTATTTCTGTTGCGGAGCAGGCACCTACCGATGCCCGGAACCAGCACAAATCATCGGTACCAAAAGCAGCAAATGGCACCAATGCAATGTTTGCTTCTTTAATGAGGTAAAAATTGAGTTGAGTGGCGTTTTGTAACACGTTGCCGTCTGGTGTAGTTTTGTCTAGATAATCAATTTTTAAAGTCAGGTAAATTGCGCCCATAGGTTCAATGGCATCTACTGCGAAACCTTGATTTTTTAAATCGGTGATGCCTTTGTAAAGGGTATCTAAACTGTGTTTAATTTGTGTTTTAAATGTATTTAAAAATGATGTTACAGCGGTTTTATCATCTAAAAACTGCGCAGTGGCCATTTGTTCGGCTTTTGGTGCCCAAGCACCCATGTGGCCTACAATGGCTTTCATTTTGCTGATAACATTTGCCGGACCAAATCCCCAACCTACCCTTACGCCTGTAGCGGCAAAACATTTTGAACTGCCATCAATAAAAATGGTATAATCGCGTAAAGCTGGTATTAAACTTACCGGGTCAACATGCCTATGGTTGCCGAAAGTTAGTTGCGAATAAATCTGATCGTAAAGGATGTACAATGGTTTTTCATCAGCACCTCTTTGTTGGTTTTCTGCCAACACCAGTTCGCATATTTCTTTTAATCCTTCGGCAGAAAACATGGTGCCGGTGGGGTTTAAGGGCGAGCATAAAGCCAACAAAGTTGCTCCTTTTAAATAAGGTTTCAAATCTGCACCGGTTGGCATAAAGTTATGCTCCGGAGAAGTTGGCACTGCCACTCCTTTTGCGCCTAAAAGATGCACGTAATGGTTATTATTCCACGACGGAGCCGGGTAAACCACCGTGTCGCCAGCATCAATGAGCGCTAAATAGGTGGCGTAAATCAAAGGCCGCGAGCCTCCGGAAATTAAAATTTCTGACGCGGCATCGTATTTCAGATTAAACTGCTCTTGCAAAAACGTAGCTACGCTTTTACGCAAGGGCAAAACACCGTCGGCAGGCGGATAGTTGGTTTGGTTATCCTGATAAGCTTTAACAATGTTGGTTTCCAGCTCTTGTGGGATGGGAAAAAGCTTCGAATCAAAATCGCCGATGGTTAAGTTGGCAATCGCTACGCCTTTGGCTTTCATCTCGTTTACCTCGCCGGCAATTTTTATTATTTCGGAACCTATTAAAGTTTGGGCTAATGCGGATACTTTCATAAGCGCCAAAGTTAGAAAAAGCTGATGAAAATGGATTGATGACACCGTACTAATTGAAAAATCTTAAATTAGACGCATGTTAAAAAGCGGGATATTTACATCCGCAAAAAAATTAAACTATTGATGAAATGAAGAAGATTAGTTTTTTGACTGTATTAGCAGTAATGTTGAGCCTCAACCTAAAAGCCCAAAACCCAAAGGCGGAAGTAGAAAATGCGGTGACTTACCTAATTAACGCATTAATAAGTGGCAAGCAGGCAGATTTAGAATTTATAGCCAGCGATAGCTTAAGCTATGGCCACTCGAGCGGTAAAATTGAAAGTAAAGCGCAATTTGTAAATTCATTGGTAACCAACCAATCGGATTTTGTGAGCATCGATATTAGCAAACAGCATATTACCATAGATGGCAACACGGCTATTGTGCGCCACCAGCTTTATGCAAAAACTAACGACAGAGGCAACCCGGGCGAAGTAACTTTGGGTATTATGCTGGTATTTAGCAAGCAAGCCAACGGCGAGTGGAAGTTATTGGCAAGGCAGGCGTATAAGGTGTAGGGGGAAGGCTTAAGGTTTGAGGCTTTAGGTGTAGGGTGGAAGGTATAAGATTTAGGCTGGAGGCCGAACAAAAAAAGGGATTGTGCTTTTGCAAATCCCTTTTTTTAACTGAAAAATCAAAAGTAAAAAGTAAAAACCAGCGCACTCAATACCCAATACTCAATACTCAATAACTCGATACTTACTGTCCTAAAATCCAAGCAAAAATGAGCGGGGCTACAATAGTAGCGTCAGATTCTACAATAAACTTAGGGGTGTGGATGTCCAGTTTTCCCCAAGTGATTTTCTCGTTAGGCACTGCGCCAGAATAAGAACCGTAAGAGGTGGTAGAGTCAGAAATTTGGCAGAAATAGCTCCAGAACGGAATGTTTTCCATCTCCAAATCCTGATAAAGCATAGGCACCACGCAAATAGGGAAATCGCCGGCAATACCGCCGCCTATCTGGAAAAAGCCAATGCCTTTACCGTCCGAATTATCTTTGTACCAATCGGCCAGCCAAGCCATATATTCGATACCGCTTTTCATGGTAGTAGCTTTCAACTCGCCTTTTATCACGTAAGATGCGAAGATGTTGCCCATGGTAGAATCTTCCCAGCCCGGCACTACAATCGGCAGGTTTTTTTCCGCAGCCGCTAACATCCACGAGTTTTTCGGGTCAATTTCGTAGTACTGCTCCAAATCACCACTTAACAGCATTTTGTACATATACTCATGCGGAAAATAGCGCTCGCCCGCGGCTTCTGCATCTTTCCAAATTTTTTCGATGTGCTTTTGCAACCTTCTAAAAGCTTCTTCCTCGGGAATGCAGGTATCGGTAACGCGATTGTAGTGGTTTTCTAGCAAATCCCACTCGTCTTGTGGACTTAAATCGCGATAGTTAGGTACTCTTTTATAGTGTGAGTGGGCTACCAAATTCATGATATCTTCCTCTAAATTTGCGCCCGTACAAGAAATAATAGAAACTTTATCCTGGCGGATCATCTCTGCTAAAGAAATCCCTAACTCGGCAGTACTCATAGCACCTGCAAGGGTAATCATCATCTTTCCGCCCTCGTCTAGGTGGGTTTCGTAACCTTTTGCCGCGTCAACCAAAGCCGCTGCGTTAAAGTGCAAATAATTTTTCTCTATAAATTGAGAGATAGGTCCTCTTTGCTTGCTCATATTCTTTTCGTTTTTTTGCAAAAATAGGATTTTAAGCCGAAGGGATGAATTGTTTTAAGTTTAAGCTTGTTTACACCGTTTTATGTTTGTTGGCGTTTGAGCAGGCTGTTGCGCAAAGGAAAATAATTAATAAGGTTTTTTCTGATGATACCACACGCCACAACAGCTTTTTGCCTGTGCCTTTGTTTGGTTACTCGCAAGAGGCGGGGCTTACTTTAGGTGCCGCCGGCATCTATTCTTTTTATACGCATAAGAACGATACGGTGACCAAAGCCTCGCAAGCTTATGGGGTTTTGGGCTTTAGCACCAAAGGACGCGTGCAGATAAGCTTAAAAACCGATGTTTGGGCCGCACACAACAAATACCACTACATTACCGAAGCCAAATTTTTGAACCAGCCTTTTAATTTTTACGGCATAGGCAACCAAACACAAAAGGCCGATGAAGATAAAATAAACCTTAAACGCTTTAGGCTTAACGGCGAGTTGGAGCGCCGCGTGGCCCGGCATTTTTATTTAGGCGGTGGCGCCGAGTATGAAAATTTGCGTTTCCGCGATAAAGAAGCCGGCGGCATTTACAGCAGCGCCCCAAATTTGGTGGACCGCGATGGCGGAGAGTTTCTGTTTTTAAAGGCAACATCTTTTTTTGATTCGCGCGATAACGTGCCCTACCCCAACAAAGGCTTTTATGCACGCTTACAATACGGCTATGCACCTAACTTTTTTGGAAGCCCCAATTTTGAAGGCAGCTTGCTTAACGCAGATTTGCGTGCTTTCCATAGCTTTAGCCAAAGCTTTAAACTAGCTTTAAATGCTACTTATGAGGGTTTGTTGAGTAACAACGCCGTCCCGTTTTACTTGTTGAGGCAACTAGGGAACGACCAGTTTATGCGCGGTTATTACAGCGGCCGTTTTAGAGACGAGAATTTGCTGACCTCGCAGGTGGAGTTGCGTTACCGCCCGATACCGCGTTTTGGTTTAACGGCTTTTGGCGGCACGGGGAAAGTTTTTGGCCAACAGTCTTTTGCCGACGGCCAGTTTAAGCCCACCTACGGCTTGGGCGCACGTTTCTTTTTTGATTTAGAAAAGGGTTTGGCCTTGCGGTTTGACTATGCTTTGGGCGAGAAACCCGCCAACGAAAAGCGCATCAGCGGGTTTTACATTTCTTTAGGAGAGGCTTTTTAAACAACAGAACATTTGTGTTAGGGATGGAAGCGGATACCGGCCTGTGCTTAATGCCTTGTGACGTATGAGCGGACAGCCCGTTAAAACACCCAAAACATACAATTTACTCGCGCAATGGGTTTTTCTCCGGAACATCTGTACCCAGCAGTACGCCCCATTTTTTGAAATTGTTGGTACGGTCAAAAGCGATTTTAAGGATGGCGATGATAGGCAATGCCAAAAACATTCCGGAAATACCCGCCAAACTGCCGGCAACCACTATGCCCACTAAAGCTACCAAACTGTTGATTTGTACCTTTGAGCCCACAATGCGCGGCATTAAAATATTATTGTCTAGAAACTGCACAACGGCGATAACGCCCAATACCGTGAAAATTGGCCATATTTCTTGCGACGAACTTACAGTTAACAGCACGCCCAAAATATTTCCAAATAATGCGCCTATGTAGGGGATAAGGTTGAGAACAGCGAAAAGCACACCTATCAATAAGGCGTGTTTAATTCCAATGATCCACAAAATACCGCCTAATAAAACGGTGATGTAGGCAATTTGTATCAGCAGGCCCATTAAGTAGCTTTGGATAATTTTCTCGATCTGTTGGATGCTTTCTTTCACGTTTGGCAAATCCTCATCACTAAACCACATGATGCAAAATTTGAGCAATAGGTTTTTGTAGGCCAATATGAGGTAGATGTAGATGGGCAAAAGACCAAAAAAGATAAAAGCACCCGAAACCGAGTTAAAGATGCTGCCTAAAATGGCGCCCGTGCTATTTAACAGCTTGTTGCTTTGTTCGTTAATAAAGGCAATTTGCTCTTTGGTAGAGTAATGGGTAAAACCGCTGATCCAATTGCTAAGCGCATTTAGGTGGATGTTGATGTTCTTTTTTATCTGCGGAAAATCACTGACTAAAACATTAATTTGGGCCGAAAAAAACCAGATTAAACCCGCCACAACGACAATTAAGATGAGTATTGGGATAATGATAGCGATGGAAGTTGGTATTTTTTTGCCCACCAAAAAACGATAAACGGGCAACAACAACATGCTTAAAAAGAAAGCCAACAGCAAAGGCATTATCACGTTGCTCCCCACTAGGATAATAAAGCCTATTAGGACCAAACCTAAAAGCTCGAGCGCTCTTTTAGCAGTAACCGGAAATTCTTTCATGTATTTATTTTTCTATTTGCAAAGATGCCATTGTTGTGCCAAACGAATGTACAGGATGTGCTTCACAACAAAAAATTAAAATAGCCAGTATGGTTATTTTAGTTTTTAGTGATTTTCTAAAATAAGGCAAAGAGTAATGCCTAAAACCTAATTTTAAAATCCTGCCTCGCCTGCCCTTTTCTAAAAAAAACCAGGCCAATCCAAAATAAATCTATGCTAACGCTGACTTGCGGGTGTGCTTTAATTTGCTCCCAAGCTTGCTGCATGCCTTTGCTCCAATAAATATCATCAAAAACCAAAACTGAGTGCTCGTGTACTTTGGGCAGGCATAAATTAAAATAGTTTAAAGTAGCCTCTTTGCGGTGGTTGCCGTCAATAAATACAAAATCCAAATTCTGTTGTTGCGCAATAAATGGTGCTAAGGTTTCATCAAAATTGCCTACAATTACTTCCACGTTGTTGATACCCAATTTTTGCCAGTTTTCTTGTGCTATCTGCGCCGTTTGCGGGCAGCCTTCCATCGTAACTACCTTAGCCTGCGGCAAAGCTTTAGCAAAATAAGCGCTGGTTAGCCCTAAACACGTACCTAGCTCCAAAATCTGTTTCGGGTTAAATTCTTTTGCCAAGCGATATAACAGCTGCGCCAGTTTTTTAGGTTTTAAGGCATTTTTTGCAATACTTTTAACTGCTTTTTGTTTTTGGTTGTTAATGTGCGAGCCTGCGCCCAAATCCGTCACCGTAATCACGCGCTCATCTTTAAGCAACTGCTTTCTCAGATTTTCTAAATCTGCATAAGCCTCTTTGGCGCTAAAATCGTAAATTACCTCATCCACCAAACGATACACAAATGGCGAATGCGTGCCGTGGCGCGATTTGGCATTTAAAATGTGCTTGATATAATTGCTGAAAAGGGTGGTGTTGAGCATGTTGGTAGTGAGTAGTGGGTATTGGGTAGTGAGTATTGGGTATTGAGTATTGGGTAGTGAATATTTGCTTTTCTATTTGAAATGCCAAATATCGATTTTAGAATATGGAAACCAAAGAAATAAATTCCTTGATTAAGTTGTTGGATGATCCGGATCCGCAGATTTTTAGCCATGTGGAAGATAAGTTGCTGAGCTATGGCAACGTTGCCATTGGCTATCTGGAGCGGGCTTGGGAACAATCTTTTGATGCCGTATTGCAGGGCCGGATTGAAAATTTAGTGCATAAAATCCAATATCAAAACGTTAAAGAAGATTTAGCCTTATGGCACCAAAGCGGTGGCTTTGATTTATTGAGGGGGTTCCTCATCATAAACCGTTACCAATATCCAGATTTAAACGAAGAAAAAATCATCCAACAAATAGATGCCATTAAACGCGATGTATGGTTGCAGATGATGTACGAAGCCAGTCCGGTAGAAAAAGTTAAACTGCTGAACCATATTTTTTACAATGTGTACGGCTTCTCTGGCAATACCAAAAACCATCAAAGTCCGCAAAACTCTTATTTAAACCAGGTTTTAGAAACAAAAAAAGGGAATCAAATTTCTTTAGCCATCATTTACTCGGTGATAGCGCAAAAGCTGGACATCCCGATTTACGGAGTTAACTTACCGCAACATTTTATTTTGGCTTATGTAGATGAGTTTGAAAAAAGTGATGATGCTGAAAGTAATGTGCTTTTTTATATCAACGTATTTAACAAGGGCTACATTTTCGCTAAGCGCGATATTGACCAGTTTTTGCGCCAGCTGCAAATAAAGCCCGAAAGGTTTTTTTATGAGCCTTGCAGCAACGTAGAAATTATAAAAAGGGTATTGCGGAATTTAATTAGCGCCTACGAAAAGGCAGGCGCTAATGATAAGGTGAAAGAACTGATTAAACTGCTGGAAGTGTTTGCCAATTAATCTAGCATTTTGATAGCGTGCAACCAGCTGATCATACTATCAAACCATTTTTCGGAAGTGGTGGGGTTGTTCATCCCGAAACCATGTCCGCCAGCCGGATAAAAATGCGCCTCTGCCGGCACACCGTTGTTTTTTAAGGCTAGCATATAATCTACGCTATTTTCAACCGGCACAGTTTTATCGTCATTAGCATGAAACAAAAATGCCGGAGGCGTTTGCGCGTTTATCTGTAGCTCATTGGAGTATTTCTGTATCAAAGTATCCGAAGCGTTAGCACCCAGTAAATTTGTTTTAGAACCCTTGTGCGTATATTGGCCCATGGAGATTACCGGATAACCTAAAACCGAAAAATCTGGCCTTAAGCTGATGCCTTCGCTATCCTCTATCAAAGCATCTGCAAAGTGGGTGGATAAGGTAGAGGCCAAATGCCCGCCAGCAGAAAAACCCATAATTCCTATCCTTAGCGGATTAATTTTCCATTTTTCGGCATTCGCGCGTACTGTTTTTATCGCCTGTTGGGCATCTTGCAAAGGACCGATGTTTTTATTTGCCATAATTTGATCCGACGGCAGGCGGTATTTTAACACAAAAGCCGTAATCCCCTGCGCGTTTAACGCTTTGGCCACATCAATGCCTTCATGGCTAAAAGCTAAATGTGAATATCCGCCGCCGGGACAAATAATAATGGCCGTGCCGTTAGGTTTCTCGGCAAAAAACATGTACAGCTCGGGTTTAAAAACTTTAGAAAAGCCAATGCGACCGTTTCCGGACACGGTTTTTTGCTCGGCATAATCTTTAGCTTGGACAGCGTTAGGGATTTTTCCCGGATATAAATCCATCACGTTTTGCGCAAATGCAGTGCTTGCTAAAATCGACATAAAAATTGCCGTTAAACCTTTTTTAAATTTAGTTGTTGCCTCCATATTCCATTAAATATGATTTCAAAAATTCGTCCAGCTCGCCATCTAAAACCGCTTGGGCGTTAGATGTTTCATAATCGGTACGTAAATCTTTTACCAGTTTGTAGGGGTGCAGCACATAATTACGGATTTGCGAACCCCACTCAATTTTCTTTTTATTGCCCTCAATGGAATTGGTGAGTTCCATTTTTTTGCGCATCTCTATTTCGTAAAGTTGCGATTTTAAAAGGCGTATGGCGTTTTCTTTATTTTGCAGTTGCGACCGCGATTCTTGGTTTTTGATAATAATGCCAGATGGCTTGTGGTACAAACGGACAGCCGTTTCTACTTTGTTCACGTTTTGGCCTCCGGCACCGCCGGACCTAAAAGTCTCAAACTCGATGTCGGCAGGGTTTACTTCAATTTCTATACTATCATCCACCAGCGGGTACACATAAACCGAGGCGAAAGAAGTATGGCGCTTAGCATTGGCATCAAAGGGCGAAATACGCACCAAGCGGTGCACCCCGTTTTCGCCTTTCAAATATCCGTAAGAGAAATCGCCGTCAAATTGCAGGGTTACGGTTTTTATGCCCGCCACATCCCCTTCTTGGTAATCTTGTTCGGTAATTTTATAGCCGTTCTTTTGCCCCCACATCATGTACATCCGCATCAGCATAGATGCCCAATCGCAACTTTCTGTACCGCCCGCGCCCGATGTTATTTGCAAAACAGCGCTCAACTGGTCCTCCTCTGCCGAGAGCATGTTTTTAAATTCCAGCTCGTCGGTATGTTTTAGCGCCAGTTCATAGGCCTCGTTGAGTTCGGCCTCGCTGGCCTCGCCCATCTGGTAAAACTCTAAAAGCACCGCCAAATCTTCCAGCTCTGTAGCCAAGGCTGTATAGGCATCTGTCCACACCTTTTTGCTTTTTATCGCGTTCAGTACTTTTTCGGCTTCTTTGGGTTGATCCCAAAAATCGGGAGTTAGTGTTTTCGCTTCTTCTTCTTGTAAAATTTCTAGTTTGGCATCAACGTCAAAGATGCCTCCTCAGAGACGCTAGTCTGTCTCTTAAATCCTGTAAGTTTTCCTTAGTCATGCTGCAAATATAAAGTTTTTGGAAAGATTGAAGAGTTGATTGAGTTCATTAGTAGAAGGAAGTTCATTGTTAAAAAAAGGGGTTCATTGGTGACGGGAGTTCATTAGTGACGGAGTTCATTGAGTTCATTAGGGAGGACAAAGTTCAGCGAGTTCATTCGTGGCGAAGCTCACTGAGTTAAAAGAAGTCCTTTTGAACGCATAACTTGATCACCAATACCTACTGAACTAGTGACTAATGAACTAATGACAAATGAACTCAATGATTAATGAACTGCAAAAAAAAATCCCCAGCCAAAAGCCGAGGATTCAGATTTGAGAGCATTGTAATATTATAGAGCTACAGTTTTTTCTTGTAAACCTGCAACCAATAGTTTTTTGGTATACACTTTTTTGTTGGCCACAACTTTAAGAGAATAAACACCTGCAGGCACATAACCGAAAGTAAATTTAAGCTCATGTTTGCCTTGTGTTAAGGTATAGTTTTGCGAGCTAAGCGGTTGGCCCCACATATCAATTAAAGAAACCTTTGCGCCGTTATCATCAATTAAGCTTAATGCAACAGTGGTGTAGTTTACAGCTGGGTTAGGGAAAGCTTGGATGACGTTCAAATCTGATTCGGCATAAACCGGAGTGTTGATGTTAACATACTCGTGGCTGCTTGGCTGTTGGAAACCCTGAGTGAGGTAATTGCTACCATCTTGGGTTAAAGTGTTGGTCATAAAAGCCTGGCCAATTGAAAACTGAACGCTTTCGCCGAAAACTGAAGTTGCTTCGCCTCCACCAGAAGTGATTGCAGCTCTTTCTATAGTTTGAGCAACAGATGCAAGTGCTAAAGTTGCAACTAAAACGGCTGTTAAGATTGTTGTTTTCATGCCTAGGCTTAGACAAGTGTTAAGCCACGGGGAAAACTTCCACAATTTGGCGCGCCAAAACAGCAATATACGGCAGTTTTTAGGAGTGAAAAATCGGATAAAAACAGCGCTTAAAGCACTTTTAAGAGTGTTTTGTAGGTTTACAGAATTTGTTTTGCTTTTTTTAGCAAGCTTGATATAGCACCGAAAACGCGATTCAAATTTCGGGATTTATTTCCCCAAAATTCCCATTTAGCAAATAAAACGGGGAATTCTAGCGCCAAATATTGATGCTCTATGAATAGCAGAATGGTTAGATTTTCACCTTGGCACGGGGTGTTTTTGAAAGTTAGCGCATACGGATGTAAGCAGAAAAAGTTTCAAATATCAAATTAATATTTTTGTAGACTATTTTTCTCGTATTGTAGATTTTTGAGAAAGAATGAGAACAAAAAAAACCTCTGCGGGGTGGATGCAGAGGTTCTTTGCTCAATTTAAATGTATTTTACTGGATAATCGTAATGTTAAGCTGAGTGTCAGACATTGTTACCGCTGTATTCGTATTATTGAAACTAATTTCAATCTTATTAGTCCCAACTACTCGAGCGTACCCTATGGCAACCGTAGCTGGCAAGGCACTACGCGGAGAAACCATGACAGTAGCTGTATTTGCATCTAACCCAGTGATTCCTGACAATGTGTAAGTTCTGTTGGTAGAACTTGTGTAAGCAGAAACTGTAAAACTTCCGCTAGCAATCGTTGTTTTATAAATACCGTTAATTACTGTATTACTTCCCACCTGTAAAGTACTAGTGTGCGTATTACCGACTACTTGCAACTCAGAATCAGCGGTTACGCCTGCTGTGTTAATGCCTACCCGAACGTCATTATTTAAGCCTGTCCCCTGCATTCTCAACATCTCCACGTTTCCGGCAGGAGAGTAGTTGTATTTAGAAAATACAATCGGTTCATCTCCGTCATCACCAATGATAAAATCTAAGCGCCCGTTGTTACTGGTGCCACTACTTCCAATTTCGAAATAGTCGGTTCCGGCCGCGCTACCTTTCAATCTAAAGTTACCCTCGGTAGTGGTAAAGAACATCGGCTTGTAAAAATCAGCTGCGCTTGCGGCAAACTGTAAAGCAGAGGTGGTACCATTACCATTAATGTAAACCAAAGGCTGGCTGTTATCTGTATAATCCGTATAAGATTGTGTTAACCCTAGCGTTTGTCTCCTACCAAACTGCAACATTTGCGTGTTATTAGATCCGATTTTGAATACTGCATCATTAGTAGTGCCTAAAAACGACGACGACGTAGTATTTGAGTTGCCTGTCATAGACCAGTTATTTGCCGATGCTTCGTTTGCTGGTGCCCAAGTGGTTCCGTTGTATTTTAGCACCTGACCGCTTGTAGCTGACATGCTGTTTAACTTAACTGCTGTCACGCTACCGTTGGCCAATTCGTTAGCCGTCACGGCACTTGTGGCAATCTTTGCAGTTGTTACAGCATTGTTAGCTAAATCTGCCGTAGCAATTGTGTTATCAGCGATTTTGGCACTGGTAATTGCATTATTAGCAATAGTTGGAGACGTAGCCGAACCTGTTAAATCCCCACTTAACTGGATAATACCTTTTGCAGAAGCGGTGGCATCAGATGCTCCAGAAGCTGGCGCCACAGGCTTCCATTCGCCATAAACATTAGTTAAGACATCACCATTATTACCGCCAGTGGTAGATAATTTACTTACGCTAATAGCTTTATAAGCAATCGCTGCATCAGTTACCGCATCCCATGCAAGTTTATCCTTAGAAATATTGCCAGCCAATTTTGCATTTGATATTGTTCCGTTTTGGATTTTAGCATCGTAAACAGCTCCGTCTTGGAGATTGTATCCTTGAATCGTGCCGCTTCCAATTTTATCTGCCGTTATCGCACCGCTCTTAATCTGCATCTGATTTAGAGAACCTGTGATGTCACCTCCGCCAGCTCCTATTGTGGCATACCTGTCTACATTAATCGTAGTTCCACTGATGTTGATCAGATCGCCTGCCGTATAAGTGCCCCCGGTTCCTGCTGGGCCTTGCGGACCCTGAGGACCAGTTGCGCCGGTATCGCCTTTCGGACCTTGTGGTCCTGCAGAGCCGGTAGCTCCTGTTGCTCCAGCTGGACCTTGTGGACCGGTTGGACCTTGGGCGCCCACTAAAGACACCCCTGCCGGCCATGCGCCCGAAGCTTTAGGGCCGTATATCATTTTGGTACTTGTGTTATAATAAAAATCGCCGTTTGTTCCCAATGATGCAGCAGGAGGTGTCGCAGTGCCACTTAAAATAGTTTTACCGTCCAAACCAGCTGCACCCGTTGCCCCGGCTGGACCTGTCGCCCCGGTCAAACCTATCGGACCTTGAGCTCCGGGATCGCCCTTGTCGCCTTTATCTCCTTTTAAGCCTTGAGCACCAGTTGCACCAGCAGGACCTGTTGCCCCGGTCAAACCTATCGGACCTTGAGCTCCGGGATCGCCCTTGTCTCCTTTTAAACCTTGTGGACCGGCAACTCCCGTGTCACCTTTTGGACCTTGTGGACCAGTAGCACCTGTATCTCCCTTATCGCCCTTTGATCCTTGTGGACCGGCAACTCCAGTGTCGCCTTTTGGACCTTGTGGACCAGTAGCACCTGTATCTCCCTTGTCGCCTTTTAAGCCTTGCACACCTTGGTCACCTTTTGCGCCTGTATCTCCTTTTAAGCCTTGAGCACCAGTTGCACCAGCAGGACCGGCAGGACCTGTTGCCCCGGTCAAACCTATCGGACCTTGAATACCCTGAATTCCTTGATCGCCTTTTGGACCAGCAGAACCTACTTCGCCTTGGTCACCTTTAGGACCGGTTTCTCCTTTCGGACCTTGAATCCCCTGAGTTCCTTGATCGCCTTTTGGACCCGCTTCACCAACTGGACCTTGTGGACCCATAGCGCCAGTAGCACCTGTATCTCCCTTGTCGCCTTTTAAGCCTTGCACACCTTGGTCNGCACCTGTATCTCCCTTGTCGCCTTTTAAGCCTTGCACACCTTGGTCGCCTTTTGCGCCTGTATCTCCTTTCGGACCTTGAATACCCTGAATTCCTTGATCGCCTTTTGGACCAGCTACACCAACTGGACCTTGTGGACCCGTAGCGCCAGTAGCACCTGTATCTCCCTTGTCGCCTTTTAAGCCTTGTGGACCAGCTACACCGGCAGGACCTTGTGGACCCGTAGCGCCAGTAGCACCTGTATCTCCCTTCTCGCCTTTCAAGCCCTGAACGCCAGTATCGCCTTTAGGACCTTGTGGACCTGCTTCGCCTTGGATACCTTGGTCACCTTTAGGACCGGTTTCTCCTTTAGGACCTTGGATACCCTGAATTCCTTGATCGCCTTTTGGACCAGCTTCACCAGCTGGACCTTGTGGACCCGTGGCACCAGTAGCACCTGTATCTCCCTTGTCGCCTTTTAAGCCTTGCACACCTTGGTCGCCTTTTGCGCCTGTATCTCCTTTAGGACCTTGTGGGCCTGCTTCGCCTTGGGTACCTTGATCACCTTTAGGACCGGTTTCGCCTTTCGGACCTTGTGGACCGGCAACTCCCGTGTCACCTGTATCGCCTTTTGGACCGGCAGGACCTGTTGCCCCGGTCAAACCTATCGGACCTTGAATACCCTGAATTCCTTGATCGCCTTTTGGACCAGCAGAACCTACTTCGCCTTGGTCACCTTTAGGACCGGTTTCTCCTTTCGGACCTTGAATCCCCTGAGTTCCTTGATCGCCTTTTGGACCCGCTTCACCAGCTGGACCCTGTGGACCCGTAGCGCCAGTAGCACCTGTATCTCCCTTGTCGCCTTTTAAGCCTTGCACACCTTGGTCGCCTTTTGCGCCTGTATCTCCTTTCGGACCTTGAATACCCTGAATTCCTTGATCGCCTTTTGGACCCGCTTCACCAGCTGGACCTTGTGGACCCGTAGCGCCAGTAGCACCTGTATCTCCCTTGTCACCTTTCACCCCCGGAGCTCCAGTCAAACCTATCGAACCTTGAACTCCAGGATCGCCTTTCGGACCTTGTGGACCTGCTGCACCGGCAGGACCTTGTGGACCCGTAGCGCCAGTAGCACCTGTATCGCCCTTGTCGCCTTTTAAGCCTTGCACACCTTGGTCGCCTTTTGCGCCTGTATCTCCTTTCGGACCTTGTGGACCTGCTTCGCCTTGGACACCTTGGTCACCTTTAGGGCCGGTTTCTCCTTGGATACCTTGAATACCCTGAATTCCTTGATCGCCTTTTGCACCAGCAGGACCTGTGGCCCCGGTCAAACCTATCGGACCTTGAACCCCAGGATCGCCCTTGTCGCCTTTCAAGCCCTGAACGCCAGTATCGCCTTGCGGACCTTGAGGACCTACTTCGCCTTGGACACCCTGTATACCTTGGTCTCCCTTATCGCCTTTTTCTCCCGGTAAGCCTTGTAGACCGGTTTCACCTTGGACACCTTGTGGACCCGCAGGTCCTGTTTCGCCTTGAGGACCTGTTGCTCCCGGAGCACCGTCGTTACCTTTTTCGCCTTTCTCACCCTGAAGACCTTGTGGACCGGTTTCACCTTGGATACCTTGTGGACCTGTTTCGCCTTGTGGACCTTGGACGCCCGGTTCGCCTTGAGGACCCGCCGGACCCTGAGCGCCGTCGTTACCTTTCTCGCCCTGCTCTCCTTTATCGCCTTTCTCGCCCTGAATACCTTGTGGGCCGGTTTCACCTTGTAATCCTTGAGGACCCACGTTGCCGTCCTTTCCGTCTGCACCTTTCAGAGAAGCAAGATATTCTGTCTCTGT
>NZ_MBTA01000004.1 GCF_003609575.1 Pelobium manganitolerans | reverse complement strand
AGGGTCAAGCAAGTTTCTTTTTTCAAGATACTCTTTGCTTAATCCGAGGTTTTTCATTGTGTCCCAATCAATCTGCTCCGGCTTGTAGCGGTATTCGCTTGTTTCCGTTGTTGTTTGTGCTGTTGCCATATTATTTTGATTTTCTTGTTTTTTATCAGGTTGGGGTTCTGCTTTCACTTCGTGTTCTTTCAGCACTTTTTCGCCCTGCGGAGTGGGCTTATCTACGTGCTTTTGGAGTTCCTGCGCTTTTTCAGCAGCAACCGGGGCAGGTACTTTGAAGAAAGTAAAGTTTGTGGGGTTCTTTAACTGGCTGAAAAAGTTGGAAAAAAAGTTGGAAAAGAAATCGCCGCTTTTGTCCACACGCATAAACTGGTTTTGGTTTTTCTTGGTGGGTTCAACGGTTTCCATTTTCCCGTTTTCGTCAATACTCTTTACTGCCTGGATTTTCATTTTCTCTTTATCCAGTACGAGTAATATGTCCGAAAGCTGTTCGGGCATTTCCTGTTTATTTGTTGTTTCTTCGCTCATATTCTGAAAATTTTAAAATTTCACGGTCGAATGTAAAGGAAGCCTTCACTGATTTGCGTTATGTGGCACTCAAAGGCAGTGTTTGTCACTTATTGGCATCCAGTTTGGGCAAGGGCGGGTTAAAACTTTCCCTGATGAACTGATGCACATCGGACAGCTTGTAATACAGTTTTCCGCTAATGGTATAATAAGGGAGCTTGCCAATGGAGCGATACCGTTGCAGGGAACGGTTACTGATTTTCAGCATTTGCAATAAGTCCTGATTATCCAGTAATTCTTCGCCGTCTATGCTGTTGCGCTTCTTTTGTAAATCATCTATGTGGTTGCCGAGAATGTCAAGCCTGTCCATTATGCGTTCCATCCACGCCACAAATTCCATTTTGTCGATATTCATACGTGTACGCTTTTAATTATTACCTTATTTCAGCTTTCTGCCTTTTTCGATATAGCTTTTACCTTTTGCCATAAGCTGCTCTACATATTCATCGGTGGTCTGCACAGCGTTAGCGTTAAGCATTTCCTTAATCGCACCAATCGTATAGTAATACTGCCCGTACATTTTTGAAAAAGCTATCTGCCCATTGGTGCGCATACGCCACAATGTTTTTTCGCTGATGTGGAGATACTGGCAGACTTCGTGATTGTTGAGCCATAAACTATCGTAGCTTGTATCTTCCAGTTTGAGGATATATTCGCTAATGGCTTTCAACCGTTCGTTGAGGTGCTTCCACACTTCTTCGTCAACTGTTATAATGTTCATAGCACTGCTGTTTAATGTTCACAGGACAAAATTCAGAAGTGTGGCAGTGTTTGTCTGCCAATGCGTACCCATTGGTTTGGCACTTTTTTGAAAATTTTTGCAATGAGAAAAACCCTTGTTTAATAAAGGTTTTAGCGGGGTTGAGATATTTTACGGGAGCCTTTTGCCAACATTTGCCAATTGGCAGATATGGGCAAACAAAAAGCAGTACATTTTGTGTACTGCTTTAAAACACCTATGCTGATACAGCTAAAGGTCTTTATCCATATATTCTTCGAGGGAAATTTTGAGTTGGTCTAAAAACGCCGTCCGGGAGCCTGCCCTTGTTTTCATTCGGTGGAAAGAATGATGTATATCGTTTAAGGGCGTTCGGAATAAGATTTGAAAAATCAAAGCTAATTTTCTGATACCTATTTTGCCGTATGCAATAGAGCTGGAAGCATATAGGGCGTAAATCAATTCAATAAGCGCATTCTGTGAATTAGTCCACGAAATGTCTTTGCTTACATCTCCGTTCACTAAAATAGTATCGGGATTTTTTTCGGGGTTTATTTTGGTAAGCAAATAAGTATAAAGTATTTCATTGGCTATAATATGGGCAACTTTGTTATCATAATAAGTAGAAAAGCTAAGGTCAATTTCAAATACGGCACTCTTTAGACCATCGTGGTAATTGATTTTTCCGAGCCTGAAATAATTATGGTCACGGTCAGTTCTGCCTGCACGATAGTACCTGTAAAAATCCTCATTGGATATGCTTTCCTTATATTCGGATTTGAGGATTTTTAATTGGTTTTCAAAATAGCTTTGGTGCATTCCCCCGGTACTTACAGGGCAGGTAGTTTCAATGCGGAATACTTTATTGTAATAAATGAGTTTTCCTAAAATCTGCGGTTTAATGTTCTTGAAAAAATTGATTTCCTGCTGTTCGTCCTTAAATCCGGTTTGTAAGACTTTCAGCTTTATAGTAAACAGCATTTCATTTAGGAATAAGGTCATTTGGTAAGCCTCATCCGCAATTTGCATCATTTGAGAAGATAGCTTGTCTTCCTGACGCTGAATTTCCGATAATATTTTGTTCAACAGGATTTCCATAGCTTAGACGTTTAGAGATTAGCACAATTTGTTTCGGAATTACATCTTTGTTGATATGCCAAAACTTGGAAATAATAATGAAACTAATATCACAGGTTGCCCCCATATTGGGTAAGAATTATTTTTATAACGCTTTATGATGTATATTAGAAAAGACAGAAAAAGGGTTAAGTACGCTACGACTTAACCCTTTTTTTATTAAATTTGCAGTAATGATTTACAAGGTAATCAAACGAAAGCGAGTGCAGTAAGCACCATTACTAAATCGTTACCGATAGCATTTTCGGTTCTTATAAACTACTCTTTATTAGCCACTTTGGGCTATATTAATCTTTTTATAATAAAAAACCGTTGCTGGTCATTTTAATTTCTTCAATACCAATTGCAGATAAACCCGTAATCAAGTATTCTAAATTGGGGTACAAAAGCGGCTCTCCACCGGTTAAACGTATAGCTTTCAGGTTTAACTCTCCGTGAAGATTCTCTATTAAGTGCAACAATCTGTCGGACGTTAAGGAAGTATCTTTTTTAGTGAGATTAGTCTCCAAATCCCCAGTACAGTATACACAGCCAAAGTTGCACTGGTTAAGCAAACTTACCCTAAGTGTTTTAAACGTCCTGCCGAAGTGGTCTATAATCATCTTAAAAAAACAAAAGTTTAGCACATGCCACCGCCATTACCGATGCCAACACATATCTCACAGTTTTTTGGCGGTATAAATTACTTCCAAAATATGCACCCAGAAAACCTCCTGATACGGCCACAAAAAACCATATCCAAGAATTTTCTGCAACAAAAAACGACTGACTTTTTATAGAAATTAAGCCGGCTATGGAATTACACAGTATAAAAAAGGCAGAAGCTGCTGCCGATTGTTTGGAGCTTGCCCAGCCCATTAATATTAAAACGGGACTTAAAAAAATACCACCGCCAATATTTAGTAAACCTGCCGCAAAACCCAAAACAGCGCCAAATATTAAACCGCTGATTAGTGGCAGCTCCTTGCTTTGCTTTTTTTCCGTTGGTCCCAGTTGCAATAATCTTGCGATTGGGAAAACCAATGCCAAGCCTAATAAAATATTGTAAACTTCTCCTTTCAATGGAAATTTTGCACCTACAAAAGCGCATGGAATGGAGGTAATTAAAAACGGAATAATCAGTTTCCATTTAAAATATCCGGCCTTTTTAAATTGCAGAAATGCGGATGCAGAAACAACAATATTCAGCAGCAAAACCAAGGGACGGTAAACCGGGACACTAACGCCTGCTAATGAAAAAACTGCAATATAACCGCTGGCGCCACCATGCCCCACTGATGCGTACAAAAAGCTCAAACAAAAAAGGCAAACAACAATAAAATCTGGGTTCATCATGCTATGTTTTTTTGAATGTCCACTTTTATAAAATCCTCTTTCGGAGCTTCGCAAAGCGGGCATAAATAATTTTCTATCTCTTCAAACTTTACTCCCGGCTTAACGTTGTTGAATTCATCGCCATATATATCATCAAAAATGGTTTGGCAATGTTTGCATTGGTAAACCTGATGCAGTTCTAAAACCTCCGATTGCTTTAGGTTTTCGTTCGCCTTTGGCAAAGCAAAATTCAATTGTAAACTGTAATAATATTCGCAAAGTTTAGCTAAGCTTTCGGCCAAGTCTTCTTTGCGGTTAAATGGCGCAAAAACCACAAATTCTTTATTGTTGGGATTAAAGTTTTTGGTGTGCAAAACTTCATACAGCGTTTCCCCCTCGTTGGTTTTGGCTTCTTTTTTCCGGATGATAACCGAACCGAATAAACCCGTCCGGGGTTTGGTTTTAATGGCGAAACAGAGCCCAAAAGTGCGCAAATCTGCTTCTTCAAAGTATTTTACCAAATGCAATTTGAGGTTTAAAGCTTCCTGACAAACATCCTCCAATTGCCAATTGAGCTCATTGGCCGCATGCCTTACATTCAGCCGATGTTTATCGAGCAAATGGCTCCAAAATTGCCTGTCGGCGGGTTGGATACTTTTTATAATAATGCTTTTCCAAGCGGTGGTGTACAGTTGCCCGATGCGGGTTTTCACACAGGTTTCAGCAATTTCTGCTAATAACTCTAACGGAAATTCTTCATGTCTGCGATAAATTCCCAGCCACAGTTTATGTTGTCCGTATTTATTAAACCCTTCATAATAAGGCAAGCGGAAACTGGAATGTTGCATAGGTTTTTGATAGGCTTGCCCAACCAATCCATGCGCTTTTGCAAACTCTTGATAAAGAGCTAAACCCTCTATTTTAATTTCGTTACCACTGGATGGGTTCAAAAGTTTTTCTTCTAAAAGTTTGCTAATCAACGGAATATCCTCCGAATAAACCAGTGCTGGCCAACTGTACATTTCGTTTGTTCGCGGATAACGGATATGCAAAAACCAATAATTGCTAACCTCCGAAGACACAAAATTGAGGTGTCCCGTAAAAAAAGGAATTAAGTTTTGGGCGTGGTCAACAATATTGATTTTAAGCTTTGGCCGATGGTTGAACGCATTTAAAATATCTTTATAAACGCCTTCTCTGAGCCAGTTAGATGCGTTCAAAATTTCCTCGGTAACGTAAGAACTTGTGATATTCGGGTATTCATCCGCATCAACTTCATAAGCTATATCAGCAGAAAAAAAGGCGTGAGCTAAATCCGCAAGCATAGCTCTATCAACCCCAAAAATAAGCTGTTGCCTGTTGCCAAACCTGATTGATTTCACCCCATTTGCTTTCGCAATGGCTAAAATTTCCAGCAAATCGCCCGGGTAAACAATGCCTCCGGGCAAATTTATTTTTATCAGATGTTTTGTTTCTCCGCTTTCCGTCATCATACTGCTTTTAACAAATCGTTTTCTAAGCTCGCCGCTAAAATTCTTTTCACTTCGGATTTGCAAGAACCGCAACCCGTACCGGCACCGGTTCTATCGCAAATGGCATTTAGAGAAGTGCATCCGTTTTGTATGACGCTTTCAATATTTCCGGCGCCAACGTTGTTACAGCTACAAACCAATTTACCAATCACAGGTTCGGGCGCTTTACCGCTCCGCAACAACTGCAAACGCTTATCATTCAGCTCTATTTTTTTTGAAATTAGCTCCCTAAATTCCTGAAACTCGCTTTTGTCGCCAATTAAAATGGTACCTACCAATTTATCTTTGTGGATGATGCACTTTTTGTAATAGCGCTTGGCTTTGTCTATAAAAACAATCTCCTCATAATCTTCTTCGTTTGGGCATTCGGGAATTCCGATGCTGCACAAATCGAATCCGTGGATTTTGATGATGTTCATGAACGTACTTCCGCCGTAAACGCTGGCGATATCGCCATGCAAGTATTTTGCAACCACTTCTGCCTGTTGTTCCGCCGCTGCGGTTATACCGTATAAAGTTCCCCCGAACTCGGCTATTTCGCCAATTGCGAAAACATTTTCGTCGCTGGTTTGCAAACGTTCATCCACCAAAACGCCTTTTTTGCAAGCCAATCCGCATTCTTTTGCCAGCTCTATATTTGGCGTAGTACCGATGGCCAAAATCACCGCATCGCAGTTTATTTTCCGTCCGCTACGTAAACCTACACCGGTTAATTTATCGCGACCGTAGTACAACTCAACTTCATCATCATAATAAATATCACAGCCTTGATCTACCATTTCTTCATGCAAAAGCTGGCTTCCCAAAGCGTCTAACTGCCGACTTAAAAACCTTGAAATCCGTTGAACAATGGTGATTTGTACACCTAATTCTCTTAATGAAGCAGCCATCTCTAAACCTAAAAGTCCGCCTCCGATAATTAATACGTGACTTTCTTTGGGCAAATGCTTTTTAAATTCATCGGCGTCTTTACGGCTACGCATCGAAAAAATTCCGGGCAGTTTAGGGACGTTTTTTGGGATAGTTGCGCGACTACCGGTAGCTAAAATCAAAACATCATATTCGGTTTTTGCGCCAAAATCGTCCACTACATGTTTATGTTCACGGTTAATTTTTGCGATGCCGAAACCACGCCTAAACCTAATGTTGTAAAACGGCTCCTCCTCGTCGGTCATTTTTACCAGTTGCTCCCATTTTTGCTCCCCGCTGATGTAATCCGGCAACATTACGCGGTTGTAAAAAGGCAAATTTTCTTTACTGAAGACCGTAATTTCATCTTCCATATTCATCTCGCGATATGCTTTTATAAAGCCGAAAGCACCAGCGCCCGAACCAACAATCACAATCCGCTGTTTAGGCTTTTGATATTTAAAAACCGCTACGGCACAATATTTAAAATCGGGTTCTTTTGAAATGGAATCAATTAACGGACTGGTTACGTTATTTGCGCGATTAAGATCATTGCCCAGAATTTTACCGTAGTGCATCGGTAAAAAAACTACACCGGATTTAATTCCTTCGCTAATTTTAGCTTTCACACGCACCTCGCCCCATCTGGATTTTACCACAGCAACTTCATCTTCTGTCAAGCCTAAACGTTCGGCATCTTTTGGATGAATTTCTAAAAAAGACTGCTTAATGTGCTGATTGAGCTTGTTTACTTTGCCCGTTTTTGAACGCGTATGCCACTGGTCCCTGATTCTGCCCGTAGTTAAAATAAACGGGAAATCTGCATTTGGGCGTTCACTTTTAAAAACGTCTTCAACAGGCGAAATCTTCGCTTTTTTTGAGGGCGTATAAAACTGATGGTCGGTAAAAAGGCGTTTTGTGCCTTTATTTTCTTGTTTCAGGTAAGGCCATTGTACGGTACGCTTTTCTTTTAAAATGGAATAAGTTAAACCGTTGATGTTGATATTTGTGCCCTCCGTTAAACGACTATGTTCCAAGAAAATCTCTTCCTGATTTTTATAATCGAAACCTTGATAATCCATTTTTTTAGCAAACTTGCAAATGATTTCCGCATCCGGCAGGGCAATGCCGGGCGCATCCAAAATCTTTGGCAGATAAGTGATTCTTCTTTCACAATTGGTCATCGTACCTTCTTTTTCGGCCCAAGCCGCTGCCGGTAAAATCACATCGGCATAAGCCAAACATTCTGATTTATTGCTGATTTCTTGCACCACCACATATTTTGCTTTCTTTAATGCCGCTTCGGCCTGGCGCACATTTGGCAAACTCAACAACGGGTTGGTGCACATGATCCAGATGGCTTTCAATTTTCCGCTTTCCAAGGCTTCAAACATTTCTGTTGCGGTTAAACCGGGTTTTGGGTTAATTTCCGCTCCGCCCCAAAAATCCTGAACTTCTTGCCGATGGATGGGGTTGTCCAAGTTTTTATGCACCGCCAACATGTTTGATAAACCGCCGACTTCACGTCCGCCCATTGCATTTGGCTGCCCGGTTAAAGAAAGCGGACCCGAACCGGCTTTCCCAATTTTTCCGGTAATGAGATGCAGATTGATTAAGCTCAGGTTTTTATCAACACCCATGGCACTTTGGTTTAAACCCATTGTCCACATGCTGATGTAGCCTTTTGACATGGCGATATAGTTTGCTGCCAGTTTTATATCGGCCACAGCCAACCCACAAATTTCTGCCGATTCTTCCAAGGTTTTTGAAAAAACAAGCTCCTGATATTTGTTAAATCCTTCGGTGTGGTTTTCAATAAATTTAAAATCGATATCGCCGTTTTCTATCAGACACCTGCCAATGGCGTGGTTTAAAGTAACGTCTGTACCGGGATTAAGCTGTAAATGCAAATCTGCGATGGAGCAGGTATCGGTTACCCGAGGATCAACCACGATGATTTTCACATCCGGATTCGCCGCTTTGTGCGCCTCAACCCTCCGCCATAAAATAGGATGGCACCAAGCCGGATTTGCGCCGGTAACATAAAAGCAATCGGCCAGTTCTATATCATCATAACAAAGCGGAACGCTATCTTCGCCCATAGACATTTTGTAGCCCACAACGGCACTGCTCATGCACAAACGCGAATTGGTATCGATATTATTGCTGCCGATAAAGCCTTTCATCAGCTTATTTACCACATAATATTCCTCGGTAAGGCATTGGCCTGAAACGTAAAAAGCTACCGAATCTGGCCCGTATTTGTTGATGAAAGTTTTAAAAACCGCCGCAGTTCTGTCCAAAGCTTGGTCCCAACTCACGTTTTGCAAAGGCATATTTTTATTGTAGCGCATTTGCGGATGCGTTAACCGATCCGACTTATCGTTAACGGTATAATGCAAATTCATCCCTTTGCTGCAGAGCATTCCCTTGTTTGATGGGTGACTTGTATCGCCTTTTAAAGTTAAATCGCCATTTTTTTCCTTGCTTACTACCACGCCACAGCCAACGCCGCAATAACAGCAGGTGGACGGAAACTCATCTAAAACTTTTTTCTTTGGCATCGGCATAAATTGTTATAAGCACAAGGCTAAAAGCTGAAAGCTAAAAGCCTTTGTAAATCTTGTTATTCTGTAAAATCGTAAAGCAATTTTTCGGGATCTAATTCTTCTTTTGCGTTAAAGCGAGTAATAAAAATGACGAATGAGACAGCAATAATGGCAAACCCGATGTATTGGAAAGCTTGTGTATAAGAAATGGATTCAGATTTAAAAAGAAAGCCCAAGGCCATCCCGCCCAAGTTTCCGCCGGCACCAACAATACCGCTGATTAAACCCACATTTTTTTCGTTAACAAAGGGTACAATCCCGTAAGTTGCACCGTTAGACATTTTTAGAAATAAGGCAAAAGTGAGCATAGAAATGATTGCAAAAACAAAAGAACCGGCCTGTGCGAAAAGGATTAACCCGCATCCTTCCAGCAATAACATTAAAGCCAGTAACATGCCTTTGCCCCTCATCCCAAACTTCACTCCTACCTTATCTGAAACTACACCTCCCAAAGCTCTGGCAAAAAGATTCATCAGACCAAAAACACCGGCCCAAAAACCGGCATTAGCCTGCGTTAGTCCATAATGATCCACAAAATGTAAAGAAGCTATGTTATCGAAAGTAATTTCCATCCCGAAACATACCGCATAGCTTAACGTTAAAGCCCATACTCTCCAATCTGCCAAAACAGACCAATCGGTTTTTTGCGCTTCTTTTCTGGAATGGCCGATTTCCTCAAAATTACCTTGAGGCGTATCTTTGGTGAATTTCCAGTAAATGGCTGCGGTAAACCACATCATTAAACCTGGGATAATCATCGCATAGCGCCAAGCTTCTGCCGAGGTATAACCAAAACCTATAATTGTCGCAAAAATTACCGGCATCACCATGTTGGTGACACCACCGCCTAAGTTTCCCCAACCACCGGTAACGGCGTTTGCTGTTCCCTTAATATTTGGCGCAAACATCATTGAGGTATGGTATTGCGTAATTACGAATGATGCGCCAATAACTCCGATAGCTAACCTAAACAGCAGGAAGGTTTGGTAACTGTTGGCCAAACCAACGGTAATAACCGGGATTGACCCGATTAACAGCAGCCAAACTGCGGTTTTACGTGGACCGAAAATATCGCAAAGTTTACCGATAAGTAAACGGGCCATGATGGTTGAAGCAACGGATGCTATGATGATGTTCCCGACTTGTGCCTTGCTTAAAGCGAGCTCGGCCCTGATAGTTGGCATTAAAGGAGCCAGCCCGAACCAGCCAAAAAAGCACACAAAAAACATGAGCCACGTAATGTGGAAAGTGCGCATTTGAACGCCTTTTAAAGAGAATATGTTGAATTTGGTAAGTGGCTTTTGAGTTTCCATGGGATAATATTTTTTAATAAGTAGCATTTGAAGAGCTAAAGACTGACATAACAAACAGGGTTATTTTTTAAGATTTCTCTTTGATCGGCGTTTTGCACGGCCAAAGCATTAGCAGCAAAGCCCAATCGGACGTCGCCGGAACCATTGATATCGATTTTATTTAGCGTTCCGTTTTTTAAATTGACAGGGAAAAACTCATCTAAACTTGACTTTTTTGTACGATTGAAATTAAGCGGTAGGCATTCTGGATTTTCTAGCTGAAAGCCTAAACAAGCTTTGATATAAAATTCTACAAACAACTTAAAAGTGACTAAGCATGAAAATGGATTTCCGGGTAAAGCAAAAACCATTGTGGAGCCTAGTTTTCCGCACCAAACTGGCTTTCCGGGCTTTATGGCGACTTTGTAAAAGAGTTTGTGCGCACCTAAATCCGCTAAAACGGTCGGGATAAAATCAGCTTCACCCGCAGAAACCCCTCCAGACAAAATCAAAATATCCGCGTTAAGATTGCTTTGAATGGCTTTTTTTAAAGTGCCGAGTTCGTCTTTAACGTGTTCGCAGTTTTTAGGCTCAATTAGGTTTTGCATTAAGAGTGCTTTCAACACATATTTATTGCTGTTGTAGATGTGCGTTGTTGAAATTTGCTCATTTAAATCTACCACCTCGTTACCGGTAGTGATGATGTTTACCAAGGGCAACTTTTGTATTTTCACAGAGGATTTACCCATAGAAGCCAATAAACCAATGGTAGCAATATTTATAGCTGAGCCTTTTTTTATGGCAAGCTCAGCCTTTTTTAAATCCTGTCCTTGTTGAGCAATATGCTGATAAAGACTAAAATCATCCGCCAAAACCTTTATAAGCCCGTTTTTTTCAGATGTATCTTCAAAGCGGATAACGGTGTCAGCATATTCGGGAACGGGCGCCCCGGTCATTATTTTATAACACTCGCCGCTAACTATTGCTTTTGAGGCTAAATTCCCAGCAAAAACGGTTTCAACACCATTAAATTCTTTGATACCGCTTTGCAGGTCCGCAAACCTAAGGGCAATGCCATCCATAGCCGAGCGGTTAAACGGCGGAAAATCTCTAGGTGCAAAAACATTCTCGTCCAATATCCGCCCAAGCGCATTTTCTAAAGCCACTTCTTCCGTTCCGAAGGTTGTAACTTTTGTAAGGATTAAATCTCTGGCGTGTTTGAATGAAATCATATTATTATTAGTATCAAGTAGCTGGTAGCAAGAATTAAGTGGCTAGCCGCAAGACTTTGTAGAAACCAGCAAACTAATGTCCGCCACCTTTCATCATTTTGCGGGCGTGGAAAATCCCTGGTAAAATAGCTTCTAGCGATTCCTTGGCACCGGCCGAACTTCCTGGCAAAGTAATGATCATGGAATGGGCTATAGAACCGGCGACCGCTCTGCTCATCATGGCCATTGGGGTACGCTGCTGACCGAAACTACGCATGGCCTCGGTAACACCATCGGCATCACGCTCCAGAATTTCTTTTACAGCTTCAACGGTTAAATCTCTAGGTCCCAACCCAGTTCCGCCGGTGGTGAAAATAAAATGCACATCTTCCTTTACCCATTCTAAAATCTGCGATTGGATCTGCGATTTTTCATCGGGCAAAATTTTGTAATATTTTACCTCGGCGTTAAGCTCCTCCAGCATCTGCTTTATCAAGATCCCACTTTTGTCCGCTCGTTTTCCTTCGGCGGTAGAATCTGAACAGACCAAAACAGCGCAAATCGGCGAAGTGGAAAAATATTTTTTCCGATCACTTTTACCTCCCTTTTTATCCAGCAATTTGATGTTTCCGATTTCCAGTTTTTTATCAACCGGTTTCAGCATATCGTAAATTTCTAAAGCGGCTACGGAAACTGCTGTCAGCATTTCCATCTCAATTCCGGTGCGCCCGATGGATTTTGCTTCTCCGGTAATTACAATTCCGGTTTGTTCAAAAGTTTCCGGCGCAAAAAGTTCAGCGTGTAAATCGGTATCCAAAAACTCAAATCTGATGTCCATGCCGTCTATCTGTACCGGATGGCAGTGCGGCAAAAGCTGTGGCGTTAGTTTGGCTCCGATAAAAGCAGCCGCTCTTGCAACGTCAAACAAATTTCCTTTCGGAAGCAATTCCTGTTTAATCAGCGCTATAGTTTCTGAGGCGCAATAAATTACGCCTACAGCTTTTGCCGTTCTTAAAGTGATTTGCTTATGGGTAGTATCCCGCATTTATACATTTTTTTCCTGAGCCAACTGGAGGCATAAAGATTTAACCTATGCTTTTAACCTCGATAAAAACTTTTCCGTTATTGATGATTACGGGGAATATTCTGATTTTATAATCCTCGCCTGTTAAACAATCGCCTGTTTTTAAGGAAAATGATTTTTTATGAAACGGACAGGCCACTTTAGGTTCGCACTCTTCGCCAGAACTGCCAATCATACCACGCGAAAGCGCCATTTGTTGCTTATGCGGACACATATTTTGCGTTGCATACCATTCGCCCCGACGGGTAAAGTTAAAAATGGCGATCTGCTCGTTTTTGTATTTCACGCAAACACCTCCGTTTTGCGGAACATCATCTGAGTAACAAGCAAAAAATAAATCTTCTGCTCCTTGTAGTTTCTCAATTTCGCGGTTTAATTCTATTATTTCACTCATATTATTAGTTTGTTAGTTAGTTGTTAGTCATTAGTGCTTGTTTGGCGGCTATTTTTAGTTCATTGAATTCATTAGTCATTGGTTCATTAGTACCTTTCTTAGTTCATTAGTAATTGGTTTATTAGTAGGTAGTCAGTTATTCATTCAACATTCTATCATTCACTCATTCAAATTTATTCATCAGGTAGCTCCCTCTCCTTCGTCCGCCCGGACGGTACGGACGGGGAGAGGGTTGGGGTGAGGCTCCTACCACGTTTCCGCTTTCACCTGATCTCTCATTGTTTCAAACTTTACGCTTGGGTCTTTTTCTTCCGGGGCATTAATAAAATGGCTAAACCTTTTTCTCATTTCCGGGTTTTCGATAGCGGCTTTCCATTCGCAAGCGTAGGTACTGATATGGTATCGCATGGCTTCTTCCAATTCCTCGGCAATACCTAAACTGTCATTGATGATTACGTTTTTTAGGTAAGCCATTCCGCCTTCCATTTTGTTTAACCAAGTGGCAGTTCTTGTTAAAGGGTCGGCAGTTCTTACATAAAACATCAAAAATCTGTCGAGGTATTTGATACAGGTTTCGCTATCAATATCCGAAGCAAGCAATTCCGCATGTTGCGGTTTTGAACCACCGTTTCCGCAGATATACAAGTTCCACCCTTTTTCTGTAGCGATAATTCCAAAGTCCTTAGATTTTGCCTCCGCACACTCGCGGATACATCCAGAAACACCGCCTTTTAGTTTATGAGGAGAGCGCAAACCCTTATACCTATCTTCAATTTCGATAGCAAAACTCACACTATCATGTAAACCGAACCTGCACCAAGTGCTTCCTACACAACTTTTTACGGTACGTAAAGATTTGCCGTACGCATGTCCGCTTTCAAAACCGGCATCTATTAATTTTGACCAAATGGCTGGCAAATCCACCAAATGCGCACCGAAAAGATCAATCCTTTGTCCGCCTGTAATTTTTGTGTATAGGTTAAATTCTTTGGCAACCTGACCAATTACAATGAGTTTATCAGGAGTAATTTCTCCGCCCGGGATCCTAGGAACTACAGAATAAGTTCCACCTTTTTGGATGTTTGCTAAAAACCTATCGTTACTATCTTGGATGGTATCTTGTTTCAAGATTAAATCGTTCCATAAACTGGCCAAAATGCTTGCTACAGCTGGCTTACAAACCTCGCAACCATCGCCTTTTCCAAAAGTATCCAGCACTTGGTCGTAGGTTTCTATCTTGTTCATTTTAATCAAATCAAGCAGTTCTTGCCTCGAATAATCAAAATGCTCGCACAACACATTCTTAATGTACATCCCGTTCTCGGTGAGTGTTCCGTTGATTAAATCTTTAACCATGGGCACACATCCGCCACAGCCGGAGCCTGCTTTAGTGCATTTTTTAACCTCGTCAAAAGTTTTTAAGTCCTGATTGATAACAGCGTTGCAGATAGCGCCCTTTGATACAGCTTCGCAGGAGCAAATAAGCGCATCATCCGGCAAACCCATTACACTTGCGCCAACAGTTGATTCACCTCCTCTTGCGCCTAAAATCAAATCTTCTGGGTTTGGCGGAAGAACAATTTTATTGTTGACAGTCTGCAAAAGCATATTATAAGCTTCGGCATCGCCAATTAAAATCCCTCCTAAAAGCTGTTTACCATCACTAGTTATATTAATTCTTTTGTAAATGCCTTTGTGCGTGTCCTCAAATATGATAGATGTGCAATCTGGTTCGGATATAAAGGCATCGCCAAAACTGGCCACGTCCACGCCAATTAATTTCAGTTTGGTGCTCATATCAAAGCCTTTGAACTGCTTATCGCCTTCGCACAAAAACGAGGCAGCAACTTCCGCCATTTCATAGCCTGGCGCAACCAAGCCGTAAATCATACTGTTAAACAAAGCACATTCGCCGATAGCGAAAATAGATTCGTCGCTGGTTTGCATAAATCCGTTGACTACGATGCCACCTCTGGAGCTGACTTCCAATCCGCAAAGTCGGGCTATTTCGTCTCTAGGGCGTATCCCGGCAGAAATTACCAACATATCCAAAGCCAGTTCGCTGCCATCGGCGAAAGCCAAACCTGTTATTTTTTTTTCGCCCAGAACCGCTGAGGTATTTTTATTGAGATGAACAGTAAGATTTAGCTGAGCCAGTTTTCCTTGCAATAATTTACTGCCTGCATCATCAATTTGCCGAGGCATTAAACGCGATGCAAACTCTACAATATGCGTTTCTTTGATGCCTAAGTCCAGCAAAGCTTTACCGGCCTCTAAACCTAACAAGCCACCGCCCATTACTGCGCCGGTTTTGCATTTAGAGGCATGGGCTTTCATTTTATCCAAATCCTCAATGGTGCGGTAAACGAAAACGCCTTCTTTTTCCACTCCCGGAATGTTTGGAACAAATGGCGCCGAACCGGTAGCCATAACTAGGTAATCGTAGTTTTGGGTTCTGCCGCTTTGTGTATGTACAATTTTTTCTGTGCGATTGACTTCTGTCACCGCATCGCCTAAATAAAGCTGGATGTTATTTTGGTGATACCAGTCAAGGCTTGATAAACTAAGATCTTCTACGGTTTTTCCGTCGAAATAAGAACTAAGATGCACCCGGTCATAAGCTATCCGAGGTTCTTCTCCGAAAACAATAATTTGGAATTCATTTGATTTGGCGATTAGTTTTTCACAAAATTTATGTCCAACCATTCCATTTCCTATAACTATTACGTTTTTCTTAGTCATTGTAAGCAGTTTTTGAAGTTTTACACGGCACAAATCATCATAACATTTAAATATTTATGATAATTTATAAAATTATATTGAGTTATCTCAATTATAACTTTGTAAAAATACAAAAACGCAAATTATAATCCACAAAAAGCTTAAATTTTCAAATACTTTTTAGTATTTTATAAAAACTAACAAATTATTTATCGCTATTTTAACAAAATATCAAACATAATAAGTGTTTTTAATAAAATATTAATATAAAAACCAGCAATTAGAAAGACGTTTTCAACTAAAACACCGAAATAAGAAATAAAAACAGCAATAAATCTTAATAAAACCAATAAATAGCGCAAAATATCGCACGATAAATTGTATTTTATAAGAAAACGAACAAAATTCATCTGTATAATCAAATATTCGGACTGAATAAGTGATAATTCATGAATATTTTAAAAGAAACAGTATAAATTGCGGACTACAATTCATAAAGGCAAACGCAAGAGCGCTTTTCAAGATGGGGCGCCTAACTCTCCACCAAAATATCGTAATGCGCTAACAAACCGGCCAAACCGGCGGAAGAAAACTTGGCTTTTTTAATTCTGTTATTTTCGGGATGGATGGTGTAGTTATAAGAAGTGCTTAAGTCAACCCTTTCAAGATTTGTTTGGTCAAACTTAGCATCAGCTAAATCGCAGTTTAACAAAGCAGATTGCGTTAAATCAGTGGCAGTAAAATCCGCTTCCTTTAAACTGCAATTTTCAAAAACGGTATTTTTGAGTTTGAGCCTATAAAAAGAAGAAAGATTGAGGTTGCAATTGTGAAAATTAAAGGACAGCAGAAAATCATTACAGTGTTCAAAGTGCATCCCTAAAAGCTTACAATCGCTAAACTCGACGTTCCTGAAGGCAGTTTTGCTCACGTTGGCCATCGCGAAATTGCAATCTACAAACCGGCAGTCGCTAAAAACAACATCAAACAAATCTGAACCGGAGAAATTGCAAGCTTTAAATACACATTGGTCATATTCACCTTTAGGCAAGGCTTTCTGATTGTAATTTTGCTTCTCGAAAAGCGCGTCGTTTACAAAAACTTTGGTGCTCTTTTTTACCATGCTATTTAATCCTCACAAGTTCTACATTATCGTACTCATTAATCATTAGTGGCACTTTTTCTAAGCTTACAAAACTCAAATCCAGCCCAAAACCCTTTTCTTCTGACAAGCTGAAGTGTTTAAGGATGAAATAATAATCGAGTGTAAGCTTATCCCAAAAAGACAACTTGTTTGAACGTGACAATATTTTCTCGAGCACCACAAACCGGAAATCCCCAACAACGTTAAACTTACTTAACGATTGGTAACGGCTGGTAATATCCACTTCGTGATTTTTAACTAAATCTTCCACTACTTTCCTAAACAGGACGTTGATTTTCTGCTCGACCCTAAATCCGAGTTTAAAATCGATACGGATGAGCTTTTCGGGAATCAAATGCTCTATCTTATAATTAGTTTGATAAGGCTCGTCAACCACATCTACGTGCACCAACCAATAAACATCGGCACGTTTTGGCTTTTTTTGAAGGATAGAATAAATGATTTTCGATTCTATTTCCGAAGAAAAATTTGCGCTGGTTAGGTAAACCAGTTGCGACGCAAATTTAGGCACGCTTTCATCCTCACTCAACTCCTTAATCACATCAAAATACTGTTCAATTTCTACAAACTTAACAAAGCGGTTTTTGATTTTACGCGCCGCGTACCATGCCCACATAATACTGAACAGTATTGTTCCTATCAGCACTGTAAACCAGCCACCGTGCAAAAACTTAGCTAAATTACCGGCGAAGAAAATGCTCTCTAAAACGCCATAAACCACTAAAAAAAGCACAATCAGATAAATTGGATACTTCTTTTTTGCTAAATAGACTGAAACCAAAACAGTGGTCATCAACATGGCAATGGTGATAGATAAGCCATAAGCGGCTTCCATGTTTTCGGAACGTTGGAAATACAGCACCACAATTAGGCAACCCACCCACAACAACCAATTGATGCTCGGCACGTACAACTGGCCCTTAGCTTCCGAAGGATAATTGATTTTTACCTTTGGCCAGATATTTAAACGTACCGCTTCGGAGATTAAGGTAAATGACCCAGAGATTAAAGCTTGACTGGCAATAATGGCGGCCGCTGTAGCAATAGAAATTCCGAAAATCAAAAACCAGTCCGGCATCATCCTGTAAAAAGGATTGCGCCCGTCAAGAAGCTCATTTTGCAGGCTCCATAAATACACGCCTTGCCCGCAATAATTGAGGATTAAACAGGTTTTAACGTAAATCCAGCTAATGCGGATGTTTTTACGTCCACAATGCCCCAAATCAGAGTATAAAGCTTCGGCACCTGTGGTACATAAAAAAACCGCGCCTAAAATAGCTAAAGCACTGGGGTTAGTAACCAGCAAATGCACCGCATAATAAGGGTTTAGCGCTTTAACAATCCCCGGAAAATGGATAATGTGGCTAATGCCTAAAACGCCCATCATGGTAAACCACACAAACATAATGGGGCCAAATGCTTTCCCTACTATAGAGGTTCCAAACTGCTGGATGAGGAACAAAACCGTGATAATGGTGATAACAATTGGTATCGTTTTAAGATCTGGCGAAAAAATCTCCAAACCTTCTATCGCAGCGGATATGGTGATAGGAGGCGTAATTATCCCATCGGCCAGCAAGGCACAACCACCAATAATAGCCGGAAAAACCAACCATTTTGCACGCCTTTTCACTAAAGAATATAAGGAGAATATGCCACCTTCGCCTTTGTTATCGGCTTTTAAAGTGATAACAACATATTTAAGCGTTGTTTGTAAGGTTAAGGTCCAAAACACACAGCTAAGCCCTCCTAAAATAAGATCCTGACTAATTACACGGTCGCCGATGATAGCTTTAAAAACGTAAAGCGGAGAGGTGCCTATGTCGCCGTAGATGATGCCCAGACTAATTAAGACGCCGGCGGCAGATAATCTGTTTAAATTGATGTGCTTAGCAGACAAAATTTAAAATTTAGTGCTGCAAATTAAAGCAAAAAAATGCAATGGTAACTTTAAAATTTTTATGGCGTAAAAGTTCAAATAGAGGTAATACGGCTGTTAAAAAATGTTAATTAGGTACTAACGCAAACCTTATTTTGAAATATTAAAGATTTAATTTATACTTTTGTTTAAGACGATGGAAAATAAATACACCAAAAACGCGTTGCTTTGCTTTGTGATAGTTGTGTTTTTTGCAACTGTAACACCGGCATTAGCGCGCATTCACATTTCTGGTGTAGATACCACCCTAAACAAAACAGCCTTAAAATTTAAAGATAGCAGGCCAAACCGGCCGGTTTTTGAAAATGCTTTTAAAACAGATTTTGATGCTTTCATGTTTAAAATGACCGCCATCAGAACCGGTTTAGGTCCAGATAACACCATTCTGAATAAACCACAGGGCGTAAAAAACCTAGGCAATGTTTCTTTGGATATCCAAAAACCTATTGATAATGTGAAGGTTTACCCTAATCCGGTTGCCGATGAAATTAACTTGAGCTATTCGTTAAAAAAAGACGGATTGGTAGTGATAAAAATATTAGATGTTTTAGGCAACGAGGTATCAACATTGCTTAACCAAAAATTGAACGCGGGCTTGCAAACCAACAAGTTTTTGATTGATCGGAAACTCAACTCCGGTTTCTATTTTGTGCGTATTATCGCCGGTTCAGAGTCGGTAGTTAAACGTATTTCTGTTCTTTAAATAGGATTACACCTGTCCTTAATCCTTATTCTTTACTCTTTGCTAACGACCAAACAAGTCGCTACTCAAGTAACGGTCGCCCCTATCGCAAACTACAAAAACAATAACACCTTCTTCCAGCTCACGCGCTACCTGTAAAGCTGCGTAACAAGCGCCACCGCTACTCATACCTGCAAAAATACCTTCTGTTTTTGCTAATGCGCGTGTTGTTTCAACCGCATTTTGTTCAGATACATCAATAATCCGATCAACCCTGCTTGCATCAAATATCTTCGGCAGATAAGCCTCTGGCCACCTGCGAATCCCAGGAATAGAAGAACCTTCGGTAGGTTGGCAACCAACAATCTGTACTTCGGTATTTTGTTCTTTCAGATACATAGACGTGCCCATAATGGTTCCGGTGGTGCCCATCGAACTCACAAAATGGGTAATTTTTTGTTGGGTATCTTTCCAAATTTCCGGACCGGTAGATTTGTAATGCGCCAGATAATTATCGGCATTAGCAAATTGGTTTAATAAGAAATAATCGCCACTTGCACCTTTTTCTTCTGCATAATCCCGGCAAGCCTCTATCCCATCCAACAAAATAACCTTTGCGCCAAAAGCTTCCATTGTTTGTACACGCTCTTGAGTCGAGTTTTTTGGCATAATCAACTCTATTTCCAAGTCAAACAACCGCGCAATCATCGCTAAAGCAATACCTGTATTTCCGCTGGTAGCCTCAATCAAACGCATCCCGGGCTTAATATCACCTCTGGAGATAGCGCTCTGTATCATGTTTAAGGCCGCACGATCTTTAACGCTGCCACCCGGGTTGTTGCCTTCTAGTTTTGCATAAATTTTAACGTTCGGGTTTGTGTTAAGTTTTTGCAGCTCTACTAAAGGTGTGTTTCCAACTAAATCTATAAGCGTGCTCATGATATGTGCGGGTTCGAATTTTCTATTACTTTAATTGAGGGGGTGTGGTAAACGGTAGAGTTAGCGGGCACGCTTTTAGTAAGCCACACGTTACCGCCAATGATGCTGTTTGCACCAATTACGGTTTCGCCGCCTAAAATAGTTGCGCCGCTGTAAATTACTACATTATCCTCTACTGTTGGATGTCTTTTTACGCCGGCAAGCGTTTTACTTACACTTAAAGCGCCCAAGGTTACGCCCTGGTAAAGTTTTACATGTTTCCCAATGATGGTTGTTTCGCCAATTACAATGCCCGTACCGTGGTCTATGCACAAATATTCGCCAATTTTGGCACCGGGGTGTATGTCTATCCCGGTTTTAGAGTGCGCGTATTCTGTTAATATCCTCGGAATTAATGGCGTTTTCAAAAGCAAAAGGCTGTTTGCAATGCGGTAAAATGCAATGGCCCAAAATCCCGGATAAGTTCTAATCACTTCAAACTCATCACTGGCCGCAGGGTCACCGCTGTTTAAAGCGCTGATATCTGTTTTTAAGGTGGCATAAATATGCGGCAAGCTGTCTATAAACTGCTTTGCAATAGCTTCATTATGGCAGTCTTTGCAGGCTTGAGTAGCATCTAAAAGATGGTTTAGCTCCAGCTCTAACTTATCAAACTCTTCTTCAATCTCTTTTACCGAATTGTGTATTTTATCAGAAAGCTCGGGGAAAAGTAAGCCGATGATTGACAAGGCCCAGTTTGCAATTTCTTCGTTTGCAGGAATGGCTTGTGCGCGCTGTTGCCTTTGATAAAGGGATTGTAAGAAATGTATATTCATCAGAAACCAAAGTTAAGGCATTAACTTTATTTTGCCGTGTTCTTTGGTTTTTTCTTTGCAATTTTTAAATAAAAAAGGCGACAATTTTAAACCGCCGCCTTTCATCAATTAGCTCAAAAAATTATTTCAGCTGGTCTTTTATAGACTGCGCTGCCTCCAGGTGTTTTTTTAGCACAGGTAAAGTTTTAGTAGCAAAGGTGGTAATTCCTTGATCTTTGCCATTATCAACAATGTCCTGAAAATCATCGATATCGTTTTTATGGTCGCTCACCATTAAATCAATGTAAGCTTTGTCAAAATCGACACCGCTTTTTTCTTTTAGCTTATCAATTTCATCCTGATGTTTGGGCAGCGGTGCATCTGGCAAGGATACGTTTTTGCTCATAGCCAATTGTTTCAGCTCGTCATTTGCTTTACTATGCTCGGTCACCATCATATTGCCAAAGTCTTTAACTTGTTGGTTTGCCGATTTTTCTTGCGCAAGCTTTCCTAGTTCTACTTCCATCATACCGCCGCTGGCTGCCTCGGTTAAAAACTCCGAACCGTCGTCGGTGGTTTCTACCATCGGCTGCTCGTTTAGCGAGTCTAAACTGTCTTTAGCATCACTGTTTGCTTGCTGGTTGGTGCAGGCCTGAAAGGATAGCGCTCCCAAACCAATTGCGGTCATTAAAATTAACTTTTTCATGTCTTTCGATAGTTTTTGATTTAAAAAGAACCGAAAAGTCCAAAAACCAGACCAAAGCCAATTACCGCCTTATTTCACCATTTGCTCAAACAGCTGTTGCAGTTTTTGTTGAGGATTTTCACAAAAACCCGGATGCACCTTTGAGCTTTGCAAAACCGTACTGCGCGTTGCCGTAAGCCAACGGAAACGCGATGCCGCATCTAAACTTGCAATCGGCGATTTTGAAGGCGTACCACAACAAATCTCCTTAAAAGCACTTAAATGCTCCTGTAAAACTTCCGGATCTATTTCTTTACAAAAAGCTCTCAATTTATGCTCATCTAAATAAAATAGCGCATCCAAAAAGCGTTTCTTTTGGCAAAACAGCACCACGCCAACGTTAAAAAACTCCTCGCGCTCTACGCGTGGCACCACGCGTATCACGGCATACTCAAACAAGTTTTGCTCTTGCATCTTCTATCGTTTTAATAAACTTGTCCGAATTGTTCATCCGTGTAACTAAAAACTCAAAATAAGCATCGCGAAAAGCATTTTTACTTTCAAAAAAAGCATCGCCAAGCCATGAGTCTGGGATAAGCGCCACCAAACTCTTCAAAAATTCAACATTCAATAATTGTTTGGCTTTATGGTCAAACTCGCGCACTTCACCGGCATATTTAAGCAAAACATGGTCTTTGATTAAGGTAAATGGTGATAGCGCTTGGTCTTTCCAGCTTGCCCAATTGTGGTGAAAGTATAAAGAAGCGCCATGGTCTATCAGCCAAAGCTCTTTATGCCACTTTAACATATTGGTGTTTTTTGCGGTGCGGTCCATATTCATCAACAAAGCATCAAGCCAAACAATGGCCGAGGCCTCGGCACTGCTGATGGCATCCACAGCCGGATCAAAAGTAATGGCGCCAGACAGATAGTGCAACGCTAAATTAAGTCCTTCGCTAAATTTTAGCAGATCTTGTATTTCTTCATCCGCTTCCGTCCGTCCAAACGCTTCGTCAAGCTCGGCAAAAACCAGCTCTGGCACTTTTAAACCTAGCTTCCGCGCCAGCTCGCCCCCAATAAGTTCGGCTATCAACGCATTGGTGCCTTGCCCTGCTCCTCTAAATTTAAGCACGTACAAAAAATCGTCGTCAGCTTCGGCTATCGCCGGCATCGAACCTCCCTCGCGCAGGGGCGTAACGTAGCGCATCACCTTAACGTGGCGCAAATTTGGCGCTTGTTCCATCATCCAAAACTATTTTTAAAAAATGCAAAATCAAAAAAAGGAAGCTAAAATCGCGCAAAGCAAAGCTTAATTTAGATATTTACAAGCTTGTAACCATTTTATGAAAGCTTTACGCGCAGTTTTTACTTTTATTACGATGTTGCTTGCAGTGGCTACAAATGCGCAAAAGCTTGTGTCATCTTTTTCAAAAGCGGACAGTCTGCGCGGCGATATCCACTCGCCACTGAGAACGTGCTACGATATTAACTTCTACCACTTAAACGTAGCTTTTGACCTGGCACAGAAAAACATTAGCGGAAGCAATCTTTTCAAATTTACAGCCACTAGAGATTTTAAAAGATTGCAGTTTGATTTATTCGCCAATTTAAACATCCAAAAAGTGGAATACCATGGCCTGCAACTTCCTGTAGAACGTTTATACGATGCTGTTTTTTTAACATTCGACCGCGAAATTAAAGCAGGCGCACAAGATAGTTTTAGGGTGTATTACAGTGGGAAACCGCATGAAGCAAAAAATGCTCCTTGGGACGGTGGAATGGTTTTTTCAAAAACTGCGGATAACAGCTATTGGCTTGCAACCGCTTGCCAAGGTTTAGGTGCAAGTGCCTGGTGGCCAAATAAGGACCAACAGGCGGATGAAGCGGACAGCGCCCTGATTAGTATAAATGTACAGAAGGGATTGACGGCGGTTTCTAACGGTCGTTTGGTGGCGAAAAAGGAGCTAAACAACGGCTACACCCGCTTTGATTGGAAAGTTGAAAATCCCATTAATAACTATGCCATAAGCGCCAACATTGCCCCTTACACTCAAATTAGCGACAGTTACAACGGCCTAAACGGCAAACTGGCTTTAAACTATTATGTGCTGCCGCAAGATGTAGAAAAAGCAAAAAACCAGTTTAAGCAAGTAAAGCAAATGTTGGAGGCCTTTGAATATTGGTTTGGCCCCTACCCTTTTTATAAAGATGGCTACAAAATTGTTCAAACGCCATTTTTAGGGATGGAACACCAAAGCGCTGTAGCCTACGGAAACGAATTTAAAAACGGTTATCTCGGTCGCGATTTGTCTGGCACCGGCTGGGGATTAAAGTGGGATTTTATTATCGTGCACGAATCTGCCCACGAGTGGTTTGGCAACAACATTACCGCAAAAGATATAGCCGATATGTGGCTGCACGAAAGCTTTACCACTTATGCCGAAAGTTTGTTTACCGAATATTGGTATGGCGAAGAGGCCGGAGCCGCTTATGTTATCGGGCAAAGGAATTTAGTGCAAAACGATAAACCTATTATTGGCACGTATGGCGTAAACAGCCCGGGTTCTGGCGATATGTACTTTAAAGGCGCTAACTTGCTGCACACCATTAGGCAGTTGGTAAATAACGATGAAAAGTGGCGCAATATTTTGCGCGGCCTTAACACCACGTTTGGCAAAAAAACCTGCACCGGCACAGAAATAATTGCTTACCTAACAAAGGAAACCGGATTAAATTTGGTTCCTGCTTTTGAACAATATTTAAATTACACAAATATCCCAACGCTTGAGACGAAAAATGAAGGCGGTAAAGTATGGTGCAGATGGCTTTCTGATGTTAGCAACTTTGAAATGCCGATCAAAACTTCAGACGGCAAATGGCTGTTCCCTAAAACCACATGGACCGTTTTAGCCGATTATAACAATGCTTCGCAATTAAAAATAGAACCCAATTTTTACATAAATTTTAAAAGAGATCCGTAGCCGTGCAACTTATTTCGTTTTTTTACGTCTTTAACAAAATAGCAAACATGAAACTATATAGCACCTTACTTTTTACTTCACTATTCACTTTTTTTGTTTTAGCTACGAAAGCGCAGGAAACCCGACCTATCAAAAACTTTCATACCGTAGCAAATGCAGGCGCCAGCATTGTTTCTATTAGTATGGGCGAGCAGGAAGGTTTAAAAATTGAGGGCGCTGCAGAAGATGTGGAGCGGATAGAAACCGTGGTGCAAAATGGGGTCTTAAAAATCCGTACCAAACGCGACATTAATAATTGGAATGTGGCTTTAGGTGATGTAAAAATTCATATCATGGCTAAAAGCTTAGATGCGCTGATGCAATCTGGCTCGGGCAGCATTACTTTAAACGGCGCGTTAAATTCACCGAAAGCAAATATTCAGCTAAGCGGATCGGGCAAGGTGGTGGCAGCGGTAGAAAGCCAAGCTACAGATGCAAGCCTTAGCGGATCTGGAAATATTGTACTCTCTGGAAAAACAGGTTTATTGAATTTGGTAATGGCAGGCTCTGGCGATATCAACGCCGAGCAGCTTGATGCAGAAAATAGCAAAATAAAAATAGCCGGAAACGGAACCGCTTATGTGCAAGTTAGCGAGAGCATTGATGCTAAGATGCTTGGCCCGGGTGCTGTAAAATACAATGGCAACCCAGAAATTAAAACCAGCAAACTAGGCCAAGGCACGGTTAGCCCTATGTAATATAATTACGGGACTTATTTCGGAAACTCTAAAAAGAAAGTGGAACCGCCCTCAATATTATTCTCGAACCAAATTTTTCCTTGATGTTTTTCCATCACTTTTTTGGAGATGGATAAGCCCAAACCAAAAGCTTGCTCGCCATTTGTGCCTGTTCTTTTAGCATTGGTAAACATATCAAAAATGCTGTCTTTATCTTGTTCTGGCACGCCCATGCCTTTATCTTTCACATAAACAACTGTACTGACGTTGTATGCTGTAACGCCAACGTGTATATCGTTGTTAGCATAGCTAAATTTTATGGCGTTAACAATCAAATTGTTTACCACGCGCCATATTTTCTCGTAATTAACCTGCGCAAAAATTGGGTCTAAAGTTTTGTTATCAAAAACTATGTTTTGCTGTTTCTCTTTCGCTTTAAACTGCAACAGCTCCATAGAATCGTAAACTAATGCCACCAAATCAACCTCTTGCGTCTCTACCGGCGCTTCCTCATCGCCCAGCCCAGTTTTTAAAAGCTCGTTAATCATTTCAATAGAATGTAGTCCGGTAGTTTCAATTAGCTTCAGTAGCTTTTTACTTTCTTCATCCAGCTCTTCCTCATATAACAAGGCCGAAGCTATACCCGTCATCCCAGACAGCGGATTCCGTAAATCGTGTGCCATTACACGCATAATGCGGATGTAGTTTTTATTGGCACGTTCTAAATCAGCAATGGTGGTTTTAATAGTTTCATTTTGCTGTACAGCCTCTTGATGCAGTTTTCTTGTTTTTCGCAAATGCAGATAAACCAATACAAAAATAATGGCTATAAAAAGCACAAACTCAATTAAACCTGCCACGTACATCCGTCGCACTTTATCATCTTGCCTAAGCTGGTTAAGCTCAAAACGCTGATGAATCATTTCCAGCTCTTTTGCTACGTCTATGGAATATAATTCATGTTCGGCAGCATCTACAGAATCATGCAGCACAATGTATTTCTCTTGATAAGCCAGTGTGCTATCGGCCTGCTTTGTCTTCTTAAATAATTCTGCTTTGCGTTTTACCCATAACGGATAATATTGTTGGCTTTGTTCTTTAAACCGGCTAATGATGGCCATACTGCTTTTTAAAGCATGCTCGGCATCCTTTATCTGCCCGCTTTGGGTATAAAGCTTTGCCAGCTTTAAAAAAGGCGGTACTTTTAAAAAGTCATCCCCCTGCACGGGCATGTTTATAGCTTTTTCAAGATAAGATGCGGCCAAGCCCGCATCCTCATGTGCCAGCGCCAGGCCGCCTTTATTATCATATAATATGGTGCGTAAAATATTGGCGTAACCTTGGGTTATTTTCTTTTTTTGGAGCTGGTCATTAATGTCTTCTTCAAATTTGTTATAATAATAAGTGGCACTATCCAGCTGGCCATTTTTAAAATAACTGAAGCCTGCGTTATTTAACGCCATACCCCTAAAAAAGTAACTGGGTTTGATATCGGATGTTCCGTCACATATCAACTGGGTATGGTATGATTTGATGTAATATTTCGCGGCGTTCTCGTAATTTTTCTGTCCGAAATAAATGTTGGCAAATTTTCCGAATAAAACGCCATTCCTGCAATCACCATCTTTTAACAGACTTTTTGCTTCAACAAAATAGTTTAAGGCCACCAAATAGTTTTTACGGTGATAATTAGCTTCTCCATTAATTACTAAGGCTTTAAAATATAAATCGGGGTTTTGCTTTCTAAACCGTGTATTGTCAAAAATTGTTACGGCTTCTTTGGCTAGCTCTGCAGCATGTTCATAATCCAGTTGTTCTAAAGACGATGCTTGCAAATAATATTTCGCTTTCTGTTCTGGCGCTTTCAGTTTTTTAACATCAATAGAGCGATGTTCCTTTAAGGCCAATTTTCTTTCGCCGGTTAAAACAAGGCTGTCAATCACTTCAAGTTTTTGAGCTAAGGCAGATTGAGCTTTGCTTTCAATAGCGCTAAAGAGCCATACAAACAATAAACCGATGCCAGCTACCCGGGGAAATCCGGAGCCAAGAACGCGTGTTTTCATGAAATAGGAGCGTAAATTTTTTCTGGCGTCTAAATTAAGGTATTTTTACTTTAGTTAAGTAACTGAACGTAAAATAAATAAACAACACTTCCGTTAACATTAATTTGAATTTGATTGGTAAAAACTGCGAAATTTTGCAGAAATTTTGATTTTTTCTAACTTAGGCACATGGGTTTACTTACCGTAGCATTGCTAAACATTTTAACGTTAAGCGCTCCAGCAGATAGCATTTCTAAAACAGGCAAAGCCACCTATTATCATAAACGCTTTGAGGGCCGTAAAACCACCAGTGGTGCGGTTTATCGGGCAAATGAATATACCGCGGCGCACAAAACCTTGCCTTTTGGCACAGAGGTAAAGGTCACCAACTTAAACAATGGCAAACAAGTTACCGTTGTAATAAATGACCGTGGCCCTTTTGGCAAAGGTTTAATTATTGATGTTTCTGGCATCGCCGCAAAAGAACTAGGTTTATACGGCAAAGGTGTTGTGCCTTGCAAAATCACTTACGAAACTCCCTAAAACCACTTTCTGCCAAAAGATGTGGAAAACCATAGTTCCTGTTTAAAAATTTTTAACCGCCCCTCGTACCAAAAAGCTTAGCTTTACCACAGTTCTTTAACAATCCTTATTTAGGTTTTTGGCATCAATAGCCAAAATTAAAAGGGAACCGTGTGAAAACCACGGGCTGACGATGCAACTGTGATTCTGTTTCGTTGCTTCCGGGGCAACGTCAAACATTTGCAAAACAAAAAGCCACTGTTTTTAATGGGAAGGCGTTTTGTGAACAGAAAAGCCAGGAGACCTGCCAAATAAGTTTTTCAAGACTTTCACGTAAAAGGTTTTGATAAAAGCACCCGGTGTTGCCCGTGCAAGGGCCATGCTATCTTTTGTCAACTCCTGTTTGTTTAATTTAAAAGCTTTAGAAATGCAACAGGAAGAAATATTGCTCAAAGAAAACAAAGACCGCTTTGTTATTTTGCCCATCAACTATCCCGCTATTTGGGAAATGTACAAACGCCACGAAGCCAGTTTTTGGACCGCCGAAGAGATAGACTTATCTGCCGACCAAAAAGATTGGGACAACCTAACGGATGGCGAAAGGCATTTTATTGGCCACGTGCTTGCGTTTTTTGCCGCTAGCGACGGTATCGTCAATGAAAATTTAGCGATCAACTTCATGAGCGAAGTTCAGGTGCCAGAAGCACGCTGCTTTTACGGTTTCCAAATTATGATGGAGAACATCCACTCGGAAACTTATGCTTTACTGATTGATACCTACATCAAAAATCCGAAAGAAAAAAACCATTTATTGCACGCCATAGAAACTGTTCCGTGCGTAACACGCAAAGCCGAATGGGCTTTACGTTGGATAGAAAATGGAACTTTTGCACAACGTTTAGTTGCGTTTGCTGCAGTAGAAGGCATCTTTTTTAGCGGTAGTTTCTGCTCTATTTTTTGGCTTAAAAAACGCGGATTAATGCCGGGGCTAACCTTTAGCAACGAATTAATTTCACGCGATGAGGGCTTGCACTGCGAATTTGCCTGCCTTTTATATGGTATGCTCGCTAACAAATTAAGCCAACAAGAGGTTTATGAAATTATCCAAGAAGCGGTAACTATCGAAAAAGAATTTGTTACCGACGCCCTTCCGGTTGATTTGATTGGCATGAATGCCCGCTTAATGCAGCAATACATCGAATTTGTTGCTGATAGATGGGTGATAGAATTAGGCTATCCGGCAATATATAAAGCCAGCAATCCGTTTGATTTTATGGAGATGATTTCATTGCAAGGCAAAACCAATTTCTTCGAAAAACGCGTTGGCGACTATCAAAAAAGCGGCGTAATAGGCGACGCCGGAAGCCAAGCATTTTCTTTGGAAGAAGATTTTTAAGAGAGACATCAGACGTAATATTAAGTAGCAAGACATACGCACTACTCACTACCCAATACTCAATACTTGATACCATAAATCATGTTTGTAATAAAAAGAGACGGAAGAAAAGAATCCGTAAAATTTGACAAAATTACTTCTCGGATAGAGAAATTAAGCTACAGCCTTAACCAAGACTATGTAGATCCGGTTGAGGTGGCAAAAAAAGTAATCGACGGTTTGTATGATGGTGTAAGCACGTCCGAGCTGGACAGCTTAGCAGCAGAAACGGCCGCATCTTTAACTACCCGCCATCCAGATTATGCTTTGTTGGCATCGCGCATTGCAGTATCCAATCTGCACAAAAACACCGTGAAATCTTTTTCGGAAACGATGCGGATGTTGCACGGTTATATCGACAAAAAGAATGGCAAAAGCGGCGCTTTAATTTCTGATGAGGTGATGGACATTATTGACCAAAACGCCGAACTGCTAGACAGCACCATCATTTACGACCGCGATTTTAGCTTTGATTATTTTGGCTTTAAAACTTTAGAGCGCTCGTATCTGCTAAAAATAGACGGTAAAATTGCCGAGCGCCCACAACATTTATTTATGCGCGTGGCCGTTGGCATCCACAAAAATGACTTAGAAAGCGTAATTAAAACCTATACTTTAATGAGCGAAAAGTGGTTTATCCACGCAACGCCAACGCTGTTTAACGCATCTACGCCTAAACCGCAAATGTCCAGCTGCTTTTTGGTAGCCATGAAAGACGACAGTATTGAGGGTATTTACGGTACATTGATGCAAACCGCTAAAATTTCACAAAGCGCGGGAGGTATCGGTTTAAGTATCCACAACGTACGTGCTACGGGCTCGTACATTAGCGGCACAAACGGCACCAGCAACGGCATTGTGCCTATGCTAAAAGTATTTAATGATACGGCACGTTATGTGGACCAAGGCGGTGGCAAGCGTAAAGGTGCTTTTGCCATTTATTTAGAACCTTGGCATGCCGATATCTTCGCTTTCTTGGATATGAAGAAAAACCACGGCGCAGAAGAAAACCGTGCCCGCGATTTGTTTTATGCACTTTGGATCTCGGATTTATTTATGAAACGTGTAGAGGCAGATGGCGAATGGAGCCTGTTTTGTCCGCATGAAGCACCGGGTTTGGCAGATTGCTATGGCGATGAGTTTGAAAAACTTTACACCCAGTACGAGCAAGAAGGCAGGGCGCGCAAAACTATCAAAGCACAAGAATTGTGGTTTGCCATTTTAGATGCGCAGATAGAAACCGGAACACCATATCTTTTGTATAAAGATGCGGCCAACGCCAAATCAAACCAAAAGAATTTAGGTACCATCAAAAGCTCAAACCTATGTACCGAAATCTTAGAATACACTTCCAAAGATGAGGTTGCAGTATGTAATTTGGCATCGGTTTCTTTACCTGCTTATATTGAAAACGGTGCATTTAACCACCAAAAACTATACGAGGTGGTTTATCAGGTCACCATTAACCTAAACCGCATTATTGATCATAATTATTATCCGGTAGAAGAAGCCAGATACTCTAACTTCCGCCACCGCCCTATCGGCTTAGGGGTACAAGGTTTGGCAGATGCTTTTATGATTTTGAAGATGCCTTTTGAAAGCGAAGCGGCCAAACAACTGAATATCGACATTTTTGAAACGCTTTATTTTGCTTCTATGCAAGCTTCCGCAGATTTGGCAGTTAAAGAAGGTGCTTACGAGACCTTTAAAGGCTCACCTTTATCAGAAGGGAAATTCCAGTTTGATTTGTGGGGCGTTAAACCTGCCAGCGGACGTTGGGATTGGGAAAAACTACGTAAACAAGTCGTAGAAACCGGCGTGCGAAATTCGTTGTTGCTTGCGCCGATGCCTACGGCTTCTACCTCTCAAATTTTAGGAAATAACGAATGCTTTGAGCCTTATACTTCCAACATTTACTCGCGCAGGGTTTTAAGTGGCGAGTTTGTGGTAGTAAATAAACATTTGCTGAAAGATTTAGTGGAACTGGGCTTGTGGAACAACCAGATGAAAGAGCAAATCATTTTGGCAAACGGATCTGTACAAAATATCGACAGCATTCCGCAGCACATTAAAGATTTGTACAAAACCGTGTGGGAAATAAAAATGCGTACCATTATTGATATGGCGGCAGACAGAGGCGCTTACATTTGCCAATCGCAATCGCTAAACCTGTTTGTGAGCGCACCTACTGCCTCAAAACTAACGTCAATGCATTTTTACGCTTGGAAAAAAGGCTTAAAAACCGGTATGTATTATTTGCGTACGCAGGCAGCCAGCCAAGCAATTAAATTTAGCGTGCAAAGCCAGGCGGTAAAAGAAATTGATCCGGTTGTACAGCAAAATGCCGTAGAAATACCAGAAGGCGCAAGTTGCAGCATGGAAGAAGGTTGCCTTTCTTGCAGTGCCTAAATTTAAAAAATCATAGTTTTAAGAGTTCGGAGCTTTTGCTGCCGGACTCTTTTTGTTATTGATACCTTTGATTGTGGAAGAAGAACATACAATCGGACAAGGCAAGTACACCAAACACGAAATTATTATTTGCGAGCGTTGCCATTCAAAAATAGAATGCAAAGCCAATAATTATACGCAATGCCAGTGCAGCACCGTCACTTTAGATTTAAACGAAGTGCAATATGTTTCTGAGCATTTTGATGGTTGCTTATGTGCAAAATGCCTTACAGAATTAAAAGAAGAATACCGCCGCTTATGGCTCGACTAAGGTTTAGCATGTTTCTTGATGTTTACTCATAAAAAAAACAGATTATGGAACTTAATAAATTAACTCCCGAAGAGGAATACGTGATATTACACAAAGGTACCGAGCGTCCTTTTATAGGCGAATACACCAACATGAAAGAGGCAGGAACTTATGTTTGCAGGCAATGTAATGCGCCGCTGTACCGCTCTGAAGACAAATTTGAATCGCACTGCGGTTGGCCAAGTTTTGATGATGAAATCCCCGGCGCCATAAAACGCGTTTTAGATGCCGACGGCCGGCGTATAGAGATTGTTTGCGCCAATTGTGGCGGACACCTGGGGCATGTTTTTGAAGGGGAAAGCTTTACACCAAAAAACACCCGCCACTGCGTGAACTCCATCAGCATGAAATTTATTCCGGCAAATACTTAGCAAAAAAGGTTTAAAATTGTAGCTTTACGAAGACCCAAAAAGCTTCGTAAAGCTTTCCCTTATTGCGCATCTAATTTAATAGCCTAAATGTAAGATGAACGAAGGATGACTGTAAGATGAGGCTTCTTTAAGCATCTAATGCCGTACCTCAACAAGGTCTCATATCTCACATCTAACTCCAAAAACATTATATTTGGCTTTATACAAAAAACCTAAACAAACCATGCAAGATAATACGGACCAAACCGAGCTCCCCACGGGAAAGTTCAAAGGCCTGTCCATGATAGTGGCTACAGACAGCGAAAACGGCATCGGCAAAAACAACCAATTAATGTGGCATTTGCCAAACGATTTGAAGTTTTTTAAAAAAGTAACTTCTGGGCATACCATCATTATGGGGCGCAAAACCTTCGATTCTTTGGGCAAACCTTTGCCAAACCGGAGAAACATCGTCATCAGCAGGCAACAAGACCTGGAAATACCTGGTGTTGAAGTATTTGATAACTTAGGTAATGCTATAAAAGCTTGCGAAAAAGAAGAAGAATTTTTTGTGATAGGCGGCGGAGAAATTTACCGGCAGGCCTTAGATTTTGCCCAGCAAGTTTACCTGACAAAAGTAGATACAATAGGTGGCGCCGATACTTTTTTCCCAGAATTAAACGCTAAAGATTGGGAAGTAAAATGGCGTCAGGAGCATCATCAAGACGAAAAGCACGTCTTCAATTATACTTTTCTGATACTACAAAAGCACTAGCTAATAAATTAATCCTAAGGGATTTTATAAAACAAAAATTTAATTAGCTTTGCCATCTTGAATAAAAACAGCAGAATTACTCAAATCATTTAAAAAAAATGCAAAACAAAGGGATTATTAAGTTTGCAGCAATTGTACTTACACTTTTATGTTTATATGCACTTTCTTTTACGTTTGTTACCAATAAGGTAGAAAACGATGCCAAAGAATATGCCAATGGTGATCCGGTTAAAGAAAAAAGATATTTAGATTCTATATCTAACCAACCCGTTTACCCAATTTTAGGCCATACCTATCAATATGTAAAACAAAAAGAAATCCCACTAGGTTTGGATTTGAAAGGCGGTATGAACGTTACAATGGAGATAGAATTATCTGCATTGATCAGAAGTTTAGCCAACAATCCAACCGATGAAACTTTTAATAAAGCTTTAGCGAATGCAGAAGACCAACTAAGTACTTCGCAAGAAGGATTGGTAAGTCTGTTTGTTTCTGAATACGAAAAGCTAAACCCTAACGGTAAATTAGCTGCTTTTTTTGCAACCAGAGAAAACGCTGAGGATGTAAAAATGAGCGACTCTAATGCCGCGGTAAAAAAGTTTTTAGAGAAACAATCTACCTCTGCTGTAGAGCGTTCTTTCAACATTTTAAGAACCCGTATTGATAAATTTGGTGTAACCCAGCCTAACATCCAGTTACAAGAGGGCAGCAACCGTATTTTGGTAGAGCTTCCGGGCGTTACCGAAAAAGAAAGGGTGCGTAAATTATTGCAAGGTTCGGCCAAGTTAGAGTTTTACGAAACTTTCGATAATCAAGAGATTTTCCCGTTGATGCAAAATATCAACAACATTTTAGCAGCTAAGCAACCAAAAACAGAGGCTAAAGTTGCTCCGGCAGATACCGCAAAAACATCTGCTAAAGCAGATAAACCCGCTTTGTTAAGTGCTAAAAAAGACAGCACCTCAAAAGATTCTGCAGATGTAAACGCGTTGGCAAAATCAAACCCATTGTTTGCCTTGTTAACGCCTGCCATGTTCCAAGGCGCTAACGGCCAACAAGGTTTGCGCCCGGGACCAACTGTAGGTTATGCTTTAGAAAGCGATACCGCCAAAGTAAACGCCATTTTTGCAGAAGAAGATATCGCCTCTTTAATCCCAAGCAACTTAAAATTAATGTGGGGCGTTAAATCAACCGCGCCAGACAATAAAGTATTTGAACTATATGCCATTAAAGCTACCGGAGCCAACGGCGAACCAGCTTTATCTGGCGACGTTATTTCAAATGCACGTGAAGATTTTGACCAACGTGGTAACCCAGAGGTGGTAATGGTAATGAAAACCGACGGCGCCCGTGCTTGGAAAAGAATTACTGCACAAGCGGCAGGTTCGCCATCAAGTGAAGATGATAATAAATGTGTAGCCATTGTTTTGGATAATGCAGTGTATACCGCTCCGCGCGTTTCTGGCGAAATCCCTAACGGTATTTCATCTATTTCTGGAAACTTCACCGTTGAAGAAACAAAAGATTTAGCCAACGTTTTAAAAGCGGGTAAACTTCCTGCACCGGCAAAAATTGTTCAAGAGGCTGTTGTAGGTCCGTCTTTAGGTGCCGAAGCCATCAGCGCAGGTTTAACCTCATCTGTGGTGGGCTTGTTAGTAGTATTGGTGTTTATGATGTTCTACTATAACCGCGCCGGTACCGTAGCCAACGTGGCTGTGTTTACCAACGTATTCTTCCTGATGGGCGTACTGGCATCGTTAGGTGCGGTGCTCACTTTGCCGGGTATAGCGGGTATCGTGCTAACCTTGGGTATGGCGGTAGATGCCAACGTGTTGATTTACGAACGCGTACGCGAAGAGCTGAATTTGGGTAAATCTATTCGTTTAGCCATTTCAGACGGTTATAAACACGCTATGCCGTCTATTTTAGACTCGCAAATCACTACCCTATTAACCGGTATTATTTTATACGTTTTCGGTTCGGGACCAATACAAGGTTTTGCAACTACCTTAATTATCGGTATCGTAACCTCTTTATTCTCTGCCATCCTTATTTCAAGATTGATTTTTGAGTGGATGCTGAAAAAAGAAATGCCGATTAAATTCTCTAACCCTTGGAGCGACCATACCTTTAAAAACGCCAATTATGCCTTTGTTGCAAAACGTAAAATTTTCTATATCATTTCGGGCATCTTCATCACTATAGGTATTATTTCTATGGTTGTAAGAGGCTTTTCTTTTGGTGTAGATTTTGAAGGCGGCAGAACCTATGTTGTTAAATTTGAGAAAACGGTTACTACAGAAAATGTTCGTGAAGCGGTTAACGAATCATTTGGCGTGGCTTCTGAAGTAAAAACTTTTGGTAGCAATGATCAGGTAAGGATTACAACTCCATACCTAATAAACGACCACTCTTCTAATGCAGACCAAGTGGTAGAAGCAAAGCTTAAAGAAGGCTTAGCTAAAATAGCCAACAATAAAAGTAGTATCGAAAGTTTCCAAAAAGTAGGTCCAACTATAGCTAACGACATCAAAATTTCGGCAATTTACGCTGTACTATTCTCTATCATTGCTATCGGGCTATATATCTTCATCAGGTTTAGAAAATGGACTTATGGTTTAGGGGCCACAGTAGCTTTAGCGCACGATGTTTTGTTGGTGCTATCCTTCTTCTCGCTATTTAACGGAATTTTACCGTTCTCTTTAGATATCGATCAGGCGTTTATTGCGGCCATCCTTACCGTTATCGGTTATTCTATTAATGATACCGTGGTGGTGTTTGACCGTGTGCGCGAGTATTTAGCAACGCACCACGCTAAAACAGATAAAATGTCTATCGTAATTAACGATGCCATTAACAGCACCTTAAGCCGTACCGTAATCACCGCGCTAACCGTAATTTTCGTGTTGGCAGTATTGTTCATCTTCGGTGGCGAGGTCATAAGAGGTTTCTCTTTCGCCCTATTAATCGGGGTAATTTTTGGAACTTATTCTTCCATTTGCGTGGCAACGCCAATTGTGGTAGATATCATCAAAGAAAAAGACGACCAAAAAGCCTAAACTATTTGTGTTGTTTAAGAAAAAGCTTCTGGGTAAAACACTCAGGAGCTTTTTTGTTTAATGTGGTTTTGAAAAGGTGCTGCTTTGCCGTTTATCCACCGCAGCCGCGCTTTCCGCTCATACTGCTCGGCGGCGCTTAATCCCACGCACGGCATTAGCCACAGGCCGGTATCCGCTGCAATCCCGTTTATGAAACGCGGGCTCGGTGTTTAAACAGCGATGCGGGTTTCTAATTTTTAGACTTTTTTTGGCGCAAACTCAGCGGGGTTTATTTCTTTAACCTCTATGCAATGCTAATAAGTTAAAAGAGGCGTCATGTTGAACGATAGTGAAACATCTCACAAATAGGTTTCAAAAAATGCGATATTCAGACGTGCTTGTGAGATTTCTCGTACCTCGGATGACGTAAAAAAGTCTTAACTTAATAGCATCTAACCTTTAAGGTTCCGTTTGTACATGATCCAATCAGAAGCGGGCACACCCAAGCCTGCTCTTTTGAACTCGCTGGCAATTTGCGCGCGGTGGTAAGTACTATGATTAATGACATGGAAAAGCACGTCACGCACACGGTTTTTAAAAGCATCGCCTTTAGTAGTCTTGTAAGCAATGATAGCCTCCAAATCCACGTTATCCAAAATGCTGATGCTAGCACCATAGTTTTCCTTGTCAACAACTGCATAGTCCCCTGCCGAAACGTTTTGCCATACAGCAAATTGAGGAGTAACTGCTTGCAATCGGGCGTTCCAAATATGATGGGCGCTCAAAATATGGCCAAAAAGCTCATGTGCACGCTCTAAACCTTGGTTCTCCGTAAGCAAACGCGCAAATTGCTGATTGGTATCGTGATTATAAACTAAGGCTTCTTTAAAAAATGCTTTCATTTGATTCACAGTTTCTTCTTCGCCTCCAAATTTGGAAACCCAGTCCGCTAATCTCTCCCCCTCGCTTTAAATTTTGTACGGTCCAGTTTTGGAGGGTTATCTAACGGAAAATTGAAGGCACTACAATTCAAATAATGTGCAATCTTAGCACGTTCTTGCCACGTCAACTTCTGATAATAAGACGCATGATCCGCCGCTTCTTCAGCGGTTTGTGCCTTAAATTTTTGCGGTCCAATTTGTAGCTCATAAATCCTCTATAAATATCGTAAGAAATTCCCGAACATATAAATATGCCTAATAAACAGCCGCACAAGCCTAATAAAATGGTAAATTGCGCAAAAATTTGATTCCATGGCAAAACCCACCGCTAAAAAGAAAGGCAGAGAAAAAGCAAAATCACAGTTACACCCGCGCAACAAGCACCACGGACGCTACAATTTACAAGAACTGATAAAAGCGAACGCAGAGCTAGCCACCTTTGTAAAAGTGAACGAACACGGTGCAGAAACCATAGATTTTGCAAATGCAGATGCGGTAAAAGCATTAAACAAGGCTTTATTGCAACATTTTTACGATGTGAAAAGTTGGGATATCCCAGAAGGCTTTCTTTGTCCGCCAATTCCGGGCCGGGCAGATTATGTGCATAACGTAGCCGACTTATTGGCCTTGGCCAATGGCGGGAAAGTACCTACGGGTAAACAAATTAAATGTTTGGATATTGGCGTTGGCGCCAACTGCGTTTATCCGCTAATAGGTACGCATGAGTACGGATGGACTTTCATAGGCTCGGAAATCAGCAAAGAGGCTATTGACGCTGCACAAAAAATAGTGGATGCCAACCCTTCCTTAGCTTCAAAAATAAAGTTGAGGTTGCAAGTTAACCCTAAAAATATATTGCCCGGCGCAATCGAAAAAACAGAACGTATCCACGCCACATTCTGCAATCCACCCTTTTACGCCACCCTTACCGAGGCGCAAAATGCGTCGTTAAAAAAACTGTCTAACCTTAACAAAACGCCAGTTAATGAGGTAAAAAGAAATTTTGGCGGGCAAGAGCATGAGCTGTGGTGCCACGGAGGTGAAGGGAAATTTGTAAACGACATGATCCGCCAGAGCGAAGAGTTCGGGAAATCGTGCTTATGGTTTACCACACTTATATCTAACCATGAAAATTTAAAAGGCGCACAAAAACTTTTAGAAAAACTTGGCGCTGCCGATGTTAAAGTTAAACCGATGGGGCAAGGCAATAAGGTGAGCCGTATTTTGGCCTGGACTTTTATTCCTGCAGAAAAGCGAAAACACTGGTTCCCGAGCAATGGCGAAGCCGCAAAACCCGATAGCGAAGATTAAAACGGTATCGCTTTTGCTAAAAAAAGGATAGGCTTTATTTTATGAAAACTATCCTTTACAGCATTTTACTTACACTTTTTGGAACAATTTGCGCCTGCAACCAAAATTCACCCCAAGTTAAAAATTCACAGCCAGGGCCAAAACCGCTAAAACCCGACACTGTTAAAAGTAGTGAAGTATATTTCCGCGGAAGCGGTACAGAACCATTTTGGGGTTTAGAGATTTCTGAACAAAAAATTGTACTAAACTTATTGGAAGATAGCATAATTGTAAAAACGCCTATTCCACATACGATAAACGGTGTCCAAAATTTTACCGCCGAAGAAAACGGGCAGAAATTGATGCTTAATATCCGTAAAGGCGATTGCAGCGACGGCATGTCTGATAAAATTTATCCCTATACACTTAAGGTAAGCTATCAGAAAAACCGGGCGCAACAAGCTTCCATCCTTAACGGTTGTGGAGCGTTTGTGGGCAATGCTCAAACAAATCTTCCAAACCCTTAACTTGCTTAAAACGAAGATTCATTCTAGATTAGAAATTTTTCTGAAAATGTATTCCTGCTTTCTTTATCTTGGTTACGTGCTATCCACAGCAAATCTTTGACAGATGGCACACCAATAAATAAACAGATCATCATTGCCTTTCGCGCAAGCAAGCAGATCTAATTTTTTGATTTAAAACTATGTGAGATGAAAAACCGTTTAAAACCTTTTCTTTTTTTAAGTGCCATTGTTGGCATCATCAGTTTAGCGGCTATGGTTCCGGCTAAGCAACAGGACGAGCCGAAAGCGAAAAATTTAAAGGTATTGCCTAAAGACATCAGCCATGAAGAACTGGATAAAATTATGGACGATTTTAAAACCGCTTTAGGTGTTAAATGCGATTTTTGCCACGCCAGATCTAAAGACAACCCAAAACGGTTAGATTTTGCTAGTGATGAAAAAGAACACAAAGAAGTAGCGCGTGATATGATGCGGATGACCAACAAAATCAACAAGAAATATTTCAAAGAGCACGAAGGAAACGACCAGATAGCGGCCATACAATGTGTAACCTGCCATAACGGCAATAAAAAACCGCTTAATATGGCCTCAAAAAATTAAGTTTTAGAGAGATTATAACAAAAAAGGGAAACGCAGGCGTTTCCCTTTTTTTGTTAAGCTTAAATAGATTTTTGCCCTTTATGGACGCCCTCGCGAAACTCTTCAATCATTTTTTTATTAAAAGCCGGTATATCTTTGGGCGATCGGCTGGTGACTAAACCTTTATCTACCACCACCTCTTTATCTTCCCAATTAACGCCGGCATTTACCAAATCTGTTTTAATAGATGGGTATGATGTCATTGTTCTGCCGTTTAGCGCGCCGGTTTCAATTAATAACTGCGGTCCGTGGCAAATGGCCGCAATGGGTTTACCTGCTTCAAAAAAAGCTTTGGCAAAATCCACATAATCTGCATTTGCGCGCATTTTATCTGGGTTCATCACGCCTCCCGGAACCATTAGCGCATCATAATCTTCGGGATTCGCTTCGCTCAAAGCTTTATCAACATCCACTTCTTTGCCCCAATCGCTATGGTCCCAAGCTTTGATTTTCCCCTTCTCGGCAGAAATTACATGCACCGTGGCACCGGCATCTAACAAAGCCTTTTGCGGTTCTAGCAATTCCGACTGTTCAAAACCTTGATCGCTTAAAATAGCTACTTTTCTGTTTTTCAAATTTTCCATGGTATTTTATGTTTTACGTTTTTAAACAAACACCAAACCATAAGCAAACAAAACGCGCAATTTTTACAAATTGGTTTCGCTTGAGCGCACAAAATTCTATATTTGAAGAAACAAGCAAACATAAATCACCTTGAAGAAACGTATAGCTATTTTCGCATCTGGTTCCGGATCAAACGCTCAGAAAATTATGGAGCATTTTAAACGTAATGATGATGCCGAGGTAGTGCTGGTTTTAACCAATAACCCCGATGCGTATGTGTTGCAACGTGCAGATAATTTTGAGGTGCCATCGCACATATTTGACCGCCACGAGTTTTACGAAACAAGCAGAGTGGTTACCTTGTTGCGAAATTTAGAGGTTGATTTGGTGGTGCTTGCCGGATTTTTATGGCTGGTTCCGCAAAACTTATTAAAAGCATTTCCAAACAAAATCATCAATATTCATCCTTCTTTACTGCCAAAATACGGAGGTAAAGGCATGTATGGCGAACGCGTGCATAAAGCCGTATTGGCCGCGGCCGAAGCCGAATCTGGTATTACCATCCATTTGGTAAACGATAAATTTGACGAAGGTGAAATTATTCATCAATCTAAATTTAAGATTGAGGCAGATGACGACCTAGAAATGATAAAATTTAAAGTTCAACAGCTAGAGCATCTGCACTTCCCAAAAGTGATAGAAGGCTTGGTAAAAAAAATGAAGGTATCTTAAAAAGGCTTTCTAAAAAGTCATCTTCCGGTGTTTTGTGCATTTCGCACCTATAATTGTACTGTTGATCTTATTTTTTAAATCATTTTTTTGATAGGCTTGTTTCAGACTTATAACAAAACAATTTTATCATGAAAACAAAAAACAAATGGTACACGGCAAGTATAGTATTTGCACTGTTACTCTCAACATCAATTTTCTCGGCCTGTAACAACAACGATGATGATGTGGTTGTTAAGTCTAAAAACATCGTAGAAATTGTTGGATCGGATCCAAATTTCAGCTTTCTAGAAACGGCGGTACTTCTGAACGTTAGTACGATAGGTGACATAAAAAGACATCAAAACAGAAGATTACAGGTTTCTGCCTCCGTCGCAAAAGATTTAGTTGGTTTTATTGTTAGCCGGGCTAAAGTGAAATCTTTTAAATGCCACATGAATGAAGCTGCTGCAAAATAGCAAATAACAGCTCTTTTAGGCTGGGTTTTGCTTCTATTTAAAAGCTTGAAATGAATTTACACATTGTGCTACAAAAAAAATTGATTTTCCTATCTTTGCGCTTTAAAACAAAAACACGCCATGAGCCATCCAGTAAAGATTAAAAACGCCTTAATTTCGGTTTATTACAAAGATAATTTAGAGCCTATTATACAACAGCTCAATAAATTAGGCGTAAACATCTACTCTACCGGAGGAACAGAAAAATTTATTACCGATCTAGGCGTAAAAGTAATTCCTGTTGAAGATTTAACCTCATATCCTTCTATTTTAGGCGGACGCGTTAAAACCCTTCACCCTAAAATCTTTGGTGGCATTTTAACCCGTCGCGCGCATGAGGGCGATCAAGGCCAGATTGAGGAATACGAAATTCCGGAAATTGACCTGGTAATTGTAGATCTTTATCCTTTCGAAGAAACAGTAAAATCTGGCGCTGCAGAGCAGGACATTATCGAAAAAATTGATATAGGTGGCATTTCTTTAATTAGAGCGGCTGCTAAAAACCATAAAGATGTGGTTATCATCGCTTCAAAAGATGATTACAGCACCCTGAACAATATTTTAGAAGCGCAACAAGGCGAAACTTCTTTAGAACAACGTAAAGCCTTTGCCCGCAATGCTTTCAACATCTCATCGCACTATGATACTGCTATTTTTAACTGGTTTAACCAAGGCGATGATGCCCTAACGTTATTTAAACAAAGCGAACAAAAAGCGTCTGTATTGCGTTACGGAGAAAATCCTCACCAAAAAGGCTATTTCTATGGTGATTTGGATGCGATGTTTGAAAAACTGAACGGCAAAGAATTGTCATACAACAATTTGGTTGATGTGGACGCTGCCGTTGCCTTAATTGATGAGTTTGAAGAGCCAACTTTCGCCATTTTAAAACATACCAACGCTTGCGGAATTGCCAGCCGGCCTCAATTATTAGATGCCTGGAAAACAGCTTTAGCTTGCGACCCAATTTCTGCGTTTGGTGGCGTGCTTATTTGCAATGGCGAAGTTGATGAAGCTACGGCAAACGAAATTAACCAGCTTTTCTTTGAGGTACTCATTGCGCCGGCTTATAGCGCAAAAGCACAGGAAATACTTACCAGCAAGAAAAACCGCATTATTTTACGCCGCAAAGAGGTAGAATTGCCTAATAAATTGTTCAAAACCCTATTAAACGGTGTGATTGAACAAGATAAAGACAGCACGGTAGAAGGTCCGGATGCAATGAAAGCAGTAACCCAAAAGCAACCTAGCGCACAGGAGTTACAAGATTTGTTTTTTGCTAATAAAGTGGTAAAACATACCAAATCAAACACCATTGTTTTTGCTAAAGACAACACCTTAATTGCAAGCGGTGTTGGCCAAACTTCAAGAGTTGATTCTTTAAAACAGGCGGTAATCAAAGCAGAAACTTTCGGTTTTGATTTGAAAGGGGCAGTAATGGCTTCGGATGCGTTTTTCCCATTCCCAGATTGCGTGGAGCTAGCGGCAGAAGCGGGCATCAGCGCAGTTTTACAGCCGGGCGGTTCTATCAAAGACCAAGACTCTATTGATATGGCAAACCAAAAAGGTATAGCGATGGTAACTACCGGAGTTCGCCATTTTAAACATTAATACTAAATTAGCATCGCTAAAAAGATTGTTTTTGATATTTTTAGCTTTTAAATTCTACAACACCACAAGAACGTCATAAATGGGTTTATTCAACTGGTTCACACAAGAAATAGCGATTGATTTAGGTACCGCTAACACTTTAATTATCCATAACGACAAGGTTGTTGTAGATGAACCGTCTATTGTTGCGTTTGACCGCACCACCAATAAAGTTATCGCAATTGGCAGGCAAGCGATGCAAATGGAAGGCAAAACCCACGAAAATATCAAAACCGTCCGTCCGTTAAAAGACGGTGTTATTGCTGATTTTAACGCGGCCGAACACATGATCCGCGGGATGATTAAAATGATCAATAACGGTAAGGGATGGTTTTTCCCTTCGTTAAGGATGGTCATCTGTATCCCTTCGGGCATTACAGAGGTCGAAAAAAGAGCCGTGCGCGACTCGGCCGAAATTGCAGGCGCCAAAGAAGTATATTTAATTCACGAGCCAATGGCCGCCGCAGTAGGTATTGGGATTGATGTGGAAGAACCAATGGGTAATATGATTATTGACATTGGTGGCGGGACTACGGAAATTGCGGTAATAGCCCTCTCGGGAATTGTTTGCGACCAATCTATCCGCGTGGCCGGCGATAATTTTGATTCTGACATTGTAAACTATATCCGCAGACAGCACAATATTATGATTGGCGACAGAACTGCGGAGCGCATTAAAATTGAAGTGGGTTCTGCTTTGCCCGAATTGCAAGACGCGCCTGGCGATTTTGCCGTGCAAGGCCGTGATTTGATGACCGGCGTGCCTAAACAAATTACAGTTTCTTATACAGAAATAGCGCATTGCTTAGATAAATCGATCTCGAAAATTGAAGAGGCTATTTTAAAAGCCCTCGAGATTACACCGCCAGAACTTTCTGCAGATATTTACCAAACAGGTATTTACTTAACCGGTGGCGGTGCGCTATTGCGCGGCTTGGATAAACGTGTAAGCTCTAAAACCAAATTGCCGGTACACGTTGCCGATGATCCTTTGCGTGCCGTAGTTAGAGGTACCGGAATTTCCTTAAAGAACGTACAGAACTTTAAGTTTTTGATACAGTAGTTCTTTAGATGTGAGTTTGAGACGTGAGATAGGAGAGCTTGCGTTGTGGAAAATATTAGAATGCAAGATGTAGCTTGCGTTATGGAAAGCAGGAATTGAGAGATTCTTGCTTTTTTTTATATTCAATTTTGTTTCTTAGATAAACAAATACCCGATTTTTGGGAAATCTACAAAGGTTTATCCGGCAAAATCTTTTATCGAACAATTGAAAATTTTAGCGAGCTCATTTAAATGAATAAGGCAGACAAAACCTTAATTTTAGATACATTTACAGTTAATTCATTATCTCTAAAACAGCTGAGATTTAACCTTATAAAAAATGTTTAGGCACCAAGGTAAAAGCCGAACTCTAAAACATAACCTACAGATTGCCGCTGTTTTATCTTTTGTTGCCGGAATTGTAAATGTTGTCGGTTTTTTAGCAATAAAACAGCTTACTACTAATGTAACAGGACATTTCGCTCTCTTTATTTACGATGTTGCACATTTCGAATTTTGGAAAGGAACCATTTATTTTCTCTATATCTTCTCTTTTCTTGCAGGTTCATTTTCATCAAGTATGCTTATCGAAATATTCAAAGAAAACAGAAAGCTCAACGTATTTGTATTGCCCACAATAATTGAATGCCTTATTTTAATTACAATTGCGCTAATTAGTAATTTCATCCAATTCCGGTATCCCAATTTAATTGCCTGTTTATTGCTTTTTGCCATGGGGTTGCAGAATGCTTACGTTACAAAAATTTCAAACGCTACCGTTAGAACCACGCACCTTACCGGACTTTTTACAGATTTAGGGATTGACCTCTCCCACTTGTTTTTCCAAAAATCGGAACTACAAATAAAAAAGCTAAAGTCAGCCATTAAACTTCGTATTTATATCATTTCCTTCTTTTTTGGAGGTGGTTTGATAGGTGGTTTTCTTTACTCAAAGCTTAACATGGAATTAAACGCTTTAATTTTTGCTGCAGCAATTTTGTTGATCAGTCTATTTTACGATGAGTTCAGATATAAACTGATAAAAACACAAAGAAGCCATCGTTATTGAGTACTTAAATCTATCCTTTCATCATCAATTCATAATAAAAAACAACTCTTACCGCTTTTAAGGATTTACAAATCCTGACCTGTATTAGAGTTTAAACTTCAATTCGCCATAAACGTAAGTTCTGGTAACTGTCTTAGCACTTGAGGATAAATCAATTGACTTAGCGCTTACGTCAAACTTTGACGATTTTGAAGATGGTTTACGATACGCAATTACTATAGATAACCACTCGGACGTAATTATTACCCGAAACAAAAAGGATTTCAAAAATGCTAAAATTCCAGTAATGACGGCAGGGGAATACATTAACAAATAATTCTTTTAAGCTACTCACATCCCCCTCATCAACTCATAATAAAAGCCTATTCCTTTCTTAAACTCGCTTACTTTAATCCGCTCGTTTACACCGTGGAAACCTTCGGGATCTGTAAATGGAATAAAACGGAAAACTTGGGCGGTTAAATCGCCAAAATAACGGCTATCTGTGGCTCCTAACACCAAATAAGGTGCTACTACAATGTCTTTCTTGTAAGCACTAATTGTTTTTTGGATATAAGCAAAGCTGCTATCTGTAACAGAAGCAACCTGGCTAGGGCTGTGCCCCGCTCCTTCCGGAATAATTTGTATCTGATTATTATCAATTATCTTTTTTACGTGGGCTATCACATCGGCTTGGGAAACACCGGGCAGAGTGCGAAAGTTGACAGTGGCTTCTGCTTCGCCCGGAATTAAATTTTCTTTAACGCCCGCATTAAATATCGTAGTTGCGGTGGTGGTGCGGATGGTGGCATTGCCAGTTGGAGATTTGGCATAAGTACTTTTAATGATGGGCGTAAATAACCATCGGTTGGCCATAGCCATTTTGCTGGTAAAAGGCATTTCGGGACCTACAAAATCCAAGAAATTTTGGACGGTTGAATTCAGCTCTGCCTCAAAAGGATGATCTTTTAAAGCAACAACCGCTTTTGCCAGTTCATCAATGGCGGTTTTATGTTCGGGCATGGACGAATGTCCGCCCGGAATATTTATTTTCAACTTTAATGTTTGATATCCTTTTTCTGCAATGCCCACTACGGCGGCTGTTTTACCTAAACCCGGCACCTTATATTCTGTTACAATTCCTCCCTCATCCAATACAAAACGCGGGGCTATGTTACGCTCTTTAAACAGCTTTGCTATCGCCTTAGCGCCTTGTAGACCCATTACCTCTTCATCATGACCAAAAACAAAATAAATATCGCATTTAGGTTTAAACCCCTGTTTGACCAAAGTTTCTGCAGCTTCTAAAATGGCAATTAAACTCCCTTTATCATCAATTGCACCGCGCCCGTACACAAATCCGTTTTTTATCTCGCCCGAAAAAGGATCAGCATCCCATTGGCTACGCGTAGCTTCTTCAATAGGCACTACATCCTGGTGTGCCATTAAAACTGCTGGCTTACCTTTGTTATCCAAACCTTTCCAATGTAAAACAATACCAAAAAAGTTGACGTATTCTACCTCCATCCCAGCAAAAACCGCCGGATAACTGCTTACTAAAAAATGCTGAAAGGCCGAAAATGCGCTACTGTCCATCTTTGTTGGCTCGTCATATGAGATGGTTTTAATTTGTATAGCTCTTTGCAAACGAACTACCGACGAGTCTGTGACCGCTAAAGGTACGTAGCTTTGTTCCTGCATTTGTTTGCTTTTAAAAAGCACTGTTTTAACCAACACCACTACCACAAGCAAAAACAGCAAAGCACCGATGAGTTTCAGAAATGTTTTCATGATGGAAAATAAGCAATTCGTTTTTAAATGTGGCAAGCGCACATCAGCTTTTGGCAATAAAATTGTTTTATAACAGCGAAAAAGCATCATCATGGAAAACAAGGAAGAAGAATTCAGAAAATCACCGGAAGGGATTGAACATGACTATAACGAAAACCAGCAAAACCCCGCACCTGCAGAGGAAGCTGTAACCGAAAAAAACGACCAATCAGCCGGAAAAACCATCCACTGGATTATACCGGTATGCCTGGTAATATTATTTATTGTTTATCTTATCGTAAGAAAATAGACGGGTTCACAATCATTTAAGATTGAGCTTTTGTTAGTATCAGCCGTTATTTTTATTATTTGTGCCATCAGCATACAATAAAATGACACAAAAGGCGCTTTAAAATGATAACAAAATCAAATCTCTATGAACAAAGACCATTTAAAAACTGCCTTTTTACTTTCCGCATTCCTGTTTTTTGGTTTTTATGTGCAGGCTCAAAGCATTAACGATCAATTTAAACAGGTGGTAGAAGGTTCTAACAATTATCAAGAATATAAAGTAATTAAGCAGAGCCACATCAATTCGTTGTGGAAAAACACCGTGGACACTTTGCAGCGCAAAGAAGCCAAATACGCGCAGATAGCTACCACGCTAAATGAGCGCGAACAAGCCTTAAAAAAGCAGCACAGCCAACTGGCCGAGAAAGAAAAATCTTTACAAGCATCTATCAACAGTGCCAACGAAATCACTTTTTTAGGCCTTTTTAGTATCGAAAAAGGCAACTACCGGATGCTGATGTGGGGATTTATTATTGCATTAGCGGTAATTGCTACTGTTTTATACTTTACAGCATTTGCTGCCCGAAAAGAAGCACGCTACCGCATCAAACTTTTTGAGGATTTACAAGACGAGTTTAAAACCTATAAAACCAAGGCCAACGATAACGAAAAGAAGCTAGCACGTGCCTTGCAAGATGAGCGCAATAAACTGGCCGAGTATAACTTATTATAATTGTAGAGGTCTACGATTTTCAGATCCAGAAAATCGTAGACCTCTCATCATTTTATGAAATCTTCTCTTAACGGACTAAAAACATCTACCAATACGCCTGCTTCTTCACATTTTACGCCGTGCAAAGCGTTTGAAGGTACGCGGAAACCGTCGCCCTTCTTCAACAAGGCTGAATTACCGTCAATGGTGACTAAAAAACTACCGCTCTCTACAAAGGTCACTTGCGTATGCGGATGTTGGTGAACCGAGCCGATAGCGCCAGTTTCAAATTTCACTTTCACCATCATCGCTTTGGCATCAAAACCTAACATTTGGCGCTGTACACCGTCGCCTAAGTCTTCCCAGCTAATATCATCAGCTGTTTGAAAAATATTACTTTCCATAATTAACAATTGTAAATCTGTAAATTTCGCATTTAAAGCTGATTTTTTAAACGTAATTTACTTGAGGTCGTGTCGGATTAAAATCTAAAATTTCATCTATCCTTGCGAGAAAATCAGTGCTGTGTATGGCGCTATGGACACTTCGGCGCTGTGCTCAAAGCCATCGCAAGCTTGGCCGGTTGCTTCCACATCAAAAGACTGGTAATTGCTAAAATCCGCATCGTAACCATCCCAATCAGAGTTGAACCGTATTCTCCATAAACCCGGCGCAGGAAAACCGATGCGATAAACTGCCTTTTCTGTAACCGAGAAGTTAAGCACTACCACGGTTGTATCGCGCTCGCCCCCTTCTTTCCAGCGTTGGTAAGCAACCACTTTTTGCTCCTGATCTGCCCGAATAATTTGAATATGTTGCCCGCAAAGACCACGCGTGAAATCTTGTTTATTTAGCCGCAAAGCAATCAAATCTTTATGTAACTGAAAAATCCCTTTATGTTGTTCTAACAAAGACCAATCAATGGGGTCGGTGTCAGAAAACCATCTATCTTCCAAAAGTTCTTGCCCTTGAAAAATCATCGGGATGCCGGGCGCTGTCATCACTAAAGCAATACCTAAAGTTGCACGCTTTTTAGAGTACCAATTGTTTACATCGTCAAATGCTATCTCTTCTGCCACGCGGGCTGTTCCGTTGCCAACCTCATCATGCGATTCGGTATAAATTACCCTCTTAAACGCGCCATTACTGTAACGCTGTGTTAGGGCTTTTGCTACCTGCTCCATATCGCGCTGCTCGTCTTCTTGGGTGATAAGAACATTGCGTATGGTATGTACAAATACCGAATCCCACTGACTGCTAAAACCCACACCGCCATCATTTAAGCTATTGGTTATGACCTCCAAATTGTGCAGATCCTCGGCTATAATCAGTTTCTGCGGATATTTCTCTTGTACTTCTGCATTAATTTCTTTCAATAAAGTAACGGCCTCTGCAATGCCTTGCGCCATATCCTGCCCTTCTTCCACATGGCGCATATAGTAAGTGCTGTCTAAGCGCAATCCGTCTATATGAAAATCTGTAAGCCACATCCGTGCGTTGTCTTTAATGTAATTACGCACCTCTGGCCGGCCGTAATCCGGACGTGTGTCGCCCCAAGGCGTGGCAGATTTCCAGTCGTTATAAAAGTATATGCCTCCTTTATCATTCTCGTACCAGCCATCAAAACGCCATAAATCAATATCAGAAGGGCCAAAATGATTATACACGGCATCCAAAATCACCGCTATACCGTGGTTGTGAGCCTCTTTTACCAGTGCTTTCAAGGCATCTGGACCACCATAGTCAGATTCTATCGCAAACGGATAGGCAGGGTTATAGCCCCAAGAATATGCTCCCGGAAACTCAAACGGAGGCATAATCTCGATCACGTTTATGCCTAAGTCTTTTAAATAAGGTATCTTTTCTTTTAGTGTGTAAAAATTGCCCGGCTGGTTTTTTTCTTTAGTGTAAAAAGTTCCTAAATGCAATTCATAAATCACAGCTTCATTCCAATAAGGCATAAAAGATTGGTCATCTTCCCAATCAAACCGCTCATTATCATAAACCACAGAATTACCATTAGAGTTGGTTAATTCACGGGCGTAAGGATCGTTTTTAATCAATTTTTCATCGGCCTTGCTAATAATGACGTATTTGTACTGGCTACCTGCTTTAGCTTGCGCTACATTTATTCCGTAGTAACCATTATCTTCCAGCTTTAGCTCTAATTCATCCTCGCGCCAAGCGTTAAAATCGCCCATTACAAAAACGCGTTTGGCATTAGGCGCCCAAACCCTAAAAAACACGCCTTGCTGATGTACAATTGCACCCATGCCGGGCACAGATATATTTTGCTGTATATTTTTTTGCATACTTATTTTTAGCCAAGCCTAAGCTAATATGCTGCCATAAATAAGCTGAAAACGATAATTTTTTGGGCGTTTTTACGCTGTCTTACATACGCCGCTTCGCTTTGGTTTTTTGCGCAGAAAAAGCGCAAAAGAACCGGCTTTTACAAAGCCGTATTTCAGCCAACTAACGCGGATTAATGCTTTGGAACGTGTTTTTTAGGGAAAAGCAAAGACGCAACAATACTTACGGTTAAAATTGCTAAAATGATAAACAGCGAGTGCATGGTGGTAAAACCCCACAGCTTTAGATAATGGTGCGTTAGCATTTTGAACCCAATAAACATCAGCAAAATTGCCAAACCTGTTTTTAAGTAATGGAACTTGTGGATAACGTTTACCAACAAAAAAAACATGGAACGCAGGCCGAGAATAGCGAAAATGTTTGAGAAGAATACGATGTAAGGGTCTTTGGTTACCGCAAAAATTGCCGGGATAGAGTCTACTGCAAAAATGACATCCGAAAACTCAATCACCAACAAAACCAAAAACAATGGCGTTAAATACAGCTTGCCGTTTTTACGGTGAAAAAAATCATGGCCCACATACTCTGGATGGATGGGAAAAAAGCGCGAAGCAAACTTTACTACTTTATGGTTTTCGGGGTCAATTTGTTCTTCCTCATCTTTCGCTTTAAACATCATAAAGCCACTGTAAATTAAGAAAGCGCCAAAAACGTACAATATCCAACCGAATTTGCTAATGAGCGTTGCGCCCACAAAAATAAAAATGAAGCGCATGACTACGGCGCCCAAAATACCCCAAAAAAGCACCCTGTGGTAATATTTTTCGGCTACACCAAAAGCCGAAAATATCAATACCATCACAAAAATATTATCTACCGATAGCGCATATTCTATCACATAACCGGTAATAAACTCGAGCCCTAAATTATCGTTATACTTTTTTAGGTTTTCGCTAAAGTTGGCACCGTTGAGCGTAATATTGTGCTGGTGGTCTTTTACTACCTGAGCAAGGTGCGCTTGGTTATGGATGTTATGAAGCTCGTGCCCTTCGGTTTTTAAAAAAAAGTAAAAACCAATGGCAAATGAAACCCAAATAGCGCTCATAACGGCGGCTTGCTTGAAGCTCACTTTATGGTCTTTTTTATTAAAAACACCTAAATCAAGGGCAAGCATCAACACTATAAAAAGTGTGAAACCGCCAAAAAAGATCATCTCGTGGCTCATCTATTTTTTTCTTTCGGTAGTAAAGCGTACTAAATTTTGCAAACCTGTTTTAAAAGCCGACTGGGGAAAACTATCCAAAATGGCAAAAGCCTGGTTTTGGTAGTTTAGCATCTGTTCTTCGGCATAACTTAGTCCGCCACTCTCCCGCACAAAATCTATAATCTGCTTTAGCTTATCTTCGTTATCGCTATGGTTTTTCACCAGGTTTATCATCTGTTTTTTCAAAGGTTTATCTGCTTTGTTAAGTGCATAAATCAAAGGCAGGGTTACTTTCTTCTCCTTAATATCTATACCTTTAGGTTTGCCCACATCATCCACCCCAAAGTCAAATAAATCATCTTTTATCTGAAAAGCGATACCAATTTTCTCGCCAAAATTTTTCATCTGTTCTACCACTTCGGTACTAGCACCGGCAGATGCGGCACCTGCAGCGCAACAAGATGAAATTAAAGAAGCTGTTTTTTGCCTAATTACCTCGTAATAAACAGATTCGCTAATGTCCATGCGCCGTACTTTCTCAATTTGCAAAAGCTCGCCTTCGCTCATTTGTTGCACTGCATCTGAAACAATTTTAAGTAAATCAAACTCTTTGTTATCTACAGAAAGCTGCAAACCTTTGGATAGCAAGTAATCGCCTACCAATACCGCAATTTTGTTTTTCCAAAGGGCATTAACAGAGAAAAAACCACGGCGTTCAAAAGAATTATCCACCACATCATCATGCACCAAAGTTGCCGTATGTAAAAGCTCTACCAAAGCAGCGCCGCGGTAGGTAGACTCGGTAATGCCACCACACAAGCCAGCAGAAAAAAACACAAACATTGGGCGCATCTGTTTGCCTTTGCGTTTCACAATATAATGTGTAATCCGATCTAATAAAGGCACAGAGCTTTGCATTGATGCTTTGAATTTATCTTCAAAAGCATCCAGTTCTTTAGCAATAGGCTGTTTTATGTCGTCCAAATTCATTGAGGCAAGCCTTTCTTTTTTGGTTTGCAAACATAAGTTAAAAAAAGCGATTATAGAATTTGGGTTGGCAGGAATGTTATTGCACTAACGAAGCTTTAGGTATTGAAACACCAACTATAGAACAGACTAGAATATCAAATTAAAGACTGAAATTGTTAAATTTGATTATGGAAACTTTAATAATAAATGTTCCCGGAACCAAAGTTAAGCTGGTAAAGGAAATTTTAAAAGAGCTGGGCGCCACTTTCACATCAGAGTCTCATCTAAGTAAACCTTCCGACTTTTTGGGTGTGCTATTAAAAAATGAGGTTGAAGCTATGTTATCAGAGGCTAAAAAAAGTCGCGAAGAATGGGAGAAAAATACTTAATCGACTCCAATATCCTAATTGAATATTTAGGTCTTTGCTATGATGAAGAGATAAATCAAAAAAATCACCAACATTATAGATAGCGATTTCAACATCTCATTCATTAATAAAATTGAAGTACCTGGCCATGCCAAATCGAATTCAAAAGTGTTCGATTTTATTAATCTTGCAAAAGTAATTACGATTAAAGAGCATATTATTAAGACCACCATAGACTTAAGAAAATCAAATAAGATAAAATTACCCGATGCAATAATTGCAGCTACAGCAATAGCTTATGATTTAACACTACTGACACATAACGTTAATGATTTCAAAACTTAAAAGGTTTGAGAATTTACGACCCTATGATGAAATAGGCAAAGCTCGAGGTTTCCACACTTAATTATACTCTTTACGATATCTTTGCCACGCTCATTTGGACACATGAAAAAATACCTTCTGATAATAATTGCATTATTCTTTATCACAGACCTAGTTTTTGCTCAAGAAAAGCAAAGCAATCGTTTCCGTACATCAAGCCAAACCAGCATTAGTTATGTTTTCGGTTTAAATGAACACGCTTTGGGCGGACAAACAAATGCGTTACAGGTTAAACTAATGCTTGGGAAAGCAAACGAACGTGTAGGTTTCGGGATTGGCATAGAGAATACCAACTACCGCGGTACAGGATCTAATTTTGACGTTTTGGGTTTTAGCGCCAACGCCCATTTACTGGCCAAAGCAATCTCTACAGACGAAACCAATTTCTTTATAAAAGGTGCTGCAGGCTACGCACCACGCATTTTCCGCACTTATAACAAAGGCTTTTTTGCTGATGCAGCCGGCGGACTTATTTTTACCACTAAAAGAAAATCAAAGTATTTTGTACAGGCAATTTACAGGCACCAACAGGTTGAGGGTTTTATGACTGGCAATGTGAAACCGGAAATACACGGTTTAGGCGCTGGAGTAGGGACGTGGTTTTAGGGTGGAGGCGTAAAGGTTTGAGGTGGAAGGTGTGGCTCACTTCTCCAAATCCAACTCCGCGGCCGGGTCCCAAAATTTATTTTTAAAATCAACAATTTTATCGTCAAGCACCTTTACATCTTCTTTTGCCAACAAATCTTCCATGGCGGTTAAGCTTCCGAAATGGAATTTACCTGTTAAAACGCCATTACGGTTTACTACGCGGTGTGCTGGCACGGGCGGTGAGATTTGATGCGAGCTTGCCATTGCATAACCCACCATACGCGATGAGCCTTTTGTGCCCAAGTAACTGGCAATGGCACCATAAGATGTTACCCGCCCTTTAGGTACCAGTCGGGTAACTTGATAAACTTGCTCGTAAAAGGAAGCGCGATCCATTTTGGAGGTATAAGGTATAAGGCTTAAAGTTTAAGGTCTAATTGAAACTTTACGTAATTGATATTTTTGTCTTTTTGCAAATAAATACGCTCGTAATGCGTTTTGATCGACAGAATTTCATCGCCAGGAAAATCCTTATAAACATCTGTAGTTTGCTGTGAAATAGGCAAATTTAGCTCGGCAATTTTCTCTAGCGTGTAAGCAAAAAAGCCGTCGTTATCCGTCTTTAAATTCATGTAACCTCCATCTTTCAAAATCACTTTGTATTTTTCTAAAAAGGTAGGGTTGGTTAAGCGCTTACGCTCTAACGGACTTTGCGGTTGCGGGTCTGGAAAGGTAATCCATATCTCATCAATTTCATCCTGTGCAAAATAATCTAAGATATTTTGGATTTGGATACGCAAAAAACCAACATTTTCAATTCCTTCATCCAAAGCCATTTTTGCGCCTACCCACAAACGGTTACCTTTATAATCAACGCCCATAAAGTTTTTCTCCGGAAATTTGCGCGCCAAATTAACGCTGTACTCGCCCTTTCCGCAGGCCAACTCTAAAACAATAGGATTGGCGTTTTTAAAAAATGCAGATGCCCATTGCCCTTTAAACGCTTTTCCTTCGTCTAGTTGCTTTACATTTTTAAACGTGCCTATCTCGGCAAAACGTTGTAATTTTCTTTTTCCCACAGCTAATTTTTTGGCAAAAATAAAGGATATGGCGGTTTAACCGAAAAATATCTTCGGCTATCGCTGCTAAAGCCGTCCAATACTTTATCTTTGGGCGTTTATAAAAATTACGTTTTGGAAAAATCATCAAAAGTTTACATCGCCGGGCACAGAGGCATGGTGGGCTCTGCAATTTTGCGCAAGCTGCAAAAAGAAGGTTATACCAACATTATAACGCGTAGTTCCAAAGAACTAGATTTAAGAAATCAGCAGGCTGTGGCCGATTTTTTTGCAAGCGAAAAACCAGAGTACGTTTTTTTGGCGGCCGCAAAAGTTGGCGGAATTGTAGCTAACAACACCTATCGCGCAGAATTTTTGTACGATAATTTGCAGATCCAGAACAATGTAATTCATCACTCATATTTAAATGGCGTTAAAAAACTGATGTTTTTAGGCTCCAGCTGTATTTATCCTAAAATGGCGCCACAACCTTTAAAAGAGGAATACCTATTAACTGGTTTGTTAGAGGAAACTAATGAGCCTTATGCCATCGCAAAAATTACGGGGATCAAAATGTGCGATGCTTACCGCGCACAATACGGTTGCAACTATATATCGGCTATGCCAACCAATTTATACGGTTATAATGATAATTACCACCCTCAAAACTCGCACGTATTGCCGGCTTTGATACGCAAGTTTCACGAAGCTAAAGAACGTGGAGATGCTACGGTAACCATTTGGGGAAGTGGAAGCCCCATGCGCGAGTTTTTATTTGCGGATGATTTGGCCGACGCTTGCTACTATTTAATGCAAAACTATAACGAACCGCATTTGATTAATGTGGGCACCGGCGAAGACTTAACCATCAAAGATTTAGCTTTGCTAGTTAAAGATATAATCGGTTTTGAAGGCGAACTGGCTTTTGACAGCAGTAAACCAGACGGCACACCGCGGAAACTGATGGACGTAAGCAAACTTCACAGCAAAGGCTGGAAACATAAAGTAGAATTACGAGAAGGTATTAAATTGGCTTACCAAGATTTTTTGGAAAAACACGTTTAAAGAGAGCAAAAAGAACAAGCATCAAAGAATAAGGATAGCTGGACCACTTAAACCCTACGCCCTAAACCTTAAACCATAAACCTTGCACCTTTTATCCCTCAGCCAGTTCCACTACATCACCAATTACGATAATTGCAGGATGTGTAAGTCCGTGCGTTTTCACCAGTTCTGGCAATTGCACAACCGTGCCTTTTGCCATTTTCATATTAGGTAATGATGCATTTTGGATAATGGCCGCCGGGATGTTCGATTTACCAAATTTAACCGCCTCCTCAACAATAAACGGCAAATTTTTCATCCCCATGTAAATAACAAGCGTGGTTTTGCTTTGCAAAGCAAGCTGTATGTCTTTAGATAAGCTACCATCTTTTTTTGTTCCTGTTATTACCCAAAAACCTTCACTTATTCCTCGGTGCGTTAGCGGAATGCCACTTAAACCGATGCCCAACATGCTTGTTATGCCTGGGATATAGCTGGTTTTCATGCCGTAAGATTTTGCAAAAGCCAATTCCTCCATGCCTCTACCAAACACAAACGGATCTCCGCCTTTTAAGCGCACCAACACCTCAAACCTGTCGGCATAATGCTTAATTAAAGCGTTTATTTCATCTTGGCTATTATACTTTTTGTAGGGCGTTTTGCCTACGTAAACCAGCTCGCAACCTTCTTTTCTGTAATCTAAGAGTACTTTATTGGCTAAATTATCGTATAAAATAACGTCGGCCCGCTCCAACGCTTTGATCGCTTTTAACGTTACCAATTCCGGATCGCCCGGCCCTGCACCCACAACTATTAATTCCATATCTTTATCGCAAAACGCAAATATAAATACACGCGCCACAAAGATGGAACAAAAACCTAGTGTAAGAATAGAATATTGCCCAAAATGCGGCTGGCTGTTGCGCGCTGCTTATATGGCGCAAGAATTATTAACTACTTTTTCTGATGATTTGGAAGGTGTTTTTTTAGCGCCAGCGGAGCTTGCGGGTACGTTTAAAGTATCTGTGAATACCGGCCTTATTTTCGATAGAAAACGCGAAGGACGTTTTCCGGAAATAAAGGAACTGAAAAAATTGGTACGCGATAAAGTTAATCCCGAAAAAAGCTTAGGCCACACAGATAAGCACTAAGATTTATCGCTTAGTGTTTGCAAAACTTTCTCTAGCTCCTTATCGTCATTGGTATAAAGCTGTAGCTGATTCTTTTGGTCATACACGTAAATTGCCGGATAACGCTTTGGCAAAAAGGTAGGCACAAAAGCGTAATTGGTATCTCGTAAAATTTTTACGTTTGTAGCGTTGGGGATTAATGGCGCGTATTGTTGCATAAACATATTGATGGATTTTTGCTCATCTAAAGTAACAAACAACACATTCACCTTTGAAAGCTCTTTTAAATGCATATTAAAAAAAGCCGAAGCTTTTTGGCAATGCGGACAGGTTGCATCAAAAAACACAATTAGGGTCTTTTTATTTTTATCCAAATCGGCCTGCGTGGTATGTCCGCCTTTTACGTTTACGAAATCAAAATCGGGCATTTTTTGAGCTGGCTCTTGTGCAAACACAAAAGCAGACAATAGCATCAGACATAAAAACTTAGCAAAACGTATCATCACAAAAAATATTTAAATAAAATCTCCTTTATGGAATTGGCATTAAAATTACATCTCTATTAAAACTAAAAAGAATAATAATAACGAAACCATGCCCTATACAGCTCAATATTACAAAAAGATGTTTACTGCGGGCACATATTTTTAAAACCCTTAAAACAATAATCAGATGAAAAAGTTCCTCTTAATTGCAATCATAGCTTTTGCTAGCACTTCATTATTTGCCCAAAACGCCGACTTACGTAAAAAAATAGAGGTAAGCGGCAGCGCCGAACAGGAAGTTACTCCAGATGAAATTTACATCGGCATCTCTTTAAAAGAGTACATGAAAGACAATAAAAACAAAGTTGGTATCGATGAGCTTGAAGCGCAATTGCAAAAAGCAGTTACTAAAGCGGGCATTGCGCAAGAAGATTTTATGATCAACAACATTAACGCTTACAACAATTATTGGGATAAAAAGAAAGACCCTGCCTTTTTAGCTTCTAAACAATACAGCATTAAGGTAAAAGACTTAAATAAGTTTAATGCTTTGATTGCTGCGTTGGACCCGAAAGGAATTGCTTACTCTAACATTGAGCGTTATGCTTACTCTAAAGAAGACGAGCTTAAAAAAGAGTTAAAAATTAAAGCCTTGAGGCAGGCGAAAGAGAAAGCCACCTATTTGGTAGAAGCTATCGGGGAAAAATTGTGGGGTGTAATAGAAATCAGCGAATCGGACAATAGCAGTTTTCCGCAACCTATTTACCGCACGGCTATGCTAAAAACACAGTCTTTTGAGTCTGCCGATGCAGCCTCCCCTATTGATTTTAAAACCATTAAAATTAGCGTGAACATTAGGGCGGTATTTGAGATTAAATAATAAAAGTGATTGGTGAACAGCTAGTCAGCCAATACTAAAACCAAAAAAGCGGCTGAACCATAAGGTTCGCCGCTTTTTTTATAACCTAGTTTAAAATCTTAGAAGCGCTCGTCGGCAGCAAAAAAGAAATCGCCTTCAATTTTAGCGTTCTCATCAGAGTCTGATCCGTGTACTGCGTTTGCATCAATTGATTTCGCATACTTTTGACGGATGGTACCTTCTGCCGCTTCTGCAGGATTGGTAGCACCAATTAATTTTCTGAAATCTTCAACAGCGTTGTCTTTTTCCAAAATTGCCGCTACAATAGGTCCAGAAGACATAAAGTCTACCAGCTCGCCGTAAAAACCGCGTTCTTTGTGCACTGCATAAAACTCGCCAGCTTTTTCTTTGCTTAGCTGGGTGTATTTCATCGCGATAATTTTAAAACCGCCGTTGATAATATCATTTAAAATAGCGCCAATGTGCCCGTTAGCTACCGCATCAGGCTTAATCATGGTAAAAGTTCTGTTCGTTGTCATGCTTGATTTTTAAAATTGCAGCAAAAGTAGGTTTTTAAAATCGTATCCAAAAGTATTGATATAATTTTCGGATGATTTGATTAACTTCGCCATCTTATATAGCCAGATGATTGACTTAAATGCGCTGAAAGCGAAACTAGCTGAAACCTGCAAAATTGTAATTACCACGCACCACAAGCCAGATGGCGACGCAATGGGCTCGTCTTTAGGATTATACAATTATCTAATCCAAAAAGGCCATCATGTAAAAGTGATCAGTCCAACAGATTATCCTTACTTTTTGCAATGGCTACCCAATAATCCAGAGGTTATTATTTATACTGATGCGGTAGCCGAAAGCCAAGCTTTAGTTGCAGATGCCGATCTTATTTTTTGCTTAGATTTTAATACGCTTTCGCGGATTAACGAGCTTGGCGAAGAGGTGCGCAAAGCGAAGGCGATAAAAGTGATGATAGACCATCATCTGGAGCCAGAAGGGTTTGACGATTTTAGACATTGGAACATCAACGCTTGCGCTACTGCCGAACTGATTTATGATTTTATTGTGAACTTGCTGAATGACGGCGAGCTAATTAATAAAGACGTTGCTACCTGCTTGTACACCGGCATCATGACCGATTCCGGATCGTTCCGCTTCCCTAATGTTACCGCAAATTTGCACCGCATTGTAGCCGTATTGATAGAAGCTGGCGCCGAAAACTGGCGGATACACCAAAACGTGTTCGACAATGCTTCTGAAGGTCGTTTACGCTTTTTGGGCTATTGCTTAAGCAACAAACTGGAAGTACTGCGCGAATATAATACGGCATTGATTACCGCCAGCAAAGAGGATATCGCAAAATTTGACATCCAAACAGGTGAAACCGAAGGAATTGTAAACTATGCCCTCTCTTTAAGCGGAATTAAATTAGCTGCTTTTATTGTTGAACGTAAAGACAAAATAAAATTATCTTTGCGCTCGGTTGGTACTTTCCCTGCAAATGAAATCTGTAAAAAATATTTCAATGGCGGGGGGCACAGAAACGCTGCAGGCGGGCAATCAGACGAGTCGTTAGAAACGGTGGTTGCACAGTTTAAAGCGGTTTTGCCCGAATATAAAAATTTGCTTTTGCAGTAGTTTGTAGGGAGCAAGGATTAAAGAGTAAAGAGCAAAGACGACGGTGGCCGTTAACAGAATGCAATTAAAAACGAATAAATATAAATGAAAAAATCCCGAAAGGGATTCTTGAATGCAATTAAAAAAAGATATATAACGAATGAAAACATCCCGAAAGGGATTCTTGAATGCAATTAAAAAAAGATATATAACGAATGAAAAAAGGATTATTGATTTTATCCGTAGCGGCACTTGGTTTTGCGGCTTGTAACGGAGGTTTTAAAAAAGGCCCTGCGGGTTTAATGTACAACATTCATGATGATGTGAAAAGCGATTCCATTGCGGATGGCGATTTTATCAGCTTAAACATCATCGCTAAAACAGATGGCGACTCCGTTTTATATAATTCTTACGAGTTAGACCGCCCGTCGCAAACTTTTGTATCTAAACCATCTTATGACGGTGATTTATTTTACGCCATTAAATTGTTGAGCAAAGGCGATAGCGCAACTTTCAAAATTGATTTAGACTCGGCCGAAGCTAAAGGCCAGCCGAAGCCACAAGGCATCAAAGGTAAATACATCATTTACACCGTAAAAATTGAGGAGGTAATCCACAAAGACACGGCTAACCAACAGGCTTTCCAAGAAAAAATAGAAAACTACTTTAAAGCAGAAGGCGACAAAGCTAAAAACGCCGAAGCGGGTAATATCAAAAAATACTTGGATAAAAACAGCATTAAGGCAGAGACCTTGCCTTCAGGTTTATTTATTGCCACCACTACTGCTGGCACTGGCGTTCAGCCGGTTGCAGGTGATAGCGTTGTAGTTAACTACACCGGCAAATTGCTATCGGGCAAAGTGTTTGATACCAGCGTTGAGGCAGAAGCTAAAAAAGCGAATATTTTTAATCCGGCACGCGCACCTTACCAGCCACTAAGCCTAATTATTGGCAAAGGAAATGTAATTCCAGGTTTTGATGAAGGCGTAATGCACATGAAAAAAGGCGGTAAAGCTACCGTTATTATCCCATCTAAATTAGGTTACGGCGACAGAGGAATGCCAGGCGGTATGATTGGTCCGTTTACTCCACTGATTTTTGAATTGGAACTGGTAAACGTTATCCAGAAAAACGAAGCACCGGCAGCTCCGGCTCCGGTAGCGCCGGCGCAATAAGCTGAGTGTATCTATAAAATTAAAAAGAGGCTGTCTCGAAAAACAATTGAGGCAGCTTTTTTATTATAAAAATTTTCTATTCGTGTTAAAAAAATCAAGTATGTATAATAAAAATGGAATGATTTTTTAGGAATAAAAAGGCCGTCCTTTGAGAAAGCATCTTTAGCTAATTCTCTACCAGTTATATCACTCGCTTGCTTTTGGCGATGTTCACGGCCTCTACTTTCGAATGTACTTGCAGTTTGCGGTAAATATTTTCGATATGCCGACGTACGGTAGACGGTGAAATAAATAAATTTTCCGCGATTGCGGTATAAGGCAAGCCAACCGCCAATTGCTCTAATATTTCAATTTCTCGCTCGGACAGATCGTGGTTCAAGTGGTGTTCATGCAACTGCGAAGTTAGTGGACTGCGTAAAAGATTTATCGCCTTTCTGGCTATAGAGGGTGTCATTGCTGCACCGCCCTCCAAAGTTTGAACAATGGCCAAATACAGTTCCTGCGCAGAAACATCTTTAAGCAAATACCCATCGGCACCCGCCTGTATTGCCTTAAAAATATTCTCGTCATCATCAAAAACGGTAAGCATAATGATTTTAATCTGCGGATATTTTTGCTTGACCAAAGCGGTTGCTTCAATGCCGTTTTGTTTGGGCATTTCGATATCCATAAGGATAAGGTCTGTCTGACGGTTTTCATTGAGCTTGTCCATACATTCCAGACCGTTGTTGGCGGTAAAGGAAATGCTTATGTCTTCAAAAAACGAAAGTTTTTCTTTTACACTTTTTATCAGGAAATTATTGTCTTCTATAACGGCTATGCGTATTTTCATAACTAAATACTTATGGGTTATTTCACTCCAAACGACACACTCGTTCCACGACCTGCTGTGGAACTTAACGCTAATTCATCGCCCAGCTCCGAAGCCCGTTTCCGCATATTCAACAGTCCGTTGCCTGCCTCCACGTCTTTTTCTACGAAGCCTTTGCCGTTGTCTGTTATCTGGAAATGGATATTGTCATCTTCTTTGCTTATCCGTATTTCTATCTGTTCGGCTTGGGCATATTTCAGGGCATTGTTGGTGGCTTCCTGTACAATGCGGAAAATATTCAGCCCCTGCAATCCTGTGAATGCTGTATCATCCGGTATATTTTTATCCGTTACCAACGAAATACGAATGTTGGGATAGGAATGTTTGGCTTTTTCGATAAAGTTGGCAATACGGCTTTGCAGGTCTTTTACGGTAATGCCCGACTTGTTCATTGCCCAAATGGTATCTCGAAGCTCCTGAATGGTTTCTTTGGCAAAAGTACCGACATTGCTTAACCTGCCTGTCAGTTGCTCGTTTTTATCGGCAACATAATATTTAATGGTGTCTATAGCGGAAACGATAAACGATAGCTGTGCCCCGATATTGTCATGTAAATCCCGTGATATTGACAGTCGCTGTTCCTGCAAGCGGTTCTGTGTTCCGATTTTCTCCAGCGCCAGTTTCAGCTCGTTATCTTTCTGCTGTTTGATGTTTTTGAGCACCTGCTGTTTGTAAAGCAAAAAGCCCATCAGCCCGATGATAATAGCCAATGCCGTTAACCCAAAAATCCAGAAGTCCCGGTTTTTTAGCGCAAGCTGGTGGTCTGCTATTTTTGCCCGTTGCGCTAGGATCTGTTTTTCTTTTTCGGCGGTCTCGTATTTTGTTTGTAGCCTGAAAGTTTCCTTTGCCTTTTCGATAACAAACAAGCTGTCTTGTGTTGATTTGTTTATCGAGAAGAAATCGGCAGATTTCTGATACTTGCCCTGTATTCTGTAAATTTTTGCTAAAATCTCAGAGGTAGAGGCAATTTCGGGCAGAAGTTTTAGTTTCTGGGCATTTTTGTAAGCCGTTAATGCGGTTTTTTCGGCTTTAGCGATACGGTTCTGCTGCATGTACAAATCGGCAAGATAACCTTGTGTAATGATCAGATCTTTTTCGTCTTTGTTGTCTGCCTTTATGCGGATGGCTTTTAGGTAATATTCTTCTGAAAGGGGATAGTTTTTTAAACCCTTATATGCAGTGCCCAGGTTGACATAAGGATAGCTTAATAGCCTTTCTTTGCCGTTTTTTTTAAACTCTGTTACTACTTTTTTAGCGTAGGGGATGGCTTCTTTGTATTTCTTTTGATGGACTAAGTTGTTCGACAAATTATTTAGGGAATATACAAGATAGGTCTGGTAATCGATATCTTCACATATACGTATGGCTTTTTGGTAACAGGCATTTGATTTTTTGTATTCCTTGATTTCAAAATACACAATACCCAAATTGAAATTCGATCTCGCTATTGAATGTTTGTCGTTTGTTTTTTTTCCATACTCTAAGGCTCTCTGTAGATTGTCTGCTGCCAGGTTAAACTCTCCAAGACTTACATATTCTATTCCTAAACTATTGTGGATTGTTGCGAGGGTTTCATAATCATTTCTGTTTTTGTAGTAGGGAATCAGTGCTTCTGTCTTTCTAATTGCAAGATTATAATCTCCTTGCTCGGCAATCAGGAAAGTATCAAAAAGTTCCCATCTTTTCTTTAAAAGTCCATCGTGTTTTATCAGTTTTTTTGTGTCGTTTCTATAAAAAATAGCACTATCTAAATTGATGTTTCTGAATTCGTCTCCAATCAAAAGCTTATAGTGGATTTTTAAGGAGTCGTTATCGCTTTGGTTAAGTAAGCGTTTTAGGCTGTCGATTTTGCTTTGCCCGGTTTGTGCATACGAGCTACTGAAAACAAAAAAACAGACGGTTAAAAGTATCTTTTTTAGCATAGGCTCATGAACAGTGAATTTGCTATCAATATAAAAATTATTTTACAAGCAGGGTTCCGGTTTCCTAAGTTTTTATTTAATAGGTTCATATAGGACGTGAGTACGTTTTTCAGGGTTTCCGCCAGCACTTCCGCTTCTTCTTGCGGGTAGTTTTCTTCGTGGTATACGGTCGGGAATTTTTGTTCCATTTCGATTAACCGCTCGTTGATGATGACATTGATTTCGTCTTCGCAGCTAAGAGCTTCCGCTTGCATTTGCCGTATGCTGAAACGGCGTTGCAATTCGGCCATTTGGCTGTTTTCGGATGTGTGCAGACTGCTGTATGTATCAAAATATTTTTGAAGCAACCACACGATTACCAACAGCAGACCGATAATTACCATAAACAACAAGGCTAAAGCTATCATACTACATTCTTTTGTTTTTTCTTCTAATTCTTCTCCATTTGAAGATTGCCCAAATGATAATAACCACCGCAATAAACCCAATGATGAACGGTGCGAAGACCACAAAAAGCGTGAGCAGTCCGGGAAATGCTCCCCAAAAGGTGCTTTCTACTTTGTAGGGGTCGCCTATTTGTACGTCGGTATAGGTAAGGGTTTCCAATGCGGATTGGCTCATTTCGTCTATTTTTGAAAAGAGGTTTTCGGTCTGGAGGAGGGCTTTCTCAAACACAAAATGTTCGTTGTGTTCGTAATAGGTTACCACCAAATTGTCCTTTGGTGTGGGCGAAAAGTTGGTTTTCGCTCCGGCATAGAGCTTATGCGTTTCGTTGTATCGGAAACCAAAACCCTGCGAAATTCCGTTGATATTTTCGGTCGTTAAACCGTCCATCAGCTGTACATAAAAACTGCCTTTCTCAATCGGGTTTTTCCATACGCTACCGCTTTCGAGCAGATAGATAAATGCATTGTGACTTTCGGTATTGTAACCTTTTCTAACTTTCGCGTTGTTGGTGTTCACTACAAAATAAACCTCTACCGTCTGGCTTTCTTCGGGAGCAAAATTCATCTGCCATACCATCCAATTATCGTCCGAAGGCACGGCACTGCTATTGTCGTTGTTAAGCTCGGGATGGCTCTCGGGCAAGAGTGAGAGCCATTGATTTTTAGCTTTTACTTTGAAACTGCTCAGGCTATCGAGCACTACTTCATTCAGCTCAATATCACCGCCATAGTAAATACCATTAATGGGGTAGCCCATTTTGAAATTGAGTTTATCTTTAGTAGTGTTGCGAAACAGGTAAGTGCCTTTTACCACCGCATAGCCTTTGTACAATTGAATGTAGATTTTTTCTTCTACCATCTGCACTTTTTTGAACGTAAGACTATCTTCGGGATAGAGCATTGTAAAGACCGTACCACCTGCATTCCAGACGCCGGGTTGTGCGGCATTGGCAAACACTTTTTGAGATGTGGCAACAGCAATCAGAAAAAGTGCCGTTACTAAAAATTTATGTACTATCGTTTTCATATCAGTATGTGTTTTTAAGGTAATTTGGTTTGCTCCAGCATCGCTTCAAATATATGTAGCTTTTTATGCCTGAAATCGGTTGTACCGGTGGTCGTTCCGTCGGCAAATTCTGTTTTGAAAAAACCGATACCGGCAATTTTTCTGGCTTGCAAATCTACTTCAGCTTCGGTGTAGATATTGTTGTTTTCGTCACGTAAGTACAGCACCATTCGGTAAGGCTTCAGTTCTTTTGGGTTTTTCTTGTATGCTTGTAAAGTTTGGTCGGAATACGATTGTAAATCAAATGGCAGATTATCGCTTGGTGCTTCTTTGTCGAAACGCAAAATGCCTTTCAATAGTTTATTTTGTGCGGTGCTGTCTTCGATGAGCTTAAATTTGATTTCGCCGAAATGATGACCCATCGCACCTTTGAGGTAAGCCGTAGCATAGAAATAGCTTTGTGGTTCTACGAAAGAGAGTATTTCTTTGTCTTCGAGGTAAAAATAATTAGTTACGATGTCGGCTTCGTTCGGTACTTTTTGCCGATGGATTTCCTTGTACAATTTTCCTTTGGCAGAATAATAACGCTCCGTAACGGACTGCGTACCGTCTATGTCGGCTTCTATTTCGGTCAATAAACTGTCTTTGTAGCGGAATTTGATATGGCTTTTGCTTCCGTCTTTGAAACGGATTTTTTCTTCGGTAATCCTGCTTTGCTTGTCGTAAAGGTAGGTGTACGTCCTGTTCAGGTACGGATAGCTGTATATCCACAGTTGTTTATGCAAACGCCCCTGTTTGTACGCACTTTGGGATTTTGCCCAACTTTCGTCCAAAAAACTTTGGTTTTCGTAGCTTTCGATGTTGCCGTCTGCATTAAAAGTTTGGGTTACTTTTTCTACTTCTTCTAAATTTTTTACGCTTCCGTCATTTGCATAATCAATGCTGTAATATAGTTGCGTTACTTTCTTAATGGGTTTGGTATAGCCGTAATCTTGATACGTAATGTCGGGCAAGGTTTGGGCATAAGCCGCATGACAATATATAATCAAACTGAAAAAATGGATAAATATCTTTTTCATATCACTATTTAACTTGAATATGCTAATTGAGCCTATATATCTTGTTATCATTAAAAAAATAAAAACTACCGTTGTTGCCAACCACTGGCACACGTGGTGTCGAGGTATGAAAACTTCTGCCCGTTGGTGCATTATAGGTAACTTCACCTTTTAATTCACCACTTACTCCATTTCTTTTGTAGTATTGATAGTATAGCTGACTACCCCCATTGTGATTAAACTGTACTAAATCTCCATCGCTGGTTTCTGCCACAAAAACAACAACAAAATCGGTAGTGCTTTGCCATGTTTTTCCAAAATCAATAGAATATTGAAAAAATGTTTTGCCACCTACTCTTGCAGAAACATAGCTTAAAAAACCATCTTTGGTAAAAGTTTCAGGTCCTTGCCCCGACTTGCCATCATACGATGCACCAGGTAACAGTGTCCAATTTTTTAAATCGCTACTGGTTAGCATTTTAAAACTATTAGAATAACTTGTGCCATAAGTACTGGTGTAGGTAGAAACTGTTTTGCACATGCCATAATAAGTGTTTCCAATTTTTTTAACTTCAACCAAATTGTTTGTAATGGGCGAAGCTGTTTTTTCCCATGTATCGCCATTGTTTGCAGAATACATAAGCTCGTTATTCCCACTTACAAAAACATGGTTGCCATCTTGATACACAAAACTGAAAGTACCGCTTAGGTTTAAAGGCTTGAAAGTATTTGTTTTTCTATCGTAACGAATAACGGTATCAGCTCCTGCTGTTTCGCCATTGTAATAACTGTGAAAAGGCTCTATTTGATATATTGCATACACTTCGTTTTCGGTAATGTAGGCGTTTTTAAAATGTCTAGCTTCTTTTAGTAAACCCGAAATTTCTTCTGTTTTTCCTGTACTTATTTTCTTTGCTACCAGCGGATACATTTCGTAGGTATAATCGCCTTTACATACGGTATAGGTTGATTTGGGATAACCCACCATATTGCCGTTGGTAATTTTAAACATGATGGGCTTACCGCCATACGGAGAAACAGTAGCGAAAACATCCCCACTTTTGTTAATTTCTATTTTTTGAGGATTTTCGTAATAGTTGTTGTACGGAGCAGGCCAGTCAAAGGTTTGAATAGCGTTTTTCTGGCCGGTTTGATACACATGAAATCCCTTTTGATCTGCAACAACCAATTTATCGTACCCATTAAAATAAAATTTAGATGGTTTTGATACATTGCTGGAAGTAAAATACAAACGAACAATATTCATGGGATGAAAAACCCACTTGTTGTCGGTCGGTTTATGAATGTTCAACCCATTTGCACTGATAAAAGCAATTCCACCGTCTTTGTCTTGTCCGCAATATTTGCCTAAGGTATCTGCTTTGGTATTAACTACTGTACTTTCGCCATTATTACTGTTTATCAGGGTTATTTTATTAGCGTTATAGGATACATTTACATCATAGATATAATCATCTTTGCCCAGTATAAACTCGCCTCCCGTAATGTAATATGTAAAACCTGCATCGGCTTTTCCTAATCTGCTAAACTGACGGCTACCAACTTGCGGGTCGTAAACATAAAAACCCTTATCATTAACGGATAAAACGTTTTTAACCGAACTGAGGTTTTGCCAAGTAGCGCCACCATCGTTACTGTATTGATACAGATTGTTTGCAGAATTACTTTTTATTACCATGTAATTGCCGTTAAAAGATGTCATAAGTTCTGCGGCGTCGTTAAACATGGTGCCCGGGTATACTTCTTCAACCGTACCATCTTTATCGCCCTGTTGCCCCTGAGGTTCGTTTTTTGGTTTTTTGCAGGAAAATAGGGATAAGAGTAATACTAACCCTAAGCTTATTAAGTTGTTTTTCTTCATTTTGTTTATTTTTTTAACCACAAAGGCTTTTGCTTCTTTTCTATGTTTGTATGTGGTTTAATTAGTTTGTCCGTTCTACTTTTTGTTCAAACAGCAAATCGTAGTCGGTGCTTCCGCTTTCCGTACTACTGTTCTGTTTTTTTGTGCTGTTACATCAGGTACAATTCCTCCTTGTCAACGGTCAGTACACTCAAAACCTGTTTGCCTTTTGCCGGTTTAAATAAAGTAACCGTATCGCCGGGATTTAATTTTTCGTACAGCTGATTATTCACTTTCAAATATCCTTGGGTGGTTTTCACATTGTTGGAAGCCCTGCCGTTATAAGCGTATTTGGATTTGTCTTCAACAATGGCCGGAATGCCTTCTTTATAGGCATACTGCTTATTGCTATTGTATTGGCTAAGCTCCCGCGTAAATTTCCAGAGCTGGTAGGCGGGAATAAGCACTAACGGAAACAGGAAAACCAAAAAAGCCTGCATACCGTTCCATACAAGCAACAGGGCAATAAGCACAGTGGGCAAAAACCACATCACTCGTATTTTTTGTTTCGCCATAAAACCTCTTTTCAAGGCTTTGAAATCTTCTTGCTTAAAGGGTACTTTTTTCGGAATGCTGTTTAAAAATTGCTTGTCGTTGTCCGTTTCTGTGGATTGTACAAGAGATATTTCATTAGCATCGGTTACTTCCAATAACAGGGTTATGTTTGATTTGGGGGCTTTTTCCAAAATAACATCATTGCCCACTTTTACTTTTCCGTAATATTGTTGCTCTATCGAATATTGAACATCGTCTATATACACATAATAATGTCGTGAGGTACTGCTATGGCTACTGCTACTGCCTGTTTTTCCGTTGGACGAATGAGTGGTAGATGTGCGAACGTCTAATTTTTTGTCGGTTATTGTTCCTGTAATTCTGTACTTAAAACCCCGCCTTAAATCTATCACAGTGGTCGAAATCATATAAGCGATGATGCCAAAGAAAAACACGCTAAAGCCTACCAGCATATATTGCCCGGTTTTGTCTTGCAGGAATTGGCTGTCGCTCCAAAAAAGGGAATAGAAGCCATAAAACATTCCTACCGCCAGAAACGGAAAAACCAATATGGGGATTAAGTGGTTTCTAATCTTGCTAATGTCCTGCTCATTGAGCGGTAGCTTTTCTTTCATCGGACGAATGTTCTTTATGCTTCTATCCCGCCAAAATCGGGACAAGTTGTGGCTAATCATTTTTTATTTCGGGCATTTTGTCGAGGTTGTTCAATGCTTCCCGAAATTGCTCTTTGGTAACTGTTTTGGCTGGGTCTATGAGCCGTACAAGGGTTTGCACAAGCATTTCGTACAATGAATTGAACTGTTTGCGTACCATTTCGTTTTGCAAATGGCTGGTAATGTTCAGCACTTCGCCATTGGAAAAAGTAACCCTTATGTCTTCTATCGTGATTTTGAAGTAGGGAATTAAAAACTGATAATGAATGCGGGCTTGCATCACACTGCCCTCATATTTTTTAGTCCAATGCAATTTGTAATCGCTCTTTGAAACCGTATCGGTTCGTAAAAAAGTAAATCCCTGCCTTGCCATCAGGGCTTCGTATTCTTCTGCCATAAAAACGGCTTCTTCTACATTTTCGCCTTTTTGGTAATAGCCGTATAGCTCCGTAGTGGGTGTGGTGGCAATCTTACTTTGGGCAAATGCCGAAGTGCAGAATGCAATTAAAAAGAGAAATATCAGGCTTTTCATTTTGTTTGAATTTTATTGATTTACCAGCATCTAATGCGTTTTCCGGTTTTATCAATGCAAAATTCGTCTGAACCTTTTCTTACGTGTGCATATATTTTTGGCGTTCCGTCATAATTCTTTTCGTTTTTAAAATCCCAAGCTTCATTATAATCAAAAGGAATTACCGTGTTTCCGGCTTTGTCTATATAGCCCCATTTACCATTCAGGCTAACCGAAGCCAAACCCTGTGAAAACTTCTGACCTGTTCCGTAGCCCGAGTTGTATTTAAAGGGGATAACAACTTTGCCTGTTTCATCTATAAATCCCCATATATCATCGAGTGATACGGAAGCCAACCCTTCTGAAAATTCTTCGGCACCGCTATATTTGGGCTCTATGATAACTTTTCCGTTTTGGTCTTTAAATCCCCATTTTTCGTTTTCTTTAAATTTTACTAATTCCTGTGCCTGTACGGCTGTGGCTATAAACGTACATATAGCGATGGCTGTTGTTTTTACTATTGTTTTCATCTGTTTTCTTTTTTTAATTCATTTCCTTTTTTATCAAATTTTACCACTGTACCATCAGCTTTTCTTGCGTGGATTGTGTTTTCGTCTGCCCAAAAGGTTTCCTCGAATTTTAATGGAATAACTTCTTTTCCGGTAGTATCTACATAGCCCCAGTTATCTCCAATGCCTACACACGCCAGCCCTCTATTAAAATCGTGAATGTCGTCATATTTTACCGCAATGATTTCTTTGCCTGTTTTGTCTATTGTACCCCATTTGCCTGCTAACGATACTTTTGCAAATCCGTCTTCAAAGCGTTGTACATCATCGTATTTTGCAGGAACAATTTCTTTCCCATTTTTATTCACAAAGCCAAATTTATCCGCAAGGCGAATGCTTGCCATTCCTTCGCTAAATTCTCCGATAGAATGATACTTAAAAGGAACAATCTCTTTCCCGGTTTTATCTATGACACCGTATTTATAGCCAATGGAAACTACGGCTATTCCGTCATAAAAATCATATCCCAGACCATACACACCGTCAGCAGATGGCTCATCGTATTTTAAAGGAAAGACTTCTTTACCGTTTTTATCTATAAATCCCCATTTCAAATCGAGAAGCACACCAGCCAATCCGTCAGAAAAAGCGTTTATTTTTTCGTATTTCAGCGATGTAAGCTCTTTGCCTGTTTTGCCGTCTATTAGTCCCCATTTCTCGTTAATGGCAACCCGGTACACTTCATCATCTTTGGTTCGGGAAGCGTCTTTAGTTCTGTAATCATCATATTTGGGAGCTATGATGACTTTTCCGCTTTGGTCTTTAAATCCTGCTTTGCCATTTTCTTTAAATACCACTAATTGCTGTGCCTGTACGGCTGTGGCTATAAACGTACATATAGCGATGGCTGTTGTTTTTATGATTGTTTTCATTGCTTTTCTTTTTTAATGGACTGCGTTAATTTGTTTTAAGGTCGTATGAGTTACTGTATTTCTTTAGAACTTCCTGTGCTTTTTGGCGGTTGTAAGCTTTTTGCTCGCCGGTAAGGAAGGTAGTGATGGTTTTCAGGTGTGGCTCTTTCCATTTAAAGGGTAATTCCATCAATAATTCAAATGCGGATGCTTTGTCTTTGGCATAAAGTTCTTGGTACATATCGATATACTTCGCATTAATATCTGATGTAGAAGAGCCTTTTTCTTCCCAACTTTTGTGCAGGTTTTGTACATAGTTTTTCAATCCGTTCGGGTTGGTCTTATAGGTTTCCATAAAAGCTTTTGCTTCGGCAGACAGACCGCTGTAAAGGTCGGCAGTGTTGGTATTTGAGCCTGTTGTTGTGGTGGTGGTTTGTGATGTGTTGGAAGTCGTGTTTTTAGGAATTGCCTGACCGGAATACGGAACAGCTTTGTAAAATGTATTCTGTGCTGAAGTTGTAAAATTTTCTAAAACTAAAGCCGGTTTTTGGTTTTTGTAAAGAAGTTTAGAACCATCGTTTAAAGTTTCTCCCAGTGTATAACCAGATGTACTAACATAATTTCCCTTTTGCCAAAAATAAACGTCATTTTTTTCGTTTTTAAACCACAACAAAGCATCTTTTCCCAAATCTTCAAAAACATTGAATTTTTTACCTTTCTCAAAATCCCGACACCAATAGGTCTGCGAACTGCTTGCATCGTAAATCACATAAGTTTTTCCTATGAAAACCTGTTTAAGATTACCGCTCTTATTATCGCCCTCCACGAAGAACTTGATATTCCCTTTCACACTGGTGTACATTAAGTTTTTTGCTTTCAGCGTCCTAATTTTTCTACCGCCGACACCTTGTGATAAACCGGTAGTGGTTACTGCATTTTCTGCCACCAGCGTAGTAGCAGTGAGTGGCTCATAAATCAATATGTCGGTAAAATTGTTGAGGTCATTAAATCCGATAGTTAACATTCTGATTTGCCTGTTGCTAATCATCAAATAAGGCGAATAGGTAGTGTTTGTTTTTTTGTATATCCATCTCCATTTATCCCATTGCCCGAGTTCACTGTGATAATAAAACTCCCTGTTAACATTCCCAAAACGAAAAGAATTTGTTACCCAATTTCCCTTTGTGTCATACGTGTAAGTATGATTATCTTCAACTCCATTTTCTGTAAACTTCATCAAAAGACCGTTTTCATAAGCGTATTCAAACGTCCGGCTTTTACTTTGGTTATTTTCCTTAACCGTTTCAGAAGCAGAGATAACGATACGGTTTCCTGTGGTTTGGTAAGTATAAGTTGTAACCGTTGTTTTTGCTTCTTTTTGGTCAATTTCCTTAACCTTTCTTTTTTTGTTGTCATATTCATAAGTGGTAACAGACGGATACTTGCCTTGAACTTCTATTTTGGAAATAGTACCATTGGGATTATAGGTATAAAATGTTTTGCTATCAAAATAGAAATTCTCTTTGTACACTACTTTTTTCTGATTGTCCAATTCTAAGTACGTTCCTCTATTTACACGGGCTTTTTCTTTATTTGTATAAAGCGTGTATAACAGATTGAATACACGTTGTCCATTTTTATCAAAATAGATAAAGCCTTCATTTCCATTGTTGTAAAATGCAATATCGCCTTTTACATTTAGTTGGTTTTTGTTTTCGATATAACCAATCGGGTTCAATGGTGCGTTTACAATATCTATGAACTGCTGGGCAAAACCATTCATCACTGTAAATACTACAAACAACAGTGTAATGGTGGCTTTACGCACTTTTGTGTTGCCAATGCTGTGTGTGGATACTTCGTGTTTCATTGTATTAAGATTTTGGGTTGTTCATTATTTTATCCGTTCTGTTTTTCGTTCAAAAATCAAATCGTAGTCGGTGCTTCCGCTTTCCGTACCGTCTGCATACACGAGTTTTTTAAACACCAAGCGTCTTTCGCCTTTGCTGAAACGGCGGTCTATTTGTAGGCGTTTTGTCCAGTCGCCCTGTTCGTTGGTCGCCATTGCGGGTATGTCAAACACCACCCTTGATGTGGGCTTGCCTTGCAATTCGGTCATCAGCTTGTTGAATGCTTCGGGGTTGCTCTGCTTTAATTTTCGTTGTTCCAAAACGTAGTTGAGAGCGTGTGTGTTCACTTCGGCTTCAAATTCTATGCGGTGGTAGCTGTCGTGAAAAGTTACCACAGGTCGTCCACCCAAAGCAAACGAGGCAAACAGTTCGTCTTCGTCATACACGGTATAGCTTTCGGTAATCTTGCCGTCGGGTGCGGTTTCCTTTTCACGGACGTAATTGCCGTTGTGCTTGAAAAAGGTTTTCTTACTGCCTCCGCTTTTCCATTTGCGCTCTATGGTGGCTACCATTCCGTTGTCATCGTAGGTATAGGTGTCGGTGTAGTCGGCAAATTTTCCGCTGGCGGTAATGTGTGTGAGCTGTCTGCTGTTGCCGTAATGCATTTTTTGTTGGCTGTTAAAGTTTTGGCAGATGCCAATGTGTTGATGCTGTCCAATACGCCATTGCTGTACACGTAATTGTTCACGGTTTCACTGCCGTATTCGCCAAAAATGCGGATGTATTTTTGGGTAATAAATCCGTCTTCGTTGAAGTTGTACACTTCGAGCATTGCAGGTTCGTAGCCGAGGCTGTCGCTCTTGTAATAGCCGATACCGACTTGCTTGGGCTGTTTCTGAAATCCAAAGGACTGCCAATAAGTTTTGGGCGGAACCAGGTGTGAAGGCTCTGCTTGTGGTTGGGCACAAGCGGTAAGGCTCGTTATCATCAGTAAAAATGCTATGGTATATTTCATTTTATTGCTGTTTTAAAGAGTTAGTTCTTGTATTCTATTTCACGCCTTGTTATATCGGTATATTCCCATTTTCCGTTTTTCATTTTGTAGGTTTTTCGTACTATCCAATTGCCTTTGGCGTCGTATTCATATTCGTAGCGTTCGGTGTCTTTTCCGTCTTTTATGATGCGTTCCAATTGTTGATAATCGTGTTCATCACCGGCTATTTCAACTTTTCGGTGTTTGTATGTATAGTCGGTTTTGGTGGCTATACTCAAGTTGATGATATAATGTGCTATTTTTTTTCTGTCGGAGTTGAAGATTAAGCTGTCGGTTTGGTCAAGAAAATTATCGAGATATAGTTTTTTGACCAATTGGTAACTACCGTCATCTTTGCGATATTCCCAATATTTGGTTTGGCTGTTAATCTTGTTTTGTGGAGTATAAACAGTTTCCTGTACAAAATCGTCATCGTTGCCTTCGTATTTTACCTCAAATACATCAGGTTCGGTTACATTCAGCAAATAGCGTTTTACGCTTATCTTCTCCACATTAAATGAGCCGTTGGTATATTGCCATTCTTCTATTGGTTTTAAGGTATTGGGGTTTACAATTTTTACCGATTTCAAAGCATTACCGTTGGGGTTTGCGTAATTTATCTGTACGTCAAAGTCGGCATAACTGTTGTTGTAATTGACGAACTGGTAGTCAGTTAGTTGATAGGTATTGTTCCACGAAAGATAGGTTTCATAAACGGGATACTCCTCGTTTTCGTCAATGGTCAGATATTTCGTGGTTACGCTTTTTACCTGCGAAAAGTCTACTAAATCTGCATTGTTTTTAAATTCCCAATCGGCAGGATAGTACGGAATGTAGTTTTGGGCAAATGCAAAGTTGGCAACTACGCAACCCAATATAGTCAGTATGTTTTTTGCTATTTTCATTTTTAGTTCTTTTATAACTTTAAATATTTTTGATACGTTTCTTGGCAAAATGTTTTTAGCTGTTCTTCGCTTGGTGCGTGGTATGTTTTTTCGGGTGTTTCAATGGTTCGTATAGTGGCTACTATTTTTCCGGGATTTTTGGTGGCAGTGCCATATTCTATTTTCGCTACCCATATATCGCCATCGTACAGATAATCTACATAAGTGGTCTTCGTCAATTTTTGGGCAGAGTTCTTTGTTTCGGTTACAAAATCCACTATCTGTCTGAGGTCGCCTTTGGGGTTGTAGTAGTAAAGGGTCATTACCTTGACTTCGTCTGCTCCGCCGGGCATCACGTTAGTTACGGTTTTCGTCAGTTTACCGTCGTGGTTGAAGTGCGTGATTTCAGACATCAGTTCATCGTTGTGGTATTTTCTGATACGGTATCCTTCCTTGCCGTTATACTCTATCTGTTGGGTACGCTTTCCGTGAACATTGTAAATTGATTTGCCCCGCAGTTCGCCCGCTTCGTTGTAAAATGCAATGGTTTTATCTAACTCGCCTGTGTGGTAGATTTTGAAATAGGTTGTTTTATAGTCCTTGATTTCGGTGCGGTATTTGTAGGTTTTGTACTCCATTCCCGCTTTCGAGCTTTCTACTGTTTCTTTGCTTTTTAGTTGTCCGTTCTCGTAGTGATAATTGATGTCTGCTTTCCAATCTTTGGTGCTGTCGCTTTGTTGGTAATTGATGAGCCTGTTATTCTGAAAGGTGTATGTTTGATGATGCGGACGTATGGCAAAGTGCTGTTTCGGAATTTCAAAATCAGCGTAGCTGATGACCGCTTTAACCGTATTTTTCGGCAACTCAAATTCTTCGGGCAGGGTGCTTTCCTGTGCCGATGCTGTGAAGCCGAGGGCAAGGAAAAGCGATAGAGTGGTATGTTTGATTGTTGTCTTCATTTTATGGAGCATTTCGTTTGCCAATCTTATTATCGGATGCCGTCAGGTACTGCATTCCCATTTTCAGCAACAGAAAGGGCAAAGCGATAAGTGCCGAACCCCAGCGGTTTTCGGGCGTGAAAATGTTCGGATATTTTTTGACGACAAAGAACATCATGACACCGCCAACGATGATAGAGATGTGCAGTACAATGGTATTGGGATTGAAAGCACCGAAGTAAATTTGTAGCGGTTGCCGGGTTTTGTGCAAATAGATACGTTCGAGCAATACGAATATCAGGTTGAGGTTGAAAAACCAATTGTGAAAAACCAATACCGCCATATTCGCAATGATAATGTCCGTTCCCTCCGTGTCCGTAGCCGCAATAAATCCAAAAAACACGACGATAAACACCCAATAAATCCCCATCAGAAACAAACTGCCTCCAAAATCGGTAGCGTGTCCGTCTTCATACAACGCATTGGGGTTTCGCTTGTAGCACAGCCTGTCCACCACCAAACGGATAAGCTCATTCCACCAAAAGAAGTAGATGAGATAAAAAACGGTAGTCTGTCCGTTCAATACGGATAGTAAAGTCAATACCGCAAACAGGAGAAAATCCCATTGGCGGTAGTGCTGTACCTGTCGTTCGATAGTGGCAAAAAACGCTTTCATCGGGTTGTTATAAATTATTCAGTTCCTGTTTAGCTTCTTCATCGCCCTGGTCGGCAGCGAGCTTCAGCCAGTATTTTGCTTTTTCCAAATCGGGGGCTACGCCTATGCCTGTTTTGTATATTAGCCCGAGATTAAACTGTGCACTTGCGTGTCCGCCGTTGGCGGCTCTGGTGTAATGTGCTATGGCTTTGGCATAGTCTTTCGTTACGCCCCGACCCTCGATGTACATATTCCCGATACTGTAATCCGCTCTTACAAATCCCTGTTCCGAAGCCATTTCAAAATATTTGCGGGCTTTGTCAAAATCCTGCTCCACACCTTGTCCTGCTTCGTAAATGCTTGCGATGTTAAATTGGGCAAGGTCGTAGCCTTTGTCAGCTGCCAGCTGATAGTATTCCCTTGCCTTTTGGAAATCCTGCGTTATGCCGTAACCTCTATCATAGAATACCCCGATATTGTACAGGGCTGGCAGGTATTCTGCTGTTGCCGCCCGCTCGAACCATTGCAGAGCAAGGGCATAATCCTGCAATACGCCTGTTCCGTTAAAATAGCATTGGGCAAGGTTGTAGGCGGCGAGGTAATAATCATTCGCCGCTTTTTGGTAATAGCTGAATGCCTTTTGTCCGTCTTGCGGTACTCCGTTGCCAAACTCGTACAATACGCCCATTTGGTTGGTTGCCATTACATTGTTGTTCTCAGCAGATTTTTCAAGATAAGCGAGTGCCGCCTGCATATTTTTCTCCACGCCAAAACCGTTCATATAGGCTACGCCTGTATAATATTGAGCCGGTGGGTAGTCCATATCAGCAGATTTTTTCAGTAGCGATACGCCTTTGCTACGGTCTGCGGGAGTGCCCCTGCCGTTGAAATAGCACAAGCCGAGGTTATAAATGGCTACCACAAAGCCTTGTTCGGCAGAAGCGGTATAGAGTTGAAAAGCCTTATCGTAGTTATGCTGTCCGTCCACCATACCGTTTTCGTAATATACGCCCATATTGTTTTGAGCTTCGGCATGTCCGTTTTTAGCGGAGCGTTCCATCCAATGTACCGCCTGCTTGAAATCGTCCTGCTCCAAATAACGCATCGCCAGCTTGAACTGTGCCGTTACCACGCCTTTGTTTGCCAAGACCGTAAGGCTGTCCGTACCTTGTGCCGAAACAGCAAAAACGGTAAAGAATGTGATGATAAGTAGGATTGATTTTTTCATGTCGAATTGCTTTTATTTATCGAGCCAATATCGCACAGCGTCTTGGCCTACAACAAACACGGTATTGCCTACCGGTGTAAACCGTCTTCCTCTATTTCTATTGCCACCGCCAAAGAAATTGGCAATTTCTACGCTGCCATTCTTGTTTTTCTTATATAACACAAAGGCATTATCCTGCACTACACCGCCAAGCTTCTCATTGGCTAAGAAGTAGTAATCTCCATTATACACAAATCCACTCTTCGGATACTTTTCAATATCAACATGTTTATAATCCGAATTTTTAACCGTTAATGCTTTTGTGTCCAAATCATAAGTTACCTCTCTGTTTCCTTCAAAAACCAACTTTAATTGATTGTCAAGCGCATAAAACAGCTGGAAATAGCTACGAGCTTCAAAATTCGGATTTCCTACATAAACTATCGCATGAACTAAATCATCTGTCGGCACCCGTATCTCATCGCTCCATTGCTTGGTATTTAAGTCAAATACGCCTATATAAGCTTCCCCTAAGTCCTTGTATAAGGGGAAATAATAAATTTTATTATCCCAAAGTGTCATCTTCGCTACAGAAGCAGAGCCCCTAACGGCTGGGTTAGCAGGTCCCATACCGTTATAAATTTTGCGGTCCACGCTCGGTAATTTAGTAAGTTGTAAAGTTTCCAAATCGTATTCCCATAAAACCACTCCCTGGGAAATGTTATGATCCGAAAGTGGTATCGAAAAATAAATTTTTGCGCCTTGTTGAGCATAGGTTGTAAATGGCCCATGTCCCTGAGCACCATATAATGACCTCTCAATTGCTTTTTTCTCGTCTGCATTAAACCCATATTTATCAAAATCTATCGCAGGTAGCAATGTTAGCTTTCTAGCTTTGATATCGTATGAATAATTGTTTTTCCCACCTGTACCAAATAGCAGATAAAGTTTATTGTTATGATACGCCTGTATGTGTCCGGTTCGGGCGATAGAAGACAGTTCTTTTAGTGGTTGCATTACATTTCCGCTATTTAATATTTTCACATGCGCAGTGATCGGATTTGTTTCGCCGCATTTGTTTTTGATAACACCCTGAAATGAGGTGATGATATCTCCTTTTTGGATCTGGTCGTCGGACAGATTAGTCGTAAAACCCTTCGAGAAGATGTACTGGAAAGAAGGCATTTTTGCTACTTCGTTTTTTTGGTAATATTTTCCAGTTTCCGGATTAATCAAAATATTATCGTGCTCAAAAGTCCACTGAACTTCCATAGCGTTTAAGTCACGCTCCAGCCCACCTGCGCCAACACCTTTATAGTTTGCACTGGATGTTTCGCCCGGGTAAAGCTTAATGGTATCTTCGATGACAGGCTTGGTAATATTAGGATCTATTGGCGCGGTAAACAGCGTTCCTTTCGGTATTTCGGGGAGTTTCATTTCTGCGCTGCCGCAGGGTTGCTCATCATTATTGCCAAGCTTTTTGCAAGACTGCACGGCAAGCACACTCCCTGCAAAAATCAGTGTTGCTAATTGATTGTAGAATTTATTTTTCATAATTTTTGATATTGATCTTGGTTATTGTTCATTTTTATATGATTAGATGCTGCATTTGCCTAACAGCTGTCATATTTTCGTTTGACGCCATATGGCGCATTGTTACAGTCGCTTTCCAATCTGTTTAACTAATTTTTTTCAATCTTTCATTAGTAGCGGTTAGGTGCTGCATCCCCATTTTAAGTAATAAAAAGGGCGAAATAATAAGTGCCGAGCCCCATCTATTTTCGGGCGTAAATAGGTATGGATACCGCTTAACTACAAAAAACATGAGTATAGCGCCCACAATAATGGAGATGTGCAACACAATAGCATTCGGGTTGAAGGCTCCGAAATAAACCTGGAGCTACATTAATAATGCTGTAAAACTTTTTCATGTTTTTCTAATTTGAGGTTATCAATCAATACGCTTTTGTATCGTTTTTAAAGAAACGCATTATCATGATTACTAGCTAATTGTACGTCTTAAAACTTACATCACAATTTTACCGATTAGCCAATTTTAATTAAATAGGGCATCTGCCCCATTTCGAAAACTTAAAAAAGCACAAAAAAAAACCTTCCGACTCATCATCGGAAGGCTTTTTTATTTCACAAGGTTTTATCAGTTTTTGTCCTTTACTCCTTCATCTTTACTCACAAAAACTCTACTTCGCAATAGCTTCTTCTTTCATCAGTTCGCGGTTAAATTTCCGGATGATTACTCGCGTTCCTCTATCATAACTAAAGTAGTTTATAATCCAATTCATTAAAGTAACGGCTTTGTTTCTGAAACCCACCAGAAACAGCAGGTGAACAAACATCCAAGTTAGCCAAGCGAAAAAACCCTGAAATTTCCAGTACTTCAAATCTACCACAGCTTTATTGCGCCCCACGGTTGCCATTGAGCCTTTATCGTAATAATCGAAATCTTTTGCCTTCTCGTTATTAATGATGCGGAGCAGATTTTCTCCGAGTTGCTTTCCCTGCTGTATTGCAACTTGCGCCACACCGGGATGCCCGTGCGGATAATCTTTGGTTTCCATATAAGCCAAATCGCCTATGGCGAAAATATTATCGTAACCCACAATCCGGTTGTAGGTGTTGGTTTTAATTCGTCCGCCGCGCACAATTTCAGCTTTATCCATCCCAGGGATAATTGCGCCTTTAACCCCGGCACTCCAGATTACGCCTTTGGTATCAATGGTTTCGGTATCATTGTAAGTGATTTTTTGGCCGTCGTAAAAGTTTACTCTCGTTTTATCATAAACCACCACGCCCATATCTTCTAAAAATTGTTTCGCTTTCGCTGATGCTTCCTCAGAAAACGGCTCAAGCACACGGCTTCCACCTTCGATCAAAAATATGCGAAGGCTTTTTATATCCAGTTCGGGATAATCGCTAATCAATACATGATTTCGCAACTCTGCCAAAGCACCGGCAGTTTCTACACCAGTTGGCCCGCCACCGACTACCACAAATGTCATTAACGCTTTTTTACGTTCGGCATCTTCCTCAATCAACGCTTCTTCTAAGTTTTGCAAAATGAGGGAGCGTAAATTTAAAGCTTCGGGAACCGTTTTCATGGGCATGGCAAAGTGTTCTATTTCTTTTTGCCCAAAAAAGTTGGTTTCAGATCCGGTGGCTATCACCAAGTAATCATAACTATAATCGCCAATATCTGTAATAATTTTATTCTCTTCTGGCTCTATCCTCAGTACATCGGCAACCCTAAAGTTTAAGTTTTTTTGGCTCCTAAAGACCTTCCGCAACGGAAAAGCAATTGAATCGGGCTCCAGACCGCCGGTAGCCACTTGGTAAAGTAAAGGCTGAAAAGTGTGGTAATTATGCCTGTCCACCATCAACACCTCAACTTCTTGTTTATTGAGTTTTTTGGCCAGCTGGATACCCCCAAAACCGCCACCAATGATAATAATCCGTGGAAATGCTGCTGTTTGATTGTTATTCATTTCTTTCAATTTTTCGATGAACGCGCCTTATCTACAATAACCCGATACAAGTTAAAGCGCAGTAAATAAGTAGATTTTTTTTGTAGAACAGCTGGCAAACAGGCATCCTAAGCTAAATCGCCACTGATACGGATTACAATTCCTTCCAACTGTTGGTTAACTCTCAATTGACATGCCAACCTACTTTCCGTTGCTGCATCGGGCAACATATCTAACATGTCCAGTTCTTGGTCGCCAGCGGGTTGTAATTGCTCTAAACCCGACTCTACCTCTACGCGGCAGGTTGCACAAAGTGCCATACCGCCACAGGTTGCCAAAATATTGTATTCAGATGCTTTAAGCACCTCCATTAAATTCAAATTGATATCTTCCGGGACTTCTACTTCCTTTCGGGTTCCGTCGCGGTCTATTACAGAAAAATTAATCATCGCTAAAAACTGTTTACACCGTAAACGGTGGTATATTTAAACGTTAGTTTTTGATCCGGAAAAACATGTTTAAATGCGCTTTGTGCCATTAAAGCCGCCTCATGAAATCCGCTTAAAATAAGCTTTAGCTTTCCGGGGTAGGTGTTGATATCGCCAATGGCATAAATTCCGTCCACGTTTGTGCCAAAAGCTTCGGTATCTACGCTTATGGCAGATTTATCAATATTTAAACCCCAATCTGCTATCGGTCCTAATTTTGGGCTTAGGCCAAAAAGCGGAATCAAATATTCGGCATCCAGCACGATTTGTTCTTTGGCTTTGTTTAGCAGTTGTACCTGCTGCAACCATTGCTTGCCCTCGACTTTGGTTAAATGAGATGATAAAATCAGGTTTATTTTTCCCATTTCTGCCAGCTTAAACACCTTTTCGGCACTGTCTGGCGCCCCTCTAAAAGTATCGCCACGGTGCACCAAAGTAACTTCGTCCGCCACATTTGCCAAAAAAATAGTCCAATCTAAAGCCGAATCGCCGCCGCCCGCCAGCACCACTTTTTTATCGCGATAAGTTTCCGGATCTTTTACCCAATAGCTCACCCCTCGACCTTCAAATTGGGCCAAATTCTCTACCTCGGGCTTGCGTGGTTCAAAACAGCCTAAACCACCGGCAATCACCACGGCTTTGCAATGGATCTGGGTGCCGTCGGCGGTGTTTACGCTAAAACCTCCTTCTGGCTTTTTCTCCAATGCCTCTACCCTTTCGCCAAGCGTAAAACCGGGGTCAAAGGGTTTTATCTGCTCCATTAAATTATCAATCAGCTCTTGCGCTTTAATCTCGGGGTAACCGGGGATATCATAGATAGGCTTATGCGGATAAATTTCTGACAACTGGCCGCCAACCTGTGGCAAAACATCAACCAAATGGCAACGCATTTTTAACAATCCCGCTTCAAAAACCGCAAATAAACCCACTGGCCCTGCTCCAATAATGCATAAATCGGTATGTATAATGTTATTGTTCATGACAATGACTCGTAAATGGTATTTAAAATTCTTTTTAAATCTTCGTAATCTTTTTCGCTTAGCTTTTCCCAAGCTTTTTTCCTGATAGCATCCACCTTGGGTGCCCATTCTCTTTGCTTTTGCTTTCCCAAATCTGTTAAATGGATGATAAAACTGCGCCGATCATCCGGCGAGGGCTTGCGTTCCACCAAATCCTTTTTGCACATCAAATCCAAAATCCGTGTTAAAGTGGGGTGGTCTTTTCCTGTCAGCTCTGCCAGCTGACTTTGGTTTTGGTCGTTATGCTCGTTTAAGCTTTTTAGCACCAACCATTGGTCCACCGTGATATCAAAATCTTCTGCTTTAAAGCGCTGTTGTGCATATTGCTTTACCCGCTTGTTGGTCCTGTCTAACAAAAAAGAATAAGTACTAAAAGCCTGCATAAAAAACAATTATTGTTGCAACAAATATACGTGTATTAATAATTGTTGTAAAAATTTATAGTAACAAATCACAATAAAGACTTTCGGATGATTTTTATCAAAAGCCAGGGATCAAATTGCGGAGCAGCAGCTTCATTTTTAACGACAATTTCATAAATAAGAACGATTTTTGAACAAACACTCAAATGGCAGATTCTTTACACCACCAACATTGTTGCCAAAGCGAAAACCAAGCTGCAACTATAAACCATCAGCATCATGATGTACATGCTGAGCACGAGCACGGCGTTTCCTCACATTGGGCTTTATTGACTGCCCTTTGCGTTTTAGCGTTGATGTTAGTGCTAGAACATGGTTTTTCCATAACGCCAAATGTTTACTTAAGCCTAGCCATTTACCTCTGTGCTTATCTTTTAGCTGGTTACGATGTTTTAAAACTGGCTGTCAAAAAAGCCCTGCATCTGGATTTTTTTAATGAATTTGTTTTGATGAGCGTTGCTACAATTGGCGCTTTTGCCATAGGTTCTTTTAGCGAGGGCGTGGCCGTTATGGTATTTTACAGTTTGGGCGAGTGGTTTCAGGAATCTGCCGTTAGCGACGCCAAAAGAAGTATCAAAAATTTGTTAGACAGCCGACCGGCTACCGTAACCTTAGTTAAAGACGGCAAACAAGTGCAGGTACACGCTGCTGAGGTGGCTATAAACAGTATCATTAGCGTAAAAACAGGCGAAAAAATTGCTTTAGACGGTGTTTTACAAACTGACAAAGCCAGTTTTGACACTGCTGCCCTCACCGGCGAGAGCGTGCCGCGAAGCAAGCGCAAAGGCGATGAAGTACTGGCCGGCATGATCAGCACCAGCGGCGCCGTAGAAATTAAAACCACTGCTTTATTTAAAGACAGCAAATTGAGCCAAATTTTAAATTTAGTGCAGGAGGCTAATTCGAGGAAATCTAAAACGCAGCTGTTCATCAGCAAATTTGCCAAAATTTATACGCCTATCGTTTTTGCGTTAGCGCTGGCTTTACTGGTTTTGCCTTATTTATTTATAAACGATTATGTTTTTAAAGACTGGCTTTACCGTGCGTTGGTGTTCTTGGTCATCAGTTGCCCTTGTGCTTTGGTAGTGTCTATTCCTTTAGGTTATTTTGGAGGGATTGGTTTAGCATCAAAACACGGGATTTTATTTAAAGGCGCAAATTTTATTGATGCAATTACCGAAGTGGATACCGTGATGATGGACAAAACAGGCACTTTAACCGAAGGCGTGTTTGAGGTGCAAGAAATAAAGCCCATCGGCCTAAGCGAAGAGGAGTTGTTGGGCTACGCAGCAGGTTTAGAGCAATACTCATCCCACCCCATCGCAAAAGCTATCTTACAAAAAAACACGGCTAACCTAGAAGGTGTAAAGGTGGAACAGCTAGAAGAAATAGCGGGGCACGGTTTAAAAGCTTTGGTAAATGGCAAAGAAGTTTTGGTGGGCAATTTTAAGCTTCTGGATAAGTATAAGGTTGCTTTTGAAGATCACTTTGTTGAGCAGAGCGGAAGTATAGTGGCGGTGGCTGTTGATGGGATATTTATTGGGCAGTTGTTAATTTCGGATGCCATAAAACCGCAATCGGTAAAAACTATAAAAGCGCTACAAAAGCTAAATATACCAACCACGATGTTAACCGGCGATAGGCAGGCCACAGCAAAACACATAGCTAGCGAACTGGGCATAGCTACTTTTTATGCCGATTTATTGCCGCAAGATAAAATTGAGCAAGTTGAACTGGCAAAAAAAACGGGCAAAAAAGTAGCTTTCATGGGCGATGGCTTAAACGATGCCCCGGTAATTACTTTAGCAAATGTAGGTTTAGCTATGGGCGGATTAGGGAGCGACGCTGCCATTGAAACAGCCGATATTGTTATCCAAAACGACAACCCGTACCAAATTGTTAATGCGATAAAAATTGGCAAAATCACAAAAAGTGTGGTTTGGCAAAACATTGCTTTAGCTGCGGGCGTAAAAATTTTGGTGTTGGCCTTGGGTGCCGGCGGCGTTGCCACTTTATGGGAAGCCGTAATTGCCGATGTTGGTGTTGCGCTCTTGGCTATTTTAAACGCGGTGCGTATCCAGAAAAAGAAGATAGAATAAGGTGTAAGGTGAGAGGTTTAAGATGTGAGGTTCGTGGGTCTTTAATCTTTGCTCTTTATTCTTTGCTCTCAGCCAAAGGTGTAAAGTGAGAGGCCTAAGGTTTAGGCACAAGACAGTCTTTTATCCTTGCTCTTTATTCTTTACTCTTATTCCTTGCTCCTTAATCCTTGCCCTACTTATAAATATCATTCAGTAAACCCGCCAAACGGATTCCGGCTTTTTGGATGCGCTCTTTATAAATCCTCGCATGATCGGGATAATAACGATAATTTAAGCTGGCTTTACCTTCAACTTCTTTATACAACACTGCGCTAATCTGGTACGATTCGTACAGCCATTTTGTAATCTCATCGCTTTGCCAAGCCTTGATCTTAGCTTCGCTCACTTTATCCAAAGCGGTTGCCATTTCGGTAAAAGTCCAGCCGCTGTAATACACCAAATCGCTATCCCAAATGGCGTGTAAATTGGTTTGGCGGTTATTAAACCGTAATTTAATTTTGTTGCCGCCTTGGTCTTCTGCGCGGCTTACGTGCATGGGCTGGTGCAAATCTCCTACTAAATGGATTAACATTTTCAAAGCAAACAACCTATCCTCTTTCCCCGCTTTTTTATCTTTTAAAATGGCAATCATATCCAACAACGCATTGTAGATATTAGCACCAGAATCGGACTTCAATTTCGCTACAAATTGTGGGTAGCTTAATCCTTCGGGCAAATTGATGTAATGCCAATTGCTTGTGTTTTTATATTTTCCATAAGAACGCACCTCATCACCAAAAGTACTTACCATCGGTATTTCTTCGCCGTTCAAAATTTTATACACAGCTGTTTTTGCTTTGGCGCTCAAATGGTTTTCGGCAATTTTGGCAATGGAACGGTGGGCCACCACTCCCCAAGAAATCAAAAATAAAGAAGCCAACACTAATATTGGCGCAAGAAATGCACGTTTCATAACAGCCTATTTTTGGATGGCAAAGATAAGCTAAAGCCGAGGCGCCGCGGGCAATCTGTATCAATAATCTGACATAAAAGAGTCTATACCCTCGGCAGAAAGGCGTAAATTTAAACAAACACCGAACCATGCTCAAAGGATTTTTCAAAGTTCCCCAACCTTCTAACGAAATAACACTCAATTACACTCCGGGTTCTGCCGAACGTGTTTATTTAGAGAATGCTTTGGCCGACGAACAGAACGTAACTACCGAAATACCCATGTACATTGGCGCACAAAGGTTAAGCACAGATGTTAAAAAGCCTATCGTGGCACCGCACCGGCACCAGCAGGTTTTGGCTTATTGCAATTATGGAGACGGCACTCATGCTACCTTAGCTATAAAAGCCGCCTTGGACGCAAAGAAAACATGGGAAGAAATGCCTTGGGAACACCGTGCGTCCGTATTTTTAAAAGCAGCGGAACTTATTTCTACCAAGTACCGCTATCGGTTAAATGCGCGTACCATGCTGGGCCAGTCTAAAAATGCTTATCAGGCAGAAATTGATTCGGCTTGCGAGCTGATAGATTTTTTGCGATTTAACGTGCACTACATGGCCGAAATTTATGCCCAGCAACCTCCAATATCTGCCGGTGGCGTTTGGAACCGTACAGAGCAACGTCCCCTGGAAGGTTTCGTTTTTGCGCTTACGCCTTTTAATTTCACTGCCATAGCCGGCAATTTGCCTTGTGCTTGCGCGATGATGGGCAACGTAGTTGTATGGAAACCGGCCGATACACAAATTTTTGCTGCAGATTTAATTATGCAGGTTTTGTTGGAAGCTGGCTTGCCTCCGGGTGTCATCAATCTGATTTATGCGGATGGTCCCCAAGTGGGCGATGTTGTTTTTAAACATCCCGACTTTGCAGGCATCCATTTTACAGGCTCAACAAATGTGTTCCAAGAAATCTGGAAAACAATTGGAAACCACATCCATTTGTATAAAAGTTACCCGCGCATTGTTGGCGAAACAGGCGGAAAAGATTTTATATTGCTGCATCCATCTGCCGATTGGCAAGCCGCAAGCACAGCTTTACTGCGCGGCGCTTTTGAGTACCAAGGCCAAAAATGTTCGGCGGCTTCCAGGGCTTACATTCCGGCATCGCTTTGGGCAGCCATTAAAAACAAGCTACTGAACGACCTTTCCACTATAAAAATGGGACCGCCGACAGATTTTAGCAACTTCATAAATGCCGTTATTGATGAAAAATCTTTTGACAAAGTTGCGAGCTATTTAAGTGAAGTTGCCAATGATGATGAAGCAGAAATTATTTACGGTGGCAATTGCGACAAAAGCATCGGCTATTTTGTAGAGCCTACCGTTATTTTAACACAAGACCCATATTACAAAACCATGTGCGAAGAAATTTTTGGTCCGGTTTTAAGCATTTATGTTTATGACGATGAGGATTTTGAAGACATGCTTACGGTTATAGACCATACCTCAATTTATGCCCTAACTGGTTCTGTTTTCGCGCAAGATCGCCTTGCTATCGCGCAAGCGTCAGAAAAACTAAAAAACGCAGCAGGCAATTTTTACATCAATGATAAATGTACCGGCGCGGTGGTTGGCCAACAGCCTTTTGGCGGCGCGCGCAAATCGGGCACTAATGATAAGGCCGGCGCAATGGTAAATCTGCTAAGGTGGGTTTCGCCCCGTACGGTTAAAGAAACTTTTGACCCGCCTACAGATTACCGCTACCCTTTCTTAGACAGCAATTAAGGCTAATTCCTTGCTGCTATTTATTGCACACGTTTTCCATAAAAACGCGTTAAATACGTGTTGATTTACAACTTTTGCATCATTTTTGAAAACAGACTGTAATTTACAGGAAAACATTATCGCGGGTAACGTCAATTTAAATTTGATAACCGCACACCTACTTATAAAAAAGATGAATAGCCACCAGTTTATTTAACATAAACATGGCGCAATTTCATCACTAAAAAATACTAAAAATGAAACAGCAAAGCATTTTAAAAATGGGCTTAATTGCAGTTGCATTGCCGTTATTTATTTTGATGACGGCTTTACAAGAACCAAAGGCCGATGCTATTTTAGGCACATGGAAAGAAAAAGATGGCAACAAAACCATCTACATTTATAAAATCAAAAGCGAATATTTTGGTAAGATAAAAGAAAACTTAAGCACAAAAGAAAACCGCCTAGAACCGGGGATGGTGATTATGAAAAACTTTATTTACGATGACGACGAGTGGCGTGGCACCGTAGAAATACCTACGAAAGATTTGAGTTTGAAAGGAAAAATTGAGATGCTAGGCCCAAACGAAATAAAATCTACCGCTACTATTGCTTTTTTCGGGAAGTCAAAAACGTGGCTGAGGGTCAAATAGGGGAGATGTTTTCGTAAACACGCTTTTATTTTCTCGAAACAAAAAATATTATAAAAAATATCGTTTAAAATAAAAATGAAAACTATACCTTTGCGCGGTAAATTATACGCCTCATGAAAATAGTTAGAGAATTTGTACGCTTATTACCAGGCTTTTTAAAGTTTGTTTATAAAACGGGAATGCGACCTTAAAACGCGTTCCCGTTTTAATTTAGCTTTGAAGCCAGCACAGCTGTTTTCTTGAATTTCTCTACCCTCCCATTTAGTTCAAAAATTTCGATATAAAAAACATAGATGCCGGTTTTTGCCAATCTGTTGTTTTCGGTAAATCCGTCCCAAACCCACTGCCCATCGGCATTTAAAGTTTGGTTGCTCACCAATTTTTTAACCTGTTTCCCTTGGTCATCATAAATACTCACGTTCGCTACTTTTCCGGCTTCCGCAAATTTGTAATGGATAGTCAGTAAATCTTCAAAACCGTCATTATCCGGAGAAAAACTCTTTGAAGGCAAAAAAACGGCTTCATTGGATAAGGCGAAACCAGGTGTGCGCTGCGAATTTTCGTCAGCGGGCGTAGCATAGCTGGATGCAGCCGTTGCCGAGCGGAAATTTCCCGCAGCATCGGTAGGTTTTATAAAACTGACACGCTCTAAAGAAACACCTTCCACATCTTTCAACAAAGCAAAGTGCATGTTTTTATTGTAGGCAAACTGCTCTAACTTGCCTTCTCTGTTTAGCAAAACTACCACACCTTTATCATCAGCAAAAGCTGGCAAACTAGCCAATTTTACAAAACGATTGGGGTGTGCCGTAAAATACTGTGCCTTCACAGAATCTGGATTTGCGCTAAGCACCCAGTAAGTTTTAGGCTCAAAAAACAAACTGGCACTACTTACAGCTTTGATGCTGACCAAAGAATCTTTGTTGTTGGCCAAAGTAGCAATACGTAAATCTTTAAAATCCAGAATTTTATCCGAAGCATTATAAATCTCCACAAAATCAACTCCACCGGCTTTCGGATTAAATAGTATTTCACTGATTAACACATCGCCGATTTCTATTTTTCCCGGAACGATAAATTCTTTTTTAGCTTCAGCCAAAACAGCAGTTCCGCAATCGTTAAGGTTGTTCACGGTTAAGCTATATGTTTTATTAGTGCCCAAAGGTTCAGCATAGCTTAGTTCTACTAAATTAAAATTTGGTGCTATCGGCGTAACAACAGCGGGTTCACCAATTCCGTTATTCAAATTGTAGTGGCTTGGGAGCGATGCCTGCAAACTATCTAAACCCCTGTTAAATGTAAGAATTAACGTGACGCTATCTTGTAGTGCTACACTTACCAACTGCAAAGGCTCAAGCGTTTTATTGCTTAAATAAGTTGAATTTACGCGCCCGGGCGTGCCTCCGCTAGCATCTACACTTGCTGTATAATTTTGCGACGGCTTGCAAAATGATTCAGGATCAATCAGCTCTAATGTCCAACCGCCGGACCTCTTATTTTCATCTTTGTACCAAGTATTTTGATGATTTACTGCGCTTATCAAGTCACCGCTAGGGCTTAACAGCTTTAGGCTATCAGAACCGTTATTTAAAGATGGCCAGGTGCCCAACCCTATCACTCGGCCGAAAGGCAAATAGTTTGAAACATCGGCCATTGCGCAAAGTATCACATATTCGCCAGCCTTAATGCTATCATCTGCAAAAGTATAAGTGCTTGCGGCGTCTTTATATTTAAAGCCTTTCAGCGAAATATCTTCATTGCTCCGGTTCCAAAGTTCTACAAACTCGCTGGTAGGTAAATCTATTTGTGGCGATGGATCTGGAAAAATTTCATTGATAACAATGTCGTTATACTTAGGCAAATAAGGGCGTTTGTAGGTAAAGCTTGCTGTTTGTGCCGATGCAACATTTCCTTTTAAGTCTTTTATACCCGAAAAATTGAGGGTGTAGGTTCCAGTGCCCAACTGATTGCCGAGCGATAAAACAACAGCACTGCCATTAACAGTTGCATCCGTTGGTACAATGCTACCCGGCATAACCAGGTAATTACCGGTATTTTTTGCTGTAAGGGCATCAAGCGCTTCGTCAAAATCGAGCGTAAGCTGTTTGCCATCCGAAGCAACACTTGTTTTGGCGAGCGAGGGCGGGGTGGTATCCGGAACTACCGTTTTAATAAGTATGTTATCAAAAAAATGTTTCTGGAAAAAAGAAGCTGTGGACTGCTGCACATAAAAACCGAAAGCTACAGTACTGGCAAATGTGTTGTCTAAAACCGTTCCTTCTGCTACAAAGTTATTGCCGGTCCCGGTGCTGTCTCTTTCCAACGTAAAAAGGCCATCTGCGCCTCTGCTTATCCGAAATTTAAAGTTGTTATTTGATGAGCTATAAACAGAACCGTCTCGGCCATCAATCAATTTCAGGGATGAAGACGTTGTACCTGAGCGCTTGTATAGCGAAACCTCGTCTGATGTATCGCCTATACGCACAAAATAACCGTTGAGATTTGTGCTTTTAAGGTTAGCATTGTTGCTAATAAGGTAAACATCCACGTAGTTATTGCCCGAGGTTGCAAACTTCAAATTCACATCAAACTCCCAAGAGCAGGCGCTTGCTAAACTGTTCTCGGTTGAGATATAAAAACTGCTGTTTGCGGTAGTGCTGTTGGATTGCAATTGCCCATTATTTACTGCAAAGTTGGTAGTCGCATCAGCCTGCCAAGCCGGATTCTGCGTAAAATCACCGTCGCTGAAGTTGTCATTCACTTGACATAAAGCAATATTTACTATAAATAGGTTAAAAAACAGTAAAAACTTTCCCATATTTGCGGCATTAATACAAACACAATATATTAATTATTAATTACTTAAAAATCAGTTCACAACCATGAAAGTTGCAGTTGTAGGCGCAACCGGGCTAGTAGGCACGGTGATGTTAAAAGTTTTAGCAGAGCGCAATTTCCCAGTTACCGAGTTAATTCCTGTTGCCTCAGCAAAAAGCAAGGGCAAAGAAATTGATTTCAAGGGAAAAAAGTACAAGGTTGTAACTGTAGAAGAGGCCATTGCAATGCGTCCTGATGTAGCTTTATTTTCTGCCGGCGGCAGCACCTCAACAGAACAAGCTCCGAAATTTGCAGAAGTAGGCACTACCGTTATTGATAATTCATCTGCCTGGCGCATGGACCCAACCAAAAAATTGGTAGTGCCAGAAGTTAATGCCGATGTATTAACCGCAGAAGATAAAATAATTGCGAACCCAAACTGCTCTACCGTACAAATGGTAGTGGCCTTAAAGCCATTGCATGAAGCCTATAAAATAAAAAGAGTAGTGGTTTCTACGTATCAATCTGTTACTGGCACAGGCGTAAAAGCTGTAGAGCAGTTAATGAATGAACGTAAAGGCATTACCGACGGGCCAATGGCTTACGCTTACCCTATTGATTTGAATGTTATCCCTCAGATTGATGTTTTCCAAGATAACGGATACACCAAAGAGGAAATGAAAATGATTTTGGAAACCAAAAAAATCATGGGTGATGATAGCATTGCAGTTACTGCAACTACAGTGCGTATCCCGGTAATGGGCGGGCACTCTGAGGCCTTAAACATCGAGTTTGAGAAAGATTTTGATTTGGCCAAAGTTCGCGAATTATTAGAGGCTACAAAAGGTGTAATAGTGGTTGATGACCCTACAAACGCACAATATCCGATGCCAAAAGATGCACATGAAAAAGACGAGGTTTTTGTAGGCCGTATCCGCAGAGATGAATCGCAAGCAAACACTTTGAATATGTGGTGCGTAGCAGATAATTTGAGAAAAGGAGCCGCTACAAATGCGGTACAAATTGCCGAATATTTGTTAGACAAGAATTTGATAGGATAGTTTCTTAAAATAGTAATTGAGCCCTTCAGTAAAATGGAGGGCTTTTTTGTTGGTTACCAAACCCAAATTCCTTCGTCTACTTTTTTGTAACTTCGAAGATTATTATGCTTCAAGTCCTACGCCAACTGCTCCTCCCCTTTTCCCTCGTTTACGGTCTTATCGTTTTTATCCGCAATAAGTTCTACGATTGGGGCTGGTTTAAAAGCTACAGCTTCAACTTGCCCATTATCTCTGTCGGGAATTTAGAAGTGGGCGGTTCTGGCAAAACTCCGATGGTGGAGTACCTGATTAAACTTTTAAAAAACGACCATAAACTGGCAACGCTAAGCCGGGGTTACGGCCGAAAAACCAAGGGTTTTTTATGGGTAAAACCCAATGATGATGCCTCAAACACGGGCGACGAACCTTTACAAATGGCACAGAAGTTTAAAAACATTGGTGTAGCTGTTTGCGAAAACCGCGTTGCAGGGATAAAAAAAATTCGACAAACGCACAACTTAATTTTGATGGATGATGCCTATCAGCATCGCGCGGTAAAACCCGGGCTAAGCTTGCTGCTATTTAATTATCATCAGATAAACAAACCGAGATTTTTATTGCCTGCCGGAAATTATAGAGAAACTTTCTCGGGGCGTAAAAGGGCCCAGGTTTTAATTGCAAGCAAATGCCCCCAAAATTTAAGTGCAGAAGAAAGGCAATCTATTAAAAATATCTTAGCGCCTTACCCGCATCAAAAACTCTTTTTTTCTGCGCTTGCCTATGCTAGCAGTTTAAATAACGTGTTTACCGCCGAGAAACTTCCAAAAGAACTCATTACAGATGATTGGCATGTATTGCTTTTAACCGGTATTGCAAAGCCAGAGCCATTATATCAAAACCTATTATCGTACACGCCAAACATTGCCCACCACCGCTATGCAGATCATCATCAGTTTAGCGATAAAAATATACGTAAACTTGTAGAAGCTTTTGATGCGATAGCTTCTGACAAGAAAATAATTATTACCACAGAAAAAGATGCTGTGCGGCTTAAAACAGATAAATTTGCCGAACTAAGGGCTTTACCTGTTTACCAATGGCCAATTGAAGTTGTTTTTTTGTTTAACGAGGGCGAAGCGTTTAACCATTTGATTAAGGAATATGCTGAAATTAATTAGCGAAGCAATAAGTTACATCAAACATCGCATAGGCGATTTTGAACCAGAAATAGGAATTATTTTAGGTACAGGGTTAGGAGGCCTAGTTTCCGAAATAGAAGTTAAACATCAATTGATGTATGCCAACATTCCAAATTTTCCAATCTCCACATTAGAGTTCCACTCGGGTAAATTGATTTTTGGAGAGCTAGCTGGTAAAAAAGTAGTGGCCATGCAAGGCCGCCTGCACTATTACGAAGGCTACAACATGAAACAGATTACTTTTCCGGTGAGGGTTTTAAAAATGTTGGGCATCAGTCAGCTTTTTGTTTCCAATGCCAGTGGCGCGCTAAATCCATCGTACCGTAAAGGCGACTTAATGATTATTGAAGACCATATCAATTTACAGCCGGATAATCCGCTAATTGGCACTAATTACGACGAATTAGGTCCACGCTTTCCGGATATGAGCAGGCCCTATAATGTAAATTTAATAGAAAAAGCCTGTGCCATTGCCAAAAAACAAAATACAACCTGCCATACGGGCGTTTATGTATCGGTTACGGGACCAAATTTAGAAACGCGTGCCGAGTATAGGTACTTGCGTATTATTGGCGGCGATGCAGTAGGTATGAGTACCGTGCCGGAGGTAATTGTGGCCAACCACATGGGCTTGCCGGTTTTTGCCATCTCGGTTTTAACAGATGAGGGCTTTCCAGAAACTTTACAACCTGTTTCTGTAGAGGAAATCATCAAAGTGGCAAGCGAGGCAGAACCCAAGTTAACCAATATTTTAAAAGAGCTGATTTTACATTTATAGGTTTTGAAGAAGTACTTTTTGATTTTAACGCTCTGTTTTTTTGCTTCCCAAACTTTTGCGCAGTTGCAACGCCGTATACCTCAAGACGGCGAGTTTGAAAGGCAACAACGGGAAGGGAACAATAGCGACGAAGAAGGCGAGCGTGGCGAAGAAAACATTGATTCTTTACGTGCAAAACTAGATTCAAAACGCGATTCGGTGGTGTACAACGCCACCTATATCAAGTACACCAAAGCCGAATTTTTAACAGACAGTAACCGTTTATTTCTGCTAGATACCAGCACAAACGATTTCCACCGCTACCGTATTTTGGATTTGCCAGAACACCCCACTATGAATTTGGGCTTAAACGGCCTTTCGTACCGCAACCTGCTTTTTGAACCTGCAAAAACCATCGGCTTTGATGTAGGCTATCATTATTACGACCGTTATTTATTAAAACCCGAAGACATTAAATACTACCAAGCACGTACCCAGTATACAGAGCTTTATTTTGAAAACCCAGCCTTCGGACGTGCAACGGAGCAACAGTTTCATGTTATCCATACCCAAAACGTTAAACCCAACTGGAATGTGGGTGCAAGTTTTGCAAAATTAGGCTCCAGGGCTTATTATGGTGCACCAAACCGCCGTGCAGACGCGCTGGTGGCCAACCATTTGAATGCGTCTTTGTGGAGCTGGTATCAATCACCAAATAAAAGGTACACCATGCTGGCCAACGCCACCTTCAACAATTTGAAAGGCTACGAAAACGGCTCTATCCTTAACGATTCGGTGTTTACGGTAAGCACAAGGGTAGATCCCGAATATGAAGCCGCACGCCTAAATACCGCCAAACGCAACAACCGCAATAACACCTTATATCTGCAACAATATTTTAACATCGGCAAACAAAAAAGCCTCGATTCCAACTCAACAGTTTTACCTACGCAACGCGTGGGCTATAAAATTGCCTACAATACGCAAAAGTATTTTTTTCAGAACGATGGATACGACGCCTCTGGCTTATTAAAGCATTATTACATCTACACCGACTCTAGCAAAACAGCAGATAGCACTTATTTAAAACATTTAAACAATGAGTTTAGCTACAGCTTTTACCTACGCGGAAAGAGTCTCTCTTTTTTACGTAACGAGCTAAAAGTAACCGCCGGTATTGCGCATGATTATTACACCTACCAGCAGTATAATTTCGACACCAGCTTTCAGAACATCACCCTTAAAGGGGATGCCGAATATAGCTTTAGCGACAAAGCAAATTTGAACGTTAACATTCAGCAAATTGTACAGGGCCGTAATTTTGGCGATTTTTTGTACCAAGCCAGCTCGGAAATTAAATTAGGCAACAGAATAGGCAGCGTTTTATTGGAAGCCTATTCGCAAAACCAAAGTCCTTCTTTGGTTTATGAGCGCCAAGTGACCAACCATTACCTTTGGAACCTATCTTTTAACAAGATAAAAACACAAAATCTTTCTTTTAGTTATCTTATTCCCAAATACCACTTTGCGGCAAAGGCTTCTTACTATCTGCTAAACAACTACTTGTATTTTAGCGAAGGGACAGACGGCGACGCCTACCCTACGCAGGTTGCCAGCAACATCAATTTGCTGAAGCTGAGTTTACGTAAGGATTTTAAATTCGGAAAATTTACTTCCGAAAACTTTTTAGTGTATCAAAAAACGGATTTTGAAAGTGTTCTAATGACGCCAGAGGTTTACACTTTCCATAGTTTTTATATGCACCAAGATTTTTTTAAAGTGCTAAAAACCGAGTTTGGCTTCGATTTAAGATATTTTAGCAATTACAACGCCCCTTCTTATGCGCCCGCAATTGGGCAGTTTTACCGCAAAGACGATGTGAAATTTGATACTTACCCAGTTGTTGATGTTTGGATTAGAACCAATTGGAAACGAGCCAACTTATTTTTGCGTTACGATTATATTAATGAAGGTTTATTTAGCAAAGGTTACTACACCGTAAACCGCTATCCTATGCCTTACCGTTTGGCCAAATTTGGTGTGCGCTGGAACTTCTACGATTAATAAAAAGCCTATGATGTACACTGGCGGCATTAATTGACGAATAGGCTTTTTACCAATAATTGCCATTTTCTTATGCCGAACTGGTTAAAAACGCCGACTTTTTAACAGAAGAAAGGTTGCTTAAGCAAAGGCTGATTTATGGAACTTACCCAGAAATTGTTAACGATTTAGCCAATGCAGAAGAGCATTTAAAACTTTTAGCAGACAGCTATTTGTATAAAGATTTATTTGCCTTGGAGCAGATTAACAAACCGGCGCTTTTCCAAAAGATAATAAAAGCGTTGGCCCTACAGGTGGGCAGTGAGGTTAATTTTTCTGAACTGGCGCAACGGGTAAAAGCCGATCAAAAAACGGTTGAGAAATATGTGGATTTGCTAGAGAAAGCCTTTGTATTGTTTAGCTTACCTGCTTTTTCTGGTAATGTACGTAACGAGATTAAAAAGAACCGTAAAATATATTTTTACGATAACGGCATTATCAACGCGGTAACCAGGAATTTCAATACTTTAAATAACCGGAACGATGTGGGCGCTTTATGGGAAAACTACCTTATTAGCGAACGATTAAAATACCTCCACCAGAACCAACTGGAAGCAGAGCGCTTTTTTTGGCGTACCACGCAACAGCAAGAGATAGATTATTTAGAAAAAACCGGTGATGATTTACTGGCCGTCGAGATAAAATGGAGTGCTAAAGTTAAAGCTAAAATTCCTTTAACTTTTTTAAAAGCTTATGATAATGTTAGCACTAAAATTATCACAAAAGAAAACCGTTTTGAGTTTTTAACAAATACAAACGTTTAAAAATCGTCTTCAATAATCTCTTGCACGCGCCCAACCTGCCCGTCCTCTAACATCACTTTTATGCCCCGGTGATGTTTTGGCGCGCTGGTTAACAAACGTTTAACAATTCCCTCAGTTAAGGCGCCGGTGCGCTGGTCTTTTTTTAAGACGATGTTTACCAACATCCCCGGTTTAATATTTGCTCTTACGGTTCCGTCCATCATATAATTAATCTTACACCGCCCAGCTCTTCAATCCGGTAAGGGAATCTGTCACCTGGCGAGCCTACAAACATAAAATTTGCAGGTATTTTCCATTCGTTTGATAGTTGCCTAATCAAATCGGGACCAAATTTAGCCCTCAGTTTGATAAACTCAATAGCAATTTCGGGATAAATGCGGTCCAAAACTTTAATATCTTGTTCTAAATTCTCGGCAATTTCTTCTCCCTCGCGCAATACGGTTACAATTTTTATCTTTTTAGTGTGCTCGTTATCGCGGATGTAAGCCATCACAGAATTTAAATTAGCTACATTATCGCCTTTGGTAAAAAACACAAATTCTTGCTCATTAATGCGGTTGATGCTTTTTTGTAAAGATCTGCTGATATGGATTACCGCACGGCGGAGCGGAATTTCCAAATCGCTATCTTCAATGGCTCTCCTAATGGGATTAAAAAGATATTGAATAAAGTTAATCAAGAACTTAAGTAGCGTGGTACGGTTTAACATCACCACCAAAAACAACATGGTGGGGATAAGGTATTTCAAAAACACCACAATATTGCGTGGCTGATCCGGGTTTTCTGGCACAATAAGAACGTTACCCAAAATCGCACAAAAAACTGCCGAAAACGCAAAAATAAGTGCGGTCCATTTCGCGCGCTCTGGCCGTGGCAAACGTTTCCTTTTCACTTTCAACAGCATATTACCAATAACAAAGAGGCACATCACCGATAGAAAAGAGAGCGCATAAACACCTGCCAACAACGCAACTTGGCCTTTGGTAATTAACAACACCGATATGCACAGCAGAAAGAACAAAATGATAATGCGGTACGAGCTGCCTTTCTTATTCTTCTTCAAGAAAAAATTGGGCATAATCCGGTCTAAAGTTATACGTTCTAACAAACCCGAAACACCGACAAACGACGTCAAAACGGCACCACTAAGTACCAAAACGGCATCTACAGATATAATAAGCGCCAACCACTCGCCACTGCTAACTACGCCAATCTGCGAAAGCAGCGCATTACTGTGTAACTTAATTTCGGGTATGGGCATTACACAAATGGCCAAAAAAGCAATCAGCGGGTTTAGTACACTCACCACAATCCACATATTGCGCAGGGTTTTAGGGAAAACGCCCCGTTTTTGTTCTTCAACAAAGTTTGCCGAACTCTCGAAACCCGAAATGCCCAACATCGACGCGGCAAAACCAAAAAATATCGCCATCCCAATGCTTCCAAAAGTTAATGGCTGATGCCAATTGGCAATTAAATTCTCAAAACCATGTTTAATAATATAAATGATGATAGAAACAATTAACACCACCATGGTACTTAGGTGAAACAGAAAAATACCGACGGCTACTTTTGCAGATTCTGTGATTCCGGAAATGGTTAACAGCGCAAAAACAGACAGCACGCCTATTGTGGCTAAAATAACCGGTAAAGAGGGAATTAAATGAGCTAAATAGTGCATGGCTTCATTAGCAGAAATTACCGCCGTAGCCATGTACGACAGCAAGGTTAAACATGCGGCCATAGATGCTAAAGATTTGCTTGTTGTGTTTAACAAAGCATTATAAGCACCTCCGTTTAGTGGCAGCGCGCCTACCACTTCGCCATATATTTTACGGAAGGTAAAAAGCACCAAAGCCACAATTAGTAAGGTAATCCATGCGTATTGGCCAGCAAAACTGATAGCTAAAGCGCAAACATATAATACCGAAGAGCTGATATCGTTGCCAGAAATGGATGTTGACGCTAATTCTCCGAGTTTCTTTTCCTCTGTCATAAAAAATCAAAAAAAGGGATGGCGCCGGCTTGCACAGCCCGTAAAGTTCGCCAAAACGCTTGTTTCTTGTTTGGCCTGTAAAGGTACAAACATAAAAACAAAGGCATTGCTTAAACTAGTTCAAATATTTTACCAAACCGGCATCGGCGAAAGCAATTTTATTAAAACTAAAACGATGGCCGCATTTAACGATTTTTTGGTGTTTGCCCTAGTAGCATTCTATCCTTATACTGATAATGATTTTGGTCAAAAACCAATAAAATGAAGCTATAATTCAATGCTTTCTTTATCTTTAGGCGATTTTTACACATGTTCTTTTTTTAAAGGATTTTCATTTAAAACATTCATAAAACAAAACACATGTCAAGCCCATCAAAAATTATTTATACCAAAACAGACGAAGCCCCTTTACTAGCTACTTACTCGCTTTTGCCTATTATACAGGCTTTTACTGCATCGGCAGGTATTGATGTAGAAACTAGGGATATTTCTTTGGCAGGAAGAATTTTAGCCAATTTTCCCGAGTACTTAAAAGACAGTCAAAAAATTGGGGATGCACTTACAGAATTGGGTGAATTGGCAAAACAGCCTGAAGCTAACATCATCAAATTACCTAATATTTCGGCATCTATCCCACAACTAAAAAGCGCCATTGCCGAACTACAATCACAGGGATTTGCTTTGCCAAACTTCCCAGAGGAAGCAAAAACTGAAGAAGAAAAAGCAATTAAAGCCAAGTATTCAAAAGTGTTAGGTTCTGCAGTAAATCCGGTATTGCGCGAAGGAAACTCGGACCGCAGAGCACCCAAAGCAGTTAAAAATTATGCTAAAGCAAATCCGCACAGCATGGGTGCTTGGTCATCCGGCTCAAAAACCAATGTTGCCAGCATGAGCGAAGGAGATTTTTACGGTTCAGAAAAATCAACAACGCTTGCGCAAGACTCGCAATTTAAAATTGAGTTTGTAGATGCAAGTGGGGCTGTAACTGAGTTAAAAGCTTTGGCAAATTTAAAAGCCGGTGAAGTTATAGATAGCTCTGTAATGAGTATCCAAAAGCTTAAAACCTTTGTTGCCGATGCCATAAAAGAAGCAAAAGATGCTGGTGTATTGCTTTCTGCGCACCTAAAAGCTACTATGATGAAGGTATCTGACCCTATTATTTTTGGTGCGATAGTAGAAGTTTATTTTGCCGATATCTTTAATAAATACGCCGAGCTGTTTAAATCTTTAGGGGTTGATACCCGCAACGGTTTGGGCGATGTGTACGCAAAAATTGCCGGCCAGCCACAAGAAGCGGAAGTTAAAGCAGCAATTGATGCCGCAATTGCCAACGGCCCAGATTTGGCGATGGTAAATTCTGATAAAGGAATTACCAACTTACACGTTCCGTCTGATGTAATTGTGGATGCATCTATGCCTGCCATGATCCGTAACTCGGGCCAAATGTGGAATAAAGAAGGTAAATCCCAAGACACCCTAGCGTTAATTCCGGATAGAAGCTACGCTGGAGTTTACGAGGCCACCATAGAAGACTGCAAAAAATTTGGCGCTTTTGACCCAACAACAATGGGCTCGGTACCAAACGTAGGTTTAATGGCGCAAAAGGCCGAAGAATATGGTTCGCACGATAAAACTTTCCAAGCTAGCGCAAATGGAACTATCCGCGTAAGCGATGCTTCTGGAAACGTATTTTTTGAACAGCAGGTAGAAAAAGGAGACATTTTCCGGATGTGCCAAACTAAAGATGCGCCCATCCAAGATTGGGTAAAATTAGCCGTAAACCGCGCGCGTTTATCTGAAACTCCGGCTGTTTTTTGGTTAGATGAAAACCGTGCGCATGATAGGGAAATCATCAAAAAAGTAAACAAATATTTGGCAGATCATGATACTGCTGGTTTAGATATTAGAATATTGTCTCCGGTTGAAGCTACTAAATTCACTTTGGAGCGTATCCGCAAAGGCGAAGACACTATTTCTGTAACAGGCAACGTACTGCGCGATTATTTGACTGATTTATTCCCGATTTTGGAGTTGGGCACATCTGCAAAAATGCTTTCAATTGTTCCGTTAATGAACGGCGGAGGCCTTTTTGAAACCGGCGCGGGCGGCTCGGCACCTAAACATGTGGAACAGTTTGTAACCGAAGGTTACTTACGCTGGGATTCGCTGGGTGAGTTTTTGGCTTTACAAGCTTCTTTAGAACATTTAGCACAGACCCAGAACAATAGCAAAGCGCAAGTATTAGCTGATGCTTTAGATGAGGCAAACGCTAAATTTTTGGCAACTGATAAATCTCCGGGCAGAAAATTAGGAACAATTGATAACCGCGGTTCGCACTTTTACTTGGCACTTTATTGGGCGCAAGCTTTGGCCGCTCAAAACAAAGACGCTGCATTAAAGGCTAAATTTGAACCTTTGGCGAAAGCCTTAGCTGATAACGAAAGTAAAATTAGCGCAGAACTGATTGAAGCGCAAGGTAAAGCACAAGATATTGGTGGTTACTATAATCCTAACGATGAACTAGCTTCGAAAGCAATGCGCCCAAGCGCTACTTTAAATAATGCTTTAGCTGGTTTGTAAAGCAAAATACATTTAAAAGAAAGGCGACGGCAAAAATCCGTCGCCTTTTTTGCTTGAATGAGATTTTCGTCTATAAACAAACTTCTTGGCATAGTGATGGATAATGTTTTGCTAAAAACCTTAATATCATGGAAAGCAAAGAAAACATGAACGAACGTTTCAACAGAAACACCGAATCGAATTTGAGTGACGATGAAGCGAAAAATTTAAAATACAACGAGGAAGAAAACAGCTATGAGCTAGATATTGAGCCAGAGGACGAGGACTACCAGCATCCCGATCCTTATGATACCGCAGCGGATGATGGCGACGATATGGACTCGGACTATGACGAAGCCAACCCTTACGTAGGCGACGAGTACGAGAAAAACCGTTCGCTTGAAAACGATCTGGATAATTTAGGGATGCATACCACAGATGAAGATCATTTGAAAATTAGCCGGCGCGATGAGCGGAACAGCCATGTGCCAGAAGACGATAGGGATGATTTAGACGCTGAGGGCTACCCAAAAAATGAATAGTTTTAAGGCTGGGATTTTTACTGCTTCAGCGACGAAAGTTCCGGCTATTCATATAAATTGTTAAAATCATACTTAAAACCAGTCAGCTGCTCTGCTAAGTCCCATAAACGTCTCGCATTTTGTTTGTTCCTAGCAAAATCGCTGTAAGCAACTTTAGCGGGTTTGCCCCGCCATTCTTTAAATCCATCAGGGCCAATATATTCGCCGCCCTTTATTTTTGGCGACAGTGCAGCATAAAGTATGGGCTTGGCGCCTTCTTCACTTGGTTGTGCCAAGAAAGGTTGCAACCATTTTAAAAACTTAGGTACACTTTTAAACAAATTGGTATTTGATATGCCCGGATGCGCAGCTAGCGCAATAACATCAGAACCACTTGCCTTCAACCGCCTGTTTAGCTCTAATGCAAACATCAAACAAGCCAATTTACTTTGCCCGTAAGCTGCGCGTTTGCTGTAACCTTTTGTAAAATTGGGGTCTTTCAATCTAATTTCGGACCAACGGTGCGCCAAACTGCTTAAACAGATAACACGACCTTTCAAAATTTTGAGCAGAGAACCGGTAATCACAAAATGCCCCAAGAAGTTTGTCGCTAGTTGAAGCTCAAAACCATCTTCTGTTAGCTCGTAGGGCGTCATCATCACACCGGCGTTATTAATCAATAAATCAATCCGCTCAAAATCTTCGAGAATGCGTTTTGCAAAAAAACGGATTGATTGTTGACTGGCCAAATCCAGCTCAAACACATCAATTAGCGCATTTGGATTAAGTTTGATAAGCTGGGCTTTAGCTAACAAGGCCTTATCCGTATCACGGCAGGCCATAATTAAACGAAAGTTATTTTGCACCAAAACCTTGCTAACCTCAAAACCTAAACCGGCGTTTGCGCCAGTAATTAAAGCCACTTTTTGTTGCATCGGCTACCTCTATAAATGTACTGTTGTTCTATTCATCAGATCTAAAACCAAATCTCAACTAAAATCACGGTTGAGTAAGCGCTCTAAATCGGTAAAACTGATATTCATGCGCACCCGGCCTTGTTGTGCGTAAGATATTTCACCGGTTTCTTCGGAAACAATTAAAGCCGTTGCATCGCTAGATTCGGTTACGCCTATACCCGCACGGTGGCGCAAACCAAATTGTGGCGGTAGCTGGTCATTTTCTGTTAAGGGCAAAATACAACTGGCAGATTTAATCAAGTTTTCCGAAATCACCACGGCACCATCGTGCAAAGGACTGTTTTTTTGAAAAATACTTTCTAGCAAGCGTTTAGAAATTTTGCCGTTAATCATCTCACCACTGTTTGCAAAAGCATCTTGATCAAAATACTTTGCAAAAACAATTAAAGCGCCGGTGCGCGATTTTTTCATGGTTTTGCAGGCGTCTATAATAGGCTTAATTTTGGCCATATTATCTTTCTCGTATTGCTCTTTTTTAAAGATATATTTTAGCCATGTGCGGTTTCGTAAAGAGATGTTTTTACCTATTGTGAGCAAAAAGCGCCGAATTTCTTGCTGAAACACAACAATTAGCGCAATAAAACCAACACTAACAAAACTTCCCAAAATGCTGGAAAGCAATTTCATTTTTAGTGCATCGGTTAAAAAGTAAAGAATATAAATCAGGATAAATCCTAAAAATATATTTACAGCAATGGTGCCTCTAATCAAATTGTAGATGTAATAGATGATAATTGCCACCAGCAACATATCTATGGCATCTAAAACGGTGAGCTTAAGGAAGCTGAAATCTAAAAAATCCATAAAATGGCATTAACAGTTGTTCTTTAACTTATTAAAAATAGTAATACATTCTTTGGCTTCTTTTACATCATGTACGCGCAAAATGCTTGCGCCATGTTGCAAAGCAACCATATTTAAAGCGGTAGTTGCGTTTAACGCTTCACTAGGCTGGCAATTTAAAGTTTTCCAAATCATCGATTTTCTCGACAAGCCCGCTAACAAAGGATGTCCCAAGCTTTTAAAGTGCGCAAGGTGGTTTAACAGATGGTAGTTTTGATCAATATTTTTAGCAAAGCCAAAACCCGGATCTATAATCAGGTCTTTTACGCCTAAACTTTTAAGTTCCTGTATTTTCTCGGCAAAGTAGCTATAAAGCTCCTGCGCTAAATTTTGATATTGGTTTAGTTTTGACATAGTTTTTGGCGTGCCCCGCATGTGCATTAGAACGTAAGGAACGCCAAGCCGGCCGACAGTAGCAAACATTTTTTTGTCTAAAGTACCGCCAGAAACATCATTTATAATATGCGCTCCGCTACCAATTGCTTTTTCTGCAACTGCTGCCCGGAAGGTATCAACCGATAAAAAAGCTTGTGGAAAAGTTTTGGAAAGCAGTTCAACGGCCGGAATCAGGCGCTCTTCTTCTTCTTCGGCGCTAACTTCTTCGGCTCCGGGCCGGGTAGAGTATGCTCCCAAATCTAAAAAATCTGCGCCTTGCGCCAACATCTCTTCCGCGCGTGCCAAAATCTGTGTTTCATCAGCTAAACGACTACCACCGTAAAACGAATCTGGTGTTAGATTTAAAATCCCCATTACCTTGGGTTGCGTTAAATCCATCAATCGCCCGCCTAGGTTAAGACTGCGCTTTTGCGTAAAAAATGTATCTTTATGCGTCATTATATACAACAAAATAAGGCATAATTTCATCATTTTAACAAAACATCTCCATATTTTGGCAAATAACACTTCCGCAGAATTTGACGCAGTAATTAGCACTTGCAAAACGCTCTTTATCAAAAAAACCAAAGATTATGGAACAGCCTGGCGCATCCTTAGGCCATCATCTATTACAGATCAGATATTTATTAAGGCACAGCGAATCCGTACTTTAGAAGAGAAAAAAGTGAGCAAAGTAGGCGAAAACATCAGCGACGAATATATTGGCATCATTAATTACTGTGTAATAGCCATGATGCAGCTTGAGCTTGACGAGAACGCAGCGCTTGAGCTAAATGCCGATGAGGTTTCTGTAAATTTTGACCAGAAAATAAACGAAACTAAGGAACTGATGTTTGCCAAAAACCATGATTACGGCGAGGTGTGGCGCGAAATGCGCGTAAGTTCTTTAACAGATTTAATTTTGATGAAGATTTTGCGCGTGAAACAGATTGAAGATAATTTGGGCAAAACCATTGCATCAGAAGGCGTTAAAGCCAACTATCAAGATATGATTAACTACTCTGTTTTTGCATTAATTAAATTAGGAACGGCTTAGCATGTTAAAAAAACAAACCGCCATTTTACAACTTGTAAAAATATTTGTTGCGCTGCTATTCATCTTCAGCGGAATTGTAAAACTAAACGACCCTTTGGGTTTCTCTTACAAACTAGAAGAATATATTGAAGTATTTAACCTTTTGTTTTTAAACCCGCTAGCCGTATTTTTTTCCATTAGTTTATCTGCACTTGAAGTAGTTTTAGGCTTATTCCTGTTAAGCAAATATTATGTTAAACAGGTGGTTTGGGGCTTATTGCTACTCATTGTATTTTTTACTTTTCTAACGTTTTATTCGGCTTATTTTGAGGTGGTAAAAACTTGTGGATGCTTTGGCGATGCAATTCCTTTAACACCTTGGCAATCATTTAGTAAAGACTTGATTCTGTTGGTGTTAATTGTTGTTTTGTTTATTAATCGCAAACGCTTGGCAGGAAAGCCTGTGCAGTCTAGCGAGGCGAAAGTTAGTACCGTATTCATGCTTGTAGTGCCGTTTGCTTTTGGACTATATACTTACACATTTTTGCCCATTGTTGATTTTCTACCTTATAAGGTTGGCGTAAACATTCCGGAAGCAATGAAAATCCCCGAAAATGCACCGCAAGATGAGTACGAGATTACTTATAGTTTAGAAAACACTAAAACCGGCGAGAAAAAACAAATGAGCGATAAAGAATACCTCGCCACAAAAATCTACGAAAATCCGGATTGGGAAATTAGACATTCTAGCGAGCCGAAAGTTATTAAATATGGTTTTAGACCAAAAATTGAGGGTTTAAACATTTACGACTCGCAAGGCGTAAAATACACCGAAGAAATTTTTGGAAACCCCTACTACAATTTGGTAGCTGTTGCTTGGAATTTGGATAAAAGCAATCAAAAAGCTTTAGGCAAAATAAACGCGCTAGCAATTAACGCGGTCGAGAATTTTAATGTGCGCGCTGTTTTATTAACCGCTGCATCTGCACAAGATGCAAACAAATTGGCAAAACAACTTAACCTAATGACAGAGATTTTTTATGCTGATGCCGTTCCGCTGAAAAGTATGGTTCGCGCTAACCCAGGTTTAATTCTGTTGAAAAATGGCGTCATCTTAAAAAAATGGCCTTCAAGCGCATTGCCCAGCTACAATTATTTGGTTGAAAATTATTTTGCAAAGCATCAAGATTAAGCTTTTGGCTCACGGAGCATCACTTAACCAGCGTAACGTTTAAACATAATGGATTTACCTACAAACCAAGCCTTTAGCAAGCCCATTTATTTAATAGGGTTTATGGGATGCGGAAAAAGTAAACTTGGAAAAGCTTTAGCTGTTAAAACAGGGGCAAATTTTCTGGATTTGGATGATTTGGTAGTCGCCCAAAATCAAATGACCATTCCCGAGCTGTTTGCGGCCTTTGGCGAAAATGGTTTCCGCGAACGCGAGAAAAAAACACTGCAAGACGGAGCTTTTTCGCCCAATTCCATTATTGCCACAGGCGGGGGCGCGCCTTGCTTTTTTGATAATATGGAATGGATGAACAGCAACGGCATTACCGTGTTTATTGACCCGCCGGTAAAGGTTTTGGCCGATAGACTTATAAATGCGAGAGTAGAACGGCCTTTAATTAAAGGAAAATCGCACGAAGAACTTATTGAATTTATAACGCAGAAACTGAACGAGCGCCGCCCTTTTTATCAACAAGCGCAAGTGCTATTAAAAGGTGTAGATTTGAATGCAGATGACGTACTACAGGCTTTAAATCCTTGTGGAAATTAATGAATGACTTTATAAAAACATCCTAGTTTAACGATGAAAAAAATATTAGTAACCGGCAGCAACGGTTTATTAGGCCAAAAGATAACAGAACGTATTTTAGCACAAAACGATTTTGAGCTTATTGCCACCGGCAAAGGGAAAAACCGTTATCCCATAAAAAATGGATATACCTACCATGAAATGGACATTTTGGATGCCGAAAACATTGACCACGTTATCGGAATGTACCTTCCAGATGCGGTAATCCATACCGCGGCGATGACCAACGTTGATACCTGCGAAACCGAAAAAGAAGCTTGCTGGGCTTTAAATGTAACCGCAGTTGAACATTTAATTAAAGCTTGCAAAAAGCACGACGCGCAACTGATACACCTTTCAACAGATTTTATTTTTGACGGCTTAGCCGGCCCGTATCGCGAAGAAGATGAACCTTCACCGGTTTCGTTTTACGGCGAGTCCAAATTGGCTGCCGAACTGCTCCTTAAAAAATCGGACATCAAATGGGCTATTTTACGTACCATAATCGTTTACGGCGTTGTGAATGACATGAGCCGCAGCAATATTATTTTATGGGCAAAAGGTGCTTTAGAAAAAGGCAATCCAATAAATGTAGTTGACGACCAATGGCGTATGCCCACCCTTGCCGATGATTTGGCAGAAATTTGCCTTTTAGCCGCGGCGAAAGAAGCCCGAGGTGTCTACAACGCCTCAGGAAAAGACATGATGAGCATTTTAGAGCTGGTGCAGGAAGTAGCCGATTATTACGGTTTAGATAAATCTTTGATTAGGCCAATTAGCTCGGCAAGTTTAAACCAGGCCGCTAAACGCCCTGTAAAAACCGGATTTATTTTAGACAAATCCGTAAAAGACCTGGGCTACCAGCCACATTCTTTCAGAGAAGGCATAGCCATTATGGAAAAGCAGTGGAATTTACTTAAAAACGACGCGTAACATCAATAAGAATTATAGATTTACAATTCATCAAATTTTCAAACATTATGGCACTACAAATTGGAGACAAAGCACCAGATTTTACACTGGTAAGTTCAGATTTAAGCGAAGTAAGCTTAAAAGATTTCGCAGGGAAAAAGGTAATCATCCATTTTTTTCCTTTAGCATTCACCGGCGTTTGTACTACGCAACTTTGTACCATGCGCGACAACTTTGGTTATTACGAAGGTCAAAACGCACAAGTTTTAGGTATTTCTATCGATTCGCCTTTTGTATTAGCAAAGTTTAAAGAAGAAAACAATTATCAATTCCCTTTACTTTCCGATTTTAACAAAGAAGTTTCACAAGCTTTTGGCGCATTTTACGATGAATTTAAATTCAACTTAAAAGGTGTTGCAAAACGCGCTGCTTTTGTAATTGATGAAAATCAAAAAATTATTTATGCAGAAGTGCTTGAAAATGCGGGCGAACTTCCTAATTTTAAAGCAATTGACGAAGTAATTAAATCTAGCTAAACAAAAAAAATGGATCCATCTCTCAGCATTGTCTTTATTATTATCGGGAGCGTAATAGCCCTGTTCTTTTTACTTTACATTTTGCCGGTTAACTTATGGTTTACGGCACAGCTTTCTGGTGTAAAGGTTAATCTATTAAATTTAGTGCTGATGAGGCTCCGGCGCGTACCACCGTCTTTAGTGGTTAACGCTATGATTACCTCTACCAAAGCTGGTTTAAACATCACTTCTAACGATATTGAAACGCATTATTTGGCAGGCGGGCACGTGAACAACGTTATTAAAGCCCTCATCTCTGCCGATAAGGCAAACATTCCTTTAGATTTCAAATTAGCTACCGCGATAGATTTGGCGGGCAGAGATGTTTTTGAAGCTGTTCAATTATCGGTAAACCCGAGGGTGATTAACACCCCTCCGGTTGCAGCCGTTGCTAAAGACGGTATTCAGCTTATTGCGAAAGCGCGCGTAACGGTGCGGGCAAACATCAACCAATTGGTGGGCGGTGCCGGTGAAGAAACTATTTTGGCACGCGTTGGAGAAGGTATTGTAACTACCATCGGTTCTGCGGTAACGCATAAAGAAGTGCTGGAAAATCCAGATAAAATCTCAAAAGTGGTTTTAAGCAAGGGTTTAGACTCGGGAACGGCTTTCGAGATATTATCCATTGATATTGCCGATATCGATATTGGTGATAACATCGGCGCTAAGCTACAAACAGATCAAGCAGAAGCTGATTTGAAAGTTGCAAACGCAAAAGCCGAAGAACGCCGCGCAATTGCGGTGGCTTACGAGCAAGAGATGATTGCCAAAGCACAAGACGCCCGCGCAAAAGTTATTGAAGCAGAATCGCAAATTCCATTGGCTATTGCCGAATCTTTTAGAAGCGGAAACCTGGGGATTATGGATTATTATAAAATGCAAAACATCCAAGCGGATACGGACATGAGAGAATCTATCTCAAAGCCAAAAAGTAACAGCGGCGATCAAAAATAACAATCAACGAGAAAATTAATGTTCCTGAAAAACAGCGTATTTAACGGTACGCTGTTTTTTTTTGAAATAATTGCGTGGTGGCTTCGTTTTTGAGAAACAGACGCGGATAGTTGATATCCGCTTGTTAAATCCATCAAATAATGAAAAAATCAATTTTAGCTACCTTATGTTTTTGCGCTCTAGCTTTTGCTATTAGCGCCTGCGCCTCAAAAAGTGGGGTTACAAATTACAAAGTTTCAAAATCTACCGTTGCCGGAAACTGGACGGTATCCGATGTAAGGCTGGAAGGCTTCCCTAGCGATTATCAGGTAAGGGATGCTTTTGGGATGGCGCCATACAATAACTTTATTGGCAGTACCTGGAAGCTTTACGGAGGTTACAGCGGTTACATTACTTTGCCAAACGGCACTACACAAAATATTTATTGGTCTTTACTAAACGATGGTACAAACCCAGTTTTCCAATTTAAGAAAGTGGATGCGGGCGAAAAAGCCCGAAACGTAACTGAAGGTTATAGAATGAACATCGAATCGGCTTCAAAAAACACGCTGGTTTTAAGCTCGCCTTTCGACTTGTTAAACGGCCACTCGGCAAAGATTGTTTACACGCTGAATGCGCAGTAAAAATTCAAAAATTGAAAATAAAAATTCAAAAAGCCTTACAGGATGTGGAAACTTGTAGGGCTTTTTTTTTGCGGTTTACTTCACCCCACCAAAGGCGGCAAAACATAAATTTTTATGCAGAATTTCTGTTTTTCGGAAACCAACCTTTTTCATCAAATCAAGCTGGTAATTTACCGACCGCGGTGAATCTTCTTTCTCGATATAATCGAATACTTTTTGGCGGTAATCGGCACCTCCTACGCCCTCCAGATAGTCACCGTATTTTTGCCATATAAAATCATTTACGGCGTTGGAATCTTGTAAAACCAAATCCGAAATCATTAAACAACCACCCTCATTTAAAAGCTCGTAAAGTTTTTTGAATGTGCTTTCCCAGTCTGCATCGTCGCGCAGATGATGCAATACCGCACCGGCTAAAATGATGTCAAAAGTTTTACCCGCAAAATCTATTTCACGGATGTCTCCTTGTAAACTTTTAATTTCTCCGCTTGTTTGTGCGGAAACTCTTTCTTTAGCCCTTGTTAACATGGGTTCACTTAAATCAACCAAGGTGCAATTTAAGTTTGGGAGCTTAGTGAGCATTTTTAAAGTGTAGTTTCCTGCGCCACAACCAACATCCAAAATATCCTGGGCGTTTGGAACGATACTTTTTGCCGCCTCGGTAATGAGTTCAAGTGATATTTCGGCATCAATGGTAGAAACTTGTCCGGTGTCTAAATTTGAAAAACGTTCAACATCGTTATCAAAACGTTCTTTTATTTCTTGGGTGGTGGATTTGTGCATTTTAAAGAATTTAGTTTTATCAGATTTTAGATAGCTTTTGCGCAAAAATCTGGGAATTTAATATTTCAAGTTTATCAGAACTAAATTTTTGAAAATCTTTATCAAATGTTATTAAATAGTCCATTCTGTTTTTTTAAAGCCGTGTAGTACTGTATAGCATCTTCAATATCTAAAAAATCCGATTCTGATGCCATAATAGCGTAATTATGATTAGCGTCTATAACCTTAGCAATATCTAAGAATCTAACAAGTGTGAGTTTCGCTATTTTAACACCCAATTTTTTTGTGAGATAGCATCCAACGATGTGTAAAACTGATGAGCTAACAAATAACTGGACCGTAGATTCTTTCTGTGATTGGAAAATAACTGCTGCTTCATTATATTTTTCTCTTTTTAATATGTACTCCAAAATGATATTGGTATCCAAAAACACTTTAATAGCCATATTTCTTTGCTCTTTCTATATAATACTCTTTTTTAAAGTCTATATCAGGGTTTGTTGCTGGAACTTCAAGTCTGTCAACATATTCCATAAAACTTTCTTTTTTTTCTCTCGGCAGGCTTTTAAGATAATTCTCTACAATACCCGATAAGCTTTCATTAACCTCTTCAGCATACTCTTTTGCTCTTGTTAATACACTTTTTTCTATGGTTAGATTGACTTTGGTTTTCATATGATAAATATGCGTATTATTTTCAATACGCATATTTAGGGGTTAGTTTTAAACTAAAAAGCCCCGAACAGTCGAGGCTTTTGACAAAATTTTATTCAAATCTTTAAACATTCTTAGTCAACCAATCACCAACCTCGCTGGTTTTGTAGGCTTTGTTTTTTCCGGCTAAATCTTCGGTAACAATACCTTCATTAACGAAAAATGGCTTTAGATGCTTTCTGCATCAAACAATTATTTTATAAAACGGGCGGATGAGGTATTTTTTCCATCTTTTAAAATAACTATATAATAGCCCGGTACTATTGCCGATATGTCTATCTTTCTATCGAAAAGAACCGTTCCGGCAGTTATTTTCTGAGAAATCACTTTTTCTCCTTTGACATTAATAATGTTTAATTCTGTTTCTGATGTTGTTACAGCATAATTTAATCTTAAATAATCTGTACATGGATTTGGATATACACTAAATTTTAGGCTTTCCTTATTATCAGCACTTATAATAGAGCTGTAGCTATATTTCCCATCTTTATCCAGTTGTTTTAAGCGATAATAAGAAATTCTTTCCAAAGCATTTTTATCCTTAAAAATGTAATAGCCTGTTCCCGATATGTTTTTGGCAGGTATATTACCGATGGTTTCAAAAGTTTTTCCATCAGCACTCCTTTCTATATCAAAAGATTGGACGTTTACTTCATTGGCTGTTTTCCAATTTAGCGTTACTCCCATGGCAAAACTGTTATCTAATTTAGCAGTGAAAGAAAGGAAATTTAAAGGCAAAGGCCCTGTTTTTACAAACTGAACTGTTGGGCTTGTGCCTGCCATATTAACGGTAACCTCATACAGACCTTCATCACTCCCTCCTATTGCCCATTGGTAATCAGTAGAACTTCCACCAGAAAGCACAAACGTTGCATCAGTTGAGACTAAGCTTTGGGCATTGCTTAAAGGGTGTATCCAGTCAAAATTACCTTCAAAAGTAAGGTTGGTTGCAATTTTAAAATTTCCGCTAGTCAAATTACCTGTCCAGGTAAATATTGCGGGGTTTCCTGCATCAACGGTCATCGCTGTCGCATTGTCAAGACTCCACCCGCCCGGTGTGGCATCCCCCACAAGATATAAGTTTGGATAATAATCTACTTTAGTGAAACTTACAGACATGTCTTCTACGTTTATGCTAATGGCATAAATTCCTTCATCTACGGGAGTAACCTGCCATTTATTATCTGTAGCATCACCTTCAAGAACTATGATATGACTGGCATCTGTAATTGACTGGCCGTTTGTTACGGGCATAATCCAATCTCCAATGCCCCAATCTGCATTTTGGGTATGAATTTTTAACTCGCCTGATTTTAGAAATCCGGTATAGGTAAAGAGTTTATCGTTTACAGCAGATTTCACCATCGGGATTCCCTGCGGAACCCAATCGTTGATAACAGTTGCGTTTCCCACCAATCCCAGATAGGTGTAATCGGCTGCTTTTAGTGAAAAAACAGCCATAAACTGTACCGCCAAAAGTGAAATAAAGAATAGTTTTTTGTTCATAATGGTTTAGTTTAAAAGTGAATAATATTGTTTTTAAGGCCTTAAGAAGTTTTATCTTTCACAACGAGATAAACTTCTTAAGGCTTTTTCTCTTCTATAAATTTTTCAGTCCGTTTAACTTATTCTTATCCGTTACCTGTATAATGCTTACCGCAAAACCACCCGCAGGAACAGATTTTTGCACCAGCTTGGATTTATTGGTTACCACAACTTTTCTGACCTCGTAAGCTTGTGGATTTTTTTTATAATCGGCATCTTTTGCATCGGCATAAATGGTTGCGATGTACTTTTTACCCGCATCTAAAAAGCTGAGCGAGATATTAGCGGTATGCCCTTTTTCTCCGGCAACGTTGCCTATAAACCAATTATTACTGTTTTTTGCTTTTCTGGCAACGGTAATGTACTGTCCCGGTTCTGCTTCCAGATATTTGGTGTCGTCCCAATCAACGGCTACGTCTTTAATAAACTGGAACGCATCCGGGAAACGTTCGTAATTCTCGGGAAAATCGGCCGCCATTTGCAAAGGGCTGTACATAGTAACATAAAGAGCCAGCTGATTGGCAATGGTAGCATTTACATGCGAGCCGTTATGGCAATCCATTTCAAAAATTCCGGGCGTGTAATCCATTGGCCCGCCAATTAACCTTGTAAAAGGCAAAATGGTAACGTGGTTGGGCTTGCTTCCGCCAAATGCCTGATATTCTGTTCCTCTGGCAGATTCGTTTCCGATAAGGTTTGGATAAGTACGGCAGATACCGGTAGGACGTACTGCCTCATGCGCATTTACCATTATTTTATAATCGGCGGCTTTTTCTATGGCATATTGGTAATGGTTATTGATCCACTGGCTGTAATGGTGTTCGCCTCTTGGGAGTATATCGCCCACATAACCACTTTTTACAGCGTTATACCCATATTTTTTCATAAAAGTATAAGCTGTATCTAAATGGCGTTCGTAATTTCTAACAGAACCGGAGGTCTCGTGGTGCATAATCATTTCCACGCCTTTGCTTTTAGCATAGTCTTGTATCTCTTTTACGTTAAAATCGGGATAGGGAGTTACAAAATCGAAAACGTAATCTTTAGAGTTACCAAACCAGTCTTCCCAGCCCACATTCCAGCCTTCTACAAGCACTGCGTTAAAACCATTTTTTGCCGCAAAATCTATATAATGTTTTACATTTTCGGTAGTTGCACCATGGCGGTTATGCGGTTTTACTTTGGTGTAATCTGTTTTTCCCAATTGTATGCTCGGCAAATCATTGGTATAAGACCACTCGCTTTTTCCGGTAATCATTTCCCACCAAACGCCTACATATTTTATAGGTTTTATCCACGATGTGTCTTCTATCTTACATGGCTCGTTCAAGTTCAGCGTAAGCGATGAAGCTAAAATATTACGGGCATCGTCACTTACCATAACCGTTCTCCACGGTGTTTGTGCCGGTGCCTGTAAATGCCCCTTGGTTCCGTCGGCATCGGGTGTTAACCACGATTCGAAAACAAAATTCTTATCATCCAGATTCAGGTGCATGCAAGCGTAATTGACTAAAGCCGCTTCGTGGATATTGATGTACAGGCCGTCTTTGCTTTTCATCATTAAGGATGTTTGTACACCCGTTGGCGAAAAAACGGTTTGCGAAGAATTTGGCGTAATAGCGCTTTTCATCAATCCTCTTATTTCTGAAAGTTTCGAGGTAGTATAGTCGTATTCCTGCGTATCATAATCTCCCGGAATCCAAAAAGCGGTATGGTCTCCGGTCATGGCAAACTGTGTTCTTTCTTCTTTGATAGTGAGATACACTAGATTTTTTTGCTGCGGAAATTCGTAGCGGAAACCTAATCCATCGTTAAACAAACGGAAACGGACAACCATTTCTCTGTTGGTTTCCTGCTGTACAAGTTTTACCGCCAGCTCGTTGTAGTTGTTACGGATGTTCTTACGCTCGCCCCAAACCGGCTGCCACGTTTCGTCAAAACTGTTTGTGCTTGTGCTGGCTACGCTAAACCTGTCATAAAGCGATGTTTTTACATCTTTTTGTTCCTGCTTAATATCAGCTTCGGCTCCAAATTCCATTTTTGTGGTATTTCCTTCCAATTCTATTCCCATTTTGCTGGGCTTAATTACCTCCTTACCTTTATAAAAAAGCTGATAGGTTGGTGTGCCGTTGTCTGCTATACGGAAATTCATTTTCAACTGTCCGTCCGGTGATTTCAGTTCCTGCGCCAATGCGGAGCAAGCCAGAATTAAGCAACTAAGTAGTGCGGTAATGTGTCTCTTCGTTATCATATTATGTTATTTCGTATTAAGCGCTGATTGTTTGTTGATGTTTTTATGAAGCTCTATTTCCAGCTTTATTTATAAACTTCTATTTGTCGGCTCATTCTTTCATCAGGAATTTTCACCCAACATTCCCTGCTTTCTTCGTTCCACGACCATTGAATTGATTTTTTATCTGTTTCGATGTTTTTTTCAATAGTCTGCTGTTTTACATTTTTGATGTTTTTACCTACGCACAACACAGATTTTGGTTTCTTTTCCAAATGGTATTTCAGAATGATATTTCTCCGTTCTGCCTGTTTATAGCCTTTATCTTCTGGTGTGATAGTGGTTTGCCAACCGCTGCTTTTTGTTTGGCAGCTAAACAAGGTTTTCGAGTAAATATCTTTCAGATAATCCTGATTATTTCCTTCGTCCTCATACAGCTCGAAACTTGCATTTTCATCTTCATAATTCGGAAAAACATGAATAAACAGCGGATAATCCGTTCTTTCATCCAGATGTTGCATTACAGGTATCTGCGGAATAATGGAGCCTTTCTTAACAAATATCGGAATGGTGGTTAATGGTGCCTGATAAGCAATTGTTTGTCCGCCCAAATAAACCGTTTGCTTATTGTTAAAGTCTATCCATTCGCCATCCGGCAGATAAACTTTTTTTACCCGCTCGCCTTTTTTCAATACGGGGGCTACCAAAAGTTCTCGGCCGCACAAAAACTCGTCATCTATTTTTACCACATTTTCATCATCGGGATATTCCATAAACAAGCCCCTTACAATAGGCAATCCGGTATCATGCGCCTTGCGGGCATAAGTGTACAGATAAGGGAAAAGCTGATATTTTAGTTCGATGGCTGTTTTCGCATTTTTCTCTGCTATTTCGCCAAACATCCACGGTTCTACCGCATTGTTACCTTCGTGATGGGCCCTGCTCAATGGATTAAACACACCAAACTGCATCCACCGCGTATAAAGTTCGGCCATAGCCGGATAGTCGGTAATATCGCCACAGTAACCGGATATGTCCGTTGTCCAAAAAGGAATGCCCCCTAAACCTGCCGAGATACCAACCGCAACCTGATTGGCCATTTGCGCCCAACCGTTCAGCACATCGCTGCCGTTTCCGCTGTCGCCTGTCCAGCCAAAAGTATAACGCTGCAGACCTGCGTATGCCGCTCTTGTCATCTGAAATACGCGTTTATTAGGATTGTGTTTTTCAAATTGCTCTTTTACTACTTTATCCCATGTAAGGCCAAAAATATTATGGATTTCGGCATGCGTCCCTATATGGTGCTGCATATTTAGTCGATCGATGTCTTCTTCGTTGCTCCACGCAGGTTCGCCCATATCCGTCCAAAATCCGCGAACCCCATCATTTAACGGTTTCTGTTGATAAGCACCCCACCAATCTGCCACGGCCGGAATGGTAAAATCAACCACTCCGCAGTTACCGCCCCAAGGCCACGGCATGTCATAAGATTTACCGGTTCGTTTGTCCTTTACCAAATAGCCCAAGCGGTCGGCTTCTTCCCATTGTTTTTTATTTGCCTGAGAAATCACGGGATCCTGCGAAACAATCATTTTAAAACCTTGCTTCTCCAAGGTTTGTAGCATGGCTTTAGGATTGCTGTAATTTCCTTTGCGCCACTCAAAATCCTGCAGGCCTTGTGTCCAGCCAATATCCTGATAAATGATGTCGCAGGGGATTTGGCGTTTTCTAAATTCCGAAGCTATTTCCAGTGCCTGATCTTCGCGGGTGTACATCCCCCGAGACTGTGCAAAGCCAAAAGCCCATTTCGGTGGCATAATTGGCTTTCCGGTAAGCGCAATGTACTGTTGCTGTATTTCTTTATAGTCTTTGCCATAAATAAAATAATAGACAAATTCTCCATCAGGAGCTTCAAAAGAATAATATTCTTCTGTTTTTGAACCGAAATCGAACTCGGTTTTATAGGTATTATCTAAAAAGATTCCGTAATGATAACTGCTCATAAAGAACGGAATACTTTTATACAATGGGTCTTCTGTTGTGCTGTAGCAGGGCCTATCGCTGTTCCACATTTTGTAGGTTTTGCCACGCCTGTTCAGCGTTCCGGTTTTTTCGCCCAAACCAAAAAACTGTTCGTCTTTGCGCAGTACTTTTAATGCTTTTTTGCCGGTTGTACCTGTTGCAATGTGTCCCTGTTCTTTATAATCGCTGAAAAGCAGTTTTTGCCATTTATCAAAAATCTGCAACTGCATAGGATTTTTATTGAGCCTTATGCGCAGTTTTGAAGTGAATATTTCATAGGCAGATTGTTCTTCGTTAACGTTTATTTCGCCTATATCTTCCAGGTTTTCATTTACAATTGCGAATGAGCCGTTTTTGCGAATTAATTTACCGGATGGGTCGTACCAGATTTTTACCACAGCACTACTGTTTAAAGTTAGTGCCAGTTTTGAACCGTCCTTAGCTTCAAAAACTACCTGATTACCTGTCTTTTTATAGGATATACATTCGGTTGCTGTTGCTGTCAAAGACAACAACAGACCGAAACTAACAATGAACCCGAACAGCGTTACAATCTTCATATCAATATTCTATCACTACCATATCCCAGTATTTAAGAGACGGAAGCGTTAGGGTTACTTTATTGCCTGTTTGGGTGAAATCCAAAATTTTGGCTACTCCGCCATCTACATCAGGGGAGGCAAACCAAACTTTAGAGGGTGTGCCAGAAACCCGTACGTTAATAGTTGGTGTACTGATTAATTCTGGTTCTGCCTGTGTGGCTTTATTGTCCCGCCAAACCATTGTGGTGGCATTGGTAAAGTTTATCAGATGAACAATGTCTTTTCCGTTTACTTTTTTACCGATGGTTGCTACTTTTCCTTTAGCTGCCGGCCAGCTTTCGGATACAATCGCACTGTTTGCGAAGCTTACATTTGCCGGCTGAAAGTCTCCGCCATCGCGAAGCAGGTTTTGGTAGGCTACCGAAAAATCGTAGTAACTGATAAGGGCTTTGCCTAAATCTGCCCGCATCTGCAGGTTATTTTTAGGGAAATATTCGTTAATGAGGTAATGTTCGCCTAATTCTAAATGCGCTCCACCCCATGCGAAAATTGCCGCATCAGCCAACAAAATACCGGGTTTGTTTACATAACCGCTACTGTTAACGTTATAATCCATGTAGGCAGCCAGCACAATATTTTTCTGATAGTTGCTTTTTGAAAGGTTATCATTCATCACGTTAATAAGGTCGGCGTAAGACATACTTTCATTATCGCCTTCACGGCCTCCCCAAACTTCGGTGTACAGAAAATCTACCGGAGCCGGGGCAATTTTGTCTTGTGCGTAACCACCAACGGCGTTGAACAGCAAATATTTATCTGGCTGTGCAGCTTTCATGGCGTTGATAAACGAGCTGTACGAAGTTGGCATATCAATCAGGTTTCCGTTATAGTCATACCTATCGCCCCGGTATCCTAATTGATCAATATGGTAGCCATCAAATCCAAAGGCATCGTAAACGTCTTTATTTCTGCCGTTAATGTATTGTTGCCAGTCTGTATTACCAGCATTTACCAAGTAAATGTTGCTACGCCCCGAAAGCGGATGATAATCTTTCTCTTGATGGTTTTTATCGTTAAAAATGTACCACTCTTCTTTTACACCATCGGCAGTGGCACTGTTTAACGCACCGTAGCACAAGTTGTAAAACATGGTTTTCATGTTTCTTGTCTTCGCTTCGTCAATATATCCTTTAACGGTGGAGAAATAATTGGTGCGACCAAAAATATCGGGCCATGATGTGGCCGGGTTTTCAACTGTTCCTGCCAAAGGGCGATGATGATCGTACAGCCAATCGTAAAACTGCAGGCCGTTGATGTGGTAACGGTTCAGCAGTTCTATGTTCCGTTTCAGGTGGACATCCTGTATTTTTCCGTAATCTGACAGAAAGCCATAACGGGGGAATTTTGCCCAATCAGAAGAAACATCAACGGCTATGTTGTCAACCACTTTTTCTGCTCCGTTTTCTGTGGTAAAAATTTCTACCATGTAGCCTCTGTAATCATCAGCAGGCGGGTTCCATGTCCATGTAGTTGCTATAAGGTTGTCTTCTTTGATTACCTTGCCTAAATAGGAATAACGGACTTTAGCACCGGAAACAAGTTCTTTAAAATTGAATTTAACCGGCTCGCCGGGCTTGTATATGGATTTATCTGTTGATAAAGTAATATCTATATAGGACTGGCCATAGGTTATCGGATTATTACTTACGTTAAAGTAATCTTTCTTGCATCCAAAAAGTACCAAAAGGCATAGCGTTGCAGGTATATATATTTTTTTCATGAATATGATTTCTTATAGATTTATTGTTTTGTGATTTTTACTGTCTCCTGCAACTGGTCCAACTCGATAGTATAAGTACCCGCGGAAGATATTTTCCACTTATAATCAGTGCCTGAACCTGCGGGACTATACACCATTGGCTCTACAGTGCCACTCGGCTGTTTATTGGCCGTACTTGCTAAAAAGAAAGCACCACTCCAATCGGTTTTTTTGTCGCAGGTAAATTTCAGCTCATCAGTTCCTAAAGGGCCTGTCCATGTAAATTTGTAGGGGTTTCCGCTAAGGGCAGTCATTGGCAGTGCATTGGCAATATCCCAGCCGATGGATGTTGCTCCGCCAACTAAATAAATCACCGGAAACGGATTGTATTTCACAATATCGATTTTCATGGTGCGGAGGTCTAATTTAATTTTATATACTCCTGGGGCAATTTTCCATTTATTATCTTCTGGATTTTCGTCACCGCTCAGTTTAACAACATCCAGATTGGTTCCGGCACCTTGTCCGTTTACTGCCGGACGTAAGAATACTTTATCACCATCAAACGAATTCCCTACGGTTGCTATCTTAAATTCATCGGTAGCATTTGATGAATTTAGTTCGGCGTTAAAATGGAATACAAAGGGATCAAGCATATCATTTTCCATCGGTTCAAAATTCCAGCCTGTAAAGCCACCAACAAACCATAACTGGCCGTATTGTGGTGCGTCTTTCGCTTCAATACTGATGACTTTGGTGATGATATTTAAGGTAATCTGATAGACTCCCGTTGCCGGAATATTAAATTTGTCATCCGGTTGGCTGTCTGTTTCACGCAGATAAAGTTGCTGGTCGTTATCCCCTTTGGTATAAGATGGCAGAAATTGACCTAATGTGGTAATAAACTTCAGCTCGCCAGCATTTAATTTGCCCTGCCATGTAAAGCCTCCGGCGGTACCTGCTACAACGTTCATTGGAGTTGCATCATCTGCGCTCCAACCTCCTGCGGTTGCTGGTCCTATAAGGAATAATGTTTTGGCAATAGGCTTATAGGTTTTTGCAAACAGGTTTAGGGTTTCGGATACCTGAGGTTCCATGCCTTCTACAGCTACTGTTGCAATAATTCGGGCTTCCAAATCGGCTTCCGTATCGAAATTTAAACTTATATCTTCTGTTAAAATGGCATTTAACTCTTCGTGGGTATATTCTAAGGTATTAGTGCCTTTTTCTAAATCTACAGAAAAACTGTTCTGAAAATTAGTACCTGCCAGTGCCAATTGAAACTGGTAAGTAATGCCTGCATTGGTTCCTTGGTTAGAACCTCTTGTCCAGCTGAATTTGACGGCCTTTCCAGTAGGGTTTGACACATCTAAAGTCAAAGAATCCACATCTGCCGAAAGTGCCAGCTTCTGCTCGCCGGTATCCTTAAAGGTTTCACTTAAATCTTTTTTACAGGAAAAAAGGATAAAAGGGAACAAAAATAAAAGTGCTATAAATATTTTATCAATTGTTTTCATTGTTGAAATGTTTTTCTGTTAATAACCCGGGTTTTGAACCAAATTGTGGTTAGCGTCTATTTCTTTTTGCGGAATAGGCAGCAATAAATGTTTGCGTGATGCATTCACCTTACCTATAGAGTGCAGAAAATCCAATGCGTATTGTCCGTTATTCCAGCGGATCATATCAAACCAACGCTGTCCTTCGAAAGCCAGTTCTATACGGCGCTCATGGATAATTTTTTCCCGCATTTGCGCCTGATTCAGGTTCTCTATATCTCCCCGATTTGTTAAGCCTGCCCGTTTGCGTACTTCAAATAGTGGTGTTTCTGCCTCTTGCGTTAGCCCAAGCTCATTTAATGCTTCTGCTTTCATCAATAATACATCGGCGTAACGGAGCACAATGATGCTTGCCGAATTGGTGTTGTAATCCGGCGATACAGAAAGTGGCACCAAAAATTTACGGACATTGTAACCGGTTGATGACATGGAAGCACTATACTGCTTTCCGTCAAATGGTGGGCAACCGGGATACAGAATTGTTTTATCTTTCCTTAAATCGCCGGCTTCGTACTGATCCACAAATTCCTGTGTCGGCTGATTCCAACCGTATCCACCTCCAACCCAGTTCTGATTACGTGGGCCCATGTAGGTACTTAACCAAGTGGCTTGGTTTTCATCGTCCCAGAAACCGGCATTGGTTAATCCAAAATATTGCACTTCAAAAAGAGATTCTGCTGTGTTTTTGTTTTTTGCTTCTCCGCCAAAACAATCCGAATAATCGGGATTAAGAGAATAGCCCAATGTTTCTACTTTGGCAATCATATCCAAACAGTCCTGATATTTGCCTAATGTGAGGTACACTTTTGCCAGCATCCCGTAAGCAGCGCCTTTGGAGGCTCTTCCTATGTCTGCACCGCTATACTCTTCTTTTGTAGGCAATAATTCTATTGCATCTTTTAAATCGGGAATAATCACCTGTTCGTAAATGGTGTTTTTGTTCACTCGTTTAGGGAATAAATCATCATCGGGTTTGGTTGGTGTAAGACTTAGAGGTACATCTCCAAACAATTGCACCAAAAGGAAATAGTAATGTGCCCTTAAAAATTTGGCCTCGCCTATACAGCGTCTTTTTATATCATCGCTAATATTCATTTTAGGAACATTTTCTAAAACGGTATTGCAATAAAGTATTCCGGGATTTGGCCCTCTCCAAAAATCAATTGCGGCGAAGTTGTCTGCAGTAGTTGTAAAATTAGATAGCTGAACGGTTTCTATTCCATCATCGCCACCTCCGGCTCCAACTACGCTGTTTCCGGCAATAATATCGGTTGTCCAGATACGCATGTTGTACAGTTTTGGGCGCTGTAATGGTTGATAGGCCGCATTGGTTAACGCAATGGCACTTGCCTCGTCATTTATAGTTTCCGCTCCGGGGTCTTCGTAGGGTTTTTGCTCTAAAAAACCGGAACAGGAAGCCAGTATTGCTGACAAAAATATAGCTGATGTATATAATATTTTTTTCATTTGTTTATGATTAATCATGATTTGATAAAATGCTGTGTGAGCTTTGGCTAAATCATGGATGGTTTCATGAAATTTTCTTTTTATGGAATTAGAACTTAATATCGATACCAAAATTTAAGGTGCGAGTGAACGGGTAATTTCCCGAGTCTACCCCCGAAACTTCGGGATCAAAACCTGAATAATTCGTCAGCGTAAGCAAATTATTGCCTGATATATAAAACCGGGCGTTTGAGATATAGGCTTTTGCCAATGCTTTAGAAGGCAGGGTATATCCTAAAATCACACTTTTTAGCCTCACAAAAGAACCGTCTTCTATAAAGCGATTGGAAGAGCGGTTGTTATTGTTCGGGTCGGCGTAAACAGCTCTGGGTATAACATTGCTAGTTCCTTCGCCCGTCCAGCGGTCCAATACTTTTACAGACTGGTTTACAGTTGTGGACATTCCTTCGAGACTTACCCTGTTCCCGTTATATATCTCGTTTCCGGCTACACCTTGCAGATAAACCTGAAAATCGAAGTTTTTATAGTTGAAGCTATTGTTCATCGAAAATATCCAATATGGTGTTGGATTTCCAATGAAAGTACGGTCAAATTCGTTGATTACGCCGTTATTGTCCAAATCCCTAAAGCGGATGTCTCCGGGAGCCGTTCCTCCATCAACTTGGAGGGCGTAATTATTTACATCGGTCAAGTTCTGGAATATTCCGTTGGTTACATATCCATAAAATGCGCTCACCGGTTTTCCAACGGCATGTACCTGTGATCCGAAATAAATAGGTACATCGCCATCCAATTTCTTGATTTCGTTTTTATTGTAGGATACGTTTGCATTCGTATTCCACTCGAACGCACCTGTAGTATTGCGTGATGAAATAGTAAATTCCCATCCTTTGTTCTGAACTTTACCTGCATTAATCTGTGGTGTGTAGATGTCTGAATATCCGGTAGTTATCGGAACAGACATCCCCACCAACATATCGCTGGTGTTTTTGATGTAGGTATCAAATGTTACATCAATACGCTGGTTCAGCAATGATGCATCTACACCCAAATTCCACTGTTTCACCACCTCCCATTTAATATCCGGGCTTGGCATTACCAAAGGATAAAGTGTTGCTACGGGCGTTCCGTTAAACACATATTGTGATGTATTTAAACGTGTAATGGCGGCGTAAGTGTCTAATGGTGCCTGGTTACCGGTTTCGCCATAGCCAAACCTTAATTTGGCATCGCTAAGAATATTGTTCTTTTTGTAAAAAGATTCTTCGGTGATACGCCATGCTGCAGAGAACGAAGGGAATGTTCCCCAACGGTTTTTGCTGGCAATACGCGAAGTACCGTCACGGCGCACTGTTGCGGTTAAAAGGTATTTGTTATCATAAGAATAATTTACACGTCCGAAGAATGAAAGTAAGCTCCATTCACTTCTTCCGCCGCCTATTTGCGGTTCCAACAAGCCGTTGTTCAACTGGTTGTAATCGTCGGAAAGAAATTCTTTTTTGCTCCCGTTGATGTACCTGAAATCATTATTCTGGGCACTGGAGCCTATCATGGCATTTAGGCTGTGCTTTCCGGCAAAAGTGTCCATGTAGGTAAGTGTATTGTCCCACAGGTAGGTAATACTCTTGTTCCAGCCTTCGCCTCTGGTTGATTGTGGAACCGGAATTGGCTTCCAGTCGTATTTGGGCGAGAAAGAAACCGAGTTCCAGTCTTTATAATCGATACCGCCCAATGTTTTGAAGACGATTTTTTTCAGAATAGTGGCTTCCCCGTAAATATTTCCCAGCAGATTATAGCCTTTGGTCTCGTTTTTCTCCAGATTTGCTGTTCCAATGGGGTTTCGCATATCCCCGTACCACTGTGCATTGTTTCCCGGGCCAGAGTAATTTCCTTCATCGTCATAAACGGGCTGTGTTGGCAATGCCCGCATGGTTCCTAAAATATCGTAGGAACCGTTACGTTTTTTGTCGTGGCTGAAAGTGAGATTGTTTCCAAACTTTAACCAGCTTAACGTTTTTGATTCGTTATTGAACTGTGCGGTATAACGCTTAAAATCTGTGTTGATAACAATTCCCTTTTGATCAAAAACACTACCCGACACGTAATAGGTTGATTTTTCGTTTCCACCCGAATAAGACAAGGAAGTATTTCGCATCATTCCGGTCTGTATCAGCTCATCATACCAGTTGGTTCCTTCTCCCCATGTTGTAGGGTCGGTAAAATCCGGACGTTGTGCATTTCCGGCATTTACCATCATTTCGTTATGTAATGAAGCAAACTGGCTGGCATTTAGCAATTTTGGTACACCGATAGCATCTTGTACGGCTACGTTCGAGCTAAAGGCAAAAGTTCCTTTTCCGTCTTTACCTTTCTTAGTTGTAATCAGCACTACACCGTTTGCTCCGCGTGAACCGTAAATAGCTGTTGCGGAAGCATCTTTTAAAATATCGATAGATTCAACATCGTTTTGGTTAATGGCATTCAGGTTTAAATCTGTAGGAACTCCGTCTATCACAACCAGCGGAGAACTATCGTTAATTGAGCCTAAACCACGGATGCGGATAGAACTGTTGCTTCCGGGCGCACCGGAATTGGTGATCATCACACCGGCGGCTCTACCCTGCAATGCTTCTGTTATGCTGGCTACTGGTTGGTCTTTTAATGTTTTGCTACTTACCGATGCTGTTGCGCCTGTTAAATCTTTTTTACGGACAACACCATAGCCCACCACTACTACCGTCTCCAGTTCCTGCGCATTGGCCTTCAATATCACACGAATATCGATTTTCCCTTCTGTGGAAATTTCCTGTTTTAAGAAACCCATATAAGAGATTACCAATATTGCATTATCGGGCACATCAATAGTAAACTTGCCGTTAATATCTGTTACGGTTCCCCTGCCTCCAGAGGATTTTACCATAACAGTAGCTCCAATAATGGTTTCACCCTGTTCGTCCAGAACGGTTCCTGTTACTTTTTTAAGGTTCTGCGATATTGCCACCGTTCCTGTAAAAAGCATACATAGCATAATAAGGAATATTTTAGGAATAGGCAATTCCTTAAATTGTTTGTAAAATTTTTTCATGCAGTTTTTAATAAAGGATTTAGTTTAATTGGTTATTTGGAAACTAAAAATTTACTTGCTTCCGTTACACAAATGTATCAGGCTATATACCGTAAAAAAAGGCTGTAAAGATAAAATATAGACCAACAAAACACATAATTCATTATTTATCAAATACTTATATTTAATATGAACTATAAAAAATATAGATATTATAAAAGGTATTATTGGGTGATTAATGATGTTTTTCATTGGTAACAAAAACATTACCTATTATAACTAAACCACTATGCACTGAAAGTGCATAGGTTTTTGGGAAAGAAGAATGGAATTCTTCTCACTGGACGCAAAACGCTAATTTTGATATGTGGAAAACAAACAAAGGCATAACGGACATACGATTTCCAGATTGACTGCACACATTGTTTGGGTAACAAAAACCCTACACAAACTTTTGTAGTAGTGGCTGCAAATGGCAGCGAAAGCTGGCCGATGAAAAACGGTATTGAGGTGGTTTCGCTTACCGATCTTATTCCTAAAATAGGAGAATTTTACTTTAAAATTCTCCTATTATTGACTAATAGACCCTATTTTCATTACTAAATTTTCAAATTCCTGCCGAGGTACAGCAGCCTTGTTTCTTACCCTGGTTCTATAACTATAGATGGTATTTGTAGAATAATGTAAAAAGTCGGCAATTTTTGAGCTATCTGTTATCCCCAACCGTATTAAGGCAAAAATACGAAGCTCTACGTTCAGCAGTTCATTGGCTTTAAGCACAAATTTTTCTTCTTCCTGCAACAGTGCATTAAATTCTTCTATAAAATTTGGATAGAGGTGTAAAAAAATATGATCGAAATTATCATATAGCTCTTTTAGCTCGTTCTCTACCATCTCATTAGAACGCAACATTTTATAAAGATCTTCCTGCTTGTTTTCCATAACCTTTCTGTTGAGGTTATTCTGAAACTTTTGTAGCTTATTGATATATGTTGAGCACAGGTCAAGAAAATGACCGATGTAAGCTTCTTTTATTTGGTTGGCTTCAGAAAGTTCAACATTCAGTGCCGAAAACTGCAGGTTGACAGCTTTTAGTTTGTCATTTGTTTCTTTAAGATTGCTGTTTACATCGCTCAACTTTAGATTAGATTGATGTAGTTTTCTTCTTATACGGGCCACTTTTTTCATCTGCCGGTAAACAAAAACTAGTGCAATAATCAAAAAAACCGAAAGTATGCTGATGAGCAACAGAAAATGTTTTAATTCTTCTCTTTGCTTTAATGTTTTTTCCTGATAAGCGGAATCTATAATGGGGAATATTTTTGAAACTTCAAATGTACGTAAACGGGCGTTGCAAAATATGGCATCTTCCATAGAAGATTTTATACATTGATAGGCGTTTTCTATCTCGCCGGTATCGTACAAAACAGTGGCCAAAGCTTGTAAAGAGGCGTTTTCTTTAATATTGTTTTTTATATCGCTGATGGCAGAAATTGTATAGTATTTTTTCTGCATTTCAATGTTGTTTTCTTTTTTATAAACATTTGCCAGTGCGTAGGCCAAGACTGCCCGTTCGTGGTTCTCTTCTTCAGACTGGTTTAACAGCGTTAAAAGAATCTCTTTGGCTTCTTTTAGTCGATCATGGTCACATAGTTTTTCTGAATAAACTATTTTATATTGGGTAGAACTAGTATCGAGAAGTTTCAGAAGCGAATCCCTATAGCGTTCGCTTTTCGCTTTGTAACCATAGGTGTAAGAATTATTATGGGCGTAATAGCTATAAAGAAGTTTAAAGTTATCGTAGTAATCTACTTTCAGCTGGTATGTAAGGCTTTCTTTTTCAATACTTCTTAAAAGTTCGAGACTTTCAATAAACATTCCGGCTATCGAATAGGAAGATGCCAGTGTAAGTCTCGTTTCGGCCAACTGATGCTTGTTGCCCAATTCTAAAGCAATTTTCAGGTTCTTTCTGCCGTAATATATCGCAGAATCAGATATATACGTTTTATACTCTTCAAAAAGTTGTTTGTTAATATTATATTCCTGTTCTATGCTCAAATCAGGAACGTCGAGCATATTTTTTATTTCTGAAAGGCGCTTCTCTTTTTTGTGGACATAGGTTGCTTTGTTGTCTATTAGATTATATAACGTAGCAGAAAGACTGTCTTGAGTATCTATTGCATAAATATCTCCCGAAAAAAGCACTAAAACAATCCACAAAAAGAAATTTTTCATTGAAACATAAGTTAAACCAGAACATAAAGGTATAATAATAAAAACATAACGATTGTGATGCCTAGATTAAGGACCAATAGGATTGGCACAAGATCAATTGTCTTAAATCAAAAAGAGCCTCGATATTGAAGGCTCTTTTATATTTATGTCCTAGCAGGTTCTCTCGTAGAGGAACCTGCGCTATACCGGAACAGTTACCGCAGTGTCCCTGAAAAAGGAGACACTGCTTGGATAGAGTTAATTCCGGACCCTATACATTCTTAGCCAACCAATCACCAACCTCGCTGGTTTTGTAGGCTTTGTTTTTTCCGGCTAAATCTTCGGTAACAATACCTTCTGCTAAAGACTTATTTACCACAGCTCTAATGGCATCAGCTTCGGCCTGTAAACCAAAAGCATCTTCAAACATCATTGCGGCAGATAAAACAGTTGCTAACGGGTTAGCAATATCTTTTCCGGCTGCTTGTGGGTACGATCCGTGAATTGGCTCGTACAAAGAAGTATGCAAACCTTTAGATGCAGATGGCATTAAGCCCATAGAACCAGAAATTACAGAAGCTTCATCAGTTAAAATATCACCGAAAAGGTTTTCTGTAATTAACACATCATAAGAATTTGGCCACTGCACCAAACGCATCGCTACGGCATCCACAAACTCGTAACTTACGCTTACTTCCGGATAATCTTTTTCCATCGCTTGTACGGTTTCTCTCCATAAACGCGAGCTTTCTAAAACGTTTGCTTTATCTACACAGCAAAGTTTTTTGCTACGTGTCATCGCCAATTCAAAACCCATTTTAGCTAAACGCTGAATTTCTTCACGAGTGTAAGTACAAGTATCAAAAGCGGTGTTTCCATTGTCCTTTCTTCCTCTTTCGCCAAAGTAAATTCCACCAGTTAACTCACGTAAAATAACCAAGTCTGTTCCTTCAATTCTTTCTCTTTTTAAAGGAGAATTATCAATTAAAGATGGGAAAGTAAAAGTGGGGCGAACGTTTGCGAACAAGCCTAATTTTTGGCGCATTTTTAACAAGCCTTGCTCCGGACGAACTGGTGCGCTTGGGTCATTATCATATTTTGGATGACCGATTGCCCCAAAAAGCACCGCATCAGCAGCTAAACAGACTTCATGTGTCGAGTCTGGATAAGGCTCGCCGCACTCGTCAATTGCACAGGCACCGGTTGGCGCAGATGTCCAGTTAATTTCATGGTTATACTTTACAGCGATAGCGTCTACCACTTTTACAGCCTGATTGATTACCTCAGGTCCAATTCCGTCTCCCGCTAATAGGGCGATGTTTAGTTTCATTGTTGTTTTAGTATTGAGTAGTGAGTATCAAGTAGTGAGAACTCTGCTACGTTTTTATTATTTAATTTTTAGTATCGAGTACTAAGTATCGAGACTTATTACATTTATTTCAAAATTATTCTTCTATCGCATTCTATAAGCATCTTGATACTCACATCTTGATACTATCTTTCTCCTGCGCACAAATAATATTCAGCATTTTCTCGGTTGCCTTTATTGCACAAACTGTTTGATCCGAGTCTAAACCGCGTGTTGTAAAAGTTTTTTTCTCGGTTTTCCAAGTGATTACAGTTTCGCAAAGTGCATCAGAACTACTTCCTGGGGCAATACGAACGCTGTAATCTACCAAGGTCGGCAACTTTTTGTTTTTAGATTTATAAAGCTTGGATAAAGCATTCATAAAGGCATCAAACTGGCCATCGCCTTGCGCATGTTCTTCGTAAAGTTTATCGTTAAACTTGATGGCGATTGTTGCCGAGGGGCGCAAACCGGCCGCGTGAGAAAGCAGATAAGAATGCACTTTTACCGTTTCTTTATAGTCACTGCTGGCCAAAACATCAGAAATAATGTAAGGCAAATCATCTTGCGTAACGGTTTCCTTTAAATCGCCAAGCTCAATTACCCTTTGCGTCACCTTTTTCAAATCCGCATCGTTCAGTTTCAAGCCAAGCTCTTGCAAGTTTTTTTCGATATTGGCTTTGCCCGATGTTTTGCCTAGAGCATAGGAACGCTTACGCCCGAAACGCTCGGGCATTAGGGCGCTGAAATAAAGATTTTTTTTGTTGTCGCCATCGGCGTGGATGCCCGCAGTTTGGGTAAAAACGTTCTCGCCAACAATAGGTTTGTTAGCTGGCACGCGCACACCCGAAAAGGTTTCTACCAGTTTGCTCACTTTATATAACGAGCTCTCTTTTAATCCTACTTCTACTTCGGGCAAAAAATCGTTAATTACAGCTATTACACTGGCTAAAGGCGCATTTCCGGCACGTTCGCCCATGCCGTTAATGGTTAAGTGCAAACCATCAACATTTGCCTTCACAGCTTCTAACACGTTGGCTGTACCTAAATCGTAATCGTTATGGCCGTGGAAATCAAAACGGTTTTGCGGATACCTTGATTTTACTTTACTGATAAATTCGCCAGTTTCTGCAGGCGTTAAAATCCCCAAAGTATCGGGCAGCATGATGCGCTCTACCGGTTGCTGGATTAAAAAATCGAGGTATTGGAATACATAATCCGGCGAATTACGCATTCCGTTACTCCAATCTTCTAAATAAACGTTGGTTTTAATTCCGTTTTCTTTAGCTAGCGCAATAGTTTCAGCGATTTCGCTAAAATGTTGTTCGGGCGTTTTTTTAAGCTGATGGATTAAATGATTTAAGGAGCCTTTAGTTAGCAGGTTTTGCACCTTAACACCGGCCTGTAGCATCCAATCTATAGAAACGCCTTTATCAACAAAAGTTAAAACCTCAATTTTTTCTAAAATACCGTGCTCATTGGCCCATTTGCATACCGATTTTACGGCTTCCAACTCTCCTTCAGACACTCTGGCAGAAGCAATTTCAATCCTGTCCACCATCAATTCCTCTAAAAGCAACTGAGAAATAGTGAGCTTCTCCGAAGCGGAAAATGATACTCCCGATGTTTGTTCGCCATCGCGGAGCGTAGTGTCCATGATTTCTATTTTTCTTCTTTTCATCAACAAGCTATTTTTATTCGAGTTTAAAGTGGAAGTTGCTTTGCAAATTCCTGTATTTCGGGTTTGATGTTTTGCAGGTAATCGATGTCATCAAAACCGTTCATTAAATTCTCTTTTTTGTAAGAGCTGATATCAAACTGCTCTGATTCGCCAGTTTCCAACAAAGTGATTCTTTGTTCCGGCAAGTTAATCTCTAATTCTGTATCCGGATTAGCATGGATAGCTGTGAAAATACGCTCTAAAAATTGGGGACTTACTTGCACCGGCAATACGCCGATGTTTAAACAGTTGCCTTTAAAAATATCGGCAAAAAAGCTAGAAACTACTGCACGGAAACCGTAATCGTAAACGGCCCAAGCGGCGTGCTCGCGAGATGACCCCGAACCGAAGTTTTTACCGCCCACCAAAATTTTTCCTTTGTAGGTTGGATTGTTTAAAACGAAATCAGCTTTTGGAGTACCGTCGCTGTTGTACCGCCAGTCTCTAAATAAGTTATCGCCGAAACCTTTACGCTCTGTTGCTTTCAAAAAGCGAGCAGGTATAATTTGGTCGGTATCAACGTTCTCTATCGGCAATGGAACTGCCGGAGATTTTAATATGGTGAATTTATCGTATGCCATTTTTTGTTTAGTTTGTTAGGTTTTAGTTTGTTAGGTTGTTAGGCTTTTAAAGCGGTTACAAGCTAGTTAGCTAAACCCTAAATTTTATATTATTACTTTTCGGTTTGTTAGATTGTTAGTTGGTTATGGTGTCCGACTTTGCAGTCCTAACCATCTAACAACCTGACCAACTAACCACCTACTTCATCAACTCTCTAGGATCTGTTACTTTGCCCGTTACCGCAGCGGCGGCAGCCACCAATGGACTGGCCAATAGCGTGCGTGAACCTGGACCTTGGCGACCTTCAAAGTTTCTGTTTGAGGTACTTACTGCATATTTCCCAGCCGGAATTTTATCGTCGTTCATGGCTAAACAGGCAGAACAGCCCGGTTGGCGCAACACAAAACCTGCCTCGGTAAAAATATCCAACAAACCTTCTTCTTTGATTTTAGCCTCCACAATGTGCGAGCCTGGCACCAACCAAGCCGTTACATTTTCTGCCTTATGGCGACCTTTCACAATCGAGGCGAAAGCTCTAAAATCTTCGATACGGCCGTTTGTACAGCTACCGATAAATACATAATCTACCGGCTTGCCTATCATTGCCTCGCCTTCATGGAAACCCATGTAGTTCAAAGATTTTTCGTAGGTAGCTTTACCGCCTTCTACCGCTTCTGCATTAGGAATATCCTTAGAAATACCTATACCCATACCCGGATTAGTTCCGTAGGTAATCATCGGTTCAATCTCGCTGCCGTCAAAAGTATATTCTTTATCAAACACTGCATCAGCATCTGTTTTTAAGGTTTGCCAGTAAGCCATCGCTTTATCCCAAGCCTCGCCCTTAGGGGTAAACTCTCTGCCTTTGATGTAGTTGAAAGTGGTTTCGTCTGGCGCAATCATACCGCCGCGCGCACCCATCTCAATAGAAAGGTTACAAACCGTCATACGGCCTTCCATTGTCATTTCTTCAAACACCTTACCCGCGTATTCTACAAAATAACCCGTTGCGCCAGAAGTAGTTAGTTTAGATATGATAAACAAAGCCACGTCTTTTGGCGTAACACCAAAACCTAATGAACCGGTAATATTAATGCGCATCTTTTTCGGCTTGGGCTGCATAATACATTGCGAAGCCAACACCATTTCTACCTCAGACGTGCCTATACCGAATGCAATTGCACCGAAAGCGCCGTGCGTAGAAGTATGCGAGTCGCCACAAACGATGGTAGCGCCCGGTTGGGTAATACCATACTCGGGACCAACAACGTGTACAATTCCGTTTTTTTGGTGACCTAAGCCCCAGTGTGAAATTCCGTGCTCGGCACTGTTTGCCTCCAAAGCTTTAAGCTGGTTTGCCGAAAGCGGATCGGCAACGGGCAAGTGCTGGTTAATGGTAGGCGTGTTATGATCGGCAGTGGCGAACGTACGCTGTGGGTACAACACCTTTATGCCTCTATTTTTTAGTCCCAAAAAAGCAACCGGACTGGTTACCTCATGGATCATGTGGCGATCTATAAAAACCACATCTGGTCCGCCTTCAATGTGGCGCACTACGTGGCTATCCCACACTTTATCAAATAATGTACTGCTCATTTTATATTTTATTACTCTTTTATTATTTTGTTGAGAGGTCAAATTTACAACCTCAAATTTATTTTATTTATTTGGGCGTTCGGGCGGGCTTTCCATTCATACGCCTGCAGGCCTTAGCCACAAGCCGGTATCCATTTCAATCCCTAACGCGGTTCTGTTACTCATCTCGTTATGTTGAACGCAGTGAAACATATCACTCGTCTTTACTCCGCTTGTGAGACCTCTCGTTTCCTCGAGGTGACGGAATTTTGTTTAAAACTTTTAATTCCGGAGCACCTAACCAACGGCCACCTAGCAAACTAGATAAACTTATTTACCGCATCTAAATACGCATTAGCCGATGCCGCAACGATATCCGTACTAAAACCGTAACCGTTGTAATGCTTATTATCGTACTTTAAACGCATATTTACTTTACTCACATCGTGGCTACCGCCGTGTATCGCATCAATATGGAAATCTTTAATCTCGATGCTGTCTTTTTCGATGATAGAGTTGATGGCTTTGATAGTTGCATCAACGGGACCGTTACCAGATGATACTGCTTCTTTCAACTTACCATTAATATCTAAACGCACAATTGATGTTGGTAACAAGGGATCGCCGCACATTACTTGCAATAACTTAACGGTAACGCCGTCTTTGTAGTTGCGTTCAGATCCTTCGCCGCTCATCAAAGCCAGCAAATCATCGTCTTTAATCTCCTTTTTACTATCTGCAACTACCAAAAACCGCTCGTAAACATCGTCCAAATTAATTTTATCAATTACATAATCTAATCTTTCTAGGTGATGTTTTAAGGCGTGGCGACCGCTTCTGGCAGTTAAAATAATCTCCGACGAATCAATACCTACATCCTCTGGATTGATGATTTCGTAGTTTTCACGATGTTTTAACACCCCGTCCTGGTGAATACCCGAACTGTGCGCGAAAGCATTTTTACCTACGATAGCTTTGTTCGGTTGCACCGGCATACGCATCATACGGCTTACCATTCCGCTAATTTCATAGAAATGGCGCGAGTTGATGTTGGTATATTTATTTAATGTTTGATGGGTTTTTAATACCATGGCCACCTCTTCTAAAGAAGTGTTTCCGGCACGCTCGCCAATTCCGTTGATGGTACACTCTGCCTGGCGCGCTCCGTTTTGGATGCCCGCAATAGTGTTTGCGGTAGCCAAACCTAAATCGTTATGGCAATGCACAGAGATAATGGCTTGGTCGATGTTTTTAACGTTATCCATCAAAAACTTGATTTTTGCGCCGTATTGGTCTGGCAAGCAGTAGCCGTTGGTATCTGGAATGTTAACCACTGTTGCACCGGCAGCAATTACCGCCTCCACCATCTGGGCTAAAAATTCGATATCTGCCCGGCCAGCATCTTCCGCGTAAAACTCAATGTCTTCTACAAATCGCTTTGCGTATTTAACGGCATCTACCCCGCGTTGCAAAATATCCTCGCGCGTGCTGTTAAATTTGTACTTGATGTGCATATCAGACGAGCCGATACCCGTGTGGATACGCGGACGCTTTGCATATTTCAAAGATTCAACGGCGGCGTCAATATCTTTAGTGTTTGCGCGGGTTAAGGCACAAATCACCGGCTCTTTCACGGCTTTAGAAAGCGCTACCACACTTTCAAAGTCACCCGGACTTGAAATTGGGAAACCAGCTTCAATTACATCCACACCCAAAGCTTCTAAACGCAAAGCAATCTCTACTTTTTCTGAAGTGGTTAGCTGACAGCCCGGCACTTGTTCGCCGTCTCTTAAAGTGGTGTCAAAAATGTAAATGCGATTCGGATCGTGTAACATATCGTTTTTTCAAAAATTAAAATTGCACTGTAACGGTGCTATCTTTAGCTTTATCTTCTTTAATTATATTTTCGTTTTTTATGACTTCGCCGTGCGACAAAACCAGTTTTTTGCTGAGGCACTTTGGCAGTTGAGCTTCAAAATGACCTACGTAAATGATCGTCATCCCGTGTTGGCTCAGCTCGCTTACTAAATGGTTAAAATATTCGGTTTGCGCTTTATCTAAACCTTGGCATGGCTCATCTAAAATGAGCAATTCCGGATTTTTAATTACGGTACGCGCCAACAGCACCAACCTTTGTTTGCCTAAAGGCAAATTTGCCAGTCGCTCGTTTTTGCAATCTGTTAAACCAAAGTATTCAACTGTTTCATCTACCTGTTTGGCTTTGCTGTACGGCAAACGGGCAAATAAGCCTACCGAATCGTACAGGCCAGACGCGACGCTTTCCCAAACGGTGGCATTGCTATCAAAGTACCAATGAAACTCGGGCGAAATTAAACCGATGTGCTGTTTAATATCCCAAATGCTTTCGCCACTGCCCCGTTTTTTGCCAAACAAATATAATTCGTTGGCATAAGATTGCGGATGATCGCCGTTTATTAAACTCAGCAAAGTTGATTTTCCGGAGCCGTTATGTCCCTGCAATAACCATTTTTCGCCTGCTTTAACTTCCCAATTGATATTTTTAAGCACTTTTTTATTGCCGTAGCTGATGTTCACGTTTACCATCTTTGCTATCTGCTCTGACTGGTAAACCGGCGCCTGCTTTAAAAATTTGGGTAGTTCGCGCTGCAAATCTGCTTCTGCAAAATCTGAGCTTGGCGCGCTATCTAATATTTTCAGTTTTCCGTTTGCTATCGCAGCGTAACGGTTAACGCAGCTTGGCAATTCTTCATCATTGCTAATCAATATCAATGTAGTGCCTTTTTCTGCCGCATTGTCTAACAATCGGTTTAGGTTTTTGCGCGATGCTGCATCTAAACCGGTGTAAGGTTGGTCTATAATCAGCAATTGCGGCTGCAACCACAAAGCCTTAACCAACTGTAATTTTTTATGCTCGCCACTTGAAAGTTCTATCAGTTGCGAGTTACTTAGCTCGGCAAAACCTAAAGCATTTATTAGGCTTTTTGTGTCGCTAAGATTTAAGCTCTTTTCTTTGCCAAAATGCGCCAATTCGGCATTTACGGTTAATGTTTCTTTTGCCTGTTGGCTGGTGTAACGTTGCTGATAATAAAAATTTGCAACGCCTTCTACGTTTTTAAACTGATACCAGCTTTCTACGTATAAAGTTTCCGGACGTAAACTGCTTGTTAAATCAAAATTTGTTTCTACGCTACCAGCAACATCCAAATCTCCTATGATGGCTTTAGCTAAAGCTGTTTTTCCACTGCCACTAACGCCACCTAAAGCCCAGTTTTCCCCTTTCTTAACTATCCAATTTAAATTGGAAAACACGTCGATTTTGCCGTGTTTGAAAGATAGGTTGGATAGATGGAGAACTTCATTCCGTCCCTCTCCGGATGAAAGGGAAGTAGCCTTACCCCAACCCTCTCCAGAGGAGAGGGAGTGCTTATCGCTTTGATTAATCAATTGCTTTCTACTCCGTACTTTGTTTGTTAAGTTGAATTCCCGCTCTACTCCCCTCTCCTCTGGAGAGGGGAATAAAAGGGGGTGAGGCTTTCTTCTTAAGCCGTTTTAATCGCTTTCATTGCGGTCATTGCTTTACGCAATTTAGTACCTACAATTTCTACCGGATGGTTACGTAAAATTTCGTTAACACGTACCAACTCTGCATTATCAACAGAACCGTCTTTACCTTCGTTGAAGTTTTTACCTACTAAATCAACATCCACTTTTTTCATAAAATCGCCTAAAAGCGGTTTACATGCTTGATCAAACAGGTAACAACCGTACTCTGCGGTATCAGAAATTACACGGTTCATCTCAAATAATTTTTTACGTGCAATGGTGTTTGCAATTAGCGGAGTTTCGTGTAACGATTCGTAGTAAGCAGACTCTGGCTTAATACCAGCTTCAACCATCGTTTCAAAAGCCAACTCAACACCTGCTCTTACAAAAGCAACCATCAGTAAATAGTTATCAAAATACTCTTGCTCGCCAATTTTAACATCGCCAGCCGGAGTTTTTTCAAAAGCAGTTTCGCCGGTTTCGGCTCTCCACGCTAAAAGGTTTTTATCGCCGTTTGCCCAGTCTTCCATCATGGTGCGGCTAAATTCTCCGCTCATGATATCGTCCTGGTGCTTTTGGAACAACGGACGCATAATGTCTTTCAACTCTTCCGAAACTTCAAATGCTTTCAATTTAGCAGCGTTGCTCAAGCGGTCCATCATACCAGAAACACCACCGTGCTTTAAAGCTTCGGTAATTACCTCAACACCGTACTGAACCAATTTTGAAGCGTAACCGGCATCAATGCCTTTTTCAACCATTTTATCAAAAGATAAGATAGAACCGGTTTGCAACAATCCGCAAAGGATAGTTTGCTCGCCCATCAAATCTGATTTTACCTCGGCAACAAAAGATGATTTTAATACGCCCGCTCTGTGGCCGCCGGTACCTACGCAATAAGCTTTTGCTTGTGCCAAACCTTTGCCTTCAGGGTCGTTCTCTGGGTGTACCGCAATTAAGGTTGGAACACCAAAACCTCTAACATACTCGGCCCTTACCTCAGAACCTGGGCATTTAGGGGCTACCATAATTACAGTAAGGTCCTTACGGATTTGCATACCTTCTTCCACAATATTGAAACCGTGAGAGTACAATAAAGTAGCACCTTTTTTCATCAAAGGCATTACCGCGTTAACAACAGAAGTATGTTGTTTATCTGGCGTTAAGTTAACTACCACATCTGCGTTAGGAATCAGCTCCTCGTAAGTGCCTACCTTAAAGTTGTTTTCGGTAGCATTTTTCCAAGAATCTCTTTTAGCTTCAATAGCCTCTTTACGTAAGGCGTAGCTTACATCTAAACCGCTATCTCTTAGGTTTAAACCTTGGTTAAGGCCTTGTGCACCGCAACCAACAATCACAATTTTTTTGCCTTTTAGCGCCTCTACCCCGTCTAAAAACTCAGCATTGTCCATAAAATCACAAACGCCCAGTTGGTTCAGTTGTTCTCTAAGAGGTAGTGTGTTAAAATAATTTGCCATTTTTTAATGTGTTATGATGTTTTTGTTTTTTACTGTTTGATTAATCTTTTCTGCGCCAAGGCATAGCCAAGGTGCATATTATCGTGCCCAGAAGTGGTGATCAAAATCTCATCAAAGTTAACCATTTCTGCACCGTAAGTTGATGTTGAAAAAGGTTTTACCGCACTAAAAACGCCTTTTTCATCATCTTGTTCTATAGCTTTTATGCTTGATATCGCCAAAGCCTTCAGCTCTTCAATTTCACTTTCGCTGATCTGGCGCGTAGGTTTACTCCCTTTTTGGAAATCTTCCAAAAATTTTATCGAAGAAGCATTCTCCCACAAACCGCTACGCACGTAGCAAAGTGCCGGCGTAGTTACCACGATGTGGCCAAAATTCCAGATAATATTGTTGTTAAAACCTTCTGGAATGCGGTTAAGCTCTTCTACAGAAAGCGTATCAATTAAACGGATAAACGCCTCGCGGCCTTGTATAATAAATTTAAAAGTTGAATTTGCCATATTACATTGTAAATACTTTGTCGCGATTGTTTAGATATTGGTTTTCCACCACTTCATCCCCCGGTTCTCGCTGTTCAAATTCTTTTAGTTTAGAGTGGAAACCATCGCTAGCTTTGATAATTGCTACGCGGGCGCTTCTTACAAATTCTATTAAACCGTATTGTTGCAAAACTTCCACTAATTTATCTGTCTCTTCGCGGTGACCGGTAGCTTCAAAAACGGTGTAATCGTTACGGATTACTACCGCTCTGGCGCCATGTTCGCGCAATAAACGCTCAACACTTACTTGCTCTGCAATTACATCTGTTGGCACTTTGTACAGCGCCATCTCCTGCCAAATTACATCTGCATTGGTGTTGTAGTACACCTTCAAAACCTCAATCTGCTTCTCTAGTTGGCGCGCCACTTTACGCACCACCTCTTCGGTTTCGGTAATTACGATATTAAAACGGTGTATGCCATTAACCTCAGAAGGCGAAGTGTTTAAACTTTCAATGTTAAGCTTTCTGCGGCTAAAGATAATCGCAATTCTGTTAAGTAAACCAATTTGGTTTTCGGTATAAACTGTGATGTTATATTCCTGTTTTTCAATTTGTGATTCCATTTCAAACGGTTTGGATCTTTAAATTACGAACGACTTATTTTAACCTGATTTCGCTTACGCTACAGCCTTGTGGCACCATCGGGAAAACGTTATTTTCTTTTTTAACCATAATTTCTAACAAATAAGGTCCTTTGTGCTCAAGCATGGTGGCTAAAGCATCTTTTACCTGATTGCGCTCAGAAATACGCTGGCCATCTATGTAATAACTTTTTGCCAAAGCTACAAAATCTGGGCTGGTGATATCCACAAAAGAATAACGCTTATCGTTAAAAAGCTCTTGCCACTGGCGTACCATGCCTAAAAACTGGTTGTTTAGGATAATGATTTTAACATCCACTTTTGACTGCATGATGGTGCCCAACTCTTGCAGAGTCATCTGGAAACCGCCATCGCCAATTACGGCAACAACATCTTTATCCGGCGCGCCAAATTTGGCTCCTATTGCTGCCGGCAAAGCAAAACCCATGGTTCCTAAACCGCCGCTGGTAATGTTGCTACGCGTATTATTGAATTTAGCATAACGACAAGCCACCATTTGGTGCTGGCCAACATCAGTAACAATCACTGCATCGCCGTTGGTTAGCTGGTTCAATTGGTTAATTACCTCGCCCATAGAAAGCTCTCCTTCTTTAGGGTTAATCTCGGCATCAATACACTGATCCATTTCTTGTTGTGCAAAGTCTCTGAACTTTTGCAACCAGGCATCGTGCGTTTTTTGCTGAACCAGTTCGGTAAGCATCGGCAAAGTTTCTTTACAGTCTCCCCAAACCGGAACGGTAGTTTTTACGTTTTTGTCGATTTCGGCCGGGTCAATATCTAAATGGATAACTTTTGCTTGCTTAGCGTATTTGTCTAAACGGCCAGTTACGCGGTCGTCAAAACGCATCCCTATCGCTATTAACACGTCGCACTCGTTGGTTAAAACATTTGGTCCGTAGTTGCCGTGCATGCCCAACATACCTACGTTTAAAGGGTGATCTGTTGGGATAGCGCCCGCGCCCAAAATTGTCCACGCAGATGGGATACCAGATTTTTCAACAAAAGCTTTAAACTCTTGCTCGGCATTTCCTAACAAAATACCTTGGCCAAAAAGCACAAAAGGTTTTTCTGCTTTATTAATTAATTCGGCAGCTTGCTCAATGTATGATTTTCTGATCTCTGGCTTTGGTTTATAGCTACGAACATGATCGCACTTTTGGTAACCAAAATATTCTGCCATTTGTATCTGTGCATTTTTGGTAATATCTACCAAAACTGGTCCCGGCCTGCCAGTGCTAGCAATGTAAAATGCTTTTGCCAAAACTTCTTCAATTTCCGAAGCATCTGTTACCTGGTAGTTCCATTTGGTAACCGGCGTAGTGATGTTAATTACGTCCGTTTCTTGGAAAGCATCGGTACCTAAAAGGTGCGCAAAAACTTGCCCAGTAATACAAACCATCGGTGTGCTGTCTATCTGTGCATCTGCCAAACCTGTAATCAGGTTGGTGGCGCCCGGACCACTTGTGGCAAATACCACTCCCACCTTTCCAGAGGTACGCGCATAACCTTGTGCCGCGTGGGTAGCGCCTTGCTCATGACGTACTAAAATGTGTTTTAGCCTATCGTTATAATCGTATAGGGCATCATAAATAGGCATAATTGCGCCGCCCGGATAACCAAAAATAGTATCTACCCCTTCTGCAATTAATCCGTTCAACAAAATTTGCGAGCCCGTTAAGGTAGCTACTGCTTTAGCTTGTTGCGCGTCTGTTTTATCTTTTTGTATTTCAAGAGTATCCATAATCTCTTTATTTATTTTTTGTTTTGAAACCAATTCTTTCTCTCTCGTCCCAGCTTTTCTTCGCCACCTTTTCATCAATCAGATTTTCCATAGCCTGATATAAATGGTGCAGCTGTATATCATGCTCACCGACTCGTTCTACAATCTCATCCAATTTATCTTTTACATCAATTTGTTTGATCAAAATTCTCCTTACATCAACGAAAGCTCTCATAATCGCTATATTCATGCTGATGGCCTTATCGCTATTTAACACACCACTTAACATGGCAACGCCCTGTTCGGTGAAAGCGTAAGGCAAATATTTTCCGGTTCTGTTAGAAGGAATATTCATCATCACAAATTGTGATGATGGATTTACAGTATCTTCATAACCGAGCACAAGTTGTGATCGGATAGCTTCCCATTCTTTCGCTGTCAATCTGAACATAAAATCATCCGGAAAACGTTTGCTGTTTCTTTTAACCGCCTGATTTAAAACTCTAGTTTCCACCTCATATAAAAACGCCAAATCAAAATCGAGCATTACCCGTTCACCACGGACTTCGTATATTCTACTTTGTATGCTTTTAATGATTTGCATTTTAAATTAATCTGCGTCGGTTATACAACCTTTAGTGGCGTTGCTTACCAGCTTAAAGTATTTGTACAACACCCCTCTTTTTACCGGTGGCTCTGGCTGTACCCAAGCTTTTCTTCTAGCCTCTAATTCCTCATCAGAAACCAGCACATTTATAGTATTATTAATTGCGTCAATTTCGATGATATCATCATCTTGGATAAGCGCGATGTTTCCGCCTTCGTATGCTTCTGGAACAATGTGCCCTACAACAAACCCATGTGTACCGCCAGAAAAACGTCCGTCTGTAATTAAAGCCACCGAAGAGCCCAGGCCCGCACCAATAATGGCAGAAGTCGGTTTTAACATCTCTGACATACCCGGCCCGCCTTTAGGTCCCACGTAACGGATAACTACCACATCGCCAGCTTTAACTTTGCCAGATGAAATACCTTCTATCAATTCACTTTCGCCGTTAAATGTTCGTGCCGTTCCTTTAAATCGCTCACCTTCTTTACCCGAAATTTTTGCTACCGAACCTTCACTTGCAACGTTACCGTAAAGCATTTGTAGGTGACCAGTTGCTTTAATTGGCTTCTCTAAAGGGAAAATGATTTTTTGGTTCTCAAACTCGATATCCGGAACATTTTCTAAGTTTTCTGCGATGGTTTTTCCGGTAACGGTTAAACAATCACCGTGGATTAAACCTCGTTTCAGCAAATATTTCATCACCATCGGTACACCGCCAATATTATGAAGATCTTCCATTAGATATTTACCGCTTGGCTTTAAATCTGCCAAAACCGGAATTTTATCGCTCACATCTTGGAAGTCTTTCAGCGTCAATGGTAAGTTAACCGAATCTGCCATTGCAATCATGTGCAACACCGCATTGGTACTTCCGCCCAACACCATAATCACGGTAATTGCATTTTCAAATGCTTTACGCGTCATAATGTCGCTCGGTTTTATATCTTTCTCTAAAAGGATTTTTAGGTATTTACCTACTTCTTGGCACTCGTTTATTTTTTCTTGGCTTAAAGCCGGATTTGATGAGCTGTAAGGCAAGCTCATTCCCATAGCTTCAATGGCAGAAGACATGGTGTTTGCCGTGTACATTCCGCCGCAGGCACCTGCACCGGGACAAGCATGTTCAATAACACCTTGGTAATCCTCGTCACTTAAATTACCTGCTAGTTTTTGACCCAAAGCTTCAAAAGCAGAAACAATGTTTAGCGCTTCGCCTTTATACTCGCCCGGGTGGATAGAACCTCCGTAAACCATAATAGACGGGCGGTTTAAACGCGCCATAGCAATTAAAGACCCGGGCATATTTTTATCACAGCCCGGCACGGTAATTAAACCATCGTAAAAATGTGCGCCAGTAACCGTTTCAATAGAATCTGCAATAATATCTCTTGATACCAAAGAATAACGCATACCGGCAGTTCCGTTGGTTATGCCATCACTTACACCAATGGTATGGAAAGTAAGGCCTACCATTCCATTTTGCCACACGCCCTTTTTCACCTCGGCTGCTAAACCGTTTAGGTGCATATTACAGTTATTACCATCGTAACCCATGCTGGCAATACCAACCTGCGGCTTCGACATATCTGCCGTTGTTAAGCCAATGGCATAAAGTTGTGCCTGAGACGCGGGCTGCGTTTTATCCTGCGTAATTGTTTTACTGTATTTATTTAATTCCATTATATGATTACTTCAAAACTTAATTTATCTAAAACAAGGCTTTTATAAACCCTTTGGATGTTTGCCCCTAAACTTAAATCAAAAGCTAAAGGATAGGTGCACTCATCTACGGATTTGATACCGATAATTTCTACCGCAGTTCCGCAGGCGAAAGCGCTATCGGCATTTTTAAACTCTTCAACAGTGATATCTTTTTCTATCACTTCTATTTCTAACTGTTCGGCAATTTTCATCACGGTGGCCCGAGTGATCCCTGGCATTACGTTATCTGCTTTGGGCGTATATAGTTTACCGCCTTTTTCCATATATACGTTGGCAGAAGTTGTTTCGCTGATGAAACCGTTAACATCTACCAATATGGCTTCGTCAAAACCTCGTGCTTTTGCATCTGTTATGGCCAAAACAGAGTTGATGTAGTTACCTGTAATTTTTGCATTTATGGGGATAGATGATGGCGTTGGCTTCTCTGTTTTAGAAATACATGTTTTTAAAAACTTATCGCCATAAAATGCATCCCAACTCCAGGCAGTGATTATCAATTGCGCTTTTTTAGAACTGATCATAGACATATCTGCCCCAGCAAAAACCATCGGACGGATATATGCATTAGTTAAACCGATACGCTCTAATAAAGTGTAGGTGTCTAAAATCAACTGATCAATATCCCAATTAAAGGGCATATTAATTTGTGCACAAGAAAACTTCAAACGATTAAAATGCTCTTTAGCTTTAAATATTTTAACACCGTTACCGGTTTGATAAGAGCGCAAACCCTCAAAAGCACCAAAGCCGTAGTGTATGGTTTGACTAAAAAAGTCGATACCGGCTTCAGATGCTTTCACAAAAACACCGTCTTTATAAATCAGCTGATCTCTTTTAAAACTTTCCATACACCTTAAACAATTTACTTATAAAAAAAACGCCTTCTTTTAACGGAAGGCGCTGTCTTATTTTTGTTGCTATTATAGTACACACGCCTTCTGTTTGTTGCCGATGATCAGCAATAACACAATCAGGATAATAGTGACAGTTAATAACATCTTTTAAACAGGTTCAAGTTTCTTGTTATTTGATAAAAACAAGATAGCGCTTGTAGCTTTAACCCACAATAGCAAATACAAAATGTTTTAAAAAAAATTTTAATCTTATAAAAAACAGTATTTAAGAATTAAAACCTAATTAAATATAAAAATACAAAATTTAATTTTTACGTCCTTATACCAAACATCAATTTGGTATTCGGTATAAGGTTTTAGTAAATTGGTGAATAGCTTAAAATTCTTCTTAAAAACAGCTTTGCAACAAAAATATTTCATAAAATACGCTTTTAAAAGCGCATAAAAAAACCAGCGCCTTTTTGCGCTGGTTCCTTTTTTTAGAACTCGAAAAGTTCTAGTTTTCTTTAACACCTTCGGCTAAAACAATTACTTTATTGTCTATCACCTCTACAACTCCTCCGTAAGTGTAAAAACTTTGCTCACGACCGCTTGCCCTAACTACCACTTTGCCGTTTTCTAAGGTGGAGATAATTGGCGCGTGGTTATTTAAAATCTCAAAAGAGCCTTGTGCGCCCGGCACTGTAACCGAAGTTACTTCTCCTTCAAAGACTTTTTTGTCTGGTGTTAATATTTCTAAATTCATTATTTTTAGATTTGAGATGCGAGATATGAGATTGGAGACCTATTCAGCTCCTTATCACACCTCACATCTAACTTCTCACTTCTAAATTAAGCGTTCGCTTCTGCTAATAATTTTTTACCTTTTTCAATGGCTTCTTCAATGCTTCCTACCAAGTTGAAAGCTGCTTCCGGATATTCGTCGACCTCGCCGGCCATAATCATGTTAAAGCCTTTGATGGTATCTTTAATATCAACTAAAACACCTTTTAAACCGGTAAACTGCTCGGCAACGTGGAACGGCTGAGACAAGAAACGTTGTACCCTTCTAGCTCTTGAAACGGTTAGCTTATCTTCTTCAGAAAGCTCATCCATACCCAAAATCGCAATGATATCTTGTAACTCTTTGTAGCGCTGCAAAATTTCTTTTACACGTTGTGCGCAATCATAATGCTCATCACCAACAACAACAGGCGTTAAAATTCTAGAAGTAGAATCCAACGGATCCACAGCTGGGTAAATACCTAACTCGGCAATTTTACGCGAAAGTACAGTTGTTGCATCTAAGTGCGCGAAAGTTGTAGCCGGTGCAGGGTCGGTTAAGTCATCCGCAGGCACGTAAACCGCTTGTACAGATGTAATAGATCCTCTTTTAGTTGATGTGATACGCTCTTGCATGGTACCCATCTCTGTTGCCAAAGTTGGCTGGTAACCTACCGCAGATGGCATACGACCTAATAAAGCCGAAACCTCTGAACCTGCTTGAGTAAAACGGAAAATGTTGTCGATAAAGAAAAGGATATCCTTTCCTTGCCCGTCGCCTTCACCGTCTCTGTAATATTCTGCAATGGTTAAGCCAGATAAAGCTACACGCGCTCTTGCACCTGGAGGTTCGTTCATCTGACCGAATACGAAGGTAGCTTTAGAGTCTTTTAGCTCTTCTTTATCTATCTTAGATAAATCCCAGCCACCTTCTTCCATGGAATGTTTAAACTCTTCGCCGTATTTGATAATTCCGGCTTCAATCATCTCGCGCAAAAGGTCGTTACCTTCACGTGTACGCTCGCCCACACCTGCAAACACAGATAAACCGTCGTAAGCTTTGGCGATGTTATTGATAAGCTCTTGGATCAATACCGTTTTACCTACACCCGCACCACCAAACAAACCGATTTTACCACCTTTTGCATAAGGTTCTAACAAATCGATTACTTTGATACCTGTAAATAAGATTTCGTTTTCGGTAGAAAGCTCTTCAAATTTAGGAGGCAAGTTGTGGATAGATTTACCGTTTACGTTATCGATATCTTCGATACCGTCGATAGCTTCACCAACAACGTTAAAAACGCGCCCTTTAATAGCTTCGCCAATTGGCATTTTGATAGGTGCACCACTGTCTACCACATCCATTCCTCTAACCAAACCGTCGGTAGAATCCATGGCCACAGCCCTAACACGGTCTTCGCCTAAATGTTGCTGAACCTCTAAAACAATTTTCTGTCCGTTTTCTTTGTTGATGATAAGGGCATCAAAGATTTTAGGAAGCTTTGCATCTTCTGCAGAGAAACTAACGTCGATAACTGGACCGATGATCTGCGCTATTTTTCCAATATTTGGCATAAATTATGGTATTTTTTTAAAATCCCTTGTTTATAAGCCTATTAGGGCTTTCTTATTTGAGTTCGCAAAATTACGTTTTATTAGTTAAAAACAAACATCGATTTTCAAAATCTTCCACAATAATTTATGCCGGCTTTGAACCTTAAAATTTAGCCGGCTTAAGCAACTGTTTTTGGCTTAAATTTTATGTGTTTTTGAGAGAAAACGCATTAAAATATTTACAGCTTTTGCTTCCGTTTGATTTATAAATTTATTATGTTAGCATAATAAATTTTATCTCCCGACGGGGCAGCGTTTAGATCCAATTATTAACAAAAAGAAATTCTTATGATTAGAAAATTGCTACTTGGAGCGTGCATAGTTATGCCTGCTACCATTTTTGCCCAAGGTTTCCAAGTAAACTTGCAGGGGCAAAAACAAATTGGGATGGCTGGTGCGGGTGTGGGCACTGCCATGGATGGCGCCACTTTATTTTTTAACCCCGGAGCCATGGCGATGCTAAAGGATAACGAGATTAACTTAGGTGTTAGTCCACTTATGTTTAAATCGGCCTTTTTACAAGACGGCTCAACAACGGTAGAAAACAACAAAAACGAAATTGCCCCGCCTTTTGAAGCTTACGCGGTGTGGGGACCAAAATCTGGAAAGTACAAAATTGGGATAGGCGCATACACGCCCTTTGGCGGCTTGGTAAACTGGGGAGATCAGTGGTCCGGGCGTTATGCTCTAATTTCTTTGGACTTAAAGGCCATTTACATTCAGCCTACGGTTTCGGTGAAACTTACAGATAACATTTCTTTGGGCGCCGGTTTTGTGTACAACCACGGCGAGGTGGAGCTTAAAAAAGCAGTGCCTATTAGCCAAAGCAACGGGCAAGACAGCAAAGCCACGCTCAAAGGAACTGGCGAAGGTTACGGCTGGAACGCCGGCGTGTACTTTAAAACCTTATCCGGAATTACCATCGGGGTAACCCACCGCTCAAAAGTAGTTACTAAACTAAAAGGTGGCGACGCCATATTCGAGTTTCCAGCGAGTATCCCGGCAGCAACGCTGCCCACCAAGTTCGACTCGGAGCTGCCTTTGCCAGCAACAACCGGCATTGGCTTCGGATTTTATCCGTCGCCAAAAACAACTTTGGCTTTAGATGTAAACTGGATACACTGGAGTGTTTACAAAAATTTATCATTTGATTATGATAACAACACCCGGGTTGCAGATACGAAATCTCCAAGAAACTATAGCGACGGCGCCAATATTAAATTGGGCGTAAACCAACAACAAACCGAAAAGTTAGCATTAAGAGCGGGCGTGGGTTACGCGTTTACACCAGTTAAAGATGGTTATGTGACGCCGGAGGCGCCGGACGCCAATCGCTTTATTGCTTCTGCAGGTTTGGGTTATAACGTTTCCAAGAAATTTGTGGTGGACCTATCTTTCCTTTATGAGGCTGTGCATGAGCGTAAACAAACCAACTTAGAAACTGGCTTATCCGGTACGTTTAAAACCCATGTGTACATTCCGGGAATCGGCTTATCTTATAAATTTTAATAAATATAGGCCTTATTGGTCATTAGGATTTGATGGTTTTGTAAAACTAAAATATTAAGAAGATGAAAAAATTTAATCTTTATAAACTTTTACTGGCAGCGCTAATACTGTCTTTTTCCGCGTGCAAAACAGACATTGAGGTACCTACGGCTAGCAACGGCAGTGCAGATTTTTCGCACTACATTGCTTTAGGAAATTCACTCACCGCTGGCTATGCCGATAATGGCTTGTATTTAGAAGGGCAACAAAACTCTTACCCGAGTATAATTGCTAAACAAATGAAAAGCGTGGGCGGTGGCGAGTTTAAGCAGCCACTTTTCAACGAGGCTGAAAGCAACGGCTCGGGTTATTTAAAGTTTGCAGGCTTTAATGCCGATGGCACCCCAAATTTAGTGCCCGTAACCGATAAAACAGCCGTTAGAGGAACTTTTAACGCGCCTGGATTTGGCAGTGTCACCTTATACAAAAAATACAGCGGAGACATTAACAACTTCGGTGTACCGGGTATAAAATTGCAGCAGATTACTTATGCTCAGTACGGGAACTTAAATGGTTATTTTGAAAGATTACTTCCCGGAGAAGCAGGAACAAACAGCACTACCTATCTAGATTTTGCAACTGCTAAACCTTTCACATTTTTTACCAATTGGTTGGGCAACAATGATGCTTTGGGTTATGCCACCAGCGGTGGCGTTGGCGACGCGCTAACACCGAAAGATCAGTTTGCAGGTTTATACAATGCCCTAATTGCAAAATTAACGGCAAACGGCGCAAAGGGCGCAGTGGCAACCATTCCTGATGTTTCTGCTATTCCGTTTTTAAATACTGTTACGGTAGCGGCTTTGTTGGCGGGTGCCAAAAAGGTTAACCCAGCGGCGCAGGCAATTTACATTCAAACAGCAACAGGCCCACGCGCAGCTACCGACGAAGATTTAATTACCTTAACCTTTAACTCTACCGGCTTATTCGGCAAACCTAACGCCGCACAAATCCCTTACGGTTTGCATCCTTTAAACCCGATAGAATCTAAATATGTTTTGGATAAAACCGAAATTGCTACGGTAAGAGATTATGTAAACAGCTACAACGCTACCATTAAATCCATCGCAAATGCAAAAAGTTTAGCTGTTTTTGATGCTTATACATTTTTAAATACTTTAAATGTTAAGCACACAGACAACGGACAAAGCTACACCGGCGTATTTATTGACGGGGTAAACATCAGTTCGGCTTTTATTACCGGAAACGCTTTTTCTTTAGACGGCGTGCATTTAACGCCAAAAGGCTATGCTATTGTAGCTAATGAATTTATAAAAGCAATTAATGCTAAATATGGCTCAACAATTCCATTGGCACCAATAGCAGATTATCGTGCCGTAAAATTCCCATAAGCGGAGCTGAGTGCATAAAAAAAGGCTTCCCGAAAAATATTCGGGAAGCCTTTTTTTATTGAAAGTTATTATTAAACCTCGTATGTAGTTGACGCGGTTTCGCCTCCTCTACCGGTCCAGTTGGTATGGAAAAACTGACCTCTTGGTTTGTCAATACGCTCGTAAGTGTGCGCACCAAAGTAATCGCGTTGCGCTTGTAGTAAATTTGCTGGCAAGCGCTCTGTGCGGTAACCATCGTAAAAGTTTAAACCTGCACTTAAGCATGGCGTTGGAATACCGTCCATCACAGCCGCGGCGATAACACGTCTCCAACCTGCTTGGTGCGCAATCATTTTTTCTGCAAAAAACGGATCTAGCAATAAGTTGGCTAAATCTGGGTTTTTATCAAAAGCTTCTTTAATGTTTCCTAAGAATTTGGATCTGATGATACAGCCGCCTCTCCACATCAATGCAATAGCACCGTAATTCAAGTTCCAGCCGTACTCTGCAGCCGCAGCTTTCATCATTTGGTAACCTTGTGCATAAGAAACCACTTTCGCGGCGTAAAGCGCATCGCGCAAATCGTTCAACATGGCTTGTTTATCACCAGAGAAAGAAGGAGTTGGTCCGCTTAAAATTTTAGAAGCAGCAACACGCTCGTCCTTCAAAGCAGATAAACATCTAGAAAACACAGATTCGGTAATCAACGTCAGCGGAATGCCTAATTCTAAAGCAACTGTACCCGTCCATTTACCGGTACCTTTTTGCATGGCAGTATCTAAAATTTTATCTACCAATGGTTGTCCGTCTTCATCTCTGAAAGCTAAAATATCTCTGGTAATCTCAATCAGGTAGCTATCCAATTCGCCCTCATTCCATTCTTTAAAAACTTGGTGCATCTCATCCGCAGACATTTTTAAAACGTCTTTCATAATCTGATACACCTCGTTGATCAGCTGCATATCGCCGTACTCTATACCGTTGTGAACCATTTTCACAAAATGGCCCGCACCGCCATCGCCTACCCAATCGCAACAAGGAGAGCCGTCATCAACTTTAGCCGCAATACCTTGGAAAATTGGCTTTACTGCCGGCCAGGCTGCTTTAGAACCGCCCGGCATGATAGACGGACCCAACAAAGCACCTTCTTCGCCACCCGAAACTCCGGTACCAATAAATAAAAGACCTTTGCTTTCTACGTATTTCACACGTCGTTCGGTGTCTGGGAAATGCGAGTTGCCGCCATCAATAATGATATCGCCCGGAGAAAGTAGAGGAACTAACAGATCAATAAAAGCATCAACAGGTTTGCCTGCTTTCACCATCAACATTACTTTACGTGGGCTTTTTAGCGATGCCACAAAATCTTCTAAAGAGTGTGCGCCATAAATGTTTTTGCCTTTTGCACGGCCGGCAACAAAGTTTTCCACCTTATCAACGGTACGGTTAAAAGCACTTACATGAAAGCCTTTGCTTTCCATGTTTAAAATTAAGTTCTCGCCCATTACGGCGATACCAATTACGCCAATATCAGATACTGCTTTCATTATTTATTTTGGATTGACAATTTATTACGGATGCTTAGCTGTTGACTAATTAACCAACGCATTTTATAAAATGCCAAATCTAAGGATACATTTTATAAAAGACATAAAAATCGATAATTAATTTCCTTAAACGGAACAATTATAAATGCGTTGGTACTCAAATGTTAGCGTTTACACCGCCTTAATCACCGTATCAATATTATTTCGGGTTGCTTTTGAGTAAGGACAACCTTTATGTGCGGTATCGGCCAGCTTTTGTGCCTTTTCTAAATCTACACCGGGGATATGTACCCGAAGCTCTGCAGATAGCTGAAAACTGCTCTCGCCTTCTTGGTTAAAACTGATGTGGACTTCGGCAGTAGCACTGCTCACATCCACGCCATCTCTTTTGCCTACACTCCCCAAAGCGCCTAAATAGCAACTGCCCCAAGCGCCGGCAAATAACAATTCGGGGTTTGCATATCCTTCTTCGCCTCCCATCGCTTTTGGTTTGCGCATATCCATATCAATTACACCGTCCGAAGAGCGAATATGGCCATCTCTTCCACCTTTTGCGGTTACCACCGCGGTATACAATTTTTCCATGATCTATTAAATTTATATTTACAAAAAAAAGCCGGCCTCAACTGAAGCCGGCCACGTTTTTCATAGGTAAAACAAACTATTCTGCTGCGGCTTCTTTGTTTACAAAGCCCTCGGCAATTTTTGTTAACGCTACGTCTGTTGCTTTCTCGTTCTCTAAGGTTTTACTTAAAAGGTCATAAACTTCTTTATGTCCCATTGTTTTAGCAAATACGCGCAAGGTACCGTAAGTTGCAATTTCGTAGTGCTCTACTTTTTGGGCAGCTAAAATTAACCCGGCATCTCTCACTGAAGTACCTTTATCGGTATCGCTAATGATTTCTTCGGCCTCGGAAAGCAAGCCTTCCATTGCATCGCATTTTTTCCCTTTTGCTTTTTCTTCTAAAAGCTCAAAAACCTGTTCCAAAGTTTCAATGTGCTGTTCGGTTTCTTTGGTGTGTTTGTCAAAAGCTTTGGCTAACTCATCGCTGGTTGCTGCTTTTTTCATCTTCGGAAGCGATTTTGCCAAATGCGTTTCGGCCCAGTAAATATCTTTCAATTCATCCAAGAAAAACTGGTGCATTTCCGAATTTTTCATTTCCTCTGTCAGGTTTGCTGTTTTTTTTGTTGTTGCCATGGTGTTTTTATTTATAGATGTTAATAGATGTGTTCCTCAAAACAAGCACAATGCCAAACCTTTATTTCTGACGCAGTAATTTTTCAATTGAAATACTATGCAAAAAACTGTTTACCTCGGTAGTTGTTTTTAGCTTTTAGGTTAAACAACCTCTCAACTAAAAGCTTGTTTGAAAGTGAATAAACTAACCCACTCCGGTTGTAAAAAATTGTTAAATATGGCTACAATGCTTATATTAAAATTAGGTTTATTATTTTCGCAAACTAATCAACCCGTTTTATGGAAGAATTTGAAGACAGCCGAGCATCCAAAAAAACTAAAACCATTTATGTTTCTACGGTAATCAGCATTTCATTGGTATTGTTGATGGTAGGTTTATTGGGCCTCATCATTGTTCACGGGCGCAAGCTTTCTAATTACGTGAAAGAAAACATCGTGCTAAACGTAATTATAAACGAAGGCACTAAGGAAGTAGATATTTTACAGCTACAAAAGCAAATCGAGAAAAACAACTACGTAAAATCTACGCAGTACATTAGCAAAGAGATAGCGGCACGCAACCTTACCAAAGATTTAGGTGAAGATTTTATCAAATTTTTAGGCTACAACCCCTTGCTTTCTACCATTGATGTGTACATGAAGGCTGATTATGCGAATAACGAAAGCATCGAGATTTTAAGCAAAAACCTGCGTAAAAACCCAATGATTAATGAGGTCCGCTATCAAAAATCTTTGGTAGATATGATCAATCAAAACATCAAAACTATTTCTATAGTAATTTTAGGGTTTGGCTTTGTATTGCTGATTATTGCCGTTGGCTTAATTAACAACACTATTCGTTTGGCCATTTATTCGCAACGTTTCTTAATTAAGAGTATGCAATTGGTGGGTGCTACGCGCAGTTTCATCAGACGTCCGTTTATCAATTACGGTATTTTGCATGGCTTTATAGCCGGGTTAATTGCAGTAATTTTACTGGTGCTTACGCTTTACTTTGCCCAACAACAAATTCCTGAGCTGGTTATCTTAACCAATTACTACGAGTTTGGACTGGTGTTTTTAGGCGTTATTGGTGTTGGAATATTAATTTCGGGCTTAAGCACTTATTTCGCTGTCACCAAATATTTAAAATTGAAAGTTTACGATTTATACCGTTAATAAATGGCACAAAAACCTGTTAACCCTAACAATAACGTGCAGTTTGTTTTTCAGAAACAAAACTACATTTTAATGATTGCCAGCATTGCCGTTGTTTTTATTGGCTTTGCTTTAATGAGCGGCGAAACCGACATTTACAGTTTCCGCAAAATTGTACTTGCCCCAATTGTTGTAATAGGCGGTTTTGCTTTGGGCTTCTTCGCAATATTAAAGAAACGATCGGCAGAATAATTTAGATGAATATTTTTGAGGTTATTGTACTGGCCATAATAGAAGGCCTTACAGAGTTTTTGCCAGTTTCATCTACCGGACATATGATTATTGCTTCATCGTTGATGGGCATCCAGTCGGACAATTTTGTGAAACTTTTTACCGTTGCCATACAACTGGGCACTATACTTTCTGTGGTGGTTTTGTACTACAAGCGCTTTTTTAGGTCTGTTCACTTTTATTTTAAACTGTTTGTAGCCTTTATTCCGGCGGTAATTTTCGGTTTGCTTTTTAGCGATAAAATAGACGAGCTTTTAGAAAGCCCATTAACCGTGGGCATCTCTTTAGTATTAGGCGGTATTATTTTGCTGTTTGTAGATAAATGGTTTAATAAAGGCACTATTGACGATACGGATGAAATCAGTTATTTAACCGCTTTAAAAATTGGCGTTTTCCAATGTATTGCGATGATTCCCGGCGTTTCGCGCTCGGGTGCTTCCATAGTTGGCGGAATGGCCAAAAAGTTAACACGCAAGGCCGCGGCCGAGTTTTCTTTCTTTTTAGCCGTCCCAACCATGTTTGCGGCCACCGCAAAAAAACTGTACGACTTTTATAAAGACGGCCACGTCATCAACTCGCAAGAAATTAACCTACTGCTGATAGGTAACGTAATCGGCTTCTTTGTGGCCTTGCTAGCCATTAAAACTTTTATAGACTACCTTAGTAAACACGGCTTTCGTGTATTCGGCATTTACCGTATCATTGTTGGGACCATTTTAGTAATAATGGTGCTCTCGGGATATAGCCTGAAAGTAATTTAGTGAATGGAACAGGGCGAGCAAGATAAAATTTTCCCGAAATTTAATTTTAGCGCTGGCGAAGTGCTATTGATTAATAAACCTTACAAGTGGACATCTTTTGACGTGGTTGGCAAGTTGCGTAATTCTTTAAAACCGTTAAAAATCAAAGTTGGCCATGCCGGCACATTGGACCCGCTTGCAACGGGCTTGCTCATTATCTGCACCGGCAAGCTCACCAAACAAATTGACACTTTCCAAGCAGAAGAAAAAGAATACACAGGAACAATTGTTTTAGGCGCAACCACGCCGTCTTATGATTTGGAAACAGAGGTGATACCCGGACCAGATGTTTCGCACTTAGCAGAAGAAACCTTAAAAGCACACTGCCAAAATTTTATCGGCCAAATTTCTCAGTTTCCGCCAGCCCACTCGGCCATAAAAGTCGACGGTGAACGTTTGTATTTAAAAGCGCGCCGTGGCGAAGAAGTGGCTTTAAAAGCTAGGCAAGTAAATATTACCGAATTTGAACTTACGCGGATTGAGTTGCCTGAAGTTGATTTTAGGGTGGTTTGCAGTAAAGGCACTTATATCCGCTCGCTGGCAAATGATTTTGGCGAAACCTTAGGTGTGGGCGCTTATCTTAAAAAATTAAGAAGGACCCGAAGCGGTAATTTTAAAGTAGATAATGCGTTTGAGATAATGGAGCTGGTTAACCACATCCGCACTATCAAAACCGAAGAAAACTTTAGTTAAAAGTTGCGATTGCCATGCAAGTCTATCATCACATCAACGATTTTACCCGCTTAGAAAACGCGGCGGTAACCATCGGCACATTTGATGGCGTGCATTTAGGCCACCAGCAAATCATCAAAGAACTTACAGATTGCGCAAAGCTGATTAAAGGAGAAACAGTTGTTCTAACATTTTTTCCGCATCCGCGGATGATTTTGAATCCCGAAAATCATGCGCTGAAGATGATTAACACCATGGCCGAAAAGGCCGAAATATTGGACCATTTAGGCGTGGATCATCTCATCATTACTCCGTTTACCCGAGATTTCTCAAACCAAACACCAGAAGCGTACATCAAAAACGTTTTGGTTGAGCAAATTGGACTAAAAACGATGGTAATTGGTTACGATCACCGCTTTGGGAAAGACCGCGCCGGGGGGTTAAACGAACTAAAGCAGTTTTCTGCAACATATAATTATACTGTAAAAGAAATTGCAGAAGAAGATGTAAAAGATGCCGCAGTTTCTTCTACCCGCATCCGTAATGCTTTAAACGTGGGCGATGTTGGCACTGCCTTAGAATTAATGGGACATCCTTTTACCTTATCGGGTAAGGTAGTTAGGGGCGACCAAATTGGGCGTACGCTGGGCTATCCAACAGCCAATTTATTTATCGAAGAAAACTACAAACTGATTCCGGCCGATGGCATATACGCCGTCACCGTAGAATTATTAGGCAACAGAAACAAAAATCAGCAAGTAAATGACCCTTACCATCCGGCAAACGCTAAAAAAGCAGGCAGCCACCCACACTACCAGGGTATGGCCTACATTGGCCATCGCCCCACAATTAACGGGATGAGCCGGAACATAGAAGTCAATATTTTTGATTTCAACGAGGATATTTACCATCAAAACATTCAGCTTAATTTTTTGCACTTCATCCGCCACGACATACGTTTTGACAGTTTAGAACAACTTAAAACACAATTGGCCGAAGATAAAAAAGACACCATACGCTACTTTGCCCGGGGCTAAGTTTATTTTATCTTTATTGCTAATGAAGATTGATGGCGACAAAGCAACGTTTTTAAAAGAAACAATTGAGCGCTGGGAACGCGAGGGTTTACTAAGCAAAGATAAAGCTGCAGAACTACAAAACAGCTTTAGCGTTAAGGGCTTCGATTGGCAAAAGCTTGCACAGTACGCCATTTATATTTCTTTGGCCTGTGGTGTTTTTGCGCTAGGTTCTTTATTGCTGGACAAGCAACTTTCGCGCTTACTGGCTTCTCTTTACAACACACCTAATATTGTTATTGCACTAATTTCTTTGGCTTTAGCTAGTTATTTTTTATGGATAGGTAACAAAAGGCGGAAAAACAAAGCACAGCAGATTTTTAGTAACGAAGCTATGCTTTTGGCTAGCGTTTTATTGATTGCCAACGCCTTGGCTTACTTTGGCAAAACAGTGAACAAAGATTCAGAGAATTATGCATTATTGTTTTTAATTGCAGTACCTATTTACGGATTTTTAGGCTTCTACTTCCGCTCAAAGTTGATTTGGTGTTTCGCACTGTTTTCTTTGGGAGCTTGGTTTGGCACAGAAACCAGCTACCTCAGCAGAGCTAATTTTTATTTTTTAGGGATGAATTTCCCTTTACGCTTTGTTTGTTTTGGAGCGCTGCTTATCGCGATAGCAAAGTTTAAAAAGTGGTCGCCACCTTTACAAACCTTTCAAAAAGCTACTTACTTTATTGGCATGTTCTACGGCTTTTCTGCCCTATGGTTGCTATCCATTTTTGGCAATTTTGGCCGCATTGATGATTGGTACAAAGTTTCGCAATTAAGCCTTTATCCTTGGGCTTTACTTTCTGTAGTTATTTGTATCATCACCGGATATTTGGGCTTTAAATTTAAAGACGAGATGGCTCGCGAGTTCGGCGCGACCTTTTTAATCATCAACCTTTACACCCGCTTTTTCGAATATTTTTGGGATTCATGGCACAAAGCTGTGTTTTTTAGCGTGCTTGCACTTTCTTTTTGGCTGGTTGGCCGCAAGGCAGAAACCATCTGGAATTTAGAATTTTTGAAAGCACAATCGGCTAAAAAAAACAATGACGAATTTTAGTTTACCATTTCCAGTACTTCGTCAATAGAAATATCACCGTGCGATTGGTCCAAGATACACTCGCCATCTTTAATCAATAAAAGCTGTGGCGACTCGTGGTGTACGCTAAAAACCTCGGCAATCTGATTAGAAATCTCCCGGTGAGCCAGTAAATCTAAAAAATAGGGTTTAACCTGCTCTGGAAGCTCGTTCAAATCCATATCTACACGTTTTTTAGCCATCATACTGATAGAGCAGCGCGTGCTATGCTTAAATATAATGTGGTAACCTTTTTCGGCTTTAATATCTTGTAACTGGTTTAAACTGTCTAACTGTATCCAATTCATGGTTGTGTAAATTTAGTCTTATCTACCTCTGTCAAAACGTTTGCCACAGGGTAATAAATTGTGGTTTTGCCATCGGTATTTATTTTTTTGGTAGAAAGCTTCAAGCCTCCGCCCAAATCCTGGTAAGGTGCCCACGTAAACGTAGCCGGTTTTTGTTGGTGCTGCAATAAAAACGTCCACTGCACAACTTCGCCTGTGTTATCGTTTACAAATAACCAATATTGATCGCCAGGTGTTAAGCCTACTTTATCAAAATTTAAATGGATAACGTTGCATTTCACGTCGTTTATGGCTGTATCGGGCGCAAGTTCAGTGTTAACACCCTCATCTTGCAGTTTTAACGGAACCATCAGCCAATAGCTGTCATTGATAAACTTGGCATAAGCTGTTTGTATGGCTTGGCTGGTTTGTTCGTTATCTAGGGCTACGCCATTAACAAATGCTTTTCCTTGCTTAGTATTTACGTTAAATAAAGTTACAGTTTTGGCGCCGCTTGCATCAACGCTCTCTAAGCGGTAGTCGCCGGTGTAGCGGTCCCAAAGGTGCTTACGCCCTGGAGTTTTATTTCTATCTCGCTCAACCGCAAATTCAAACTCAAAAAACCTGCTCTTTTCAAACGTTGATTTGCCACCAGTTGCCTTCCATATTTTTTCAAATACCTGATCTTTTTTTTGCGGCTTAGTGCATGAACTTAAAACCGCAACGCATAAGGCGTAAAAAAATAGCTTTTTCATCTGTTTTTTGTTTGATAGTAAGATAGCTAATGACTTCCACATTTCAAGAGACATTGAGCCATAGAATTATTGGCTAAATTTCTGAGCGAAAAATCGCTAAAGCTAAATTGGAGTTAAAGACGTTTTATCGTCTACCGCGTGCTTCTGGATAAGAATTATAGGCCGGACACAGTTTTGAGCTACATGATTGCAAAACAGTTCCTAAAATCATCACAGAGAGCAATATGAAGATTGTTTTTTTCATTACTAATATTTTTACATCGATAAACAGCCGCTATATTTTATCGCTAAAACAGAACTGTTTATTTATAAATTTTTGCTGTAAACAATTGCAATTAAGCTGCGCAATCATTAAGCCAACTTGTATTGTTAACTAAATATAAGCATTCTTACGGTTGCGCAGGTGTTAAGGTTGCTTTTAAATGGGCCTAATTAACTTAACGACGTGTTTAAATCGGCCATTTTTATCGCAGTAATGGCAGCTTCATCACCTTTGTTGCCATGCTTGCCTCCTGCCCTATCCAAAGCTTGGTTTAAATTATCGGTTGTTAAAACGCCAAAAATAACTGGTTTGGTATGTTTTAGTCCAACGTTTGCCAGGCCGTTTGCCACAGCATCGCAAATAAAATCAAAATGCCTTGTTTCACCTTGTATTACGCAACCTAAACAAATTACGGCATCAACCTGCTTTTTCGCAAGCATTAAATCTGCGCCGGCAATTAGTTCATAGCTTCCGGCTACTTCAACAGAAATAATATTTTCTTCTAAAACTTGATGTTTAAGCAAAGAATTATAGGCGCCTTTATATAATGCGCCGGTGACCTGTGCATTCCAAGAAGCTACAATAATTCCAAACTTGAATGCTTGGCCAGATGGTACGGTGGTATGCGAAAAATCCGAAAGATTTTTAAGGTTAGATGCCATGATATTGATAAAAAAAAGGCTAGCTGTTTTACAACTAACCTAAATTTTTGTGCTATTATTTTACAATTTGCCTTGAGCCCGCGCAATGTACATGTCAATAGTTGTTGCTACTGCGCTTTCCGGATAATCCTTTTTGATTTTATTATAGGCGTCAACAGCAGCTTTATAATCTTTTTGCTCTTCGTAAACTAAGCCTAATTTCTTCAGATAAATTGGCGCCGCAAACAAATTATCGCCTTTAGCAGTAGCCTTTTTATAAAATGTAATTGCTTGGTCGTAATCTTTAAGCTCTACATAAGCATCGCCGGCCGCACCTAATGCTTCTGGAGCCAAAATAGCATCAGAACCGTTATATTTTGTCAAATTCTCTGCAGCTTTCTGAAATTCGCCTTTGTTTAAATAAGCGATACCTAAATAGTAATAGGCCAAGTTTGCAGATTTGGTATTATCATAGTTTTCTATAATCGACTCGAAACCGGGGAAATTACCATCACCTTTGATTGCTTTGTCCCAGTTTTTTTGCTCCCAATATTGCTGCGCTTTAAACATTTGGTTTACAGCTTCAGTTTCGCGAGGAGCCAAATAAAGTTTCTGATAAGCAAAAAACAAAACTATCAATCCAACAATTGTAGCAGCAATAACAATCAGGCTTTTTTTGTTTTCCTGAATAAAAAAACTCGTTTTACCAATTGATGACGGTTGCGTAATTGTTTGATCTTTCTGTGCGTTCGACATTTTAGAAATTTTATTAAGATTTGCAAAAATAGGTTTTTTTTAAAAACAACAACCACTTATTTCAAATATTGTTATGCGGAGTTGATAAAGTGCTTTAGAAGGCTAATAAACTGCTTTAAAGCCTAATAAATGGCGCCAAATTATAACAAAGTCAAAAGAACAATTGGATTTTTTAACTTTGTCTTATGTATCTAAAACAGATTAGCCTTGTAAATTTTAAGAATTACGACGAAGCCGAGCTAAGCTTTATTGACGGCGCAAACGCTTTTACCGGAAATAACGGCGCAGGCAAAACAAATCTGTTAGACGCCATACATTACTTATCGCTTTGCAAAAGCTATTTTAACCCCATAGATAGCCAGCAAATAAAAAAAGACCGTGATCTTTTTATGCTTCAGGGTGTTTTTAATAAAAACGATGCAGATGAACTTATTGCCTGCGGTGTTAAGAAAAACCAAAAAAAGCAGTTTAAACGCAACAAAAAAGAATATCAAAGGCTTGCCGATCATATCGGACTGTTTCCTTTGGTGATGATATCACCCAACGATATTTCTTTGATTTTAGAGGGCAGCGAAGAACGGCGCAAGTTTATGGATACCGTGATTTCTTTAATTGACAGCCGTTACCTTGACAACCTAATTGTCTACAACAAAAGTTTGCTAAACAGAAATGCGCTTTTAAAGCAGATTGCTGACAGTGGCCGGTACGACCCTACATTATTGGAGATTTTTGACGAGCAGCTCATTAGCGCTGGAAATAAAATTTTTGAAGCGAGACGTGCTTTTATGGAAGATTTTACGCCTGTTTTTGACCAGCATTACCAATACCTAACCGAAGGCGCAGAAAGCGTTAAGTTAACCTACGATTCGCCTCTTTTAAGCAAAGACTTTGCGAGCTTGTTAAAGGAAAACACCGAAAAAGACCGCGTTTTGCAACGTACTTCGCAGGGCATACATCGTGATGATCTGCTTTTTCATGTACATGAAGAAATGCCACTGAAAAAATTTGGTTCGCAAGGGCAACAAAAATCTTTTCTGATTGCACTTAAGCTGGCCATGTACAGTTTCATTTATCAACACAAAGGCTTTAAGCCGATGCTTTTACTGGATGATATTTTTGACAAATTAGACGATTTACGAATTAACAAATTGATGAAGATGGTATCTCAGGACAATTTTGGGCAATTGTTTATTACAGATACCAATCGGCAAAGGGTGAAACAAGTGTTTGAAAACATAAAAGTTGAGCTAAATTTGTTCGAAATAAACGATAGCGCAGTACAGCATGAGCAGAAATAACGATAAAACTTTGAAAGAGGCGATGGAGCAAATGCTGAAGGTTTACCGTCTAAAAAACAAATTTGACGAAACGCAGGCTGTGGAATCTTGGGAAAGCGTTGTTGGAAAAGCTGTTGCTAACCGAACCAAAGAGATTTTTATCCGGGATAAAAAATTATTTGTTAGGATAGAATCTTCAGTAGTAAAAAACCAACTGGTGATGATGCGCGAACAGATTTTGACTAATTTGAATGAGAAAGCAGGCGCTGCGGTGGTAGGTGAAATTGTTTTTTTATAAAAAAAAATTAGTAAAGCCCAAAGCGGCTAATAAAGAGTAGTTTACAAGAGTGAAAACTCTATCGGTAACGATTTAGTAATGGTGATTACTGCACTCGCTTTCATTTGATTACCTTGTAAATCATTAATGCAAATCTACTAAATAATTGGGTAAGGTATATTATTACTTTACCCTTTTTTGTACCCCTATCTACAAATAAAAATTCCCCCATAGGGGGTAATCTGTGATATTGGTTTCATTAATATTTCCAAATTTTGACATATTTAATAATAGTTGCAACTCTGAAAAAATAGTAAGAACCTCTAAAAGATTATGCTATGGAAATCGTGTTGAATAAAATATTAGCGCAAATTCAGCATCAGGAAGATAAACTTTCTTCTCAAATGATGCAGATGCCAGAAGAGGCTTATCAAATGACCTTATTTCTAAAGGAAATGCTATGTCAAATAAAATCTCAAATCTTACGGGATGGATTTACAAATGAGCAACAAGAGATTGATTTTTTCAAGAACATTAAACCAAACATCTTAGGGAAGCTTATTTACTATAACAAAGTCTTCCGCATCGAAACAACTTGCCCCGTGAGCAATGGCAAAATACATCAAAGCTATTATGAAAATCTATTAAAAACACTCAAATTAGAATATAAAGAAAGTATTTGCAATGAAGATTTTTACAGGTATTATCGTGCTGGTAGTGCATATCGCACCGATTTCCTTAATAGGCTGTAAAGTTCCTACCTCGTTATTGGAGTGCATAATGGAAATCAGAATGGTATCGTCCTTTATAGCGTCTTCGATTTCTTTGGGGTTTACCGCCCCTTTTTCATCTACGGAAACCAACGTTATTTCAAAACCTATGCTTTTAAGGAAATTCAACGGTTCCAATACAGAGGGATGCTCAATTACACTGCTGATAATGTGCTTTCCCTTATTTCCAAAGGTGGAGGATACGCCTTTCAATACGGTATTATTCGCTTCGCTTCCACAACCTGTGAAATATACCTCGCTTTCAGTGGCTTGAATAAGGTCTGCAACCTGTTTTCTTCCCATATCAACGACGTTTTTTGCTGTCGTACCCAACTTGTAAGTATTCGAGGGATTTCCAAAGCTATCGGTAAAAAACGGTAGCATTACCTCGAATACCTGCTTATCAACGGGTGTTGTGGCATTATAATCTAGGTATATTGTCATAGCTTAAAATATTTTTTTAATCATTGGAAAAGTTGCTGTGTTCGTCAAACCATTTGCCATAATCTGTTGAAAATTGATGATATGTGTCTATTGCTTTCATCTGCTTTTTAGATTATATAGAAATTGTAACCAAAAATGCAGTACCAAAAGAAACAGGCTCATTGTTACCAAACTTGAGTGGTAAAGGAACTACAAATGACACTGGATTTTTCCCACGATGAATTACTTTGGATATTACAGGAACAATCCCATATCTTCCTCCTGTTTCAAAGGAAAGGCGACTGACTACTGTCCAACCGTTTCGCAACGGAAAAAATAAACCGGGCTGTATGGCAATATTTGAGACTTTACTTGCCTGCTTGTCCGTCTGTATCGTTGGAACAATCTCAAAAGAATAACCCATTTCCGGAGTTTTTTGTACGTTTATTCCAACGGGAATTCCAACGGTATAGGCATCATCAAAATTCATTTTTACATTCCCTTTTTGAAATGTTGCAATGGGGTGGACTATTCCGAAATAGCCCGTTACTTTTAATGGAAAATCATTTGGTATAGCATTGTCCTGACTGTAAGCGGTACTTGTGAAAAGCACCGCTAAAAAGACAACCATTTTGATCCTTATATTCATGTTGTTTAAATGTTGGCTAAAGCCTGCTCCAAATCAGAAATAAGGTCCTCGGCTTCCTCGAAGCCTACGGACAATCTTATCATTGATGGGGTAATGCCACGTCGATTTAATTCTTCTTCCGTCAGTCCGTGATGTGTAGTTGTAACAGGCTGTGTACATAAACTTTCGGCACTTCCCAAGCTCGGCGCAATACGGAAAATTTTCAGATTGTCTGCCACTTTCACGGTCTGCCCATAATCTCCATTCACTTCAATGGTTATCATACCACCGAAACCGCTCATTTGCTTTTTGGCTAATTCATGTCCTGCGAACGAGGGCAAGCCAGGATATAGTACCCTTTTAATTTTGGGATGCTTCTCTATCTCGGTTGCTATACGTAAAGCACTCTCATTTTGATGTTTTACACGAAGCACTAATGATTTGATACTTCTTGACAACAATGATGCTGTTTCGGGAGCAAGCATTTGACCTAAATTTTTTCGCCAAGCCCAAATTTCGCCGATATGCTTTTTGCTCCCCATTACGACACCTGCCGTAATATCACTATGTCCGCCCAAATATTTCGTAGCACTGTGCACAACAATATCTGCCCCTAAGTGTATAGGTTTTTGATTTACAGGAGTTGCAAACGTATTGTCTATGGCAAGCAAAGCACCGTGCTTGTGTGTAATCTCTGCGATGGTTTTAATGTCGAATATTTCAATGGTCGGATTGGTCGGGGTTTCAAAAAACACCATTTCAACGCCTGTCTGTAACAGTTCCTCCAATTTCTTCAATTCAGACCCTAAAAGGAAATGTACAGGAATGTTCAGACTGCGTAGCTGAACATTCAATAATTCAAGGGTACCGCCGTAGGCATCGCCTATACAAATAACCCCTCTTCTTCCTAATGCGAGGAATAAGGCTGCTTCTGCTGCCATTCCTGAGCTAAAAACCAAAGAAGCCTCTGTATCTTCTAACTCTGCCAATTTAGCTTCCAGTGAAGTGATAGACGGATTAAGGCCGTATCGTGTGTACAGGCTTCCTGCTTTATGCCCGTCCACAACATCCAACAAATCTTTAGTCGTATCGAAAGTAAAGGTTGTAGAGTTATATATTGGCGTATGTGGCGAACCGTGCTCGTTTGCTATTTCACCACTGTGTACGCATTTAGTAGATAGTCCTGTTTTTTTGTTACTTGGTTTCATAATTTTATCTTTTTTATTAAGTCTTATTTTTTATCAGCTTCTATCAATCCGTCCAAATCCCCTGTATAGGTTTTTACGTTTTCAAAACCGTATTTTTTCAGAATGGAATAGCCCATTGCCGCTCGTACACCGCTTTTGCAATGCACAATGATCTCTTTGTCTTTACTTATTTTGTTGAGACTGTTTTCCAAGTCTGCCAATACGATATTTTCTGCCGTTGCAATATGACCGGATTTGTATTCGTCCTTACTTCGTACGTCAATGATCTGAGCATTTTTGTTATTGAAGTATGGTTTAAAATCACTTTTAGACAGAACGTTCGTTTGCTTTAAAGCAATTCCCAATGATTGCGGATTGCTGACATACCCGTACATATTGTCCATCCCGATACGCATCAGTTTTCGGGTTAAATCCTCAATTTCGCTTTCGTCTGCAATCAAAACGTACTGCGTTTGGTAATTCAACAGCCATCCCATAAAGGTTGAAAATGATTTGTTGCCCTCAATATGCAGGCTTTTTGGAATATGACCTTTTGCAACTATTCCTAATTTACGAGCATCAACAATAGCTAGACCATTTTTCTGTGCTGTCAGGAAATCATGTGCACTTAATTTGTGGCGTTTTGGAACCTCAACCAACAAGGGACGGGGTATCCTGTTCCATTGCTTCATTGTAGCAAAATAATTTGGCGGTTCTGGCTGCCCGTCAAGGATGTATTTTACAAACCCTTTTTCATCATTTATAAATTGAAAGGCTTTGCTTGTCGATTTCTCGTGTTTTAAGGTAGATTGTGGTACATCACTTAGCGATTTACCGCAGAACGAGCCTGCTCCGTGACCTGGCCATATCTCTAAATCATCGGGAAGGGTTGCAAAACGTTGCATGGAAGCGAATAACTGTTTTGCTCCAATATCCTGTGAGCCTGTCTGTCCGGCTACTTTTTCCAATAAATCGGGACGACCCACATCACCTACAAAAATAAAGTCGCCTGTAAATGCTTTTTGAGGTAGGCTGGAAACGGACAGATCGGTCAGTAAGTAGGTCAAACTTTCGGGCGTATGCCCCGGCGTGTGCATGGCCTGCAATATAATACTACCCATTATGATTTTGTCGCTATCTTTTATTGCCTTGTGCGGAATTTCATATTTCCAATTAGGGTCGGTTTCGCCCGATAGTACCAATTCTGCTCCTGTAGCATATGCCAACTCAGGAGCACCGCTTAAATAGTCAGCGTGGATATGAGTTTCTGTTACCCGAGTAATTTTCAGATTATTTTCTTCGGCAATTTTTAGATAGGTATCGATGTCACGTTTCGGGTCAATGACAATAACCTCATTGCTTTGCCTATTGCCCACGACATAACTGGTCTGTGCCAGCGTGGAGTCAAATACCCGCAGGAAAAAAAGAGTACCTGCCGAATAGTTTTCAATGCTATTTTTATGCTCTGTTTCCTTTTGTGGCGGGTCTAAGCTGACCAGCGGAGAAGCAATCAATGGCGAAGTAAGACAAGCCGCACCAAATAAAGCCCCTGTTTTTAAAAAATTTCTTCTGCTTTCCATTATATCTTTAGTTTTTAGATAGTTAAACTTGTTATTTTTCCAATGTTTCTTTCATCCGTACCCAAACAACAATACCTGAAATGAATGTTATGATACCTGCAATATGGACTGCCCACATGAGTCCAAAGAAGTTTCCTACGATACCAGCCATCAGCGCACCTATGGCGTACCCCATATCCCTCCAAAATCGGTAAACACCAAGAGAAGATGCCCTCCAATTTGGGTGTGCAGCATCACTTATAGCGGCTAACAATGCTGGATAAACCATTGCCGTACCTAAACCTAAAAGAACCGAACCGACCAAACCTGCGGTCAATGGATCCAAGATCTCCATACCAATAACGATATGACCCAATACCTGTATGAACATCCCCCAAACAATGAGCGGTTTTCTTCCCCATTTATCGGCTAAAGGTCCGGTCACGATTTGCCCAACACCCCATACCACCGGATAGACGGCTTTTATCCACCCGACACCCTCCAGACCGACACCCAACGACATAAAGAGCAAGGGAAATACACCCCAAGACATCCCGTCATTGAGATTATTGATCAGTCCTGCCTGTGAAATAGAAAATAGATTTTTGCTTTTGAACGATGTTTGTTTAAATACCCACCACAAATTCGGCTTGTGGGCTTCTTCGCCCGAGGTAGTTGCCTGAATTTGGGCAGCCTCTAATTCTGCGTGTTTCCGCGTGTCTTTTACCAAGAAAATGGACAGTAATATCCCTACAATGGTATAAGCAATCCCGATATAGAATGGCTCGGGTCTTAATCCGTAATGCGAAGCCAAGTAACCTGTTAATAAAGCCGTCAGCCCAACTGCGCCATAACCTGCAGCTTCGTTTAGCCCCATTGCCAAGCCTCTGCTTTTCTTTCCCACCAAGTCAATCTTCATATTAACAGTCATTGACCAAGCTAATCCCTGGCTAACGCCAAGCAACACATTGGCAAACAAAATCCAATTCCAAGATGGTGCAAAAGCCAATAAGAATGGAACAGGAAGACCGACAAGCCAGCCCCAAATCAATACTTTCTTTCGGGTGTACTTGTCTGCCAAGACACCGGAAATCAAATTGGTGAACGCTTTGACTATGCCAAATGCGATTATGAAGGAAAAGACAACAATATCTGATTGTATGTTAAATTCTTCAGTCCCAACTAATGGCACTACGGTTCTTTCCAAACCGACCATACCGCCGACCATCATATTGACGAGGACAAGTAAGGTAAATTGTTGCCAGTTTTCTTTTAATCCTAATTGTATATTCTTCACTTAAAATCCTGTTTTAAAAGGTCAGGGTTTGGTCTGCCGTTGCAATCCAATTGCCCAATTCCTCCATATTACTCATTTCTGTTCCCTCGATAATTTGCTCGGCGGTCAGCCCTCTTGCATCCGAACAGCTTCCACATAGTTTTACTTTAGTTCCTTTGTTCAGGGAGAGTTTCATCATACGCTCTATATTATAGTAGCCGTTAGGGGTTTTCTGTCCAGCAATAGCTCAACTGACGGCATCCGCCATTAGGAAGATATTTACCTGAATGTCTGAATGGCTTTTATTCATTTGGTTGGCGATGCGTAAGCCATTATATGCTTTTTCTGTTCCGTATGGCGCATCATTGATGATGATTAAAATAGTCTTGCTCATTGTACTTGCTTTTTGGTTAGAAAAAATATAGGTTATGAAACCGCACACCTGTTTGCTCCAGCTTCCAAATCCGCAGGATTAATGCCCTCGTAGCTTCCGCTTCTGTTAAGCGTGGCAATCTGAATGTAATTTGGAGGTGTAGCCGGAATGCGTTTTATCGTTTGTTCTACAAACTCTGCTTGCGACAATTTTAGTAGCTCAATCTTTCCAAACAAATTGGAAACGGTATCTGTAATCAGTTCTTTGTCAAAAGCAACTGCATTGGAAGTATGTGCTGGTAATACTGCTGTACTTCCGTTCAATGCTTTTATTTTCTCCAAAGAAGCAAACAGTTGATTGGCTTTTTGTACAGCTTGTTTTTGGTCTGCTTTAAGGTCAGGTCTTCCTACGCCATTGGTAAATAGCGTATCGCCCGTTAAAAGATATTTTTCGTTGATAAGGTATGAGATACTTTCGGGAGTATGTCCAGGAGTATGAATAGCTTTCAATTCACTTTCACCAAACAGGATTGATTGTCCGTCTTTGAATGGTGTAAAAGGGTATTCAACATCTGCACCCTCTGTAAACAATTGTGTTGCTTCTGTTGCTTTAACCAATTCGATAGTACGTGAAATGTAATCAGCGTGAATATGGGTGTCCATTACATATTTGATTGTCCAACCGTATTTTTTTGCTAATTCTAAATAGACGCTTGGGTCTAAGGACGCATCCACAATAATAGCTTCATTATCGGATCCGATAATGTATGAGATACAACCTTTGGCTACACGCCTTACCTGTACAATCGTTACATTTTCATCTTTTATTTCTGCTGTGTTCCACGCATAGTTCCAAGCTTTCATACCTCCTTGTAAGGACGAAGCATTATAACCTTTTCCGTTCAGTATTTCGGCAGCGATAAGGCTCGTTTTTCCTCCGGCACATACGGTTACAATGGGAGTGTCTTTGTCAAACGCAGTATCATCAAAGACCGTTTTATCGCCATTCACAAGACCGTTATACACGTTCTTATGAACACTGCTGGCAATTTGCCATTCTTCTCTTTGTTCCTGTGGTCTTATGTCCAATACGACCACTTCTTTGCCGTCCTGAAACATTTTTTGTAGTTCTGCTACTGTTATTTCCTGTGTACTCATAACTGATGTCTTTTATTAAGGCAAAGATAAAGAAAAAAATAACTATTCAATAGAATTATTGAATAGTTATTTTTTGAATAAGTTCTCTTGTTTAAATAACCTTGGTTGAAATGCATAAAAACGAAAAGGGTATCCCAATTTAATTGAGATACCCTGTCACAAATTATCTTATTCGTGTCTTTACGAAACTTCAGTCTTTTCTATAGGATAACCTTTTAACGCCCATTCTGGAAAACCCTCATCTAAGCGAATTGCATTATAGCCATTTTTCGTAAGCATTGCAACAGCTTCATCTGCATAGACACAAAAGGGACCTCTGCAATATGCCACAAGCATTTTTCTTTTGGGAAAATTCTTTAATGAATTGCCCAACTTCTCTATTGGTGTTGATAATGCCTTGTGGATATGCCCCCTTTTATATTCTTCTTCAGGTCGTACATCCAATAGTATCACTTCATCATTTTCAAGCATTGTTGCCAAGGTATCGACATCGATAGCCTGCATATCTCCGCCTTGACCACTACGGAAATCACTGATGACCTTTTCAACCTCGGCATTAAAAGTCATACCCAACTCCCGAAGAGATACCATCGTGCTATACATACTTTCGCTTGCAAGTGAATAGTTGATAAAATTACCGTTACGGTTTATCTTGACAAGCTTTGCATTTTTAAGGTTCTGCAAGTGCTGTGATGTATTTGCTATAGAAAGCCCTGTATTTTTTGCTATTTGTTCAACACTAAATTGCCCTTGCGCCAATAGGTCTATTATTTCTAACCTACGTGGGTTAGCCATCGCTTTAACGATTTTAGATAATTCCGTATATACCTTGTCTTTAAATTCTCGTTTGTTCATTTTTATCAATTATCTAATGAGGTAATCATCATTAACTTTCCTATTGCAAAGGTATAAAAATCTATTCAACAAAATAATAGAATAGATGCGTTATTATTACTATCACTCTTGTATCAGATGCTGTAAGTTCGGGTCGTTCTTGATACGCTCCAATTCCAATGCTATAATCTGTACAATATCTTGTTTTATCTGACGGTAATTGCTTTCAATTTCCTGTTTCATTTTGTCTTCTCCGTGTTCATCAACAAAGGATAAGATTTCCGGTATCTTCTGATATACCTTAGTTTCTGTGGCAACTTTTTCATTGTCCACGACAATTTCAGCGTGAAATATTTTTTGCTCAATACGTTCATCAAAATTGTCCGAAACTGAACCCACAAACATTCCTTGTGTAAGTGTTGAGATTTTAGAAGCCGGAATAAGGCTGTCTAACTGTGTGGAAATAGAGGTAGATTTATCATTCCTGTTAATCGTCATGCTTTGGCGTTTCTGCAATACTTTTCCGAAGCGTTCCGAAAGGCTTTTTGCCGTTTCGCCAACTACCTGACCACTGAAAATATTACCTACCGTATTTTGGATAACCTTGCTTTCCTTGTCGCCATAATCCCTTGTTAATTGCGAAAAATCCTGAAAACCCAAACAAACTGCCACCTTGTTACTTCTTGCAGTTGCGATAAGGTTATCCAGCCCTCTGAAATAAATTGTAGGCAACTCATCTATGATAACGGAACTTTTTAATTGCCCTTTCTTATTTATCAGTTTTACGATCCTCGAATTGTACAAGCCCAAAGCTGCGGAATAAATATTTTGCCTGTCGGGATTATTACCTACGCACAAAATTTTCGGCTCTTTCGGGTTATTGATGTCGAGCGTAAAATCATCGCCTGTCATTACCCAATACAATTGAGGGCTAATCATTCTTGATAACGGAATTTTTGCCGATGCTATCTGACCTTGTAATTGGTCTTGTGCACCGCTTTGCCACGCATCCATAAAGGGTGATAGGTAGTTTTCTAAATCAGGATATGAGGTTAAAATCGTGAACACGTCCGAGTATTTTTTATTCAGTAATTCAATAGCGTGTGGGAACGTACAATATTTACCATCCTCATATATTTTCAGATACCAAATAATAGCAGCCAAAAGAATGATTGGGCTTTCCACGAAAAAATCCCCTTGCTTTTGTATCCACGACCTGTTGAGGTTTAGCATTATGGTATATGCTGCTTCGTAAGCATCTGAAATATCCGTCATAAAATCGGGATTTAGTGGGTTGCAACGGTGGCTCTTGCGTGGATCGTCAAAGTTAATGACGTAAAATTTGGGCTGAACTTTGTACTTATCCCGATGCTTCAGCAAATGATTATAGGCAATGGTTGAAAGGTCGTCAAACTTGAAATCGTAGATGTACATACTGAAGCCTTTCTCTATCTGTTGCTTGATGTAATTGTTTACGATTGCATACGATTTTCCGGAACCCGGAGTACCCAACACGATTGATGCTCTGAAAGGATTTACTATGTTTATCCAACCGTTGTTCCATTTTCCTTTGTAGTAAAACTTAGTGGGTAAGTTAACAGAATATTCATTTTCCATCAGCTTTGTTTCTTGCTGAAAGCTCTCGTTCTCATTATTGAAAACATCATCCATCAAGTTAGTACGGAGCAATCGGCTCATCCATACACCTGCCATAAGAAAGGCGATATATCCTAATGAGATAGTAAGAATATACAGAAATGTGCCTATTGCTGGAGATAGCTTTAATAACGGTTTATTTAGAAAGAACAGCACAAAACCAATACCCAAAGCCACGTAAATTTTAGACCAGGTTATCTTCTCATTCTTTACGCCCTTTGTTCCTAAACAACTCAAAGCCAACAAAACCAAAGCGAATACTTTGGTATATAAGCTATGTGAAAACAAGCCCGCCGTTCTGTCGAAATTGCCTAATATCTTATTGATTACTTCCAACGTCCAGCCACGTTCTAAAAAGAACCCGTAGCAGAACCAATAAAGGTGCATCAGCACCAAAAGAATACTGACTGCCCGCATAAAAGCCATTATCTTGGCAAGCCCTCTTAAATCGTCTTCTCCCTGCATTATTTAAAGTTTTAATGTTCGGGCGTGAATTTAAAGGCTCTATGCAGTGGCTATAAGAATGTGGCAGCCAGTGGCTTTCTGTGGCAGTGTTTGGCGGAGCAATGTGCGATGGAAACGTTTTGGAGTACCGGATTGAAATTAATTTGTAAATTTGTTTTGTATAAATAATAGAAGTATTAATCATAAATATTATAAAATGAAAAAATTAGCATTAGTAACCGTATTGAGTAGTTGTTTATTTATGTTCTCCTGTGGAGAGAATAAAAAGACTGATGTTGTAGAGACAGGAACCTATCAAGGAGTTGCAGAAGAAGTTGATGCGGGCGACAAGGAAATCTATGTAAGAACGTCTGACAACAAGTTGTTGGAACTATACCTGACCGACCAGACAAAAATCTCAAAAGGTGGTCAAGCTGTTACTTTTGATAATCTGAAACAAAACGGTAAAGTTGAAGTAACGGTTAAAAAAGAGGGGAATAAATTGGTTCCTGAAGCTGTTAATATTTTAGAATGATATTGAATGCTGAATTGCCCTCAATGTGGAGGACTGAATTATGGCATTCTTTTGTAGTTCACTTACCGATAGCAACATTAGCATTAGCTTCTTTAGGTAGCGTGTTATACTATTTCTTGGCAGGCAGGCACAAATTGTTCATTCAGCAATTTGTGTTTGTAACGCTTGTTATCGGTACGATAGGAACCTGGATTGCCATATACACAGGGGAGTTGGCTTATGATGTTGAGGTTCGTAAAATCTGCGACCCACAAGTTTTAAAATCTCATCAACGGTGGGGTTACATCATGGCTTTTATCTATTCCGCAGCGTTATTGGTCAACATCATTTCCCACTATATTAAAAAAGCCAAAAAATTATTCAGCATTCTTGCCACTATATTACTTGTTGCAGGGATGGCAATACTCTTTTATGTAGGACACTTAGGGGCTTCCTTAGTGTATCAGCAAGGGGCGGGTACATACAAGCCATCAGGGAATTGTTCTGAATTTACCAAATAAAATGCAAGCAGAACAAACAGCAATACGCACAACTTATTTCAGCATAGCCGGAAATACGATGCTGGCAGGCATAAAAGGTCTTGCAGGCTTTTTTGGAAACTCTTATGCGCTGATTGCGGATGCAATAGAGAGTACCGCAGATATATTTTCTTCCATTTTAGTATTATTCGGGCTTAAATATGCCAATCGTCCTGCCGATAAAAACCACCCTTACGGACATGGCAGAATTGAACCTTTGGTAACGTTTGCGGTAGTAGGTTTTTTAATAGTTTCGGCTACTATCATTGCCTACGAAAGCATTCAAAATATTAATACACCTCACGAACTGCCAAAATTCTGGACACTTTTTATTCTTGTGGCAATCATTATATGGAAAGAAATCTCGTTTCAGATTGTGATAAGGAAAAGCAAAGAGACCAATAGTTCGTCATTAAAAGCAGATGCATGGCATCATCGCAGCGATGCCATTACATCCGTAGCGGCATTTATCGGTATTTCAATAGCGCTCATTTTCGGCAAAGGCTATGAAACGGCGGATGATTGGGCTGCATTATTTGCTTCGGGCTTTATACTCTATAACAGTTATCGCATTTTCCGTCCTGCATTGAGCGAAATAATGGACGAGCATACTTATGATGAACTTGTACAGGAAATCAGAGAAATTTCTCTGACGGTTGAGGGTGTTTATGATACGGAAAAATGTTTTGTGAGAAAAGCAGGACTGAAATATCACATTGACCTCCATGCCACCGTTAATAGGAATATTACCGTAAAGCAAGGACACGACATTGCTCATAAACTAAAAAATATATTAAGAGAACGATTGCCGCAGCTTGGACACGTTTTAATCCATATTGAACCCGATGATTTAAAAGTTCATTGAATGGAATTATAGGTCTGAACATTCGCATTGGGTTGGCTCTTTTACGCAGGCGATAATAGTCTATTGCTGTTTTCCTGTTCTTTTGAGTTTCTTCTTTTTCTTCATTTTGTTGGCAAAGTCCTGTTCTTCGTAATCTTCGCCCTGGGCTTCGGGCAATAAACCTCCCAATGCCTCAATCAAACCGTCTTCGTGTTTGTCCTTAGTTAAGAAGTCGAACAAATGGTGTGGTTCTTCCGCAGGAAGATCCGCATCATTTGATATGGATAGTTTGGGTTGTAAAACGACAGGTTCTTTAATATCGGGGTTGATGTTATTGTTCCAATAATCATTAAAGGTGTTGGCAGAAAGGTCTGTTGCCAAACGTGAACCGTTCCAAACTGCTTTGGAATTATGGTCAATAAATGTGATACCATAAATACGCCCGGTATCATTCCGGCGCACGACTACGTTAATGCCCAGTTGCCCTAACTGCTTTTTAAAAGCCTGTTCATCGCTTGTGGTTTTCAGGGCTATGCTAATGGCAGATTTTAGCGTTTGCTTGGTAGGGTTGTCCTTTAAAGCGGTTTTGCATTTCGCAAAATGCAGTTCCAAAGCCGGAAGCCCTGCGCTTTTTCCGAACAGAGAAGCCTTGAACGGATGCCCGGCTCTTTCGCCTTTTTCATTTAGTGGAATGTATAACAAGCCCTGCTGCATCTTTCCCTGTAATTCGCCCTCGACTTTCTCGGCGGTAATATTGAAGAGGGAAAGCAGGGCATTGTATTCGCCCAATGTTTGGTATTGATAGTATTTCGGCAGGTGGCGAACAACCGAAGCTATTTGGCTCTTTACATCGCCTGCCCGATAATCCACCGGACGGAAAACCTTATCAGTTTGGTTGCGCTCTTTGTCTGTTGCGGGTATCAATCCGTGTTGTCTTTCCAGTTCACGGCATACATTCATAGACCGCATTTTCTCGAATTTATCCGAAATCTTTTTACCCTGCTCGTCCACGCAAACCGATACAATGTGTATATGGCTGCGGTCTATATCGGTGTGTTTAAATACGACAAAAGGCTGTTCGCCGTAACCCATTTCCCGCATATACTGTTCTGCCATTTCCCGATATTTTTCATCGCTTACCTTATCGTTCGGGTCAGGATTTAGCGAAATATGCAGCGTATGTTTCTCGGTATTGCGGTTGGCTATCAGGTAAGGGGCAAAAGACTGGGCTAATTGTGCCACGGAATAATGACCGCTTGCGGTTTCAATCATCTTATTGGCAAACAAAATCTGCCCGTTTTCATTTTCTACTTTAAGCTGATTGTATGCCAATGCCCCGTATAAATTTGCGCTTCTTCCAATTTTTGCTATCACTATTACATTATTTTTTTAGGTATTCTTCCTCAAATTTTTCGGTAATCTGAATGATTTTTTGGCATAGCTTTGCCATTTCAGCCGTCTGTTTTTCCAGTTTATACAGGAATGCAGCCGCCTTTTTCTCGGAAAAATTCTTGTACAGCAGCTTTACAATTTGGTTATAGTTTACGCCGATGGAACGGAACTGGCTGTGAAATGAGGTTAGCCGCATATAAAAATCAACCGTTCCCTTGTCAATCTGAATGGTCTTTATGGTCTTGTCAAAGATGCAGGACGTAATGAAATGAGCCTTTACCTGCATACCTGATTTGTCAAACAGGGCAAGAAAGCGGGCGTGTTCCTGCTCATTAAAGGAAATTGTATAGCGGATGGTCGCCGGGTCTTCTTTGGGGCGGCGTCCGGTCTTTTTCAATTGCTTTTTGTTGTTATCGTTCATCACTAATCCATTTTAAAATCCATACAAAACCCTGACTTCGGAAGGTGTTTTCTGCCCCCTGCAAAGGGCAAGTTGTTTTGAGCATCGGAAATCATTCCGAGATGCTCAAAACACAACTTGCCGTGTTCTGTAGAACACAAAAATCCGCCCTGCGGGACGGATTAAATGTAACAGGGAAAAACGGCTCGATGCCGTTCCCGTTGCCCTCCGATTTGTCAAAAGAATTTTGCATAAATCCATTAATAAAAATCATTGTACAAAGTAAAGCCCTGTTTACGAAAGCATTGTACTGTATAGCAGTGCCAAACACTGCCTTTGAACGCCAAACACTGCCACACCGCAATCAGCGGGCAAATCAATCGCTTTATTTGCCGTATAATTTTAGTGCAGGTAGTAAAAAATGTATCTAAACAAAGAAGAAAATCAGGTTTGCAAACAAGCGGTTTGGAATAAAAGCATAGGGTTTTAAAAGCATAAAACAATAAAAGTGTAAAAGCATAAAAGCGGTAAAGCAATTTACCTGTTGCAAGTTTTGCCACTTGCTAAAGAATGTGCCTTACAAGGCAAAAATGAAAGCAGATACCTATGCAGGAAAGTACCCAAAAGGGAATGCAGGAATATAGGAATGAGGTAATAATCAGATAAACCAATATTCAATCCTGCAAAACAAATAAAGTGTGTAACAATAAATTTTTAAATAATGGAAACAACAAAGAAAACTTTAAAAATCAGCTTCTCCACCCAAAAAGGCGGTGTGGGAAAATCTACAATGACCACTTTACTGGCAAGTGTGCTTCACTACCGTTTAGGTTTTAATGTGCTGGTGATGGACTGCGACTTTCCGCAACACAGCCTGACCAATATGCGTGAACGGGATAAGAGAACCATAATGCAGAACGACTACCATAAAAAAGCGGCAATGAAGCAGTTTCAAGCAATCAACAAAAAAGCGTACCCGATTATTAAATGTAAAGCTGAAACGGCTCTGGAGAAAGCATCGGAATACAGAAGCCAGTCGGCGGTTGTGCCAGATGTGATCTTCTTCGACCTGCCGGGAACAGCCAATACTAAAGGCGTTTTGACCACTTTAAAAAAAATGGACTTCATCTTTTCGCCCATTACTGCCGACCGTTTGGTAGTGGAAAGTACATTGGGCTTTACCAAAGCCTTTCTCGGACTTCCCCAAACGGACGAGGGCAATCCCGAACAAGAGATGTGGCTGTTTTGGAACCAGGTGGACGGCAGGGAAAAAACAGGTTTGTATGATGTGTATCAAAGTGTCATCAAGGAACTCAACCTGCCCATAATGGAAACAAGGATAATGGATAGCAAGCGTTTCCGAAAGGAAACAGACGATACAGGTAGTTATGTATTCCGGTCAAGTTTGCTGCCTGCCGAACCACAGTTAATGAAAGCAACTAAAATGGATTTGTTTGTCGAGGAATTTTTAAAAATCACTCATCTATAAAAATAGTAAAGTATGGCTTCAGATAACAAAAACAACGATTTTGAAAAGCCCAATGTTGATGAGGAATACCTTATGAACGTCATAAGCGGCGATGAGCCTGTTGCTCCACCGAGCAATAACAAAAAGCAGGATGTACCAAAGGAAACAAAGCCCAGGGAAAAAGCCCGTAACAGTTCATCAAAGAAAGCGGACTACGAGGAAACATTTTTGGTCAATCGGTTTCCATCGGGGCGTAACGGCAAGGTAGTTTACATACGCCCTGAATACCACGAAAGATTGCTCCGCATCGTGCAACTGACAAGAGAGGAAAGAACAACGCTTTACTCTTACATTGACAACATTCTTGAACATCATTTCAGAGAGTACGGGGACGATATTACCGATTATTTCAACGACCATTTTAAACCCATTTTGTAGCTATGGAAATAGTAATTGTGATATGCCTGCTGATTGTCATTGTACTGCTATTGCAGGATAAGATTGTCATTCATAAAAGGTCGAAACAAGAACCTCCGCAGAAGAAAGTCAATCCGAACCTGCCCGATATTATGGGCCAACCAAAACCCGTAGAACGCCTTTCAGTGCCAAACACTGCCACTGAACGCCAAATTCAGGAACCGGAGATAAACCCTGCTAATTTAGACATTGAATACGACGAAAATGAAAACGTAGGTATTCAAATTCCGCAGGAAGAGCTGGACGAAGTTTTCAGAAAGATACCTGATTTGGAAGAAGAGGAAGAAGAATGGAACAGGTACGGAATATCCGGTGGTGATGACGGTTTTGCCCAAGGGGTTACCTTTGAAGAACTAAGCTCCGTGGGGGTGTTGCTCCAAAAAGAAGAATTGGAACCAGCCCAAAAGGAAACAGCGATAGCCATAGTTCAAAAAATACAGGGAACCGAATTATTCAGCCTATTGGAAAATTCTATGGAAGATGCTTCCCGAAGAATAGCCGAGCTTTTGGATAGCACCCTTTCATCTGAAACGGAAGACAGTTCTTCCACTTTGCGGAAAAGTGATTTGAGTGATTTTGACATTGGGGAGTTTGTATAGACTTTCCTTTGTCTTTTAAAATAAGAAAATATGGAAAATGGATTGCCAAATACTAATATAGAACCGGGCAGTTTGCTTGATCTGCGTTTGAATAAAGGCATACTACCTACTATTGATATTGCAGGTCATACATTCTATGTGGATTTACGCATGAACAAACTACGGCCAAAGGACGACTTTATATCCAAAGGCATAGACTTTACTGAAATAAAAGACTACTATGATCGTGACAGACGGGCATTTGTTATTCCCTATAATCCAACAAAACGCGAATTTCAACAGGACGATGTTTCTAAAATGACCGAACTGCCTACTGATATTATCATAGTGCAGTTTCCCAATCAGTATGAATTGGATATAGTGGGATGGAATAGAAAGCATGATAATAGCCTAACTGATCAGGATGTGAAACAAATGCACTTTGAAGCGCGTACCCTGCCGTGGATAGATACCAATGTGATTGAGCATATAAAACGTAATGTCGCTGAACAGCTACAACCAAAAGAAGAATATATTGTCAACCAACCAAAGGACAATCTGTATAAGATACCCACGGATACACAAAGGGGACTTCCGACACATAAAGTATTCGGAACAGAATTTATAGTGGATGTAAATCAATTGGAACTCCGTGAAAAAGCCAATCCGAAAAATGTAATTTCTCTATCCGATATGGAAGAAAAAGCAGTACAAGGTTACAGATTTTGGTATAGCCCAAACACTAAGGGCTTGACAACGTACGCCGAACCGGGAGCAAAATTGGCAGAGATACCTGACTTTGTAAAACTTGACCCGATCGGAATGGCAAAAAAGCATAACATTTCAGAAGACAAAATCGATGCTATGGACGATTTCAAACTAATGGTTGATCAGGATGCGTTCGATAAAATTGCTTACAAAGGTA
>NZ_MBTA01000003.1 GCF_003609575.1 Pelobium manganitolerans | reverse complement strand
TTTCAACCGGTTCTTTTTCTTCTTTCACCGGCGACTTAGCTACCGGCTTCTTAGGCGCGCTTTTTTTAACTGCTGGCGCTAGTGAGGGCAAAATATCCAACTTTGATTTTGGCCGTTCTTTGGGTTTCCAATTGAAATTTGCCAGCGTTTTTAATTCTTCCGTTAATTTCTCTAGCGGATAATAATTATGCTCGGGCTTACGGATAAAAGCCACACTCATTACGCTGTCTTCATCAAAATTAATTCGCATACGCGACGCAATAGATCGCATCATCCCATTGCTATTGGCGCTATCTTTAGGGAAGTAAATACTCTCGGCATTTCCGTTTACAAAAACCACATCCAGCTTTTCATTCTTGAAATAACCCTTCATAAACTTGCCGGCAATCTGGTTAAACTTTAACGAATCGTCGCTAGCATTTACCACAATTGAGTTGCGTATCATATCCAAGTTATCCAGCTTTTTATTCTTCATCTGGATGTACATGGTATCGGCAGAAAGCTGGCTGCCTTGCGCCCAAACAATGGGTTTCTGATAAATACGCAAGGTAGAATCGCCATAACTAAAAAAAGCAGAATCGGCTTTAGCCTGCAAATCTGATTTAAAAATCTTCACCGTTCGGTAGGCCGAAACAATACGGACTTTTGCCGTATCCGTTGCGTCTGGATTTAAAGGCTCAAAAACTTTGCGACTGCTTTGCGTTTTTACCAAATGAGGTTCTATACCTAATTTATTTTGGTTTTCTTTTAAAGCCGGCCAGGGCGCTCGTTTGTCTGGTGCCCGCGTTGGAATGGCCACCGCAATACTTTTAGGCCGTTTATTTTCCTCGCGCAGGCGTTCATTTTCTTTGCGTTGCAGTTCTTTGGCGTTCAACACACTGTCCGCCAGAAATTGTTTGCGTGCTAAGAGGCTGTCTTTCAAAAACACCAAGCGCGCAGAATCTATTCCGCTGCTATCGCTCAGAATCGTTTCCATGTCTACCTCCGGCGCTTGGTTAGCCGTTTCATAGGCAGCCTGTTTAATGCTATCTGCCTTTAAACTATCTTTCAGTGCCATCAACCGCACCCGCTCGCGCATCTGGTACAAATCCATTTTACGCAACACCCTGCTTTTCAAAGTATCGGCGGTAAGCCAAATACTATCTTTACTTAGCGAATCTTTTTCGGTTACAAAAACCACATAAGCATTTTTGGTAACGGTGATGCTTTCGTCTTTTTTGCGGTACAAGCCCAGTTGCCCGCGCAGCTCTATTTTTTGTGCAGTATCTACAAAAACAATGTTTTTTACCGCCCGTCCAAAGCCCCTTTTACCATCGTAAAATAAACTGTCGCCTTTTAAACTTTTAGAGTTTTGCGTGTATAAATTCTTTTTGCCGAAAGATGCTTGGTCGTTTGTAGTATTGTATTCGCCGTTTTCGGTGTACAGCGTATCGCTTTTGCCGTAAATGTTGGTGGGACCGAAAAAGTAAGCAATTTTAGAGATGGTATTGTACTTCAAGGTGTCTGATTTGATAAGCACCTCTGGCGATCGCACCTCTACATTATAGCGGAAGTAAGCATCTTTGCTATGGGTAAAATAATATCCGTTTTGGCTGGTGAGGGTATTTTTGCCGTTTACAATTTTACCGCCATTCTCGTACTGGCCAATTTTTGTGGCCATATTATAAATTAGGTTGTTGGTGGTTAAAACGGCCTGGTTATCTGTAAGCCGCACATTATTGGTAAGCACCGCAATTTTGGTATTGCCATCATAATTTAAATTATCCGAGTAAATGTTGATGGTATCTGCCTGGTTGATGTGGACGTTACCAAAAGCCTCGAAGCTGTTTTTAGTGAGGTAAAAATAGGCGCTATCGCAAACTAGGGTAGCGTTATCTTGCCTAAAAACGGGCTTAATTACTTTATTGGTGTTTTCGCCGTTCCGTTTTAAGCCGATGAAAGATTCGGACTGCAACAGCTCTACCCGCGTAACCTGTTGCGCCACGCCAGAAAAAGCATAGGCCACCAGCACTAAAAACAAAAGGTATCTTCTCACGCCGCAAAATTAGTTTTTTAGTAACGATTTTAAACGGTTAATTTTGATTGATGTTATCGGCAAAAAAGCGTTTACTCCAGTTTATTCAGCAACAAAAACTCCTCAAAACCAATGCTAAAGTTTTATTGGCCGTTAGCGGGGGCAAAGATTCTGTTTTAATGGCACAGCTTTTTGCGGACAGCCCCTACCTAGCCGGCATGGTGCATTGTAACTTTAATTTGCGGGGCGAGGAATCTGCGCGCGACGAGGCTTTTGTACGAGATTTGGCAAAAACGCTAAATATGCCTCTTTTCTTTAAGTCTTTTGATACCAAAGCTTACGCCGATGAGCAAAAAATAAGCATACAGATGGCCGCGCGTGAATTGCGCTATCAGTTGTTTGAGGATGTGCGTGCAACGGAAGGTTTTGATAAAATTGCGGTAGCCCAACACCAAAATGATGCGGTAGAAACCGTACTGATTAATTTAATCAGAGGCACCGGCGTGGCGGGCTTGCATGGCATTAAAAGCGACCGACAACACATTATTAGGCCTATGCTATGTTTTAAGGCTTCAGAAATCGAAGATTTGGTGCAGCAAAACGCCATAGCCTACGTTGAAGATAGCTCTAACGCATCTAACAAATATTTCCGCAATAAAATACGTTTAGATATTATCCCAGAAATGGAAAAGCTGAACCCTTCGCTAATCCATACTTTCCAGGAAAACATCCGCCATTTTGCACAACTAGAAGAACTTTTACAGCAACAAACGGATTTACTTAAAAACACCATTGTACATCAACAGGACAATGGTATCCGCATAAAAATTGAGGATATCCGCAGTTTACAACCACAACAACTCTTGCTTTTTGAACTATTGAAACCTTACGGTTTTAAAGGCGCACAAGTGGATGATTTATTGGCAGATTTGGAACGCCAAAGCGGCAAACTGTTTTTAAGCCCTACACACTGTTTAAGCATTAACCGCGGTTATGCGGAAATTTATCCTTTAAACACAAAGGCGCCCGAAAGCCAAGAAATTTTTGGTGCAGGCAGCTATCATTTTGGAGATGCTACAATTAGCGTTTCCGAATCGGCCGAAAGGCCAAAAAACTTAAAAGATAAAAATGTGGCCTTTGTAGAAGCCGAAAGGCTAAGTTTCCCTTTAAAACTGCGTGCTTGGCAAAAAGGCGATACTTTTATGCCCTTTGGGATGCGTAAACTTAAAAAGCTGAGCGACTTTTTTGTAGCAGAAAAAATCCCCTTGAACCACAAAAAACATATCCCCATTTTAGAAAACGGCAACGGCGATATCATTTGGGTTTGCCCCTATCGTACAGATGAGCGTTATAAAGTGGGCGCAGGAAATAAAAAAATATTTATCTTCGAGTATCGCAAATAACACAATGACGGTCCACTACCCTTTTCACGAGAAGCAATACCTTGGCAGAGATTACAATTTCATTAGCATACGCTTGGTAATGGCGGTTTTTTGCTTGGTGGCTTATTATGTTACGGAAAACCGCGACCGCAACGGCGATTTGTTGTTGCTGGTAGGCTGTGGCATTTTGTTGCTAAGCGTGGTGATGCTTTTTATGTTGCATTACCGCACGGTGGTAAACAATAAATCCGTTATTTTGGATGGTTTGTGGACTACGCGGTTGGTGAAAATTGACCTCAACAGCATTACTAAAGTAGAAAAAGTGCCTTACAGCAAATATTTTTTAAACAACCCAGTTTACAATTTGCACCGCAACGGCACCATTAAATTTTATGCGGGTGGTAAAGATGCCGTTAAACTTACCGACAGGGACGGTTTGGTGTACATTATAGGCACACAAAAACAATCTGAACTTTACAATGCTATTGTAGAAGCGCAAGCCAGCTAAAACAATAAGCACCAATTTTTTCCACTGTAAATTTTATGTGCAACAAATGCGTCAGAAGCGCGTTTGCGAATTGTTTTTATAGCAACATTAGTTATATTTGCCTTCCGTAATTAACAGAGACATCATAATGAGAGAAATACAGTTTAGAGAAGCTCTTCGTGAAGCATTGAGCGAGGAAATGCGCAAAGATGACAAAATTTACATCATGGGCGAAGAGGTTGCCGAGTACAACGGTGCCTACAAAGTAACCCAAGGAATGCTTGATGAATTTGGCCCTAAGCGCGTAATTGACACGCCAATTGCCGAGCTAGGATTCGCTGGTATTGCCATTGGTTCTGCCATGAATGGCTTACGCCCGATTGTAGAGTTTATGACTTTCAATTTCTCTTTGGTGGCTATTGACCAAATTATCAACGGCGCTGCTAAGGTACTTTCTATGTCGGGTGGCCAGTTTAACTGCCCAATTGTTTTCCGTGGCCCAACCGGTAACGCTGGCCAATTGGGTGCACAGCACTCGCAAAACTTTGAAAACTGGTTTGCAAACTGCCCGGGTTTAAAAGTGGTAATCCCATCCAACCCTTACGATGCAAAAGGCTTGTTAAAGTCATCTATTTTAGATAATGACCCGGTAATTTTTATGGAGTCGGAATTAATGTACGGCGATAAAGGTGAAGTTCCGGAAGAAGAATACACCATTGAGCTGGGCAAAGCTAAAATTACCAAAGAAGGTACAGATGTTACCATCGTTTCTTTCGGCAAAATGATGTCGCGCGCGGTAGCACCTGCCATTGAAGCTTTAAACAAAGAAGGCATTAATGCCGAGGTAATTGATTTAAGAACCGTTAGACCAATTGACTTTGAAGCCATTTTAACTTCTGTAAAGAAAACCAACAGATTGGTAGTGGTTGAAGAGGCTTGGCCTTTGGCTTCTATCTCATCAGAAATTGCGTTCCATGTGCAAAAAAATGCTTTCGATTATTTAGATGCTCCGGTATTGCGTATTACTTGTGCAGATGTTCCGCTTCCGTATGCACCTACTTTAATTGCAGCCAGCTTGCCAAATGCAGAGCGTATTGTAAAAGCAGTAAAAGAAGTAATGTATGTAAGCAAGTAATTGCTTAGCTATTATAAAGTGAAAATCCCTAGCCTGCATAAGGTTGGGGATTTTTTTATTCAAGAATCGTCTGTTTTTTGCAAGGTTAAATTAAACTCCGGTCCAATAAATAATAATGATTAAAATGAACTAGCCATTAGCCGAACCTTTCCAATTTCGGCTAAATCCATTTTCATATTGCTGTGAGAAACGGGCTAAAGCCCGTTCCTATTAAAACCAGTCTTCAAAATCAACTCTAACTACTCCGATAACTTTGACGATGATCTACCTTCACTGTCTCCACGTTTCCGTTTCTTTACCGTTAACACATCTTGCCCCGTAGCATCACCTTGTTCTTGCAGTTTACCAAAAGCGGCGGCCGTGGCGTAATCAATAATATCTTGTGGCGGATTTTGGTTATAAAAACCGTAGATAAGCCCAGCCATAAAGCAATCTCCGCTGCCCGAGCGGTCCACCACGCCGGCGCAGCTAAATTCTGGCGAATGAAACGACTGTCCGTTGGTGAACAAGCTGGTATAATAGTGCAAGTCGTTGGTATCGCTATCAAAACGGAAGGTGTTGGCTACGCTTTTTACTTTTGGGAAACGGGCGATTATTTCTTCCGCAGTTTTTTCGGCATGTGCCAAATAAGCCGCTCTTGTGCCGCTTTTATGGATGTCTGCATCAATTGCCGTCCCTAACAAACTATTTGCCGCCCAAATATTGCCCATCACCACATCACAATGCTCAACCAATTGTGGCATTACGTCTATGGGTTGCTTTCCATAGTTCCACAGCTTAGCGCGATAGTTTAAATCGCAAGAAACGGTAATGCCTTTCTCTGATGCTGCACGCGTGGCCTCTAAGCAAACATCGGCCACATCTTGCGTTAGCGCGGGACTGATGGCTGTAAAATTGAACCAAGAAACATCGCGCAAAACTTTATCCCAGTCAATGGTCCCGGGTTTTAGTTCCGAGAAGGAAGAGTGCGCACGATCGTACACCATGCTTCCTTTTAAATCGGCGCCGCGCTCCAAGTAATACACGCCAATACGGTTTCCGCCGAACAAAATAGAGGAGGTAAAAATGCCTTTATAGTCTAAATAATCAATTACATGGCGGCTCATAAAATTATCTGGCAAAACCGTGCTATAACGCACCGGCACGTTCCATCCGGCCAAGGCAGTGGCTGTATTAGCCTCTGCACCGCCCATATAAAGGGTAAAAGGGTTAATGTCCAAATGCGGATCATTAATAGGAGACGGAGAAATGCGCAGCAAAAGCTCGCCAAAGCAAAGTACCTTTTTCATTTGATATTTTATGGTTAATTACACGCAACTCCTGCTCGGCGGGCTGCGGCAAACAATCTAATAAGACTGCAAATTGGTTTTAAAAAAATAGGCACAAACTGTTAACGCCGTGCCTACTCTGTGTTTTTGTTATGGCGAAATCTGTTACAAACCGAAGTATTCCTTAGCGTTGTAGTAACAAATATCGGATACGATGCCACCAATCCATTTTTCGTCATTAGGCACCTGGCCGTTCTCCATCTCGCTACCTAAAAGGTTACAAAGGATACGTCTAAAATACTCGTGACGCGGGTACGATAAGAAGCTACGCGAATCTGTCAGCATCCCAACAAATGTGCTTAGCACGCCCATGTTAGATAATGAGGTCAGCTGTTTTTCCATTCCGTCTTTTTGGTCCAAAAACCACCAGCCAGAACCAAACTGGATTTTGCCTTTGGTTTTACCATCTGCAAAGTTGCCAATCATGGTGGCAAAAACATCATTGTCTGCCGGGTTAAGGTTGTAAATGATGGTTTTGGCTAATTTATCTTCTAAAGTTAAGTTGCCCAAGAAGTTAGATAAGCTTTGCGCTTGCGGATAATCGCCAATGGAATCGTAACCCGTATCCATACCCAATTTACGCAACATGCCGTGGTTGTTGTTACGGATGGCGCCTAGGTGGAACTGCTGTACCCAACCTTTCTCGTGATAAATTTTGGCCAGCTCTGTTAACACGTATCCTGCAAAAGCATCCGCATCTGAAAACTCGGCCACTTCGCCTTTCAAAAATTGTTCGTACTCGCGTTTTTGCGCATCTGTTAAAGTAACTTTTGAAGGTATTTTGTTTAAGCCGTGGTCTGATATGGAAGCACCGTGCGCCGCAAAAAACTCGATACGATTGCGCAAAGCGGCAATTAAAGAATCCACATCGGTAATTTGGATGCCCGATACCTCAGAAAGTTTTTTGATGTAAGGACGGTAAGTAGCCGGGTCGTGGATAAATAATGACTTATCCGGACGGAAGGATGGCTTTACCTTGATGCCGATATTTTGCGACTGCAAAGCTTTATGGTACTCCAAAGAATCGGTTGGATCATCTGTGGTGCCCACCATTTCTACCTTAAACTTTTTAAGCAAGCCCTGCGTGTTAAAATCTGGCTGTGCCAAAAGCTCGTTGCCACGCTCGTAAATTTCTTTTGCCGATTTCTCGTTTAAAAATTTGTTGATTCCGAAAGGCCTTTTAAGCTCCATGTGGGTCCAGTGAAACAAAGGATTACGCACTGTTGCCGGCACTACCTTTGCCCAAGCCATAAATTTTTCTTCGTCGCTAGCGTCACCGGTAATGTAACGCTCGTCAACGCCCAAGGTACGCATCGCGCGCCACTTGTAGTGGTCGCCTTTTAACCATATCTCGGCCATGGTTTTAAAGTTTTTACCTTCTGCTATTTCTTGCGGAGGCAAGTGGTTGTGGTAATCGATTATCGGTAAATCTTTAGCGTAGTTGTGGTAAAGATTTCTGGCGCTTTCAGAATACAGCAAAAAATCATCTGGAATTACGTTTCCGTCTATCATTTTAGTACATTTATCGTTCTTCGCGTTTCCGCGATGTGTTAAGAAGCCCCCCGAAAGTTTTCATCAGAACCTAACCAATTTTAACAATGAAAAAGGGGGGCTTATATGTTAATTATTTCAAATCTGTAATGGCCACTGCGTCCATATCGCCGTAGTCTTGGTTTTCGCCACCCATACCCCAAATAAAGGAATAGTTAGAAGTACCGCAACCAGAGTGGATAGACCATGGCGGGCTGATGATAGCTTGGTTGTTGTGCACCGTCATGTGGCGGGTTTCTTGTGGTTCGCCCATGAAGTGGAAAATGGTTTGGTCTGCCGCTAAATCAAAATAGAAATAGGCTTCCATTCTTCTATCGTGCACGTGCGATGGCATGGTGTTCCAAACGCTACCTGTTTTTAAGGTAGTTAAACCCATTACCAACTGACAGCTTTGGATACCATCTGCGTAGATATATTTGTAAATAGTACGGTGGTTTGAAGTTTCTGCGGAACCTAAAGTAACCGGTGTAGCATCTGCCTCTTTCATTAAAGTGGTAGGATATTCTTTATGCGCCGGTGCAGATAAGATGTAAAATTCGGCAGGTGTGCCGGCGTCTTTAGAAGAAAAACTAATTTCTTTACTTCCTCTGCCAATGTATAAACAGTCTTTTTTAGCTAAATCGTATGCTTTACCGTCAACGCTGATGCTACCGTGGCCACCTACGTTAATTACGCCCATTTCTCTTCTTTCCAAGAAAAATTCGGCACGCAACATCGGGAAATTCTCTAAAGCTAAACTCCCGTTGGTAGGTACTGCACCCCCCACAATAATACGGTCGTAATGACTGTAGGTGAGCTTAATTTCACCGTTGGTCATTAAATCCTCAATCAGAAATTGCTCGCGCAATTCTGATGTGTTCATTCCTTTTACCTCTTTCTGGCTGTTATGATATCTCTGTTTCATGTCTTTGATCTTTTTAAAAATGTTTTTGCACCCCTAACTTACACCTCACTCCTTAACCTATCTTCCCATCCATCCACCATCAACAGTGATGATAGAACCGTGTACATAATCCGCAGCTTTTGACGCCAAGAAAACGGTTACGCCACCAAAATCTTCTGGCGTGCCCCATCTGCCGGCAGGTATGCGCGATAGGATAGATTTGCTTCTTTCTTCGTCGTTACGTAAAGCAGTGGTATTATCTGTAGCAATATAACCTGGCGCAACCGCATTAACGTTAACGCCTTTTGATGCCCACTCGTTGGCAAAAGCCTTCACCAAACTGCCCACTGCACCTTTACTAGCCGCATAGCCCGGCACGGTGATGCCCCCTTGGAAAGTAAGCAAAGAAGCCGTGAAGATGATTTTACCCGAACCGCGTTCTACCATTCTTTTTCCTATTTCACGGGTTAAAATAAACGGTGCATCCAGGTTGATGGAAAGCACATTGTCCCACATATCATTCGGGTGCTCTGCAATAGGTGCGCGTTGGATAGTACCGGCATTGTTCACCAATATATCAATCACGGGGTTTTCTGCCTTCACCTTTTCTATAAAAGCTTCTAGCGATGCCCTATCGCCAAAATTGCATTGATATGCTTTAAATTTACGGCCTAGTTGCTCCACTTCTTTTTCGGTATCGCTACCACTTAAAGCCATGCTTGCCGAAACCCCAATGATATCTGCACCAGCTTGCGCCAAAGCTAAGGCCATGCCCTTACCTATCCCTTTATTGCAACCGGTAACAAGGGCAATTTTCCCGCTTAAATCAAACAAATTCATCTTATTTTTTAATTTTTAGAATCTATAAACGTTAATTTACACGCTGGTAAATTAACAGACTTAACAAGATTAATCATTTTTAAGGTGTTTGGGAACCAAAAGCAGGTTTTTATTTATGCAATCGTTTCCGGAAAACGGTGGCAATCGGTTTCGTTCCAAAAGCTTATGGTACTGTCTTTGCGCACAGCATCCTGATTTATTAATTTCAATTTTTTAAATGATCCGATTTTTGAATACCTTCCTAAAAAACAGCCTTCCTTTTTTTTGCCTAACCATCTTTATTAGTCCTACGGCTGTTGCACAAAAAACCAACGGAACGGTAAGCTCTTTGATACGCATGGAAGCTTACTTTAACCAACTGGTGGAAAAAGAAGGCATTAACCAGGCGTTTATAGATGTAGCAGGACGACGGGGGGTAGTTTTTAGACCAAACGCCCTAAACATCATAGATTTTTACAGCAAGCAAAAGCCTATAAACGCCAAACTGAGCTGGAAGCCCGAGCTGGCGATGATCTCTAAAAGTGGCTATTTTGGATTTACCACTGGGCTTTACACTTTTGAAGACAGTCTGAAAACCCAATACGGACATTATATATCGGTATGGAAAGCCGGAAAAAACAAAAAGTGGAAGTTAGAGCTAGATGCCGGCATTGGCCACCCGAAGCCTGGCGCCACCATTTTACCCCAGTTTGTTGATCCGGTAAATTATGAATATTCAAAGTTGCTGGGCCCAAAAAAGATCAAAATGCGCGAGGACATTGTGTACACCACCGATTTTTTATTCGGCAAATCTTTAAAAGAAACCGGCAACAAGCATTTTAAAGAATTTTACGCGCCCGATGTGAGGCTATATTTCCCGGGCGAACAACCCATTTTGGGTTTAAAAAACGCTGTGGCATTCATCGATAATAAAAACCAGCACGTTATATCGTACCCTACTTTTACAGACCGTGCCATTAGCGGCGATATTGCCTATACTAATGGAAAAGCGAGCATTGGCGCACTCAAATACAATTACGTGCGCATTTGGCGCATTGGCGACGATATGAAATGGTATGTGATTGTGGATATGTATATGAAGGAGTGAATGGGCGATGGTTAATAGTCAATAGTCCATGGACGATGGACGATGGGCGATGGTTAATGGGCGGTGGTTGATGGTGAACGGGCGACTTGATACTAACGTCTTGATACTTGTTACTTGCTACTAACATCTCGTTACTAAATCAAAAATTATAAGATATTTTAAACCCTTGGTTCAGCACGCCGCGTTTATCAAAGGCTACTGCATAATCGGCGCGGAAAACCACTCTTTTTAAGCCTACATACATTTCAAAATAATTCCCTTTTTCTGGCTGGTACAAATAGGCGCCACCCAGCAGTTCTTGTAACTTTAACTTGCGCAATAAGGGCACACGGTTAGAGAAAAATTGGTTGAAATTATGTTCAAAGTGGCCCTCGTAAAAGTAACGGTTGGTACTGTAGGTATAAAAGTTTAGCAGGTGAAAGCTTCGCAAACCGGGGTTAAAAATTAAAGCCAAGTTACCGCTAAAGTGCCTCCACTCGGGATAATAAATACTGCGCGCATTATAAAATTTACCGGCCGAAACCGAATATGAACCATAACCCCACAAACCCATATCTAATTTTTCTTGCTGAATCTCTACCTCGCCGTAGGTATAATCCGACTGTGAATTAAGCACACCGGAAATACCCTTTTTAAAGCTCAGCACAAAACGTGGCCCCTGCGGCAGTTTGTAAATTTTAACGCCATCTTTAGTAATATAAGGCTGTTTAAGTGTGTAAATGAGCGACGAGTTGAAGTAAAAAGAGTTATAAACCGGAAAAAGCTTATCTTCTTCGCTGGGCGAAATCGGGTTGTTTGAGCTAAAATTGCGTTCTTTAATATCCCTAAAAACAAAATCTTTGGTATTGGTTACCGAGTAGTTACGCGCCAACTCTGTACCTACCGAAAGGTATAAATTGCCCACCAACTCTCGCCCTATGCCGGTGCTTACATACTCCTTGCGATAAAGCTTCATAAAATTCTGCTCAAAAAACAAAGTGTTCAGCGTGTTTTGCAGCGTGGTTAAGCTGCCGTTGGGGTTTAAATCCATATAAGTGCTGCCTATGCTAAAATTGAGCGTTCCCCGTTTTTTAGGTTTGTAATACCAAGAGGCAGATAAATCCGAGTTAAGCTCTTTATTATCAAAGCTGTAGCGCAAGCGCGGCGAAACCGACCAGCTGGTGTTGTTTTGGTTAAATTTAAAAAATGATACACCGTAATTGATACCGAAGCCTTCTACGGTGTTAAAAAAGAAAGCCGGTACAATGGGATCTAAAACAATTGCGCGTCTTTTATTTAAGCTGGTGTAAATTTTCTCGCTAAATAAAAGCGGCAAAATATTTAAGCGCGGTGCTAGGTTTTCCAAAGAATCTACAATAGGCCTTTCTTTTCGCCTTATGTTCAAAGAGTCCTGATGTTCGTAAGACAACCGTTCTTGTAAAGTTAAAGGCACTTTCCGGTGAAGCTTTAGAACGCCGGAATGCGATGCCGAATTATCGTCTTGCACCACCTCGGCAGGTTTAAAATCCTTGAAAAAATCAGGTTTGCCGGTATTGTCGCTAAATACAGCCTGGCTGCTTCCCGAAAAATAAAATTTCAACACATCGCCTTTGTATTTCAGCAAGGTATAAAAGGGTACAATATCTTCGCGGCCATAATCTTGCACTACCTGTAAAGTATCAATAAAGTTGATGCCCTTATCGCCACTGATTTTTAAATCCAGGTATCTTAAGGCGCAATTGTTAATGTTAAAGGTGAGGTAACCACTAAACGTAGGCGAAAAACGATGCTTTGGCACCACCTCAACGGTAAGCTCTTTTGCATTTTTACTTACCAAATTGTACTGGTAATAACGCATGGCATTTTGGGCCAAGGGCGATACAAAGCTTTTATCGCTTAACGATTCGAGCCTCACCAAATCCTGACTAAAATTTAAGCTAAGTTGCGCCGCGCTTTTGAACTCCCAAGACGGATATTTGCCGTAACTTTTTGTGGCATTTACGCGTTCTTTATAACCTATATCTTTATCATAATGCAACCGAGAGAAAGATTCGTTTAACCAAACCAGCTGATTGTTATTGATACCGCTGTAATATTTAATGCTTTTCCCGAAAATTCTTTTTGGCCCGTGGTCCAGCATCAAGTGGTTTTTGATATAGGCATCGTTGGTAAAAGACAGTTTACGTCTGGTTTTTTGCAGTTTAATTACATCTGCCATAAACTGGTTTAACCAATTTACCGAATCTTTTGGCGTAGAAAATGTGCGAGCAAAGCAGTTAGAATTAATGTCCAAAAGCACAAAGCAAACCAAAAAACCGCCCATAAAACGGCAAACTTTGTTTGTAAAAAATTGATGCTTTACACGCCCTAATTCTCTCATCAAAAATGGAATACCTAATTTTAGTTTATCACCAGCAAAAACCAATAATATGTATAAAACTTTAAAACCTGTTCTAGAAAAAGAACTTAACGATATAAAACTCGCCGGATTGTACAAACAAGAGCGAATTATTACTAGCAAGCAAAGCGCCCAGGTTAAAGTTAACAACGGTTTAGAGGTTATTAATTTTTGTGCCAATAATTATTTGGGCCTAGCTGCACACCCACAAGTTTGCCAAGCAGCAAAAGATGCGATAGCCCAACGGGGCTTTGGAATGGCATCGGTGCGGTTTATCTGCGGTACGCAAGACATCCATAAAGAACTGGAACAAAAGCTAGCCGATTTTTTAGGCATGGAGGACTGCATTTTATACGCTGCTGCATTTGACGCAAACGGGGGTGTTTTTGAACCATTGTTTGATGCACAAGACGCCATTATATCCGATGAGCTTAACCATGCTTCCATTATCGATGGTGTGCGATTATGCAAAGCGCAGCGCCTAAGGTACAAGCATAACGATATGTTAGATTTGGAAGCACAACTGCAAGCGGCCACTGGCGCACGGCACCGGATTATAGTGACCGACGGTGTTTTTTCTATGGACGGTACCATTGCCCGATTGGACAGGATTTGTGATTTGGCAGACCGTTACGAGGCTTTAGTAATGGTCGACGATTCGCACAGCACCGGCGTTTTGGGAAAAACCGGCAGGGGGACGCACGAATATTGCGAGGTGATGGACCGCGTGGATATCATTACCGGAACTTTAGGCAAAGCACTGGGCGGCGCTTCTGGGGGCTTTACCGCCGCACGAAAAGAAATTGTAGCGCTGCTAAGGCAACGCTCGCGCCCCTACCTGTTTTCGAATACGCTTGCGCCCGCTATTGTAGGTGCATCTATCAAAGTTTTGGATTTATTGAGGCAAAGTAGCACCTTAAAAGACAAGCTGGAGCGTAATGCGCAATATTTTAGGCAAAAAATGGCTGAAGCCGGTTTTGATATTAAACCCGGCAAACATCCTATTGTGCCCGTGATGCTTTATGATGCGAAGCTAGCGCAAGATTTTGCCTCTAAAATGCTGGACGAAGGAATTTATGTTATCGGCTTTTATTATCCGGTGGTGGCAAAAGGGCAAGCTCGCATAAGGGTGCAACTGTCTGCAGCGCATGAGCAGGAGCATTTGGAAAAAGCCATCCAAGCTTTTGTGAAAATAGGCCGACAGCTGGGCGTTCTTAAATAATCAGAAGCCTAAGCTCAGTTTTTCCAGGTACGATTGTAGGATGATGGTGGCTGCTACGCTATCTACCAACGCTTTATTTTGCCGGTCGCTGCGCTTTAAGCCGCTTTGCGCGATGGCAGCCGATGCCATTTTAGAGGTAAAACGTTCATCCATCATAACTACTGGAATATCCGGAAAGTGCTTTTTAAGTAGAGTGACAAAACCTTTAACATGTTGGATAGATTCGGACGGAGTGCCGTTCATTTGCTTGGGTTCGCCAACTATAAAGATCTCTACCTCTTGTGTTTGCAGGTATTTTTTTAAATAGCTTTCCAAATCTTTTGGGTGGATGGTTTCCAACGCAGTTGCAAACATCTTCAGGGGGTCCGTAACGGCTATCCCTAATCTTTTTGTGCCTACATCAAAAGCCATTAATCTGCCCATAATTTGGATTTTATATCGCGCAAAGCTAAAAAAATTAAAGCTTAAACAGGTTTGTATATGATTTACATTAAAACTTCGTTTAATAATTTAATTGTATCGACGACAATTTATAAATAAATTAGTGAGTTTAGTGGAACAATTTTTGTTTATTTGGGCAAATAGATCACACACAAAAAATGGACAGTCAAGAGCAAAAAAAGAAAAAGGACACCAATAAAATTTATTTCCTTATTGCAGTTATTGTGGCTTTATTGGGGACCAACGTTTACCTCTACTTTCAAAAAAACAAATCGGACCAACGTATTGTAACCGTTAGCGATGAGAAAACCGCTTTACAAACAGAGCTTGAAAAGCTGGAAGCAGAACTTGAGCAGGCAACCAGCGCTACCGGCGAACTGTCTGACGAGCTAAAGCTAAAAGACGAAGAGCTAAAAGCAAAAATTGCGCAATTAAGAGAGGCCTTGAGCAAAGGCAAACTTACCGCCGGCGAACTTGCCCGTGCTAAAGAAGATGTAAAACAGCTACGCTACTTTGTTACCAAATACGCCAAAGATATTGATGACTTAACTAAGAAAAACCAAGAGTTAGCAGGCGAACGCGACAGCCTAAAAACTACGGTGAGCAATGTAACACAGCTGGCAGATAAGCTGAGCCGCAGTAACGACTCGTTAAATGTACGTGTAAAAGCCGGTGCTGCCTTAAAAACCTCATCTGTTGATATTGTGGCTTTCCGTATAAAAAACAACGGCCGCGAAACTAACGTTACTCGTGCCAATACGGCTCAAAAAATTAAGGTACAATTTGCAATAAACACCAACCCAATTGCAGAAAAAGGCACTCATGATATTTACATGCGTGTTTTGGACCCGGCCGGTAACTTAATCATTGGCGAGGGCGGTACCTTTATGGCTAACGACCAAACTTTGCAGTACACCTACAAAACCGCGATTGAATTTAACGGCGAAGCTAAAATATTCACTTTAGATTGGGTAAACCGCAACCCTTTTGAGCCCGGCAACTACACGGTAATTTTGTACGCCGATGGTTATACCATGGGACGTGGCACTTTCAATTTAAAATAAAAACAAAAAAATCAGATACCGAAAACCTGCCCTAAAAAGCAGGTTTTTTTGCGTTTTGTCTCCTACACACAATCAAAAATAAGCCCTCACCTGCACCCCACCGGTATGTATAGCTTTTACGGAAGCAGATTTTCGGCCCTCGTAAGAAAAGTTGAGCTGGATGCCGTTAGATATGGTGCGCTGGAAACCCAAAGACCATGTTAAATTTTTGCCCGGTTGCAAACCATCCAAAAGCTCATAAGCAATAGATGTGTTGTTGGCGCCTTTAAAACTGTTGTTGATAAAACTAAACTGCGATGTTAGCGTGCCTTGTTTCACCAAGTTATAACGCAACTCGGCGCCTAAACGGCTGTTAAACGTTTCTTCGCCACCTAAAGCCTTTGCATTTTGCTGTTGCTTAAAACTGGCTTTAACCGCGCTTTTTAAATTCACATTAAACTGGTAGCCCAGCTCTGGTTCCAGCTCCCAAAAACCTATCTGATAATTACGCTCACTAAATAGTTGCGAGCTATACACTTTATCGCCCTTGCGCAGGTTAAGGTTGAAATTGGTTTTGCGCACAAAATTCCATCTTATACGCAAATTCTGCTCCTCTCCGCTCCTGCTGTCGAAACCATTGGTGAGCAATTGCTTACTGGCCAAACGCTGCGTACCTAAATCTAACCCAAACTTTGGGCTGCTGCGGTTAAAAAACAACGTACTTCTTATAAACGAACTTTGCGAAATTAAATCGGCTTCGCTGATATTCGTTTGGTAGGGGTTAAGCACCAGGCCGTTTCCGCTCAACAACTTTTTATTGATCCGTAACGAAGTGACGTTAGAAAATTTAGCGAGCAACTTTGCCCAGCTTGCTTCCTTATCGCGCAAAATGCGGGCTGGGTTTAAAGTGATGGTTTGGTTAATATTGGTAAAATTCGACTTTACAAACTGGTTATTTGGCCTATAAACTTTAATATATTTTGCTTGGTCCGGATATTTTGAAACCTCAAACTCATTCAGTTCCTTTACCCCATTGTTGTTATAATCTATCCACGCGTAAACACCTTGCGACGCCGCCACTTCCAGATAAACAAACTCGCGTTTAGGTTCTTGCCCCGTACCCAATTCGTAAAACGACTGCAAACTCAACAAACCTTTTAAGCCATTAAAATTATAATCAATCCGCGCCAGCAAGGTTTCTTCGTTTTTATTTAACGTGTCGGTATTTAGGTAAGTAAGTGTTCGGTAGGTGGCATTCAACGCTAAATTGGAATTGGCATTTTTGGCAAGCATCAAATTTCCGGCAAAGGTGTTGGCCTTAGAAAAATCTTGCAACGCAGTTCCGTTGGGCAACTGATCAAACCTTTGGTTGTAAGAGAGCAAGAATGCGCGTTTAGCCGTATCTGCCGATTTCACAAAATATTCGTAAGCCCTAAAAGCAAAGGATTGCAAAGTTAAGGTATCCGTAAGCTCGCTTTTGGTCTGGTTGTTTTCTTCATTAAAATTGAAACCTGCTTCAAAATATTTGAACCGCTTTTTCAGCGTAAAAGCTTGCCGATAAAACTGCCCATCGTTTGCTAAAGAATTGCTGTGCAATAGCGTAGCGGCATAACTGCCCTCAAAATTTTTAACGCGGTAATTTGCTCCTAAAGCCTGTTGCAAACCCTGGTAATAGCTTCCGCGATTAAAATGTGATAATCCGTAAGCCACATTTTTTTGATCCGATTTATACAGTTGCAAATTAAAAGTTGCCCAATGTTCATCAGCGGTTGGCAAAGCCGCGGTATTGATATTAAAATCTCTGTCGAACTCTACCGGGCGGTAACGTTCTAAGGGTTTAAATTGCTGGTTCACATACTCGTAACTGGCACTGCTTTTTAATTTTAAACCCGTGCTGTCGTTTCCGCTTAGCAGGCGTACATCTTTGGCCACAACTTTATAAGCCAAACCTTTGTTCTGGCCATTTTGCAAATCAGAAAAAAGGTTTACATCGTTATCACTAAAGCCTATTTCTGTAAAAAACTGAGTCCTTTTGCTTAATTTATAATCCGCGTTAAGCGTAATTAGCTGTTGTTTTTTGGGTGTTACCAATAAAGTTACCGGCGAATAATCTCCTTGCGGGATGCCGTTTTGGGGCGCTATAAAAGTATAGACCCGTCCGTTTGTGGCCGAGTTTACGTCCAAGCGATAGTTGCCACTATTATTGCCAACATACGAAAAACCAACCCGATACCTCGCCTCTTGCGGATCAACGCTGTACACATAAACATCGGCAATGCCCAAAGAATCTGTTTTGCGGTACAAAATTTCGTTCTCATTAAAAGCAACGCTATCCACGTTAGGGAAAACCGCTTGACTAATGTTGTTGCCAATGCCTTGCAAAAAGTTCTTTTGCGCATCGTTTAAATCCTGCAAAATAGGTTTGTTAGGATTGTCTTGCTCGCTATAATAATTAAAATTCAGTTTTAACTTTTTTGATTGAAAACCTTGGTTAAACTGGTACAAACTGCGCGCGTAGGTTTTATCAGAATATTCAAACTCTACCACAATTCTGGAGTTGCGCGTAATTAGCCGTTTGGTGGTAAAAGTAAGTTCGGCCGTGTTATAATCAATAACGTAATCATTGTCTTGCCCGCGCAGTTGCAAAACGCCATCAATAAAAACGCGCTCTGTGCCCGACAAAACAATAATATACTGCTCGCCGTTATTGCCTTGCAAGCGGTATGGCCCTTGGTTACCCTCGATGCCGTTGAAGCTGTTGCGGGCAGATCGGCCTTTGGCCACTGCCAAAGCTAGGCTGCTTTGGTAGCTACGGTTTTTTTTATCCGTAAAAACATTGCTTGCGCTGATGCCTTGCGTGCGTTTAAAATAATTGGCAAAATAACTATCGGGGCGGCGCAATTCATAATCGCCGGCGATTAAAGTGGCTTCCTTGCGTTTCAGTTGGATAAAAACTTTATCAAAATCATTAATCTGCTGGGTATTGCCATCCGGCTGAATGGGCAAATTGTCATCAGATATAGCCGCCAAAAGTTCAATATCATTACCTATTTTGCCGGATAGTTGCAATACCAAGTTAGAATTCACGGCTAAATCTTGGTTGTTGCCAAAGTTTATCCCCCGAGAGATGCTTCCACTTTTGTTAAAACCTTCAAAATTGAAAATGCCGCTTTCCTCTTTTTTAACCTGATAAATGTAGGGGCGGTTGTTAATCACCTCTTCTTCCAACAATTTTGGGTCTTTATAGAACACGCGCTTAGCCAGCAAAACGGGCAAGGTGCGGTAGCTAACCCAAACAGAATCTGCCGATGGCTTTTGTAGCCACTTTAATTTTGCAGATGCGAAGTTGATGTTATAAAAAGTTGGGCTAATTGCCAAAGCACCGGAAGTTATTTTAAAACTGCTGGGCAAGATGCTGAGCGTGTCCAACTGTACAGAATCTGCCACGGCAATTTTTTTTAAAACAAAACTGGGGTTTTGTTGTGCATAAGCGGCCAGCGATGCAAAACACAGCACAAAACCGATTATCCATTTATTTACCATCAGCTAACCACGGGTAAAGTGATGTAGAATGTGGTGCCTACATCAATTTCTGTGGTAAAATAGATATTTCCGTTTATATTTTGAATTGCCTGTTTTACAAAGGCCAAGCCCAAACCTGTGCCAGAGCTTTTTGTGGTAAAATTTGGCACAAAAATATTGCTCCGCGAATTTACCGGTATCCCAGATCCGTTATCGCTCAAGCGGATTTCCACCTTCCCGTTTCCTTGTTGCCCAGAGATATTAATTATACCGTCTTTTCCATCGGCCACTGCCTCAATGGCATTTTTTAATAAGTTATTGAAGCTGCGCAAGAGCTGGTCTTTATCTGCCCGGATAAAACAATTACTTAACGCTGCTTCGTCGCAATTGATCTGGATGTGCTCCATCTGGCTAAAAACTTCAATCGCCTTATTAATTACCTCCAGCAAATTAACCCGCTCAAGCTTTAGCTCGGGCATTTTCGCAAAGTTCGAAAACTCCGAGGCAATACGGCTTAAGCTATCAATCTGTTCTAAAAAAGATTTGCTAAACTTCTGGAACTTGGCATCAAACTGCTCGTCCTTCTCGCGCCAGGCACGGTCCAGCATCTGTATGCCCAAACGCAAAGGCGTAAGCGGATTTTTAATTTCGTGCGCTACCTGTTTTGCCATCTCGCGCCAAGCGGTTTCACGTTCATTTTGTGCCAGTTTATTGGCGTTTTCTTCCAGCGCTTCAAGCATAGCGTTGTATTCTGCTATCAAACTTCCAATTTCATCGTCGCGTTTCCAGCGGATGGGTGTATTGTGCCAACCTGCACGTGCTTGCGAAAAACTCTCTTGAATTAGGCTTAAAGGCGAAGTAATTTGATTGGCTACCACAAAGGCAAAAAAGCCGATAACCACAAAAACCAACACGTAAATATTGATTAACAGGTTTAAGAAAGTGCCTATTTTTTGGTTATAATCATCTTGGTTAGCGAAATATGGCAAGCCCAGGTAGGCAATAACATTATTTTTTTTGTTTTTGATAGGCATGTATGCCGATGTAAATTTCAACTGGTTAATGGCCTCATCCTGTATAAATTCAGATTTCTGCTTAATTTTCAGGTTCAGATAAGCCGTGGGGTTCATCCTATCTGCCGCCAGGCCCACCGCATAAATTTTATATTGGGTAGAGTAAATGAGCCTTCCGTTGACATCATAAAAGTTTAAATCGGTATTGTAAAGCTTAGAAAACTGCTCAAAAGCCTCAATGCCGGTTTGTGGCGTAAAATAATCGGAGTTGCTAAATACACTGTCTTCAAAAGCATCGCTAATGGTGCGTATTCTACTCTTTATAAAATCTTCTTGCTGTTGTTTGTATTGGATAGAGATATAAGAAAACGTGATGATACCGATAATTAGCGAAGAACTAACCACGGCCAGCACCAAGGCCACCTGTATGCGCGTTTTGTACAATATTTTGTTGTTGGTAGCCAGTATTTTACGGCGCAGGCGGCCAAAATTTAGGGTATAACTTCCGAAACCGATAAACAACCATTTGTACGAGCTTACCAGTAAAGCAAAAACAAAAAATATGATAAAAAAGAACGACAGGGAAGCTAACTCGCGCCAAAAAGTACTGGCTTCACTGGTAACCACAACCGTGGTGTTTGTTGTTGGCTTATAAATTAAATGCTCGAACCCGTTTTTATTGAGCACCATAAACTTTTTAAGTGCACTTTGCCCAAACGGGTTTATCAAATCGTAAATAAAAAATCCGTTTTGGCTTACCAGTTTTCTGTTTTGATAAAAAGCGTAAGAATAACCACTAAGTGCCGCATTTTGGTTAACATTGCCGTTTTGCATCAATTGCGGAAAAGCACCGTTTTCCGAAAGCCGTTTAGAATTTAACTCTAACACCAAAGTACCTTCATGAACGCCACTTTTTTTAATAGGGATAATAGCAAAATAGCTTTGATAGCCAAAGGTGTTGTTAAGCTTATAAAAGTAATTGCTTACTTTAAGCGCCGAGTTTTCTACCTGTTGCTTAAACTTTAAAATATCAACCTGTTGGCCCGCGCTCACTAACGAATCGGTTTGGTTATACAAATAAGCCTTATAATCAAACTTGCTTAAATAATCTGTAAGGTAATATTTGCTGATGTGGGCGTTTAGCCTCGTATTATTCTCGCTTTTACCGGTCAATAAGTTTGACAGGTAAAGGTCTGTAATGATATTTTTCTCCAGCTCATTAAAAGCAATAGAAGCGTTGGGGTCTTCATCGCCCGAAATTTTTAGCAATAGCGTTTTTTTAATCTCCTGTTGCTTAAAGGTTTCGTAAGCGTTTAGCTTTAAAGACACGATAGTGGCAAAAATGAACGCAATTAAAACAATTGCAGGTAAAAACGCATCAGAACTGGGCTGGTAATTTACTTTTATAGAGATGAGGATGAGCGAAAACACCAGCACATAAAATACCGAGCTTTGATGGAAAGATAAGGTGAAGGCGATGAAAGTGAGCAGCAAAACCAGCAGGGCAATCTTTTTAGTTTTTAGTGTAAGCTCTATATAAACTGTTAGGTTCACCAGTAAATCTATCATCAAATAATAGCATAACAATGCCACCATTACCGCAAAAATGCCCAAAAAGCTAAGGTAGTTGAGGTTGATAAGGTTAGAAACCTTGAAATTGATGTTAGAGTTGAACACCAGACCAAAAAACACATCCGAATAAACAAAGGATAGCAAGGCGATAAAAAACGCGCTGTAAATAAATATACAAAGGCCTATAAATTTGTTTTTTATAGGTTTAAACAGTCTGTTTTTATAGGAGTAGGCGAAAGCGACAAACCACAGCAGAAAAAATACGTTGAGCAATAAGTCTGCAAAAGAAGGGAAATAGAAATTAGAAGCAAAAAGCGCCGGATTAAACAAATGCAAGCTATACAGCGCCGGCGGAAAATGGTATGCAAGCCCCAAATAGCGCAAAATCACCAATACTATACCCAAGCCAAGCCAAGCCAGCAAAGGATAGCCCGAATCTGCATAATACTTGCAAACGCTGTTGATAAGCAGCAAAAGGGTAAACATGCCAAAAGCCCACATCAAAATCTCTATACCGGTATAAGGTATCTGGTATTCTTGCGATGCCTTTTTTATAGAAAACAGGTATTTACCGTCTTTATTTTTAATGTCGATAACGTTTGCATCATTAATACCGGCAATTTCTATCTGCGCATTGCGGATAACGAAATCTTTAGAATCGTCATTATTAAGATATTGGTTTCTAAACGGGAGCTGTGATTTTATCGGGATAAAAAACAGCGCTACAACATCTCCATCTGTTTTTTTGATTACTTCGTAACTGGCGGTGCTGTAATTTTCAAAACTAGCACCTTCTTTAAATTGCTTTGGGTTACTGGCACTTATTACAGCATCTGACCAAAACACCAGATGGTTGTTTTGATAAATCTGGAAAAATATATCGCGATCACTAAAATGGTTTAATATTTTGGAAGCTTTTTGAGGGTCTTTAACCACATCTTTAAGCTTGCCTACCTGTACTTGTGCTAAAAACCGGTAAACCTCTTTTTCTTTTTGGGCTAAGCGATCGCTAATATCGTCGGCAATATCGTACAGCTTTATCAATTGTGTAGATGCCCACCTGGCCGTGAGGGATGTTGCGAACAGGCCAAGGGTAACTAAAAAAAGAAGCCAGCGTATTTTAGTAGAGGTTTTCAATGAATTGAGCGTTTGGTTTAACGGTAGCCTAAAAATTTGTGATTGTTAGCCTAAAATCAAGCCAAAAAAGGCAGAAACTCCCCCGTTTCTGCTTTTTTTATTTCTGCTTATGTAATAGAAGCACTTTCTGTTGGTATAGAGCGATCTACTTTTTTAACTAAACCCTGCAAAACACTTCCCGGACCAACTTCTGTGAAAGATGTAGCGCCATCTTCTAACATACGTTTTACCGTTTGCGTCCATTTTACAGAACCCGTTAACTGTGCAATCAAATTATGTTTGATGCTGTTTACGTCAATATAAGGTTTAGCATCAATGTTTTGGTAAATTGGGCAAACGGGTTCTTTAATCTCTGTAGCCACAATTGCTGTTTCCAGCTCTACTTTTGCCGCTTCCATTAAAGGCGAGTGGAAGGCGCCGCCCACGTTTAATTTTAAAGCGCGTTTTGCGCCAGCTTCAAGCAACAATTCGCAAGCCTTATCTATGCCAGCGATGCTTCCAGAAATCACCAATTGGCCCGGACAATTGTAGTTCGCAGGCACTACCACGTCGCTAACGCGCTGGCAAATATCCTCTACGGTAAAATCATCCAAACCTAAAACCGCAGCCATGGTGGAGGGCTGAATTTCACAGGCTTTTTGCATGGCGTTGGCTCGTTTGGCAACTAGCGTTAATCCATCTTCAAAAGAAAGTGCGCCTGCGGCTGTTAAAGCAGAAAACTCGCCTAAAGAGTGTCCGGCTACCATATCCGGCTTAAAATCTGAACCTAACACCTTGGCTAAAATTACCGAGTGTAAAAATATAGCGGGCTGTGTAACCTTGGTTTGCTTTAAGTCTTCATCTGTGCCGTTAAACATTACATCAGTAATGCGGAAACCCAAAATTTCATTCGCCTGCTCAAAAAGTTGTTTTGCAAGGTCAGAATTGTCGTACAAATCTTTCCCCATGCCCACAAACTGAGCGCCTTGCCCTGGAAATACGTATGCTTTCATTCGCGTGTTTTTATATTAAATAACCTTTTTGGATGTGTTTGGTTTGCAGTAATTCTATTTTCTGGAAAATACTAGAGGTTTAGGCTAAATCGGCACTAATTAACCTCAAAAATTCCGAGCGGGTTTTATCGTTACTAAAAGCGCCGGTAAAGGCGGATGTTGTAGTTACCGAATTTTGCTTTTGGATACCGCGCATGCTCATACACATGTGTTTACACTCTATCACCACGGCCACGCCGGCCGGATTTAGGGTGTTTTGTATACAGTCGCGTATTTCATTTGTTAAACGCTCTTGCACCTGCAAACGCCGCGCAAAAACATCTACCACTCGCGGAATTTTACTAAGCCCCACAATATGCCCGGCTGGGATGTAAGCGATGTGCGCTTTGCCAAAAAACGGGAGTAAATGGTGCTCGCATAAAGAATAAACTTCAATGTCTTTTACAATCACCATCTGGCTGTATTCTTCTTTAAACATCGCCGATTTTAATATCTCGGCAGCATCCAAATCATAACCGTGGGTTAAAAACTGCAAAGCTTTAGCCGCACGTTCGGGCGTTTTTACAATCCCTTCGCGGTTTGGATCTTCCCCAATATCGCTTAATATTTGCTTGTAATGGCCGGCAATATCACTGATTACCTCCGTGTTATACCTATCTATCTTCTGATAACCCGTTTCCTGTTGTTCGCTCATGTTATTCTCCAAAGTATTCTACGTAGTTGTTGGCAGTTTCGTAAAGTTTTACACAGTGTAAAGCGGCGCCTTTTTCTTTTATTTTACTGGCCAGCTGTTTCCAAATCTCTACTGCCAAAACCTCTGTTGACGCCATTTTGCCGCGCATAAAATCAACGTCGATATTTAAATTTTTATGATCTAATTTATCAACCACGTGCTCAACAATCAGCTTTTTAAGATCTTTTAAATCAATCACAAAGCCCGTATCCTCGTTTATTTGACCCTTAACGGTCACAAACAAATCGTAATTGTGGCCGTGCCAGTTGGTATTGGCGCAACGGCCAAACACTTCTTCGTTTTTTTCAAATGTCCAATCTTCACGGTAAAGTTTGTGCGCGGCGTTAAAATGTTCCTTTCTTGTGATGTATATCATTTTTTGAAAATAAGGGCAAATATACGTAAAGGATTATTTTTAATTCGCCTAAGCAAAACCGGCGCTAATTAAATTACAAAATAGGCCCCGGCAACTCTAAACCTGACGTGAAAGCGCTTGGTCAAAATGTACCAAAACTTATTTTAGGCACACCTTCTGGGCGAAGTAATAATGTTATTTAAATGCGATGTTAAATTAGTTTTTAGCCTAATCAAATCTTCCTTTCTATGGTAAAATGTTGTGAATCAGTCATATTACTAAACAATAAAGGAGGTAAAATTTCTTCTTGCATAACTTACCGATGAGTAACTAACCAACCGGTAACTTACTGGTTGGTTAGCCAATGATAACGATTTTACAATAAGTTCTCCTTTTCGGCGATAAGCCTTAAATTTGGCTATGGAAATTCTATTGCTTGCTGCCACCTACCAAGAAATCGCTCCTTTTGTAGAGTGTTTTGGGGCAAACAGGCATATCGCCGATCCTATAAATATCGGCACACACCGCGTACATTTGCTTATCTCTGGCGTTGGGATGACGGCAACCGCCTACGCCCTGGGCAAAGCATTTACGCAAAACAATTTTGATTTGGCTTTAAACGTAGGCATTGCCGGCAGTTTTTCTAGAAATATAAAAATTGGACAGCTGGTGGAAGTGCGCGAAGATATTTTAGCCGAACTGGGTGCCGAGGACGACGAAGAGTTTATCTCTTTAGAACAGATGGGCCTTGGCGATGTGATTTTTTACGGCACTGACCAACTAAAACTGGATACGGATATCCGTACCGTTACCGGCATCACCGTAAATACGGTACATGGCAATGAAGACAGCATTTTGCGCATTAGCCAAAGGCTTAACCCCACCATAGAATCTATGGAAGGCGCCGCGTTTTTTTATGCCTGCCAACAAGCTAAAGTGCCTGCATTGCAGCTGCGAACCATTTCTAACTATGTAGAAAAACGCAACCGCGACAATTGGAACCTGCCTTTAGCCGTCAAAAACCTGAACGATTGGCTGATAGAAAATTTGGCGCGGCTGTGAAGAATCTGCGGCCGGAGGCCAGCTATCTGCGAACCTCAGGAAAAAACATCAAACAAACGAACACCGAAAAAACGGACACATGAAACTAACTCTAGGATTTTCTCCTTGCCCCAACGATACTTTTATCTTTGACGCACTCATCCACCATAAAATTGATACCGAAGGTGTAGAATTTGAAGTGTTTTTTGACGATGTAGAAACGCTAAACCAAAAAGCCTTCCGTGGCGAGCTTGACATCACCAAACTAAGCTACCACGCATACGCCTACGCTTTAAAAAAATATGTGCTTTTAGATGCCGGCAGTGCCTTAGGCTTCGGCGTTGGGCCCTTACTTATTTGCAAAAATCCGCAAAATCTTGCCAATCCAAATCTTAAAATTGGCATCCCGGGCAAATACACCACCGCTAATTTTTTGTTGAGCTTGGCCTACCCACAGCTACAAAATAAAGTGGAAATGCTATTTTCTGATATTGAAGAAAAGCTATTGAACGGCGAAATAGATTTAGGACTAATTATTCATGAAAATCGCTTTACTTATCAGGATAAGGGCCTGCAAAAAGTGAAAGATTTGGGCGAATTTTGGGAAGAAAACACACAATGCGCCATCCCTTTGGGCGGTATTGTGATTAAAAGAGATATGCCAACCGAAATTCAGCAGAAGATTAACCGTTTGATCCGAAAATCTGTTGAATTCGCTTTTGCCAACCCTAAATCGGCTTTGCCCTTTATACGCACGCACGCACAAGCAATGGATGAACAGGTGATGTATAAACATATAGATCTTTATGTGAATAAATATTCGGTAGACTTAGGCCTGGAAGGCAAAAACGCCATACAAACTTTATTTACACAGGCAGAAGAAAAAGGGATTATCCCCAAACCGCAACAAGCTTTATTTCTGTAAGCTTTTTAATACTTTTTTGAAACCCGACAGGATTTCGCTTCTGGGTTTTTCACATTAATTTCCGGATTGAACGGCGCTTGTGTATATTTAGAAACCGATTATATTCTAGAAAAACCCCATGATTCGTCAGCCCTATCAATTTTTAAAGAAAACCATTTCTGCCATAAGCTTGCTATGCTTATCGTTAAACCTTACGGCACAGCCCAAAGCCGCATTTAACAAAAATACGCTTTGGTATAAACAGCCTGCAACCAATTGGAACGAAGCTTTACCCATTGGCAACGGGCGTTTGGGCGCTATGATTTTTGGCCGTGTTAACCACGAGCTTATCCAACTAAATGAAGCAACTTTATGGACCGGTGGCCCGGATAACCTTAACCCAAACCCAGAATCTTATAAATATCTGCCTTTGGTACGCTCGGCATTATTTAACGACAGCATTCCAAAAGCAATAGGATTGCTAAAAAAAATGCAAGGCCCTGATACCGAAAAATATCAGCCTTTGGGCGATTTAAAACTGAATCAGACGCTAAACGGGAAAGTAGAAAATTACACCCGCTCTTTGGATATTTCATCGGCCATAGCCAAAACCAATTTTAGCGTTAACGGTGTAAATTACGAGCGCAGCCTATTTTCATCATTCCCAAACCAGGTGATGGTGCTTAAACTAACAGCTAGCAAAAAAAAGGCGCTCAACTTCTCTATCGGCAACGCACATCCTTTACAACATCAATCGTACATTAACAAAAACAAAGAATTGGTGTTAAGCGGTAAGGCCCAAATTAACAGCTATGCCAATGCTTCATCTTTGTTTGCCGATGAAGAAAACTGTGCGGGAATGCGCTTTGAGTGGCGCGTAAAAGTACTTTCTAACGATGGCATTTTAACAACCGACAGCTTAATGCATTTTAAAAACGCCAGCGAGGTGGTATTGTTAATTGGCGCACAAACCTCTTTTAACGGCTTTAACGTTTGCCCAGATAAAGATGGGAAAAACGAAAAATTAGCCCTTGATAACGATTTGGCAAAGGCAGCTAAACTAAGTTATCTACAACTGCTTACGGCACATTTGGCAGATTATAAATCTTATTTTAACCGCGCTGATTTAAGTTTAGATGGCGATGAAGCACACGTGCACTTACCAACAGACCAGCGTTTAGCCGCATACAAAAAAAATCCGCAAGATGCAGGGTTAGAACGTTTGTACTACCAGTACGGCCGATATTTATTGATTTCTTCCTCCCGGCCGGGCAGTCCGGCCGCCAATTTGCAAGGCATCTGGAACCCGTTACTAAGCCCGCCGTGGCGCAGCAACTATACTACAAACATTAATTTGCAGATGAATTATTGGCCAGCAGAGCAATGCAATTTAAGTGAGCTAACGCTTCCGCTGATTAAACAGATAGAAAACATGGCCATCGCCGGCACAGCCACCGCAACAAATTATTACCATATGAAGGGTTGGGCGGCGCACCACAACTCGGATATTTGGGCACAAACCAACCCCGTTGGCGAGGGAAGCGGCGACCCCAAATGGGCCAATTGGTCCTTAGGGAGCCCTTGGCTTTCGCAACATTTATTTGAGCATTTCCGCTTTACGCGCGACACCAACTATTTGCGCCAAACCGCCTACCCGATTATGAAAGCTGCAACAGATTTTTGCATGGACTGGCTGGTGGAGCACAATGGAGAATTGGTTACAGCACCTTCTACCTCGCCGGAAAATGTGTATCTGCACCCTAAAGGATATAAAGGTACGGTCACTATTGCCTCGGCAATGGACATGGAAATTATTTGGGATTTATTTGAGAATATGCGAGAGGCGGGCAAGGTGCTGGGCATTGATGCCGAATATTTACGAGTTGTTGCACAAAAACAGGCAAAACTGCACCCCTTAAAAATCGGGCAAAAGGGAAATTTAATGGAGTGGTATGGGGATTGGGAGGATGAGGATCCGCACCACCGCCATGTTTCTCACCTTTTTGGCCTGCATCCGGGGAGGCAAATTTCTCCTTTTTTAACGCCAGATTTGGCGGAGGCGGCTCAAAAAACGTTGCAGGTACGTGGCGATGGTGGTACCGGCTGGAGCAAGGCTTGGAAAATTAACTTTTGGGCGCGCTTGTTAGATGGCGATCATGCTTATAAAATGTATCAGGAACTATTAAAAAACTCCACGCTAAACAATTTATTTGATACGCACCCGCCTTTCCAAATTGATGGAAATTTTGGTGCAACAGCCGGAATTACAGAAATGCTTTTGCAAAGTCAGCTAGGATTTATACAACTTTTACCGGCCTTACCAAATGCCTGGACAAGTGGCGAAGCTAAGGGCTTGGTGGCACGCGGCAATTTTGAAGTGGATATGAAATGGCAAAACCATCAACTGCAAAATGCTTTGATAAAATCGAGAGCAGGCGGTAAATGCGTTTTGTTGAGCGATGTAAAGCTGAAAATTGATGCCGTGAACGTAGTTGAAGAAAGTTTTGAGCTAAATGGGAAAACCTATTACCGCGCCACCTTTGATACGGTAAAAGGGAAAGTATATCAGATTGGGGTGAGTTTTTAAAGTCAATAGATGAGAAATTATGAGTTTGTTTCTGGGGTTAATAATGGCCTGAGACGCTTCTCCATTCTCAAATCCATAGAGACCCTTCGGAACTCTAAGGACAGGCAGTGGCGAAAAAAATCGCCCAATCCCGGGTTCGGGATTGGGCGATTTTCCTAACGCAAAAAACTACAAAGCTATTTTGCCGCGCAGCTTTATCGCATCTGAAGCGGAGCCAACTAAAATGGCATAATCTCCCGTTTCATGCGCCCAATCCATTTTTTCTTCATCAAAATACTTAAAAGCATCTGCCGGTAAAACCAGCTCAACAGTTTTCTGTTCGCCCGGTTGTAAATTTACGCGCTCAAAACCTTTAAGCTCTTGCAGGGCACGCTTGATTTTTGAATCAGGTACCGATACATAAATCTGTGCTACCTCATCACCAGCGGTTTTACCAGTATTTTTTAAGCTGAAGCTTACCTTTACGCTATCACCGCTTGATGCCAATTTCAAATCGGTGTAAGCAAAAGTTGTGTATGAGAGTCCGTGTCCAAAAGCAAAGGCAGGCTCTACTTTATAAGTATCAAAATAACGGTAGCCTACAAAAATCCCTTCATTATAATTAGCTACGCCGTTTTTTCCGGGAAAATCGCCCAGCTTGTGCGCCGGTGAATCTTCTAAACTTTTAGGGAAGGTAAGCGGCAGTTTGCCGGACGGATTTACATCTCCAAAAATCACTTTTGCCAAAGCATTTCCGCCTTCCATTCCCGGATACCAAGCCTCCAAAATTGCCGGTGCTTGTGTTTCCCATTGGCGCATATCCACAGGGCCACCGCCCATTAATACCACAATCGTTTTTGGGTTAGCTTTCAAAACCGCCTTAATCAGTTCATCTTGCCCAAAAGGCATGTTCATATCCGGCTTATCAGTGCCCTCGGCATCGTAAGCATTATCGCTCCACTTGCTGTAATCGTAACCGTGAGTCCAGCCACAGTAAATAATGGCCACTTCTGCTTTTTTGGCCACATCAACCGCTTCAGCAATCATTTTTGCGTCTGCCTGTTGCCCACGCGCTATTTTATAACCTTGGGCGTAATTAATGGTGGTTTTATTTCCCAATAAATTTTTTAAACCTTGTAGAGGCGTAATCTCGTACTTGGCTTTTACTTGCGAGCTTCCGCCACCCATTGCATTCTCGCGAACAGCATTTTGACCAATAACCGCTATACTTTTAAGCGATTTTTTAAGCGGCAACAGCTGTATATTGTTTTTTAGTAGAACGATAGACTGCTCTGCAACTTTAAGTGCGATATCTTGATGTGCTTTGGTGTTATATTCTCCTTTTTTTCTTTTTGCATCAATCATATTTGTTTTAAACATGATGCGCAAAATGCGGCGCACTTTCTCGTCGATCACACTTTCTGGCACGCTGCCATCTTTTACCATGGCTATCGCCGGATCGGCAAGGTAAAAGCGGTCATAAACGGTTTGGTTCAGCTTTTTACCGCTGGCATCCGTTTGCGAAACGCTATTGCTGGATAGCACCAAATCTGTCCCCATCTCTAAATCTGTTCCTTTTAGCAAAGCCTCTTTGGTGTTATGTACCGATCCCCAATCGCTCATCAGCACCCCGTCAAAATCCCACTCACCTTTTAAAATCTTATTTACTAAATATTCGTTATGCGTGGCAAACTCGCCCCTGAATTTGTTGTACGATCCCATTACCGTATTAACATCAGCATCTATCACCGCTGCTTTAAAAGCGGGCAAGTAAATTTCACGTAGGGCGCGCTCGCTCATGTGAACATCTACGGTATTGCGGTCTACCTCCTCGTTGTTTGCCGCATAATGCTTAACGCAGGCCGAAATACCCTCATCTTGCACTCCTTTAATATAGCCTACGGCCATTTTCGCCGCTAAATAAGGGTCTTCGCTTAGGTATTCGAAATTTCTGCCGTTTAAAGGCGAGCGGATGATATTAACACCCGGACCCAAAATCACATCTTTACCGCGATAATTGGCCTCGCTACCTAAAACACGGCCAAACTGATAACCTAAATTCTTGTTCCACGTTGCGGCTAAAGACATGCCGGTAGGCAAATAAGTGCCTGCATCGTCCACATCTTTATCCAACACCCAATCACGCCCATGTTCGGGCCTAACGCCATGTGGACCGTCGGACATTACCAACTCTGGGATGCCCAACCGTGGCACACCGCCAGACGTGAACGACGAATTGCCATGGATCATCGCAACCTTTTCTTCCAAGGTCATCTGCTTAATCAGATTTTCAATTTTTTCATCGGTACTTTGTGCCATACTCGCAGTAGCGCCGCCTAGCGCCATCAAAAAAAGGAAAGGCTTTAATAGTTTCATATATTCAATTTCTGTTTTAAAATTTAAGGAATAGCTGGCCGTTGCGGTGCAGGCAATGCCGGTATTTTCAAAATTGCTTCTTTTAAACCTGGGGCTTTAGCTTTTAAAATAATGTCGCCGGTGCCTCCGGTAGATTGTACAATTACCTGTGCCAGCCCGTTGAACAATTTACGCTTCCACGCAGATGCCGGCACTACCATTTGTATTAAACCCGGATTGCTGTTAACGGTTTCCCAACTTTGCTTCTTGGTAAGTGGCGTAGTTAAAATAAGCACTTCGTTTTTACCTTCTTTAAGCAGTGCTACGTCCAGTTCAAAGGTGTTTCCGTTTTTGCTTTGCGCGATGTTAGATGCCAGTTGCTTGCCGTTTACATACACTGACTGCTGTTTGCCAATGCTGTTGAAAAAAAACTTGAAGGTTCCATCTGTGTAGTTTGCCGGCAAGTTAAATTCGCCTTTGTAAAGTACAGCAGCATATTTTTCACCAAAAGGCTGCAAACGCTCATCCGCGAAAGCTTTTTGCCATCCGCTTTGTTTTGCCAAATCGCTAACTGCACTTTCTTCTATTTTTGTTTCCGATAGTTTTTCTTGCAGGTTCGCAATTTCAAAGGTTTGGATTTCGCTTAAAAACTGTTCGTTTTCTAAAGACGTAGGGTCGCCGTTACCCACGCCAATCAGCTTGCCGGGGCCTTCAATACTAAATTCAATTTCTTGGTTGGCGGTAGGTTGGTGTAATTTATTTTTATCTAAAACATCAACGGTAATTACGGCGATATCCTCTCGGTTAGCTTTAATGCTATTTTGATGCGCGGTTAGCTTGATATTGCTCGCCTCGCCCGTAGTTTTTACCACATCGTTAATTTCTCTTTTGCCATTTTTATAACCTATCGCTTCCAATGTACCCGGCACATAAGCCACCTCCCAGCTTAAATGCCCGTTTTTTGGCATTTGCTTTTTACCCAAGCTTTTTCTGTTTAAGAAAAGCTCAACCTCGTCTGCATTGCTGTACACCCAAACCGGAATGTTCTGGCCTTCTTTTCCGGACCAGTTCCAATGCGGAAAAATATGGATGGTTGGTTTTTGTGTCCACCACGACCGTAAATAGTAATAGTAATCTTTGGGGAAACCGCACAAATCCAACATCCCGAAATAAGAAGTAACAGAAGGCCAACCGAAAGGCGTAGGTTCGCCGCGGTAATCAAAGCCCGTCCAAATAAACATGCCGGCCAGATAAGGCCGTTTTACGTAGTATTTCCAACCATCCTCTAAGCTGAAAAAATGGTCGTTTTGCGGACGGTCGTAATTGCTGAGGTAGTGTTTTTCCAAATCATCCACATAAACGCCTCGGGTGGTAACGGTAGAGCCTTCCTCTGTGCCCCAAGAAAGTTGTTGCGGAAAAGTTGCGTGGTGCTTATCGGTATCTTTATGGCGGATATAGTTATAGCCCAGCATATCCACCGCGGTAGAAATCCCCACGCCCACGCCACCGCTAATGGCGGCCGTAATGGCACGCGTGCTGTCTAAACTTTTAGCAAAATTTTGCATGGTGCTTACAATACGTGCGCCCACTACATCGTTTTCAATGCCCCATTCTTCATTCCCTACACTCCAGCTGATAATGCTTGGGTGGTTCCTATCGCGTAAAATCAGCTTTTTTAAGGTATTTAAATGATAATCATTGATGCCCATTAAGCGCGTTTCATCAATGACCAAAACCCCTAAGCTATCACAAGCTTCTAAAAGCTGGGGCGTTGGCGGGTTGTGCGAGCAACGATAGGCGTTGTTACCAAACTCTTTTAGCTTTCTGATGCGGAAATACTGCAGCTCATCTGGCATGGCCGCACCAACCCCGGCATGGTCCTGGTGGTTATTGGTACCCGTAATTTTAATGTGCTTTCCGTTTAAGAAAAAGCCTTCATTGGCATCAAAGCGGATGGTTCTGATGCCAAATTTGGTGAGGTAATTATCCACAATTTTCCCGCTTTCGCTGATGATGGTTTGCAAACGGTGCAGGTAAGGATCGTCCAAGGACCACAAACGGGCATTGGGCAACAAAATCACTTGTTCTATATCCTTGTGTTCCAAAGGTTTTAAAGTGATAGAAGCGGATTGCTGACTTTCCAATATTTTTCCGTCCCTGTTTAGCACTTGTTGTTTAAGCAAAAAAGTGCGTGACGCTACATCCTGATTAATTAGGGTAGTGCGCACTTTAATTTTTGCGGTTGTGCCGTCCATTTCTGTACGCACAAAAGTACCGTTGCTGGCCACGTGCAATTTGTTGCTTTTGTTTAGCCAAACATGCCTGTAAATACCGGCGCCTTCGTAAAACCAGCCCTCTTCCATAGTGGCATCGGTACGCACTGCAATCACATTTTCACCGCCGTAATTGATGTAATCGGTCAAATCATACTCGAAACTATCGTAGCCACTGGGCTCGGTGCCTAAATAATGGCCATTAAGCCAAACAATTGAATTGCGGAAAACACCGTCAAAGCTGACAGTTATTTTTTTACCTAAGTCTCCTTTAGGGATTTGGAATGTTTTGCGGTACCAGCCCACACTTACCTCCGGAAAATTACGGCCGATGGCTTTAAAACCGTGGCTAAAACTCCCCTTCTCGCTAAAGGGCTGTATCACTGCATAATCATGCGGAAGGTTAATATCGCGCCAAGCGCGGTCATCAAAATTTTTAGCCGCGGCGCCATCGCCGTAACCGGCTTTTGTTAAGTACGAAAAATAAGAGGTCCCGTTATTAAAATCTTTAGCCGGGTCAAACGGATGGCCGTAGGCGAATTTCCAGCCAAAATCTAGCAACAGCTTTTCGCGAGCTTGGTTTTGCGCCACTGCGCCATAGTTCACTAACAAAAAAAGTATCGGCAAAAAATGTTTAAAAATGCTTTTCACTTCAATTTATTTATTCGTTTAACATTTAAGGTTCGGTTTGGTAACTAAACCAGTCGAAATAGGCTTTAGCACCGGGCTTATTTCCATTGGTGGTGGCGTAAAGACCTATCATTACGCCGGTAAAGCCACCGGCAACCTCAGTACTGATGTAGCGCGTATCTAAATTACCTAAAGCCTGATAATTTTCTGTATCTGTGCCCGCTATACTAAAACTATATTGTTGCGCAGTGCCTTCAATTTTTAATTTAACTTTTGGATTTGGTACTTGCACTTCTTTAGCAACATACGCTAAAGACCCCACTTTCACCTTTAGCTGAACAACATAGCGCTGGTTTTTACGGCTTAATGCCAGCTGATAATGGTGCGTATTGTTTTGATAAAGCACCATGCCGGCTTCTTCGTTAGTTTTTGCGCCAACAAGCTCTAATGCTGTTGAGGCCGTAAATTGATGTTCTGTTTGCCTACGGCCGATAAAAGATACTGCTTCTGTTTGCGATAAGGTAAAGGGGGAAGCGCTGATGCGCAAACTTCCCGGGCGTTCTGTTAAGCTATAATTTTTTATGTCCGGATTGCGTAGGTATTGCCACTCTAAACCCAGCTTTTCTTTATCAAACTCCACTTTGCTTTCTTCGGTTGGCCAAGGTTTTTGCGTTAATGTTGGCACCTCCATATCCAGGTTGATGATGCCGTCTCCGTTAACCTGTGGCCAGCCGTTTTTTGGCCAAGCTACCGGCGCTAAAAACGTTTCGCGACCTAAAATATGGTAATAGGCGTAAGGCTGGGTAACGCGAAAACCTAAAAAAACCGCCCAATAAGTACCGTCCGGGGCCTGAACAAAATCTGCGTGGCCAACCGCTTGTATGGGACTGCCCTGTCCTTTTCTGTTTCCGTGTGCTAAAATTGGATTAGCCGGATTACTTTCGTAAGGGCCAAGTAAATGCCGGCTGCGGGCGATGGTTGCGCTATGGGCGTATTCTGTACCGCCTTCGCCAATCAGCAGATAATAATAGCCGTCCTTTTTGTAAACGTGCGGCGCTTCTGGAAAACGCCCGCCCGTGCCTCCCCAAACTAAGTGTTCGGGACCTAACACTTTGCCGGTTTTTAAATCTATCTCGGTAATGCGGATGCCTTCGTTCCCTTGTGTTACAAAGTAAGTTTTGCCATCATCGTCCCAAAAAATATCGGGATCGATGCTTTCTATGCTTACCCAAATAGGCTCGCTCCAAGGGCCCGCGGGGCTTTTAGCCGTACAATAGAAATTTCCGCCACCTGTAACATTGGTGCAAATCACGTAAAACAAACCGTCTTTGTACCTTAAAGAGGGCGCAAACAAACCGCCAGACGAATAAGCATTTTTTAAAGGCAGCTGGCTTTCGCGCGTTAAGCAATGGCCAATCTGCTTCCAGTGGATTAGGTCTTTGCTGGTATAAATGGGCAAACCTGGAAAGTACTCGAAAGATGAAGTTACTAGGTAAAAATCATCTCCTACCCTGCAAACGCTAGGGTCGGGGTTAAAACCCCTAAGCACCGGATTTTTATAGCCCGCTTGTGCAAAAACCAGCGAAATACCCCAAAAAAGCGCGACTGCTAAGCTTAAAAATTTCTTTTTTGCCATTGTTTATTGTGCTGCTTGTATTATTGCATCCAAAGCGTCTTGGTGCTCTACCGCCCCAGTTGTGCGGTTAAACAAGCCAAAACTATTGAGACCGCTTGGTCCGTTATCCCAATAAAATGGAATCATGCCGTTTTCTTTGGCTTTTTTGGTAACATAGCTCAAATAATAATTACGTGCCTTCACATGGTTAGCTTGGCCAGCGCCCACGTTGCGTAAAATAGCGCCGTACTCGCCCATAATTACAGGAATGCCTTTGTCTACAAATTTGGCTTTTATGCTGGCAAATTGTGCATCAACCCAATCTTCTTGGCCCCAGTTAGGCGCGTTTGCCGAGTTTTTAAAATCTTTACCCCATAAATATTTGTCGCTTTTCTCATCTAACGTAAAATCGTAGGGATCGTAAAAATGGACTTCGGTAAAAAGACGCTGAGTAGCCGGGTCTGTTGGCATCGTCATATAATCTATCGCAAACTTGATATTGGTATTGTACGATTGTACCGCCAGGTTACGATAAGCGTTTCTGCCGCCGGTGGCGCGTACAGCATCTACAAAAGTTTGGTTATAAGATTCTTGCACCTTTATATGCTCTGCCGTTGGCGTATTGTAATTGGCATGTACCTCGTTAGTGCCGGCAAAAATCAGGTGTTCATCATAATCGCGGAAGTACACGGCAATTTGCTCCCACAAAGCTTTTTGCTTTTTGTTCACTTCGGTTTGCGCCGCGTAAGTTGGGTTTTCTTCTAGCCAGCCGCCATCCCAATGGATATTTATAATAGCGTACATATCGTTATCTACACAATAATCAACCACCTCTTTTACGCGCGCCAGCCACGAATCTTTAATTTTATATGTTGCCGGATCTTCGATATAAGCGCTCCAGGCGCAAGGGATGCGTATCGAGTTAAAACCTGCAGCTTTTACTTTATCAATCAGCTGTTTGGATGTCTTAGGGTTTCCCCATGATGTTTCACTGGCTGCGGTGGCACTGGTAGCCTCTAAAGAATTACCTAAATTCCAACCCACTTTTAGCTTGGCCGCCAATGTGGGTGCATCAGAACTTACACCTGTGTTTGTAGCTGCTACGTTTTTAAGGTTGCCCAATTGTTTAACCGATATGGTTTTGCTTTCGGCCCCTTTTTTTAGGGTGATGGTAGCTTCACGGTCAAATATATTTCCGTTGCGGTTTAGCACGATGGTTTCTGTATAAACATTCCCGCTTTTGCTAGGCTCTGCTTTACGCGATAACCAATCGGCACTAAATTCAATGCTGTAAGCACCATTGCTAGAAACGGGGAACGTAAGCTCTTGTTGGTTATGGTCTGCGTTAAATTCGGTTTTATCTACACTAAAAAGGCTGGATGCCGATTGTGTAACCGAGATTGTTTTAGTGATATCGCCGGCTTTGATGGTGATGGTTGCGCTACGGTCCGCCACCAAAGCATTTGCGGCGGCGCTTACATCTACTTTGTTGGTGCCACTTGTGCCACTACTTGCCGAAAGCTGTAACCAAGTTTCGGAACTTTGCGCCGTCCAGTTGACGTTAGCTTTTACGTAAAAAGTTTTAGTTTCCCCGGCATTGGCAAAACTTAAAGCCTCGGTAGAAACAAGCAAATCTGCCTGGGGCGTAGCGTCTTTATCCTTTTTGCACGAAGCTAAAGACAAAGCCACCATCAGAAAAAACAACAGTGTTGAAACCTTCATAAACATTTTAAACTAAAATTCGGGGAACCAACAGCGTGGCCCCCGAATTAACCCAATTATTAAAACAAAGACTATTTTATAACCCAATGCACCATACCGTATTCATTAGGTTTTCCCGGGTCTGCGATATATGCTAAATAAATACCTTTAGTGTTTACGTTTCCTAAGTTTGCGCCATCTCGCGCTCCCAAAATCCATGGCCCTTTTCCACTGTTGTTATTGCTGTACACCCAATGGAAAGTAAACGGATTCTCGGAGAAAGTGAGCGTTTTAGCTGTAGGGTCAACATCTACCACAATACCGTTTCTTGCTGTGCCATTGTCTACCGCATCTGCCTTCATCACGTTGCCGTCCATATAAAATTTAATAGAAGAAGCAGCTGCCGCATCGCGGAATGCCTCTGTCCATAACCATGTGTTGGATGTATAATCGCCAAAAATTCCTGTAGTCCATCCGCCGGTCCAATCGGTTACTACCCAATCTGCAAAGTAATTCACATCTGGCTTAAAGGTTTTGCCTACCAGAGCGGTTTTCCATGCGGCCATAGGGTCCACCGGGCCGTTTGCGCCAGCTTTGGGCTCGAACTTAAACACCAGGTACTCGTCTTTAGACGGGTCTTTTTTGCCCAACCATATTCCGGTAATATTCCCCGTAGCATCTTTTTCTGTGCTGATGATCCTCAGCTTTTTCTCGGCAGTGGTAGCTAACGAAATCCCACCCGAAATGGCGAAAGAAATCTCCTTATCAAAAATGACGTTGTTTTTATCGTCTGTGGTGTAAGTTCCGCTAATGTTGTTGCCATTGCCGTCTGTAAACTTGTAGCTGCCTGCGTTATCGCCGGTTTTATCCAGTTCTAAGGCTACCTTACTTATCATGGTGGCATCATAAGGCGCCCAACCGGGGTAATCTGCCGGCTTAGTCCAAGCGTTTAGCAATTCGCCTTTTAGGTTTGCCCAGTTGTAGGGTGTGTTTAACGATAAACTCCAAGTTTTTTTAGTGGATGTTGTAGTGGTTAAATCATCATTGGCGTTACCTTCGTATGGCGGTTCAGGATCCGGCTGATTTCCTGGCACCCAATTGTCTTTAAAATCTTTAGAAATATAATTGAAAACGAATAGCGCAGGACCTTCGCCCGAAAGCACTTCATCTCTTAATACCGCAAGCTGCATGGTATTGTCTGTTAAAGACATGATGCGGATGTTTCCCCAATCTACCACTACTCCATCCTGCGGGGCGCCATGTAAAGGTTGCGCATCATTCATCCGCATGGTTTTATTATCCACATCTATATTGAATGTGCCTGTTTGGCTTTTGTTAAGCATGGAATGGTTTACGATAACATTTGCGCCTCCTTTTAAATTAAATGTCATTGATCCGTAGTCGCCTTTAGGCATAATCCAGCTATTGCCTTTCCAATCGGGTTGCCAGTTCCAAGAATCGCTACTTAAAGCAGGACCTGTTCCGTTAACCGTTCCCCACCAGTCGCCTGTTCCGTAAAAATACATCGGACCTAAAAAATACCTCGAAAGGCCGTTCTCGTCTAAGTCCAGGTACCAAGTTTTTTCTTGACCAGCGCCACCGGTGAGTTTAGTCCACATTTCGTTACTGATGAACTCGGCGTACATCTGATCTACCGAAAAAGTGGCCGGTGCGCCATAAACCACGCCTCCTCTTGTTTCTACCCCAAATTTTACGGTATAAACTCCTGCAAAAGGAATTTTGAGCGTCACCTTTTTTTCCTGACTTCTTCCTTGCGGATGATCCCAAAGTGGCGTGTACTTAGCATCCATTAAACTGGTTAAATACACAATGTTCGGGTTGTTGGCATCGTGCTCAATTTTAAAAGCAATGCCTTCTACCAGTTCTTCTGGCTTAACGTCAACGTTTCCTAAAGAATATTCTTCTGGCGAACATGAGCTAAGCAAAGCTGTCCAAGCGAACAGCAGTGCAAAAAGTTTAATTATCTTATTCATGATCTTATGTTTTACAAATTATTCCCAACCTGGATTTTGTTTTAACACGTTGTTTGACAGGGTAATCTGTGTGTTAGGGATTTGCATAAACCCGCGTGTTTTAGTAATGTTTGATGATTGGATAACCACCTGATCTGGTGTGGAGCCACTGGTAACATTTTCTGTAGTAGCAATAGTGCTTGCCGCAGTGCTTAAACCTTGGCGCAACAAATCCCAGTAACGCAGGCCTTCAAAAGCAAACTCGAACCTGCGCTCTTTCATGATGTTTTCTTTTGTTGGCGCAACAGACACAAAATTGGTTTTATATGCGCGTTGGCGCACTTGGTCCAAATAGCTTTGTGCGTTTGGAGAACCCAGCTCGGCCGCCATCAACAATACATCTGCATAACGGATTACTACATAATCCTGATCTTGTGAAATCTGGAAATCTTTACCGCCTCCGGTATCAGAAGTACCATCTGGCAAAGCCGTAGGGGAATATTTTTTATTGCTGTAGCCTGTGTACTCGCGCTGGTCTTTAACATCGAAACCTTGGATACCTTCGCCAGCGATATCAATGATAGATGCCGATTTGCGGGTATCACCATTGGCAAAGCTATTTGCAAAAGATTGGGTAACCGTACAAGCACCCCAGCCTTTGCCGTATGGCGACCAGTTGGTGTTACGCATGCCCAACATTACCAACCAACGGTTACCGTCAACATTGCCGTTGTAGTCTTGGGTGCTGTTAAATTTTTGCTCAAAAACCACTTCGATATTGCCTTCACCCGCATATTTAGATTTGTCGAGGGTGTTGGTTGCCGGCTCTGGAACATAGCTTGATGCAGGCCATAGATTTTTAAAGTCATCTACCAAGCCAAATTCATTGCTGGTAATTACGTCTTCTAAACCTTTTAACACCTCGGCCTTGGTAACACCTAAATCATCTACACCATAATATCCGGTATAAAACAGGTAAACCCTAGCTAATAAAGCTTTTGCCGCATATTGCGTGGCGCGCCCGTCATTAGTAGCAGCTTGCGCTTTTGGATAGGCATTTGCCGGAATGTTTTCTGCAGCAAATTTCAAATCTTCAGCAATAAGCTTGTAAGTATCTTTTGGGTCCGCTTGCGGCACGTTATCGCGCGTTGGCGTAGTTAGCAAGGGTACTTTTTCAAACAGGCGCACCAAATCAAAGTACATTAAAGCACGTAAAAATTTGGTTTCGCCTTCAATACGGGCGCGCGCTTCTGGTTTTTCGGTAAAATCTGTACCGTCTAGCTTGGCCAGTAAAGTGTTGCACCTAAAAATGCCGGCGTAATAATCGGTCCAAGTGCCGTTAAACACGTTATTGTCAGATGCTGATTGCGATTTATCAAACCTATCCAATAGCTGATAAGCTCTGCCATCGGTATTGCCAGTGCCTCCAAAACAGTTATCAGATAAAATTTCTGAGGTTACCAAAAATGCGGTATTACCGTTTGAAGATGTACGTTGGTAACCGTCGTAGCATCCTACCAAAGCCATGTCTGCATCGGCAATGGTTTTATAAAAATTGCTCTCCAGCACGTTGGTCATCGGCTCCACGTCTAAAAAATCAGACTTACAAGAACCTAAAGAAAGTGCCAGCAATAAAATGTATCCGTATATCTTTTTATTCGTTTTCATGATTTTAAATTTTACCGTTAGAACTTCACATTTAAGCCGAACAATACGGTGCGCGGACGCGGGTAGTAACCTAAATCAATACCAGATACCCAGCCTTCTGTACCGTAACCAATCTCTGGATCCATACCATCGTACTTGGTAAAAGTGAACAGGTTTTGCCCTTGTACGTAAAGCCTAATTTGGTTTGCATATTTCCATTTTACCAGATTAGAAAAATCATAACCTAGCGTTACGTTGGCAATTCTTAAGAAATCGCCATCTTGCAAATACAGATCAGAAAACTGCCAGTTCACATTAGTTTCTGTTACGCGAGGGATGGTGTTTGAGGTACCGGCACCCGTCCAGCGGTCTAAAATACGCGTGGTATAGTTTGCCTGTTTATTGGCATGGTTGCGGTAAGATTGCACCAATTTATTGCCCGTGACACCGTAAGCATCTACAGAAAAATCAAGTTTTTTATAGTTTAGCCCTAAGCTAATTCCGTAAGTAAAATCTGGTAAGCCAACGCCTAAATCAACTTTATCGGCAGCGTTAATTTGCCCGTCGTGCTGTTGGTCAACGTATTTCACATCTCCCGGTTTAGGGTTGGTTTGCAGTACCCCGTTTCCGGCTGCTACCCAATCGGCAATTTCTTGCGTAGTTTGGAAAATGCCTGCCGTTTGGTAACCCCAGAAATAACCTATCGGATGGCCGTTTTTAGCGCGGTAAAACTCATCAGAGTTATCATAAAGCATATTTGTTAAACCGTGGATAATGCCGTCTTCAGTCGGTATTTTACCCACCTCGTTTTTGTTGTAGGCACCGTTAACATTTATGCGGTAGCCCAGGTCACCAACTTTATCATTCCAGCCTAAGCCTAGCTCAAAACCTGTGTTCTTCACATCGCCACCGTTAATGAAAGGTGCGCCGGCGCCGGCGGTAGCCAAAATTGGCGGACGAACCAACCAATCTTTAGTGGTTTTCACATAATAATCTGCCACCACATCTAACTTATTGCTCAACAATTTGGCATCAAAACCAATATTGGTTTGTTCTGATGTTTCCCAAGTTACATCTGGGTTTGATAAGCGGTTTGGATAAGCGCCGGGAATGTTTACGTTGCTGTTTCCAAAGGTGTAATTGGCTGCCGGGTTATCACTGCTGTAACCTGTAGAAGTGTTAATTGGGGATGCGTATTGGAAATCAGAAATATCCTGATTACCCACCTGACCCCAAGAAGCTCTTAACTTTAAGAAGTTGAGCCAGTTGGTAGATTTTAAGAAATCTTCTTCTGTTAGTACCCAGCCCGCAGAAACCGAAGGGAAGTAGCCCCACTGGTGGCCTTTCAGGAATTTAGAGGAAGCATCTGCACGCAAAGTAGCGTTTAACAGGTATTTTTCTTTATAGTTGTAGCCTAGCCTTCCAAAATAAGATAACCTCCTGTACATATTCTCGGGTTTGCCGCCTACAGAACGTGTTTCGATGATTTTTGTAGGATCAGAAGGATCTAAATGCGCCTGTCCGGTGGTGTTATCCAAATAAGCGTGTGCAAAATCATTAAATTGCGATAGCAAATTCCAGTTTGAGCCCGATAGGTAAGTACCTTGGTAACGCACCGCCTCCATACCTGCCAACACAGAAAACTGATGATCGGTATTGATATTGAAATCGTAATTGGCGGTATTAGTCCAGCTGATGGTGTGCCCTTTGCTCATGTTTTGCGAGGCCGACGTGTGGTCCTCATTATAGCTGTAAATAGACAAGCGGTAAATTGGGTTGTAGCTCCTGTATTCCGAAGCGTAATAGTTAAAACCGAGCAAAGATTTTAAGGTTAAACCTTTTATGGGTGTCAGCTCTGCATAAGCATCGGCAAATAAGCGCTGTGCATCGTTTAAGTTGTTGGTATTAATCATCATGGAACCGTAAGGGTTGCCATCGCCATTATACCAAGGCGAGTTTGAGGTGTCGTTAAACGGACTGCCGTATTTATTATTTGTAGAATATACCGGCGACAATGGCGAAGTTGAAAATGCGCTTCGTAAAGTGTTGTTATACTGGTTGCCAACGTTTATTCCATTGTTTTTAATGTAATTGAAGTTAAGATGTTGCCCAACTTTCAAAATCTTATCCAATACTTTATGCTCGGTATTGGTACGGAAACCGTAGCGCTCGTAGTTTGAAACCTCTTTTCCGCCCACAATTCCTTCTTGCGCAATGTAGTTCATAGATAAGGCGTAGATAGATTTTTCTGTTCCGCCGTTAACGCCCAAGCTGTAATTTTCTGTTTTGGCATCGTCTTTAAACATATAATCCAACCAGTTGGTGTTTGCCAAATCGGCCATGCCGGCAAAATCAAAGGCGGTTGCGCCCGAGTTTAGCGCCTGCTCGTTCATAATTACTTTATACTGCTCGGCATTTAACAAATCTGCTTTGCGCGCCACGTTCTGGATACCGCTATAAGCGTCAAAAGTTAATTGGCTTTTACCTACCGAACCCTTTTTGGTAGTTACCAACACCACACCGTTTGCCGCCTGAGAGCCGTAAATTGCTGCCGAAGCTGCGTCTTTCAGCACATCAACAGATTGGATATCTGCCGGGTTGATAACCGAAATATCGCCACCGGGAACGCCGTCAATCACATATAAAGGCCCAGAGTTGCCAATGGTTCCTAAACCGCGGATCAACACTTTTAAACCTGCGCCCGGCTGGCCAGAGGTGGAAGTAATAGAAACACCCGGCGCTTGCCCTTGCAAAGCCTGCAATGGGTTTACTTGGTTACGTTTGCTTAAATCGTCACCTTTAACTTGCAGGTTTGCGCCCGTTGTTAAGGCTTTCTTTTGCACGCCGTAGCCGATTACCACTACCTCATCTAAAGCAGAAACTTCATTTTGTAAGGTAACATTCACCGTGTTTGATGGGCCTACGGTAACTTCTGTGCTTTTGTAAGATATGGCCGAAATTGAAAGCACATCGCCAGTGCTGGCATTAAGGGCAAAATTTCCGTTTGCATCGGCATTGGTGCCGTTACTGGTGCCTTTAATTAGCACGCTCACGCCCGGTATCGGTAAATTGCCGCTATCTACCACTTTGCCGGTTATTTTCCGCTTTGCGTCTTGCGCTATCGCCGTTAAGGTAAATGTAAAGCACGCAATGGTAAGCAGAAAAGCAATCCATTTTTTTCGTGTAATTTTTCTTTTCATCGATTTAATTGATTGATTTTAAAATAATTGGTTTCATGTTGGTTGGTTGTGTTTAAAATTTTACTGATACTTCATTTCCGTTATAATTGATTGTTTTAGTCGGTTTCTGATTAAAATCCAGCGCTTTCTTATGTTTTGCGTCTATAAACACCACATTAAAAGTTCTGTTATTCAGCATATTTGGATAACTGCCTTCGCGCTGTTTAATAGTGAGGGTTTTTGTGTTTTGGCTGTAGCCGATTTGGATTTGGCTAAATGCGCCTTTCTCGTAACCGTAGCTTAGGCCGTCATCCTCATACAGTGTAAACTCGGCATCTTTGCCTCCGTACACATACAGCGTTATGGGTTCTGCGAGTTTTTCGGAAACGTACTGTAAAGCTGGCCCTATCGGGATGATGGAACCTTCTTTTACAAACACCGGCATTTTATCATAAGGTGCTGTTGCTTTGATGTTTTGGCCGCCTGCAAAATATTGTCCGCTGTACAAATCAAACCAGCCCTGCCCCTTTGGCAAATACACTTGGCGGTTGCTTTGCTGATAAGCTGTCACCGGATTTACCAGTAAAGAAGGACCAAACAGGTATTGATCATTGATAGACAGCACTTTCTCGTCATTGGCAAAATCCATTACCAAGCCGCGCATCGGCGTATAATCTTGCTGATAGGTTTTTCCGGCCAAGGAGTAGATGTAGGGCATTAAACGGTAACGCAACTGATCGTAATAAACCATGCTTTTGTAAGCCGGATGATTTTCTGGCGCTACATTATAAATTTCGCGGAACGGGAACTGACCGTGCAAGCGGGTTAAAGGGGTAAACACCCCAAACTGGAACCAGCGGCTCATCTGCTCGCGCCATTCTTCTAAATTGGCGGCGTTCGGCTTTTCGTAACGTGCCTCAACCACAAAACCGCCAATATCCATGGTCCAATAAGGCAAGCCGGATAAAGAGAAGTTTACACCCGCGCCAATCTGATTTTTCATATCCTCCCAGCGCGAACCGATGTCTCCGCTCCAAGTTACCGAACCATAATGCTGCAAACCTGTAAAAGCCGAACGGGTTAAAATAAACACCCTTTTATCCGGATTTTCTTGGCGCTGCCCCTCATAAACGCCCTGCGCATTAAACAATGGGAAAGCATTGAAGTATTTTTCTGATGAACCCAAATAATTAGGCGTAATTAACTGCTTGCGTGTTGCAATGCTCAAGTTAGAATGTACATCGGGTTCTGTGGCATCCAGCCACCAGGCATCTACGCCTCGTTTATACAGTTTTTCATCAATCAAATGCCAAAAAGCTTTGCGCGCTTCCGGGTTAAATGCATCGTAAAAAGAAGAGGTATAGCCTTTACCTATCCAATCCCGGCGTTGGTCGGCAATGTTTCTTTTATAGAGAAAGCCCTTATCATAAAAATCTTTGTAAACAGGTATGCCTTCGTAAAACTTGGGCCAAACGGAAATCATAAAGTTGGCATTCATAGCGTGCACGTCTTTAATCATTTGGGTGGCATCCGGAAAACGTGTTTCGTCAAAATCCTGACTACCCCAATCATTCTCTTTCCAGAAAGACCAGTCTTGCACAATATTGTCTAGCGGAATTTGACGCTTGCGGTACTCTTTCACCACATCTAACAGTTCTTTTTGGGTTTTATAGCGCTCGCGGCTTTGCCATAAGCCAAAAGCCCATTTTGGCAACATGGTGGCTTTACCGCTTAACTCGCGGTAGCCTGCAATAACATCATCGGCGCTGTTGCCAGCAATTAGATAATAGCTAATGGCTTCGCCAGCTTCAGAACTTAAGGCAAAAGTTTCTTCTTGTGCAAATTTGTTGGGGATAATGGTTTTAACATCCAGATAAGATTCGCCACCATCTGGCCGCCACTCTATTTTAAAATCGTAGGTTTTGCCGGCCTCCAGCTGTAAATCAAACACAGAAGTAAGCGGGTTCCAGGCTTTGCGCCAGGTATCGGCAACTAATTGATTGTTGAACCAAATTTTTAAATAGCCACCAAACTTTACCACCAACTGGTGCTTTCCACTTATACTGCTGCCAATTTTACCGCTCCAAGTGCTTACAGCATGGTCCAACTTAAATGCTTTGGGCAATAATTTTTGATCCTCTAAAAAAGAAAAGTTAATGAGCGCTTGCGGTTGAGCTAAAAGGATGCTATCCGGCTTTGAAAGCAATGCCCAGCGGTTGCTTAACCAGCCTTGCTCGCCACCATCAGAAATTAGTTTTAAGGCGTTTAGCTCTAATGGTTGGCGCACGTCACCTGCTTTGGTGATAGATGCGTTATCCCAAAGGATACCGTAATTCTTGCTCGAGTATAAAAAAGGGACAGCGACTTCGGTGTTATTTTGCAAAAGCTCTACCTGCCTGCCTTTATAGTTTATAAATCCTTGCTGGTGTTGCCCTAAACCGTAATAAGCCTCATTGGCATCCGATAAAAAGTATTGTTTAATAGCATAAGCTGCATCGCCATCAAACATGGTGGGCGTAAACTCGCGACCTTGGCTTAACTCCTTGGTGATGCTTCGGTTGTTAGCATCATAAAATGCTAATCCGCCGTTTGTTAACGATGCTTTAACAGTTAGTGCATTGCTTTTTAGGGTTATAGAATCATCAGCAATGGATTGCGTATAGGCCACGGGCGAAGATTTTAAAATGATGCCGATTCCATTTGCCACTGGCGTAGCATTATTTAACCTTGCAGATACGTGCGCGATACGGTTTGTTGCAAATTGGATGTTTACATACTCGGTTTGTCCGGCAGGTTTAGCCAACTTAATTTGAACACCGTTTTCTATCTTTTGAAAATTGGATTGGGCTTGCGATGCTAAGGCGAAACTTAGGTTAACAGCTAGAAAAAAACAGCACTTGCGCACGTTAAAATACTTAGACATTAGGCTTAGAAAATTGGTTTATAAATACGGCGAAGTTTAAGGCTACGCCAACAATTCTAAAGTTATAGGCTTTGTTTTTTAGGCAGGTATACTTTTGTTAACAATGGGGATACATTTGTTAACTTGACATAAATAACTGAAAAACAATGATTTAATACACTATTATCAATAAAGAAGATATTTTATAGTTTGATATAGCGAAGGAACAGCGAGGGCACACGCGGCACGCGTACGCTAGCTAGGGAAAATAAACATCCAGATCTCTCCTCGCACACTCGTTCGAGATGACGCTGAATTGAAGGTCCAGCCAAAGGTGGAATTCTTGCATTAACGTACAGAAAAATCAACAGCACTGCATAAAAGTCCCTCTCCTTCGGAGAGGGATTTAGGGTGAGGCTTTCTGCCACTCAGAAGGCGTAATACCATACTCCTGCTTGAAAGACTTGGTAAAATATTTCGGATTGCTGAACCCCACCCGGTACGCAATTTCCGAGAGCGAAAGGTCCGAACTTTCTATCAGATGCTTAGCCTTTTGCAAACGGATGGTGCGGATAAAAGAAACCGGACTTTGGCCGGTAATAGACAACAACTTTTTATACAAAGCAACCCGGCTCATGTGCAGCTCTCGGCTCATCTCCTCTACAGAGAAATTAGGGTTTAAAATGTTCTTCTCCACCAATTCAAGGGCATTGCGTACCAACTTTTCTTCTGTCGACTCTAACGTCTCGGTGCTTACCGATACATCCACCTGTTTTTTATAGGTGCTGATATAGCTTTGCTGTTGTTGCAGAATATTTTTGAGTTTAGAGAGCAATATTTCAAAGTTGAACGGTTTGGTCATGTAATCGCTGGCACCGGTATCTAAGCCTTTCAGGTGGTTTTCTTCGCCGGTTTGTGCGGTTAGTAGCACTACCGGAATCTTTTTTGTACGTTCATCATCTTTGATTTTCCGGCACAAATCAATCCCGCCTAAGCGCGGCATACTAATGTCGCTTACTACCAACTGCGGCTGTAAACTTAAAACTTTTTGCCAGCCCTCTTGCCCGTCGCACGCTTCTGAAATACGGAAATGCCCGCCCAAGTTTTCTTTTAAGTAGAACCTAAAATCTTCATTATCTTCTACCAGCAGCACCAAAGGTTTCTTCAATGCCGTATCATCGCTGTGCTTTCGTTCGGTTTTTCCTTTGGTTTTTTGGGTCTCCAAAAGTTTTTTTTCGCCAATGGCAATTACTTCCACAGGTAATTTTACGGTAAAACAGCTTCCCACTTCCTCTTCACTTTCTACCGATATTTCGCCCCCGTGCAGCCCTACAAACTCTTTGGTGATGGATAAGCCGATACCGCTGCCTTGGTTCATCAGGTCCGACGGGGTATCCGTTTGGAAAAAGTTTTCAAAAATGGCCCGCTGGCTTTCTTTTGGGATGCCAATGCCGGTATCTATAATTTTAATGAGCAAATAATCATGATTCTCCTCCCGGGCAACACTCAAGTGTACGCTTACAAAACCATGCTCGTAAGTGAACTTAAAAGCGTTCGAAAGCAGGTTGAAAATGATGCGTTCTAGCTTCTCTTCATCATAAAAAGTCACTAGATTTTCCACTTCCGATTCAAACTGGAAGTTAATCTGTTTCTTCTCGGCAATATCTGTAAACGAGAAAGATAAATCGCGGATAAAGGCTACAACGTTGCCTTTTTTAGCATTCAGTTTCAACTCCTTCACCTCCATTTTCCTAAAATCCATCAGCTGGTTTACCAAGTTAAGCAGGCGTTTGGCATTGCGCTTAATCAGCTCGTATTGTTGTTTTTCTTCGCCTTCGGGCGTGTGTTTCAAAAACTTATCAATGGGCGCTAAAATCAGCGAAAGCGGCGTGCGAAACTCATGGCTAACGTTGGTAAAGAATTTTATCTTCATCAAATCCATATCATGCACGCGCTGGGCCTCCTTACGTTCTTGTTGTAAAGCAAACTCGCGCCTAATTTTATCAATACCGCGCTGGCGGATATACAACAGCAAGCTGATGATAAGCAAAGTATAAATAAAATACGCTAGAGGCGTTTCGTAAAACGGAGGCAATACCTTTATTCTGACAGTTTTAACGGGAGTTTCGTTATTTAAACCGTTAATGCTGGCCTTTACTTTAAAAAGATAATCGCCGGCATCTAAGTTAGTGTAGGTTGCTTTGCGGGCGCTGTGGTCCGCATCAATCCAAGTTTTATCAAAACCTTCTAATTGGTAAGCGTAGCGTACCTTATCCGGATTAAAAAAATTGAACCCGGCAAAGGAAATGCTGAACACGTTTTGGTGCGGTTGCAAAGTGATCTGCTTGGCATAATTAACAGAACGATGCAGTACAGCATCGGCATCATCCGAAGGCTGTATACTATTGTTGAGCACCTGCAAATCTGTAAAAGCTAAACGTATCGGATGCTGGTTAACTTGTATATCTTGCGGCTTAAAAATATTAAAGCCATTGGCACCACCAAAAATAAGTTCGCCTTTGCGGGTTAGAAAAGCCGAATTGAGGTTAAACTCGAGCCCCTGTAAACCATCTAGCTCATCGTAACTGTTAAAAGTTGCTTTATGGATATTTCCACTTTGCAAATGCACCCTACTAATGCCGCGCGAGGTAGACACCCATATATCATCGCGCCCATCGCGCTGTATCGCCTGAATGTTATTGTCGGCCAGCCCGTCATCGCGCCTATAAACCTTTATCGTTTGCTTGCGTGTATCATAAATGTTCAGTCCTTCGCGCGTTCCAATCCAGATATTGCCTTTTTCATCGCCGGTTAGGCAGTTTACATTGTTATTGCTAAGGCCATTACTGCTGTTTATAAGCTTGCTTTCTTTGTAAACCGAGCCGCTTTTTTTCAATACAGCAATCCCTTCCGATGTTCCTAACCAAAGTTCTCCGCTGGCCGTTTCAAGTATGCTAGAAACATAGTTGGAAGCTAAAAACTTATTGGCAGTGGTATAGGTTTTAAGCACCTCTGTGGCGGGATTGTATTGTATTAGGCCGCCATCCAGCGTACCAACAAGGATATCGCCCGAGCGGCTTTGCTTTACGGAAAAAACGCTTTCATCCGCATTTGCGGTGCTTTGGTGTAGGCTACGGAAATTGCTTCCGTCAAACACGTCCAGTCCGCCGTGGTAACTTCCAATCCAAAGATTTTGAGCATCATCAATCAGCAAGCTAACAATAACATTACTGCTGATACCTTTATTTTTTGCAGTGTGCTTATAGGTTTTAAAAGTATTGTTTCGCCTATCCCAATACAATAAGCCCCCACCGTTGGTGCCTATCCAAATATTTCCGTTTTTGTCTTCCGCAAAGGTATTTACATCAGAATAAGGCAAACTGTTGGCGTTTGAGGGCTGGTGCGTGTAGGTTTTAAATTTATTGATATCGGGGTGATAGTAGCTAATGCCTTTTTTAAAAGTACCCAGCCAGATGAATCCGCGCTCGTCTTTATAAACCGTATTAATAGAGTTTTGGCTGATGCTGGCTTGGTCGTACTCGCGATTAAGCAAGTACAGCAGTTGTTTTTTGTTTTTATCATAAATGTTTACGCCTCCATGGTCCGTGGCTATCCATAACTTACCGGCTTGGTCTTGCACTATGCCACGTACCAAGTTGGTGTTTAGGCGCAGCTGCGTGTTGGCCGTACTTAAATGCAACAGCTGTTTTTGCTGTGGCCGATAGTGGTAAACGCCTTTATATTGCGCAGTAGAGAACAGATACACCTCGCCCTGGGCATCTAAAAAAGCACTACTAAAGGCTTCGGTTTCGCGGTAAAAAGAGGCAAAAAGTTTAGGAAATATTTGCGCTCGGTTTTGGCGGATGCTGACGGCGTCGCCATTGTCGCAAATGACCCAAACCGGTAGCTTAGGTGATACAGCCAATGCTACGGGCTTTACATTTTTCCCAAATTTAAAGAGCGTAGTTTGGTTAGTTTTTGCTTGGTAGCGGATTATCCCTTTCTTGCGGAACAAGAACCAGTAGGTGCTGTCGGCACTTTTAATATCCACCAACTCATCATCCAAGGGCAAGCGTAGGCGCGCCAAATAAGTGGTGGGGTTTCTGATAATATGCTCGTTCTGCGGATCATAAATATTTAAACCATTGCGCGTAATGATCCATAATTTTTGCTGTGGCCCTTCTAAGATGTTGTTGATATAGTCATCTACCAAAGTAGTTGTATCCTGTGGGTTGTGCCGAAAAACTTTAAAATCGTACCCATCGAAACGGTTAAGCCCGGATAAAGTGCCTATCCACAAAAAACCTTGCTTATCGCGATAGATGGTGTTGACTTGGTTATGGGAAAGTCCGTCGGCAATGCTTAAATGTGAAAAATTATACGCCTGCGGTTGTGCAAAAAGCATGTTTAACGCCATGAAAAATATAAACAGCAACAGCGAGGTTTTTTTCGACATTTAAATTTAGGTGCTTGTAGAGCGTTGCAAAATAAGAATTTTAGGCAGGAAATTGTATTTGTTTGAGTTTTACATCCACCCAATACAGGGTGATAAAACAAAGAAGCTCCACCTTTTTGGGGTGAAGCTTCTTATAATACTAAGATGTTTTTATCTACTTAATTTGCCCACGGCTGCTTCATCAACAAACCAATCTAACTCGCCGTTGCGAGGTTTAATAAGTTGCGCGGGGTATTGCGCTACATCACGCTCACCTTCTAAAACCGCTTTGATGGCATCTGCTTTATTGGCGCCAAAAGTTAAGAAAGCGATGTGCGCCGCGTCATTAATTAATGTTGCGCTAAAGCTAATGCGGTACACTTCTTTATCTTTCAGGTAAACTTCTTTTACCAATTCCTCTTCTATCCAAACTAAATCTGTACCCGGGAAAATAGATGCGGTATGCGCATCGTCTCCTAAACCTAAAAGTACCAAATCAAACACCGGCTTATCGTTAAAAAAAGCACAGATGCAACGTTGGTATTCTAGGGCGGCACTTGCCGGATCCAAAGCGGTATCTACCTTATAAACTTGGTTATCTGCTATTTGCAGGCTATCTAACATGGCCGTTTTTGCCATCAGGTAATTGCTATCCGGATGGGTATGCGCCACATAACGCTCGTCGCCAAAGAAAAAGTAAACCTTTTTCCAGTCCAGCTCGTTTTTGTATTTAGAGGCCAATAGCTCGTAAAGTTTCTTTGGCGAGCTACCGCCCGAAAGGGCCACGCTAAACCGATCATTTTTGGCGATGGCTTTTTTCGCATCTGCTACAAAAACCTCGGCCAATGCTGCAATAGCTTCGTTGCTTTCTTTAAAAACTTTTAAACTCATTACTTTTTATCTGATTTTTTAATAGGTAAGGTAAACCAATGGAAACCGTCTTTGGCAATTAAAGCTTCAGCGGCTTCGGGACCCCAGCTATCTGCCGAGTAGTTAGGGAAATTGATGCTCTTTTTAACTTCCCAGCTTTCCAACACAGGCATAATCAAATCCCAAGCCGTTTCTACCTGGTCGCCACGCATAAATAAAGTTTGATCCCCTTTCATAGCATCCAACAACAAGGTTTCGTATGCTTCTGGCGTATCTGTTTCGTAGGTTCCATCGTAATTGAAAACCATATCTACCGGGTTTAAAGTCATATCTAAACCTGGGCGTTTGGCCTGCACCTGCAAACGGATACTCATCTCTGGCTGTATGCTAATGATTAACCTGTTTTGCTGCCAGCTTTCTGAGGAGTTGTTAGGGAAAATTAGATGCGGCACATCTTTAAACTGGATGCTGATGATGGACGATTTTTGGTGCATACGCTTGCCTGTGCGCACGTAAAAAGGTACGTTTTGCCATCTCCAGTTATCAATAAAAAATTTAATGGCCGCAAAAGTTTCTGTGTTAGATTCTTTATTTACGCCTTGCTCTTGGCGGTAGCCTTCAACCTTCTCGCCTTTAACCCAGCCTTCGCCATATTGGCCGCGCACGGTGTTAAATCTAATTTCTTCCGGGCCAAATTTGCGCATGGCACGCAACACGTCCACTTTGCGGTTACGTACTTCTTCTGCATCAAAGTTTACCGGTGGCTCCATCGCTACCAAGCATAAAACCTGCAAAATGTGGTTCTGCAACATATCGCGCAAAGCACCAGAGCCGTCATAATAACCACCACGGTCCTCAACACCGATATCTTCTGTTACAGAAATTTGTACGTGCTCAATAAAGTTACGGTTCCATATTGGCTCAAAAAGGGCGTTTGCAAAACGGAAAGCCATCATGTTTTGCACGGTTTCTTTACCCAAATAATGGTCTATGCGGTAAATTTGCTTTTCGTCAAAAATATTCCTCAATAAAGCGTTAAGCTCTTTTGCGGTTTCTAAATCGCGACCGAAAGGTTTTTCGATAACCACGCGTGTGCGTTCTGCATCGCCGGCAGATTTCATTTTTGCCAAGTTGCTGGCTATGATTGGGAAAAAGTTCGGTGCTACGGCAAGGTAGTGGATAATTACAGGCGGCTCGGACCATTCTGCTTCGTATTTATCAATCACTTGCTCCATTTTAGCATAGTCGCCCTCGTTGTTCACATCGGTTCTAAGGTAGCTGATGCGGCTCGAAAAATCTGCCCACTGATCTTTATCTGCTTTGCCGCTACGCGAAAACTTGTTTACGCCGCCCAATAAATTTTTGATAAAGCTCTCATTAGTATAATCGGTACGACCAAGGCCTATAATTGCGAATTCTTTTGGCATATACCCTTCTAAGAAAAGGTTGTACAATGCCGGAATCAGCTTACGTTCTGCCAAATCGCCCGTACCGCCAAAAATCATGTATATCGTTGGCTTGGTTTTAATGTTAGATTTCATTTAAATTGTTGAGTTTGTTTTAACGATTTTGTATATGCTGTTAAAATGGTTGGGTTAAATTTTGTTTATGGCACAACACCGCAACAAAACACTAGCGCGTTTTTAAGCAGCCCTTATCGGGGATTTTTGTGGTGTTAATTTGCTGATTGTTTGCGGAACACATATATCCGTTTGCCAGTTTGGCTTCAAAAGTATCAATTGTTTTGATGGATTAAGACTTTTAATTTAAAAATCTACGCAATGCTTTTAGGAAATATGGTTTTTAGGCTGTAAGTCTCCACGGCATTCCACAACACGGCGCCACCTTTTATACCGTCTCGGTTGCTCTCAATGCTAATATCTTCCGGCAATGCAAAGTTGATATGTTTAGCATTTCCGCCGCTAATGTATAAATGGTCAAAGTTGAAAACCGTTCTAAAATTATCCAAAACCTCTTTAAGCTTTTTGTTCCACTTTTTATCCCCTTCTAACTCCAAAGCAGCATCGCCTAAAAAATCATCGTAATCATAATTTTTACGTACAGGCAGGTGAGCCAGTTCTAGGTGCGGCAAAAGTACGCCATCCATAAACAGTGCGGTGCCAAAACCGGTTCCTAAGGTAATTACCATTTCAAAACCCTTGCCTTTTACCAGTGCAAAACCTTGCAAATCGGCATCGTTTACTAAACGCACCGGTTTATTAAAAAATGCGGCCAGTTCTTCGCTCAACGGAAATTTACGGAAAGCAAAATCGTTTAAATTGGGCGCCGTGTACACTATGCCTTGTTTTACATAACCCGGAAAACCTACTGCTACCTTATCAAAATGAGTGAAATTTTTTGTCAAGGTTTTAATGGTAGCCATAAGCGTAGCGGGCTTAAGGTTTGGAGGCGTGGGCGTTTTTTGGTAAGGATGGACAACTTTAAGATTGCTGTTGATGATAATGCCTTTCACGTGTGAACCGCCAATGTCAATTACCAGTATATTTTCGGGAGCTGTTTTGTTCATCTGATTAAATTTAGGGCTGTTTTTGCGCAACAAATGCTACAATTTATAATGCAAACTACGCATTATAGCCGAAAACAGCCCTAAATAAAAAGCATTAATCCTATTAAAGAATAGTCTGACGTAAAAATAACTGCGATTTTAGTTATACACCAATCTTTCCTTTTTGTACGGCTTCGTACCCATTCTAGAATCTCATCTCTCCAGAACTTGCCGAAATCACCGTCTTCAAATTTTTTGGTACCATACTACCTAAGTTGCCCACCAATAGGCAAATACAAGCCGAAAGTGATGTTGCGCCCCGGATTGTAAATGCCGAAACTAGGGTCCGATTCGTCTAAACGGCCCGGTTTAAACCGACTTAAATGGTTGTAGTAACGCTTGTTCAACAAGTTGTTGGCGGTTATATGCAAATCAACCTTTTGTTTACCAATGTTAAATTGCGTTCCTAAACCTGCCTGCAATAAGGTGTATCCTGCGGTAGTGGTTTCAAAGCTAGCAACACGGCGTTGCGCAAAATTGCTTTCTAAACCCACGGAAATGTGGCTGTGCACTAAACCTTTAATATTGGGTTCAAACTGCAGTTCGTTTCTTAAACTGGCTGCTGGGATAAATGGCAAAGCCTGGTTTAGCTTTAGGTTTTGAGCGTGCACATAACTAAAACTATTTTCGAAATGCAAAAACTCAAAGGGGTGGTAAATAAAGGTAGCATCTGTACCGTAAAAGTTGGCCTTAGCTTGCTGATACCTAAATAAAGGCATTAAAGAAGTTGCGCCACCCTCGTTTGTAACGCTGATGGTTTCGTTATTGTTGCGCGCTAAAAATATATAGTTACTGATATAGTTGTTATAAATGCCCCAACTAAAATCAATGTTGGCGCTGGTGTATTGCAAGGCTAAATCTGCTTGATAGCTGTTTTCGGATTTTAAAGTTGCATCGCCTTTTTCGTAACGGAAAGTACCTTCATGCACTCCGTTTGATGCCTGCTCTGCGGGGTTTGGCGCTCTAAAGCCACTGCTGAGGTTTGCTTTTAAATTCCAGTTCTCTGTAAATTGATGCGTAAAACCCACTGCACCGCTTAAGTTAGAAAATTGCTTATCAAAAGCGGTAAAACGTTGTACGCCATCGTCTATCAAATCTTTCCCTTGGTTTCTGCGATAATCGTAACGTAAACCAAAGTTGAAGCTCCCGTTGGCAGTTTCCTTGTTCATATAATAAAACAGGCCAAAACCCCAATTGTTATAATCCGGTATCAGAAATTCCTCGCCTTTATTTAGGCTGTTGGCATAGTCGGCACTTATCCCAAAAATGGGTTGCCAAGCTCCTTCACGCTTTTCGCGGATGTATTTTGCGTCAACACTATATGTTTTTAAATCGAAAAACAGGGCTGGCTCCACATCTTCAAATTCTTTACGGACGTTGTTCTGGTAGCCCAAATCGAGCTTTAAACTCCCGCTTGGCAACAAAACATTAGAGTTAGAGGCGATTTTAAAATGGTTAATCTGCTGGTTAGGCAATGCCAGCTTACGTGATTTTAGTTCGCTATCGGTAAAAGCATTTCCATCTTCATCTACAAAATTCCCTGCGGCGTCCAGCTCCGGCTCGTAAAAACCGATGTTGCTCCTAAAATTGGATACGTTGAGGTGGCTGTAGCCCCAAGCTTTGTTAAAACCTAGCATCCCGCTAAAATCTGTTTCCTTAAAACCCGAATTGGGCAAATAATAGTCGGGCGTTTTAAAAGAATGTGCATTTTTATAACTCGCGCGGCCACGCCAAACAAAACCACTGCTGTTACCGGTAAGCATAGCCGAGCTGCCACTTAATCCGGCGTTGGTGCCGTAATTACTAAGCACCTCTCCTTTAATTAAACCATCGGAAACGGTAAGCGGTTCTAAAATATTGATTACGCCGCCCAAAGCATCGGCACCGTACACCAGGCTGGCCGCACCGCGCAGTACCTCTATCCTTTCTGCCGAAAATTGGTCTATCTCAATGCCGTGTTCATCGCCCCACTGCTGGCCTTGTTGTTTTATACCATCGCTTAGTGTTACCACGCGGTTATAAGATAGCCCTCTGATTACCGGTTTTGAAATGGCTTGCCCAGTAGAAATTTGCGAAACACCTGCAATTTTTGAAACTGCATCAATGATGTTGTTCGCTGGCGTAGCGCGCATATCCTCCAATGACAGCACACCTAGCGAGGTACTATTTTTTTTATTGCTAGAACCGCTAACGGTACCGGTTACTACTACTTCGTTAGCCTCGATACGGCTAGCAACCAACTGGAACACCACCGGATTATTAGCTTTGAAATTCACAGATTTGCTTAAATGCTGATAACCTACATAAGAAACCTGTACTAAAAAAACACCGTTTTCCGGAATCCGGTTAAAGGAAAAACGCCCTTGCAAATCAGTTTGGGTTGTAAGTTTTAAATCGGGGATGTTAATGCTTGCGCCTGGTAATGGCTGTTTGGTTTGTGCATCAACAACGCTACCGCTAAAAATAATATCGGCAGCATAAGTATAGCTTGCGCATAAAAGTAGCACAAGCGTGTATAATATACGCTTCATTTTGTTAAAAATTAATAGATGAAGCCCAAAAAATGGGCAGTTGAAATAAAGTAGTTAAGGTTTTAGCTTAACGCCGGAGGGGCTTTATTTCGGGTGAGATGAAAAAACTGGAAATAGTTATCCGTTAAATAAAAACAGCTGATAAAACTTAGCGGTTGTACCACCTTAACGTGAAGTTCCTGCAAAGGCATATCGCCAATTAACTGGGCATAGGTTGCCGTGCAGCAAGGCTTGGTATAAGTTTTTAAATGTTTTTTACAGCCTGCCCCGCAATGGTCGGTCTGTATGTAATGGTGCTGGTGAAAAATGTTGTGCAAAGGAACTGCAGCGCTTAAAATCGCGAGCGCAAGCACATAGAATAAAAAAGACTGGATATGTTTCTTTAAATTCAAGCCGCTAAGTTATCATATTTTAACTAAACAGCCCAGACGGGCCTCCAAAAACAAGAACTTATTTTACTAAAGTTATCTTTGCATTATGAAACCTGCAGAAGTAAATATAAAGTTTAAAGAACTTCAACATAAACTAGCTCAAGACTTTGATACCGATACGCCCGACATTAAAGTGATGTTATTTTTAATAGGCGTACAAGAATTGGGCAAAGGCCCCTTAAAATTTAGTAAACGGCAAAAGGAAGAGCTGATGCACATTGCCACCTGCCGCCTTTTTTCCGAGCTTGGTTTTTATGAACTAGAAGGTTTAGATCAGGACGGCTGGCCGCATTGGAAAAAACTAAAACCCATACCGGCTTATACTTTGCTTGAGCAAGAGATGCTGATAAAATCTTTAATTGTTAACTATTTTGAAGAAGTCTATTAAAAACAAAAGCCGCTAAAAAAGCGGCTTTGTTTGTTTTTCATAGATAAGATGGAAGGTTATTTACCCGGTCTTTTAAAAGCATAGGCCAAACGTACAGCAACCATACCGTTGCTAACATCATTTTTATACTCAAAACCTTCGTAACGTAGGGCTAAATCCCATTTGTTATTGGCATAACCCAAACTTGGAGCCCAAGCAAATGCGGTACCGGCACCGTCTCTGGTTCCAAAGGCTGCGCCTACTTCTGGCTGTACATAAAATGTGTTGCCGAAGAAAAATTTGGCACCGGCCTTTAGCGGAATTAAATCACTTTGTGAGTTACCATCAGGGCCACCAACAAAACCATAATAACCGGTAGTTAAAGTTAATGAGGTACGGTTGCTCAAATCGTGTTGCACTCTTAAATCTGGTGCAAGCACCACGTCGCCCATATAACTTTTAGTTGGCACGCCAATACCAACACCCACACTTAAACGGGTTGGGTGGTCCACATCATTAGTTTGCGCAAAAGCGCCAGAAAAGCTTATAAAGGTTAAAGCAGCTGCTGCCATTACTCCTTTTAGAATGTTTTTTTTCATTTTACTATTTTTTGTTTTAACAAATGAAGCCGTGGCTGTTGCCCTACCCGAACATCGGAAGCTTCATAATTAATTTACACTAGGCTTTTGGCAAGAGCTATGCCAAAGCACTAAAACGCTTGGTGCGAAATTTGCCGCAAAAGCTTCAAATTATTGTTAAACAGCCCTTTTTCGGCGCAGATTTTTATTTGCAGAAAACATATCCGAGTTTTGGGTCTTCATCAAAATCCATTAAAAAATGTTTGATAAACTATTCGAAGCACAGCAGAAAGCACAAGAAGTAAAAAAACGTTTAGACGGCATCACCGTGTCCGAAGAAGCAGAAGGCGGCACCATAAAAATTACAGCTACGGCCAACAAAGAAATCAAGAGCATTAGCATTAGTGAAGATTTTTTGAAAGAAAACGGCGCCGAGGGCTTAGAAGATGTTTTAGTGGTGGCTATAAATAAAGCGTTGCAACAGGCAGATAACATTTCGCAATCGGAAATGGCGGCAATGACCAACCAAATGCTGGGCGGAATGGGCGGATTAGCCAACCTATTCGGCAAAAAATAAATCTATAATTATCAAGGAAAAGCATCAGAAAAATGAAAGTAAATTATTTTGGCCAGTCGTGTTTTCTGTTAGATACAGGAAAGCATAAAATTTTGTTTGACCCCTTTATAAGCCCTAATGAGCTGGCAAAACACATTGACGTAGATAAAATTGAGTGTGATTTTATTTTGGTAAGCCATGGGCACGAGGATCACGTTGCCGATTTGGTGAACATAGCCAAACGCACCAATGCGACGGTGGTAAGCTCGCACGAGATTGTGGAGTGGTTAAAAAAACAAGGGGTAGAAAACGGCCACCCCATGAACTTAGGCGGCAGCTGGAAATTTGATTTTGGTGCGGTTAAGATGGTTTTTGCCGCGCACTCTAATTCTTTGCCCGATGGAACTTACGGAGGAACAGCCGCGGGCTTTATCATCCAAACCGAAGGAAAAACCCTATACTACTCGGGCGATACCGCATTAACACAGGAAATGAAGTTGACCGGTGAATTGTTTAAACTGGATTATGCTTTTTTGCCTATCGGCGACAATTTTACCATGGGCGTAGCCGATGCCATTATAGCCACCGATTTTATCAAGTGCAAAAACGTAATTGCCATGCATTACGATACTTTTGGCTACATTAAAATTAACCACGAACAAGCAAAAAAAGCTTTCGCTGATGCTGGCGTGAAGGTAAGCTTGTTAAAAATATCTGATCGGGAAGAAGATGCGATGGTGATTTAGCTTGCAAATTAAAAAGGGAAAATTAAAAATTTAAAAACAGGGCGGGCTAGCAGACGTGTTAGCAATCTCTATCCGTAGAAACGCTTCGCTCAATTCTACGGATTTGCAAATGCAAAAGAATCTCCAGACTCTTTAACAAAAAAACATCGCTAGTCTATAAAAACAAAAAAGGTGATGCGTTTTGCATCACCTTTTTTGGTATGATTATTAAAGCCTAATCGCTATTATTTTTTCAATAAGGCGGCCATTGCTGCGCCAATCTCTGCCGGAGATTCAACCACAGTAATGCCACACTCTCTCATAATTTTCATTTTTGCGGCTGCGGTATCATCGGCGCCGCCAACAATTGCACCGGCATGGCCCATTCTACGTCCCGGAGGCGCAGTTTGGCCAGCAATAAAACCTACCACAGGTTTAGTTCCGTTTTCTTTGATCCATTTTGCAGCTTCCGCTTCCATGCTTCCGCCAATCTCACCAATCATGATGATTCCTTCCGTTTCCGGATCGTTCATCAAAAGCTCAACCGCTTCTTTAGTAGGTGTACCAATAATAGGATCGCCGCCGATACCGATTGCTGTGGTAATACCCAAACCGGCTTTCACCACTTGGTCTACCGCTTCGTAAGTTAAAGTGCCCGATTTTGAAACCACGCCCACATTACCCTTTTTGAAGATAAAGCCCGGCATGATACCGATTTTGGCCTCATCCGCAGTGATGATACCCGGACAGTTAGGGCCAATTAAACGGCAGTCTTTATCGGCAATATATTCTTTCACCTGGATCATATCTTTAGTTGGGATACCCTCGGTGATACAAACAATAACCTTGATGCCCGCCGCAGCAGCTTCCATAATGGCATCGGCTGCAAAAGCAGGTGGCACAAAAATAATAGAAACGTTGGCACCGGCCTTGTCTACCGCTTCTTGCACAGTGTTAAAAACAGGTTTATCCAAGTGGCTTTGACCGCCTTTTCCTGGAGTAACGCCTCCAACAACATTGGTTCCGTACTCGATCATCTGGGTAGCATGGTAAGTACCCTCGTTGCCGGTGAAACCCTGAACTATTACTTTTGAATCTTTATTTACAAGTACACTCATGGTTATATTTTATGTTAGGCAAAGCTAACAGAATCGCAAAGAATGTCAAAAAAAATAAGGCTAAAAAGCCTTAAGCACATCTTGATGTTACGCGGTTTAGGATGCGTGCCAAAAAACTACATAAAGCCCCCGACACTTTGTAGCCATCTTCCATATTCTACTGTGTAGAAAGCCTTTCTCTGAAAATGAAAATTTGTGAAAAAAATTGCAACCCAGATTTTTGCGTGCACGTACAAAACTCTATGTTACAATCACACTCATCAAATTCTCAAATCCTACAATTTAACTCTAGTTCTTGCTACTATGACCAAAGGTTTTAGTTGCTTTTTTATTATTTCACTCTACATGCTAAAGATACAATTTCAATATTCAAATTATCCTATATGCTTAAAACATTACGCGTCTTAAATATCAAACGTACGGTATTATTCATTCTATTTTTCTACGTTCAACATCTAAACGTTTTTGCTTTTGATGAGGGCAAGGACGCATTAAAAGTATTCTTTTCGTCTATTGGAATCCCTTGTCAAACCACGCCAGACGAGGCAACACTATTTGACGATTTGGCTCCTGGAGCTTACTTAGAATATGCCCGATCAAATAATGCATCTAACGGAATCATCGCGACTAACATCGGTTGTTCTGGGTGGGATGTTAAAGGCTACACAACTAGCGGTAACGATGTGTTTGTTATGGCGGGGGAAAATTGGGGAGCAGGGTCTGACGGAGGATTTATCTATCTGGCGCTTGAAGGCGGAACTCAAACCATAACTTCGCTGAGTTTTAGGTCGAACGACGGTAAAATTTTTGACTTAAAAAGTCTTGACTTGTCCTATGACGTAATAAGCAACAACACGCTGTTTACCATTACGGGTTACAAAAACGGTGTAGCAGTTATAGGAGCGGTTTATAATGTCCCCTCATTCTCCAGCTTTGGAAATGGCGGAAACTGGAGTAAGAATATCACGCTACCGGATAACGGAAACTTTATAGGAATAGATGAATTTAGAATAACGCCCAACACAGCCAATCAACTATCAGCATTATATATAGATAACTTGACTGCAAAGAACTTCAGAGTAAGTCCTTCAAACACCCCCCCAACCCTAACCACCAGCGCCGGCACTACCGCCTTTACAGAAGGCACAGCCATTGCCATAGATAACGGCATTACGGTAACAGATGCAGATAATAGCACTTTAGCTTCGGCAACGGTAAGCATTACAGGCGGTTTCCAGACCGGACAGGATGTACTGTCATTTACCAATGACGGCAGTACCATGGGCAATATCACAGCTGCTTTTTACGGCGGAACTGGCGTACTTAATTTAAGCTCTTCCGGCAACACCGCAACCACAGCACAGTGGCAGGCAGCCTTGCGGGCAGTAAAATACAATAACGTATCAGACAATCCAAATAATGCAAACCGTACCATTTCTTTTGTAATAAACGACGGCACCGCCAACAGCTCAACAGTTACCAAAACAGTTAGCATTACTGCGGTAAATGATGCGCCAACTTTTACCTCTACAGCTATAACTACCGCAACAGAAAACGTAGCCTACACATACGGCATTAGCGCGCAGGATGCAGAAAATGATGCACTTACTATTACAGCTATAACCAAACCTTCTTGGCTTAATTTCTCGGCCACCGGGCAGAATGAGGCTACTGCATTTGGAAGTCCTATTTCAAATCCCGGTGGCGTTGCCGGAGATGCAGATGGTAACGTATATGTGGCGGAACTAGATGGTTCTAAAATATACAAAATTAGTCAAGATGGAACGAAAACGGACTTCGCCACCAAGTCAACAACCTCTTATGGTTCGAACTTCGGTTTGCTTATAGTAGGAAACTATCTTTATATAAGCTATTATGCTGGGGACGAAAGTGGTAAAATCACAAAAATAGATATAAACCATCCCGAATTGGGTGAAACCGATGTTTACACCGGCGCAGATGTTTTAGCCATGGTGGAGCGTGGAGGTTATTTATATGCTACTTTGTATAATTCAGGTAAAGTTGTTAAAATAAACCTTAGCAACAACCAAGCATCGGACTATATTTCTAACTCTCTACTTTATGGCATCTTCGGATTAGGTTTTGACGCTTCTGGAAATTTGTACATAGCTAACTATAATAATCGAGCGCTTCTCAAATGGGACGGCTCAACTCTTACTGCTGCATTAGACAACAGCAAAATATCTAACTATCCTTCTGACGTTAAAATTGACGCTCAAGGCTACATTTATTTAAGCCTAATGAATGGAGATGGAGGCATTCGCAAATACACCCCAGACCTCTCAAGCTATGAAACAGTGGCAAGCAAAACTTCTGCTTGGGGCATGACTTTAACCCCAGGCGGGGCTTTGGTTTATGGAAGCGGGAATCAAACCTATCGTATACAAACCGGCGCCGTACTATCTGGCACACCAAGCCATGAAGATGTAGGCGTACATCCGGTTAAAATACAGCTAAGTGATGGCACCAACACTGTGGAGCAATCGTTCAACATAACTGTTAGCGATCCTAACCCGCCAACGGTTGCCAGCTACAGTCCGGCAAATAACGCAACAGATATTGCCACCAACAGCAACTTGGTTATAACTTTTAGCGAAAAAATAAAAACCGGCACCGGCAATTTCATCATTAAAAAAGTGGCAGATAACGCTATGGTGCAACAAATAGCCGTAACATCTTCAAGCGTCACTATTGATGACAAAAAGCTAACGATACCACTACCGGCCGATTTGCCCAACTCTACAGAACTTTATGTGCAGGCAGATGCAGGCGCTGTTTTGGATATGAGTGATAACGCTTACGCCGGTATTAGCAATGCCACCACCTGGAAATTTAAAACCGTGGTTAACTCGGCACCTAGCAACATTGCGCTAGGCACTACATTCATAAACGGAACGATAAGTGCCAATGCCATCGTAAGCACATTAACCGCTACGGATGCCGAAGGCGGCAGTTTTACTTACAGCTTGGCAACTGGCGCGGGCGATGCAGATAATGGGGCATTCACCATTACGGGCAACGAATTAAAAATTAACAACGCCCCCGATTATTCGGTTAAAAACAGCTACCAAATCCGCATTAAAGTTGCCGATAATGGCGGGCTGACCTTTGAAAAAGCCTTTATACTTACCGTAAGTAATGGCGTTTTATACGTTAAAAAAGCAGTAGCCGGCGGCAACGGAACAGGCAACAGCTGGACCAATGCCATTGCCGAATTTGCCGATGCTTTAGAGTTTGCCCGCGCTAATAACATCATCAAAGAAATTTGGGTAGCCGGCGGCAAATACACACCAAAATACAGCCCCGAAGACGGCGTTAATTTTGGAACCGACAAAGGCAGGCTCAACAGCTTTTTGCTGGTAAAAGACGTGAAGATTTATGGTGGCTTTGTCGGCACCGAAAGTACTTTAGCACAAAGAGACCTTAGCCTTAGCACAAACGCCAGTATCTTGAGCGGAGATATTGACAACAACGATGATAGCGATGGTACCATAAACGGAGATAACGCTTATCACGTGGTGACAAGCTCCGGCGATGCAGGATCTGCCGTTTTAAATGGTTTTACGATAATTGGCGGCAACGCGACAGGCGGAGCAGATATTTTGGTTGGCGGATATACTTTTAAACAAAACTCTGGCGGAGGCGTTTACAACCATACATCTAGCCCTGCTTTTGCTTATCTTAACGTAAAAAACAACTATGCCAGTTTAGACGGTGCAGGAATAGCCAATTTTAATTCGGGCGCAAAGTTTGAAAATTCCGTTATCCACCACAACGGTACGGTGCAAACGTACCGAGGCGGCGGTATTTACAATGCCACTTCTAATCCAACGTTCATCAACATCACTGTAGCCAACAATAAAAATAATACTGCACAAGCAAGCGTACAAATAGACGGAGGAACTGCGACAATAAAAAACAGCATCATTTGGGGTAACAACGGCACCAATGCTTTAGGTTTTAATACAGCTACGGTAAGCAACAGCATTGTACAGGGTGGTTATAGCGGAACCGGCGTTCTTAATGTAAATCCTCTATTTAACAATCCAGAAGCTGGAGATTATACCTTAGAACTAGCCAGTCCGGCTTTAAACGCCGGCGATAATGCTTTCGTAACCGGTTTAGATGCAAACACTAAAGATTTAGCAGGAAACGCACGTGTTTATCAATTTGCTAATAATGGCGTGGTAGATTTAGGTGCTTTTGAAGTTCAGACAACGCCAACTGTTATCACGAGCGTAAGCGTTCCGGATAACGGAACTTATAAAGCAGGAAGCGAACTAAGTTTCAAGGTAACTTTTAATGCCGATGTAACTGTCGCAGGCACACCCAGATTGCCAATAACTATCGGAAGCACTCAGGCTTACGCCGATTATACATCGGGTAGCGAAAGCCAAACTTTAGTTTTCAAATATTCGGTACAAAACGGCGATTCGGATACAGACGGAATTACCCTTGGCAGCACCTTAGATTTGAATGGCGGCGGCATTAAAGACAATGCTTCTAACGCGGCCTTGCTAAATTTGCAACACGTGGCGAGTACTGAAAGCGTATTGGTCGACGGAATTATTCCTTCCATATCCAACGTAACAGCTACCGCTCCAAACGGCACATACAAAATAGGCGATGATATTTACTTAACGCTTTCATTTGACAAAAGTGTTGTTGTAACGGGCACGCCACAGCTTACTTTAGAAACTGGGAATAACGATGCTGTAATTGATTACACTTCTGGTAGTGGCACCAACACTTTAACCTTTACTTATACCGTTAAAGCCGGCCACAGCAGCGCCGATTTAGATTACCTAAGTACTACCGCGTTAGCTTTAAACGGTGGAAGCATCCGGGATGCTGCAGGCAATAACGCCACTTTAACTTTAGCTGCGCCCGGCGCAACAGGCTCTTTAGCAAAAAACAAGGCTTTAGTGATAGACGGAATTGCCCCAGCGCAACCAGCCGGCTTTGCCTTAAGCGCTGGCGATAAAAAAGTTGAACTGAATTGGACCGCCAACAGCGAAACAGATTTGGCAAGCTACAAAGTATATGTGGGCACCTCACAAAACCCTACCACGCTGTTGCAAACGCTTACGAAACCAACTAACACTTTTACACATAGCAGTTTAACTAATGGCACTACCTATTATTACCGCATTACGGCAATAGATGCCGCCGGTAATGAGAGTGGTTACAGCACAGAACTGAGCGCCACGCCTAAAGGACCGCAAACAATAACTTTTGCGGCATTACCATCAAAAACTTATGGTGATGCAGATTTTGCTCCGGGCGCAACAACCAATTCAGACTTGGAAATAAGTTATAGCTCGAGCAATACCGCCGTAGCAAGCATTGTTGCCGGAAAAATTCATATTGTTGGTGCCGGAACGGCCACAATTACCGCAAGCCAGGCCGGTAACGATAGCTTTACCCCGGCCAGCGACCAAACGCAAACACTTACCGTTAGTAAAAAACAGTTAGCCGTGAGCTTGCAGGGGACAGTAAGTAAAACTTACAATGCCGAAAACACCGCGAGCTTAACCGCTGCAAACTATCAACTAGTCGGCGTTGTGGGTTCTGATATAGTTTCTTTAAACAATCCTGCCAACGGGACGTATGATGATAAAAATGTGGGCATCAGCAAAGCGGTAAACGTGAGCGGTTTAAGCCTTAACGGAGCAGATGCGGGCAATTATGAGTTAGCTGCAAATACCGCATCGGCCAATATAGGAACCATTACTCCTAAAACCTTAACCGTCACGGCTAGTGCAAGTGATAAAGTTTACGACGGCAATACAGACGCTACCGTAACTTTAAGTAATGACAAATTAAGCGGCGATGAAGTTACCACGGCTTATACATCGGCAACTTTTGCCGATAAAAACGTGGGAACGGCTAAAACCGTTTCCGTGAGTGGCATCAGCATCAGCGGAGCAGATGCGGCGAATTATACTTTTAACACTTCGGCAACTGCAAACGCTAGTATCACTGCCAAGGCTTTAACCGTTACCGCTAATGCAACAAACAAAATTTACGACGGCAACACAAACGCCAGCGTAACTTTAAGTAATGACAAATTAAGCGGCGATGANAAATTAAGCGGCGATGAAGTTAACACGGCTTATACATCGGCAACTTTCGCCGATAAAAACGTGGGAACGGCTAAGGCCGTTTCGGTAAACGGCATCAGCATCAGCGGCACAGATGCGTTGAATTACACTTTCAACACTTCGGCAAATGCAAACGCTAGTATCACTGCCAAAGTTTTAACGGTTACCGCAAACGCGACCAACAAAATTTACGACGGCAATACAAACGCTACTGTAACTTTAAGCGATGACAAATTAAGCGGAGATGAAGTTAACACGGCTTATACATCGGCAACTTTTGCCGATAAAAACGTGGGAACGGCTAAGGCCGTTTCGGTAAACGGCATCAGCATCAGCGGCGCAGATGCGGCGAATTATACTTTTAACACTTCGGCAAATGCAAGCGCTAATATCACCGCAAAAGCTTTAACCATTACTGCGGACGATAAACAGAAGTACGAAGGCGAAGCAAACCCGGTATTTACCGCCAGCTACAATGGCTTCATTAGCGGAGAAAACAATTTGATACTTGCCGCCCAACCGGTGTTAAGCACAATTGCAAATACGAATACCCTTCAGGGCAATTACCCAATCACAGTTGGTGGCGCTTCGGCAACAAATTACAGCATCAGCTACGTGCCCGGTACGCTTAGTATTTTACCGGGCGCACCAACCAGCATCAGCTTTGCTGCACAAAACCTGTTCGAGAACAGCCCTGCAACAAGCACAGTAGGAACGTTAAGCAGTACGGCTATGAGTCCTACCGCCATCTTTACTTACAGTTTAGTAAGTGGCTCGGGTGATATAGATAATAGCAGTTTTGCCATCAACGGCAACCAGTTGGTAACCACCAAGGCATTAGATTTTGAGAGCAAACAGCAATACCAAATTAGGGTCCGCAGCACTACGCAGTACAACCTGTTTTTAGAGCAAACATTTACAGTTAATTTATTAGATGTAAACGAAGCGCCTACTTTAGATGCGATTGCCAACCAAGTAATCTGTTATACCAATGCCCGTCAGGATGTGGCATTAAGCGGTATTTCGGCTGGACCGGAAAGTGCCCAAACAGTAAATTTGAGCTTAAGCAACAATAACAGCAATTTGTTTAGCGAGTTAAGCATCAGCAACAATAAATTGCGTTACCGCGTAGCGGATGGACAAAGCGGTACGGCAAACATCACGGTTAAAGTGAGCGATAACGGCGGGACAGCAAACGGCGGGACAGACGAATTCAGCCGTACCTTTACCATCACGGTGAATGCCTTGCCGGTTAATGAGATTGTGAGCGACAAAGGCAATGCCATCAGTAAAGGCGAAACTGCCCAATTAACAGTGAACAGTAGTAACGGCACTTCTTACAGCTGGAGCAATGCTTCTGGTATTATCAGCGGGCAAAACAGCGCCACCTTGAGCGTTAGGCCTTTAGAAACAACTAACTATACGGTAACGGTAACAAATGCCAGTGGTTGCCAAACGCAAACCAGCTTTACCCTAACCGTTAATGATGATTACCAAGCTTTAACGGCAGAGAACTTCTTTACGCCAAATGCAGACGGAATTAATGACAACTGGGTGGTAAAAAATATTGATGCCTACCCTAACCATACGCTAAGCATTTTTGACCGGGCCGGCCGTACCGTTTTTGAAACTAAAAACTACCAAAACGACTGGAACGGAATCGCCAATGGCTCTGATTTACAGGAAGGAACTTATTATTATGTTTTCCGTTTTGACCAACAGAACATTGCGCCAATCAAAGGTTTCATTACTATAGTTAGATAAAATTTAAACATCCTTCCCCGCCCGCATTTGCGGGCGGGATTATAAAAATATTCCATGAAAAAACTTATATTCAGCCTGTTGCTTATCGGCGCAATAGCTTCATCCGCCTCGGCGCAACTAACGCCCATGAAAAGTCAATATTTTCAGAACCCTTATCTGGTAAATCCTGCGATGGCAGGTAAAGATGCCCGCACCAGCGTTTTTGCTAACTATGCCAATCAGTGGAACAAAATAGAAGGTTCGCCGGTGCTCATGTCTTTCTCGGCTAGTACACCTATTAACGATAAAGCCAGCGTTGGCATCAACATTATAAACGATAAAGCAGGCTTACTGGCGCGTACACAGGCCATGGGAACTTTCGCCTATCGCGTTCCGTTGGATGAAGAAAATCACAACATCCGCTTCGGGGTATCGTTAAGCTGGCGACAAGACCGCTTTGACGTGGGCACTGCCAGCGGCAGCGGAAACGCTGACCCTGCTTTGAATAAATATAACGATAAAGAGAATTATCTGGATGGCAACTTTGGGGTGAGTTACCAACTAAAAGGTTTTGAAGCACAGTTTAGCTATCTGAACCTAAACCAAAACCGTAGCGGACGTGTAAGCACCGTAGATTATTCTACTTTTTACAGCAGCGTAAGTTATTTGTTGCCTATCGACCAGCTTTTGAGCGTAAAACCCCTGTTTGCCTACCGCGGTATTAAAGGCTACAAAAATATGTGGGATGCTGCCGCCGAATGGAAACTTGCCGAACTGGCATTTTACACCATGTACCACAGCAACAGCAGTTTTACCGGAGGCATCGGTTACGATTACCGTAAAAGCCTGAATATTTCTGTGATGTACAACAGCGAGCCAGCCGATATCCGCGGTATTAGCGGCGGCATATTTGATCTAGCTGTGGGTTATAAGTTTTGAGGTGAGGTGGAAGGTTGCGGGATGGCGAAAGGTTTGAGGTTTGAGATGTAAAGTTTGAGGCGGAAGGTTTAAGACGAATGCGTTTCAAAATTTAGCGGGATTTACGAAGTTTCAAAAACTTCGTAAGTCTTTTTTTGGATGACAAGCGTTCCCATCTCAATTTTAACAGCATCAGACTTACGATTTTTCTAACCAAGCGTCCCAGAAAAATCGTAAGTCTTTCCTAATCCGCAAAACAGGTCTCACATCTCAAATCTCCCTTCTCAAATCTCAAGCTCCTTCATCCTTACTCCCAAAAGTTCTTTCTCAATCTGCAAAGCAAGTTTCAAATCTCAAATCTCCCATCTCAAATCTCAAATTACTCTATTTCACAATTCCCGCCGAGGCAAACTGTAAATCGTACAAACGTTTGTAATAACCGCCCAGTTTTAGCAATTCTTGGTGTGTGCCCATCTCCATAATCTCCCCTTTTTCTAGCACAATAATTTTATCAGCGTTTTGGATGGTAGATAAGCGGTGCGCAATAACGATAGCTGTGCGCCCTTCCATCATTTTCTCGATGGCGTTTTGCAACAGATGTTCAGTTTCTGTATCAACAGAAGAGGTAGCTTCATCTAAAACCAAAATTTTGGGCTGGTGCACCAAAGCGCGGATAAAGGAAATCAGCTGTGCCTGCCCAACAGACAAAGTGGCCCCGCGTTCCTGCACATCGTACTGATAACCGCCCGGCAAACGCATAATAAACTCGTGCGCGCCTACATCTTTAGCCGTTGCAATAATTTGCTCTAGCGTAATAGCCGGGTTGTTTAAGCTAATGTTGTTTTGGATGGTATCCGAAAAAAGAAAAACATCCTGTAAAACAGTTGCAATGTGCGAACGCAGATAGTTGATATCCAAGTTGCGGATGTTGACGCCATCTACCAACACTTGGCCCTTGCTAATCTCATAAAAGCGGTTTAAGATATTGATGGTTGATGATTTGCCGGCGCCGGTTGCACCCACCAAAGCTAGGGTTTCGCCCGCTTTTAAGTGGAACGAGATATTTTTCAAGATCCATTCGTTATCCGCTGGCATTTCCTCTGTTTGCCTATAAGAGAACCAAACTTGGTCAAAAGTGATTTCGCCCCGCATTTGTGGCAACACCAAATTGCCGGTGTTTGGGGTTTTTTCATCGGTATCTAAAACCGTAAAAATCCGATCGGCGCCCACCATGCCCATTTGCAAAGTGTTAAATTTATCGGCCAGCTCGCGGATAGGCCTAAACAACATGTTGATGTACATGATAAAAGAAACCACCACGCCCGGCGATACCTGATTGGTGAGGATGCTTTTTGAACCATACCACACCAGCAAACCTAAAGACAGCGCCACAATAAGCTCAACCACCGGAAAAAATATGGAATAATACCAGTTGGAGCGGATGTGCGCATCGCGATGCTCGGCATTAATTACTTTAAACTTTTTATACTCTTGCTCTTCGCGGGCAAAATATTGGATAATGCTTACCCCGCTGATGTGCTCCTGCAAAAAGGTATTTAGCGCCGAAACCTGGTTGCGCACATCTTGGAATGCAGATTTTATCGCCTCTTTAAAAATGTAAGTGGCAATCATCAAAAAAGGCATGGGCACCAAAACAATCAGCGTTAAGCGCCAATCGGCATAAAGCATCACGGCAATAATGGTGATTATCTGCAAACTATCGCCCACGATGGAAATTAAACCCTGACTAAAAATATCGGCAATGGTTTCTAAATCAGACACAGTGCGCGTAATTAATTGGCCGATAGGTGTTTTATCAAAATATTTAAGCCGCAGTTTGGTGATGTGGTTAAAAACATCAATCCGCAAATCTTTAATTACAGATTGCCCCAGTGTGTTGGTAAGCAAGGTTTGATAATATTGCACCAAAGTTTGCAGCAACAGCAGGCCAATCATTAGCAAGGTCATGTTTAACAAACCGCTGCTGTCATTAAAAAACACAAATTTATCTAGCGTAAGCTGAATAAGGTAGGGCCGCACAGGTGCCAGCGCCGCCAAGGCCAAGGTTAAAAAAATAGACCAAGCAAATACCGCTTTATAAGGCTTTGCATAGGCGAAAACGCGCTTTAGCAAACCCCAATCGTATGTTTTGCCTGTAATATTGTTTGCCATTAAGTTTTAAATATATGGATAATGGATTTGAGTTAAAAATAAGCCACAAGCCGGTACAGAGGCGCCCGCTGCCGAGCGGTTTTGGCTTTGGATAATGCCGTGCATATCTTTTGCCCCAAGCTTTCCGCGGCCAACATCCACCAAAGTGCCTACAATAGCGCGCACCATGTTGCGCAAAAAGCGGTTGGCGCTAATATGGTAAATTAATCCGTCTGCAGTTTCTTCCCACTCGGACCGGTAAATATTGCAGATGTTGGTGAAATTATCTGCATTTGCCTTGCAAAACGCGCCAAAATCATTGTAATTTTTGATAATGCTAGCTGCATCTTGCATCGCTTCCAAATTGAGCCCGCCCGTAATTTGCCAGCTTAAATGGTGTTTAAACGGATTTTTTTGATAGTGGATATGATATTCGTAACTGCGCTGTGTGGCATCAAAACGGGCATGGGCATCTGCATGTACCGGAATTACGCGATACACAGCGATAGACGTGGGCAGAAGCGCGTTTACTGATTTCAGGAATTTCTCTGCCAAAAAATTTAAATCCGCAGGCAAATCAAAATGTGCAAAAAACTGGCTGGCGTGCACGCCGGTATCGGTGCGTCCACAGCCCAACGTTTCTACCTTTCGCCGAAAAACCTTTTGCAAAGCCTGTTCTAAAACTTCTTGCACCGCCACTGCGTTGGGTTGCGATTGCCATCCGTGAAAAGATGTGCCATTATAAGCCAGTTCTAGGAAAAATCTTTTTATGTGTTGCACCGCCCAAATTTAAGACTTAATATTTTAGCTGAGAATAGCCCGCGATGTTTTAACTTTACCCCAATAATTAAGCAGCATAGATATGATACAGCGCATACAAAGTATTTATTTATTATTGGCCTCTTTGGCTATTTACGCCCTTTATCTTTTTCCTATTGTAAACACTTTTTCGCCACTTGGAGCCAGAAAAATTATGGTTACTGGCGTTTACGAGGTAATTAACAACCAAGTGGCACAAACCGAACCTTTTACTTTATTAACTATTGCGACTGCTTTAGTGGGTTTAATTCCTATTGTGCTGATTTTCTTATACAAAACACGAAAGAAACAGGCAACCCTGGTTTATTTGGATGTAGTTTTAGTAATTGCGTATAGCTTTTGGCTGGCGCAAAGTGTAAAAGGCGTTGCAGGTAAAGCATTGGAAATTAGCGATTACAGCATTGGAGCAGGCTTGACTTCGGTTTCTATCCTGTTTTTGATTTTAGCGGCTAAAGGAATTTTACGCGATGATAAACTGGTGAAATCTGCCGACAGGTTAAGATAGCGCCATATTTTTAAAAATATTTTCTTTTTGCGATATTTTAATTAGGATTTTGTGTTAAAGACCTTATCTTTAGCGCCTAACCTAAATTATATCGTATGAAAAAACTTTTATTAATTACCACTGTGATGGGATTGTGTTGTGCTAGCGGTTTGAAAGCGCAGATCGCTGTTTGGAATTACATCTCCCCTAGCGCACCGAGTAATTACACACCTACTTCTGTTGATGGAAATGCAATTGGTTCGAGTCTGCTTAACTCGGGCGGAGCGATACAATATAAAACTACAGCGCCAATCGGCCCTTATGCGTCAAGCTTTCCCGTATCTTCGAGTTTTTCTTTCGACGGAAAATATTTGGAGCTTTCCATAGCTGCAAAAACCGGAACCAAACTCAACGTAACCGGAATTTCTTTTGATGCTGGCCGTACTGGTGAGGGTCCAACAAAGATAGACGCATATTATAGCTTAGATGGATTTTCAACAAACACAAAAATCGGTACTTATGAAAATGCCAATACCACTTCCTTAACGAGCTTTAACAGTAATACTTTGAACGTAGTCGTTAACTCAGAGCAGGTCTTAACTGTTCGGTTCTGGGGTTATGCTGCTAGCGGTTCTGGCTCTTTTAGGATAAACAATATTGTAATTTCTGGGGCATCATCTACCCTGCCCGTTACCCTTACTTCTTTCACTGCAAAAACTTTAGATGAACGTATCTTGTTAAACTGGAAAACTGCATCAGAAAAAAACAACAACCATTTTGAACTATATCGCTCTGGTGACGGCGAAACTTTTAGTTATTTAACGAGCCTGAGCGCTGCAGGAAACACAGAAACAGAACAAGGTTACCAATTTATTGACGACAATCCGCTTACAGGCATCAACTATTATCAGTTGAAGCAGGTAGATTTTGACGGTAAATCAACCTCAGTGGCTGTTACGTCAGCAAGTTTAGGCCCGGATGAACTTAGTTTAAACATTATCTGTCTGGATAAAAACGTATCAGCAAACATATTTGCACCTGCTAATACATTGGCGCACCTCGCTTTATTTGACACCGGTGGCAACAAACTGTTTAACACCAATTTAAAATTGGCCAAAGGTTATAATAAAACAGATTGTCAAGTTTTTCTTCCTACCGGTGTTTATCTTGCACGCCTGCAGTGCGTCGGCAAAACCATCGTTCAAAAATTTGTACGTTAAGCAAGGGAATACTGTTTTTTAAAAAGGTCGGAAATGATAAGCCGACCTTTTTATTTGGCTTATACAGCAAAGTTAAAATTAAGGCACTGTATTGGATATGAGTAGCAAAAAATCATTAAAACATCGAAATCATGAGAAAAACGCTACTACTCACTTTAGGCCTTGGCTTATTGACGTCGCTAGGACTAAGTGCACAAACCATCGTTAGCTGGAATTTTTACCAACAAAATAATCCAGCATCAATAACTGCCTCCAACATCAATAGTAATTTGGAGAGCGGAGCAAGTTTAAACACAATCAGCCGTGGAAGTTCCGCCGCTTCGGGCAGCAATGCCAATTCGTTCTCCACAGCTGGCTTCGGAAACGATGCCATTAATGTAGCCAATACCGATTATTTTGAAATCAAGCTGAAATCGGCAACCGGCTATAAGTTTTCGCTAAGTGGCATAAACGGTAAATTTAAAGGCACGCCGGGCTATGGACCAGTGTATTCGCAATTTGCTTATAGCATTGATGAGGGCAATACTTTTAAACTTATAGGGTCACCAATTTTAACACCGATGGATGCAAACGGCGAGGTTGATTTGCCAGAACAATCGCTCATCGGTATACCGGATTTGCAAAACGTAGGCTCGAGCCAAAGCGTGGTATTAAGGTTTTACGCCACCGGGCAAACGACCAACGGCGAATGGGGCTTTTACTCCCCAGATGCAAGCACTTCGGGACTTTCTATCCAGGGAACAACAGCACTTGGTACGCCTCCGGTTTTTGCAACTAACTTTCCGGCAGTGGAAAATGTAAATAACACTAGCTTTGACGTACAAACCAACATCAATGACAAAGGAAACACCTATTATGTGATAGTTCCAGACGGTGCCGCTGCCCCAACTGCCGAGCAAGTGTCAAAAGGTTTAAACGCTGATAATACTATTGCAACCTTCAGTGGGTCAATTTATAGTGAAGCTAGCACTATGAATTCCAAAACAGTAACAGGGCTTTCTGCTGATGTTGAGTATGATGTGTATGTAATTGCTAAAGATTTAAGTGACAATTTGCAGGTAAGCCCTGTTAAAATAGACATTAAAACCTTAGCCGTTCCCCTCCCTATAGAACTAGTAGCTTTCACCGGCACCGCCTACGACGGTAACATTACTTTAAACTGGAACACTGCCTCTGAAAATAAAAACGACTTCTTTGAAATTCAGCATTCGGCCGATGGTAAAAACTTCCGCAGTATAGGTGAGTTGAAAGGAGCTGGCACATCCAAAGTAAATAATGCTTACAATTTTATTGATGAAAACCCCAATGCAGGCATCAACTACTATCGTTTGGTGCAGCATGATTTTGATGGCAACACCTCCGCATCCTTCGTGATTGCTTTAAACTCTAAAATTGAAGGCTCAAAACTTAACGTTTATGCCGGTGCAGAAGAGTTAAAGATATTTATTTCATCAGCAAACCAAACTAAAGGCGAATTGCAGATATACGAAATTGGCGGAAAACAGTTGTTCTCCCAAGCTATTGCAGTTAACAGAGGCCATAACAGCATCAGTTTACCTTTCTCGGTGGATCCGGGGGTACATATTGTTCGTTTTACATCAGACAGTGAAAGCTTAGTGAAAAAGTTTTTAAGATAACTTATTTGGGAATAAGGATGAAAGAATAATGATAAAAGACGGCAACGTTTGAAACGTAAATTACACTTAATTTTAGCACTCGTTTAGTAAAACTTGCGAAGTTTTAAAAACTTCGCAAGTTTTTTTTATCCGCTTATTGGCTAGCATTTATTGTCCTTAGAGTTAGCGAAGCGTTCTAAAGATTTTCAGAATAGATAGGAGTCTGCGACGCTGAAAACCAGCCACAACCCTGTTAAACTCACACCCTAGGCTTTCGGCCCCACATCTTAAACCTCACGCCTTAAACCTCAAACGTTAACCGCAACCTCAAACCCTAAACCTCACTCCTTACACCTTAAATGGGTAAAAGAAAGGCACAATCCAGACCAAAATTACCATCATAATTAAGGTTAAAATTCCGCCTACTTTAACAAAATCAAAGAATTTGTAGCGCCCGGGGCCATACACTAGAATGCAAGAAGGCTCAAAAGGGGTAAGCATAGAAACCGATGCCGAGAGCATTATGGCGATTGCAAAAGTAAGCGGATTAACATGAAGTTGGGCAGCGGTTTGCAAACCTATTGGCAGTACCACTAAAGCGGCGGCGGCATTGCTTAAAGGTTGCGTTAGTACCACGGTAAGTAATACAAAGCCGGCTAAAATGCCGTAAATGCCAAAGGTTTTAAAAATAGTAATCACATACTCCGCCACAAACTTATCTGCGCCAGTTTTTGTCATGGCCACGCCAAAAGCACTCATCCCGCCAATTAAAATCAACAAACGCCAATCAATATGGTCGTAAACTTCATCGGGGTTTACGCAACGGGTGGCCACCGTTAACAAAGCGCCAATTAAAAAACCTACCGAGAGCGGAACAATGCCCGTTGTACCCAAAACTATAGAAAGTACAAAAGCAAAAAGCGTAAAAATGCCTTTCCGCTTAAGGTGCAAATTAGGCTTATAATCTTCTAGCAAAATAAAATCGTTCTCGCGGTTGCGGATAAAGTCGATATTTTCTTTCTCGCCCTGCACCAAAAGCAAATCGCCCACCTGCAAGCGCATTTTACCAATTTTTTCGCGCATGGTTTTCCCCTTACGGTGGATAGCCAAAATGCTTAAGCCGTAACGCGTTCTAAAATTGATGCGCTCTACCGTACTTTTGAGCGATTCGGACCCGCCGATGACCATCAGCTCTGCCAAATGCAATTCGTTTCCTTCTTTTTCAAAATCGAGTAGGTCAGCTTTGATATCTACACCTTTTAAATCTTTTATTTTCAGCAAATCGTCCACATTACCTTTAATCAAAATCTCGTCTCCTGCCTCCAATTTGGTGAAGCGCGTGGGGATAAAATTATAACCGTTGCGGATAATAGAAACAATGGTAAAACCTTGTTTAGCGATGTCAGATTCACTTACCTTTTGCCCAATCAGGTTAGAATCTTCTGCAATTACCGCTTCGCTCAGATATTTACGCATGGCATAATCTTCCTCCAGCTTTTCTTTAGAATTGCTGGGCAACAACTGCTGACCGATAGTCATCATATATAAAATACCAACACCCAAAAGAATTAATCCGATAGGCAAAAAATCAAACATACCAATGCGAGGCAAGCCCTGCGAAACGATAAAACCGCTTACCGCAACGTTGGTTGAGGTACCAATTAAAGTACAGGTCCCGCCTAAAATGGATGCAAACGACAAAGGCATTAAAATTTTGGATGGTGCAATGCCCGATAGTTTGGATAACCCGATGGTAGGGTTTAACATTAGCGCGGTTATGGTGGTGTTGTTCATAAAACCCGAGGTTAACGAAGCTACCAGCATCACAAAAAACACGATGATTTTTGGAGGTTGCTTTTTGATGTTCACCAAACGCGCAATAAAAGTGTCGATTACGCCCGTTTGCCTCAGTGCTCCCACCATTACAAATATGGAAGCCAGGATGATGATAAAATCGCTAGAGAAACCTTCAAACGCTTCTTTAGGTGTGATGATGTTGGTTAAACACAGTACAATCAGTAAAAAAACGGTCACAACATCTACCGAAACTATTTCTGTTGCGAATAAGATGATTGCCAAAACCAAAAGGCCAAGTACAATAGCTATGCTCATAAAATAAACGAAGGGTAAAGCTTCTGCTGTTTGTTATCAAATTAATATCCACAAGTAAAAAATCGCACCAGCACAAAATCAACAACCTGATAATTAATGTGTTAAATAAAAACACAGATAACAATTGTTGTATCAACGGTGTTAGAAACTTGCATCTGTTGTATTAAAAAAAAGATATATCGCGTTTTTGTTGGACAAGTATCTGTCAGATTTTTACTTTTGAACATGGCAACTTCAAAAGTTATTTATCAGGGCGATTTGCGTACAAGCGCCACCCACTTACGTTCTAATACCAACATCGTAACCGATGCACCTGTTGACAATAAGGGCAAGGGCGAAGCTTTTTCTCCATCAGACCTATTAGCCACTTCTTTAGCCAGCTGTATGCTTACCATTATGGGCATTGCATCAGAAACGCACGGCATAGATATTTCTGGTACCAGTGCAGAAGTGACAAAAATTATGGGTACAGAGCCACGCCGCGTAACAGAAATACAAATCAGTTTAGGTTTCCCCAACAAAAACAGCTTTAGCGATAAAGACAAGAAAATACTGGAACACGCCGCGCTAACCTGCCCCGTTTACGCCAGTTTGCACCCCGATCTTAAAAAAGTAGTGGAATTTAATTGGTAGCAATTCTTTAATAATTTTACGATTTTAACCAACCTCGCAAGCTTTTATTGAAATGCCAGATTACTTCTGTATCAAACAAACGGCATAGGCTACTACGCCTTCTTCGCGCCCAATAAAGCCCATGGTTTCATTGGTAGTAGCCTTGATAGAGATGTCATCTTCACTGATGCCCATAGCCAAAGCTAAGTGCTTTTTCATGGCTGGTACATGCGGATTAATTTTGGGTGCTTCAATACATAGCATCGCGTCAACATTGTTAATGCTGTAGCCTTCGTCGTGCAACATCTTTGCGCACTCTTTTAATAATATTAAACTGCTGATGCCTTTCCAGCGCTCATCGGTGTTTTTAAAATGATGGCCAATATCCCGCTTGTTTGCTGCGCCTAACAAAGCGTCGCATACAGCGTGGGCCAAAACATCCGCATCAGAATGGCCAAAAGCGCCTTTATGATGTTCTAACAATACGCCACCCAAAATAAAAGGATGACCTTCGCGCAACTGGTGCACATCAAACCCGAATCCAACTCTAATCTTCATAAAATTTTAAGGTTTAGCACCGCTGCTAGGTGCTGCAAAATTGAATAATAAAGAAAATCTTAAGGTATTAGCCAAAGGCGATGTTTGCTGGTTGGCCAATAGATACGAAAAATCTAAATCAACAATATTGTAACGTAAACCCAAGCCTAAGGTTAAATACTGGCGGTTTCCTTTATTTGGATTTTCGTAAAAGTAGCCTGCACGTATTGCAAACTGTTTGTTGTACCAATACTCGGCGCCGGTGGCAATGCTAACTTCCTGAAGCTCTTCTTTCGCTCCGCCCGGCGCATCGGTAAAAGAGCCGAAAATACCTGCCGGCACAGATTTGCTGGCGTCTGTTGTGGCATTTGTTGGCACTAACAGTTTATTAAAATCCAACGAGAAAGAGAAATCATTATAATCATCGGCATGTACCGTTGCAGAGCCACCTAAGCGCATATTGGTGGGTAAAAAATATTTCGGCCCGCTTTCGGTATAATTCATTTTGGTACCAATGTTCGATATATCTAAACCTGCAGAAATGGTGGCCGCCTTGCTAAAAAGCGTAGATGGCGTGGTGTAAAATGCAGAAATATCTGCCGCTGCTGCGGATGCTGGTTGTGTTTCTTGGCTGTTGAAAACCTGTCCCGAACTTAAATTAGAGTAAATATAGCGGATAGCTGTACCCAAAGAAAAGTTATCGCCAAAACTACGGGCATAAGATACGTCAAACGCCAACTCATTGGGGTTACCCTCACCTTGTAACTGCTGGTTTTCATCTACAAACTGAATGTTCCCTAAAGAAAAATAGCGCAACGAACCACCGATGGTATTACGATCGTCAATTTTATAAAATCCGTTTAAGTAAGCTAGGTTAATATCTGGCACCAACTTAGGCAACCACGGACTATAAGAAACGCCAAAACCGTAAGGATCTTTAAGAAATGCCAACTTAGCCGGATTAAAATGTGTGGCATTTACGTCTGGCGAGGTAGCAGCGCCTACATCCCCCATTGCACCAGCGCGTGCATCTGGCGTAATCAATAAAAACGGAACAGCAGTAGTAATTGCGTTTTCTTGCCGCCCGTCTGTTACAACTTCCTGAGCTTGAACATTGTTAAATAGCATGATGCCGCAAGCGAATGCAGCTGAATAGGCGTAAAGCTTTATCTTCATTTGGTAAAACTATAATTAATAAGCGATAATAATTGATTTAGGTTAAAGTATCAGCAACTTTTCGGTTTTTTTAGCTACCGCACCGTTGCTTATACAACGCACTTTTAACTCGTAAACGTATATGCCGCGTGCAATTTTCTCGCCGAAATCATCTTTGGCATCCCAAAAGATGTTGTTCACCCGGTTTCCGGTGCTGTAAATTTGCTGATTAATAGTTTTCACCAACTTGCCCGTTACCGTTTTTATGTTCACCTGCACCTCCAATTCTTCATTGGGGTAATTGTGCTCAAACTGAAAGCTGGTGCGGTTTACAAAGGGATTTGGGTAGTTGAGTACATGGGCCAAACTCAGTTTTTCCTGATGCTTCACCTCAAAATCTATCAACTCCTCTGCCGAATTATTAAATACATCCCAAGCTTTTAACTTTAAAGTGTAACGGCCGGGCAGCAAGTTCTCGAAAGGGTATTTTATTTCGCCAGATTGGTACGAGTCAACATCAGCCTGATAGTAATTGTTTAACACGATACTTTTTTCAGGCATATCCGTAGAACTCAAAGTAGCTACAACATCATGGCCGATACCAATTCCAGTGGTATTAATTCCACTTTCATCAAAAAGCTTAACTAACAATACCGCATTCGGACTTGTAATTCCTCCGGATACAAAATTTTGGTCGTTAAAATATAGCTTTATGGTAGGTCCAATTTTATCGTTTGAGCTGTTTGCGCTGCTTCCACCAACTTTTATTTCGCTAAAGCCGGAAGCATCACTCAGCTCATTACCGGCATAGTAGCTGATTTTTCCTTTCCCAACACTCAAATTAATATCCCGTGGCACCAAAAAATCAAAACTGAATGAGCCATTAACAACGCTGGCTTTGCCTTTGTAAAGCACATTTTGTTGCACCTCAAAAGCTTGCGGATAGCTCCCGTTTAAACCGGCATCTTGCCCAAGAGTTCTTATGGTGCTGGCTTTATCAAATAAGATAGGATAAAGCACACCGTTGAAACTGCTGGCTGTTGAGCCATCAGCTTTTGTTACCACACCTTTAACGGTTACTTTTTCGCCTGCCTTAAGCGTATCTGGCAGTGTGGTGCTGTGCACGCCCAGTTGCGGGATAGGAAACAAAGCGGTTGGATCGCCCAATAAAGTAAAGTTTCTGGAATTAATGTTTAAACCGCCGATATTGTTGTTTTTAGCCGCACGGAAAACATCGCCAAAGCGCAAGCGCCCATTTGGAATATCCTGTAAAAGTGCTTTTAAAAAACTTTGGTTTAGGTCAAAATTATAGGAAGAATATACAATACGCGTGGTGCTAAAAATAGAAGGCACACCGCCCTCGGGTTTTAACAGCGCCAGCTCACCGGCAGAAACCAGCTCTGGATCGTCCCAACGGCTAAAAGAACAGGTTGCCGTGAAAATAAGCGGCAGTTTATTTTTGTTCTGCCAATTTTCGATATCGTCAATGGTCAACACTTTTTCCTGCGCCCAACCGCCTTCACCGCCATGGCCGGTATAATTTACTAGCAGGGTGCCATCGGCTATTTCTTGGTTTAAAGCTTCCTTTGCTTGCGGATTTGTAGTGCCACCGGCGCCAATTTCTTGGGGATAAGCATCAAAATAAATTTTACTGATGTTGTAATTTTTGTTTTGTGCAACAAGCGTTGCGTTGGCTTCCGCCTGGTTGAGGTGCAGGTTATTATCTTCGTCGTCGGCCACCAGAGTAATGCTGTTACGCCAAGCCCCTAAACTGGCACTAGCCTCGTAAGCTATCAGCTTATCTACCACGGCCTTTGCCTCTGTCGCGTTTTTTGCGGGGATGCGCCCTACGGCGATGTCCAACAAGCCGGGATTGGCATTATAATCCTCAGAAAAATCACCTTCATTGTCATCTAACAAAGCAAAATAATCATCAGAGGTATAGCTGGCCGTGGGCGATAAAGAATTTTTAGATTGATAGGTGACCAGAAGATTGTTCTGCTTAAACTGCAACATTCGGTTGTCAAAAGAACCTTTGCCAAAAAGCAAAAGGTATTTGGGCTGTAACGCCGTATTTGCGGATGCGCGGTCGTAAAACATTTTCACAAAGTCGCGGATGGCGCTGGCATCTCTTTTTCCAGAAGAAAACTCGTTATAAACTTGCTCACTGCTAACAACATGGTAGCTAAGACCTTGAGTATTTTTGCGATATTGGGCCAAACGCCTTGCTTCGCTCAAAAATTCGGGCGCGCTGATAATTAAAAAATCGGCTGGCGTTAAAGCATGTAAATTTTGATTGGGCAAAGCGCCAAGGGCAGCGGGCGTTTGAAAAGCTGAAGGCAAAAAGGCCACATATTCTTTGAGCATACCCGCGTCTGCAATAAAATGGCTTTCGTTGGCTGTTTTTTGTACTTGTACCGCGCGTGCATGGTACATATCAGTGACATCCCAAACCTGCAAATCCATATTTTGCGCCCCCAAATTAAACTGTACAAGTCCTTGCCCCACTGTGTTTTTATCCCTAAACTGTAAAAAACCGTTGATAGGAAAAAACTGTCGTCGGCAGTTTAATTCCACAAAATCTAACCAGGCATTTGCCATAGAACTACTTTTATCATAACTGATGTTTAGGCTTAGGTTTGGATTTGCCGGTGCAGAGATGTTCGCCGTTTGCGATACCGCCTGCGCATAATCACTTTCAAAATTTAGAGGAACAGCATTGGCGGTTAAATTGTACAAGTTTTGATTGTTCAGTTTTACCCGTGCAAAAGAACTTACGTTGGCGCGGATGGCCATCCGGGTTTTTACCCAAAGCGGCTCGCCAACAATTAAACCGGGCAGGTTAAAGTTAAAATCGCGACTGTTGGTAAATTCAAAGTCTTCGCCATACCAGTTTCTGCCCGATTTTAAGTTTGAAGTAATTGCACTGTATAAATCTTTTTCGTACAGCTGATAATCATCAAAACTATTGCTGGTTATTTGAGGCACCGTACCTGATGTCTGATTATTAAGCATCCGCTTAGCCGAGCCCAAATCGGCAGACAAGAAATAATAAGCACTATCGCTGTAAACGTTCTGCTGATGTTCAAACAAACCCTGCGCATTTTGTTTCCATTCGGTATTTCCCGGATAATAAAACAAAAAATAATCGTCAGTATCTAGCCGTCCGTCGGCCTCACCAACGGCAAACATAGCGTTCTCTTGCAGATCGTTCGGCCTGCTTTGGCTATTGGCCTGTGGCAATTGATACCCTCCATTGCCGTACAACCGCAACTTACGCGGATCTAAATTGGATACATCTAAACCCAACTTCTTCAAAAAATTGTAATCCAATTTATAAATCCCCTTTGCCGCAACCGCGATTTTATACCAGCGGCCGTTAGCCAATACCGAGTTTGCAGGCTGAGCATTTGCAACATTGGACCCTGCGCCCCTAACGGACACTGCATTCATGGTCAAACTAAATTCCTCTACCTTTTGATAAGTGCCATCCGGATTCTTGATGACGGGCAAAAAGCTTAACAATAGGTAGTTTTGGCCATGTTCGATAACGGTATGGTAGTTAATCTGCAGATCGGATTTAATTTTATCGCCATCTGTAAAACCTGCTGGCAATACCGCTCTTGATTGTTTACCTACCTGAACTTCAACCTGCTGGTCGGCTTTATTAACAGGTATTTTTAGGTAAACAGAGGGTACGCTTCCAAAAACAGCAAAATCATATCGAGGGAAAAAAGTATTTTTTGTTAGTTTATTATGGCTAAAAAACCTAAGCGTATCTGAAGGCCATTGAAGCTGGTAGTGGTTTAGCGGGTTTTGGGCAAAAAGAGGGCTATAAAGCGCCAAGAAAAACAATATCGGGCTAAACAGCTTATATACAATGTTTTTCAAACCAAAAATTTATTTATCTTTATTGTAACTATTATTGCGCTTAGCCGTTTCAATATATAAAATATTGAGAAGCATTTGCTGGTTAATCATGCAATTTTAAACATATCAATTAGATTAATCAGAAATTTTATTTTTAGCTTTGAAAACACAATAAAGCACAATGAGAAAAAACACCTTACCTGTACTTGCTGCATGTATTGCCTTAACTATGGCAGTATCGTCTTGCAAAAAATCTGGTAGCGCCGGCGTATCCAAAAAAACCGGTGCGGCGTACAACGCTAAAAGAGCAGGCTCGCTTCAAGTATCTAAAAAAGTGAAACCTACCCCAGGTCCTGGCTTAGTGCATATTGAAGGCGGTACTTTTGTAATGGGCGGTTCAAACATCGATGATATTGGTTTTGATTACGCTGCACCAAAAAGGCGAGTTACCGTAGCTACTTTTTATATGGACGAAACCGAAGTAGCAAATATCGACTGGCTAGAATATTTGAACTGGATTAGGGAAGTTCCGCAAGACCCAAGATGGTATTACGAGGCTTTGCCAGATACTTTGGTTTGGAGAAGCCCTTTGGCTTACAATGAGCCTTACGTAAACAATTATTTAAGGCATCCGGCTTATCAAGAGTATCCGGTTGTGGGCGTAACTTGGGAACAAGCCGTGGCTTATTGCGATTGGAGAACCAACGTAGTAAATGAAAACTTGCTAAGAAACAAAAACATCTTGAGCGATTGGAAAACTTACTCTACCGCAAAAGGCGGCAACGCTAAAGGCGGTGGCAAAGGCACAAACACCGTTAGTACCGAACCGTTTAGCTTAGATTTATACCTTAACGGCCAATACGAAGATAAAGGCAAAGGCGCACCTAAAGTATTGAACCCAACCGCTTCTGCCGGCACACCAGCAAAAGGAAAAGGGAACGAGCAACGCTACGCACGCATTGAAGACGGCGTGTTTACGCCTGGCAGATACCGCCTACCAACAGAAGCCGAGTGGGAATATGCGGCTTTAGCTTTAATTGGTACGGCCAACAATAACATTGTAAACAATAACAAAATTTATCCTTGGTACGGTTTGGGAATCAGATCTGCACAAAAAAATACCCGCGGTTTAATTTACGCCAACTTTAAACGTGGCGAAGGTGATAACATGGGTGTTGCCGGATATTTGAACGACGGTGCCGATATTACCGCCCCGGTAAAAGCTTACATGCCTAATGATTTTGGTTTGTACAACATGGCCGGCAACGTAAGCGAGTGGGTTTACGACACCTACCGCCAAGCCTCATTTGATAAGGTGGAAGATTTTAACCCTTTTAGAGGTAACGATTTTAAAAATAACGAGTACGACACCAATGGCCAAATAGTAACTTTAGGCAAAAGCAATATGCCGGTTAAAGTTGATGCGCACTCGGGCAAAAAAGACCCATATGCAAAGCTAGCCTCAAAATACGGCAACATAACAGAGCCTAGCCCAAGCACGCCGACGGCTATTGACACCACCAAAATGCCAGTGCTGAAACCAACTTTTGATGCCGACCAACGTGGCTACTTAGACCCGCAGAACTTAGACTTGTACGGAAAAATCACTTTGGTGAACGACCGTTCTAAGGTTTACAAAGGTGGTTCATGGAACGATAGAGCTTACTGGCTAAACCCTGGAACCAGAAGGTATTTGGACCAAGGTGAGGCAAGTGCCGAGATTGGTTTCCGTTGCGCCATGAGCAGTGTGGGCGATCCGCAGATTAACAAGAAAAGCACACCGCAGTTTAAACAACCTAAATCGCGCGTAGGCTTCAAAAAATAAAAACACAGTTTATGTTTATACTAGAAGGCCAAGGATTATTCCCTGGCCTTTTTTTGTGGGTACAAACTTAGGCAGTAATGCCGAAGGTCTGCTCTATTTCCAAATGCGCATCAACTTCTGTTCATTTATTGCTTTAATACAAATTTGATAGAAGCATCTACTGCCGTTTGCAAATCTGCCGGAAGGTCAGTTATGGTGTAAGGATGTACTGCCCCAAAAACATGGTCTGCATTATTTATCACTAACAATTCGCTTTTTGGCTGTAACTGATGAAATTCTTCGGCTACAGAAACATCAACCGCAACGTCTGCTGTGCCATGCACAATTAGCCAAGGTACATTCATCTGTTTTGCGGCTTTTTTTGTATCTAATATCTCTTGATTTTCTAAAACATCGTTTAATAAAACCACCGAGCGCGGAAACATCTGCTTTGTTCGGCTATTCTCTGTGTAATTTACACCAGTTTCTCGCCACGCTGCTTCCTCTTCGGGTTTCCAAAGTTTTCTAAAATCTTCAAGCGCTGCTAAAGTAATGAGCTTTGCCACACGCTTATCCTTTGCAGTTTGCAAAATACTTAAACCGCCACCACGGCTGTGGCCTAATAATACAATTTGCAAATGCGGAAACTTGTCTTGTGCATATGCAATCACTTTATCTAAATCAAAAAGCTCTTTGATGGGCGTATTTAAAGAAAAAGTTTCTAAGTCCTTGATATCAGAAAGGTCATCCGGCTTTACCCCGCTGTGCGAAAAATTAAACTTTAAAAAATAAATTCCCGCGGCGGCAAAACGCGCAGCGGTTAAATGGTGTGCGCCCCAATCTTTAAAACCCTTGTTGCCGTGTACAAAAATCACTAAATAATCTGGGTAGCTATTGGCGTAGGTGATATCGCCAACAATGGGCTTAGCGTTAAAACCTGCTATTTCAAAATTCTCTTTGCTAAATTTTTGCTGTTCCATGATTTAATGTTTGGCTGTTAATTTAAAGAATGCACAATATCGTTACTTAAAAAAGGGTGTCCAAAATTTCCGTAATAAAAGTCAAACAATATCTTTGATGCATATCATTGAAAACCGCGACGCACATATTCTCTTTTCTGTTTTTGCTGTGTTTAGGCATCGGCATTTGCAATACTTTGGATTGCAACACAAAAAATGTTTCTACAGAAGAAATTGCCCAGAACTCGGAAACGCAAGACGAGCAGGAACATTTTAATGATGTGCTGATTGGCCCGGCCGGCCTATTTGCATGGCATAAAGTTTTGAGCGTCCAAATTGTGCGCGCGCCGCTATCTCCAAATTATAAAAATCACAAACCGTTTTACGCCAGCCCCCCGCCCGAAAGCTAATTGAACCTTTTTATTAGTCAATTAGTATTCATCGTAAAACTTAACAATGATTTTCAGCAAAACACTTAAGCTTAGCCTTGTGCTAGGCCTGACCCTACATTTTACCTATGATAGCTTTGCGCAACAAATCAACGAAAGCGATTTAAAAACGGATGTTCTTAATATTGAAGCGCCTGTGCAGAAACTGATGCTTCTGGAGCCTATCGTATACCGATACAACACTGAAAAATATCCGAAATTAAAACTGAGCGAAGCACAACAATTTGGTTTTAGCTTGCAGAGTGCAGCAAGTGCAACGCCTAGTTTGATTAAAACACATTACAAAAGTTTCAGCAACGGCAAAAACAGTTTGGGTACAGCCCGCTACCGCGAGCTAGATGCCGAAAAGTTAATTCCTGTGATGGTTGCCGCTATCCAAGAACAACAACAAACTATCGAAAGTTTGAAAAAAGAGATTGCCTTGCTTAAAAAGGCGAAAGAATAGTTTTTGCGTGTGTGTAAGATTTGAGGCCGCAAGGCCTCATTTCTTTTACAGCTTATGCTTGGGCAGTTGGTCCGCCAAAATTAAAAGGCATCCCACCGTCTTCGCCGCCAACCTTTATTTTGCCGTTTACCATTTCATACTTGGCTATGTTTTCTGCTAAGGCGTTCATTAAGCGTTTTGCGTGATCGGGCGTAAGTAATACGCGACTTTTCACTTTCGCTTTTGGCACACCTGGCATCACCCGGATAAAGTCTAACACAAATTCACTGTTTGAATGGGTAATGACGGCTAAGTTGGCGTAAGTACCTTCTGCCATTTCTTCGGATAGCTCTATATTTAGTTGGTTGTCGTTCTGTTCTTCCATAAGGCTAAAATATAAAAACTAAAACAAACATAATCTGCATAGCAATTATTGTTCACAAAAAAAGCAACACCCTTGCCGATGTTGCTTATATTCTCGGAAACTTCTTACCGCTATTCTGGCTCAACTATCAAGGTTACGCCCGAAACCGCTTCTTTAATTTTGTTTTCTAATTCGTCAGAAAGTTCTGGGTTATCTAGCAATAACTGTTTTACCGCATCACGGCCCTGGCCCAATTTGGTATCGCCATAGCTAAACCAAGATCCTGCTTTTTTAACGATGCCGTACTCCACGCCCAAATCTACAATTTCGCCAACTTTAGAAATCCCTTGGCCAAACATCACATCAAACTCTGCAATACGGAAAGGTGGCGCCACTTTGTTCTTAACAATTTTCACCTTAACCCGGTTGCCGGCAACTTCGTCGCTATCCTTAATTTGGGCAATACGGCGGATATCCAAACGTACAGAAGCGTAAAACTTTAGAGCGTTACCACCGGTGGTAGTTTCTGGATTACCAAACATTACCCCAATTTTATCACGCAATTGGTTGATGAAGATACAGCAGCAATTGGTTTTGCTAATGGTACCGGTTAGCTTACGTAAAGCCTGCGACATTAAACGTGCTTGCAAACCCATTTTAGAATCGCCCATTTCGCCTTCAATCTCGCCTTTAGGCACCAAAGCCGCTACCGAGTCGATCACGATAACGTCAATAGCGCCGGAGCGGATTAAATTATCTGCAATTTCTAAAGCCTGTTCGCCGTTGTCTGGTTGCGAAATCAGCAAGTTCTCGATATCAACACCTAATTTTTTTGCGTAAAACTGATCAAAAGCGTGCTCGGCATCCACAATAGCGGCAATGCCACCTTTTTTCTGTGCTTCGGCGATAATGTGTGTAGCTAAAGTGGTTTTACCGGAAGACTCTGGTCCGTAAATTTCAATAACTCTGCCTTTTGGCACACCGCCAATCCCCAATGCGATATCTAATCCCAAAGATCCGGTTGATATGGCTTCAATAGCTTCTACAGGGGCATCGCCCAGTTTCATTACGGCACCTTTACCGTATGATTTTTCTAATTTATCTAGCGTTAGCTGTAAAGCCTTCAGTTTTTCGTTACCTGCGCTCATCTAATAATATTTTTAGTATTTGTTTGGTTCCTGAAATTTAAACGTGCAAAAATTGCTAATATTTTTGGTATATAAAAATTTATAAGAAATTAAACTTAGTTAATTGTGCGCAAAATATAAAAAGCAAAATCCATTAGTTTTGCACCGCTCTTTTTTTCAGCTCTTTAGCTATTTTATCTTTTTTCGTCTTATCCGCTTTCAGCCTCGCTTTTTTAGCTAGCTCCGCCTCTTTTTTTAACAGTGCACTTGGCGTATTATTTTTTTCAAAATAGCGGCAAAAATAACTGATAGGACAAATATCACATTTTGGGTTGCGTGCTACACAAATGTAACGTCCGTGTAATATAAGCCAGTGGTGCGCCACGTGAATTTTATCTTGTGGCAGATATTTTACCAATTGCTTTTCTACCGCTAAGGGCGTTGTGGCATTGCTGGTTAAACCCAAGCGGTTTGATACGCGGAAAACATGCGTGTCTACCGCCATTGCAGGTGCATTGTAAATAACAGACGCTATCACGTTGGCTGTTTTACGGCCAACGCCCGGCATCTTTTGCAAATCTTTAACATCCTCTGGCACTACGCCACCAAACTCGTGCAGCAAAATTTTAGCCATGCCCACCAAGTGCTTTGCCTTGTTGTTAGGGTAGCTTACCGAACGGATATAGCTAAAAACCTCCTCCACGGTGGAACTTGCCAAAGATTCTGGCGTTGGATAACGTTCAAACAGTTTTGGTGTAATTTGGTTAATGCGTTTATCGGTGCATTGTGCAGAAAGGATAACCGCAATTAATAGCTCAAATGGGTTGGTATATTTTAGCTCCGTTTCTGCCTCTGGCTGATGTTTTGAAAAATAATCAACAAAGGCTTGGTAGCGATCTTTTTTTAGCATTTTATATCTATAGTAAAGCCTTATTTTTCTTTATAAAATTTATCATCATACCATTTACCAGGATTGTTTAAGATGTAATGGGAAATATTTTGATAGGCAGCGTCATTTCTAACGATATGTTCGTAATAGTTCCGTTGCCATAATTTGCCCATCTGGGTATTCTGTTGCTTACAAATTTCTAAACATGCGTTTGAGACAAGCGATTTGTATTTTCGCCATTCGAAACATTTTGTCCATCTTCATCAGCGTAGTCATCATTAAAAAACGTTCTGTGTAAGAATGTTTCATCGCACTGCGCAATAAATCCAATTCTGCTTTCTCAAAATCAGCTTTAGGCTCCGCAACTATATTTAGTTTTTCTTTTTTCCTCACCGGCATCCTAAATATAACTATAAATACGCTAAACCTTCGCCATGCTCTCCAGCTCCTTTTTTAAGAAAATTCCCGTGAAACTCTCTTTCACCTTCGTTAAGCCTTTCGGCGTACCGGCGTAAACGATAGTACCGCCGCCGGCGCCACCTTCAGGACCTAAATCAATCACATGGTCGGCTACTTTAATCACATCCAAATTATGCTCAATCACCAAAACGGTATTGCCTTTATCTACCAGCATATTTAATACGCCCAGTAATACATTAATATCTTCAAAATGCAGACCGGTGGTGGGCTCGTCTAAAATATAAAAAGTGTTGCCCGTATCTTTTTTAGAAAGCTCGGTAGCCAGTTTTACGCGTTGCGCCTCGCCACCAGAAAGCGTGGTTGATGACTGCCCCAGCGTGATATAACCTAAGCCCACATCTTTCAATGTTTTTATTTTCCGATGGATAGATGGGATGTTCTCGAAAAAATCTACCGCGTCTTCAATGCTCATATCCAGCACATCGCTGATGGATTTTCCGCGGTAGCGCACTTCCAGTGTTTCGCGGTTGTAACGTTTTCCACCACAAACTTCGCAAGGCACCTGTACATCTGGCAAAAAGTTCATTTCTATCACCTTCATGCCGCCGCCTTGGCAGGTTTCGCAACGTCCGCCTTTTACGTTAAATGAGAAACAGCCGGGCTTGTAACCGCGAATTTGCGCTTCGGGTAAAGCCACAAATAGATTGCGGATATCAGAGAAAACACCGGTATAAGTAGATGGGTTGGAGCGCGGCGTACGCCCGATTGGCGTTTGGTCAATCTCAATTACCTTATCAATATGCTCTAAACCTTTAATTTCTTTGTAAGGCATCGGCGTTTTTTTAGCCCTAAAAAAATGCTTGTTTAAAATAGGGTAAAGTGTTTCGCCTATCAAAGTAGATTTTCCGCTGCCAGACACCCCGGTAACGCAAATCAGCTTTCCTAAAGGAAAATCTACACTTACGTTTTTAAGGTTGTTACCCGATGCTTTTTTTAAGCTTAACACCTTTCCGTTGCCTTCCCTTGTTTTCTGCGGAACGGCTATTTCGCGCTCGCCGTTAAGGTAAGATGCGGTTAACGTATGCGAAGCCAGCAATTGCGCCGCGGTTCCTTGGGCTACCACTTCGCCACCTTTTACGCCGGCAGCCGGCCCCATGTCTATCACGTAATCGGCTTCCAGTATCATATCCTTATCATGCTCAACCACCAAAACAGTGTTGCTTAAATCGCGAAGGCTTTTTAAGGCATTGATTAAGCGGTCGTTATCGCGCTGGTGCAAACCGATGGAAGGCTCATCCAAAATGTACATCACATTCATCAGTTGCGAGCCTATTTGCGTTGCCAGACGAATACGTTGCGCCTCGCCGCCGGATAAGGTTTTTGCCGTACGGTCCAACGTGAGATAAACCAGTCCAACATCTAACAAAAAACCTATTCTGGAGCGTATCTCTTTCAAAATTTCTTTGGCAATTACATTTTGCCTTTCGCTAAGCCTATCCTCCAAGCCAACAAACCAAGTCTGCAAGTTGCTGATGTCCATTGAGGCCAGCTCAAAAATATTTTTCCCGTCGACCTTAAAATGCAACGATTCCTTTTTTAAACGTGCTCCTTCGCATAACGGGCAGGTTTTTAAAACTCGGAAGCTATCTAAATCATCACTACCTATGCCCCCCTTTTTCTCATTTTGCTCTTCCAGCATTTTGATAATGCCATCAAAATTGATTTGATAATTTTGTACGTTCCATTTATTATACTCTACAGGCACGGTTATCAAATCCTCGGTACCGTGCAATAAAATATCAACGGCTTTTGGATCTAATTTTTCAATGGGTTGCGATAAAGAAAAGCCATATTTTTTGCCCAAAGCTTTGATAACTTGGAAAATCCATGTTTCGCGATAATCGCCTAAAGGCGCCAAAGCACCGTTTACAATGCTTAGTTTTTTATTTGGGATTACCGATTCCTCATCCACATCAAAAACATAACCTAAACCGTCGCACTCGGGGCAAGCTCCGTACGGCGAGTTGAAAGAGAAAGAATTTGGCTGTGGTTCATCATACGAAACACCAGTGCTTGGGCACATCAGGTATTTAGAAAAATGATAGGTATTGTTTTCTTTATCTGATATTTTAATGATGCCTTTGGCAATTTTTAATGCCGATTGGATGGAGGTATATAAACGTTTTTTGTCCTTTTCGGAGACAATTAAACGGTCCACCACGGTTTCTATATCGTGTATTTTGTAACGGTCCACCTGCATTTTAGGTGTAACGTCCATTATTTCGCCATCAACCCTAACTTTTAGATATCCTTGCTTGCGTATTTGCTCAAAAAGCTCGCGATAATGGCCTTTACGTCCTTTAACCACGGGTGCCAAAATATTGATAGGCTTGCCTTCAAACTGCGACAAAATTTGGTTCATAATCTGGTCTTCAGACATTTTAACCATTTTTTCGCCAGTGTTGTACGAGTAGGCATCGGCAATACGTGCGTATAGCAGGCGCAAGAAATCGTAAATTTCTGTGATGGTGCCCACTGTAGAACGCGGATTTTTTGAAGTGGTTTTTTGCTCAATGGCAATTACGGGGCTTAAGCCCGAAACTTTGTCCACATCCGGACGCTCCATACCGCCCATAAACTGGCGCGAGTAAGCAGAAAAAGTTTCCATATAACGCCGTTGGCCTTCGGCATAAATGGTATCAAAAGCTAAAGAAGATTTCCCCGAACCGCTTAAACCGGTAATCACCACCAGTTGGTTGCGAGGAAAAGAAATATCTATATTTTTAAGATTATGAACACGCGCACCGTAAACCTCTACTTCACTTTGTTCGCCCAAATCAATTGGTTTATTACTCATATTGTGTGGATTCCTTTTTTCTTGAAAAACATTCTTCGTGCCTGTTTTAAAAGTCTGCAAAATTAGCTAAAAAAGGCTAAAAATTTTAGGGTTGCATGCTCTGTGGAATGTCATGTTTAGTAGAAATGGGGAGACCGATTATGGAATGCTTTTGCTAAATTTGCCCCACATCAACTCGCATCGTATGTATGAAAAATTTACTTAAAAAAACACAAGGGACTTTTTTTGCTCTTACGTTACTATTTGCGCTGATTTTGCCGGCAAGCGTTTGTGCTATGCAAATATTTGTAAAAACCTTAACAGGGAAAACAATTGCGCTGGAGGCGGAAGGCTCTGACAGCATCCAGCAAGTGAAGCAAAAGCTACAAGACAAAGAAGGCATTCCGCCAGAAAACCAGCGCCTAATATTTGCCGGAAAACTGCTGGAAGACGGAAGAACCTTGGCAGACTACAACATCCAAAAAGAAAGCACCCTACATTTGGTGCTGCCAAATTCTATCTTTTACGTAAAGCCAATTGCCAGCGGTACTGGCAACGGATTTAGCTGGGAAAATGCATCATCGGATTTACAGGCCATGATAGATTTAGCCGGCAATACCCAACAGATATGGGTTGCAGGCGGTACATACACACCCAAAAGCATCCCATCCGATATAAATTACTCAATCGGAGGGGCTCGAAATGCCTGTTTTTTGCTAAAGAATGACGCTAAAATTTACGGGGGGTTTGCAGGTACCGAAAGCAATTTAAGCGAACGCGATTTAACAAACACCGCCAATGCAAGTATATTGGACGGAAATGTGGAAATAGATGGTGAAGCTACGAACGCTTACCATGTAGTTGTTGCTGCGGGAAACAGCAACGCAGCTGTGCTAAACGGTTTCACCATCCAAAACGGCATTGCTTTGGCAAGTTTGGAAACCAATCCCGATGATTTTCCGACGTTAGGCACAGACAAGATTCTTCCTTACAGTGGCGGCGGGCTGTATCTTGCCAATTCCGCAATTTCTCTCCAAAATTTGACCATACAACACAACCATGTGAACAGTGAGGGCGCGGCAATTGCGATTGTTCCTAGTGCATCTGCAATACCGGAAAGTCCAAATCTTAGCAATGAGTTTGTTAACTTAATAATTGCTGATAACGAATCTTTTGTGGGTACCGCTGGGATTTATGCTAAAAAAACTGACTTAGTTATTAATAACGCGCTTTTTCTAAATAATTTGGCGGGAAACAATACTGTTTTATCTGCAAACGACGGTTCAAACGTTACTGTTGTGAACCTTACTGCAACACAAAATGAGGCTGATGGATCTGGCTCGACTTCAATCCTGTCTGCGGACCAGTCTTCTTTGAAAATATACAACAGCGTAATTACAAACAACACCTATACGGATAATCCCATATCAGCTATTTCATCTTCTTTAGAAATTAAGAACAGTTTGGTGTTTGGTATTGTGGCAAATGCGGGTGATGGTATTTTGGATCCCAACACAAATCCAAAATTTGCAGATCCAGCCGCAGGCGATTACCAATTGCAAGACGATAGTCCGCTAATTAACAAAGGCAACAATACTTATCTTTTGGCTAATGCAAATAAAGATTTAGCTGGGAACAACAGGGTAATAGGCGGAGTTGTCGATATTGGCGCGTATGAAAACCTAGCCGCTACCCTTCCGGTAAAACTCATCAGTTTTAAAGCATTAAAGAAAAATAATAGCGTAGCCCTGATTTGGACAAGTGCCTCAGAAAAAGACGCAAAACATTATATACTTTCTGTTTCTGCAGACGGTGTAAACTTCATGGAAGTGGGAAAAGTTCCTGCGAGAGGAAACTTGGAGGAAGTTAGCAGCTATAGTTTTAACGACAACAGCCCCGCAAATGGTATTAATTACTATCGTTTGAGTCTGTCAGATTTTGATGGAAAAACAGAGGCGTTAGCAACCGCCCCTGTTAATTTTAAAATAGACGCGTCGCAAAAAATTGTGGTGTACCCTAATCCGGTAGCAGACGTGGTAAACATTGCGATTCCCGGTTTCAACGGCAATAACTTATCCGCCAGTCTGGTTGATTTATCCGGAAAAACAGTTAGGGAAGAAAAGCTACCAAAACAAAGTGACGGCACTTGGCGTTTCGATATCGGAAACCATCAGAAAGGCATTTATCTCCTTGTTTTAAACCAAGGCGATTTTTTAGAAACCTTTAAAATATCAGTAAAATAAACAAACATATTTTTGGGTAAGAATCACTTAATTTGAACCCAATTGTTTTGAAACCATTTTTGTAATCGACATTGAAAAATCTAACTCCCGATAAAAAAAACCGCGCAGTAGCCATTTGGTTGATGGTTGGCGTGTTTATGATTATTGTACAGATTATTATAGGAGGCGTAACGCGCCTTACCGGCTCGGGCCTTTCCATTACAGAATGGGCACCAATTATGGGCGTGCTACCTCCATTAAACCATGATGCTTGGCTGGCCGCCTTTGACCAATATAAGCAGTACGGGCAGTTTAAACACCTCAACTCAGGTTTTACCTTAAGCGATTTTAAGTTCATTTTCTTTTGGGAATGGTTTCACAGACTGTGGGCGCGTAGCTTGGGCTTTGTATTCATCATCCCGTTCTTTTACTTTTTAATCAATAAATACTTTTCAAAGAAAATGATTTGGCCCTTGGTGCTTCTATTTATTTTAGGAGGTTTGCAGGGGCTCATCGGGTGGATTATGGTGCAATCTGGCCTTACCAACACCAGCATCAGCGTAAACCATATCAAACTGGCCATCCATTTTATAGCGGCGCTGGTATTGTTAGTTTACACTTTTTGGTTTGCTTTAAAACTTTTGGTGCCACAAAACCAAAGCTATCAAAACCCAAAACTGAAGGCTTTTTTAACAATTATCTTGGCTTTATTAACGGTACAGCTGATTTATGGAGGTTTTATGGCTGGCTTAAAAGCCGCACGTTTTGCGCCTACTTGGCCATCTATTAATGGCGAAGCCATCCCAACCAATTTATGGGCGCAAAACTGGGTGGACCATCCGATAAATGTGCATTTTGTGCACCGCGGTTTGGCTTATTTGTTGACATTACTAATTGTATGGGGCTTTTTCAAAATTCAAAACATCACAAAAAACAGTGCGTTAACCTGCTTAAAACAGGCATCTAGGTTGCCCTTAATATTAATATTTATCCAAGTTAGCTTAGGTGTGGCCTCGGTTTTGAGCTCGAGAACACATACAGACGGGCATTTTGGGGTGTTTGAAACTTTCGCCGCCTTCCATCAATTGGCTGGGATTTTATTGTTGCTTAGTTTAGTGTATCAGTATTATCTAGTGAAAGCAAAACAGTACGTTTAAAAGCTTGAGCATTTTTAACATTTAAAAAATCAGCGATGAAATTTGGACAAGTAAGCAACCCAGAAGATATAGATTTCAGCCTTCCGGCCGATGCAAAAGAGACCAAAGAGGTTTTACAGAAACACAAAGGCGAAAAGTTTGACGCTTCTGTAGGTTGTGCCAAATGGAACAAAACAGATTTGAAAGGGTTTTACCCAAAAGGCACCAAAGACGAGCTGGCCTATTACGGTACGCAATTTAACAGCGTGGAATTAAATGCTACTTTTTACCATAGTCCCACCCGCGAACAAGTATTGGTTTGGAAAGAGAAAACTCCCGAAAACTTTAAATTTTTTCCAAAAATAACCAATACGGTAAGTCATTATCGCCGCTTGTTGAACATAAAAGAACCGCTAGACCAATTTTGTGATGCGGTGAGCAATTTTGAAGAGCAGCTGGGCATGGTGTTTTTGCAACTGCACGATAATTTTAAACCCAAAGACTTCGATCGTCTCGAAAATTTTGTGAAGCTTTTCCCCAAAGCGCTCCCTTTAGGTGTCGAATTGCGTAATGAGGAATGGTTTACCGATGAAAAGATAGCCGACCGCATTTTTGAACTTTTCCAAAAGAACAACATCACCAACATTATTGTAGATACCGCCGGCCGACGCGATATGTTGCACATGAAATTAAGCACGCCTAAGGCATTTATCAGATACGTAGGCGCCAACCACAAAAGTGATTATACCCGTTTGGATGAATGGGTAGAGCGTATTAAACTTTGGCACAACGAAGGTTTGCAGGAGCTTGATTTCTTCGTGCATCAGAACATTGAAAAAGCTTCACCTTTGCTATCGGCGCATTTTATTAAGAAACTGAACGAGGCCTTAAAGTTAGATTTGACTATCCCGAAATTGGCAACCGACGAGCCTACACTTTTTTGACAGAAGGCCTGAGGTGGTTTGAGGCGTATGGCTTAAGGTATTAGGTGTTTGGCATCGTCAAAATCTCACGTCTTCAATCTCACCTCTCAATAAGCTATACTTTTAATATCTTTGCGCCAACATGAGCGACAATAGATACAACCAACGTGGGGTTTCGGCCGGAAAAGAGGATGTGCACAATGCCATCAAAAATATTGACAAAGGCATTTTTCCGCAAGCATTCTGCAAAATCATTCCTGATATTTTAGGTGGAGATGAGGCGTATTGCAACATTATGCATGCAGACGGCGCCGGTACAAAATCTTCTTTGGCTTATATCTATTGGAAAGAAACCGGTGATATCTCTGTATGGAAAGGCATTGCACAAGATGCTATTATCATGAATTTGGACGATTTACTGTGCGTGGGCGCCACAGACCGTATTTTGCTTTCATCTACCATTGGCAGAAATAAAAACATAATTCCGGGTGAAGTGATTGCAGAAATCATCAACGGTACCGAAGAAATTTTAGCCGAACTGCGCGAACTGGGCATCAACATTTACTCTACCGGTGGCGAAACCGCCGATGTAGGCGATTTGGTGCGGACCGTTATAGTGGACTCTACGGTAACCTGCCGGATGAAACGCGCCGATGTGATCTCTAACCATACCATCCAAGCGGGCGATGTAATCGTTGGCCTAGCATCTAGCGGACAAGCTACTTATGAGAAAGAATACAACGGTGGCATGGGCTCTAACGGGCTGACATCTGCCCGCCATGACGTTTTCGAGAAAGCTATCGCTAAAAAATTCCCAGAAAGCTTTGATCCCGCGGTGCCTTTTGAGCTGGTATTTTCTGGCCAAAAAGCACTTACAGATTTAGTGGAGGTAGAAAACGGACAAAAAATTACGGCAGGTAAACTGGTTTTGTCGCCTACCCGCACCTATGCGCCGGTTATCAAACAGATTTTAGACCAGTACCGTTCGCAAATTCACGGGATGGTGCATTGCAGTGGCGGCGCACAAACCAAAGTATTGCACTTTGTAGAAAATTTACACATCATTAAAAACAATCTGTTTCCGGTACCGCCTTTGTTTAAGTTAATTCAGGAGCAGTCTGGCACCGATTGGCAAGAGATGTACAAAGTATTTAACATGGGGCACCGTATGGAAGTTTACGTTCCTGCCCACATCGCGCAAAGCATTATTGATATTTCTAAATCTTTCGGCATAGATGCCCAAATTGTAGGGCGTGTTGAAGCGAGTGATAAAAAACAGGTAACCATCAACAGCGAATTTGGCGATTTTGTTTATTGGTAAATAATGGATGCGCTATTAGCTAACAGAAACAACAACTTTAATTTAATAAGGCTGTTAGCTTGCCTCCAAGTAATGGTTTTACATACCTACAATCTTTACGATGTAGGAGAAAACACGCTGTTCTTGGACGTATTGTGGCTATTTCCCGGTGTAATTATATTTTTTTCCATCAGTGGCTTTTTAATTGCAAAATCCTTTGATTACTCGAGTCCCAATTCATTTTGCCGAAAGCGCATATTGCGAATTTTTCCGGCATTAACAGTCAATGTTTTTGTAACCTGTTTGCTTTTACTTTACCTCGGGTATGCAACCTTAAACTCGGATCTTCTAAAATTTGTACTTGCGCAGCTTACGATTTTCCAGTTTTATACGCCCGAAAGTCTGAAAGGATTTGCGCAGGGACACCATCCCAACGGCGCCTTGTGGACTATTAGCGTTGAATTACAATTCTATGCGCTTTATTTCGCTTTCGCGCGACTGTTAAGTTGGAAAAAACGGGATCTGTTTTTCAAAAATTCACTTGTAGTTGTTTTAATTATTTTATCCTGCACCATTAACTATCTGGCTAATCGTTTCTTAGATGGCAGCACAATCACCTACAAACTCATTTTCAACTCGGTTTTTTACAATTTCAGCTTTTTTGGCGTCGGCATTTTATTTTATTTAAACTTTAGCCGCGCTAAAAAACTATTTGCCAATACCTTCTCAATATGGGCTACAGCTTTGGTGGCAATAATTTGCATGATAGTGTATACCAATACTTCAATCTCTCGTTATAGCTATAACCACCTCAGTTTCGCCTATTTATTGCTGTTAATTTTCACTGTCTTTTCTTTAGCTTTCAGCTTTAAAAACTTAAGCAACAATATTTTAGGCAAAATCGACATCTCTTATGGCACTTATATTTATCATGTAGTAATTATTCATGTATTCTACAATTCTGGTGTATCGCCAAACTATTTCCTCTTAATTTACGCCGCTTCTATCTTGTGCGGTACCTTATCCTGGTTTGGCATTGAGCAATACTTTTTGCGCAAAAAAGACAAGCTTCCGCCAATAAGTTGGAAAGCTATTTCTCCAAATAAAAAATAGGTAAAATATAAATTTCGCAGAATTATAAATTTAATTTCCTTTTTTTAGCAAAATCATTTTCATATTCTTTACAAATTGTTTTAGCTTTGCCCTCCTATGCCAAAAGTTTCATCAAAAGGAGAACAAATGCCTGCTTCCCCAATAAGGAAGCTGACGCCCTTTGCCGAAAAAGCAAAGAAAAAAGGGATTAAAGTTTATCATCTAAATATCGGGCAGCCGGATATTGAAACCCCAAAAGCGATGCTTGATGCGGTTAAAAACGCCAACATCAATGTATGGGAGTACACCGCATCTGAAGGGACCGAAAGTTACCGGACAAAACTTGCGGCCTATTACAGTAAATTAAATTACAACATCCGTCCGGAAGATATTATTGTTACCCTTGGTGGCTCGGAAGCTATTTTAATTGCCTTACGCTCTTGCTTTGATATTGACGATGAAATATTAATTCCGGAACCTTTTTACGCAAATTATAATGCTTTTGCTTGCCAAACCGATGTGGTGGTTTGCCCCATAGCATCCAGCATTGAAACAGGTTTTGCTTTGCCCTCTGTTAAAGAGTTTGAGAAATATATTAACCAGCGCACAAGGGCCATCATGATTTGCAACCCAAACAATCCTACTGGTTATCTGTACAGCCGTGAGGAAATGGAGGATTTAAAACATTTGGCTTTAAAACACGATTTGTTTATCATCGCCGATGAAGCTTATCGCGATTTTTGCTACGACGGAAAAACTTTTGTTTCGCCTATGCACTTAGATGGGATTGATGATAACGTGATTATCGTTGATACAGTTTCTAAGAGATATAGCGCTTGTGGCGCACGTTTGGGCGCTTTGATTACTAAAAACAAGGATGTGATTAGCACCGGCTTAAAATTCGCGCAAGCCCGTTTAAGCGCCGGAATGCTTGAACAGCTGGCCGGCGAAGCAGCTTTAGACACGCCCGACGAGTATTTTGAAAAGGTAAATAAAGAATACACCGAACGCCGTAACATTTTGGTTGATTCTTTAAACAAAATGGACGGTGTTTATTGCCCAATGCCGGGCGGTGCATTTTATGTGGTAGCCAGCTTGCCAGTAGACGATGCAGAGAACTTTTGTAAATGGATTTTAGACGAGTTTAGTTTTGAGAACCAAACGGTGATGATTGCACCTGCAGCCGGCTTTTATGCTACCGAAGGTAAAGGCTTAAATCAGGTGCGTTTAGCTTATGTGATTAATCAAGACAGCATAAAAAAGGCGATGATTTGCTTAGAGAAAGCCTTGCAGGAATACCCGGGGCGATTAGTTCAATAGTAGAGTTAGTTCATTGGTTCATTAGTCAATGGACGATGGTGAATGGTGAGAAAAATGTCATAAGTAAAGGATTAATCTGGCTTAGCTTTTTTAGCTTCATTAATTTTGATATTTTTGTTGCCCTGATAAAAGAACGTTTTATCAATTTAACACATCGTAGTTTCTTGAAACGTCTGGAAATACTAATGAATTATTTACATCGTTAGTAAAGTCCTAACGACTAATGAACTCAAAAAATTGGGCTCGACCGGAATAGACAGGATGGATGATGAGTGTGTAAGCATGCAGCGCAATGAAGGCTCAGCGCTCAAATATTGGTCTTCACAACATAACAGGCGAAAATAACTACGCTCTTGCTGCCTAATCTTAACCAAGTTAAGATTGCTTAGTCGCACTTAAGAAGTGCGAGCGAGATGTTTCCCGGTTGCCAAGTCTGGCGGCGACCGATATGGAAGCACGGAAATGCCGGAATAAGGAAAAGCAGGTTTCGGGCTTTTCTCGAAAACTTTAGAAACTAAGGGGTAACCGGGGTGTTTATGTCCAAGTTGCTCACGAAAACTAACCATAAAATAAGCATGTAGAAAGCACAACTGGTCCCATGTTTGGACGAGGGTTCGAATCCCTCCGGGTCCACTTAAAAATGAATTGACTTTCAATCAGTTAGACAACGTCCGGACAATTGCCCAGACAGGAAGAAAAATGTACAAACTGATTGAAAGTTATGAAGCCGGTGGCGACATCACCAAGGAGTGGTTCGTGAAATACCAATTCCTAATCCCCGACCAGCTTCGGAAACCGGGAAAAAGCGATTGGAAACGGTTTAAGATCTATAACGGTATTAACTGTCTCCACACCAAAACGGAGAGAAGGAAGAAGATGGCTATCATCAAGCAAGGTATCAGAAAACTCCTTGCCGGAGGCTTTAACCCTTTTCTCGAGTTCGACCTATGCCAAGACGCAACCTATAAAGACCGGGCTTTGTTATCCTGCATAGATACTTATCTGGAAGAAATTCGATCAAATGTAAAAGCATCTACTTATGACAAGTACAGAAGCAATCTGCTTTTGTTCAGGAAATGGCTTACCGACACTGAACAAGGTTGCACTTTAATCTACAATACAGGAAAGGAGGTTGTGCACTCCTTCCTGAAGCATCACCAGAAGGAAAGGCAATGGTCAAACAAAACCTACAATCATTACCTGAATAGTATCCACGCCTTTTTTCAGTACTACATCGACAATTTCGACAACTATGTCGAAAAGAACCCGTGCCGTACCTTAAAGAGGTTAGAGGTAACAAAAAAAGGAAACAGGCCCTTTGACAATTATGAGTTCAAGACGGTACTGGACTATCTAAAGAAGAACAGCAGTCCTTTATATGACTTCTGCCGGTTTACCTACTACTCCTGTATGAGACCTAACGCGGAAGCCAGGCTCATACAGATTTGCGATATTGATTTGGTTTCGCGCCGCATCCGGATAGGATCTGATATTACTAAAGGAAAGACTACGCAAGTAATACCTATTGACAGCTGTTTTTTAGATTTTTTAAAGGAAATCAAGATAGAGCGCTATCCTCGGCATTATTATTTATTCGGTCCTAAGGGAGTTCCGGGAGAAACACCTGTACATGAGCGATATTTCGGCGATATGTTTGCTTTGGTAAAGAAAAAACTCAAAATCCACGAGGATGTCACGCTTTATGCTTTTAAGCACACACGGGCAATACACATGGTAGAGGACGGCGAAAAACTTTTCAATGTCATCAAATTTACGCGACACAAGTCGCTAGCTAACCTTATGGATTACTTAAAGGATATGGGAGTGATAGTTGGGGAAGCAAAAGACTTTAAATCAAGAGCTATATAAAAAAAGCCGGCTATCTCACGACTGCCGGCTCCAACCTAAACCAAATATTTTTTATCTCTTATTTCTTCCTTATCCACAAATAAGCAAACAGACAGGTCAGCAAAAACAGCAAAGCTCCTGAAATTGTTAGCCAAAGCTTATCGCTTTTAAGTTTTTTAATTGTCTGCTCATGCTCTGTTATCTTCAATTTTGCGCCATTTAAAAGATAAACAGCCGAACTGTCCACTCTGATTATCGTGTCGGGTGTACAGATTAAAGAGGGCGGACACTGGATATATTTTGTTTTTGTTATATAAATAGTGTCCCGTGTGTAGCCTTTTACGAAAACAGTGTCGCCGGGAACTTCAATTATTTTTCCGGGAATAGTATCTATCCGTCCCGGCTTGAAAGTCTCAATGGGCGGAAAATTTTCCATGCAGTCTTTTGCCAGTACTTCCGGGTGGTTTCGGATGTATTTCTGGTAGCCTTTTTTGCCGGAGCAGCCGGAAAAAGAAATAGCGCACGCTATCATAAACAGCCACATCAGCACTATAAATAACACGCTGGCCGTTGTCGGTTTTTTGTCGAAAATAATATTCATGACTGATAAGGTTTTAATCTGCTTAGCCAAGATGTTAGAAACTGCTTTTGACTGCCAATGGCAATACTTCTATAATAAGTTTCCCGTTTTTCGTTGTAAGCTTCGTATGTGGTTTTGCAGTTTTTTGAATTAGTTGCATCGAGTGTAAATCTTCCGACAATGCCGTCTACATTTAGGCCGCCCACAACTTCCTGAAGAAACTTCGCCGCCCTGCCTTTGCCGGAATTAACCCCGAAGTCGTACACAGTATTTGCCAACTGCTGGCAGTTGATTTCGCCGAGCCTATTAAGTTCCCAGAAGTTTACACGGTAAAACTCTTTCACCAACTCTTTTACCGGCTGTGTTTCCACGCGCGCGCTGGCGTTTACCCATTCGGCAAGGCTGAGCTTGGTTCTGCCTTTAGCCTTGGCGCTCGCATAATCTTTTTTATACTGGTCTATGTATTTCCATCCTAACCATCTGCCCCAAAAATTTCTAGCAATTCCCGCGTAAGTTTCACCTCCGCGGTCTGCTGGGTTATTCGCATAACCGCCCTCGTTTAGACCGGTTAATTTATCTGCTATTTCAAATTTTGCCACACCTATTTTTTTTCTGTTAAAAACTTAACCAGCTCGGCAATGAAAGTCAATCCCCCATATCCGCCTAACCCAACAAATCCGATAGCTATCCACTTCCATTTGTTAATTAGGTCTTCAATAATTTCTACCCTGTTTTCCACGTTTTCTAAGCGAGACTTATACCCGCCTTTTTCGTGGAATTTTGAACCCATAATAGCGGTATAAATCTCATCTACTTTTTTGCCAAGGTCGTCGACTTTCTGTTCCAAGTTCATTTCGATTTTATTGCGTTAATCCCTTGCGTTAGCTTCAAATTTCGCTACCATCTTAGCGACAAACTGGTCGAAGAACAGCCCCACGCCAACGGCGCTAAGCATAACGTCTATGCCGGGCGTATCTAGGAAAGTACCGGCAAAGCGGAACACCACAAAGCATATCAAAAAGTTAGTTAAGAGCCTTTGGGCGTTATCCCTTATCAAAAACCAAAAATTGAATTTGTAAGGGGTGTTGATGCTTGTTTTATCTCTTTTGAGCGATGAAATCCGAAGTCCGATAATTGCGCCGATTAAAGCAAAAAGCATTGTGCTGGCGTAATAAGCCAAGCTAAGACCGCCTAGGGTGTTAGCTGTAAATTCTGTTATGAAGTTTTGCATTGTTATATTTTTTTAGTCTGTGAAAATCCTGCGGTACGTAAAGCTGTAATTAAGGGTGTTTACCACGCCGGTCTCGACCGGATAAAATTCTACCAAAGCCCCGGTTCTGTCGCCGTCCCCTAAATAGTTAAAATCCTTTATGAATACCGCTGATGCTGCGGTACTAGAGCCGGCCGCATGGTCGGTAGAACCGAAACCGTTAAGGTCATAATCTCTGCAATCCATGCTTAATTGGGGGTAAATTTTGAATTGGCATATTGTACCAGACGCTGCCGGTACAACTTCGGCGCTGCCGTAAACTGTTATCAAATCGCCATTCCTTACCCATCTGTGAGTTAATCCCGTGACGCTTGTACAATTAGCTTCGTTAACTAAGGTAGGCGTCCACTCCCCTGTTGTAGCGCCCCCCGCCGAACTTACAGCGTTGTCAACATATTCTTTAGTAGCCGCATCAGTTGCATTATTTGGTGATGCCACATTTGTTATGTTGTGACCATTCATTGTTGCATTTGAATTTGATGTCCATCCGTTTCCAAAATAGGCGCTGCCCTCTATATTTACATCGTCATAAAATTCAGCTACTGCTTCCTTTAAGACTAGTGCTTCATTACCTGTATTGTCTTTAAACACTAAATTTGAATAGCCAGAACCTTCAAATGCTCCTATATTCCATTTTGTTGAGGTAGTGCCGAAATTTACTGTGCCGCTAACAGTAGCGTTACCTGTTACGTTTAAACTGCTTGTTGCTTCGATAGTGGGGGCGTAAACTTTTGTAGCGGAGTAGATGTCGTTTTCTGCGCGGAATTTTTTGCCATTATACACGCGTACCCATTCGGTGTCGTACATATAAATTCCGCCCTCATAGTCCTGATTGTACCAGCCAGTACTGCCGGCTGAACGGAACCAGTTGCTTGAATAATAAGTATCTGCGTAAGTACTGCCGTTAATAAATAATTTGTGACCCTGTGTGTCGGTTATGCCTATACCTACGTTGCCATTATTAAGAATAGACATTGATAAGTTAGAACCCGAGCCATAAAAATCTAATCGAGGCGCATTTCTATTAACTATCTCGGCGTTAGTTCCATAAAAGTTTAATTGATTGCCCCGTATTGCTGTTGACCCAGCCACATCTAATTTATATTCGGGTGAAGTTGTGCCGATACCTACGTCGCCGTTAGCAAGTAAGTTTAAAATGTTGTAATTAGCGCTAGCATCGGTGCCTATGCTAAAATTATTTGCCCCAACATCACCAACGTTGTTGCCTAAATACCAGTTTAATATGCCCGATTTACTAAGACTTATAAAAGGATTAGAATTGGACACATTTAGCTCTCCACCCAATCTAATTCTACCCGTGGCTCTACTTATATCTAAAGCATTACTTAAATAATTGCCGGCATCATCGTATCTAAAAATACTGAAATCAGTGCCGGCATTAGCTCCTGTTTCAGAAACATTATCTCCCCCAAATGCCCATCTGGCTACTCCGCTTTTATTAACAGCAAATAGTTTATAATCAGTGTTATTGTCTATTACCACTTTGTTGGTGGTAATAAGTGGATTCGTAGTTGATGTCCCCCTATCCGTAACACCCTGCAAATCATAACCCCCAGATGATGGTAAACTTAAAGTGTTTTTTAATCCCGCCAGATTTGTAGGTTGCCACTTGCCGATTGAATTATTATAAGTCATAAACCAGCTGTTATCTGAATTAGTAGCACTCCAATCAAACTTCTGGTCTACCCATTTAGTTGCACTGTTTGCACTCCCACTTATATTAATCCCCCAAGTACCTGTTGCGTTTGAGCCGTTTGCATTTGCTTTGCCATCCAAAGCAGTCTGTGTTGCAGTGCTAACCGGTTTAGCTAAATCGCTTGTATTATCTACATTACCTAGACCAACATCCGATTTATTAAGCGTAACAGCTCCCACCTTACCCGCTACACTTGTGACGTTGTTATTGTTGCTTACCTTATCCCATGTCGTGCCGTTGCTTATAATCCAATCGCCAACCTCAAAATCTAGCCCTTGTTGCGTACCTGCTGAATTTATAACGTAGTACCATCCTTTATGTCCGCTAGCAGTAGGTAAACTTGGTGTGTTGCTAGATGCAGAGTAGTTGCCTTGGTAGTTCACAGAACCTAAAATAGCATCTGGCAATTGGCTTGTAGGGATTTTAGCCGAACCGTCCAAAGAAGCGTAGCCGTTAGCAATACCTTTGTTGGACTTGGCTTCTTTGTAAGTATTGAGGTCATTGATAGCGCCATATACGCTCTCACCATTATAATTAATGTTGTCGGCATCTAAAATAACATCCCCTGTTTGAGAGTTTACGGAAGTCACGGGCGCAGTTGAAGAAGTTACATACCCTGCCCCATTAGCCAGCTGATTGTTATTTGTCGGAATACCGCTAACGATAACCGCCTGTATGCTGTCCACTTGCGCCTTGGTGTAAGCTCCGGCGCTTCCCCCGCTTGCTCCTACAAGAACCCACTTATCATTTGTGATACCGCCTTGTAATTGATAGGTCTGCTTGGTGCTTGTGATATAAGCCAATAAGCCGTCCACCCTTAGAAATGTAGCAATGTTGTCACGTTCGGTTAAGTTAGCAGGATATTGCGTTGCGCCTCTTACAAATTGGTATTGCATAGCCGCATAATTTCCCGTTGGCTGAACGTCACCCGTTGGGGCGATTTGAACTTGCGCTTTAGCTTTAATTACGATTAAGCCGTAAAGCATTAAGAAAAGTAAAATGTGTTTTTTCATACTGTTTTTAATTAAGATTTTAATTTGCCACTACCGGATAACCACTTGTGGTCTGTGCGTTGTTGGTGTAATAAATATTATAGTTCTGCGTGTAGCCGGATGCGTTAGTAAACGCCCGGGTTATCTTTGTCATGGAGGCTAAACTTGGGAAGCCGTTAATGCTCAATCCAGCCAAATCGCCAAAGCTTGCCGGATAGGCGTAAACAAAATACTTGTTAGATGCGCTTCCGGTGGTGTAGCTCATTGCTCTGCTTGTTGTAAATCCGTAAGCCAGCCCCCTAATAGTTGCATCGCTTGAGCTGTTGCCTATACCGCTAACGTCACTTATAAAACCCCTGTACGATTGTGGCAAATAAGTAAATGTTGTTGTCGCGCTAGCTGATTTGCCGTCTGTTGTGGTAACTGTGTTGCTAAAGCTCTGGTTTGTGTTGTAAGTGATTGTAACGGCTTGTGTTCCGCTAACAGTACCCGGAGCGCTCGGCTGTGTAAACGTCTGTAAATTACCACTTACCATGATAGCATATAAAGGCTCTGTTGCAGCCTGTCTGCCGGCCGTCCAATTTAGTGTTACGGTCTGCGTGCCTGCCGCTCGTAGCTCCATTGTGCTACCTCCTGAAATGCTGGCCGTAGGTACCTGGCTCGGATAAAAGACCGCATTAAGCCAGGCCACTATATCATTGGTATTTGGGTTTTGCCCTGTTGCAATACTTCCTGTAATAGCTCTTTTGCCGTTAAAATTACGCGCAGTAATAGAGCCATCTAAGTTGATTTTTGCGGACGGTTTACGGCCGATGGCAATAGAATCAACCGTTATTACCTGTTGCTGCGGATATACGTATATGTATAATAAAACGAAAAAAGATAGAGAGATTAATTTTTTCATGCCCTAAAAAATAATTTCAATTGTTGCCCCAGGATCTATCCCGTAAAGCCCTGTTAATATTTTTGTCTGTTTATTGAATTGTGTCTGCCAGTTTCCGGTAACATTATCAACATATACGGTAGGCTTAGGGTTTGCCGGTATATCAATATCGGATAAATCCAGATCTCCGTTCGCATCCACGTCCGCACCTGATTTGGTTACCTCTACCGCGTCACCGCCTCCGCCCACCTTTAACCAATTATCCGATATTGACGGATCGGTGTTATTACCGTCTTCCAAGCTTTTATAAAGCTTCCCGTCCTTTTCAACAAATTCATCTTTTTTATAAACCCTGTCATCCCGCCAAACCGAAAGCGTAGAGGATGAGTTTTTAAGTACGTATTTGCCGTCGCCCACCTGTTGTACCGTTAAGCTAAGGCCTTCAACATTCTCTGCTAAAACCCTGAAAGTCTCCTCAGATATTGATTTTACCTTGCCATATTGGTCAACTTCTACAGTAAGCAATTTTCCGGAGCCATAGGTCCCGGCTTGCACTCCTGTAGCACCTACCCGTTCATCGTTCGTTCCAACTGCTATCGGGTTCAAGACGTTAGCCGGAGCTTTTGACAGCTTTACCACACCTAGCACTTGTGCAGAAGCTAAACTGGTCTGTACTTCACCAAAGTAATCAAATAAAGCCTGTAGCGTTATCTTTTTTGTGATATCGCCTTGTACCAAAACAAGTATCTCGGCGCCTGTTAGCGCATCGGATGCCGGGTTCTCGGTAATTTTTCGGCCTTGGATAGGAAATGAATTAAAAACAGCCATTATCTTCTCCTATTTGTTACTCCGGAAATTCTTGCCGACGACTTGATGTTGTTAGTGCGCGCTTTACAACCCATTCTCCATAACGGATAGTCACTCCGTTTTTGATCTAAATACATTGTCACGTCAGCCCAGTGACTCAACGCCATGCTCCTAGCATCTTGATGCCTTTTGATTATCATGTTTGCGCTAGCCGGATCTGAAAACTCTGTCTTTTTAACCACGAAACCACCGTTCGTGTGCTTCATGTTGTCATTCATCAAAAGCCGGGCATAAGAAAAATATGAAAGTACGGTTGCCAAGCCGGAAAACCGGACCGAATGTCCTTGAGCTGTTAAATATTCACCGCCCTTCAAAAGCTTCAGATACAACTCTTCTTCAGGAGTAGAAATATAATCAGGATCCTCTTTCTTTTTATTATAATAATCAGAAATCAACATCAGCATATGATAGAAAAACTCAACCCCCATAAGCTCTTTTAACTCGACCTGTTGTGCTTCGGAAATATACGGATCCAACCGGTCCACATCATCGACCGATTCAGCGATTGCCCGAATGTCCCTGATATTATCGACTGTTATTAATAACTCCATTGTTGAAAGAAATTTCTGTTATCGAATAATTGTCCGCCTTAGGCACCGGAACAAAAGAAGCTCTGTGGCACAGCTCTCTTAAAGTTTCTTCCATTAAAATCCTTTCCCTTACAGTTTGCAGGTTATAAAAGTTGACTGCGTCAGCTATCTCCGTACCAGTACCGAGTTTTCCCGGGACCAGCTGGTTCAAAAGAACAGGCGGTATCCCGAAACCTTCAATTATACTCTCCTTGGTGGTCTGATTGGTGTTTTTGAATTTCTCGTCCGCATCAGTGCTCGGCATAGGTTTCAATTCCGGCACTTCGTTTTCGTCCTCTACCTCTACCAGCATAATCTGTGTTGATTTTTTAGCGCCCTGAAAAGTTTTGAGATCCTGTTTGAATTCTTCTTTTTCAGTTTCGCTTTCAAACTTGCCTTTCTGCACAAAAAGCATGTGGTCCAAAAATCCCGACCGAACCGAATTGTTTCTAAAAGTTTGGATCTGCGCGTCAGTGTCCACGTCCTCCAGTACAGCGTCACACGTTGCTAAAGGATATTCAAAACCATCAGCTGAATACCAAAACACCTGCCCCTTCCATTTTGAAAACCCTCCGGCTTTTTCAATCTGCTTTTCGATTTCCTCGGCATCCGGATTGTAAAGATCATACCATATGATATCGTCTTTCTTGATCTGTCGGCGGCGGCGTTTAGCCCAGTCGTCATAAACAGCAATCATCCCCTGTCTCTCTTCATTCTCTTCAGATGGCAATCTGCAATCTTCGAAATTTATGATATTGAATTCGCAGGGTTCATAAAGCAAATTATAATTGATCTGCACAGCAAAACCTTGGAACATCGCTAAATCTTTTGCGAATTTCCTCAACAATTTATCCATAGTCAGCCGTTTACGGTTGACTATGGATTTGTAAAAAACCGGATCGGCAAATCCTTGGCCCTCTATGAATTTGGCGTATCTGTCCCAGCATTTTGAAGCGGTGCCTGAAGCTGCTATCATTTCTCTTACCCGGGTAGGGTAAGCATTATCCACATCATAATTGACAATACCGTAACTTGTATTTTCCTTATAGAGGATGCGCGGTTCAATATCTGCCAAATAAACCTTCATAGATTATTACTGCTCTTCGATTTTAACTTTATCTCCAACCTTAAAACCTTGTTCCGCTAACTCCGGATTATCGTCCAGGTCTTGCTGAGTAAGTACCTTTGTATGTTCTGTGCCTTTTTTCAGCTCTGCCTTACGCTCAAGCGCTGCTTTGACAACGGTAGCTCGCTGGTCATCTCCGGTGATTTCGTCAACTTCTTTTTCTGAAGCCGCTTCTTTGATTTTAGCGATAAGCACATCTGCTCTTTCCGGCTTCGGATTACCCTTAGATTTTTCTTCCGAAGGGATAACCGCAAAACTTGATTTAAGTGCCGGACGGTCTTTCAATAACTTAGCTGCGATTTCGTCTGTAAGATTGTCGTTAGTGTAAACTTCCGGACCTCCAAAGATTGATACCTGGTACCCCTCTTTGAGAATGTATTTTTTTTCTGACATGGGTATAAAAGATTTTGGTCTGTTTAAGATTTTCATTAGCCTGAAGAAAGCCTGCTCATGGCATGGCCCGCATCCTTCAGCATAAGTCTCGTTGAATACATCCTGATATACGGATTTTAAAAGCGCGATACCTTCCGGTGTTTTTGCCGCGACCTGTATCCGGTTCTGCTCAACGAATTTTATTTTTTCTAAAAGCTCAATAGTCATTAGCTATGATAATTAGTTGAAGAAAAAAGGGCGGACAATTAATTGAACCGCCCCAACTAACCATATGTACCAAAAAGATTAAGTTGCTGAAATCAGAGCTTCTAAAGCGCTTTTTGTTGCGGCATAAGAATATACTGCCGGCAGTGGTTGTCCCTCACCGTCATCTCCGGGAGAAGCGGTTACCGCAAATGTTGCCGGGAGGTGAGATTCCCTTGCCGTATCTTCCTGCCCGAAGTTGATATCGTAACCTCCTTCCAGATCGGCATTCACAATATCTCTTTCGTTCTTGATCAAGATCCCTCCGCGGTCTAGGAAATAAACCTCGAAGATAGAATCACCTACTTGGTGGTTGTTTTCCACGATAACCAAAAACTTACCATACCCGGCTTTCTCTAGTTCCGTTTTAAGCTCCGAAGTATTGGCCATCAACGGCACACCAACTATTTGCTCATAGCTGTTTTTGTACTTTTTGCGTTGTAGCTTTGCCGAGGCAATTACGGAATTAGGCGGGCCCTCCCATAAAAACCCTTTTGTTGCCCCTTTCATCGTAATGCCTCTAAGCACTTGGGGATTGGCGACATCTCTGGTAAGCGTGTCTATATCTTCATGATTGAATACATAAACGGCGTCTTTTGCGCCGCCCGTCATTGGAGCAGCGCAATCAAACGCTTGGTTCTTTGTAATTTTACCACATATACTCATCTTTACCCTCCCTTCTTAGTAAGCAAACATTAAACGGAAATCCTCAACTATTACAGCATCAGCTTTGTATCCGCCTTTGATGTTCGAGGTCTCCGTCATCTTGTCGTAGAACACATCGAAATCACCATAGGCTTGGTCTTCATCAAAACCGATCTGCATATTGTTTTTGCTCACAGCAAGTGCTCTGTGGGGCAAATTCCACTTCGTGCCGTTGTCCTGATCTGCCTGAATCGTTCTGTCCCAGATATCGTAGATGAATACCTTTTTACCCAGCACCATGATAGACTCGATACCGGACTCTTCACGGTGATAAACAGTCTCCAATTTATCGTTGTTCAAACGCTCTTTGGCGTACTGATCAGCCAGCGAACGGGTTGCCAAGATTTCAAAATTTGGATCATTCCTGAAACGGATATCAGCGTTCCAGATCAGATTTTGCAGAATCTTGGTAGCTACACGGTTAGTAGTGTCATTGTCGTCAAAGGTCTGCGCTGCATAAGAAGCACCGGCGTTTTTTGCGATAGTCACACGTTGTTTGGAATTCGCCGCAACGATAGCAAAAGCCTGTTTGAAGAAACCGTTAAGATGGTCGTAGTCGGTTAAATCTACGCTGGCGCTGAACACACCGCCGTCCGCAATCTTTTTAGCAGCTGTGTCTGAGAAGTAAACGATACGCAGTATATCCTCAGCTGCAGCCTGAGATACTTCTTCAACCAGCCATTGAGAAAAAATCTCGGTCACGGTTAAATCCGGATACTCTTTCCCTTTCTTTTTGTAGTACACCATAAAGGTGGCGTCGAATTGGTTGTGGCATTCGGAAAGCCAGATCTTAAGTTGTACCGGATTCCAGAATTTCTCCGACATTGGAATGTTCTTGGTCACCTTGCCGAGACCGCATCCAGGATCCTTTTTAGTAATTTTTGAAAGATGGCCGAAGATGGCAATCTGTTGCTTAGCAACAATATCCTCAACGATCAGGTGGTTTTGGTCTAAAACCGGATTAGCGTATAATTCTTCGAAAATACACTCAGCAAACTCACGGACTTCCTGTCCGTTGAAAGTTAAATCAGCAGGATTGATAACAGCCATTATTCGTTCCCTCCTTTCTTAACAGGTCTGATGAATTTTGAAGACTGAGATGCCTTCTTAGCGAACTTCTCCTTGCCGTGGGCTTTAGGAGTGTGCGTGCCTTTAATTTTTGCCAGCCGCGTAGAAAAGTCTTTCAAAGCATTTACAGCTGTTGTGTTTTCAGCTTTCAACGCTCTGTTCTCTTCCTCTAACGCCTGAACTCTAGCCTGCAGCTCCTCGGTCGTCTCTTCTTCTGAAGCATCAACGATTTCAGCTACGCTACCGTCAGCTACGGTGATGGTATTGCCAGCCTCGGTTACGTAATCGCCATCTTCCACAGCCTCTGTTAATGCTTCATCAACAAATACTGCCGTGCCTACAGCTAGGTCGCCATCGTGATAGATAACAGCTCCGTTATCCAACATAGTGGACTGAACTGTGACTTCTCCGCTTTCCTCCTCAGCGAAAACCGCTTTGATTTTAGCCAGAATACTCTTCAAGGGACTGGTATTCCTTGGCTCTGGTCTTACTGTTTTTTTTGCCATTTTGATTTTTAATTTTTGATTTTTATTAGACTTACTTAGATAAGCAACTGCTTTTAACGGCTCTACGATTTCCGTTACAAACCCCAGCTCCAAAGCTTCTTCAGCTGTCAGATAGGTTTCCTCCTCCATTTTTTCCGATATTACTTCCCGATCTCCTCCAGTTGCCTTTGCGTAAAGGTTCAGCATCCGTTCATCAGACTCACGGATGACCTCGGCCATGTGCTCATAATCATCTGCGTTGAAACTGTCCATCTGAAATGGATCTGCCCAGGCATTATGAATCATGAATTCTGAATTGGCATTGATTTTACGGACACTACCTGCCAGAGCTATAACCGTAGCAATGGAAGCACAAAGCCCCTCAATCTGGGTAATGATTGTTTTACCGGAATTAACTAGGGTATCATAGATTGCAAACCCTTCTGTAACATCGCCTCCACGGGAATGGATATGAACAATTACTTCCTCAGCTTCAGGATTGTTGTTTATAACTTCTGCTACTCTTCTGAGTGAGCACATTCCATAATCATCAGCATCCTTTCCTTGATAATTGAAAATCTCTCCGTAAATGTAGATGTGGATTTGTTTAGCCATTTAATTTATACATATATGTATATTTCAAAATTGACGAAAAACTCCCTTATTAATTTCCGCGTAATTACGGACTAACTAACAGGTGTTTTCATGATTTTAATCGCCTTGTAAATTGTTGTTTTTTTAACTCGGAATTTCTCCTCCGTATCCGTTACGGCTTGAGTACGGCTCTGGCCGCATTGGATTCTGGCATCTATGTAGAGATATATTTCTTTATACATCTGCATATTCGTCCCTATCAGCCCGGTTTTGCAAAGCTTAGCAAGCGTTAACCCGTTCGCTTCTAGATTTAGAAGTACGTCTATCAGTCTCATCAGTAGCTCACCCTTTCATCTACATTTGCCTGCACTGCCTGTGCCGAGTTGACATCCGCTACGTTTACCCATATCTCAGGGAAATCTTTTATCAGTGAACTGCTTACCGCATCACCGATAGCGTTCGCGTCAGATACAGGTGTGTTGTAGGCCGCTGCATAACCACCGTCATATACACCTCCGGTAGCGAATGCGTTGGAATAATTGGGAGATGAAAACGATACACCTCCACCGGCCACGTTTATTGCAGACAATAGTGGTCTAAACATAGCGGTGCTTTTTGCATTTATCACAGCTTCGCCGTTTGATAACCTAGCGCTGATCGAATCGCTAGTACCGGTGCCAGGACCGAAAGCCATACCGCCAGTGCTAAAAGATTTGACACTGAAGGACGGGATTGCAACCTCCTTTGTCTCATTTATTTTCCTGATGCTAGCAAGCCCGGAAGCAACAGCGGCGGCCGCTGCAATACCGCCTAGAACAGGCCCGACAATTGGAATGCCCGCCATAGCTTTATACGCCGCTGTTGCTGATTGATAGGTGTCAATTGTTGTCTGCGTTGTAGCCGCTGCTTTCCCTAACTTGCTCTCTTTGCCGAATATCTGCGCCATATTGCCCGCCGCGCCCGAGGCGATGGATAATTTAGTGTTTGCTTTTTCCGCATCCAGCGCTTTCTGCTGTTCGGCATACTTCGCTGTAATAAGCGTTAGATCCTGACCCAACTTTTCGGCAGCTTCCACCTCCATCTGATACTGAAGGTTCAATTGCTCCTGCCGGGCCGCTAATTTTGAAATAGGATCACCGGCATTTATAACGGATGCTTCGGCTAAATCTAGCTGGTGTTGTTTTTCGCGCTCCAACTCAAACTGCCTGTATTCTTCTTTAGCCTGTTGCTCTTCAAAAGCATAACGTTCTTTTATAGCTGCTTTTTGTGTTTCAGTAAGTTCGGTATCCGCAAGCTCGTTATCTCGTTGAGCGGATAGAATTTCTAACCGCTTAGACAATTTTGCAGACTCGTCCGTATCAATACCTACAAGCTCCTGATTAAGCCTCTGGATTTGAAGCTCCCTTGACTGCTTATCGTACTCATTTTGTTTTTCCAACTCGGCTTTATGCCGCTTCTCCCTTATCTGTGCAAGTTCGGAAGCTTCGAGTTCAGCTATTTTCTTTAACTGTTGCAAATTTCCGTTAGCTTGTTCCCGGAGTTCCTTAAATTTTTTAGCATGATCGGCTATATCCTGATCATATTGCGACTTAAGCTTTTGATTGAGTTCGAATTCCATATCGGCAAGCTTTTTATTCAATGCCTTTGACGCTTCCTCTCGTTTTTTTGCTTCATCCTGTTGTTTTTTTACCGCTTCATCGGATTTTTTCTTAGCATCTTCAGCCTTCTTCTGTTCTTCGTCCGCTACCCACTTATTGTATCTTGCAACTTCTACCTGCCGTTTGCTCTGAAACGATCTGAATTCTTTCATTTCATCATCGCTAAGTTTGACACCCGCGGCCATCTGTGCCCTCCGGGCATTCAGCTCATTGTCTATCTGTTTCAGCGTGAGTTTATGAATCTCAGTCTGCTTATCTCCTTTAGCCCCCAGCAAATCAATCTGATATTGCAAGCCTTCGTTGGTGCGTCCTACTGAGTTCCGCAGTGAATTGGCCGCTTTCTGAGCTTCTGTGTCCACAATACCCAAATACTCTCCAACTTTCTTCAGTCCCTGCCATAAAAGTGTTATCGGAAGGATTGAAATCTCGATGGAGGTTTTTAGCGCCTTATTTCTATCTAAGAAACCAGTAACCGCGTTCTTTACGTCGGTAAAATTTGAAATTAGAAGACCCAACAATATCAATAAAGCTCCGATACCGGTAGAAGCCAAGGCAATTCGAAATAACTTCATAGCTCCGGTCGACTGGCCCACCACTAGATTATAGGCCGTCGTAACGGGGATCAATGCTTTTGTTGCCGCCAACTGCGCTAAAGACCAGTAGACAGTACTGGCTTTTGCGATAGCCTTTGCGTTTGTGGCTAATGTATTTGCTATAGCTACTTTCGTGAGTATTTCTTCTATCTTAGCCTCATCAGCTCCGATAACAGTCAGTGCAGAGCCTAGCGCAATAGTTCCACCAATGGTATCATTTAAATCATCCATTGCTTTTTTACGGGAATTCTTCGGCTCTTTGTCCCCGAACTCATCGATTTTGCCCTCTGCACGCTGTAGCGTAGTTTCCAGCTCAAGAAGCTTGTCATTATATTTTTCAACCTCTTCGAGCGGCACTGTTAATTTTGCGTCTTTTAACGCCGAGATCGTAGCCTTTATTTCTGAGATAGAGCCAGGCACAACGTCCGCCTTATGGATCAGTTCATCCAGTTGCCCCTGCATTACTTTGATTGCACCGGCTGCTGCCTGAAATTCTGCACTACCGAAATCAGCATTCTCGGTAGTTACGGTAAGCTGTTTGATTTTTTGCGTTATTTCTACGATCTGCGACGGATAATTACCAACGTTCCTCCGGAAATTACCGACCGCCTGTTCCTGCTCCTTAAGTTTAGCGGTAATATCGGCCGTAGCCTGCTGAATCCTTTTGCCTTCTTCAGAATTTTGTCGTCCTGCCTCAGAAAGGCTTTTGTACTCTGAAGTTAGCACGGACAGTTCAGCCTGAAGCTGTGATAAGCTCCTGAAGCTTTCATCGGCGCCTTCTTGCAGGGCTTTCTCAAAATTGGTAGCGTTCCTCTGGGCCTCCCTGTATTCGTCTTTTAACAGTTTAAGATTGGCTACATTATTCTGATATTCAAGGCTCGCCTCCTGACCGGCGGCTTTAAGTTCTTTCTGCCTAGCGGTTAAATCGCTTATCTGCTTCTGGGTATCTGCCGCTTCTTGCAAGAAATCAGCTTTATTAATCCCCAGCTCCAGTAGTATGGTTTTTTTTACGTCTGCCATAATTATAGTCTTATCAGTTCAACCTTGGTTTTTTGGCCATCCACATAGTTGGAAATTTTGTTCACATAGAAATACATAGCATATTTTCCGAGGTAAACCGGCGTGAAGAAATCAAACTCGGAAATGTCAACCTCGTTGAGCCTGATGTTTTCGGTAACCTTTTTTGTGAGCGTAAGTACCTCCACAAGCTCGCGGTATCTTTTTTCAAGAATTTTATCAAAACCCAATCCTATATCCGGCATATTGAAATAGGTCGCCGGAAAATCATACCTGTCTACCTCACGTCTATAGTCTCCTTCTGCAAATTCGACGCGGGCGTTTGTCCGATAAATACGCGCTATCCGTTGCGCAGTGTTTACAGTAAAATCTTTTTTTCCATCCAGCTTGTCGCTTTCGGTTATCTTATTTATAAATACCGCCGGAAGTCCGCCGGCCCTGTATACTGTTTCAGACGCCGCGTATAATGAGGTGATTACGGTCTTCTCTACCGGCAGGCTCTCATCAGCAATTGATATAATCCCTTTCCCAAGCTCTTTGGAAACGCTCTGATCTTCTTTGTAAACGAAGTAATTCCGTTGCCCGTAGCTGCCTATCTTAAACTCGCGGTTAGCCGGAAGGGACTGGTCTACTTTGTCTGTCCAGTCAACGGCAATCATCTTGTTTTTTTTGATGTCCGAGAACGGCCTGAAGCTTACGGTTTTCCGGATATTGTCCGTCTGCACGACCAGCCCAAAGCGGAACATAAAATTTTTTAAAAAAGTTTTTATATCATCATCGGGCAGAACAGATCTGATATCTATCATTGATTTGTACAGCGCGGCGCCGGGAATCACCTCTATGTAAGTTTCTGGATAAACATAAGAGGATCTGGACGGGAAGGGTCCGCTGGTCGTGTTCCGATTTGCGTACATCCGGACGTAATCTCCAGCATTGAACGCTAGTTCCTCGGTCTCAAACTCTATTGTTTTCTTAACATAGTCTGACACAGAAGCCTGGCCGAACGCAAACATTTTTTTTGTGCCTAAGAATACTCCAACATATTCATCTTCATTTCTCTGAAGTCCTATAGTGAACATTTTTTCGACATTGTTTGATCCGGAAACAATCGCTTTGACTTTAAACTTTACAGTTCCGGACTTTAAAAAGGTATATCGGTTATTTTGCCAACGGCCAGACGCGTTAGATGTGCCGGCGTCCGGGATGCTCACTTGAAACCATGGTCCGGAATCTCCATTTTGCGTGCTGAGTTTTGTTGCCCTTAAAGCAAAATCACTCGATCCCGGCGCCTGTTCCATTTTGTCGCCTGAAAACGGCAGGATTTCGGCTAGATATTCCGGATCTTGAAAAACATCGCCTTCAAATTTAAAACCGGTTTTAATGAAAATACGCTCCATCACCGCGCTTACAAATACCGCCGGACGCATCTCTTCACATCTCAAAAGCGTATCTGCCGTTAGATTCCCATAGTCTACTAATGGATATATGTAGCCGGTGGTGTTTCCAAGAGAATAAATGATAGAAGCGATATCCCAGTAATGGTTAAGCGATGGCAGTCCGTGCTGTGTTTCGAATTCCGGACTGAAAAGCTCTTTTATGTTCCCGGTGAGCAAGTCGAAAAATTCGATATTGCCTGATATCACCCTTACTTCTATAAACTCATTTACGGCTTCGATAGATGCGAATCCATACGGTATCACCTCTAAACCGTTTTCGATATACTTAGCGCGCAAAAGCCGGTACTCCATGCCTTTTGAAAAGTTAAGATCTCCCGGTATGCCAAGCGCTTCAATATTTTTCTTTGTCAACGGAAGCTTGAACTGGTTCGTAGTATTGCCCTTAACCTTGTCAATATCGCCCACATCGCTTATCTGCTTTGTTACTCCGATGATTGTCTTAGCAGACATATCCATAAGTACATCGTTGATATATAGCTGTCCCATATTAGTTGGTTTGGATGTTTAGCGCCGGCAATAGGATAGAAAAATCAAATTCTATCTGCTCATCCTTGCTCTGATAGCTCAAAGATGTCTGTTCGATCTGTACAGTTACCCACTTCACCGGCGTCTGACCAATAAGTAATAAGACTTTAGGCGACATGATGACATTACGGATATGGACGAACTCATCTTTTTCAGCCACGGCTCCCAGCGTTATTTTTTCAAACGCCTCTTTACTGATGGTTTCTGTGGTGGCAGATGCTTTCAATAAATCCTCATTGTAAACGTCATATGTTTTGACGTTGGCTGTTGTAAGGTCTATTTTTTGCGTACTTTCAAAAAGCCAGTAATCCCACCCCCCTAGAGTGTTTACCCAGCATAGATAAACAGGGAACTTCCTGCAATCATTGTTGATTTTTACTTTCTTGCTTTCGGTTACGGTATTGAATTCATCTCCCTCATAATACCCGAGAGCTACGCTTTTAAACGCTGTATTATTTAAAAGATCAGGCGATAGCATTAACCTGTGAACCCCGAGAGCCTGACTGATCGGGGTAAAACCTTCATATCCCTCCTCTATCAAAACCATAGCGTTATCCTGATTGAGTAAAGCAGGCCCGTCCTGATTGGACAGCACGGTGTGGTTTCCCACACCAAAGGGATTGCTGTTGACGTCCAGCAAAGTCTCTGACCTAAGCAGGCTGTGTCCAATAATATTTTCTGAATAGATAAATGATAGATCGAACGGATATCCGACAAAATATGTCGGCACCTCGAAACTCGTTAAGAATTTAGCTTTTGTTACGTTCACCGAGTAGCTGGGGAAGGTGACATATTCAGCCATGTTGTTGCCGAACTTATCCCCAATCTGTTTTGCTGCGTTAACGAAATAATATACCTCTGGTATTTTGCTGTATTCCGGCAGAGAGCCGTCCCAAATTTCGCGGTAGTATATTTCAAAAGAAGCCGCGGCGTTAAGGTCTCTCCAGTTGATCCTGTCGTAAGTAAACTCGTTTTTATTGTTGACTAAATTTTTAAGCTTGCTCTGGATCTGTGTAACTACAAGGCCCATCGTGTCAGCTGTAAAAGTTCCGATATTTATCTCCTTGTCTTTAGATATACCGGTCACAACCTTTATCTCCATCCGGTAATTTGGCTTTATGTTGGTTATCACCTTTCCAGAACTGCTATTCCCTTGCAAGAACAACGTGTCGATAGTTACCGTATTTCCGGAAGTGGAATAAACTTTAAACACACCGCTGTATTTTTCGGATCTTACTGCTATGTAACCGCCTACCGAAATGCCCTGCGGTTCGTGGTCAAGTACAAGCTGCGGCCTGTTCCCGACATTAAGTATCCCGATGATAGTATAGTCGCTGCGCCTAAATCTGAACAGCAAAGGGTTATGTATTGCAACCCACCGGCTGGTATTGCCGTTCGGCATCTCGGTTCCGGGCGTGCTCTCTATAAAAGAAAAGAAAGGTTCAATAGTAAAATTCTCGCTCTTTGCGGACAGGTCATCTTTAACATAAACAGTGTAGTTTCCTGGTGCTAGGTTAAAGAACTGGTTACTCAATTGCCAGTTCAGGTTATCCAACGAAAATTGCAGAACTCCGAATGTTGTTACCGCGTTGACTGTAGCGTGACCATCTGAAGCGTATTCGCTCTGCTCATTGAAAGCGTCTACAGAATCAATCCTTAAAGCCACCTGTCCCGGGCCAACTATCACGAACTGCAAACTGGCGCTGCACCCATACTGATTTTTGGCCCGGGCTACTTGAACGCCGGGACCTATGTAGTCGAAAAACGGGGATGTTTGCCAACCGGAGACTCCGTCAACGGAATACTGTATGGAGTCTCCGGGCTTGACTCCGCTGAGGTGAATCTCTGCGGAGTCATCGTCTACCACTTTTACCTCCTCTATCGTAAGCGTACAGCCCCCGCCTCCGCCGTTATAGCCACAGTCGTTCGACGACAGCTCTATGTCCATGTCTACATAGGGGTATGTATTAACAGCTGTTACCGTGATTTTCGTAGTGCCTTCGCAGAAAGTTGTGATCGTGTCGCCCTCTGCATATATACGCTCGTTAAAAGCGGCGGGAAGCAGCTCAAGATCAGGCCACCCGTTAATAGGTCTTGAGCTGGTTACTGTTAGTATAAATGTTTCGGTATCGACAAATATTGTTATTGAATTATATCTGTCCATTAGAAGTCTATACCTGAACTGGTCTAGTATTTTTTTTCCCATTGTTAATCAAATAAAAGTGAACGGGTTTCCTGTAAATATTTTGCGCTCAACGATTCGGTAAAATCATCAAGCTTTTTCTCATCTATGAAATTCGTCAGTACGCCAGAATGCCCTCCCTCCCTGTAAAGTTTAGACCCTTGCTTTCTCAAAACATGAGCTAAGGCATACGGGTTTAAATCCAGCCCTTTCGCCGATATCCATTCCTTTAGCTGTTCTACCAGTGTCGGATATTCAACTGCTTGGGCCTCTTCGGGTGACGTTCCGAATTCGGTATTCAGAATATTCTCGTTTGCACGGATCTGGCCGCCTGTGGCAGATGTTGCTAAAACACTTAGCGATGCTATTGTTTTACCGGTAGCAACTCTGCCTTGGGCAATACTTTCTTGTCTTATTTTGTCAGCGACAGACTTGAGATAGGCTCTTATAAGCTCGGAATCATTATTGAATACGCTCATGGGCAATTAGGTCTAAGGTCCTTAGTTTTAACCGTAGCCGTGAGTATCACGCCTGATAGATTTGCATCGAACATATTGATCACATCAACAGTATCGTATTCCAGCACGTCATTGATTTCCGCATGATGCAGGAGCTGGTTAACAAACTTATGCGCGGCGTCATCCATGCGTTCGATGATATCGATATGACCTTCTTCAGTATCGGCCGAAAAATCACTGCGCTCGGCAAACAATATCTCTATTGTCTTCTCCGCTCCGGAAAAACCTTGCTTTGATTTTACGCCTCTACCTCTTACAGGCATAGATAGGTAGCACACAGGAAAAACAACCCCCTTTTTTTTATCCCTCAGGTTCTGGAATGACTTAGGGCCATGGTAAAAGGACTGATCGTTGCCTTCAGCTATTTCCTTAACAATCTTTGAAATATACATATATGTATTATTTGAATATAAAAGTAGCTATTTAGCTCTTAATATTTTATGGTATTTGTCCTGATACACGGAAACTTCTTTGTTAAGCATGAGTTTAACAAAGACTTTCTCATACCTCATATTCATGATATCGCCCCATTTCGTAAGGTCGCCTCCTGCCAGTGCATCAACGGTGTTTATTGTTCCGAACTTATCAAGGTTCCTTATCCCTGCTTTTATCTGATCCTCGGTTAAGCTACGTGACAGCGATTGCTTTTCTAGCTCGCAGATATCACGTAGCTGCTCAAAAAAAAACTAGCGACAGGAAAAGCTTGTTTAACAGGAATCGTTCTCATTATCTCCACAAAGTCTTCAACCCTTTCATCGTTAAACCTCTCGCCTGTAATCCTTGGATAAAAATAAATTGCCAGTGCTTCCGGCATCAAGCTTATAAAGTTGACGTTATCAGGATCCAGATTTTTCGCCAATTCTTCCAACGCTACTTTTTGCCCAAACGTTTCAACTTTTAAATCGATCGGTATTTTATACTCCTCATTATCGATTTTTATCTTGTTCGGCAATGGATATGCTTTAAGATCTGGAGTTTCTGTTAAGAATGACAACAGGAGCTCAATTTCTTTCCATTGTTCCAGATCGGTAGCTCCGGACAGCTCATCATCGGTAAAACCGGTTATTATCGACAATAACTTGATCTTATAATTTTTCTGTTCTTTTAACTCGGATATGGTTAACATCTGTCCGAGTGTCAAGTCTCCCCAATTAGTTGGAATACTGATCTCTTTGTGATAAGGCTTATCATCAGGCCCGAAAAATGTAAATCTTGCCGGTATCATAATTTTAATTTATTAGTGAATATTTAGGTCTTTTTATAGGTTTATGATTATTAGACAGTTTGTTCAGCGCTACATAACGCAAAGGGTCAATGATGTGATTTTTGAAATCGACAGGAATGTTCAATGAACGCCCAGTCGCTTTATCTACCTTCCAGATATAGCTCTGGAATTCCTTTTTAGTATTGGCGGATCTTCTGGTGATGTTGATGGTATAACGTTTCAGGATGTCGATACTATTTTTTACAGAGTCAGGCCCTTTCTCCGCTCCCACGATTTTCCACTTTCCTAAATTCTTAATCTCGTCTATCGATTTAGGTTCGGCAGAATCAGCAATAATTTCCCGCTTCCTATCCCATCCGAATGATGTAAAACGTTCAGAGATGTCAGGATTGGTCAAATTTGTTTCATAGATACGCTCATCTATCCATAACTGGCCGTTGGCCATATAAACATCAATACATCCGGTTGGGTCATTGGTATATCCAAAATCGAGACCTGTCGCAATGAAAGTTGCATAAGATGGTATCTCGTCAACGATGTTATAGTTCCGGAAGATAAGGCCCTGAAGTTTACCCGTTAATCCACGGCCATAAACTTTGAACAGCTCATAATCCTCATATCTCAGATTCTCAATCTCTTTGTGCTTATCTTCCGGAATAAACGGATTGTGCCGGTGGTCGGATATTATCAGCTTTACTTCCGGATTACCCATTAATTCATCATGCGCCCAGAATTCTACAGTCGGGTTGTAATCTATGAATATCCGCTTGCCTGTCCTTAAGGCCAACTGTTTATAAATAGGATAAATAACACCGTTCGCCTCGTTAACAAAAAGGTAGTCTCTTTTGCCAGACTTTGCGTCTTGTTCATTGGTGTAGGACTTGAATTCAACGATTGAGCCGTTGCGGAATGTAATCAGCTTTTCAGATTCATTATAAAAATTCCCGTTACTGATAGGTTTAACGAATGATTGCAGCACGGGTGAATCCCGGATGATGTTTTTTGAGTCCCGAATGGCTCCGGATTTAAGGTTCGGAATATCCTGTCCTACGACCGTGATGATCTGATTCGGCTCCTGTACGGCTAGGGAAAAAAGAACCTGTAGGATTGAATAAGTTTTAGCACTCCATGTGCCGCCTTGATTGATGAGAATTTTCTTACCGGGTTCAGGGTTTAAGTTTACATCGTATAGTGGCGTTGTGCTGAACATCACACATCAACTTCGTTTTCGCTTCCTGCAAAGGGCGGGACATTTTCGGAATGTACAACGGTGATTTTAACTTCTGAAGGGAGCGGTGTACCGTCCTTACCGGTCAGTTCCACTTTGTCAATCATGATGCCGTCTAGCTTAGCCATGCTGTCCAGTACTTTGTTTACAGCTCTTACTCCGGAAGGTGTTTTCTTAAGCACCGGATCCATCTCACGAATGAGTTTCATCTTACGTTTTTTGTAGTAGGATTTTAATGCATCGACAGATTGCTCTTCCTTTTCTTTGAATTCACGGAACGCTTCGGAATAATATCGCTCGGCCTGCCTTACAGATATGTCCCATTTGGAAACGCACGAGCGTACGATATCGGTAAAAGTATAATCTTCCAATATCCATTCCTGCACCGTACGGATGCGCTTATATTTCTCGAGCTGCGAAGACATTACACAATCATTCTTTTTATCACAGCGATATGCCTGGTAGTTTCATGAATCCGGTCCCGAAGTTTAATAGCTTCGATTTCCCTCATTTTCTTTATTTCGTCAGAGGTCTCTCTGTTTTTGATAGGGTCGTCCCCTCCTTCATAAGATGCCAGTGCCTGCGTATTGATATGTAACTCTTCGGTTAGGTAATCAATGATTGTCTGTTTTACTTCTGTCATCGCTCTAATAATTTCGTTGCTCATAAAAATCAGATATAGTTAACGATCCATTCGAATGCTCGAATGTAGGAACTATATCACGTTTCCTGCAATAGTTTATATACCTCTTGATTGTCGACTGTACGTGTGCTGGTTCTATCTCGGACGCATAGCATCTACGTTCGGTCGATTCGCACGCGATCAAAGCGGAGCCGCTTCCCACAAAGAAATCTATTACTCCGTCGCCCGGGTTGGTAGTATCCAAGATTGCATCCGCTATCATCTTTACAGGTTTTGGGGTGGGGTGGTTCTTGAGCTCGGCCCGGTCCGGATTGGCGGTACTGGTTGCTGAAGGGTAATTCCAGACATTGGTACGAATCCTGTCCTTTAACTCGAGATGGGAGAGGTGCTTTGCCTTGTCGGGGTGCTTAAAGATGTAGACCATCTCATGCTCGTTTTTATAAAACCCTCCATAATCAAGCATGTCGCGGTTCCATAAAGGCAGTGCTGATGGCTCGTTAAACACGAAACACAACTCATGTTTGGCCCGGTAAAAAGAGCCGTTGGCCATCAAGTCTTTATTCCATACACATACCTGCTTCGGTACCGGTGAACCGTACACTCTTCTACCGGCTTCTGTCATGTGCCACGAATGCCTAAAATCCATAAAGATGTAATGGATGGCGCCGGGCAGTGTATTGTCCACTGCTGACCTCATTATCAGTTCAAGGAAATCAGCAAATTCATTGTCTGTCATCTCCCCTGCTCCCATAGCAAAGTCTTTTTTATGCACCCCAGAAAAGAAATTGGTAGGCAGGTTGTAAGGCGGGTCGGTGAGCAATATCCTGGCTTTTTCCCCATTGAACAATAAAGATAAAGCCTCTTGATTGGTAAAGCTATCACAGATCAGTCTATGGTTGCCCAGCTTAAACAAGTCTCCCGGCTTTACAATAATATCCTCATCAGCGGGTACCTCCGGCTCTTCGGAATCCTCAAGACTGAACACGTCAAACTTCTGGATAAAACGCTCCTCCGAAAACTCAGGCAGATCTATCTCACCGGTAATCTCCCTAAAATTCAGGTCGAACTCTTCGATAAAGTCAAACAATCCCTGCTGGGTTATTTTGGCATAAATTGAAGAATAGATCAGAACTAGCTTAGCTGCTTCCTGTCGGTTTCCGCAGTCAATAAAGGTAGCCGGAAGCAGCTCCGGAATGTCTGCGCCCTCATCTTCCAGAGCTTTTAATGCGCCTGTTCGGTGATATCCGTCCAGACAATATACGATACCGTCCGGCGCTTCCCAGACGTAAAAAGGCTGTGTGAACTGATTGGCTAATATTGATGATTTTAATTTATTGAAAGCGTCATCCGGAAGCTCCTTGAATCCGTCCTGCTGGATAAACTTTAAGGACTTCCATCTTACGAGCTCGGTCCTGATGACACGAGAAGAAAGTGAATTGTCGGTAACGGCCATTTAAAAAGATTATTTTTTATATCAAAAATATACATATATGTATAATAAACCTAAAAAATATATTCCGTTACCGACAATTAACGACTTAAGAACTGACCAGCTCAAGGGTGTCAGTCTGGTACTTTCCTGTTATGCCGTCCTCAAACAGTACCGTAGCCACTTCACCGTCACACTCTGTTACTTCACCAATCTGGCCACGCTTATTATAGGGGTCTGTTGTAAGGAACGGGTTGATTTTAACTTTCTGATTTTTCATGTCTTTTTGTTTGATTATTGCCTAATTTAACGCTTAAACCGTGTAGTTTATAATCTTCCAGCGTGTATTATATCTTCTTAATCGGTAGAGGTCGGCAAATACGCCCATGCTACGCAAGGTTGCAGCTGCCGATAACTTGCGCTAAACAAAATACTCCCTGCGGTCGTACTGTCGTTTAGCTTTCAGTTATAGGAAATGTTTTTAAAAAGCCCCCAACACCTAAACGCATACCTATCCAGCGTTACCATTATTATATCGACACTTACCTTCGCAAAAAGGTTTTTTATCGCAATAATGAAACGGACATCCATCTAAAGAAGTTGAAGCAGGTAAACCAGTTGCAACTTGGCTTCTAAGATGTTGTCCTGTATTCATAAAATCATTGAAAAGATTTTTTTCAACTTTCATTTTTAGTAATGCAAATTCTGCTGTTTCAGCTTCACTTTTTGAGAAAAGTAACCCATAACCTAAAGCTTCTTTAACTAAGCTTAATTCATTTAATGTTAATTCCATTTTGTTGTTTTTTCCACCCCTTCTTTTTTAAAAACACATCCTATAACATAGGTTTTGCCTTATTTCGGAAGTGGGTGTTTAGTTAATATTTCTGTTAATTTTAGTTTGTACTGTTTAATTTCTGCATCTGTAAACGTCAACAAAGCAAAGCCTCAAAACGTTAGTGGCAATTAGTTTGCTTCGTGCAATTCACCGCAAACCCCGCATTTGCATGGTTTATTATGACTGTTTAGTCTTTTTATCTCTTTACAATTACCGCAAACTAACTGTTCGCTTCGCCCTACAACAAAGTGTTGGCGTAATTGCTCGTATGCGTTCTTCGATAGAGTAATTCCGTAAGCACTTCCTGTTTGGTCATGCTGTACTATAATTTCAAAATCTTCACCTTTTGGAAGCACTGTTAATGTTTCTGTATCCATAATAAATTTTCGTTTAATAATCCGCAACTACGCCAACACTCGGCTCGTTAACTTTTAATCCAATTCATATCTCTCTTTTAAAAATCGATTTAACATGTTCCTTGAGTTCTTCCCGTATTTGCTTTTCCTTATCCGGAGTAAGCCCCTCAATATCCATCTTGACGGATACCGTGAATTTCCGCTTGCCTTTCTTAGCGGCACCTACAAAGAATATCTTTCCTGCCGGCGCATGATGACCTTTATGAATTCTCGTTTTGGTAACGGTGATTTTCATTCCTGTGCTGATCAACGAGTCAAGCATCAGTTCGTTAAAATTTAGTTTCTTTTTCATATTGTTATTTTCCAAAATTTATTAGTGGTTGTATACTTCCGTCCGGATAAACTGTATCCATCAAAACATCTCCGGTTGGTTCAGTACCGTCCCAACGGTTTGGCCAGCGGTTGACTTTCCAAAGTGATCTTATTAAGTTCCGTTCTTGTTTATTTAAAAGAGTAACAGTTGGTTTGCCTTCTTTAACAGCTACTTTATTGATTTCGTTCTGGATACGAATGATTTCTTTATAGGCCCGCTTCCTTGATTCCATTGTTAGAGGGCCTAGCCGTTGCTTGTTTTTTTCCTTGCTTTCTTTTCCGGTTTTTCGCAACCTGTTTTGAGGAAGCCTCAAATCCCTCCAGATAGGTTTTAATCGTTTAAGAGGGAACAGATAACCCCATGTAAGCCGTTTTACCAAATTATCCAAAGCTGTGTCTTTTGAAGCTAATGGACAGGCGATACAGCCGGTACGGGCGTTAATTTCTTCGGCTTCATCTCCACCGTAGGCGTCTGCAATCAAAGCAGTTGAAAAATCCCCGTATTCAGGCAGCGGTGCCCAGTGTTTCAGCCACTCCCACACATGGCAAACACGCCAGTGTAAAATAGGCGCCAGTGTGTCGCAAATGCTTTCGGGCATAGTTTCCTGATACCATCCCTGCCCACATTCAGCTCCATCTTTTCCGCATGACATTATGATTCTTTGGTCTCTTATCGCAGACTCGCCCTGACGTACGCCTGTAAGCATTAAAACTTTTTCGCCTTTTTCCTTGAAAATTTTTTCCAGTTCGGCTTTCATCGGATCAATCTTGATCTGACGGGTGCACCATCGGAACGTGTTGTTATTTGGTGGCGGAACACCCCTACCTAAGATATAGGTCATAAACCTTTTGTCGAGCGGAGCGGTTACAATTTTCACAGTGATCCCCAGCTCCTCAAGCTCCTCCATAATTTGTTGCGCGGCAAAATAAAGCGGTGTCAATTCCAATCTGGTATCGGCATACATAACGGTAAGGGTTTCCGGCGCTTTTAACCTGCCTGAGGTTATTAACCAGACTATTAGAGTGACAAGTGTGGTACTGTCTTTACCGCCACTCCAAGCCATGCACCAGTGTTTGTATTTCGGGCCATAGGCTAACAAAGACTGAGTTGTAAGCTCTATGCTTTCATTCATCTGCAGGCGTTTTGAAATGCCCTCAAAAAGATTTGTTTGTATTGCTTTCATATCAAAACCCCCATACTAACATTGCCGCGTCACGGGCGTGGTTTGACGTTACTCCTTGCCAGCCGGTGAGCGCTTTGAAATAACCTGTACTGATTTTTGTCTTAACCTTTCCAGGGCTGGTCATCTGAAAAGGAATAGCTTTGTCCTGTAGGAAATCCTCCCATATCTTGCAGTCCCTCTTAACACTGCCGGCTCCCTGCTTCTTAGCTTCTGCGTCGCCCGATCCTAACCATTTACGTTGCCTCGCGTCCTCTATCCTCACCATCTCGATATGCGCCCCCATATCTGTAACAATCTCAAAAGCCCTGTGTATACGCACCGTATGAAGTTCCAGCAACTTCTTTTCTTTCTTGCTGTAAACAGCTATACCTGTCTTTACACCGGGATCTATCCCGATGATTAAGTTTTTATCCATCTATGTATAATTTAAAAAGTTCAACTCCTGCGGTCCGGCGAATGGTCCGGAAAGGTTATGATGTTGCACATCTCTCTCAGCCTTGACCTTACCCTTGCGCCGTAGTATTCACCGATTGCTTCCGCGTTTAAGTTTGTGGTGAAATGGGTTTTGTTCCGGATACCCCTATCGTACCTGTTCAGAATGACTTCCTGCATCACGTTTACCTCGTTCCCAAAGTGTTTTTTAACGCTCTCTGTGCCTAGGTCGTCAAAAAACGCCCCGATGTCCGCCTGATTGTAGAACTGTCCTCTGGGCACGGAAAACAGCCCGGAATAGTACTGTAAAACATCGTTGCCCCCGTCCTTCATTTCCGTATACTCCCCGGCAACGTCCCGGCATGAAAGCACGCGGAAGGAGTTGACTGTGTTTTTGCGGAAAAAAGAGAGCATCGTGGTCTTTCCGCAGCCTACCGGGCCAACGATCATTATCCCCTTCCGTAACGAGAAGGCCTCCGCGGTTTTTTCAAAAGCCGGATCCAGCGTAAAGTACTGGCATAACAGCTTGAACACGGCCCGGTTACCGTCGTCAATCACGAAATCCGGATTCTGCTCCCTTGCTGTTTTCAGGATTATTTTTCCCAGCTGCTCTGGCGTGTAGTTCGGTACCTCCACCATGCGGTTAACTTTCTCGGCGTGTTCCCTTAGCCGGATTTCCGCCAGTTTTTTAATTTTAGCCGATTTGATGACTTCGTTCAGCTCATCTTCGGAAAGCTCTACATCTTCCCATTCCGGTTTATAGCTTTCCGAAATTGCCACCTGTGATTGCAGGAGGTCTTTGATTGTTTTTTCCATCTTTCAAGTTTTTGTCGTTACAGATCAGTTCATCTTCCCATCCCCGATTGTTCAGAAAGGTCTCCGGATTTTTGCGGTACTGTTTGTTCGGCTGCGCCAGCTTGTATTTCGGCACATAAGCCATTACCGCCTGTTTTTCGGAAACTTTTAAGTTTTCCCATTTTTTCTGAAGCTTTTCCACCTTTCCGACTTTCTTGTCGTAAGCGTCCCAGAAGCTTTTGAATGAAATACCAAGTTCTTCAGACGGGAACATCTCAGGTGCTGATTTTTTTTCAGCACCGGTGGATAGTGTTTCTTTGTTTAATGGTTTACTTGTTTCTTTGTTTAATGGTTTATTTAAGGCAACAGTGCTATTAACTTGCTTTGTCACGAGCGATTTCAGTGCTTTGTCAAGAGGTTTGTCAATTTTTGATAGGGCAATTTTATCTGCTTTGTCAATTTTTGATAGGGCAATTACGTTAGCTGTGAACTGGTTTCTGCTTTCTCTTACCACGTTTACAAAGCCCCATGCCACAAGGTCGTTAAATACCTTTTTGTACGTATTGTAAGATGAAATGCCTACCGCCGCCATCGTTTGATCCCTTGGTATCCCGAACTCTTTTACCCAGCCCATCCGGTTGTTGAGCTCTATGAACCACATAAGCATTGCGCAGTGGTTGCCCGTCACCTTGCCCTGATTCTCGAAAGCAAAATCAAACCACGCCCGTGAAAGCTGATAACCGGTTATCTCCATTAATAAAGATCTTTGTTCTGTAAATTCATTTTGCCCAGAGCCAGTTGCATTTTAGCCATTTCAACCTCAGTCCTGCCAAGATCTATAAGTGTTTTAAGCTGGTCGTTGATAGCGTTTGCCTGTCCAATATATGCCGGATCTGCTTTCAGCTTTTCGATGTTAGACATAATGATATTTGAAAGCGCCGGCACGTTGCTTTTAAAAGAGAGTTCCGGTATTTGCATTACCTGTGCCGGAAGCGTTTCTTCTTTCTCTTGCCTAGCAGAAACAAACGGAGTATCCTCATCTACCGGTAAAAAACCTCCTAATATCTCATCGGCTTCATCATGGTGGATCACCAGATCCTCACGGCTCGTAACAATTTTTGAAAATGTGGTCTCGCACTGGTAGCGCAAAACCCGGTGCTCTTTTCCTTTATATAAATAAAGCTTGCCTGCCATTACCGCCAGCTTACTTTCCATTTGCATTTTTGTCATGGTTCTTGATTTCTCTGTTAAGTTTTAACTGTTGTCTTTTTAATTCTAAAAGCTCCGGCGAATCCAACACAGCTTCCGTATCGCCTGTTTTCCCCACGATGCACCTAGCTACGTATTTATCCCCTAGCCTTAAGGCCGGATGGTTGCGTTTCCTGTTTTCTTTTCGCGTGATCATCTCCAGATTCTCCAGCGTGCAGTTCATCGGATCACCATCCTTAAACCAAAGGCAGTGGCCACTAGGTACCTTGCCGTTTGCTTGCTCCCATAAATGCTTATGGAGCATGGACCATACACCCACCTTTATACAGATGTACTTATAACGCTTGCCTCCACGTTCCCGATGGTCGTGCCTTATGGTGATTTTCCCTACCTCGTTGTAGGTGTTGTGCGGCAATTGCCCTTTTTTGAACCTCGTAGCCTTGGTCCTTTCAATCGCTTCCGGACTCATGTACTCGGTTTGCTTTTTGCCTTTGTTCACAGGCGTCATGCCTTTGCGGAACTGGTTTTTTTGAATGTGGCAAGCCATAAACTCAGGAGTCTTTCGTAGCTTTAATTTAAAAGCAGCGGCTTGGACTGACTTCTCTGACCTACTAAACTTTTTAGCGATTTCTGCATTAAGCGTGTCCGGATATAGTTTTATCAGTTCCTGCTCGTCCGCCCAGGCCCAAGACAATAGCTTTCCTTTCTTTCTCAGCCTTGTGTTGCTGGCTTTTGATTTTATCTCTTTGTCGCTGAAAGGGAATATCTTGGCCAGCTCGGCAAGGGGAAGCACCGGGTATAACTCCCGGAACTTCTCTTCGTATGCTTTCCACATCCCTCTCATTATTCCTCCGATTTTATGATATAAGCGGATAACTCAAGTTTTACGGAAAGATCCGTCTGCAGCACAAACTTCCGCCCGCACCCTCCTTCTTCTTCGTCACAGTTGATAAACTGATGATCCCTGCCGGTCTTAGCTTCTATTTTATAGAACCTGTTTGTAATACCGCAGTACGGGCATTTCACGTGCCTATCGGCAAAAACATAATTATTGGCCATCTGCCACTCCTTTCTCCAGATCCGCAATCCTGGCGTTCAATTTAGCTTCCCGTTTTTCCCTTATACCCTCTTGGTCCAGCTCGAACTCCAAAAGCTCTTTAGGGCACCATTTGGCCGCTAGATTGAAAATTATCGCACCTCCCAGGGAGTTAGGAAAAATCCCGGAGTAGTTGCTTAATAGCGATATCCTTACCATGTTGCCGATATCTTCCGGCGACACACCTTTTACCCCGTTGACAAAAGCGATCCCCTCTGAAGCTGAATATTTCTTTTCGATACCGAATTTCTTTTCGATATCAGCAGACTTTTTGCCGTAACCTATCCGGTTAAGAAAATCAGCATACATGCACTGGAATTCCTCGTCCGTCAACGGTCCTTGAGGGATGTTAACCGTCATGTGGTCTACCAGTCTTTTCATCACCTTTTCTTTATCCAGCTCACGGCCGCGTTTGATTTTTGATTTAAGGTCTAAGATCTCCGAAGCTTTGGAATCCTCTTTCTGTATAGCTTTTTTAGCAGATTCATATATCGAAACTTTCTTGTACTTCCCAGACGCTAGATCAAAGGCGGACATCAGCTTTAGCGATTCTTCGTTGTAATACTCCATATCTTCCGCAAAATCGCTCTCAGCTTCTTTCACTGCTTGGTTATACTCTTCGTCAGAATCATAGTCTTCGCGGTCTACTTCTTCCAGCTCGGGCTTGGTAAGCCATCTTACTTGGTGCGCTTCGTAAACTGTAAAACCTTCCTTCCGCAGCTCCTTAGCCTTAGCGCTTTTGTTCCAGTTGGTATCGATTAAGGTTACATTTGGGTCTTTTATAGCCTCCTCAACATTAGCATCGTAAGCGGTTTTGGTTTTTTTGGCGAAACATTCCGGATCCATGCATACCGGCTCCTGCTCGTCAAAAAGAGCCAGCGAACACGCGGTGTTGTGAGGGCATTCGGTACATGCCTGTGGCACGCCGGCGAAGTTCCTAAGGCCCGTATCGAAAATAGCTTCAGCAAGCTTATTGTTGGTGTTATGCTCCAGCCACCATTTGAGGTTCTTGAGAGTGCCTGCTGATTTCTCGCCGTAGCGTTGTTCAAAGGCGTACTCATGCCATGCGGCCTGGTGCTTATCGGCCACTCTCGCCAATCTTTCCGCATGCCCTATCGGCAGCTCGCCAGTCTTTACCTTTTCAAAAAGCGGAGGGATAAGCTTTAATAATAACAATCTTCTGGTCACGTAGCTTTCCGGCTTGCCGATTTTCGCCGCGATATCTTCAACGCTATATCTCATGCTTTCTATCATATGTTCAAAAGCTTCCGATTCCTCAATCGGGCCAACGCCTTCGCGCTGCAGGTTTTCCGTGATGATGATCTCTACTGCTTCCTCATCCGTAAGGTTTTTGATCATCGCCGGTATTTCTTTCATCCCTGCCGCTAGGCACGCTTGGTACCTGCGCTCGCCGCACACGATTTCGTAACCATCTGCATCAGGCCTCAAGGTAATAGGCTGGATAAGCCCAACGGAAAGAATACTTTCTTTAAGTTCGCTGATAGACTGTTCGTCAATACTCTTTCGGATATTGAGACTGCTGGGGCTGATAAAATTTACTGAAATGTTCATTACGCCCAGCGGGTCAGGGGATCCGGCTGTTTTTAGGTTTTCTTTTTTATTTGCCATTTTTTTAGATTTTTGATTTGTACAATTCCATAATATCGTTCATCACGCTTTCGCTCACCACCTCTTCGCTTCCGGTAACGCCAGCTACCATCGCGCGTTTTTTATCTACGATGTCGTAGATGTGTTCGTCTATTGTGTTCCGCCCGATAAAGTAGATGCAGCTCACGCTGTCTTTCTGCCCGATCCTGTGCGCCCTGTCTTCTGCCTGCTCGTTGATAGCCGGATTCCACCACTGCTCGATGAAAGCAACCGTACTGGATGCCGTAAGCGTAAGGCCAACGCCTGCAGCGATAATGTTTCCGACAAACAGCTTGCAGTCGGGATCGTTCTGAAACTTATCAACGGATGCCTGCTTCTGCTTCTCGTTGTCGTCACCGGTTACGGTTACGCATGACGGATAATGCTGTTTAACCTGCTGGATGATTTCCTTCAGATAACCGAATAAAATCATCTTCTCTCCAGATTCCAGCATGTCGTCACAGTAAGAAAGCACATCGTGCATTTTGCCCCGGGCCGCAATGTTTTTAAGAATGCCCATCTTCACCATCACCTCACCTCTCACGGCTCTCTCTATCTTTTCATCATCCGCATCTTTGTACTGCTTCAGATAATTAATCAAGTCAGCTTCCGCATCATCATACTCTTTCCGGTTAGTGATGTCGCAATAGACTATCTGTCTCATTTTTGCCGGCAGATCCTTTAGGACTTCCGATTTATCGCGCTGGTAAAAGCAGGTGGTCCTGAGCTTATAATTCAGCTCTTTAAGATTTGACGCTCCGGAAGGCCCGGAACAGTACCTGTCCAGAAAACCTTTATATCCGCCGAAAGCTCCCAGCTGGTCTATGATGCCGAGCTGCGGGACCAAATCATTAGGCTTATTCATTACCGCCGTGCCTGTGCATAAAAGCACCACCTCTTTACCGGTGGCCAGCGCCTTAACAAACTTTGTCTGCTGCGTCTGGAAAGATTTGCACCGGTGGCTCTCGTCAACTATCACCGACTTAAAAAGATGGATGTGTTCTTTAAAAACGATGTCGCGCAGGGTGAGGCGTTTTTTTTCGCTTTTCTTTGGCATACTGCGTACAAAGTATTTTTTAAGGCTCTCGTAGTTAACTATAAAAACGTCCGCCAGGCCATGCTCCCAATATCTAGGAAAGGTATTTTTGATATTGTCGTTCAATACCATCGCTTTTTTGTCGGACCATTTTTCGGCAAATTCACGTCTCCAGTTTTCCTTTAAGGTAGATGGGCACACCACTATACAAGGGAAAGCGTTTAGGTGTATTACCGTTGCGATCGCCTGAACAGTTTTCCCCAGCCCTGGCTTATCGCCGATAATCAGGCGTTTCGTTTTTAAAGCGTAGGCTACGCCCTGCTTCTGGTAGGGGAACATATCCATTTTTAAAGGTATGTCCACGGTCAGCTCGGGCATATCCGGAATTACGTACTCCACCTCCGGCTCTTTTTGTGAACCCCATGATATTCGGTTTGAGTAAGCAAACTTCTCAAGAGCTATCCGTTGCGCAGCCGGGACCGTCCAGACTTTTCTCATAGGATCCCACCGGTAGCCGGGGATCTCTTTAATCCTTTCTACAAGCTTAGGGTCGTAGCGGAAGCTTACTTCGTACAGGTTGTTTCTCGGGATGATATATCCGTTCATTTGGCTGGTGATTTATGTTGGCTACTGTTCGGTATCGGCAAGTTTTACAACTTTCTGCTTCCGTTTAGGCTTAGGTTTTTCCTCGTCATCGCTGACCGTGCTGATCTCTGTGGACAGGTCATCTCCGGCAAACATCTCCAGCTGTCTTTTCGGCGCCTGCTTACCGTCGTAGTAAAGGTGTATTTCTTCCTGTAACGCGTTCACACACTGCGCAAGCTCAGATATAAATGGATAAGTGTCATTATCCCAGCGGATAAACGGGGTGTTGAGCGACATAACTAAACCGCTCCCTAGCGTGCGCTGTGCCGATATGGTAACACCTTCATATTCATCTTCTCCGGAAACGGTAAAGCTGGACACTTCGATATCAGAAAAACGCTCCGCTTCGTTCCATTCGTCCAGTGGCCCGGTTAGCTCGCATATGTGGGCAACGTGAGGGTTTAAAGCGTGGAACGCCTCTTCTAAGTCTTTGTGGGCGATCCAGTCGCATTTAACGCCTTTGTGGTCTCTTTTTGCTTTGTTAAGCAGTTTTTCAGAAAACTCTATCCCGTCGATGGTTTTCTCTTTTGTGATTTTTGCTTTTGTGATCCTATTTATCATAACCTATCAGTTGGTTTTTTAAAACAGGGAACTTGCATCCAGTTCCCTGTACGATTAACACATTCCCGCTCTGGCTTAATACAGACACGAGCGTTCCTTTTTTGCCGTATAGTTTGTTTTTGTGGAAACGGCTGTACACATCTTCTTTAAGCCTGTACTTCATCCTTAAAAAGTATCTACATCTGCTTTCATTACACCTGATTCCTCATCATCCTCCTCCCAGCAGTCCCAACAAGTAACAGGATATCCATGCACGTATATACCTCCTTTAGGATGCTTGAAATATTGTCCGCAGTTCTGACAACAAGATCCATCAGTCATATCTTCAGCTATCTCACCCATTTACTGTTACCTCCTCTCCCTCCATCGCGAAAATTTTCTTATCTGTAATCAAATGCCTGTACGTCTCAATAAAATCGATAAGATGCTCCACGTGTGCCTTAAGCCTTTTCACGTCCCTTTCTTCGTCGAATGAATAATCTTCGATATATGTGTTCGTAAAGTCAGTGATGTGATAACGGAAAGACGATGTTTCCAGCCCCTCCTGTCTTAACGTGAAAGGATATACCAGGTGCTGGTAATTGTGCAGAAACTTGGGAAACTCGTACTTGGAAGTAGTTTTGATATCCACAACCGTATCAAGTGCCAGCTCGTCAATATATCCGTAAAGCTCTACCGTACCGCGTGATGTCCCCAAATGGCCGGAAGTATATATCTGCCTGTTTGATTTAGCATACGTATAAGCGAAATCCCATACTAGTGCCTTTTTGTAATCAAAAACCCATTCGTTGCCGGTCCTGTCGGTGTGTGTGCAGGTAAGCACCTCATGCCCTCTTAACGCTCTTTCGGCAATCTTGTACTTAGCGCAGGCCTCGTCGTATCGGTTATCCGCCAGCATATCCACCAGCTCATTAAAACAGGTTCCTTTCTCCGCAGCTTCGCTTGTAAAAGGAACTCTGTTGATTTTGTCTATAAATTCCTGGAAGGCATTCTCCGCCTCTGAACGCAGGTAGTAATGAAACGCATCAAGAAGTGTGGCGTAGAACTTATACCGCGGCTTCGACTGGCTGTTTTGATTTTTCATATTCTTTTGTTTTGGGGTTAAGGACTAATTTTAATGCGATTGTCTTTTCTTTGAAGAGTCTGCCAGCCTGTAGTTTTGAGTCCCAGATATGTGTAAGCTCCGGATCCGAAACCCACTTCACAAAATCATTTGCGGTAGAAGCGTCTGCAATACCGTCGATAGACTCTTTAATGGTGGTCATTAAGCTGTCGTATCCTTTCGCTATTTTCTTCCTATTTTCAAGGTGCTCCTGATAGTTGCTGAAGATGTTGGTCAAAAGTTTATTTTCCGTACCATCTTCCAGATGCGGAAGCTCGATCCGTGAAGGCAATTGACAAGTATTCTTGCCGTAGAACTTTTCGCAGGGGTCGAAGCTGATGGTGCGTTTCTTGCCGATCGCTTCCATGTAGCCAACAAGGTCAAGCTCCTTAACCAGATCGCCAGATGAGCTGCCGCCGATCTCTGGACGGATGATTTTTTGTTCGCCGTCTTTCTCCTCTTTGTCGTGTGCAACAAAAACAAGGTGCTTGTTCATCTGGTCAACTTGTTTTAAGAAGTTGACGAACATCACCTTTCTGGCGCCGTAACCCTGTAAAGTGAGTGAGCCGTCCTGTTTGCCCAACTTAGGGTCTTTCCGGATAAGGTAGTTAGACATAAAGTCGAGCATTTTACCGGCGGTGTCTATCACCAGCGTTTTATAACCGGATAGATCCTCCTGTAAAACTTCCTGAACATCCTCCCATTTTTCGATCTGCACGGTGTCTGTCTGGTGTGCCGGACTAACGCGGTGCACGCCTCTATCGAAGTCTAACAGCAAAGGCGACGGGGCTGAAAGCCCTAACGTGGTTTTTCCTAGCCCCGGCTGGCCGTAGGCTAAAACTTTAATGTTCTGCTGAACCTTCAGCTCAGCTGGTTTTGTGATTTTACTCATGGTACATTTATTTAGATGATTAATTAATTGACAAAATGATAAGCAGCGCGATGACTGCGATGGCCAGCATAAGCGCTATGGTGACGTTGTCTTTGTTATCACCAATTCTCCCACGCATCTTCTCGCTCCTTTCTTTTTTTAAAAATTTCTTTCTCGATTATTTCCGACAAGTTGCCGATGTAAAGGGCATTTGAACAGTCCTGACCATCAATGACTATTTTGTCTATTTCTACAACCTCGCCTGATGGCGGCGTGGACATATCTCCAGCCTCTGCTTTCTCGTAGAGGTAATCAACCTCAATAGTCTGGTTGAAATACAGTATAGTTTCGCTTAGCATGACTTGAATTTGTTTTTGTAGAACTTGCTTAACATCCGGTGCTTTGGGAGCTTCTTTTTAAGAACCACGTCGAGCTTCCATTGCATGGTAGCTATCATCAATTCTTCGGGAGTTTCGTAGTCTGGCTTCCAAACATCGGCATCCGGTTTGGCTGTAAAGTGAACAGCGCCAGGGGCCAGCTTACGCATTTTGAACCTCCATTTCTTTAAGCATGGCTATTGCCAAATCATCATAACCTCTATCTTTAGCTATCTGTATAGCTGCCAGTTGCTGCGTGTCCATAAGCGCCATGTTGAACGCAGTGCGTATGCACCATTTATCCATAGATTTAATTTGCTCATTGATTGATTCTTTTGCAGACTTGATGCTGTCGTCAGTAAGGTTTGCAGGTACCTGCAAGATTTTGTGTAGATTTGCCATTATTATTATTGGTTTTGGTGATCAGTAGTAACATTTATTTCCCGGGAGGTGGTGCTTCCGGGATTTTTTGTTTTTAAGCAAGCCCTTAACGCCTTAAGGGCTTTTTTGACTTTCAATCAGTTATAAAGAACGAACCTTTGCGTATTTATAAATCATTTATCCCGGGATAGCTTGCCCTTCTGTGCTTCCGCTTTTGACGTGCTATACCTTTATTGTGCTGTAAAACGAACTCTTTCATCCATTCCCACACCTCTGGATCCACCTCAGAAGAAGTCAGGCGATTTTTACCCCTGTGAACCAGCTTCATAAGCAATCCCTTTAATTACTTTCAATAACCGGCGGGCCTCTTTGATTACTTCTTCATTGTATGAGCGCTTAATCCGCGAAAGCTCATTATTTACTGTGCTTCTGGGCACACCTGTAGTATCAGATATCAATGCCGCGAAATTCTTCGGGGCGTTGTCTCTGATAAAAACCAGTTCTCGTGCATCAACTTTCATATTTTCTTAGTTATATTTGATGATTAACATTGTTGAAACAAATATAATGGAAAAAGTTCAATTATTCCAAATTAGTTTGGAATTTTTTCAATTTTGCAATGACCGAAATAATTAAAAAGCTAGCAAATAGCGACTTAAAGCTTATTGAGAGGGAAACAGGGATACCCTACGACAGAATGTACAAATGGACAAAAGGCAAATCAAGCCCAAAGACAGAAGACTTCAATACGCTTACGCAGTATTTTGGTGGAACTTTTTCCAATAAAAGCAAAACCGATCAAAAACTAAATATGGACAACAAACTAGTTGCCTCGCTCGAAAAAACCATATCAACGCAGGAAAAGCTAATCAACACATTAGAGGCCGAAAACAACCGGCTCCTAGTATTAAATGCCAACCTCAACCACGAGAATGAGAGCCTGCGTAAAAAATTGGGGAATATAGCGTCCGGAAGCAAGGCCGGTTGAAAATTGTACACATTAGTAACCAGTTAAAATTTGATATTTGATAAACCAAAAAAACAAAAATGAAAAACCTATTATTTCTGTTGATCATACCTATATGTATGGTAGGATGTAAAAAAAATGAAGATACCGGCGTGACAATTCAGGGAAAGTGGAAACTCACTTCTAGCACATACGATTACTATGATGAATCGGGGGCTAAGTCCTTTACCGAAACTTTCGAACCCGAAGACAAGGCTCCGTACTACATAACGTTTAGTGAAAACCAAGCAGTTATCTCAACCACCTACTTTAATTACCCAAATTACCAAACCGATGAAATTATCTCAGGATACGTACTCACCGGCAATAAACTCTCTTTCGAGAATTACGAGGAAGTATTGGACAGTGATGTAAATATGGATGTTTATGTAGTTTACACTTCTAAAATTATGACGTGGACTGTCGCGGACTTAAATCCAAGGGATACCTACAATGTAAACGGTGTAGAAAAGAAACCTTCTAAAATCGTGATGACAGCCAAATTCAGCAGGCAATAAACTATGGATTGGTTCATTGCTATAATTGGATTTTTGGTCGGAATGGGTGTTGCCAGGGGTATTTTTGAGAAGCACTTCGATTCTATGGTCAAAGAAAGGGGCTACGTTCCTGGAACAGGAATACAGGAACTCAAAGATGATTTAGCCAGTCTAGAGGCCGAATACAAGAGCAAGTTCGAAGAGCAAAAACAGTACATGCTGGAAAAAGGCAAGGAAATCGAAGATATCCATCACAAAGCAATAATAAACGAAATAGAAAAAAAAGAAGAAGGAAACCCATTCGGATCCTATCTGATTCCGGTCTTAAAAGTCAGTGCACTTTATGATGTTCAGAATAGAGTTCAAAAAAACTTCGAGGAAGGAAAGATGCACTATAAATCTTATGAGGCCAAGATGAAATGGCTCTCTAAAACTATAGCGGAACGTACTGGAGACAAGGCATGGGATGACACCATTTTGAATTTAGGATTCTATGAAGCCGAATGAACTCCTTAAACACATAATGGAGGCGGAAGGCATAACGCAGGACATTCTGGCAGAGCAGGCCGGTATATCGCAGCCTACGATACACCGCATGATAAAGGGCACACAGAACCTCAACTGGAAAGTACTCATGGTGCTAAGAAGTGTTTACAAAGCAGATATAAACAAGTTTTTTGACGGACAAAACTGGACGAAAAACAGACAAAAAGCAAAATAAATGGGAGCAGCTAAAAAACTGACACAACTGGAAATCAGCGATTTAAAAAACGAAATATTTGCCGACCGAATTCGAATCCCTCCGGGTCCACAGCATTTAAACAGCCCCTTGTAAATCAATATTTTACAAGGGTTATACTCCAGTTTTATTAGAGTGGTAGCTGACGCAACTTATTTACCGCTGCAAAGGCTCACTATATCAAACCAAAATTCGCTTTTACAGCATCAATCAGTATTTGCTTTATTATCGAAAAATTCAGCAAATTTTCCACTCAGCTATCGTAGGATTAATAACTAGCTTTATTAAAATCATCAATAACTTCACTCTTTTCTGCAATAGCAGGATATAGATCAAGAAATTTATTAGCGTTTCCTTTCCGATCAAATACGGCCTCTCCATAACTTAATGGCTCCCATATAAAGCTGCCAACTAAAGAGACATAGTGCTTAAATACGATGTGTTTTTTTCTTAAAGCTAAACCTATATCCCGCAGGCGCCGTTTGTATCAATATAAATAAACAGCGCTTTTTATTCTTAGTAACATTAGATCTATTCTTCTTTAATAAATGAAACATCATCCACTTGGCAGCTTGAATTCGCTTTACCATCAGCTTTAAATCCTATCTCAACTTTTCCGTTTTTAACCGGTACTCTTTTCAGTTCTATAGTCGTCCAGCTTGGATTTGCGCCTTTTATTTTGCTTACAACACGTTTTCCGGCGCTTTCAGCATACATTTCTAAGCTAAAAAAACCATCACTGTTTCTGATATTTGCGGTAAGTGTGTAATAACCGTCAGGCAGTTTTACATAAGGAGAAGAGGTGATTTTTTGCGAAACATTGTGCTGAAAGTCAATATTATCGCTCATGTTAAGACTTCGTTCTCCTATAACTCTTTTTCTATCTTCTTCAGTGTTTGCAAAGTTGAGCGTTGGACTTGTGTTAGTATCAAGAGAGATCTTATTACCTTTCAGCACATTGGTTTCCCAGCCTGTTAAAACAGTTTGCACCGGCTTAGCCAAACTGGGTATCGCCTTCCGGTCAGCTTCAAAACTTGCGTTTTTTACCCAGTTATTGTCTTTAGCAACGTTCCACCGGCCAGTTTTGACATCTAAGTTCCAAGAGTTCAAAGAATTAAAGTATGGCTTTTCGCCGTTAAACGAGAGCGGAACCCATTGATTATAACCTAAGCCATTGCCTGCAAAATCTGACCATCTATCGCCACAGTAAACCACCGTTTCCTGCTCAGTGCCTCTAACTGTAACAAAAAAACCTGTTTGAGTAATATGCCCATAATCATCGGCAGCCCCGTCCATTACCAGCATATTATTCTCTGGCTTGTAGGGTCCTCTTATATCGTCGGCAACCAGGTAATATACCAAAGAAGAATCCCAGCCGTAAAGATTGGAAGCTGCCATATAATATTTGCCCTTGTATTTAAACATACAGTTGCCTTCGCGGCCGGCGCCCTGAAAAATCTTTACACAGTCTAGCAAGTCCACTTTTCCATTTTTTATACCGATTTCGGAAATATATATCTTGTTTCTGCCTCTTCCGTAAGAATAAACCAAATACGATTTCCCAGTATCTTCATCTGTAAAGACGGTTTGATCGCCTGTGTTAGGTGTGCCGATGATTTCCTGCATACTTATCTTTTGATGCCACGTAAAAGGACCTGCAGGAGAATCTGAGACGGCAATTAATACGCCATTCCCGTGCTGAACAAACATCGCGTATTTGTTTATTTCTTTTACAAACGCTACACCCAGCCGACCTACCCAACCTCCTCTGCCTTTTTCCGAAGCAGCTTCCTTTGTAAGTGCATCGGATTCAAAACTCCAATTAACCAAATCGGTAGAAGTATAGCAGGTAACGGATTCGAAACCGGTTCCAGGATAGGTTTTATTAGGAGATTCTCTATATATTTCTGCACCTTTATAATGGACCCCGTACCAATAGTATTTGTGCTGTCCTGTTTTAGGATCTTTAAACGTAAAAATCCCTCCGCCCTGACTATAAATGGGCTTACCTTCTTTGGTATCCCAAAACACATCATTTTTAATATTTTGCTTCTGCGCCAGAACATCCTTTTTAACAATTAATAAAGAAAGGAATAGGAGGCCTAATAGACGGAATTTAACAAGTAGATTTTTCATATTTAAAAGTAAGTACTTATGCATCCTATAAATTTTCTTTGGTTAAAAATAAGTTTTGAACGGGTTCGCCAGTCAGGTTTTTGTCGTAATTAAGTAGTAGTGATCATTGTTATTTGAAAGAAGCTTATTATAATAACCTAATTTTTACAACAGTTGATTTTAACTATGGCGCGCTAAAACGTACCAAAACTCAATCAGAAGTTTTACCACGGGTTTGTATATATACGATCATTTTACCATGATAAGCGCCCTGTTTGTTGTCTGTATAATCGCTTACGTCTGAATTATTGCCCGCTTCCATTCCAAGTAATTTGGCACTTCCGGCAATTTCGCAAGTAATTTCATCATCGGCGTTTACAACGGCATTTCCGTCTTCATCAATAATTTGTAACTCAATTTGCGCTATACCATCTTTCGCTTTAACCTGTACAACTTCTCCCTGCAAAGATTTTATAGAGTGGGGCGCTGTAAACCCTCCCTCCCGTGTCCCGTCAAGTCTTTTCTTACAATGAAAATGGGCGTGTCATCCGTATACGTGTTTTCTGTCACAGCTCCGCAAACTTATCCGGTCCACTTAACTTCCAATTGCAGATACATCTAGAATCTTTCGATGTATTTGAGCTCCGAAGTGCATCGAATCAAATTTTAAAGCTTCCGAAAATGCCTGTCTGGCTTCGTTCAAATGCCCCAAACCAAGTAATCCCAAACCTGCGATATACAAACAATGGATTTTATTTCTTAGGGATAAATCATCTTCAAAAATCAATAAATCGGGCAACGACACCGCAAAGTAGTCTATCTTTACTTCATCATTTTCATGACTTGAACCGAAATGCACAAGATTTTCGAAAATCGCATTTGCTTTATATTCATCACCCAACTTTAGCCATGCCAGGCCCTGATAGAAAATCTTATCCGGTTGCTGATCGTTATAAAATACGGCCGCGTCAGGCTCAGATAAACCTTTGGTTGCTTTTTGCCAATACTCCGTAGCTAAACCTAAATTTCCAAGACCATCATAGGCACAACCCAGCCAGTAATTGATGTCATTTTCCTGAGCGCCAAAAAGTTTTCCTTCACCAAGGTTATGCGGATATATTTGGGATAACGTTAGTTGTTCTATAGCTTTTTCATAAAACTTATTTTGAATATTTTGTTTAGCGCTCTCCACAAGACTTACAATATATTGACCAGATACCTTACCTTCTCCGCCCTCCCAAGGATGGAACTTTCTGCTCATAATTAAGTCATAAGCCTTTTTATGTTCACCCAAGAAATTATAGAGAGAAGCTCTTTCTAGATAAACATCGTCTCTTTCTGTGGCTACCTCCAGATTATTTTCGATAAAGGCTAAACGGCTTGTTGGCTCTACGTTGAGCCTTTTATAAAACTGATCGAGCTCCATCAAAACTCTGGCGTCCGTTTGATCCAACGCAAATGCTTTTTCAAACATCGCCAAGGCTTTCTGTTGTTGCTGACGCTTATTACTATACGCAATGGCGAGGTTCCTATACACAGTAGGAAATGTTTTATCGCGTTCTAACGAGAGCTCCCAATAATGAATAGCATCATCATACTGTCTTTTATCGTAAAATAAATTACCAAGATAATATGGTGCTTTGGCATCATCTGCATTTGCTTCAATGGCATATTTCAGAGCTTGTATGTCTTCAAGCCTGTTAGGAAAGCATAAATATGGGCTCGCTTTCTCTGCACTCTTTAAGTATTCTGAAGTATGGTATCCTAACTTATGGCGCCAGTAAGCAAGATAATAGAAAACTAAAGGAGAAGAGTCTGGTTTAACAACCATGCTCAGTAATTCTATAGCTTCTTCGTACAATCCGGCGGCTGCGTAGTCAAGCGAGTATTCGATAAAATTATGATCGTTTGATCCACCTAGCTCAAGGAGCTTAGCCACGAGCGGTTCTGCACAGTTCTCTTGCTGCAAGGAATGAACTATTTTAATCTTTTCGAAAATCGCCGTAAGGTTGAAGCTGTCTCTGCAAAGTGCAATTTCGAGTACTTCAAGGGCTTCGTCTGTCCGTTTTAATTTCCTAAGTATAGAAGCCTTCAACGAGTAGGCCTTCATGTTTCGGGCATTACGGTCAATTGCCCAATCCACATGCTCAAGTGCCAATTCATAATCGCCACGAGAAACGTCTATTTGTGCAACAGAAAAATAACCGCAGTCTTGGTAAGCGCTACTCCAGGTAGATTTATAGAAGGCGTTATAAGCACCATCTATATCGCCGGCAAACTTTAAGCAAAGTCCTAGGTTATAATAAGCTTCACTTTCGTAAGGATTTGGATTACGGGAAGTCAGTGTTTCAATGGCCTTTCTGAAATATGGCTGGGCTTTTACAAACTGCCCGCGTCTTAAATACCATGTTCCCAGCCCATTATTATTTCTAATATCCTTTGGATCTCGCCTCAGCGCTTCCTCATAGTATGGAACAGGGCTGTAAGTTGCATGTCGGTATTGTTCAAGATGTTGTGCGGTAAGGAAAAGCTGTTCGGCATTCTCAACTTCCTCGGGAGGCAATGCAGGTTTTGCAGGGTCCGGAATAGGTTTTTGTTTATTTTGTGAAGGTTCATAACGAATTAGTTCGCGATCGTTAATATCCGAGACAATCAGAACACAATCATTTTCTACCGTATTCGCCGCCGGCACTTGCTTTTCATAAACTTGCTCTGGCTTAAGTTCTACTGTTTCATTTATGATAACAGCGTCTTTCAGTTTCAGTTGAATCTTTAGCGTTTGTTCAGACGTAACAAACACTTTTGCGACAAGCCATTGTTCAACTTTTTCTAGACCAACCAAAATATCTTTTGTGGCATTTTTCACCATTCCCACCTCACGATACGGCAAAAAATATTGGGTAAATGATTTTTCTTCGTAAGGCATAAGCCACGAAAAATCAGGCTGATTATCTGTAAATACACCGGTCATCAGCTCTATGTAGGGACCGTTTTCATCGGTAAGATTTCGGTCCCAGGCTTGTCCGAAATCACCATGCCCCCAAGTCCACTGCTTTTTACCCGGAGACACATGATGATTTGCAACATGTAATACTCCAGCTTGGGTATCATGTTCATATCCCCCCATGAAATCATACTCAGAGTTCATGGCCATGTACGAGGTGGGGACGGGTATATTTTTGTATCTCGAAATATCTGTACCCGGTGAATAATCTACTTTATAATACGTTCCTGTCGCTATTGGAAAAGCAGAAACATCACGTTTACCGTGATCAAACACTGCGTTTACATCTGGTGGAAACACTGACTGATAATAGTCGTTTACCTTTACCGCCGGATTTGCCCACCAAAGAAAGGTTTGCGGAAGGCTTGTACGGTTGTAAAGTTTAGCTTTAATTTCGAGATAGGCTTTATCAGGATGCAAGGTGAAGCCTGCCATTCCCTTTGTCCGGAACATTTTTTCGACCTCGTTTACCCAAACGGTTTTACTCCCATCGGCGTTTTCCTCAATTTTGTAATCGACCGGCTCAAACGTACTCGGCCGATGATGTTGCGGCCAGTTAAATTCTATCCCTCCCGAAATCCAAGGGCCGGTAAGCCCCACTAAAGCAGGCTTGACTACCTCATTATAATAAATGAAATGACGTTTTTTAATTTTATCGTAAGCCATCTGAACGCGACCACCTAGCTCTGGTAAAATCATGATTTTCAGATACTTATTTTCAAGGTAAAGCGCTTTATAAGCGACGTCTTTCTTCTCGTCGGAAATTTTTTCTATAATCGGATTTGGATATACCACTCCACTACTGCCCTGATAAACCCTTTTCTCAAAAAACATCGGATTTTTATCTGGCTTCCCTACGCAATAGGTTGGAATAATGATATTCTCCTCCCAAATTTTCAGCTCAAAATTATTCATTGTTTTCATCTTCGGATTTTAGCACCAGCACGGGGGGTGGTTATTTAGTTTAATGGCTAATAAAATTATCTTCAAGCTGTTCAAGCGTTTGTCCTTTAGTTTCACGCACTTTTCTTAACACAAATAAGAAACCCAAAAAGCAAATTAGGGCGTACATATAGAAAGGTCCGTAGGTGCCAATTTTTTTGGCTAAAATTGGAAATGTAAATACAAGAATAAAGTAAGCTCCCCACAACGATACGATAGCAATTGAAGACGCAGCGCCCCGAATTCTGTTTGGGAAAATTTCTGAAATGAGCACCCAGGTAACGGGAGCCAACGATGTAGAATAAAGTCCGATGGCGAGCAGCACAAAAACAGAAACCAATCCGGCTGCGGCCTGGTTTTGGAGGAGATAGGCTAAAATCACGTAGTTAATTGCCAAGCCTAAAGCACCTATTAGCATAAGGGGCCGCCGGCCAAGTTTATCTACCTGCCACATTGCCAATAATGTAAATAACAAGTTCACCGCCCCAATTGATACGGTTTCCAAAAGCTGTTGGTTTAAACTCGCCCCAACAGATTCGAAAATTGTAGAGGTATAATTAAAAACCACGTTAATTCCGCAGAGCTGTTGAAAAACAGCTAAAGTTATGCCTACCGCTACAGCAGGCCTTACGGCCTTATCAAAAACCGCTTTATAGGAAACTTTGTTAGTCCCAACTAACGACTTTCCGATATCGGACATGGTAGTCGATACATAAACATCTGAGCCGATTTTTTTTAGTACGGCCTCTGCCTGCTCTCGCTTTCCTGCTTTCATCAACCAGCGCGGACTTTCGGGCAGCCATATCACGCCTAAAAGAAAAAGTACAGATGGCACAACGCCAAGCCCAAACATCCAACGCCAAGCGTCCGGACCGGCACCAGACAGTTTATAATTAACTAGGTTGGTAATTAGGATACCAACCACTATGGTTAACTGGTTAATGGCCACGTTTCGTCCTCGCTTGTCTGCTGGAGAAATTTCGGCGATGTACATCGGACTTAGCATAGACGCCATTCCCACTCCTATCCCGGCAACAAAACGGCTTAAAATAAAGACATTAAGGGTGGTTGAAAAAGCCATTCCAAGGGAAGAAGCCGCAAAAATGCATGCCGAAAGCATAAGACCCGGTTTTCTGCCGTACCTATCGGCAAGCTGACCGGCTGCGAGGCACCCTAAAATACATCCCAGCGCCAGAGAGCCGGTAAGGAAGCCTTCGTTCCATGCATCAAGTAAAAATTCGTTTTTTAAGAATGGCAAAGCCCCGGATATAACGGCAAAATCGAAACCAAAAAGATATCCCCCTAATGCAGAAATGAAAGAAATTAACAAAATATAAGGGCTATTGAACGACTGCTTTGGCTTATTCATTTAATTATAAATTATGCCCTAATATAAACCCGTTCTATAATTAAGCAAATGGATATTCTAATGTTATAGATGGACAATATAACCATGTAGAAATGTGTGACAAGGTCGTAGATTAAAATACAGGGAGTTCTTTTCACCTAATTTCCATTTATATCTTATTTAATTCAAAAAAGATTTCTTTAGAAAATTTAATTTGACCAAAAAGGCTTGATGTTGACAGGGATGTTTTTCGTGTTTTTTTCATGATAATTATAAGTTAGATAAGTAATTGGCTTTGACCGCCCTGAGGGGGAGCAGTCTTTATCGTTATGAAAAGTTTTCATTAACTTTGGTAAACTTACAGCGAAATCAAAGCTTCGTAAATGGACAGAAGACGAAAAATAATGGACATTACCTCCGCAAATAAAAACTTTGATAACCGATTTTACTTCGAGCCATAATATAGATTTGATAAACAAAACATCCTTTATGATAGACAATTAACTCATGAACGGATTATATACTACTGTGATGGGCTAATAACTTTATATTAGTAAAAAAACGGCAAAATGTCTGCAACAGCCAAAACCGAAAAAAGATTAAGAGAGGGATTTGTAGGGCAGAAAATGATCGTGTTACCACCTAATGTAAAACGCGTTCCGTTAACCAATAAATTGATAAGGCAAACCTATGTTACCGCTATCGGCTTCTATCCCCATGCAGCCTTTCATGACCGGGAACGAAAAGCTGGTTGCTGTGAGTATATCTTTTTATACTGCGTTGCCGGAAGAGGAACTGTAACTATGAAAGGAAAAACATCAAACTTGAATCCTAATGAATTCGTTTTTCTTCCCAAGAACGTACCTCATCAATACAGCAGTTCAAGTGAAGATCCGTGGTCAATATATTGGATGCACATTGCTGGAGAAAATTCAGAACTTTTATACTCCAGATATCTTGACCTAAAGTCGGAACCGGCATCTATAGCTTATGAAGAGGACAACATTAACACCTTCAATGATATTTTCTCTCTGCTTGAACACAGTTTTGAAGAAAAAAATCTCGAGCTCGTTAGCTTGAAATTACAGAATTTTATTTCGAAGTTCCTGTACCCAGAACAGCTAAGACCCACAAACTACGAAGGCGATAAAATATCTCGTTCTATAGCCTTTATGAAAAAAAATCTGAATTTTAACGCTTCTATAGAAGAGCTAGCGAAGCAACAAAATTTATCCGTTACTCATTATTCTCGAATGTTTCGAGCGAAAACCGGCATCTCCCCTAATCGATATTTTAACGAATTGAAAATTCAGGAATCATGCCAGCACCTGTACTTTACGAACAGAAGTATTAAAGAAATTTGCTTTGAACTGGGCTTTCAGGACCCTTATTATTTCTCGCGGTTATTTAAAAAGTTAATGGGTGTTTCACCGGCAAACTACAAGAGCAAATACAAGAAAAAACAGTAACACCAGCTGCAAGTCAAAACCTGCTCGACGTAAAAATGCTACCGGTCCACTTCGTTTCCACTTTTATATCCTCGCCTTTACCGTTAGTGGTTATAGAACCCGGTAGTTGCACGCTCTCGTAGCTTTTAGCATTATACCATTTCTCTTTTACACCAATGTCAAACGGATCTTCCTTAAACTCCCAAGTTCCTGAAAGCTCTAGCCTGCCATCCTCGTTAGAACTATTAATGAAGCCCCTACTACAAGAGACTACCGCTGAGGCAACTATAACAGAATTGCTATACTTGTTTTCATCCATTTAAAATTTGATGATAGTTTTATATTCGGGAACAAACTTTACGTTGTTAATCTTTAGAAGAGACTTGCTATCTCCGAAATTCGGAACCGTTGCCGGGTCCAAATCTTTTAAATAGCTTGCTCCTTTATATATCGGACGAAAATAAAACACCATATCCCGCGATGGCGTGTTTGTTAAAAACTTTTTTAAGCCGATATTCCAAACAGTACCTTTAAAAAATTCATCAGTTACCAGTTCATTATCCATAAAACCCATCGCGGTATCACCTGTATAGTCAATATTCAGGAAAATATCGTTTATCCCAACGGTTAAATCTGGCAATTTAATTTCAAATTTCTTTTGCCCAAAAGTGGTCATCTGAACCGGATAGGTGATAGAGGGGAAGAATATTGAGTAAGCTGAAAAAGATTTATTTGACGTGCTTGGGCTAAGCTTTCCGTTAGAAGCGTAAGGGTTGGAGGACAGCTTTGGAAATACCTCGAAACTTACTGTCGTGCTTGCGTTGCTTAACAGTGTAAGTTTATCCTCTTCCGCAATCACCAATCCGTCAGACAAAACAAGTTTGCGCTCGCCTTTAATTGTCACTTGATACGCTTTTAAGGCTTCCTCTTTGTTAAGTACCAACACTTTAATCTCTTTATTACCTTTAACTAGCGAAAATTCGCTACGATCGGCTAGGCAAGCAACTAACTTTCCCTGCCCGCTGTTTTTTATATTGACAGCATTTATACGTTTAATAGAATAGCCGCTTCCCGAAAAAAGAAACTCAGGACGAATTCCTTTAGGTGCAAAAAATACGTAATAAGGATTTTTTGAGCCTCCCTTTGTTAATAGCTGGGCGGTAGCATACTGCAGGTTTATTCCTTCGATATTTAAATTAAATGGAAAAATAACATTTTCGTCTTGTGCCAATTCAAACGAACCTGTTTCCGGAAGATTTATTTGACCGTTTGACGTTTTGATAGAAAAACGAAGGTTTTTTTTAACAGTCATTAGCGTATCGTCCTGAAAGTTATTGACAAACAGAAATCCAGATTTACCGTCGCTCCGAACAGCATAGCGGAGGTCTGTAACGTTTTCTGGTATTAAAGAGACCGCGTTGGCCGGAAGAATAGTTTTCATGGGCGCAAGTTTATCGCCAAAATCATTCAAAAAGTAATGGAGTAATTTTAGCCGCTGATAACCTTCGCGCACCTGCCCGAATTCTCCTATAGGCGCCTGAAAATCATATGAAATTTTAGGCAACCCATAAGCCTCATCGCTAAAGAAATAAGCGCCTTTGTGCGGAGTTGAACCTCCGTGGTACATATAATATCCAATTCCATTTGCGCCACTCCCTAAACAACGGTTTATCATTGCGTCAAAACTTTTATGTACAACTAAAGGACGGCGGGTGTAAACCGTCATAATGCCGGAGCCGAGTTCAGCGGGAAACACGGGGTAATCTTCAGGCTTATACCGTACCGGGGCATAATCCGGGCTTTTGTGCATGTCTTTAAATAGGAAAAATGGCGAAATATCTTTTTTTGGAGTCCAGAAAGGATAGGCATAAGCAGCGGTTACGGGGATGCTTTCGTTTGGCACTATTGCAGCATTTCCCCAGCCCGTCGCGGTGTAAAGCGGTGTAACCATACCTGCTTTAACAGCCAACTGCTTAAGAATTTTCATATGGTCATTTCCAAGCTTAGCATATGGGTTATTCAATCTTGACACACCAACGCCTTCTTGAGTTAAGGCCTGATCGCGTTCATGGGCAGTGAAATCATGAGGTTGTCCAGGATAAGTGAGGCTCCAGGGCGATGCAGAGTGCTGATACTCGTTTTCTATCTGAATACCAACTATATTGCCCCCGTCTTTAAAATACAGTCCATGTATCTGCTCTCCTATCTGGTCATAAAATTTTTCTACATAAGAGAGATACAGCGGATCATTGGATCGGATATTGAGTGGTTTGGCCAGCAGCCAATCTGGAAGCCCTCCATTCCTAATCTCTCCGTGAGCGAAAGGACCTATCCTTACAATAACTTTTAAATCGTTTTTTGCGCAGAGCTCAACAAATTTCCGGAGGTCATTGTCTCCTGACCAGTCAAACTTTCCTTCGTGTTGCTCATGAATATTCCAGAATACATAAGTCGCAATGATATTAATGCCGCCCGTTTTGATTTTTTTTAATGATTCGTCCCAATACCTTTGAGGGTAACGGCAATAATGAAACTCTGCGGTGATAGGTATCCACGGCTTCCCGTTAAGTTCAACATAGTGATTGTTAACTGAAATCGATTGGCCATCAGGGCCTGCTCCGCCAAGCTTCAAATGTTCATATCGGGGTTTTTCCGGAATTGTCGATGCGTCGATGGAATAGACTGTTTGCGCGTTAACTAGATAGACCAGACTCGATAGGATTGTAGTAAACAGTGCGTGCAACTTCATAAATAGGAATAATTGGATTAGTTTAGGTTCTAGCTCGGATACCTTGACCGTAAACTTACCTTAGTGCACGCTCATATAAAATGGACTATCTTACCAAAATAGTGGAAATTATTACCACCCATCATTAACTTTCTCATTATTGATGGACTATGCAATCCAACTACCTACCTGTATTTTTACTCTTCGCTGCTAACAACAGTCTTCCTAATTCCAACAAACACAGCTTTCATTTCAGGATTTGTTGTTTTAACTAGATTTAACTTCATCATCATGTTTAATTTTCAATACATTTTATCTTGGCCAAGTAATAAGCGTTCCATACCCCCGCCCTTAACCATTTCTTAACAGCAAGCTCACACAAATTTCATCGCGCCCTAACAAACAGCTAATAACTCCCTAATACTTTTGCAACAATCAAAATATGCAGAAGTGAAATATAACTTTTTTAAATTACTGCTGATCAACCTAATACTAGGTGGATTTGCAAACACATTGTACGCGCAGCAAAGTGCCTTAGTAGGCAAAGTGGTAGATAAAGCCAGTGGCGAAACTTTAATTGGTTTGAGCGTTGGCATTGAGGGCAGCCAAAAAGGTGCGGCTACAGATTTAAACGGGAGTTATGTGATTGCCAATTTAACGCCCGGAAAATACAGCGTAACATTTAGGTATTTGGGTTACCAAACCCTTACCGTTGATGATATTGTGATTAAACCGGGAGCACCCACCAACCTAAACGTAAGCATGGAAGAAGCTAAACAGCAAGCCCTGCAAGAGGTGGTGGTGAAGGCCAGTTTCCGCTCGGCATCCGTTGGCGCCCTGTATGCGCAACAAAAAAACAACATCAGCATTTCTAGCGGTATTGCCGCAGATGTAATTAAACAATCGCCGGATAAAAACACCTCTGAGGTGATGAAAAGAATAAGCGGGGCGTCCGTGCAAGACAATAAATTCATCGTTGTGCGCGGCTTGTCGGACCGTTACAACACCGCCATGCTAAATAATTCTGTGTTGCCAAACACAGAGGTGGACCGCAAAGCATTTTCATTCGACATCATACCATCTCATTTAATTGACGCGATTACGGTTAATAAAACTGCTTCGGCGGATTTGCCGGGCGATTTTTCTGGAGGTGCAGTGCAAGTAAACACCAAAGATTTTCCGGAAGCTAAAATGTTGAACCTAAGCATAGGAACATCTTTCAACAGTCAGTCTACTTTTAAAGATTTTCTTGGGCCAATGAGCGTGAACAAAACACTCTTGGGGTCGTACAACAGCAACCGCGACTTGCCTGCAAACTTCCCGTCAAAAGCGGCTTATCTGGCTTTGCCTGCCCAAAGCAACCAGCGCTTTGCTATTTCTAAAAGCTTAGCTAACAACTGGGGCTACCAGCAACGGACCGCAGGCTTAGGGCCAAACTTCCAGGCCAACTTTGGAAACAGTAAGATTTTTGAAAACGACCATAAACTAGGAACTGTTTTATCACTTTCTTACCGATACGATGAGCGCCTAAAAGACGTGGACCAAATTGCGTATGCAGGGCAAAACGTAGGCGACCGATTTAACGACCAAATTTACAGCTACAACACCAATATTGGCGGTTTAGCCAACTTTGCCTACGCTTTTGGGAATAACAAACTCAGCTTTAAAAACATATATAACCGAGTTTTGGAAAGCAAATTTACCAACCGAAATGGCATAGATGAAAGCAACGAGGCATTTAACAGAACAGCCGATTATTTGTTGCAACGTACTTTAGTGAGCACCCAAATTGGCGGCGAACATTTAATAGCTGAGCGCCACAAAAGCACTGCAGATTGGACGTTAAGCTACGCCAACAGCAACAGAAAAGAACCCGGGTTTAAAAGGATGGAGTATTCGCAAGGCGTGGCATCTGTACCTAGCGGCTCATCGGATCCGAGATTGGCCGGTAATTTTTCATCCGCGCTAAGCGAAAACGTGTACGGCGCGGGCACCAACCTCACCTTCCCCACCCAATTTTTTGGCAAAAGCAACAAACTAAAATTTGGTTACCTAGGGCAGTACAAACAACGCGACTTTAATGCGCGCGTAATCGGCTTTATCAGAGACCAGCAATTTAACAATGCCAGCGCATTAAGCTTATCACAAAACCTAATCTTTGCGCCAGAAAATATCCGCCCGGGAGGTTTTGTGTTAGATGAAATTACAAACGGCAGCGATGCTTATGAGGCCAATGCTTTATCAAATGCTGCTTACGCGATGTTCGACGGATTTGTAGCCGAAAAACTTCGCATTGGAGCGGGCGCCAGAGTGGAGCATTACCAACAGCGCCTTACCAGCGCGGATAATGCTTATGCACCGATAAAAGTGGATACCAGCTATTTAAACCTATTGCCTTCTATTAACGCGATATATAATTTAACCGACAAAAGCAGTTTGCGCGCTTCGGCATCACGCACTTTGGGCCGGCCAGAGTTTAGAGAAATTGCACCATTCGCTTTTTACGATTTCAACAAAAACGTATCCGTACAAGGAAACCCTAAACTGCAACAATCTAGCACCTACAACTTTGATATCGGCTTTGCAAACTACCCTGCAACGGGCGAAGTTTTTGCGGTTTCGGCTTTCTTCAAAAGTTTTGATTCGCCAATTGAACAGGCTTTACAGCTAGGCACTAGCGGAAGAACCTTAGGTTATACCAATGCCAAATCAGCTACCTTGTTTGGTATAGAGGCAGAAGTACGCAAATCGCTAAAGTTTATTGATGAAAAGCTGAGCAACTTCATGTTCAGCGCAAATGGCTCTTTCATCCACTCGGAAGTTTTGGTTTCTAAACTGGTAAATAAAAACGGTTACCGACCATTGCAAGGCCAATCGCCTTACCTCATTAACGCCGGTTTGCAGTATTTACAGTCCGGCAAAAACGGTTTCGGCTTAAGCTTGCTTTATAACCGTATTGGCAAACGTATCTGGGCTGTGGGCAATGTGCAAGACGCCGACATTTACGAGCATCCGCGCAACGTACTGGATTTACAGCTTTCTAAAAAGATTGCTAAATCAAAAGCCGAACTCAAAATCAACTACAGCGACATCTTAAACAACAAAGGCATTTTTTATCAAGACGCTAACCAAAACGGCCGATACGATGCAAAGCTTGACCATATTAACATTGCCGAGCGTTACGGATCAAGCGTTTCCATCAGCTTAAGCTACAGCATTAGATAATTAACAATTGCTTAACAAAAAACTGGTTTTCATTTAATTAAAAGCTAACAGCAGGCTAACAAAGGCCATCTATTTTTACAAAAAAAAACAACATGAAAGATTTAAAAAAGACATTACTACTGGCGTCAGTTATCGGGTTAACAGGTTTTACCGCCTGCAAGAAAAACGGCGAAGAAGCCATTACACCAATCCCGACAGATAACACAGAAACATTAGCCAACTCATTTTTCGAAAAAGTAAGCTACAAAGGCGCATTTGGCACTACGGACTGGTCCGCCGGATGGGCAAATTATAACCCACAAAGCACCAACTATCCTTCAACTACGGCGACTTTATCTGGCAAAATCACCACCAATACCACTTTAGATGCCTCAAAGGTTTATTTGTTGTCCGGTTTTGTATATGTACAAAATGGCGCAACCCTAACCATCCCGGCGGGTACGGTTATCCGGGGCGATAAAACCACAAAAGCAACTTTAATTGTTACACAAGGCTCAAAAATTATGGCCGAAGGTACAGCAGCAAAGCCGATTGTTTTTACTTCAAACCTTGCCAGCGGATCTCGTGCACCGGGCGATTGGGGAGGCATCATCATCTTAGGAAAAGCGCCAAATAATATTCCCGGCGGCGTTGGCACCATTGAAGGCGGCGTGAATAACGAAGAAAATGCGGGCGCACATGGCGGAACTATTGCCGATGATAACTCGGGCGTATTGAAGTATGTACGTGTAGAGTTTCCGGGAATTGCATTCCAGCCAAACAACGAGATTAACGGTGTAACTTTTGGCTCTGTAGGTACAGGAACCACGGTAGATTATGTACAGGTTTCTTACTGTGGCGATGATTCTTTTGAGTGGTTTGGCGGCACCGTAAATGCGAAGCACCTCATTTCGATTGCCAATGTTGACGATGCTTTCGATTTTGATAACGGCTATCAAGGCAAATTGCAGTTCTGCGTTGCTCAAAGAGACCCCAAGTTAGCCGACCAAGCAGGTCAATCTAACGGCATCGAATCAGACAACTCTGAAACGGTGTTTAACTCGAGTCCAAGAACACGTCCGATCATCTCCAATATGACAATTGTAGGCCCGGTTGCCAGCGCAAGTGTTCTAAGTAGCGTTGATGCTAAACACGAGCACGCCAATTTATGGAGACGCGGCAGTAAAATGGTTTTAGGGAACTCGGTATTTATAGGATTTAAATATGGTTTAAACGTGCGCGATTTAGAAACCGGCGAAGCTTTAACAGACGGCACCTCGGTAATCAGCAACAACATTTACCAATCTTATATAGCAAATATGGATGTGATTGTTTCTGGCTCTAAACCGGCTTTTGCTTCGGTAGATTTGTTGAAAAGCTATTTAAGCACTAAGGGCAATACCATCATGGACGAAGACGGAGCGCAAAACCTGCTTAATAACCCGTTTAACTTAACAGCACCAAATTTCACGTTAAAAACCGGATCGCTTGCGGCCAGCGGTGCAAAATTCCAATAAAATAATCGTAATGAAAAACAAGACGTGGAAAGCGGTGTACACGTAAGTTTGGGAAAACAAAACGGCGTTCTTTACAAAGAGCGCCGTTTTTTTATAGATTAAAAGACCTTTATCAATTAGTTTCTAAAGGTTTTATCAAACCTTTTGCAGAGGTTATCTCCATATTTATAGAACCCACAATTACCTCGGCCTGTGCTTTTACGGGTATACGGTTAGCGTCGTCACTTATCCAAAGAAAAATACGGCTGTCTTTACGGAAAACACGCCCCGGCCTGATAGACGGGCTAAACTTTAAACATCTAATCCGCCCCAACTCCGTTTTGATGGTTTCTTTTCCGAAATACTCAATGGTAAGTGGGGTAACCTCATCATCCAAAAAATAATGGATGGTTATTTTATCCCCTACCTTAATGCCGCTCAAATCTAAATTACGGGTAAAATAGTAAGCACTTACCAAATCGAATGTTTGACTTACCGGCGATTTAAAAGTTCCCTTTTTGGCGACAATCTTTCTTTCGCTTTGGTAAAAACGGGCTTTATCATTCCGCCGGTATTTGTTTTCGCGGATGTTTTCTGTGTAAAGGAAGGGGCTGTAATTATCTTGGTCTATATAAGAATCGTAGCGGTTGCGCACCTTGTAAAAAATATCGAAAGAGCCAGATGTGCTACCCTGTGCCATCAAATGGTAAGTGGGCTTTCCGTCAAACTTAATGTCCGTAGCCAAAACCTGCAATTTGGCCTCCGCTGCAGTCAAAAAGCCATACTTTAATTTATAGGTTAGCGTTTCGCCCGCTTTAAAAGCAGATTTGTTCATATAATCCAAGCCTTGCGCAAACAGGTTAGCGCAACTGAGCATGGAAACAATTAATAACAACGTGTACTTCTTCATAGATTTAGCGGAACGCAAAAGTTGAACCATTTTAATCTTTGCGCTTGAAGATAGGAACGGTAGAACAAGGTTCTCCGTACATCACACTTTTTGCAATTTGGGTTAATTTACCTGTAATTGACATGTAAGCCGATGTTGGCACCGCTATATCCCCACAGCCCTTAACAACCAATCGCTGGTCTTTGTATTTATCTAAAGGGAGTTTTTCCAACGCTAGTAAGTAAAGCGCAGTTTCTAAAGCCTCCAAATCGCCAAAAATGTAAAAATTAGCAAACGGCTCCAATTTAGAAGCAATCAGCATGTAAGCCCAAGTTGGCACAATAGCATCAGCTGTGCAAGTAACTGCTACATTTTTCCCTTGGTACTGTGCCCAATCATGTTGTTTCACAAATTCCCTAAAGTCTTTCTCGCGCAATATCAGCCCTTGGAACAGGTTATCTTTAATATCATAAAGCACGCGTTCGCCCGGATGGCGCAATTCTGCCAAATCAAAAGTTATCAGGCCACTCATGGCCACCTTATTCACTATATTCTCTTGTATTTCCATAGCATTCTAAAACAAAAAAGCCGAGCATCATCAAACGCCCGGCTTCAAAGTTAAGTATTATTAATGCTTAGTAGAACTTAGCACGGTAATCTTTCACCTTTGCTTTTTTACGCAAAACCTCAAACACGGCCGCATCAACCTGTTGGCTCATAGCTTGTTGAACCTGTTCTTTAATACGCAAAGCATTGGTCATAGGTGCTGGGTTAGTAAAACTTTTTACAGTAAATACATAAACACCACGCTCGCCGTCAATTGCTTTTGAAAGTTTGTTAGGCTGTGAACCGAAGATGGTACCAATTACCTTATTCTCTTGCGCCACACCTGGGATAACCGGATTAGCAAAAACCACATTCTCTACCGGCGTAACCGTTGTACCTGTTTTCTGAGCAACTTGCGCTAAAGAGTTAGCACCGTTCAATGCTTTGTCAAAACTTGCTTTTAAAACTTTGGCTTGCACCGCGCGTTTCACGTCTGGCTCAATCTGAGTTTTCACATCTTCTAAAGATAAAGTACCTTCTGGCTTAATAGCAGTTACTACCGCTACTACATATTTATCGCCGATATCGAAAATCTCGTTAGAAACATCCCCTTTTTCTGCTTTGTAAACCCATCTTACCAAAGAACGGGCGTCATCCAAACCAGGCAATGAAGATTGTAAAGGCGTAACATCTGCACCTACCAGCTTATTTAAACCTTGTTTTTGCGCAGTTTCTTCAAAAGACTTAAAGTCTGACACGTCGCTTAAGAAACTTTGTGCTTTTTGATAAGCGGCTTGCTCCGTTGCCGAGCTAGGCAATAAGCCTTTATCAACAACCGCTACTTTAACCACTTTTGATGATCCAATTTGCTTTTCGATGTTGATTACGTGTACACCAAACTGGGTTTGTACTACCATAGTTTGACCTACAGAACCGTTGAACACCGCATCTTCAAAAGCCGGCATGGCACCTCTAGAGAAAGTACCTAAATCGCCACCTTTATCTTTTGAACCGTCTGTACCGTATTGCGCGGCTAACTTTCCAAAATCAGCACCGCCTTGGATTAACTTTTTCAAAGAATCAGCTTTAGCTAAAGCTTTGTCCATACCGCCTTCTTGCGCGGGATTTAACAAAATATGGCGTGCTTTAACAGAATCCGGACTCACACGGGCATCTAACAACTTCGCCACTTTAAAAGATCCGTTAGAGAAATAAGGTCCGTAAACAAAACCTTTGCTTGCGTTAAACATTACAGAATCTAAAGCAGGCTCTAACTGTCCTTTTTTCTCGTAAGTGAAAGGTGCTTTAGTATCTGCGTTGATGGCTACAAAAAGCGAATCGTTTGTTGATGCGCGGAAACCTTCTGCAATTTTTTCAATTTTTGCTTTGGCATCTAAAGTATCTTGCTTTGATGGCGCAGCGTTAAAAGCTACATATTCAAAAGTGCGCGTTTCTGTCGGGTTTTTGAACTTGTATTTGTTCTGCTCGTAATATTCTTTATAATCTGCATCGGTAACTTTTACTTCGGCATCTGGCACGCTTGCGTAATCTTTATACACATACTCAAAGTTTACCAACTTGTTCTTATTGGTATAATCATCTTTCGCATCAAGCGAGTTTACGTAAATACCGTTCTTTACTAAATTGATGTACTTTTCGCTTTCGCGTTGCTGTTGCACGCTTTCTTCTAATGCAATCCACTGCGCTTTTAGTTGAGGATCTGCATCAGCGCTTTTTCTGGAGTTTATCGCAGTTGCGCGATCAAAAACGCCAGTTTGCGGATTAGAGAAAATCTGTTGTACCTGCGGCGACGGATTATCAAACAATAAATCAAACAATTCTGACTCTCCAACGGCAATGCCTAAATCTTCGGTCTGTTTTTTTAAAATGATGCCCGAAACGGTTTGGTTCCAAGTGTTTTCTACCACGTAAGCAGTCATCTGGGCGTTTAAGCTTCCCATCTGCTGTTTAAACTGTTGCGAGTTTTGCTCAACCCGCTCGTTAAATTCTTTGTAAGAAATTGACTCGCCAGCAACCTTACCTACTTCGCTTTGCGAATCGGCAATAAAGCCCTGCCCACTTCTAATCGCATCACTTAATAAAAATGCAACAATTGCGACACCGATAGCAACCACTATAATAATCCCTGCTCGGTTGCGCAAAAAACCCATTATACCCATATCTTGTATATAGCTTATTTTTAGAGGGCGCAAGATACAAATTTAACTAGTAAAGCCTAAAAATAATTTTCTTTATATCTACCAATTAACTAGGCAATTATAAACACAAAGCCCATTTGTTACAGATAATGTTTCTATAAAAAAGCATTATTATAACTTTGCAGCCTATGGTGGATATTTTACTGAAAAAAGGAAAAGAAAAAGCTGTTTTACAACGTCATCCCTGGATTTTTTCTGGTGCGATAGATAAAATAAAGGGCAAAACTGCAAATGGAGATTTGGTTTGCGTACGTTCTGCAAAACACGATTTTTTAGCTTACGGGTTTTATAATGCCGAATCTCGGGTGGCGCTACGCTTGTTAAGCTGGGACCAAAGCCAACTGCCCAACGAAGACTGGTTGCGTCAAAAAATTGGGACTGCCGTAAAAAACCGTGCGCATTTGCTTTCAGCAGCAAACAATACCTGCCGCTTAATTTTTAGCGAATCTGACTTTTTACCGGGCTTAATTGTGGACCAATTTGCAGATTACCTATCTGTGCAAATACTAACCACCGGCATGGATCGCTTAAAACCGATAATTATTGATGAATTACAAAAACAAACCGGCGCCAAAGGTATTTTTGATAAAAGTGATAACAGCGCCCGTGCACACGATGGATTAGAGGATGCAAAAGGTTTGCTTTGGGGACAAATGCCTCCGGAATTTGTAGAGGTAAAAGAAAACGGAATTGTTTACCGCATTAACATTGCAGACGGACAAAAGTCGGGTTTTTATTGCGATCAAAGAGTTAACCGCGAGGTGGTTGCCAGATATGCGAAAGATAAATCTGTGCTTGATTGTTTTTGTTACAGTGGCGGTTTTACGTTAAACGCGTTTGCGCAGGGCGCTAAAGCGGTTACCTCGGTAGATAGCTCAGCTTTAGCTATCGAAACCTTAAAGCAGAACATGGCGCTAAACAATTTTGATACAAATGCCCACCAGGCCATCCAAAACGATGTGAACAAACAGTTGCGTACTTTTAAAGAAGACGGAAAAACGTTTGATTTAATTGTGCTGGATCCTCCAAAATATGCACCATCGCGCTCTGCACTGGACCGCGCGGCCCGCGCCTATAAAGACTTGAACCGCCTAGGGATGCAATTGCTAGAAAAAGGCGGTTTATTGGCGACGTTTAGCTGTTCTGGCGCGGTAGATATCGAAACTTTTAAACAGATTATTGCCTGGGCAGCTTTGGATGCGGATAAGGAAGTTCAAATTATCCACCAGTTTACCCAGCCAGAAGACCACCCGCTACGCAGTTCGTTTCCGGAAGGTGAATATTTAAAAGGCTTATTGTGCCGGATATGTTAAGGCTCTTCTGATAGCTTCAGCTTGCCCAAAACTGCTTTCATTTTATCTGCCAACTGCGAATGTACGCCTGTAAGCTGAGCTAGTAGTTGTTTTAGTTGTTGAGGATGGATAGGCAGGCTAAGATAATGCAACTTATTCGCCTTGAAGGTTTGAAGGCTTGCCTCGTCTTTGGTTAAAAAAACCAGCGTAGGTTGCTTCGTTAGCTTAGCTAAGAAATTATTGGTTGCCAATTCACCGGCCTGCGTTTCTAGAAATAACAGGTTTGGCTCAAGCTGGTTTATATGTTCAATGGCATCTTTTTGATGTTCAAAAGCATCAATTACTTGCACAGTCTCGGTTTTAAGCATCGCCGTTAACTCGTCCTTCAACTTTGAATTTGCTATAATTACGCCCTTTAGTTTCTCCATTATTTATCTGTTTCTTTTAACCAATTTAACAAATCGGGATGTTTAAAGCGGTAACCTGTTTTCAAAATCTTATCTGAAGAAATAATTTTGAATTCCAGCTTCTCTCGGATGAAGCTTGGCGAAATCCCGCCGTATTTTTGCGTTGCCAAAGTATAAAATGTTTCCTTATCGGGATGCGATGGTGCAACAGCGTTAAAGGTTTGGCCCCACAAATTGTTATTAATGATTTTATCGATAATCCCGATACAATCATCCAGATGAATCAAATTAACTGGTGCTAAACCGTTGGCAACCGCTGTTTTTCCGTTAAAAAACCGTCCCGGATGCCGTTGCACATTAATTAGTCCACCAAAACGGACAACAGTACACTGAACGTTTGGCAGTTGATTAAAAACCTGTTCGGCTGCCATCATGCGCTTTCCAGAGTTGCTATCGGCGAAAGCCAAACTTTCCTCTGTATGAACGGTGCAGTTATCAGCATAAACACTGGTTGAAGAGATGAACATTACTTTTTTAACCAAAGATTGGCGCAATGCAGTAGCCAACACTTCCATTTTTTCTTGATAAGTAGATGCCTCGCTTTCCGGCCTCCCGGGCGGAACATTAACGATAAGCACATCCGCTTCTAAAAAAGATCTTAAATTCTCCGGTGCATCCATCGCGCCTAAATTTATTAGAAAGGGTTGGATTCCGTTTTCACCTAAGTGGCTCAGCTTTTCGTGACGGGTAGTACTGCCGTTAACTAGCCACCCTGCGTTTACAAAACTTTGGGCTAAGGGTAAACCCAGCCAACCGCAGCCAAGTATGGCTAATTTATTTTTTTTTGAATTTGGCATCCGGGCAAAATAAACATCTTTTTTTGGCATTTTGTTTGTATTGTTGCACAAACAATACAATTGAATATTATGAAAGCTACAAAATTAAAAGTTACAGCGTTGGGCTTGGTTGCGGTTTTCGGCGCTACGGCTATTATGCCTGCCTGCAAATCGTTAACAAATACACAAAAAGGCGCTGGGATTGGTGCCGCAGCGGGCGGAACCATTGGTGCGCTGATTGGGAAAAAAGCTGGCAACACTGCTGTTGGAGCAATTATTGGTGGCGCAATTGGCGGTACTGCCGGCGCATTTATTGGCCGTAAAATGGACAGACAGGCCAAAGAAATTCAGCAAAGCATACCAGGTGCAGAGGTTATCCCTTACGAAGAAGGCATTATTGTGAAATTCGACTCAGGCATTTTATTTGGGGTAGATAAATCAGAACTACAAGCGGCTGCGAAACAGAACATAGACAACCTAGCGGCTTCTTTAAATAAATACCCAGATACAGATATTATGGTAATTGGCCATACAGATGCTTCTGGCAGTGATGCTTACAACATGGGCTTATCTGAAAGAAGAGCAGCGGCGGTTAAAAACTACGCAGTAGCTCAAGGCGTAAGCTCTTCCAGATTAAAAACTGTAGGTAAAGGCGAGAGTGAGCCAATTGCTTCTAATGATACGGCAGAGGGCATGGCGCAAAACCGAAGAGTAGAAATTGTAATTGTTGCAAACGAAAAAATGAAACAAGAGGCTAAGGCCGCAACTAACTAATCGGCAAAATACCGATGATGTAGAAAAGGAAATCATATTTTAACAGATTTCCTTTTTTTTGCCCCTAACGCTAAATATATTGTAAAACAATTGTCATCAAATTAACAACCAACAAACAAAATCCGCAATTCGTTATAAAATCATCAAATAACCTCTATTTTTGTAACGTATTTGTTAACAGCTAATAATTACCGACATGTTTGAAAAATTGAATCAAATTGTAAAAGAAAGCGAGCAAGCTTTCCAGGCATCAAACCTGGGCCAAAACAGCCTGAGGGATGCAATGCATGAAGCAACAGGAGTAATTGTGGACGTGCTAAAATCACAAATTGACCATGGCAAGGCAAAAGACGTGATGTCTTATTTCACCGGAAAACAGTCGAATTACCAAGGTTTAACAAAGGCAATGACCAACAAATACGCGCACCGCTTAAACCGTTATTTTAATTTAGATATGGAAGACGCGAGAGCGCTGAGTGAAAATGTGATTCCTGCGGTGATGACAAAATTTGTAAAACAAACCAGGGAAGAGCAACAACAAGAAAACGGTGTGTTTGGGATGATGAACTGGTTGAGCGGCAACACCGTTAATTTTGAAAATTTTTTTTTGAAACTGAATGTAGTTTCGGTTGCTTAATTGCAATAATATCACGGAAAAAAGGCAGGTGCAGTTGCGCCTGCCTTTTTTGTGTTAGTCTTTTTGGCTGGCTAAGTTTACAACAAGCGATTCCTGAATTATTTCTCCTTTCAAGGATTTGCCTCTAATATCGTAAAATAGACGCGGTATTTCTATCTGTGGGGGTATAGCAAAGTTAAGTTCCACTTTTCCTTTATCATCAGCAACGATATCCGGCTTCCAGTAAATAAGGGGTTGCTCACCCATGTCCCAATTAAAACTATAGGACTTATCGAAACCGTTTATATCTGCTGACAAGAAACCTTTACCTGAAACTTGTTCTTTTAGTGTAACATAAATTACAACCCTTTCTACCAAACAAGATGCAACGCCCATTATATAACCACTTAATAGCTGTACCCTAATGGTTTCAATTTTACCTAAAGGTAGATTGAAAAACTCTTCGCGATAGCTTTTAGCTACATCAGGTATATCGGTAAAGTATTCTCTTCCGTCAACTACAAATTGCGGGTATAGCATTACCTTTTTACACCTAACTTGGTTTGGTTCAACCAGCAAAGTATCCAAACACCAAAACATCACACCATTTTCATTGCCCCCAGAAGGCAAAGCTCCTTTTACATTTTTTAAAAGCCACCAAGTGAGTGTTTGGTATTCTAAATCTTTTGTCCCTAATTCAAACGCTTGATCATCATGCAACGCGGAAAAAAATCCATTAAGCAATAGGATATTTTTTTTAGCGTTGACCACTACTTGGTCCAACATTTGACCAGCTACCTTCAACTGTTCCTCTTGGTCTGTTTTATCGCGCGTTTTAAGATGCTTAATCGCATAGTTACCGATAGTATCCGAAGGCAATTTCGGGATATCCATTAAGGCATAATTGCTGTCCAAGACAATCTCTCCTTTTTTTTCGCCTTTAGCATCCATCGCCGTCAACCTCAATTTAGTCTTTCCGTAAAAAATAAGATTATCAAAGCTAAACTTTCCCAAACTGTCAGTACGCGTAGGCAATAATATGGATTGGGCAGAGTTGCTGAGCGTCAAACTAATATTTACGTTGGGTAAAGCTTTAGTTTTTTCCATCACTGTTCCGCGTACGGAAATGCCTTTTTCGGGCAAATAAGCAATACTAGCTGGCAGATTTTGGCGAAACAAATCTGTTGGTGACAAGGACAGTAAGAAGGCTGTTGTGTCGGGAGTGGGACTGTTGAAATAATCCAATGTTCTTCCTTCATTACTTTTAAGCTCTGCTATTAAACCAAAATACAAGTTCATATCGGCATTGCTTTGCTTTTGCGTACACACAGCTAAGGAGAGGTGTGCATAGGGCGATGTATCTATTTCGCAAAAGAGGCTATCTCCGCGTTTAGCTAACTTGCTTAATTTAAGCGCCGCAGGTTCTTTTGTTTGGGAAGTCTTGTGGTAAACAAATCTATGACTTATTAATACATCATCTTTATATACCGAAAAATTCAACAACCCAGGAGGCAGGTCTTTGGCAGCAAAATGAAGCATCGTATCAGACGGGAGATGAACAACTTTTCTTGTAAAATATCCGAAAGCGGATGTACCAATCAACAACAAAGGTTTATTAACAGTTTCGCTATTAGGCAAACGACAAATATTTATAACGATGTTTTCTCCGCTTAATACGTTCATCGATACTGCTTGATGTTTAGATGCGGGAATAGCAAATCTCTGAGCTTTTTTATCGCCACTTATAACGGCATAAGACGCATCACTGTTTTTATCCAACGTAAAGGTGCCTAAACCGAACCTGTCTGTTAAAAAAGTTTTTAAAGGTTTATTTTTTACGTTATAGATGGTTACCGTATGCGGATATACACCACCTCCGGTTAATCTTACGGCAAACTTCCAATCTTTATGAGGCATCCATGTACCTCCTTCCGGAAAAAATTCTAAGGCCTCGGTTTTGCTCGGACCTATTTCGGTTTTTTCTTCTGTTTGAGCAGTGCCAATATAAATCCGCTTCTCAAAAACCGCCTGATTGGCGTATAAGGACATCCATCTCGTATATGCGCGGATTAGATATAATCCGCTATGCAGGTTATTTTGTATAAAAAAAGCCCCCTCTGCTACCCCATTTTTGATATTGATTATTTTTCGTTGTTCAACGCTTTTGCCTGCTAAATCTACTAAATCCACGTATAACACTTCATCGGATTGGTTTAAGGGAAGATTGCTGTATAGATAGGCGCTGAACCAGAGCGTGTTGCCTTGCGCAAGCTTATCGGCACTGGTGTGGAGATATACTTTTTCAATTAAAGCCCTAACATTTTGAGGAAAAGCGTTTAAAGTGAAAAACATGAGCAACAAAACAATTTTAGCCATATCGCCCGCGATAGTTTCAGAATGTTGTTTTACAAAGTTGTTAGTTTTTTAAATTAACAATTTTACTAATTAAAAAAAAATATCACCCTAACCTCACCAGCTTATCCCCCTTTAAAACCGGTATGCTTTGCGTAGTATTCACATTTAAACAAAACTCAATATCTTTTTCAATACCCAAGTTTTTTAACCTCTCACTGTGCGAGGTTTTACCGGTGTAGGCTTTTAAATCATCTTTAGCCAAAAGGTACAAATCTTCTGCGGCGGTGCTGCTATCGTCTAAAAAATAATCTTCGCCTTTTAATTGATGCACTACTGCGCCCGCGAAAAGGGTATCTTCTAAATTGAATTTGTTCTTCCATCCGGCGCAAAGCAAAACCACATCTTTTTGCGCTGCTTTTAAATAATCGCAAACTGCGTCTAAATTCAAAAACGAGCCGATAATGACTTGATAGGCGGTTTTTTTAGATTCGTTAATGGCGTGCGTGCCGTTGGTGGTGGTTAAAACAATGGTTTTACCTGCAACCTTTTCTGCCGTATAAGAGAAAGGAGAATTGCCAAAATCGAATCCTTCTACCACTTTACCGTCGCGCTCGGCGGCTAGCAGGCAACCTCGCCCATAATTGCGGCATTCATCAACTGTAGCTACCGGAATAATAGCTTCGGCGCCGTTTTCTATACCGTAACAAATAGAGCTGGTTGCCCTAAAAATATCTATAACTACTACTATGGAATTGGATAAATCGTACAGCGAGATTAAAGCCGGCGTTAGGCAAACCTGTATGTTTTTTTGCATGAATTATTTTTGATAAAAAGGAGGTTTTACCACCTGTGCTTTAACTTTATTATCGCGTATTTTGATGTAAACTTCGCTGCCAACGTTAGCAAAAGCGACATCTACATAAGCCAAACCGATGGCCTTTTGTAAAGACGGCGACTGCGTACCCGAAGTTACTTTGCCAATTAAATTTCCGTTGCCATCAACTACCTCATAATCTTTTCTGGGAATGCCACGCTCCAACATCTCAAACCCTACTAGCTTTTGCTTTACACCTTGCTCTTTCTGTTGTTGAATTAGTTGAGCTCCCACAAAATCTTTGGTGAATTTTGTCACCCAGCCTAAGCCCGCCGCAATTGGAGAAGTGTGGTCGTCAATATCGTTGCCGTACAAACAGAAACCCATTTCTAAACGTAAAGTATCGCGCGCGGCCAGGCCAATTGGTTTAATACCGTAAGGCTCGCCTGCTTTAAAAACGGCGTCCCAAATTGCCTCTGCGTAAGCGTTATCGAAATAAATTTCGAAACCGCCAGCGCCGGTATAGCCTGTTGCGGATATCAATACATTATCAAAACCGGCAAAGGCGCCTTTTTTAAAAGTGTAATAATCCATTTCGCTTAACGCGATATTGGTTAGGCTTTGCAAAGCCTCGGCAGCTTTTGGGCCTTGTACGGCCAATAAAGATGTACGGTCAGAAATATCTTTTACATCAACATTAAAGCTGTTGTGCTGTTGAATCCAATCCCAATCTTTTTGAATATTTGCCGCGTTTACCACCAACATATAAGTTTGGGCATCTATACGGTAAATCAAAAAATCGTCTACAATACCACCGGTTTCATTTGGGATATAAGCGTATTGGATTTTCCCATCCACCAATTTTGAGGCGTCATTTGAACTTATCTTCTGAATCAGATCCAAAGCCTGTTCGCCTTTCACAATAAATTCGCCCATATGGCTCACGTCAAAAACACCTACGGCATTGCGTACGGTTTCATGTTCGGCATTAATGCCAGCGTATTGAACGGGCATATTATAGCCGGCAAAGGGAATCATTTTGGCACCTAAGCCGATGTGCTTGGCGGTTAAAGCGGTGGTTTTCATAAAATCTGCGAAAGCAATCTGACGCGAAAAACGTTGAATTAAGGTGGCGAAAATAATAAAAATTTAGCCTTCTTGGGCGGTTAAACTTTCATATACCTTCATCAGCTTTTCGCCGTAAAGTTTTTGGTTATGGTTACGTTCTACCAACTTACGCGCACCTTCGCCTATGCGGTTTACTAAATTTCTATCGGTAAAGCATCTTAAAATCTGCTTATAGAAGTGATCGGTAGAGTCGGCAATTAAAATATCCCTATCGTGATGGTAAGCAATACCTTCTGCCGCTATGGAGGTGGCAATAATACATTTGCCCAGCGCCATTGCTTCAATAATTTTTACCCGCATACCGCTACCGCTTAATAAAGGCACAATTATTACATGTTGCCGCGCAATAAATTCTTTGGCGTTATCTACCGGGCCTTCACAAATAAAATGTTCATCGGCCAGCCCGAAATAGGTTTCCGGAATTCTTTTGCCTGCCAAGTGGAATGTAATTCCCGAGCCTAGTTGCACAATATTTGGCCAAACGCGCTCCAAAAACCAATCTAAGCCCTCGATATTTGGCCGCCAATCCATAGAACCGATGTAACCAATACTTTTATGCGGAGATAGCTTATAATGATTTTGATAGTTCTCTAAGTTTAACGAAACCGGAAAAGTATACACCCGGCTATGCCCTAAGGATTTGAAAAAATGCTCGTCGACAAAACTGATGGATAAAACGGCATCAAACTTTTTAAGAATATTGTACTCGAAGCTTTTTAACCTTTTGCTTAATAAATGCAGGTACAGTTTGCGGATTAAAAAGTTCTCTTTAATGGTTAACCTTTTCCAAATTTGGTGTTCGATGTTGTGCGCACGATAAACCAACTTAGCCTTGCTGTTGGCTTTAATTACTGATAAGTAAGGTGTTACCTGCAAGCCTTCAAATTGCACCACATCAAAACTTTCGCGCTTTAAAATATGGCCCAAACGGCTGGCACAGCCCGGGTGAAAAAAACGGCTGATGTTATAAGACTTGCGGGTAAACAGGTTTAAAAACGCACGGCCGGCTTTTACGCGGTTATCTATTTTATATTGGTGGAATTTGATTTTTTGGAATACCGGATCATCAATTTCTGATGTATTGATGTAATGTTTGGTGGTATTGAGGCTAAAAAGCGTGACATCGCAACCTAAATCTAACAAAGCTTGCACAGTGTTGTGCACTACAATAGCGTAGCCCCCGTCTGCCGGAAACGGCACTCTATTCGTAAGCAATAACACACGCATGTGTGCAAAATACTAAAAAATGGACAGTTGCGGGTCGGTGATTTTAAAAGATTTGCGGTGATAAGGGCTAATGCCTATCTCCATCACAGCTTGCCGGTGTACGCTTGTTGGATAACCTTTATTTTGTTTCCACTGATAAACAGGATATTCTGCGTGCAGTTGTGCCATAAAATCATCCCGATAGGTTTTAGCCAAAATAGAAGCTGCCGCGATAGAAAAATACTTGCCATCACCTTTTACAATGCACTCGTGCTTAATGTTTGGATAAGGTTTAAAGCGGTTTCCATCAATAATCAAAAACTCTGCTTTAATATGCAATTTATCAATAGCGCGGTGCATGGCTAAAAAAGATGCGTTTAAAATATTGATGCGATCAATTTCTTCATGATCGACCATGGCAACGGCAAAAGCCAGCGCTGTGGCTTCAATCTCTTGGCGCAAGCGGTAACGGTTTGCTTCATCAATCTGCTTTGAATCGTTTAATAACTCGTGATGAAAGTTTTTTGGCAGAATGACCGCGGCGGCAAAAACCGGCCCTGCTAAGCAACCTCTGCCAGCTTCATCACAACCGGCTTCTAAAAACTCGTCCTGAAAAAAAGGTAAAAGCATATTAAGCGAGTGTTTTCTGTATGGTTTGCCATAGTTGTTCGGCGGCAATATCCCAGCTGTAATTTTGGACCAAAGTTAAGCCTAATTTTATTTTTTCGGCGTTTTGTGCCGCGCCGCTTGCTTGTAAAAATAGCAATTCGGCCAATTCATCAACGTTGTTTGCTTCAAAAAGGTGTGCAGCGCCTTTCGCTATTTCTGCCATAACGGTATTTTTTGTGGTAATTACCGGCGTTCCGCAGGCGAAAGCTTCAATCACGGGCAAACCAAAACCTTCAAAATAAGACGGATAAACCAAAGCTGTGGCGTTGTTAAGCAAGATGTTTAGCTCGTTATCGCTCAGGTTTTTATTGAAAATCACATCGGTACGATGGATCATTTTCTTTAAATATCTGGCAATTTGCGATGTTTTCCAACTGCTTCTGCTCACCAAAACCATTTGATGGGGCAAGCCGGCATTTGCAGTTTTAAACTGTTCAAAAGCTCGGAGCAAGTTCAAAATATTTTTCCGCGGATGGATAGCCCCAACATAGATAAAATAGGGTATGCGGTCCGCTAGCTTTATTTCACTTTGCTTAAAAACAGCAGAAACACCGTTGTGTATCACGTCAATTTTCTCCGGATTTACCTGATACGTACGCACCAAATCGGCCTTGCTAAAATCAGATACGGTAATTAAGCGAGTGGCTTTGCGGGCAAAGCGCAGAAAAAAAAACTTATAGTATAGCTGGTGCAAAACATCTACGCCTTTAGCAAAATGCTCGAAAGCCAAATCATGAATGGCAACCAAAGTTTTAGCTTTTAACTTTAAAGGAACATGTCCGTCTGGCGAAAAAAACAAATCAATATTTTCGGTTTCCAATGCTTTTGGCAAACGGTGCTGAAACCAGTAATAATACAAAAAAGGATGTCGCGCCGGCGGATTAACCACCAAACCTTTAACATTAGGCCCAAAAATAAATTCCGGAGAAAAAGGGCGGTCAAAGCAAAAAACAAACTCCACCTCGGGATGGTTTTGCACTAATCGGCGCAACAGTTCTACACTAAATCTACCTACACCTTCCAGCTTATCCGGAATTAACAAACGGGTATTTACAGCTATGCGCAACAAATTTGGGTTTTAGCAACTAAGGTAATGAAATATAAAAATTGGCAGATTATGATTAAAGGTTTTATTTTGTTGTATGAGCCATCAAAAGTTTGCCAGCCGGGTTATTGCCCTCATTGCTTTAAACCTGCTGGTGAAAATGGTATGGATTTTTTTTGTAGAGCGAAAGGTGCAGCTAGAAGTTGGCTTTGCCAATTACGGCGAGTATTACAGCATCTTAAACTTCACTTTAATTTTAGGTATTATCAACGATCCCGGCTTGCACAACTACCTCATCCAGAGCCTAGCAAGCTCATCCTCGCTTAACAACAGCTCCAAATTTTTACAGCTAAAGTTTTTTTTGGCGGCGGTGTACATTGTGGTGAGCTGGGCAATTGCCTTAATAATTGGCATTGGCGGATTGTTGCTATGGCTGTTATTGGCTTATCAGGTATTATTTAGTTTCTTAAATTATCAGCGTAGTTTTTTAAAGGCGCACCAGCTTTACACGGCAGAGGTTTTCCTTTCTGTGTTTGATAAAGCCCTGCTTATCGTCGCTTTTTTACCTCTCCTATACTTCAATTTCGGGTTGCAATGGTCTGTGCGGGTTTATGTATTGGCGCAGATAATTTCGGTGTTCATCGCGGTAGCATGTTGTGGCTTCTATCTTTCCAAAAAGCAAATTACGCTGTTTAAAACAGTTTGTTTTAGTTTTGATTTCAGCTTGTTGAAAAAGCTTGTGCCTTACGCTTTATTTGCTTTTTTGGTATTGGCTTATCAAAAAACAGATGCGATATTATTGGTGAAGTTATTGCCTAACGGAGGAGAGCAAAGCGGCGTTTATGCAGCAGCTTACCGCTTTTTGGATGCCAGCAGCATGTTGCCTATTTTGTTTGCTTCTTTATTTTATCCTACACTTTGCAACTTAATTACGCGCAAACAAAGTATTGAAGTTCTTGTGCGCGACAGTTTATTTACGCTTTTAGGTTTAAGCTTAATCATTGCCTTTGTAAGTTGGTTTTTTAGGACGCCTTTAATGGAGCTATTTTATCAGCAACAAAACACACCGCAATTGGAACTGCTGTTCGGCTTGCTCATGTTTGCGCTTCCGCTGATTGTGATGTACTACGTGTTTAGCAGTGTTTTTACCGCACAAGAACGGTTCAGAATTTTAAACGGCGTTTCCGCCTTGGGTTTTGCTGTTAACCTGCTGATGAACTTTATCCTAATACCGCGCTACCAAGCCGTTGGAGCCGGTATGGCCTCTCTCATCAGCTTTGCGCTTGTGGCTTTGTTGTATCTTCTGTTTTATCATCAAAATTTTAAGCCTCTAACCCAAAAAAACGCTTATTTAAAACTGGGGCTGTTTACGGCTTTTCTGTGGGTTTTTGGCCTGATAATAACAAGTTTTGCATTAAATTGGATGATCATGCTTCCGCTTTATGCCATTTTAAGTTTAACGCTTGCGCTGGTGTTGAAAATCGTTAAAACACCTAAGCAATTCTTTAAAGCAAGGCATTGCCAATAAATTAATTAAATTCACACCTTCAATTTTATGGAACTTAAACCAAACCAGCCAGATTTTTTAGATCTGTTACGTGTGAGCTATAATTACCGTAAACAAATTTTGTTTTTGACCATTTTTGGGATGCTTGTAGGCATTGCAACGGCGTTTTTAGCAAAACCGGAATTTGAGGCATTTACCGTTTTTTACATCCCGGCCAACAATTCAATTTCTAAATCTTTATTGGCAGAAAACAATTTAGAAAACTTTATGCGCTACGGCGATGAAGACCAGATAGACCAAGCCATAGAAATGCTGAATTCCGATGCACTTAAAGACCGCGTAATTGCAAAATTTAACCTGCAAGAGCATTACGGCTTTAAAAACACCAAATATCCGCAAACCAAAACCCGCGCTAAGCTAAAAACAAACAGTGATTTTAAAAGGACCGATAATTTGGCCATTAAAATTGCCGTGCGCGATGAAGACGCCGTTTTAGCTAAAGAAATGGCCGATTATTTTCTGCTAAGTTTAGACAGTATGCGCACCCAAATTCAGCAAGCACGCGGCCAGCAAGCTTACCAGTTGATAGCGCAGCAATATCAAAAAAAACAGGCAGAGGTAGATGCCATTTTAAAAAATCTTTCGCAAATAAGGCAACAGGGCGTTTTTGATTACGAATCGCAGTCGGAAGTGCTAAGCAAAGCCATCATTGAAGCCGAAACAAGGGTAAAAGCAGAGGAGGCACGTTTAAAAGTTTATCAGCAAAATGCCTCTAAGCTGCCGGATAGCACCATTATAAAAACCCAGGGCCGTTTAGCGGCCGCTAAAGCCAGCTACCAGATCCTAAAACCTACGGTAGCTAACTTTGGGCGTTTAAGCGGGAAATACCTGGAGCTGGAAGCACTTTATAAAAAAGAACAAGAGTCTTTGGCTAACCTACAATTGCGTTTTGAAGGTGCAGAACTGGATTATAAAGCGGCCATCTCGCAACGCTTTTTGATAGAGAAAGCCAGCGTGCCAGAGAAAGCAAAATACCCGCAAAAAGCAGTTTTAATCTTCTTGTTTACGCTATCAGGCTTTATCATTAGCTTCTTAACCGTTTGCTATCTGGAATTTGTTGCACCACGTTTTCGCACGCGGCATGTTCGGCTTTAAACCTGTACACCAACTTTATTTTTTTTCGGCAATAGCGCTTTTGCTCATCGCTTTCCTTACGTGGGGACAACCGGGCTACACCATTGCTATTGTGCCCGCTTTGTTGGCGGTGTTAACGCTGTTCACTTTCAGTAACAGCAATGCGTTTTTATTGGTGGCATTTTGCACGCCTTTCTCGGTAAAATTGTTATTCGGCGATGCCGGCATCAATGTGCCCAACGAACCGTTGATGCTTTTTTTTCTATTACTTTTTATTTTTAAGCTGGTGAAAAATTGGGAGCAATTAAAACCAATAATTACGCATCCGTTGAGTTTAATTGTTTTGCTAAACCTTAGTTGGATTTGTATCACATCTGTCACCAGTGTTTTGCCTTTAATATCATTTAAATTTTTGCTCGCCCGCGTCTGGAGCGTCGTTTTTGCTTTTTATTGGGGCGCCATTGTTTTTGCACAGACACGAAACATTAAACGCTTTTTTATGGCTTATGGCGCCGGCTTATGTTTGGTGATCATTTACACCACGTTAAACCACGCGAGCACCGGGTTTTCGCAAGCAAAAAGCATGTTGGTAATGCACCCTTTTATGGACGACCATACCGTTTATAGTGCAGTTTGCGCAATGGTTTTAGTCTTTTGTGCGGTAATACTTTTAAGACAGTATCGAAATTTAAGCTTTTTGGGCTTTTGGTTTTTCGTTGCGATTTGTATGCTTTGTTTATTGGGCGTAGCATTTTCCTATTCGCGCGCAGCCGCATTAAGTTTAGTTTTTGTTTTAGGATTTTATCTATTACTGCGCTGGCGTATGAGCTTTAAAAGTTTGGCCGGATTGGTAACAATAGCTGTAATACTGACGACCGTTTTTAGCCGTCAAATTTATCAGGAAGTAAAGTTTAACCGTGCAGTCTCTGGCAAAAATTTAGCTACGGATATCCGTTCCATATCCAATGTAAAAACCGATGAATCAAACGTGGAGCGGATAAACCGGTGGGAGTCTGGCTATCGGATGTTTTTAGAAAAGCCTTGGCTGGGTTTTGGCCCCGGAACCTACATGTTTACCTATTCGCCTTACCAAAAAGCGCACGAAATGACTAGTATTAGCACTACTCATGGTAATATGGGCAATATGCACAGCGAATATTTTGGCCCACTGGTAGAAAGCGGTGTTTTAGGTTTATTGATTACGCTGCTGCTCTTTTTTACTTTCCTGAGGATAAGCATGCGTATTTATTACCAGAGTATAAACCGAGATATTAAGACACTTTGTTTGGCTGTTTTATTAGCTATGGTGAGTTATTTTTTCCATGGCTTGCTCAACAACTTTTTAGATCAGGATAAAGTTGCCGTGCTTTTTTGGGCGATGATGGGAATGGTTGTAGCGCTTGATTTAAAGGAAACAACACGGGCCCGAAACATAACAATAAGCAATTGATGGCTTGAAGGTTTACGTTGTCTTGGGTTTAGAAACATAAACTTTCTCTCCAATTATTCTTCCTTTTTAACCGCTTTAAATCGCGGTTTAAAACCAGCCGGTTTGTTAGCTGGTTCTTGTGGAGCGTTCTCTTCAACAGATTTGGTTTCTTCTTTTGCCTCTTTAGATTCCTCAGGTTTTGCAGCACCGGTTACGCCCGCTTTAAATCGCGGTTTAAAACCGGCTGGCTTGCTTGTTGCTTCTTGTGGAGCGCTCTCTTCAACAGATTTGGTTTCTTCTTTTGCCTCTTTAGATTCCTCAGGTTTTGCAGCGCCGGTTACGCCCGCTTTAAAACGTGGTTTAAAACCGGCTGGCTTGCTTGTTGCTTCTTGTGGAGCGCTCTCTTCAACAGATTTGGTTTCTTCTTTTGCCTCTTTAGATTCCTCAGGTTTTGCAGCGCCGGTTACGCCCGGTTTAAAACGTGGTTTAAACCCTGCGGGTTTATTTGGAGTTTCCGGCGTAGCATCCTGTGCTGGTTTAACGTCAGCCTTTTCTGCCGTTTCTTCTGATTTGGCAACAGTACTTGCCCCGGCTTTGAACCTAGGTTTAAAACCGGTGGGTTTTGGAGCAACGCTCTCTGTTTCTTCTGATTGGGTTTCGGAAGTTTCTGCTATGCCTGTTTCGGTTGTTTTAACCTTAAAACGCGGTTTAAAAGCTGGAGCTTTAATTGCAGTTGTAACGGTTGATGTTACCGTTTCATTCTCCGGTTTTTCGCCCGTTGGCACTGCTTTTACAGCTTGTTTTAACGCGGCTTCTTTAACTTCCGAAAGTGGGTAAATATGCCGAAGGTTATTGAACCAGTATTTTTTGGTATGATCAAAACTCTTCTCGCTCATCACCTCGTAATGTGAAGCAAACTCATCAAAAAGATTGGGATCGCCTTGCCTAAACAGTTCTAAATCAATTTTCTTTTTTAAAAAAAACTCTTCAAAAGTCATATCAGTATCTCCACATTCAAATTCTTCCACACCAGTTTTTTACCGTCGCCACTTAACTCCCAGTCCGCCTTTTCTTCTTCCGAGGCATTTAATAGCGCTTGGTACCACAATAGTGGGATAGCTGTTTCTTTGCCATCAATCTCTAAAACCAAACTATCATCATTAAAAACAACTTTAAGTTCTTGATCTTTCCTGCGGTTGCTAACTATCCCCATGGTACAACTAAGCTTTATTCTTTGTTCTTTATTCTTTGCCCTGTTTATTCTTCCATATTGTGATAAACAGCCTGCACATCTTCATCTTCTTCTAATTTATCCAATAATTTGTTTACATCTGCAACCTGTTCTTCAGTAACGGCTTTGTGGGTAAGCGGAATGCGTTCCAATTTAGCCTGTTTTACCTCAATGCCTTTTTCTTCCAAAGCTTTTTGCATGTTGCCAAAATCTTCAAAACCAGCATGTATTACAGCAATGTCATTTCCTTCTTCATCTGCCTCAACATAAATTTCTTCTAAACCGGCATCAATTAAATCCAGTTCTAGTTCTTCCAAATCCCACTCGCCCGGCTCAAACCTAAATGTCGACACACGTTTAAATATAAAATCCAAAGAGCCGGTTTTGCCCAAAGAACCGTTTGTTTTGGTAAAATAACTGCGCACGTTGGCTACCGTTCTGTTGGTGTTATCCGTAGCTGTTTCTACCAAAATAGCCACACCGTGCGGGGCGTATCCTTCATATACAAATTCTTCGTATCCGGCAGTGTCCTTGTCAGACGCACGTTTAATGGCCGCGTCTACCCGGTCCTTCGGCATATTTACCGCCTTTGCGTTTTGGATGGCTGTACGTAATTTGGAATTAGTTTCTGGGTGCGGACCCGATTCTTTTACCGCTATGGCGATGTCTTTTCCTATACGCGTAAACTGAACCGCCATTTTGGTCCAACGCTTAAACTTTCTTTCTTTACGGAATTCAAATGCTCTTCCCATTTTTTTATTTTAGTAATTTAGTTATTAGTGGGTGGGTTTATTGGTCATTAATTAATGCGTTTATAATCTCCTTAAACCTTTCACCTCGTTAGCTTATAAGCTTAACCCCAACCTATCGCTTTGAACCTCCGCCTAAATTCTTTTGCCTCCCTTCAAGTTCTCCAGCATCGCCAAAGTTAATTTATCCAAGTTAAATTCCGGCTTCCAAGCCCAGTCTTTTTTTGCATCACTATCGTCAATATTATGCGGCCAGCTGTTGGCAATCTCCTGCCGTTCGTCGTGTTTTTTGTAGTGCATTTTAAACGAAGGGATGTGCTTCTGAATTTCTTCCGCTAAAGTTTTGGGACTAAAGCTTAGCCCGGCAAAATTATAGCTGGACCTAATATTGATATTTGCTTCATCCGCGTCCATCAGCTCAATTGTTCCGCGGATAGCATCATCCATATACATCATGGGCAAAACAGTATCTGCAGCCAAAAATGAAGAATAGCTTTGTTTTTTTAATGCTTCGTGAAAAATATGGATGGCGTAATCTGTTGTGCCACCACCGGGCATTGCTTTCCAGCTAATTAAACCGGGATAGCGCAAACTCCTCACATCTAAATCAAAACGTTTATAGTAGTACTGGCACCAACGTTCGCCGGCCAGCTTGCTAATTCCGTAAACCGTATTGGGATCCATAACGCAAAACTGTGGCGTATTCTTTTTAGGCGAATTTGGCCCAAAAACCGCGATGGAGCTTGGCCAGTACACCTTAGCTACCTTAAATTCCACAGCAAAATCCAAAACGTTCAGTAGTCCGTTCATGTTCAGATCCCAAGCTAGTTTCGGGTTTTGCTCGCCTGTGGCCGATAGCAGCGCTGCCAAAAGATAAACCTGCTGTGGCCGGTATTTCAAAAAAACCTGCTTCACATTTTCTTTATCTAATACATTTACAAACTCAAAAGGACCTGCGTTTAGGGTGTCGTAATCAGGCCGGCGGATATCACAGGCTACCACCTGATTTGGCGGATATATTTCTCTTAGCTTGGAGGTAAGCTCGGTACCTATTTGACCGTTGGCACCGATGATTAAAATATTGGGTTCCATCTTATCTAAACTTTTATAAAAAAGACAAGCAATGGAAGCGCCAATATCCTGCTAAATTTATCGAGGCTCTTTTTTAACTCCGCAGCAAGCTTAGCTTTTGCCGCTTGTGCTTATTTCCATCCAGGATTATGCAATAGAAATTTTATGTGTCAGCACTGTTACTGGTCTCATCTATTTTCCCAGGGTTTTCGTTAATCGTTAGGGTAGCTTTCGCGTTTATTGCCGTTACCACTTTTTTGCCTGTTTTGTCTTCAATTTCTCTTCGAGTGTTTCCAGCAATAACCACATTTTGAAAGGCTCGTCCTTTTTAGACGGGACGGATTGCAAAATACGGAAAAGTTGTTCAGTGTCGGCAACGTCGGTTTCCAAAACGCAAAAAAGCCCCGTTAAATCTTTAACGAGGCTCTTTATAACTCCTAAAGAAGCTTATTTTTTAGCAGCTTGCGCGGCTTGTTGTTCAGCTTGTTTTAACGCTCTTGACATAATTACAGAAACGATAGTATCTTCTGGAACGTTAGTGATGGAGTAGTCTGTAGGTTTCAAATCGCGAACACGAACAGATTTACCTACTTCTAACGGCTCAATAGAAACTTCTACTTCTTGAGGCATGTTTTTAGGCAAAGCATTTACTCTCAACTTCCGAAGTTTTTGAACCAATTTACCCCCCATTTTAACACCTGGAGAAGTACCAGTTAACTTAACCGGAATTTCGATAGTTACTTTCTTATCATCAAACAACTGAAGAAAATCGATGTGTAGGATTTTCTCTGTTAGTGGATGAAATTGAATGTCTTGCATAATGGCATTGTATTTTTTGCCATCAATGTTCAATTCTGCAAAGTTTACTTCCGAGGTGTAAACTAAACCTTTTAAAGCTGGCGCATCTACAGCAAAGTGGATTTGCTCTTTACCTCCGTACAATACGGCCGGCACTTTACCTTCGTAACGCAGCTCTTTTGCGTCGCGTTTCCCTACGTTCTCTCTTGGAGAACCGCTAATAGCGATTGATTTCATTTGTTGTATATATTAATTGATTTTAAATAATTCACTGATAGAAGCATGTTCATTTACGTTAGCAATAGCTTTCGCAAAAAAATCTGCTGTGGATAAAACCCTGATTTTAGGGCTGCTGTGTTTAAGCGGAATGGTATCGGTAACAATAAGCTCTGTTAATGCCGATTTTTCTAAAGTTGCATAAGCGTTTCCGGATAAAACCGCGTGCGTACAAACCGCACGAACACTTTTTGCGCCTTTCTCCATAATCAAAGCTGCCGCTTTGGCTAAAGTGCCTCCGGTATCTATAATATCATCTATTAACACGATATCCAAACCTTCAACCTCGCCAATGATAGACATGGATTCGATTTCGTTGGCACGTTTACGGCGTTTATCGCATATCACCACCTCTGCATTAAAAAACTTGGCAAAGGTACGTGCACGGTAGCTTCCACCCATATCTGGCGATGCGATAGTCAGGTTTTCAAGTCCTAAACTTTTAATATAAGGAACAAAAATAACCGAAGCGTCTAAGTGATCTACCGGGATATCAAAAAAGCCCTGAATTTGTGCAGCGTGCAAATCCATCGTCATAATGCGGTGTATGCCTGCAGCGGTTAACAAATTAGCCACTAGCTTGGCGCCGATAGCCACCCTAGGTTTGTCTTTCCGATCTTGACGTGCCAAGCCAAAATAAGGGATAACCGCTGTGATGTAATGTGCCGAAGCTCTTTTTGCCGCATCAATCATCATCAAAAGCTCAAACAAATTATCATTTGGCTGGCAGGTTGATTGAATCAAAAACACATCGCAACCGCGGATAGACTCGTCATAATGCGGTTGAAACTCACCATCAGAGAAACGTGACAAAATTACCTTGCCCAATTCTTTTCCGTACGAAGCGGCAATTTTTTCGGCCAAAGCCTTAGAACCGGTACCAGAAAAAAGCTTGATGTTGTTAAATGTGGAAGGCATGAGCTTTCGAGGAGTTTTAAACAAAAAATTCGGAAAATTTTATTAATCTCCGAATTTTAAAAAGTTGCCCGACCAGGATTCGAACCTAGACAAACGGTACCAAAAACCGTCGTACTACCATTATACTATCAGGCAATCCGTCCATTCCCGTACATATTTTCCAGAAATGGAATGCAAATATACAAGCATTAAAGCCACTATGCAAATATTTTTAAAAAATTATACGCGCAAAGCGCTAACTGCCTTTGCCTCTTTTGTTTGGGTTAATAAATGTTAAATTGCCCACTAATTAAATGCATTTTATTATTTTCGGCGGTTATAACAAATAGAGAAATGACCTATTCAAAGATCAACAACCTATTAGGCTGGCTTACATTTTCCATTGCTGCCATTACTTATATTTTAACGCTAGAACCTACCGCCAGCTACTGGGATTGTGGCGAGTTTATCTCTGCCGCTTTTAAATTACAGATTGTGCACCAGCCCGGTGCGCCCCTGTTTTTAATGATAGGCAAACTGTTTAGTTTATTTGCCAGCGACCCTACTAAGGTTGCTTACATGGTAAACCTTAGCTCAGCTTTATCAAGCGCAGCTACCATCATGTTTCTGTTTTGGACCATCACCGCTTTAGGAAAAAAAGTTAGCTTAACTACTAATACGCCTTTGAATAACACCACGCTAATAGCTATTATGGGTGCCGGCTTGGTTGGCGCATTAGCTTATGCTTTTTCAGATTCTTTTTGGTTCTCGGCTGTAGAGGCAGAAGTTTACGCCATGTCATCACTTTCTACGGCAATTGTTTTTTGGGCTATTTTAAAATGGGATGCACATGCAGACGAACCTTACGCCGATAAATGGTTGTTATTTATTGCCTACGTAATGGGCTTATCTATCGGTATCCACCTGCTTAACTTATTGGTGATTCCGGCAATGGCTTTAGTTTATTACTTCCGTAAAAACGCCGTTGCAACTACAAAAGGTGTTTTTAGCGCATTGTTTGTAGGTGTTTTAATTTTAGGATTTATCCAATACGGCATTATCCAATATCTTATAAAATTTGGAGCTTACTTTGATTTGTTTTTTGTAAACACATTAGGTTTTGGCTTCGGTAGCGGGGTAATTTTCTTCGCAATATTAGTCATTGGTGCCACCATTTGGTTAACACTTTACTCTATAAAAAAACGGAAACCAGTGCTAAACCTAGCCATGCTTTCCTTTATTTTTATTTTGTTCGGATACAGCTCTTTCGCGATGATCATCATCCGCGCCAAAGCAAACCCTACATTAAATAATAGTAATCCGCAAGATGCGTTTTCTTTTTTAAGCTACCTTAACCGCGAGCAGTACGGCGACAGGCCCCTTTTGTACGGCCAGTATTTTGACTCGAAACCTGTTGACACCAAGCAAAAAGGCAATATATACGTTAAAGGCGAAAAGAAATACGAGATTGCCGGACAAAAACAAAGCTACGAATACGACAGAAACACGCTGTTCCCAAGAATGTACAGCGATGACGGCAACCACCCAGCTGTTTATCGTGATTGGATGGAATTAGGTCCGCAAGAAAGCCCGACTTTTGCTACTAACATTGGCTGGTTTGGCACCTATCAAATTGGCTTCATGTACATGCGCTATTTCTTATGGAATTTTGCCGGCAGGCAAAATGATGTGCAGGGAATTGGAGATTATACCAGCGGAAACTGGATAAGCGGCATCAAATTTTTAGACGCATTGCGTTTAGGCGATCAATCTCATCTACCAGACAGCATCACCAAAAACAAGGCAAACAATCAGCTGTTCTTTTTACCTTTGATACTAGGAATTTTAGGTGCTTTCTGGCATTTCAAGTACAGCCAAAAAGACGCGGGCATTGTTGCCCTACTTTTCTTTTTTACCGGTTTGGCTATTGTAATTTATTTAAACCAAACACCTAGTCAACCTCGCGAGCGTGATTATGCCTATGTAGGTTCTTTTTACGCTTTCGCGATTTGGATTGGACTTGGCGTGTTTGCAATTGCCCAGTGGCTGCGAAAAGTAGTAACGCCTAAAACTGCGGCAATTGGCGCTACCGCGATATCGCTATTGGCAGCGCCGGTTTTAATGGCAAGCCAAGAGTGGAACGATCATGACCGCTCTACAAAAACCACCGCCAGAGATTTAGCTAAAAACTATCTGGCCAGCTGTGCGCCAAATGCCATTTTATTTACTTACGGCGATAACGATACCTACCCTTTATGGTACGTGCAAGAAGTAGAAAACTTTAGGCCCGATATCCGTATCGTGAACCTGAGTTTGTTTGATACAGATTGGTACATCAACCAGTTGAGAAGGCCCTTTAACCAATCGGCACCGTTACCAATTACCATGCAAGCCAGCATGTATAAAACGGGCACACGCGACGTGCTGTTTTATCAAAACTTTAATTTGGAAGGTTCGCAAGAGCTTAAAGATGTGTTTGAATTTATCACTTCAGACAATCCGGAAGCTAAAGTTGAGTACCAGAGCGGCCGTTCGGAAAACTTTTTGCCAACAAAGAACTTTAAAATGGCAATAAACCCGGCTCAGGTTTTGGCTACAAAAACCGTTGATGCCAACCAAGCCAATGCAATTGTACCTCAAATGGAATGGACTTTCCCAGGCAATTACCTCACAAAAGGACAACTTGCCATTTTAGATATTTTAGTGCACAACAAATGGGAACGCCCTATTTATTTTGCATTTACTGTACCTAACAGCAATTTCCTTGGCTTAGATAACTACTTATTTAGTGAAGGCTTTGCGTTAAGGTTACAACCGAAAACCAAGGCAACCATCCCGTCAGAAAGTCCGCTTGGCCCAACCGAAACAGTAAATACCAAAGAGATGTACACCAACATGATGACTAAATTTGATTGGGGCAGCATCAAAACCTCGCCTTATTTGGATCCGGAATCAGAAAAAATGGTGTTTTTATCTGTAAACAAATTTAATGAACTTGCTAAAAACCTAATTTTTGAAGGTAAAACAGACAGTGCCCGCAACGTAATAAAAGAATGCTTAAAGGTGATGCCGATAAACACCACTTACGACAGCAACTTTGCGCTGAGCAAATATGAACTCGTAAGCTTAATGTATCAGTTGGGTTTAAAAAGCGATGCAACCGCCTTGTTAAAACAAACAGAAAACTTGGTAACGCAAGAGCTGGATTATCATTACAGCATTATCCAAGGCAAAGAAAATTTAGCGGGCAGAGATATTCAGCTGAATTTGTTTGTACTTTCCCAATTTGTTGAAATGACAAAGCAGTACGGTGAAAACGCACTCCATAAAGAGCTAGACGGCAAGATGAAAACCTACGAAGGCAAATTCGGGTTTAGTAGGTAAAAATTTAAAGGAATTATTTGAAAGCGACGGGAACGTCGCTTTTTTTATTGACTTTCTTTAGGGAAAAGTTAACTTTTTGCGCTCGCACATTTTGTTTAGCGTAAAGATTTGTACTTTTATGCTTTTAAGCCGGGAATGATACTCAGAGAAGACTCAGAGAACTATATTTTAATCACGCAGCACGATCATGCTTATATTGCAGGCGAGCTTTTGTCGCGTTTTAAAAAAGAATTTATTGCCGTAGAGCATTTTGAATCTTTTAAATTTGCGGTGCACCAGCATGACCGCGCTTGGATCGTCCCAGACTCGCACCCTTTACTGAATGATGTTACGCATAAGCCCTTCACTTTTTTAGATTTTCCTGAAAAACTGCGGCTTTATTTTTACCGATTGGGTATCGAGCAGGTAAACCAAGCTAACTCTTACGCTGCCCTGCTTTGCAGTATGCATTACAGCAGCTTAGCGTCTGTATCTTCGTCAGAAGTAGCTGTACAGTTTGTAGAGCGTGAAAAGATGAGGCAAAACCACCTTATCTCAAAATTAAGGATACCAAACACCAACCTGCTTAATTACCAGCTCAAAATCCTAAAGTTTTGCGACGATCTTTCTCTGTACATCTGTATGAACCAGCCCGGCGCTACAAAAAATCAGGAAGTAGCATTATTTAAAAAAGGTTTTGTGGATTCGGAATTTTTCCACGAGAACGGCGAAACCCGAATAATTGCATCCTACAAAGACCGCAACACCATTAAATTAAACTCTAACCCCTTTGAAGGCAGTTTTGAAGTAAAAGTCCTTTTAAAACGGGTGCCCAAAAAACTGGTAAAAGATATTGGCATAGCCGACGCTTACCATGCCGAACCAACTACGTTTTTTAAGGTGACGATAACCGGCCCGCAAAGTAAAAACAGTCATAGGTAAGGCAAAACAAAGACTGAGGCGAGCTTAACAAAAGCTACTTCTTAAACCACTCCAAAACATCTGTTTGCTAAACCAACACCAACCCACCGTATGTGGAAATCTTCTTGTTGTCCACTTTGCACAAAATTTTAGCTTTGTACATTAAGCTAGGTGTCAAGTTTCGATGCTAATTTCAAGACCGCGAGCGCCACGTCTTGATACTTGATACCTGATACTTAATACTCGATACTAAAAAATGGCAGAATTAAGCGTAAACTATAGTGAAGACAGCATCCGTTCGCTGGATTGGAAAGAACACATCCGCCTGCGCCCCGGAATGTACATCGGTAAACTGGGCGACGGTTCGGCTTATGACGATGGCATTTATGTGCTATTGAAAGAAATTGTAGATAACTCCATCGATGAGTTTGTAATGGGCGCCGGGCGCATCATTGATATCAGCGTAAGCGATCACAAGGTTTCTGTACGCGATTACGGCCGCGGTATCCCGCTAGGAAAAGTGATAGATTGCGTTTCAAAAATCAACACCGGCGGAAAGTACGACTCTAAAGCTTTCCAAAAATCCGTAGGTTTAAACGGCGTGGGTACAAAAGCTGTGAATGCTTTATCCAATCTGTTCACGGTACAATCTTACCGCGACGGAAAAAGCAAAAAAGCAGAGTTTGAAAAAGGTGAACTGGTAAAAGATAATCCAGAGATTGAAACCACGCAACGCAACGGTACGGCCACTATTTTTGTCCCAGACGATTCTATTTTCAGGAATTACCGCTACATCCCGGAGTTTATCGAGAACATGATATGGAATTATGTGTTCTTAAACGCGGGTTTAACCATCAACTTTAACGGACAAAAATACCTATCGGAACGCGGCCTTTATGATTTGTTAGCGCGTAATACCGATGCCGAAGCCAACCGCTACCCCATCATCCATTTAAAGGGAGATGACATAGAAATAGCCATGACGCACGGCCAGCAGTATGGCGAAGAGTATTATTCTTTCGTAAACGGCCAACATACTACACAAGGTGGCACGCACCAACAGTCGTTTAGAGAAGCTGTGGTAAAAACCGTACGCGAGTTTTATAAAAAGGAATTTGATGCTTCGGATATTCGCGCTTCCATTGTGGCGGCCATCTCGGTAAGGGTGCAGGAGCCTGTTTTTGAATCGCAAACTAAAACCAAATTAGGTTCTGTAAACATGGGGCCGGATGGGCCAACCGTGCGCACTTTTATCAATGATTTTGTAAAAAAAGAATTAGACGATTACCTGCACAAACACGCGGATGTTGCAGATGCTTTGTTAAAGCGCATTTTACAATCGGAGCGCGAGCGTAAGGATATTGCGGGCATTAAAAAGCTCGCCAATGACCGTGCAAAAAAAGCCAGCCTGCACAACCGCAAACTGCGCGATTGCAAATTTCATTTCGACGAAGAAAAGCTGAACGAAGAAGACCGTAAAAAAACCACACTTTTTATTACCGAGGGAGATTCAGCTTCGGGATCTATCACTAAAGCGCGCGATGTAGCAACGCAGGCAGTTTTTAGTCTAAAAGGAAAGCCGTTAAATGCCTTTGGTTTAACCAAGAAAGTAGTGTACGAGAACGAGGAATTCAACCTTTTGCAGCACGCGTTAAACATAGAAGACGGCTTAGAAGGTTTGCGCTACAACAATATTGTAATAGCTACGGATGCCGACGTTGATGGGATGCACATTCGCTTGTTGCTAATGACTTTCTTTTTGCAGTTTTTCCCTGACTTAGTGAAAACCGGCCATGTATTTATTTTGCAGACGCCACTTTTTAGGGTACGCAATAAAAAAGAAACCATTTATTGTTATAGCGACGAAGAACGCGTTTTGGCGATAAATAAACTGGGCGGAAAGCCAGAAATTACCCGTTTTAAAGGTTTGGGAGAAATATCGCCCGATGAATTTGAAAATTTTATTGGCGAAGATATCCGCCTGGACCCGGTGATTTTGCAAGGTGAGATGAAAATAAAACAGTTGCTGGAATATTATATGGGCAAAAACACGATGGATAGGCAACAGCATATTGTACAAAATTTAAGGATAGAAAAAGACGAAGCAGAAATTATTGCTGAAGCAAAAGCAGCTGAAGAAGCGATGGAAGAATCAGCGGCGTAGTTAAGCTGAAAATTAACCACAGAGGACACAAAGTAAAAGCTCAGTGGGTTCTGTGAGAAGCTCCGTAAACTCTGTGGTAAGATAAACAATGGACGAAAACAATTACGAAAAAGAAGAAACCTTACATAATGTTACACCACTAAGTGGCCTGTACGAGAACTGGTTTCTTGACTATGCTTCCTATGTAATTTTAGACCGGGCGGTTCCGCATATCCATGACGGACTGAAGCCTGTGCAACGCCGCATCCTGCACTCGCTGAAAGAGATGGACGACGGCCGTTTCAACAAAGCAGCCAACGTGATCGGGAATACTATGAAGTACCACCCGCATGGCGATGCCTCTATTGGGGACGCCATGGTACAAATAGGGCAAAAAAACCTGCTGATAGATACGCAAGGAAACTGGGGAGACCCAGTAACCGGCGACTCGGCAGCGGCACCGCGTTACATTGAAGCGCGCCTCTCTAAATTTGCGTTAGAGGTTGTTTTTAATCCGGATACTACCGAATGGCAAGCATCTTATGATGGCAGAAATAAAGAACCCGTAACCCTGCCTGTCAAATTTCCGCTTTTACTGGCCCAAGGCGCCGAAGGTATTGCCGTAGGTTTAGCCACCAAAGTAATGCCCCACAACTTTGTGGAGCTGATAGATGCTTCTATAGAAGTCTTGCGCAACAACAGGCCCAACATCCTACCCGATTTTATGACCGGTGGTATGGCCGATTTCTCTGCGTATAATGAAGGCCAGCGGGGCGGAAAAATCCGCGTACGGGCCAAAATTTCCGAGCTGGATAAAAAAACCCTGGTAATTAACGAAATCCCTTTTTCGACCACCACCACCGGTTTAATTGATAGCATTATAGCCGCCAATGACAAAGGCAAAATCAAAATCAAAAAAATTGAAGACAACACCGCAAAAGACGTCGAAATTGTCATCCACCTAGCGCCGGGCATATCACCCGATGTTACCATAGATGCGCTTTACGCCTTTACCAATTGCGAGGTTTCCATATCGCCAAACACCTGCATCATCAAAAACGACAAACCTCATTTTATGAGCGTGAACGATATTTTGATAGAGAGCACCATGTACACCAAAAACTTGCTGAAACGCGAGCTGGAAATCAAATTGCACGATCTTCAAGAAAAAATATTTTTTAGCTCACTGCTCAAAATCTTTATCCAAGAAGGGATGTACAAACATCCGGACTATGAAAATTCGTCAAATTTTGAAGAAGTGTTAAGCGTTTTGCACCGCTTGTTTGATCCGTTTAAACCCCAGCTATACCGCGAGATTTTACCGGAGGATTTTAAGCGTTTAATTGATAAGCCAATGAGCAGCATCACCCGCTTTGACGTTAAAAAAGCGGACGAGCAGATGGCGCAACTGGAGAAAGAGATAAAAACGGTTAAACACCATCTGCGACATTTGACAGATTATGCAATTGCCTACTTTGAGCGTTTAAAAGAAAAATTTGGCGCCGGGCGCGAGCGGAAAACAGAAATACGCACGTTTGACCGTGTAGAGGCCGCCCAGGTAGCTTTAGCAAACACTAAGTTTTATGTTAACCGTGCCGATGGATTTATTGGTACCGGATTGCGCAAAGACGAATATGTTTTTGATTGCTCGGATTTGGATGATATCATCGTTTTCCGCGAAGACGGCATTTGCTTGGTAACCAAAGTGCAGGACAAAACTTTTGTGGGCAAAAACATATTGCACGTAGGCGTTTTCAAGAAAAACGACGAGCGCACCATCTATAATATGATTTATAAGGATGGAAAAAGCGGCACATCTTACATTAAAAGATTTGCAGTTGGCGGCGTTACCCGCGATAAAGAATACGATTTAACCAAAGGCACAAAAGGCAGCAAAGTTTTATATTTTACCGCTAACCCTAACGGCGAGGCCGAAGTGATTAATGTGGCTTTAAAGCCGATGTCGAAATTGCGGAAACTCACTTTTGACCATGATTTTGCCGAAACCGCTATTAAAGGCCGTGGCTCGCAAGGGAATATCCTCAGCAAATTTGCCATCAAAAAAATTACGCTTAAAACCAAAGGCGTTTCTACCCTGGCCGGAAGAAAAATTTGGTACGACCCAATTGTGAAACGCTTAAACGAAAATGGTCACGGCCGCTATTTGGGCGAATTCCAGGCCGAAGATAAAATCCTGTGCGTATTTAACGATGGCAGCTACGAGCTTTCCAGCTTTGATTTAAGCAACCACTTCGATGATAAAATGCTGCGCATCGAAAAATACGATGCTGAACGCGTTTACGCGTGTATCCATATCGACGGTAAATCGAAAAACTATTATGTAAAACGCTTCACTTTTGAGGATTTGAATATTGGTAAACGCGCTGGTTTCATCAATGAAGACGCGGGCTCAAAAATGATGATTTTAAGCGGTGCCAACCATCCCGTTGTGAAAGTGGAAGCTTTAAAAGGAAAATCGCAAATATTAGATGAACAAGAAATTGATTTATCTGAAGTTATTGATGTGAAAGGGATGAAGGCGCAGGGCAATAAGCTAAGTCCGCATGACGTACAGCAGGTTATCCTCATTTCAGAAGAAAACGATGAACAAGAAGAGGAATTGCCAGAAAGCTCGGACGTTGATGAGGAAGACAATAGCGATGATGGCCCTGGCAAAACTGCTTCTGTAGAGGCAAGCGTTACAAAAGATACGGAAGATACTGCTGGCGCCAAAGACAATAGCACCACTTCAAACAACGCAGAAGAATCAGTAAAAGAAAAACCAGTGTTTACATCAAATCCAAAACCTGTTAAAAAAGTAGATTTTGAGATTACCAACCCCGATGATATTAAGTTAGACGACAAAGGACAGTTGGGGCTGTTTTAAATTATTAATAACTTTTTTGCAAACAGCGCACATTTAAATGTAGCGCTGTTTTTTTTACCGAGTTTTTTATGCACTTCACCGAAAATTCGCTTTCGCTTATCGATTTACCTTAACACTTTTTAAAAAGGCGCATTACCTTTATAGCATATCATAAAGAAAATGGAAAATCAATCAACAGAAAAAAGACCGGGACAGCGCAGAAAAAAAGTGTTGGGCTTCGCCATATTAGCGGTGGGTTTAGCACTTTTTGCCAGAGAGATGGGCGCACAACTTCCCGAATGGCTGTTTAGCTGGCCTATGTTATTAATTGTAATAGGTATTGCAAGCGGCATTAAGCATCGTTTTAAAAACAGCTTTTGGATGATATCACTTTTAGTGGGCGGCGTGTTTTTAGCCGAACGCATTTCGCCGGAATTATCGGTAGCACACTTCACATGGCCGGCTATTTTAATAGGTCTCGGCATATTTTTCATCTTTAGCAAAGGTTTTGATCATAATGGCTGTAGCCGAAGGGCAAAATGGCGTCGCGAAAAACGTGCTGCATTCCAAGATTTCGCTTATACCGAAGCACCAAAAAATGAAGAACCTGCAACTGATAAAAAAGCGTACCGCGTTGCAGGTGGCGATTATTTAGACAGTGTATCTGTCTTTGAAGGTACCAAAAAAAATATCCTTTCTAAAGATTTTAAAGGCGGCGAGGTGGTCAACATTTTAGGTGGCGCCGAGCTAAATTTTTACAATGCCGATATTGAGGGCGTAGTAGTTTTAGATGTTACCCAAATTTTTGGTGGCACTAAGCTAATTATACCGCCAACTTGGGAAGTAGTTACAGAAATGGCTGCCGTTTTTGGTGGCATTGATGACCGCCGTGGCTTAAACCAGGTTTTAACGGACCGAAGCAAGGTATTGGTAATTAAAGGCACCTCAATTTTTGGAGGCATAGATATCCGCAACTTTTAAAAGCAAATAACATGAACTGGTTTGTAGCTAAACTTATTTTCGAAATAAAATCTGAAGACAATAATTATCCGCAGTTTGATGAGCAGCTGCGCCTAATTGACGCGGTAAATGAAGAGCTTGCTTTAGAAATGGCCCATCAAATTGGGCTAATGCAACAGCAAAGCATAACCAACGGGCAAAATCATTCTGTAAACTGGACTTTTATTGCCGTAACCGAGCTGGAGCATATCGGAAACATTGCGCATGGGCAAGAAATCCATTATAAAATAACCGAGCCCGACGCTGGCACACAATATCTGGCCATGGTACAATTAAAAGCGCAGCAACTAAAAGAAAGAACTCACGCATATACCGTATAAAAGTGGCCGTATCTCCGCTCGCCGATAAAACTTTTAAATGGGTGTTCTTATTTTTGATCGCCGTTTTTGCCTCTACCCAATATTATACGCTCATTATTTTTCATATTGACAGTAAAACGGCCTTCCAAGACAGTGTAATTAGTAACGCCACCTTGGTAGCTTGTTGCTGGCTCATTGTAAACTCGCTCTCGTTTTATCGGCCAAAAGGCTACCGCTACCTCTTTGTTATTATCTGGTGCAAAGCCTTGGCAGCTTTGGGCATATATATTTTATATTTAGCGTTTCAACATTTACAGTTATACGTTGGCGCAAACGCTTATTTGTTTGAGCTTTCTGTGCCAGTACGTTTTATGTTCTTTTTGCTTTTTATCGGTAGCATGGCGGTCACAAGCGTTTTGTGGTACCATCAAGAAGAAGCAAAAAGCATCAATCTGCGCAAAGCAGAAACAGAAAAATTAACAAAAGACATGGAATTGGCTTCTTTACGCGAAAAATTACAGCCCCATTTCCTGTTCAACAGCTTAAATTCTATCAGCTCCTTAATTTTAAGTCAGCCAACAGCTGCACGCAAAATGGTGCACCAGCTTTCCGATTTTTTGCGTGGCACCCTGCGCAAAGACGATGCTTTGACTGATTTGAAGCAAGAGCTTGCCCATCTTAATTTATATCTCGAGATAGAACGGATGCGCTTTGGAAATCGTTTAAATACAGAAATTAAAGTAGATGACGAGGCTTTAGCGCTTAACTTACCACCCATGCTGTTACAGCCCCTAGTAGAAAACGCTATTAAATTTGGCTTGTACGATAATTTAGAGGCTGTAAAAATCCAAATCAGCGCAAGTTACAAAGTCCCTTATTTAGTGGTTGCCATCAGTAATCCTTTTGACGCCTCAACCTCGCACGGCAACAAAGGCACCGGATTTGGCTTAGCCAGCACCGCCCGTCGCCTGCAATTATTATATAACAGAAACGATCTTTTACACACCGAAAGGCAAAACCAGCAGTTTACTGCAACCCTAAAAATTCCGCAAAATGATTAAAGCCATAATTATTGATGACGAGCCTTTGGCGCGCGATGTGATTAAAAGTTACCTTGCAGATTATCCTGCGATAAGCTTGGTAGAAGAGTGCGCTAACGGGTTTGAGGGCTTAAAAGCAATCAATCAGCATCAACCGAACCTGGTTTTTTTGGATATACAGATGCCCAAAATCACCGGATTTGAGCTTTTGGAACTTCTAGATACCTTGCCCTCTATCATTTTCACCACCGCTTTTGATGAGTTTGCTTTAAAAGCTTTTGAAGCTAACGCGATAGATTATCTGCTGAAACCTTTTTCAGAAGAGCGTTTCCAAAAAGCCATGGATAAATTTTTAGCTACCGGTACAGATACGCACACACAGAAAATTCCACAGCTGGTAGAGCAGCTTAGCGCTCAAAACCCCAGCCAAACCGAGCGGGTAGTGATTAAACTGGGCAATAAAATAAAAGTGATATCAATTTATGATATTGCTTACCTTTCTGCAGATGATGATTATGTGAAGATACATACCGCAGAGGGCGAATTTTTAAAAAACCAAACCCTCGCTTTCTTTGAGAAAAACCTAAATCCGCAACTATTTGTACGGGTGCACCGCTCCTTTATTGTTAAGATAGACCAGATCACCAAAATCGAATCCTACGAGAAAGATAATCTTATTTTGATTTTGAAAAGTGGCGAAAAAATCCCCATCAGTAAAACCGGCTATCCTAAACTAAAGGCAGTTTTAGGGATTTAATTAGGCAAAAACGTATCTTCGTTGCTATGTCTGGCAACGATATTCAAAATCAAATTAACCAGCTGGTAAACGAGTTAAACCAGCATAATTACAATTACTACCAGCTGGCTTCGCCAACTATATCCGATTATGATTTTGATCAAAAGCTAAAGCAACTGGAAGCTTTGGAGGCAAAATATCCAGAATATCTGCGCCCCGATTCACCCACACAAAAAGTTGGTGGCGAGATAACCAAAAATTTTACTACCGTACAGCACAAATGGCCTATGATGTCTTTGGGCAATACCTATAACGAGCAAGATTTATTGGATTTTGACCAGCGCATAAAAAAAGCCATCGGCGAAAATTTCCAGTATGTTTGCGAGTTAAAGTTTGATGGCTTATCTATGAGCCTTACCTACCAAGACGGGCAACTGTTACGGGCCGTTACCCGTGGTGATGGCACCAAAGGAGATGACGTAACGGCCAACATTAAAACCATCCGCACCATTCCGCTCCGCGTACACGGCGAAAAAATGCCTTCCTATTTTGATATCCGTGGCGAAGTTTTTATGCACCACGCCGCTTTTGAAAGGCTAAATAATGAGCGTATCGAGAATGGGGAAATGCCCTTTGCAAATCCAAGAAACTTCGCTTCGGGTACGGTAAAAATGCAAGATTCTGCCGAAGTGGCCAAACGCCCTTTGGATTGTTTTCTTTATTTTCTTTACAGCGATGAAAATCCGTTTAAAACCCATTGGGACAGTTTGCAGGCGGTAAAAAGTTGGGGATTTAAAATTTCTGAAGAAAGCAAGTTATGCGATAACATTCAGCAGGTGTTAGCGTTCATCGCATCCTGGGAGCAAAAACGCTTTCAGTTAAGCTATGATATTGACGGGATTGTGATTAAGGTGAACAGTTATGCGCAGCAGCAAGAACTGGGGTTTACGGCTAAATCTCCGCGTTGGGCAATTAGTTATAAGTACAAAGCCCAAGAGGTAGAAACAATTTTAGAAAAAGTAACTTACCAAGTTGGGCGCACGGGTGCTATTACTCCGGTAGCCAATTTAAAGCCCGTTTTGTTGGCTGGCACTACCGTAAAACGTGCCACTTTGCACAATGCTAACGAAATTGAACGGTTGGACCTGCACGAAAAGGACACCGTGCTGGTGGAAAAAGGCGGAGAAATTATCCCTAAAATTATTTCCGTCAACTTAGATCAACGTCTGCCAAACGCCCAAAAAATCCAATACATCCAAAACTGTCCCGAGTGCGGAACGCCTTTGGTAAGGGCCGAAGGCGAAGCTGTACATTATTGCCCTAATGATGAAGGTTGTCCGCCACAGATAGTAGGCCGCATTCAGCATTTCATCAGCCGTAAGGCAATGAATATTGAAGGTATTGGCGCCGAAACTGTTGAGACGCTTTACCAACGCGGGTTGCTGAAACACATCAGCGAAATTTATGAACTTAAAAACCATGAACCCGAATTAAAATCTCTCGAGCGTTTCGGTGAAAAATCCATCAACAACATGTTGTTGGGTATCGAAAAATCTAAAGAAATGCCTTTCGAAAAAGTATTATTTGGGCTCGGAATACGTTATGTAGGTGCCACGGTAGCTCAAAAATTGGCGAAACACTTTAAGAACATTGATGCCTTAAGCAAAGCATCTTTAGAAGAGCTGATATTGGCGGAAGAAATTGGCGGGCGCATTGCACAAAGTGTGATTGATTATTTTGCCGACGCGAAACATTTGGAAGAGATAGCGCAACTGAAACAAGCGGGACTAAGGTTTGAGACAGAAGAAAAGGAAGTAGTTTTGCAGAGCGAAAGTTTGAGTGGGAAAAGCTTTGTGATATCGGGAGTTTTTGAGAACCACAGTCGCGAGCAACTGAAAGAAATTATAGAAAGCAATGGAGGCAAAATATTAAGCGGCATATCAGCAAAATTAAGTTATCTGGTTGCCGGCGATAATATGGGACCATCTAAACTAGAAAAGGCAAACAAACTTCAAATCCCAATCATCTCGGAGAATGATTTATTACAGATGATTCAGTAGAAAAGATTGTGATGGGTGTCTACAATTTTATAATGATTAAATTAAGAAGCGATGAAAGATTTTCTAAATAAATATCTTGTTAAAACAGGTTTATATCACTTAAAAAAAGAGATAAAAAAAATTAGACGAAGCAGTGCATCCGTGTCTCTCAAGGCGGCCCGTTACGTAGGGATTTTGGTTAACGTAGAAAACCAAAAACAGTTGCAAGAGGTGCAAAAAGTTGCTGCCGAGCTACAAACGGCACAAAAGAAGGTACGCCTACTGGCCTTTACATCCAACAAAAGCCTGCAAGCCAACGCTAACACCAACTTTCAACTTATATCAACTAAAGACGTTAATTGGGACTTAACCCCTAAACGAGAAAAAATAATGAACTTCGTCAACAATGAGTTCGATATTCTGATTAACTTGTGCACCGAATTTTGTTTTCCGTTATTGTATGTTGCGGCGCTTTCCAAATCGCTATTTAAAGTGGCTGCGTACGACAAAAAGAGCTCAGCATTTTATGATTTTATGCTTGCTACAGAACAACAAAGTATAAGTGGGTTTAGCGCAGAGCTAAAATATTATTTAGATAAAATAAAATGAGTATGTTTTTTGGAACGGGTGTAGCCATGGTTACGCCTTTTAGTGCGGACGGAAGTGTGGATTATGATGGTTTGGAACGAACCGTAGAACACCTAATACAAGGTAAAGTGGAGTACATCGTAGTGATGGGCACCACAGCAGAATCGGCCACGCTTAGCTCCACCGAGAAGAAGGAGATTTTCGACTTTGTTACAAAAATCACCAACAAACGTATTCCTTTAATGGCAGGTATAGGCGGAAATAATACCGCAGAGATTGTTGAGGCTGTAAAAAACTTTGACATACCCGGATATCACGCTGTGCTATCTGTGGTTCCGTATTACAATAAACCTAACCAAGAAGGTATTTACCAGCATTACAAAGCAGTAGCAGAAGCTAGTAAGTTGCCTATTCTATTGTACAACGTGCCGGGTCGCACAGGCATAACCATGTCGGCCGAAACCACTTTGCGGTTGGCAAATAATGTTAAAAACATTTTGGGTGTTAAAGAAGCATCTGGCAGTTTTGATATCTTTAATCAGATTGCGGCACACAAACCGAAAGATTTTTTACTGATTTCTGGTGATGACCCCGTTACTTTACCAATGATTGCCCTCGGCGCCTCCGGTATTATTTCGGTAATCGGAAATGCCGTTCCTGCTCAATTATCGGATATGGTTCGCAAGTGTTTAGCTGGTGATTTTAAAGGCGCACAAGAAGCTCATTTCAGTTTCTTGGAGTTTACCCGTCTATGCTTTGCAGAAGGCAATCCTGCAGGTGTTAAGTCTGCTATGAAACAATTAGGGATTTGTGACGATCATTTGCGTTTACCGTTGGTGAAAGTAAGCGACGGCACACGTGAAAAAATAGTTGTGGAGATACAAAAGCTGGTGCGCTAAACACTCATTGCATTATTGATTTTAACCCTCAAAGGCTCTCCATGCTTTTGGGGGTTTTCTCTTTCTTGTTGGCTGTGGCCGATACTGAATGCGTTAACAGAGCGGAAGTTTACAGCTCGCCGGATGCCGCTCATAGGGCTCAGTAAGCACCTTGTGGGTTTCCATTAAAAAACCAACGTGTCGGAAGTAAACCTTTCTCTTTTGCTACATTTAAAAATTTCAGCGAAAATATTCCTGGAACAGAGATAAACGCATTTATCCCAATAATTTCGTTCTCGCAATAAATCACTCAATTAAACCCTAACTACTTTTCGATATAGATAAACCCACTTTTCCCGGATTCAAAAACAAGCTCAATCCTTTGGTAATAATCAACCTCATATTCATCCGCTGATAAAATTTCTTTATCTGTAACTTCAAATAATACCCCCTCCACCTTATCATCTGGATTTCCACTAAAACTAATAATTGGATGAAACCTTTCGCCGCTTTTTCTAAGCACATCTGGATCTGTTATTTCTACAAAATCCAACTTGTAAGCTGGTAAACTATCAACTTCCCCTTGCAACAGTCGTCCAAAAGTTTCAAGTTGAACCTGCTCTTTTTGCAAGGTTCCGTAAGAAAAAAGTAATGGCATTGTCTATACTTTTAAAAAAGCTTTTATAATTCTCAATCGCTCAATAATTTAGACGTTGATTTTGCTGTAAAAGATTTGAGCTTTATGCTACGCATCTAAACAAAAGTATTAAAAACTAATAAAAAGAATGGTTTAGCTTACAAGATGAACGATATAGATTTCAAAATTAAATATAAGCTAGTAAATATATCCAGACAAAGAAATCCGGCCTCGGACAGATGCGATGTTCCAAAGCGGCCATATAGCTTTCCGTCAGGAGACCATTCCATAGTAATCTTGGCAATACCTTCAGAGGAGGTACAAAAAAAGCCCCCTCCCGTTCGGGGAGGGGGCTTTGTAAAAGATCCGGCACCGACCTACTCTCCCACGTTTTACCGCAGTACCATCGGCTCTGGCGGGCTTAACTTCTCTGTTCGGAATGGGAAGAGGTGGACACCGCCGATATAGGCACCTGAATTTCTTCAGAAGGAAGCTACTGGCTTCCCGTTTTGTATTATCAATATCTTGACATGAGACCGGAAGAAAAAGCCGCCCAGATGGCGGTGGAGCGCAACGTATGTTATCTGCTGAAAGTATCGGGCAATTAGTACCTGCTCGGCTTTGCTGTCGCCAGCTTTACACCTGCGGCCTATCGACCCCGTAGTCTACGGGGGCCCTCTATGGAGATCTCATCTTGTGGCCAGTTTCGCGCTTAGATGCTTTCAGCGCTTATCTGATCCCGGCATAGCTACTCTGCAGTGCCCCTGGCGGGACAACAGATTCACCAGCGGCCGGTCCAGCCCGGTCCTCTCGTACTAAGGCCAGCCCCACTCAGATCTCCGGCGCCCACAACAGATAGGGACCGAACTGTCTCGCGACGTTCTGAACCCAGCTCGCGTGCCACTTTAATCGGCGAACAGCCGAACCCTTGGGACCTTCTCCAGCCCCAGGATGTGACGAGCCGACATCGAGGTGCCAAACCTCCCCGTCGATATGAGCTCTTGGGGGAGATCAGCCTGTTATCCCCAGAGTACCTTTTATCCTTTGAGCGATGGCCCTTCCATGCAGAACCACCGGATCACTATATCCGTCTTTCGACCCTGCTCGGCTTGTAGGCCCCACAGTCAAGCATGCTTATGCTATTGCACTCCCCGTACGGTTACCAAGCGTACTGAGCATACCTTTGAAAGCCTCCGTTACACTTTTGGAGGCGACCACCCCAGTCAAACTACCCGTCAAACAGTGTCCCCCGCTAAGCGGGGTTAGACACCGGACACAGAAAGGGCGGTATTTCAAGGGCGATTCCGAGGCCCCTGGCGAGGCCCCTTCGACATCTCCCGCCTATCCTACACATCCTGTGCCCAGTGGCAATGTTAAACTGTAGTGAAGGTTCATGGGGTCTTTCCGTCCCGTTGCGGGTACCCGGCGTCTTCACCGGGACCACAATTTCACCGAGCTCATGGCCGAGACAGCGCCCAGATCGTTACACCATTCGTGCAGGTCGGAACTTACCCGACAAGGAATTTCGCTACCTTAGGACCGTTATAGTTACGGCCGCCGTTTACCGGGGCTTCGATTCAATGCTTCTCCCGACAAGTGTCGGGATGACATCCCCTCTTAACCTTCCGGCACCGGGCAGGTGTCAGGCCTTATACTTCATCTTCCGATTTCGCAAAGCCATATGTTTTTGTTAAACAGTCGCCTGGGCCTTTTCACTGCGGCTCGGGTCGCCCCGAGCGCCCCTTCTCCCGAAGTTACAGGGCCATTTTGCCGAGTTCCTTAGCCATGATTCACTCGAGCACCTTAGGATCCTCTCCTCGACTACCTGTGTCGGTTTGCGGTACGGGCCTCCATAGCCTGGAGCTTAGCGGGTTTTCTTGGGAGTATGGTTACCTGCGCTGTCCGCTCCCCCGGGGGGTCGCGGTACTGTCGGGCTTCGGCACTCCGCCCGGACTTACCTGGGCGGCGTATACCTACGCCCTTCAACGTGCTATTCCGTCAGCACGCGGCAGTGTCACTGCTCCGTCGCCGCATCGCAGCTATAGAGGGTACGGGAATGTTGACCCGTTGTCCATCGGAATCCCCGTTCGGGTTATCCTTAGGCCCCGACTGACCCTGATCCGATTAGCGTTGATCAGGAAACCTCAGTCTTTCGGTGGGCGGGTTTCTCTCCCGCCTTATCGTTACTTATGCCTACATTTGCTTTTCCGTAAGGTCCAGGAAAGGTCGCCCCTTCCATTCGCCCCCTACGGAATGCTCCCCTACCATCCCGCCTTAAAGCGGGATCCAGGGCTTCGGTATACTGTTTGATGCCCGTTCATTATCCATGCCCGGCCGCTCGACTAGTGAGCTGTTACGCACTCTTTAAATGAATGGCTGCTTCCAAGCCAACATCCTAGCTGTCTGTGCAGCCGGACCCCGTTAGTCCAACTTAACAGTAATTTGGGGACCTTAGCCGCTGGTCTGGGTTCTTTCCCTCTCGGCGCGGGACCTTAGCACCCCGCGCCTCACTGCCGGCAATATTTCTATAGCATTCGGAGTTCGTCTGGATTTGGTAGGATTTGACTCCCCCGCACCCAATCGGTAGCTCTACCTCTATGAAACTCTCATGCCGACGCTGTTCCTAAAAACATTTCGGGGAGTACGAGCTATTTCCCAGTTTGATTGGCCTTTCACCCCTACCCACAGCTCATCCGGAAACTTTTCAACGTTTATCGGTTCGGTCCTCCAGTACCTGTTACGGCACCTTCAACCTGGCCATGGGTAGATCACAAGGTTTCGCGTCTGCCCCCTCTGACTCTGCGCCCTGTTCAGACTCGCTTTCGCTTCGGCTCCGCTCCTTAAAAGCTTAACCTTGCCAGAGAGGAGCAACTCGTAGGCTCATTATGCAAAAGGCACGCCGTCACCCCGCCAAAAGGCGGGGCTCCGACCGCTTGTAGGCACACGGTTTCAGGTTCTATTTCACTCCCCTGTCCGGGGTTCTTTTCACCTTTCCCTCACGGTACTGGTCCACTATCGGTCTCTCAGGAGTATTTAGCCTTGGCGGATGGTGCCGCCGGGTTCCCACAGGGCGTCTCCGACCCCGCGGTACTCAGGATCCTGCTGGGCCATTATCGCTTGCGTGTACGAGGCTATCACTCTGTACCGCCGGGCTTCCCATCCCGTTCCACTTCGCTTTAATGTAACCCTGTCGCAGTCCTACAACCCCGCACGTGCCGTGACACGTGCGGTTTGGGCTTCTTCCGTTTCGCTCGCCACTACTCCGGAAATCACTGTTGTTTTCTTCTCCTCCGCTTACTTAGATGTTTCAGTTCAGCGGGTTCGCGCTTGTGCAACATACCTTCAGTATGTTAGGTTACCCCATTCGGAAATCCGCGGATCAAACCGTATGTGCCGGTCCCCGCAGCTTATCGCAGCTTATCGCGTCCTTCATCGCCTCTGAGAGCCTAGGCATCCCCCGTGTGCCCTTATTTACTTTCTCTTTGTTGATAGATCGCTCTATCTGTTGCTCTCGCCGTCTTCTGTACGGCTTCTTCTTCCAGTATGTCAAAGAACTTTGTCCCCGGCGTCGCGCCGGGAAAAGTGGAGAATAACGGATTCGAACCGTTGACCCCCTGCGTGCAAGGCAGGTGCTCTAGCCAGCTGAGCTAATCCCCCAAGATAAGACGCTTCTCGTAGTCCCGAGCAGATTTGAACTGCTGACCCCTACATTATCAGTGTAGTGCTCTGACCAACTGAGCTACGGGACTCTTTTACCCCCTGCCAGCGGACAGCGCCACCGATCTCACATCTCTCCGGGTGTCTTCCTTATCCTTC
>NZ_MBTA01000002.1 GCF_003609575.1 Pelobium manganitolerans | reverse complement strand
ATGAAAGGCTTTTCCAGAAAATCAAAACAGGCACTGAAACTCTAACCCCCAGCCCCAAAAAATGGCAGTTTGCCACGTTCCTGCAAACGGCAAGATGTCCGTTTGTGTCACAACCGGTTTTTTTGGCGCCCTAACTCCGGAGTCGTGGGCGCTGGAAGCTATTAGATAAAGACAATGGAAAAAGAGAGAAAACAGAACAGAAACCAATGGCTGCACCTGAGGCTGTCCGAGAGCGAAAAGATACAGATCCATAAAGCTTTCCTGAAGACCACGCAGAGGAAGCTGAGCGGTTACGCCCGCAAAATACTGCTGGAGAAACCGGTAGTCGCAACCTACCGCAACGCCTCTCTGGACGGGCTGATGGAAGAGCTGATCAAGCTACGGAAAGACCTGAACGGGCTGGCAAACAACCTCAACCGGACTGTCCTGAGGACGTTCGGATGACGGTAAACCGAGCGTAAACGCGGGAGAATTTGTGTAACGAAACCTTGACGTGCCAGCTGAAAAAGACACGCAGGAAAAGGCGCAAAAGAAAGCAGGATGTCTAGAAAAATCACATAGTTTAGGTGAAATATATTAGGTGTAATGAGTTTTCTAATGCAGATAATATTGGCTGTATTTAACACCCATAAAGAGTCCCAGTCAAACCTCTAACTGGGACTTTGCAAACTCAATTTTAAGAAAATTTCTCCCTTAGATGCGCCATGTCCCGGCCGATTTTAACATCTAAAATCTTAGCGTAATGCTGGGTCATTTTAATACTGCTGTGGCCGAGCATTTTAGAGACGGTCTCTATCGGCACATCGTTCAAAAGCGTTACGGTGGTGGCAAAAGTATGCCTTGCGATATGGTAGGTGAGCTCTTTTTCAATACCGCAGGTATCTGCAATTTCTTTTAAATAAGCGTTCATCTTTTGGTTGCTCAGCACCGGCAGAACAGTTCCTTCTGCAATGGATTTAGGGTGGTCTTCATACTTTTGCAGTATCTTTTTGGCGGGCGGCAGCAATGGGATCCGCGAGGCCACGTCGGTTTTCTGGCGGTGCGTATAAATCCACTCGTGCCCGTCCACACCTTTGATAATTTCCTCCTTTTTCAGCTTTTTTACGTCAGCATAAGCAAGGCCGGTATAGCATGAAAATACAAAAACGTCGCGCACCTGCGCAACGCGCTCAATCCTGAATTCTTTGTTGCTGAGCGCATCCAGTTCTTCCGCCGTCAGGAAAACGCGGTCCACTTTTTTGACTTTCGGTTTGTAGTTCAGCATCGGGTTCACAGTGATCCATCCGTTCGCCAGGCATATCCGGATGATTTTCCCAAAGTTTTTGATGTATTTGACCGCCGTGTTATTTGCGCAGCTGCGCACGGTCCTCAGATAAAAATCGTACTCGGTGATAAACTGGTGGTCTATCTTTCTGATATCCATATCTTTTACGCGGTATTTCCATTGGATAAAGTCAGCGGTATGCTTAAACGATGTTCTGTACCGCTCCAGCGTGCCGGCTGCAAACTCTTTCCCTGTCAGCGCTTCTACCTTTGAATTGTGCTCTTCAAAAACGCCCAATATCGTCCGGACTTTTTCTGTTGTGCCCAATATTTTATCACGCAGGGACATTGTGCTGATTGTCTCGTTATTTTTCGACAAGAACTCCTGGGCGTCATAGATCTTGACCTGCAATTGGTCGATACATCTGTTCAGCATCCTTTCGGGTTCACGGTTTCCGGTGGCGCGGCAGGTTTTTTTTGACCATTTGGAGGGTTCACATTTCCTGTTGAGCGAGATTTCGGTTCTTTTTCCTCCCGCTGTGATCCGGCAATAAACCGGCATAGGGCCACCGGTGTAAGCTTTGGGAGTTTTAAGATAAAAGTGAAGCTGGACTAAAGTACTCATAATTTTGGGATTAAAAGTTAAACAAAAGTATTTCTGCAACTAACCAAAATCAAGATGTTCGATGACTGAACGGCTTCTTTATCAGTGTGTTATCCGTCCAAGTCGAGAGTGCTGCCGGTACTATCTAAATACTCTCGATATACTCTCGTTTAAATAGAGAGTATTTACATATTTTAGCGTTTACCTTAAAATAAAAAAGCCTGAAATCATCTGATTTGCAGGCTTTTATCAATTTTTGGTATCATTACCGGCGGAGAGAGTGGGATTCGAACCCACGATACCCTTTTGGGGTATACACACTTTCCAGGCGTGCTCCTTCGACCACTCGGACACCTCTCCGTTAAGGGACGCAAAAATAAAACTTTATCCCATAAATCTCCCATCAAAATAAAATTACATCCTCTTAATATAAGGATTGCTAATTTGCGCCCATGAATACAAAATTTGAGGCTTATTTATTTGATTTAAACGGAACAATCATAGATGATATGCATTTTCACGCTCGTGCATGGCATGACATCTTAACCAACGACTTAAAATCCGACATCTCTTATGAAGATACTGTATTGCAGATGTACGGCAAAAATCAGGAACTTTTGGAACGTGTTTTTGGTAAAGGTCATTTTAGCCAACAAACTATGGACGAGGTTTCTATGGAAAAGGAACGTCGCTACCAAGCGGCTTTTAAACCGCATTTGAAGTTAATTGACGGATTGGATGTGTTTTTAGAAAAAGCGCATCATGCGGGTATAAAAATGGCTATCGGCTCTGCCGCGATAACCTTTAATATTGATTTTATCTTAGATAACTTAAACCTGCGCAAATATTTTCCGGTAGTAGTAAGTGCAGATGACGTAAGCACCAGCAAGCCCGATCCTGAAACTTTTACCAAAGGCGCCGAGTTACTAGGTGTACAAGCCAGCAAATGCCTCGTTTTTGAGGATGCACCAAAAGGCGTAGAGGCTGCTAAAAATGCAGGGATGCAAGCTTTGGCGCTCACCACTTTGCATACTCCGGATGAATTTCACATCACAGATAACATCATCCGTTTTGTGAGAAACTATGAAGGTTTAGCGCTGCTTTAAAATGTGAGTGCATTGGCCAAAGAATTAGTTTTTGGCCAATGTTGTATTGGCCTAATAAACCAAATGTACAGAAAGCACCATGCAGGGCGTAAAACGGCTAAAGCCAATCTCGTACATATTCATGGCGGTAAGCTGACTGTTAATTACCTCGTACGATTTGATGTTTTCTTTTTGCACCCATAAGGCAATGGCTTGGTTAATATGCGCAGTCATGGCATCCATCACATTATCTTCTTGGAAACTGCTCATTGCTACCTGGCGTTCAAATATTTTAAGCTTTTTCATTGCAATTTTTAGCACAAAATACACAATCGTACAGCCTTAGCAATTTTTTTAATAAAGCTTTACACAATATTTCCGCCGCAACTGCTGCCTGCGCCTGCCGTACATCCATAGCAGTGGTTGTTGATGATAATTTGGCGGTTGAGCAACTCCTCAAAATCAAAATCGTCGATATGCTTTGCCTTGCCCTGCATCTTCAAATCTAGCTGCTGGTTAAAATCACAATCGTAAATAAACCCGTCCCAGCTAATGCTGAGTGTATCGCGGCACATTAGCCCGTTTAACGTAGCCGGATTAAATGCGTTCACCAGCTCCTGCATGTAATCCAAATATTTATTATTGCTTAACAAATAATCGAGGAAACGGCTTATCGGCAAATTGGTAATTGCCAAGAGCTTGTTAAAACTAATGTTGAATTTCCGCTGAAGTTGGCGTTTAAACTCGGCCTCCAAACTCTTTTGGTCGCCGGGCAAATAAGCGCCAGAGGGGTTGTACACCAAATCAATCATCAACCCGCTATCGGCTATGCCATAACCCACGGCGTTTAATTGTTGCAACGCGGCAATGGAATTAGCAAATACGCCATCGCCACGTTGCGCATCTGTACGCAGCGCCGAAAAAGAGGGTAAAGAGGATACCACATGTACTTTGTTTGCCGCAAAAAACTGCGGTAAATATGCGTACTTTTTGTTGGCCATGATAATGGTGAGGTTGCAACGCACCATCACATTTACATCCAAAGCCCGGCAGGCCTCTACAAACCACCTGAAATTTGGGTTCATCTCTGGTGCGCCGCCAGTAATATCAACTTGTTTAAAGCCATACGTGGCGATAAGCTCTAAACAGCGTTCCAATGTTTGGCGCGACATGTTCTCGTCTTTACGGTCGGGACCGGCATCTACATGGCAATGCGCACAGGTTTGGTTGCACAACTTACCAATGTTAATCTGCAAAATTTCTAAAGCTGTTACCGTTATGGCCTCCCGGCCCGCTTGTTTTATTCGCTGCTTAAAGTTTTGAAAATTATCCCCGGCCAAATCTTTTTGCGATAACACTTTTAGCTGGTAAAAATTGTTGCTTAGGCTGTTTCCGCTAGCTTTTAAAGATTTAGAGATTTGCTTAACGCCCATAACTACATTGTTTTCTCTTTCACGTGGTTCATCATCTGCACGCCATAAACCAATGTCGAGCCACTTTTAATCGCCGCAGCTACATGCACCGCCTCCATCATCTGTTCTTCATCGGCACCTTTTTGCAGGCAATCGCCAGAGTAAGCATCAATACAATAAGGGCACTGCACCGCATGTGCTACCGCCAAGGCTATCAGAGATTTTTCTCGTGCAGTTAAGGCGCCGTCTTTAAAAACCTCGCCATAATACTCAAAAAATTTATCGCCCAAAGGCTTCTGAAACTCGGTGATATTTGCGAATTTCTTTAAATCGTCTGCATTATAATAACTTTTAGACATCTTGCTTTTTGTTAAGTTGTTGATGATGGTTACGTCCAAATAAGACGTTTTTATATAACGGATTACCCCTGCAAAGGGTTTTACAGAAGTTAAATTTAAATATACAAATAATAGCAAGCCGTTATGGTAACGGATATGTTTCTTTAAAATGACATGCCAAAGATGTTTGCTTTTCTAATGTATGATAATATGTTCATACATTTGTATATATGAAAACAATCCATGCGCGTAACCTTAGTCAAGAGAAGCTAGAAAAGGCCGCATTTATTTTAAAAACGGTAGCACACCCTCTGCGGCTCTCAATTATCGATTTGCTGGCAAGCGAGGGCCCTAAAAGCGTGAACCAAATTGGAGAATTTTTAGGTTGCGAACAGTCTTTATTGTCGCACCATTTGGCCAATATGAAAATTAAAGGCTTGTTAAAGGCCGAAAAAAAAGGGGTACAGGTGTTTTATTCTTTAAAAGAAACAGATTTAGTGAAACTTTTAGATTGCATGGAAAACTGCAACTGCAATATGTAACCCCATGCACTTATACCTTAGCTATTTTTTTGCATTGTTTATTGGCATTTCATTAGGCTTAACAGGTGGTGGTGGCTCTATTTTAACCGTTCCGGTTTTAGTGTATGCTGCCAAAATAGAGCCTGTAACGGCAACAGCCTACTCGCTTTTTATTGTAGGCTTCACTTCATTGGCGGGCGCGTTGGTATATCTAAAAAAAGGCTTGGTAAACCTGCGTATGGCCTTCATCTTTGCTTTGCCGTCTTTGCTCACCGTGTGGCTTATCCGTAAATTTTTGATACACAACTTGCCCGATGTTTTGTGGCAAAACAGCCTGTTTATCCTTGGTAAAGATTGGTTTTTGATGCTGTTTTTTGCGGTGGTAATGGCGGTGGCGGCTTATAAAATGATTAACGATGATGCCGTAGAAGTATCATCCCCAACTACAGAAACCAAGCATTTAAAAGTTTTTTTAAGTGGCATTGGCGTAGGCATACTTTCGGGTTTGGTAGGTGCTGGCGGTGGTTTTTTAATTGTGCCGGCGCTGGTGTTTTTAATGCGCCTGCCCATGTACAAAGCGGTGGCCACGTCGTTAGTGGTTATCGCGCTAAATTCTTTAATAGGTTTTACGGGCGATATGCTGAGTTTTACAGGCATCAACTGGACTTTTTTGTTGCCTTTTGCAGGTATTGCCACAGTAGGGGTTTTCTTGGGCATTTATCTTAACCGGTTTATTAATCAGCATAAGTTAAAAATAGGCTTCGGTTATTTTGTATTGCTGATGGCGGCAGTGGTGTTTTTTGGGGAAATTTAAGCAGCTAGTTAGATTTGAGATTTGAGACGGGAGATTTGAGGTGCGGGGAGAGCGAAAAACAGACATTAAGGTTTTAAAAAAAATAAATATGAAAATAGAACAAATTTATACGGGATGCTTGGCCACGGCCACTTATTATATAGAGAGCAGGGGCGAAGCGGCGGTAATTGATCCTTTACGCGAAGTAGCGCCATACATCGCGAAAGCGGAAGAAAACAATGCAAAAATAAAGTATGTGTTTGAAACGCATTTCCATGCCGATTTTGTATCCGGACATGTAGATTTGGCGCAAAAAACAGGTGCACAAATAGTTTATGGGCCTACGGCCAGTACCGGTTTTGAGGCTTATATCGCTAAAGATGATGAAGAATTTAAAATCGGAGACATCACTATTAAAGCATTGCATACGCCTGGGCACACCTTAGAATCAACCACTTATTTATGTTTAGATGAAGATGGCAAACCGTACTGCATATTTACAGGAGATACCTTATTTATCGGTGATGTTGGTCGGCCAGATTTGGCCCAAAAATCTGCCGATACCACGCCCCAAGCCATGGCCGGCAACCTTTACGATTCTTTGCGCCGCAAAATTATGCCTTTGCCCGATGAGGTGATTGTTTATCCGGCACACGGAGCGGGTTCGGCCTGCGGCAAAAACATGAGCCGCCATACTTTTGACACTTTAGGGAATCAAAAAGCCACTAATTATGCGCTAAGTAATATCTCTCGCGAAGATTTTATTAAAGAGCTCACCACCGGTATATTGCCTCCGCCACAATATTTTCCAAAAAATGCGAAGATGAATAAAGAAGGTACACAAGCTATTGATGAAGTTTACCAGCGCGGTTTGCACGCCCTACAGCCCAATGATTTTGAAAATGCCGCCAACCAAACTGGTGCTTTGCTTTTGGATGTACGCTCGCCACAAGATTTTGCAAAGGGATTTATCCCAAATTCTATTTTTATAGGTTTAGATGGTGCTTTTGCGCCTTGGGTGGGTGCCCTAATCACCGATTTAAATCAGCCAATTTTGTTGATTGTTGACGAGGGCAGGGAAGAGGAAGCGGTTAAGCGCTTGGCCCGCGTGGGTTACGATTATACCATTGGCTATTTAAAAGGCGGTGTTAAGGCCTGGGAGCAAGCCGGCAAAGCATTAGATGCCGTAGTTACCATTGATGCTAAAGACCTAAAAACGCAGCTGCAACAGCGCAACTTGCACGTTTTAGACGTCCGCCGCCCCGATGAATTTAACGCAGGCCATCTAATAAATGCCGATAACAAGGCGCTGGATTTTATCAATAAATGGACAAATGATTTTGATAAAAAGCAAACGCACTACATTTACTGCGCAGGAGGCTACCGCTCTATGATTAGCTCGTCTATTCTAAAATCGCGCGGGTTTACCAATGTGGTGAACATCAATGGCGGTTATGCAGCTTTAAAAGATGCCGGTTTAAACTTCTCAAACAACTAACTTTACAGTGGTTTGGGTGTTCCCCAATGAAAAATTGGGTCGGGCTGTACACTGTATCTTTTTTTGCCTCCGCACCACTGCCCAAGCAAAAAAAAGGATGCCGTTTCCATCCCTAACACAGCAAATTAATTTTGGGTTTCACATAAAAATCAAATGTTAGAAATTATTAAACAACCTTGGTCCTGGTATGTTGCCGGTATTCTTATCGGTTTAACCGTACCCGCTTTATTGCTGTTGGGCAACAAACCTTTCGGTATTTCATCTTCCTTAAAACACATGTGCGCGGCATGTATGCCCGCTAAAATTCCGCTGTTTCAATACAATTGGAAACATGAAGCTTGGAACCTGTTTTTTGTCGCCGGAATTTTGATCGGTGGTTTTGTTGCCGGCCAGTTTCTGGGCGGAAATCAGCCGGTACACATTGCCGAGCGTACAAAGGAACAGCTGCAGGCTTTAGGCCTTACAGATTTTAGCACTTTGTTGCCTTTGGATGTTTTTGGTACATCGCAAATTTTTACCGTTAGAGGATTGATTTTCTTGGTTTTTGGCGGTTTAATGGTGGGCTTTGGCACACGTTACGCCGATGGATGCACCTCTGGGCATTCGATAATGGGCTTGTCCAACTTGCAATGGCCCTCTTTGGTAGCCACCATTTGTTTTATGGTAGGTGGCTTTTTTTCAACATGGGTGTTGTTGCCCTTAATTTTCCAACTTTTTTAGCGCGGGTTTGTAATGGAAACTAATTTAAATAAGGCACAACCTAATGGCAACCTCTTTTTCGTGAATTTAAAATACCTGGTGTTGGGCGTGTTTTTCGGGATTGTGTTTGTAAAAGCCGAGATTGTTTCATGGTTCCGTATCCAGGAGATGTTCCGTTTAGGGGCATTTCACATGTACGGCGTTATTGGCACGGCGGTGCTGGTGGGGATGCTTTCGGTTTATCTGATCAAAAAGTTTAAAATCAAAACTATAAGTGGAGAGGTGGTGGTTATTCCGCCTAAAAAATTCCACAAAGGGCAAATTTATGGAGGCTTAATTTTTGGTATCGGATGGGCAATTACAGGTGCTTGTCCAGGACCTTTATTTGCACAAATTGGCGCTGGTTTTTTAGCTGTGATGATAACTTTATTAAGCGCTATTGCAGGTACGTGGCTATACGGACGTTTTCAATCGCGGTTACCGCATTAAAGAGATTTTGAGATATGTGATCAAAGACTTGCGGGACGTACAAGAACTTACGACTTTCTAGTACTTGATCAGAAAATCGTAAGTCTGACGGTCCTTCTGGTTTTTACAAATCTTCTGGCTGTAAATGTGTAGCAATGGCAATGCGGTTCCAAGCGTTTATGGCTACCACACACATAATAATTTCCGAAATCTCTTGTTCATTAAACAAGTTTAGCGCTTGTTGGTAGGTTTCTTCGCTTAAACCTTTATGGCTAATCAGGGTCACCTCTTCCGTGATAGCCAAAATGCTACGCTCTCGCGCGCTAAACAAATTGGTTTCGCGCCAAGCGTTTAACAGATAAATACGTTGCTCGGTTTCGCCTATTTTTCGTGCATCAATGGTGTGCATATTTAGGCAAAAAGCACATTGATTTATCTGCGAAGCCCGTATTTTAATAAGCTCTTTTTCAATTTTGCTTAAACTGATTTTGCTTAAAGCGCTCTCCAAAGCTATTAAAGCTTGGTAGGCGCCTGGCTGTAAAGCGGCCATGTTCATTCTTTTTTCCATATTTTATTTGTTTTGCTGATACAAAGGTGAAAATACTGCCGTTAAAAAAACTTAAACTGGTTTAAGAAACACTTTTCAGCTCAATTTTTTGCGTAGTTCGCTCAGGTATTCGGGTGTAAAACCTAAATAAGAGGCTAGCATATACTGCGGTATGCGTTGGATAAAATCTGGAAACAGCGAGCTAAAGTGCAGGTAACGATTTTCTTTAGACAATCCGTGCATAAACATCAACCTGTTTTGGGTGGCCGCATAAGCCAGCTGAAACATCTGCCTAAAATAGTGTTCAAGGACCGGAATATCTGTCAACAGTTGGTCCTGAACGGTTTTAGTAAGCACCACCACCACACTGTCTTCTACCGCCTGTATATAAAATTCAGAAGCGTTGCCCCGCGTAAAACTGCTGTAGTCAGAAATCCACCAGTTTTCAATCGCAAATTGTATAATGTGTTCGTTTCCTTTATCATTCACAAAATACAAGCGCAAGCAACCTTTTTCCACAAAATAGTTAGAACGGCAAACCTCGCCTTGGCGCAAAAGCATTTCTTTTTTGCAAGGTTTTAAAACCTTCGAGGCAGAACTTATTGTTTGAATGTCTGCATCGCTAAGCTTAGAAAACTTTTTTAAATGCTTGCTAAAGTTAGGTGTAATCATGGTTTTGCGGAATTATAGGTCTTGTTTTTGCCTTGCTAATATCCTACATAAGCTAGAGAAAATATCATAAAAAAGGCAACAAAAGCGCTTATACTTTTGTAAAGCATACAGGCATTTTAAAACCTAAAATAAAATTTCCATCTTTTCGCATGACAAATTTACCGGTCTTGGATTTAGCTATCATCGCCATTTATTTATTGGCTATGGTAGGGGTGGGCGTTTATTTCTCGTTCAAAAATAAAAACTCCGAACAATTTACAACGGGCTCGGGCACTATCCCCGGTTGGGCGATAGGTTTATCCTTATATGCTACCTTTTTAAGTAGCAATACTTTTTTAGGCGTGCCGGGCAAAGCTTTTGGGGGCAACTGGAATGCTTTTGTTTTTAGCATATCCATGCCTTTTGCAGCCATTATTGCTGCCAAGCTTTTTGTGCCTTTTTACCGCAAAACGCAAGAGGTATCTGCTTACACCCATCTTGAGCACCGTTTTGGATTGTGGGCGCGTACCTATGCCGTGTGTTGTTTTATACTAACGCAACTGGCGCGTATGGGCTCTATATTTTTTGGCATTGCTTTAAGCTTGCAAGCCCTTACCGGCTATGACATGCAATCTATTATGTTGGTGGTTGGGGTTTGTATTGTGATTTATACCGTATTGGGCGGTATTGAAGCCGTAATTTGGACAGAGGTGGTGCAAGCGGTTTTATTAACCGTGGGTGCTTTAAGTGTGCTGTTTATTATTATCGCAAAAATGCCCGGCGGAGTAGGTGAAATTATCGAGGTGGGCATGGCCAATAGCAAATTTAGTTTAGGTTCTTTTAAACCCGATTTTAGCACCTCTACCTTTTGGGTAATTCTGTTGTACGGCTTTTTTATCAACCTTAACAATTTCGGTATCGATCAAAACTACGTGCAGCGCTATCATACCGCAAAAACCGAGAAGCAGGCTGCCAAATCTTTATGGGTTTGTGTGGCCATGTATGTGCCGGTTTCTCTGCTGTTTTTCATTATCGGCAGTTGTTTGTTTGCCTACTACCACGCGCATCCCGAATTTTTGGACGTGGTACGCAACCAGGCGGCGGCAGAACGCTACCCACATGCTAATGCAACGGAGCTTGCCGGTATAGCCCAAAATCTAAAGGCAAATGAATTTGGCGATAAAGTGATGCCTCATTTTATGGTGAAGGAAGTGCCTACAGGTTTAGTGGGTTTAATTATTTCTGCAATTATGTCTGCCGCCATGAGCACCATTAGCTCGGGTATGAACGCCTCTGCAACGGTTTTCAGCATTGATATTTACAAAAGATATTTTAAGCCAGATATGGCGGAGAAGAGTTTTACGCGCTTGCTTTATATCGCCACAGCCATATTTGGTATCGGCGGAATGGCGGTAGGCATTTCTTTAATTGGCACCAAAAGCGTGTTGGATATTTGGTGGGAGCTAAGCGGCATTTTTGCAGGCGGTATGTTGGGTTTGTTTTTATTGGGGATGCTGAGCAGGCAAACCAAAAACCACTCGGCCATGTTAGCTACCGCGATAGGCGTATTGGTGATTTTATGGATGAGCCTATCGGGAAAGCTCACCGGCGACTATGCATATCTCAAAAGCCCATTTGATAGCAATATGATTATCGTAATCGGTACGCTTAGCATCTTTTTGGCCGGTATCATCATCACCAAAATCAAAAAAAAGTTTAATACATCATCTACAACCTAATTTTTAATTATGAAAGAAACGAAAAAAGGTTTTATTCCGGTAATGCTTACGCCGTTTAATAACGATGGTACCATCGATTATAAAACACTCACCAGCCTTACAGAAATGTATTTGAAGGCAGGCGTAACCGGATTGTTTGCCAATTGCCTTTCTAGCGAGATGTTTGAGCTAAACGATGAGGAACGTATAAAATTGGTGAGCCACGTGATGGATGTGGTAGCAGGCGAAGTGCCTGTGGTAGCAACCGGAACTTTTGAGGGCAGTTTACAACAACAAGCCGATTTTGTGAAGCGCATTTACGGAACGGGTATTCACGCCGTAATTTTAATCAGTAGCTTGTTGGCCAAAGCAGACGAAAGCGACGAGGTTTTCAACCAGCGTGTTCACCAGCTGTTAGATTTGACACCGGGCGTAATGACCGGCTTTTACGAATGTCCCGTGCCTTATAAGCGCCTTATAAAACCTGAGCAGTTGGGCCAGTTTGTAGCTACCGGCCGTGTAATTTATCATAAAGATACCAGTTTGGATATTGGGCAAGTAGGCGCAAAAATTAAGGCAGCAAAAAATCCGGATTTCGGATTGTACGACGCTTATATTGTACACGCGGTGGAGTCTTTAAAAGCAGGCTCGGCGGGTTTATCGTGCATACAAGGCAATTTTTTCCCCGAGCTGATTGTGTGGCTTTGCGATAACTACAATAATGCCACTAAAGCGGATGAAGTGGCAAGCGTACAGGCTTTTTTAGCAGCCAATATGGATGTGATGCACAACGTTTATCCGGTGGTTGCAAAGTATTCGCTGCAAAAGCGTGGCTTAAACATCAGCACTTTTACGCGCAGAAACGTAGGCGATTTTTCTCCGCAAATTAAGCAGGAAGTTGAACATTTATATACCGACTATAACACCTTAAAGCAACGCGTAGGAATTTAGTTAAGCAGGTAACGCTTTTTATAATCAAGTGGCGTTATCCCGGCAACTCTTTTAAAGTGCCTATAGAAGTTAGACACGTTGTTGAAACCGCATTCAAAGCATATCATTTCTGTAGGCATTTTGTCTTCTATTAAAAGCCGGCAAGCGTGGCTTACCCTTATCTCAATCAAAAAATCGTAAAAGGTTTTATTGGTCATCAGCTTAAAATAGCGGCAAAAAGAGGTTACGCTTAAATTGCCGATGGTGGCTACGTCATGTAAAGTAATATCGTTTTTATAGTTGGATAGCGTATAGCTGTAAATTTTATTCAGGCGGATAGAGTCGGATTCGTTGGATTTGTAAAAGGCATGGGCCGATGTAATTTCCTCATAATCATCTGTATGTGCCAAAATGTTCAGCATCTCCAATAAGATGATGAGTTTGTTCAAGCGGTCGGCTTCGGTAGATTGCTTCATTAAAGCCACAACTTTTTCTTTTGCCTCTCCGTTGATGACCATCCCGCGTTTGGCCTTTTCAAAAAGCTTCGGGAGCATAAAAGTTTCGGGCAGGGCCAAAAAGTCTTTGCCAAAACATTCGGGTAAAAATTGGATTACGATAGCTTCAACTCCATCTTCGGCGCCATTTTGGTGGTACTCATCGCTACAACGCCAAGTATGCGGTAAATTTTCGCCCAGCAAAACCAGCTCGCCCTCGCTAAAGTTGCTGATATTGTCGCCTACGAACCTTACACCTTCGCCCTTAATAACGTAGTGCAGTTCCAGTTCGGGATGAAAATGCCAAGTTTTACCAAAGCTTGGGCTGATGTTGTGCTTAACCCCAAAGGAGTTGTGAAGGTTGGTAGAAACTTTGTGAAAAAGCGGTTTCATAATCAATAACTGTTTAAAATTGGTAAGGCAAAAAAACTGTAATGACAATATCCTATAAAGATTTGTCAACATTTATGTATGCCAATATAGAACAAATTTTGCATATTTGAATATAATATTCATATATAAATATTATAAACCAAAAAACCCGTTTAAAAATCTCTAATCTGTATAGCATTTTTAGGTATGAAAGTATATCTGGTAGCAAGTGGCGATTTGCGTTTATCGGCCAACCAAGTATGTTGGGAAGCGCAGCGCAGTATGGAAGAAAAACTAGCCGAGGCATTGCGGAATGCAGGAGCAGAGCTTATCCGCGCCCACGCTTATGATGAAGAAAAACAGCACGGATTTATCGACAGCCAGAAAATGGGTATGCAGGTGTTCAAAAATATCGACCCTGATGCGCCTTTGATCGTTGCAGAAAGCGTGTGGCAATACTCGCACCATGTGTTAGCGGGTTTAACCACGCACAAAGGCCCCATTTTAACGGTTGCCAACTGGAGCGGCGAGTGGCCGGGTTTGGTGGGTATGCTCAACTTAAATGGCTCATTAACCAAAGCCGGCGTAAATTACCATACGCTGTGGAGCCGGGATTTTTCGGATGAATTCTTTCGTGATAAGCTGCAACAATGGATAAAAACGGGCAAGATAGCGCACGATTTATCGCACGTACGTGCTTATGACCGGCAATTGCTTGGCGCAGATGAGTTGCAAACCGGGACCAATTTTGCGAAGAAATTCCGTGCCGATAAAGCTATTATGGGTGTTTTTGATGAAGGCTGCATGGGCATGTTCAACGCCATAGTGCCCGATCATTTGCTTCACCCTACCGGGATATTTAAAGAGCGTTTGTCGCAATCTACTTTGTATGCAAAAATGCTGGAGGTAAAAGATGATGAAGCGGAAGACGTATTAAACTGGCTGTTACAAAAAGGAATGATTTTCAACTGGGGCACAGATGAAGCTACCGAGCTTACGCGCCAGCAAACCTTGTTGCAGTGCAAAATGTACATTGCTGCGGTGCGTTTAGCGGCAGCGTTTGGTTGCGATACCATAGGCATCCAATACCAGCAAGGTTTAAAAGATTTAGTGCCGGCCAGCGATTTGGTGGAAGGCTTGCTCAACAACCAAGACCGTCCGCCTGTTTTTGACGAGCAAGGCCTAGAGCTGTTTGCCGGCGAAGCACTGCCGCATTTTAATGAGGTGGATGAATGCGCCGGTATTGATGCGCTATTAACTTACAAACTTTGGCGTTCTTTAGGCTTCGAGGCCGAAAACACGTTGCACGATTTGCGTTACGGCGAACATTTTAAAGGTAACGGGATAGATGATTTTGTATGGGTTTTCTTAATTAGTGGCGCGGCGCCGCCGGCACATTTTGTAAATGCTTATAAAGGTGCCAGCAGTGATAGGCAACCCGCTATGTATTTTAGGTTGGGCGGCGGTTCTTTAAAGGGCATCAGCAAACCGGGGGCTTTGGTGTGGAGCAGGATTTATGTAGAAGAAAACGAACTCCGTTGTGATATTGGCGTAGGCCAATCGGTAGATTTGCCACAGCAAGAAGTGCAGCGCCGCTGGGAGATGACCACACCGCAATGGCCTATCATGAACGCCACGTTAAAGGGCGTTTCACAAAATCAGATGATGGCAAAACATAAAGCCAACCATATCCACGTTGTATATACACCAACCGAGGCTGATGCCTTGCGCGCATGTAAGATTAAAGCTGCCGCCTTGCAAGAACTGGGCATTAAAGTGAACTTTTGCGGCGATGTGTTTTAACAAAGCAGGATGTCATAAAATCAAAAGCATACTCAATTAAAAAAATGATGAAATTTACAAAAATCTTAATAGCTCTAGTAGTCTTTTGCGCAAGTTTTAATACGGTGTTTGCCCAGCGCTCGGACACGGCCTATGTTAAAACCATCCAAGAACGGTCCTGGAAAATTGTGCAACAGTTAAACGTAACTGATCAGGCTAAAGCCCTAAAAGTGCGCGATATTATTGCCAACCAGTACATGGATTTAAACGACGTGTACATTTATCGTGATGCACAAAAGAAACAGATTGAAACTTCTGGGTTGGATAAAGCGCAAAAGCAAGCTAAGCTAGATGCGTTAACCAAAGACGTGGATAGCAAAATAAGCAAGTTGCATAACACATACATCAAAAACCTCAGCAAAAACTTAAGCGACGAGCAGGTGGTAGGCGTGAAAGACGGCATGACTTATAGTGTTGTCCCAAAAACTTTTAGGGCTTACCAAGATATGCTCCCGATGCTTACGCAAGCGCAAAAAGACCAAATTTACGTTTGGCTGGTAGAAGCCCGCGAACATGCGATGGATGCAGAATCATCAGACAAAAAACACGCATGGTTTGGCAAATACAAAGGCCGTATCAACAATTACCTATCTGCCGCCGGCATTGATTTAAAGAAAGAAGGCGATGCTTGGCAAGAGCGGATAAAGGCAGGAAAAAAATAAACCATGAAGTTGGGTTTATATTTAAAAGAAGTTTTTATATTTGAATATCATATTTATATATGATTAAAAAGAAACCTTTTATAAACTATCTGCATTTGCATAGCTATTAGAAGATAATGTCTCATGTTTATTTAATATTTTAGATTAAACGGAGAATTAATTAAACCAACATAAATGAGTATAAACCTACAATGCATGAACAAGCGACTGTATAAAGCGAGATTTGGTATCGGGGGTGTTATTGGTTGCGCACTGATTATTGGAAATTTTAAAGCGTCCGCTTTGACTTCTGATTTTCCTGCCGGCAACATCACTTACCCATCCGCATTTTCTAGCGTGAAATGGGAAAACATCACCGGAACTATTAAAGATAATCAAGGCGAACCTCTTCCGGGAGTAAGTGTAAAAATCAAGGGGACAAATACCGGTACTGTAACGGATATTAACGGAACGTTCAGACTTAATTTACCTACCGGGAATGAAACCTTAGTTGTAAGTTATTTAGGGTTTAGTACTCAGGAAATCGCTGTGGGAGGGAGAACTCAGTTAAACATTGTTCTGACTGAATCAACATCTTCACTAGACGAAGTAGTGGTGACTGGTTATGGAACTAAGAAGCGGTCTGAGCTGGTGGGATCTGTTGCCACAATTTCCGGTTCTGCTTTGGAAGATATCCCTGCGCCAAATATCGCGGGAGCATTAAGAGGAAGGATTGCGGGTTTAAGTGTTAACCAAGTTTCGGGCAGACCAGGCTCCAGCATTACATTGAATGTCAGAAATTCCAGCGTGTCGGATCAAGGTGCAGCCATAGGTGCAACTGCAGAACCACTTTATATTATTGACGGAATTACAGTTAGTAGCAACGAGTTTAACAACTTAGACGCATCGATGGTTGAAACCATTACAGTTTTGAAAGATGCTTCAGCAGCTATTTATGGTGCGGCAGGTGCAAAAGGCGTTGTACTGGTAACTACTAAAAAAGGTAAACAAGGAAAACCAAGTATATCTTACAACGGGTATGTAGGTGTTTCCGATGCTGCACAAACACCTGATATGCTTTCTGCATATGAGTTGGCTAACTTACTTAATGATGGTTATAAATCGCAAGGTACGGCTACGGCTAGTTCTTTTTTCAGCCAAGAGGATTTAGATTACATCAAAAATCTAAATTTCAAAAGCTGGTACGATGAAGTTTGGAGTTCGTCCTTAACTCAAAAACACAACCTAAGCGTTTCTGGCGGTAGTGATAAAATTACTTTTTTTGTGGGCGGTAGTTACCAGAACGAAAATGGCAACTATATTGGGCTTAAACAAGATAGATATGGGTTTAGAAGCGGATTGACAGCCAAAGTTGTAGAAGGTTTAACGGCAGAGCTTAATTTTAGCGTAGATCATCGAATCCGCGAAAGTAAAAGTTCTGTTTCTGAGAATGATGCTAATTTCTTTGAGTCCATTATTACAACGCCTCAGTGGGTGCCTATAAGTATAAACGGCATGTATGTAAATACATCTTTAAGAAATCCTTTAGCTATTTTAGAGTCAGGTTACTACCAGAATAGCAAGTCTAAGAGCTATAGAGTAAATGCCGCGCTAAGCTATCAGCCATCCTTTTTAAAAGGGCTTACTGCCAGGTTTCAGATTTCCCAAACCGCGGGAAATTCTAAAGGCCGACAATATGCGCCACCTTATAAATTATATAATTTTAGGAGGACAGGAAACAACAACGCGCTGTATATGGATTCGCTTGCTCGCGGTTTGAACACTCCCGACGGGATAGATCCAATTTATCAAGCGGTTTCTCCGGCATCAGCATCCTTAACTCCCTCAATATCTGAAAATAGCAGCTATCAAGGTTTTATCACCTTAAACTACAGTAAAAAAATTGGAATACACAGTTTGGACTTAACGGTCGGTGGCGAACAGACCGTAGGTAATGACGAGAATATTGAAATACAATTAACCAATCAGTTGATTCCAGGTTTTTCAGATCAATGGGCATTTGATAGAAACACTCTTGTGCTTAGAAGCAACACGATTAATGAAAGTACTAAAAGATCTTTCTTTGGCCGCCTTAGTTATGATTGGGATAAAAAATATCTGATAGAAGGTGTGGCTCGTTTAGATGCTTCTTCGAATTTTGCTACAGGTAACAGATGGGGACTTTCTCCCAGCGTAGGTTTGGGATGGGTTGTTAGTAAAGAAGATTTTTTTAAAGATAATGTCTCTTTTGTGAATTTCTTGAAGCTGAAAATGAATTATGGTATCGCAGGAGATGATAGGGTAACAGCGAGGCTTTGGCAACAACGATTTTTGTTGGATGGTGCTGGCAACGGGTACCTGTTCGGCAATAATGATGCATTAGGGATAAATCCATCTACGTTCCCTAATCTGGATATCACCTGGGAGAAAAAAAGAACATTTAATTTAGGTGTTGAAGCTTCTTTGTTCAATGACAAAGTGGACGTTAGTGCCGAATTTTTCCAAAACAAAACCTTTGATGGTTTCGATAAGGGAGCTGAACGTTTGTACCCGTTTTATGCTGGGTTTAGAGCGCCTGTTGTCAATTACCGACAAGCGTATGTGTGGGGTTCTGAATTTTCTTTGGGGTATAAAGCTAAAATCGGTAGGGAAGTTAACATGAATGCCAGTATGAACTTTTCGTACGGAAATTCTGTTGTAGACCAAATGATTTATCCTATAAGTGATGCAATTGAGACGAACCTGAATGATGGTAAATATCTTGGGAACAAGTTTGGTACAGATCCGCGTAAATATAATTCCTCTAATGTTGGTTTAATTTCAAAAGGAATGTTCCGCACCCAAGAACAGGTGGATGCATTTTTAGCCGAAAACCCTAACTATAAACTTTATGGGGTTACGCCTCAACCGGGTTGGTTATATTATGAGGACGCCAACGGAGATGGAACCATTAACGACTATGATATGGTTTATCTTTATGATAACATCAATCCGTTTTTTTCAACCAGCATAACTCTAGGAGCTTCGTATAAAGCCTTCTCCTTAAATGCGAATATTGCTGCAAGATTCGGAGGAAAAGTGTTTTATGATTCGAGGGCTAGAACCAAACCTTCTACAACCACAAATGTATTGTCTTTTTGGGCAGACCATTGGTCATCAGACAATACCGGTGGCAAATTCCCAAGATTTGATGATCCTACCATTAACAAGAATTCTGATTTTTGGGCGGTTGACGGAACGACCATTAGGATAAATAATATGTCTTTGGCTTACAAAATCCCGGCTAAGTTTGCTCAGAAGGCGGGCTTACAAAGTGCGCGTGTTTTGTTGACAGGTAATAATTTGTGGACAATTGTAAACCCATTACCTTATAAAGATCCGTACACTTCTAGCGCATATGACTACCCAACTTTACGTACTATTTCTTTAGGCTTAAGTGTGAACTTATAAAAGTAAAACGATGAAGAATAATTTTAATAAGTATATAAAAGGGGCCTGCATCATTTTGTTGGGCGCCAGCGTGATCACTTCATGTGTTAATAGTGATGATTTCTTTGAATTACCAGATAGAAATGGCTTGGATGCGGCCATATGGAGTACGGAAGGGGCCATACAATTTCATTTAAATAAAGCATATGACGTTGTTATACCTGAATTCGGTTATGAACAGTTAGGAACCACTCAATTGCATGCTCGAGCCGGAATCCACTATGCGTCTGATGAAAGTTTTTTGCCCTTTGAAGACGAATACGCGCTTGCAGCTTTAGGTTTAGGAGGCGAACCCTTAGGAAACAACAGTGTTTGGTATGTAGGTGACAAATACAGCAGTAACAAGGGGGAAAATAAATATTCTGATATCTCACGTTGTAATGACGCGATATATAATATTCCTAAAGGTACTTTACCTAGATCAGTGCAAAAAGTATATCTTGGACAGTATTATGCTTTAAGGGCAATGGTATACTTCGGCCTAGTTAAGGTTTACGGAGGCGTGCCACTAGTGTTAGAACCTCAAACTCCAGATAATATTACCGTAAGTGGAAGAGCTTCCGCAAAGGAGTGTTTCACTGCTATTATCAACGACCTAGATTCTGCAATTGTAATGCTTGACGGTTTGAAATGGGACGACGGTACGGGAAGAGGTAAACTTACAAAAGCTGCCGCATCTGCACTTAAAGGCAAGGTGATGCTGTATTGGGCAAGTCCACAGTTTAATCCTAAAGATGATGGGAAACACGCCTATGATCCTAGTCGCTGGAACCAAGCCTTAGTTGCCAACAAGCAAGCCTATGAGGATTGTTTAGCGGCTGGACACAAGCTTTCGGATCCAGGAACATATGGAGACATATTCCGAGTTGAACCAAATCCTGAGGCTATTATAGTAAGAACGTATTCTTCAACATTGCCAAAACGAGGTCATAATATCGAACAAGAAATAAGACCAAAATCAGAGGGGGGAGATGCTAAAAAAAGATATCGTCCGTCCTATGCGCTAATAAATGCTTACCCTATGAAAGACGGCAGCATACCAGGGTCTGGTAAATACGCGTACAGCGATGTGACTTTTTGGGTGAATCGCGATCCTCGTTTCGCAGCGACTATTGCCTATAACGGTGCATCTTGGCCTTTGAGTGGAAAAGCGGATAGAAAGCAATGGGGATATGCTGGCGCAAGCGGTGAGTCATCTGCAGACAACGGCGTTTTTTGCAAGCGTTTTTCGACCCCTGCTCTCGCAACAGGTTCGGTAAAATATAACGGCGACATAGGCGGAGGCAGCGGGATGGACTGGATAGAGATGAGATTTGCCGAGGTGATTTTGAATTATGCAGAATGTGCTAATGAAACTGGTGATTTAGGACTTGCCAAAGATTTAGTAAGACAGATAAGGGTAAGAGCTGGTATAGAGAAGGGGGATAAAGATTATGGTTTAGCTGACGCTAATCAAGATCAAATGCGCGAATTGATATTCAACGAGCGGTTTATCGAGTTTGCTTTTGAAAATAAAAGAAACTCAGATTTGAGAAGAATGCGTAGGATGCATCTGTTGAGTGGCAACTTAACTTCTGTCTATTTTGAGGCGAAGGATGATGATGCTAAAAAAGCACTTGAAAAAGTAGATCCAGCATCCGGAAAAATGCTCCGTGAGACCTTAAATTTAAATGATGAGAGTGTTTATCTACAATATTTCTTGCCGCCCATATCGGTTACTGAGGCAAATCGTACGTACAACGTTCCTGCGTATCATATTTTTTATACCTTCCACAACGATTTTGTTTACACAGGCAAAGACATTAAGCCTACAGTTGGCTGGGCCGGTGGAACTTTTGACCCGCTTGATTAAATTATATATAAAAGGACAGTCATGAAACAATATAAAAAATATAGTTTAGCATTACTACTATTAATAATGGTAAGCGGATGTAAGAAAGAATCTAAAAGTACTTTTGATATATTTAAAGGTTTAAATATAAGTTTTAGAGAAGCCCAAGCCGCTGATGAGGTGTATGTAGAATTTACACTATCTAAAACAGCTAGTGGAGCAAATATGGCGAAAGTGGTTTTAGTTGAGTCTGGAACATCGACAGTGGCTTACACAGCAGCCATCCCTTACAGTAGCCGTTACAGTTTTAGTCCAGGTGTAATCGTTTTAAAGTCTCCAAATCCTTCTTCTACTTCTTACATCATAAAAGTTTATGATGAGGAGGCCAAAGAAATTACGTCAGTAGTAACAATTAGTTATCCGGCTGGCAAACAAGTGGTTAATAACGCTGTGTTACTTACTGATAAAGAGAAAAAATCTTTGCCAGAAGGACAAACAGTGTATGTGGACTATACCGTTACTTCTCAAGAGCACGATATTAAATATATATGGCTTGAATCCTTTTTAGGTCTAACAGATCCATCTCGAGTTAATATTGCTACCTTAGATGATAATGCAGATATGCGTACATATCGCGGCGTTGTTCGTTTAACTCCCAATAGGGACGGTGGGATTAAATATCGTCTTTATGTAACAGATAAAGCTAATGACTACATCGGGGATGGTTACACAACAATCAACGCAACTGTCCAAACCGGTTATGAATTGTCGGCAAACAAATTTGTGTATGCTTCAAAGGCTGAATCTACCATAGACAGTCCAGAAGTAGCTACAAATGCATGTTTTTACTCCATAAAAAATAAAAAAGCTTATACGTATGCCGAAGCTACGAAAATTTCGTCAGATATTGACTTCGGTCTTTATTTGGTTGCTACAGGAAATAAAGCAATCCCTTACACCTTAAATTTATATTCCATAACCGGTGCGCCTGCTCAGGCTAAAGCCCTTTATGATTTCTCAAGTTGGACTAAAAGAGCAATTACTTATGGTCCTTCAACCCCAAGTGTAGCACAGCTTAATGGCGCAGCTGCTTTACCTTCAGCAGAGGTCTTTAGCAATATTATGGTTTCTGGAACAGCTATTAACCAAGCTGTTGGATATGGTCGTTATGCAAATCTGCTAACTAGAACTGTTGTAAACAGCATTGCAATAGGTAGCATTATGTATTTCAAGACCCCGGAAGGTAAGTATGGCGCAATATTTTTCAATAATTTCGGTAAAGACAGAAACGGAAAATATTTTGCAAATATTGATGTCAAAATAGAAAAATGAGTTTGGTTAAAGTTATTCAGCTTCATGGAGTTTAAAGTATGAAGTACATTCTTTATGGGGTGATGTCCCTTTTTACTGCTACTGCTATAACTTCGGAAGTTTATGCACAAAGCAACCCTGTTATTAAAGTTGATATAAACCATTCCGGGGGGAGAGATGAACAGACGACTGAGGATGGTTATGTGCCATGGAAAATGGGTTTAAATGCATCGATTCAAGATAGTCTGGAGGTGCAGGGTGTTAAATTTTTTATCCGTTTGTTAGGATCCAAAGGTAGCGGATTAAGTACGAGTTGGTATAAAAACTGGGCGGTTGATGTTGCCAATATCAATCAAGCCCGTTTAGTCTCAGATGGGGTAACAGTAAAGGATGGTAACGGAGGGGCGAAGATGGAATTGAGAATAAAAGGATTGCCACTTGGGGCGCAAAGCTTGCTAGTTTATTTAAACTATGTAGATGGTTACCAAACGGTTGATGTTGCGCCAATAAACGTTTATTTAAATGATGTATTATATGCAGCAGATGTGCATCCTACAGTACGTGCTAACAACGCCAATGCAAGATTTGTTTATTTAACTTTTGACGCTGCGGAAAGCGAGGACGTAGTTGTAAGGTTTGAAGCTAGTGAAAGTTCTACAGCTTTGTATAAAAACGTCTTTATAAATGGATTTGAGCTAAACGTTGGAGATTTGTCAACACAAGCTCAAAATCCTGTACCTGCTAACGCTGATGGACACGTAGTCACTAGTAGTAAAGAAACTGTTCTTCAATGGGATGCGGCGAACGAGGCTATATCACATGATATATATTTTGGTATCAATGAGCAAGCTATTTATTCGGCTGATAAATCTTCTGAATTTTTTAAGGGAAACTTTACTATCAATTCATATACGGCGGACGGTTTATATAGCATGAACACTTACTATTGGAGGGTTGACGAAGTTTATTCCGATCGAACAGTGAAGGGAAGGGTATGGTCTTTTACGCCAGCACAATTAGCTTTCCCAGGAGCTGAAGGTTATGGGCGTTACGCGCGTGGAGGTAGAGGTGGAAAGGTTGTTTATGTTACAAATCTTAATGACAGTGGGCCAGGTAGTTTACGAGAAGCGGTAACTAATAACATTGGACCTCGTACAATCGTCTTTAATGTAGGCGGAGTTATAAAGCTAGAGTCAAGGTTAACGTTAAGTGATCCTTATGTGACTATTGCAGGGCAAACTGCCCCTGGTAAGGGAATTTGTATCCGTAATAAACCATTTGGATACAGTGGTAATGATGTAATCATAAGAAATATGCGGTTGCGATTAGGAGCAGGCCCTACCAATGATGGGATGGGACTAACAGGTAATCATTCTATTATGGATCATTGTTCTATAAGTTGGACTATCGACGAAGCCTTCAGTTCAAGAAACTCAAAAAATATTACCTTGCAAAAAACATTGATATCTGAGGCTTTAAATGTAGCTGGGCATCAAAATTATCCTGCCGGTACCGAACACGGATATGCAGCAACTGTTGGAGGTAACACCGCTAGCTTGCACCATAATTTATTGGCACATTGTTACGGACGCAACTGGAGTTTAGGAGGGGGACTTGATGCCGACGGATACTTTGCAAGTCGGTTAGACATTACAAATAACGTAGTATATAACTGGGGCTCTAGGGCAACGGACGGAGGTGCTCATGAGGTTAACTTTGTAAATAATTATTATAAACCAGGAGCAGGGACTACTTTCTTTTACGCATTAAATGCACAATATGAAAATGTTGGGAAAGGAACTCAAAAATACTATTTCGCTGGCAATGTGATGCCGGGACGCTTTAATGAAAGTAACCAAACGCAGGGAAGAAAATATAGCTTGTCAAATGGAAATCCAGCTCTAACGTATGATCCATTTGTAAACACGCCGTTTTTTGCTTCTTATGTAACAACTCAATCCGCAACGCACGCTTATAAAATCGTTTTATCTGACGTTGGAGCAAACCAACCTGTTTTAGATGAGCACGATATAAGAATGGTTAAGGAAACTTTAAATGGAACGTATTCTGTGGTCGGTAGCGTAAGTAATAAAAAAGGCTTTCCTGATACAGAATTAGATGCAGGAGGTTTCGAGTCATATCCTGAGGTAAGCAGAAAAGCTAATTGGGATTCTGACAAGGATGGTTTGCCTGACTGGTGGGAAACAATAAAAGGAACCAACATTAATTCTGCGCCCAATGATTTTTCCGACGCTAATGACGATAGTGATGGAGACGGCATTACCGAATTGGAGTTCTATTTGCAATGGATGGCGGAACCGCATTATCAATCTGTAAACGGTGAAACTATAAATATAGACCTTCAAAAGTTATCTATGGGATTTACCAACTTGCCCGTTTATACGTTGTCTAATGTTGCGGGTGGTAGCGCAATCACGACAGGTGGAGTAGTGCAATTCACACCAAATGGAGCTGGATTGGCTTCGTTTGATTTTACTGTAACAGATGGCGAGGGTCATGATATGACCCGTAAAGTAAACGTTGTTACAGGGGCAGATCTTACTCAGTTGCCGGTACACTTAGTGACCTTGGCTGCCGACAGGAAAAACGGGAAGGAAGTTGAATTAAAATGGGAAACTGTACACGAGAATAATAATAGCCACTTTGAAATATTACGGTCTAACAATGGTGAAGCTTTTGAAAACTTAGGTGCTAAAATAAGTAGTAAGGCTCTTAACGGGATCAGCACCACTAACTTGTATTACGATTTTACCGATAATAATAATAATGTAGATAACACCTATTATCAATTGGTTCAGGTGGACAGGGATGGCGCCAAGAATTTGTCAGAAATTAAAGTAGTAAAAGGCAATCCAGTTGTTTTTAATGTTTGGCCTATACCTTCGAAAGGAGACATATTTGTTTCTGTTGGAGCATTAAAAGACCCAGCGTTGTTGATGGCTTTCGACGTTCTAGGAAAACAGTTGTTGACCGATAAAATCTCCTTTAACCAGACGAAAAAATTAACGATTCAAACTAAAGGCATTGTCATAATAAGGATTAAGTCGCCCTCGGGAAACGAGTTGTTTGTTAAAAAAGTCCTTGTGGAATGATTTTTGAACTACAAAAATAATTTAAACTCATTTTGCAAATTTAAAAACATCATACAGATACATGATAATATCATACAGAAATTCGTTATTTAAATGATTTAAATTTGGAAAAAGATCTTCGTATTTAAATTACCTAATATAAACTCTATAATTATTTATTATGAAAAAAGGATTACTATTTTTAAATGTGTTCATTCTTGTTTTATTCACAACTAAAGTGAGTGCACAGGATTTTGATTTGGATTTTTACCAGTATTTTAACGCTCACATGGCAGATTATGGTAAAACTGACGCTAAAAGTGCTTTCACTGCTTGGCGAGGTAACGGTTCGACAAACCCGGTTCCTAAAGTTACGCAAAACAACATTTCAGCATCTGTACTTCAGAATAATCGCGTAAATTCGCTGTCTCCTGGTAATGAACCGGATGATACAAATCCGCAATATATTAGGGCGCAATTTGGGCATAATGATTGTGCTATGATTATCGAGTCTACCGTACCTATTAAAACCTTAGCATTGGTATATCGTAGTTCCGGAACTACAGCTACAGGGTTCACCATAAGTTATGGGCCTTCAGCTGATGATGTAGATTTAGCTCCCGCAACTGTTACGTTTGATCCGGTAGATAATTCAATGAACGCGCCTGGGGTGGCGAAGTTCCATAATTTTACTGAAACCGACGTTAAATATATTGTAATCAGACGAAGTACTGGTACGGCACCAAAGTTATATCGCATTGCGGCCTCTTCTTCATCAACTTTCTCAACTCTTCCTCTAAACTTACTTTCATTCAACGCGAAAGCAGATGCTTTGGGTAAATCTGTAAACTTAAATTGGAAAACAACTAATGAGGTTAATACCAAAGAATTTTTAATAGAAAGAAGAACCGACAACAGCCAATTTGAATCTATCGGCATAAAAGCCAGTAAGAATGTGGCTGGAGAACATTCTTACTCTTACACGGATTACACCGCAGCTTCCGGTAATGTTTACTATCGTTTGAAGCAGGTAGATAATGACGGTAAATTTACTTACAGCGACGTAGTTTCCGTTAATTTATCTGGTTCAGCAACTGTTAGCGCGTACCCAAATCCTACAACAGGTTTATTAAATGTTGAACATGGACCTGTTAATGGAGGTTCTTTAAGCGTATTTGATTTACAGGGTAAAGTTCTGATATCACAGAGCCTGGCCAATGGCGCGAGTAGCACGTCTGTTAACGTTGCGAAATTAGTGCCCGGCACTTATGTACTTAACGTAACAAACTCCGGTAAACAAACAACATTGAAGTTTATAAAAAATTAATATTAACGTGTGGTGAGTTTGAAGAGGCTGTCTTAAAAGGATAGCCTCTTTTTTTGTTTTATAAGATATTTGTTTTAATAAGTGCAGAAACCTCTTGCATATATGTGTGTAATTTTTTATATTTGAATATCATATTCATATATGATTATTGAAAACCGGATTTAAACCCACTCTTTTTAGTTGATACAACAGATTAGAGCGTTTAATTAACAACACAAGGATTAATAGTTTGAAATAAGATTCTCTCCATAATTTAGATGTAATTGGTTATCTAAAAGAAAGTTCCCAATACTTTCGAAAGAGAACGGGAGCCCACAAAGCTCCCTTTCTTTTTTAAACTAAAAATCGGATGTTAAAAACTTAAAACCCAAATTTGATAAAAGCTTTACCCAATTATTTTTTACGCTTCCCGTTAGGGATATTTATAAACACCATAAATGAAACGTTGTTCTTTATTTATCTTACTCACATTTTTTTGTGGCAGCTTGTTTGCCCAATATCCTAAAATCTCGCCAGAAGTAAAACGCGAGTCCGATTCTTTAATGGCCGCCGCCAAACACCATGCAGATGTGGCTTGGGAAAAGGCAAAAGTAATTATCCAAAAAGAAGCGGCAGAGGGTAAACCGTATATCCCATGGGCCGGTAGGCCAACAGATTTGCCACAGGCAGAAATTCCGGCTTTCCCGGGTGCCGAAGGTGGGGGCGCTTACAGTTTTGGAGGCCGTGGAGGTAAGGTAATTGTGGTAAAAAACTTAAATGATAGCGGTCCAGGCTCTCTACGGGCGGCTTGCGAAGAAGGCGGAGCCAGAATCATCGTATTTAACGTTGCAGGTATCATCCGCCTAAAAACACCGTTAATTATCCGTGCGCCATATATTACCATTGCGGGGCAAACCGCGCCCGGTGATGGGGTGTGTGTAGCCGGCGAATCGGTGTGGATTGATACGCACGATGTGGTAATCCGCTACATGCGTTTCCGCAGAGGCGAAACTTTTGTAGGTCGTAGAGATGACGCCATCGGTGGAAACCCGATTGGTAATATCATGATCGACCACGTTTCTGCAAGTTGGGGTTTAGACGAGAACATGTCCATGTACCGCCATATGTATAATGATAGCACCGGCAAACAAGAAGTTAAATTGGGAACGGTAAACATCACCATCCAAAATTCTATATTCTCTGAGGCTTTAGATTATTGGAACCATGCTTTCGGAAGTACCTTGGGTGGCGAAAACTGTTCTTTCATGCGAAATTTATGGGCCGATAACGGTGCGCGTAATCCGTCTATCGGCTGGAACGGTATCTTCAATTTCGCCAACAACGTGGTGTTTAACTGGAACAACCGCTCAACCGACGGTGGCGATTATACCGCCTTGTACAACATCATCAATAACTACTACAAACCCGGCCCCGTTACAGATTTAAAAGATCCCATCAGCTACCGCATTTTAAAGCCAGAATCTGGTCGTAGCAAATTGCCTTATGTGGTATTTGGCCGTGCCTATGTAAACGGGAACATTATTGAAGGAAACGAGAAAGTGACTAAAGACAATTGGAACGGCGGTATCCAGCTTGAAAATAAGCAGGGGAATTTAATGAGCTTTGAAGAAGCGAGCGCTTATTTTCCTGCTATGAAGGTCAACAAGCCTTTCCCAATGGCCAAAATGACCATCATCCCAACTTTGCAGGCAAAAGATTATGTTTTGGCAAACGTTGGCGCAACTTTACCTAAAAGGGACCCGGTTGATGAGCGTGTAATTAAGCAGGTGCGCACCGGCAAAATTGAAGTCCATCCAAACGCAAAACCTTCAGAGTTTCAGTTTGAGCATCGCCGTTTAGCACCAGATTCGTACAAATTGGGCATCATCACAGAAATTTCTCAGGTAGGCGGTTACCCAGAATATAAAGGAACACCATATAAAGACAGCGATAACGACGGTATGCCGGATGCTTACGAGCTTAAAAACGGTTTAAACCCGAAAGACCCTGCTGATGCCGTTAAAATCACAAAAAGCGGTTATTCAAATATTGAAGTTTACTTAAATAGCGTTGTACCTGTAAACACAGTAAAACCTGTTAGCAAATGATAAAAATGAATAAAAGCATTGTGCTGGCCAGTTTTTTAGCTAGCGCGATGACTGTAAAAGCACAATATCCGGTAATCCCACCAGCTATAGAAGCTAAAGCGGATTCGGCTTTGGCCGAAGTGGAAAGACAATCGGACCTACAATTTGCCAAAGTGATGCCTATTGTAGAGGCAGAAGCAAAAAACGGCAAACCTTTTATTCCTTGGGCATCCAAACCTAGTGATTTACCGCAGGCAAAAATAGCCGCTTTCCCGGGTGCCGAGGGCGGTGGCGCGTTTACCGCTGGTGGCCGTGGCGGTAAAGTTTACGTGGTTACTAATTTAAATGATAGTGGCCCCGGCTCGTTCCGATGGGCTTGTGAGCAAGGCGGAGCACGTGTGGTGGTGTTTAACGTAGCAGGCATTATCCAGCTAAAAACCCCGGTAATCATCCGTGCGCCATATATTACCATTGCCGGCCAAAGTGCGCCCGGAGACGGCGTTTGCGTAGCAGGCGAATCGGTTTGGATTAATACGCACGACGTAGTGATCCGCTATATGCGTTTTAGAAGAGGCGCCACAGACGTTACCCGCCGAGACGATGCCATTGGTGGCAACCCGGTTGGTAACATCATGATTGATCACGTATCCGCAAGTTGGGGCTTAGATGAAAACATGTCCATCTATCGCCATGTTTACGATAAAAAAGACGGCTCTAAGCCCCAAAAACTTCCAACCGTAAACGTGACTATCCAAAACTCCATTTTTTCTGAAGCTTTAGATACTTACAACCATGCTTTTGGCAGCACCATAGGAGGGTTAAACAGCACGTTTATGCGCAACCTTTGGGCTAATAACATTGCCCGTAACCCATCTGTAGGCATGTACGGAGATTTCGGTTTTGTAAACAACACCATTTTTAACTGGTGGAACCGCAGCGCCGACGGTGGCGATAACGATTCTTTTTACAGTTTCATCAATAACTACTACAAGCCCGGGCCAATTACGCCGGCAGGCCAGCCCATATCTTACCGTATTTTAAAGCCAGAATCTGGGCGCGATAAGCGTTTCGTAAACACTTTTGGAAAGGCATACGTTACCGGTAATATTGTTGAGGGTAATGATAAGGTTAGCAAAAACAATTGGGATGGCGGTGTACAGCCCGAGACCAAAGGCGATTTAAATAAATTGCTTGATTCTATGCGCGTTAACAAGCCTTTGCCAATGGCTAAAGTGAGCGTTATGGATACCAAAGAAGCTTACGATTATGTTTTGGCCAATGCGGGCGCTAGCTTGCCTAAACGCGACGCGGTTGATGCGCGCGTGGTTGAAACCGTACGTACCGGAAAAATAAAATATGTTGAAGGTGGCAAAACAGGTGTAGGTAAAGAATTTATCAAACGCCGGTTGCCGGTGGATTCGTACAAGCAAGGTATTATTACAGATGTGAGCCAAGTGGGCGGTTATCCAACCTACAGCGGTAAGCCTTACAAAGACAGCGACAATGATGGGATGCCGGATGATTATGAAAAAAAAATGGGTTTAAACCCAAAAGATCCTAACGATGCACAGGTAATTAGCAAAAACGGTTATAGCAATATCGAAAATTACCTGAACAGTTTGGTTGATGTGAAAACGGTTGCGCCATCAACTAAGTAAGATAAATTGGATGTTTAGCCAATTATATCCAGCTGAAGCACTGACATTAAATGTGCTTAAATTCGCCCTTGGCATTTGCGGCAGTGATGAAGAAGTAAAAGCACTACCGTTAAAAGCAAATGGCGTCCCGATAGCTATCGGGAAGAGTTTTTTGTTTACTTTTTTGCGGAAAAAAAGTAAATGCCAATGCCCGGCACGAGGGCAGAAAAGACCGTGAGCGATGGGGGAATAATCAGCAAATTATATTCAAAACCACGTTAACATGAACTTTAAAAATTCATCAGTGATTGTTTCTTATCATAAAATCAAGATTAATGTGTGGATTTTAGCCTGTCTGTTGAGCTTTCAACAACAGGCTTTTTCGCAAAAGAAGAAACCGGAGCCATTTAAGCCCTTAATTTTCGACAAAGGAGGCAAGTTAAGGTACGTTGCAGACGCGCAGGGCAACCGTATTCCAGATTTCTCTTATGCCGGTTACCAAGCCGGAAACGCAGAAATACCAAACGTGGACATTAAAATTACAGTTGCGCCAAAAGCAGGGGATGCCACCGTGCGTATTCAGCAAGCTATAGATTATGTAGCCAAACAACCTTTAGATAAAAATGGTTTCAGAGGAGCGGTACTGTTGCAGGAAGGGAATTTTGAAGTGTGGGGCCAATTAAAAATGAGGGTGTCCGGCGTGGTTTTGCGTGGTAGCGGAACTCAAAAAACTACGATTACGGGTGCGGGTTTGGATAGAGAGACTTTAATTAGGGTTTATGGGGTGGACGATGCTAAAACATTGGTTAAAACCGCCATTACGGATGCTTATGTTCCGGTAAACGCTTTTAGTTTTACTTTGGCTAAGGCCGATGCTTATAAAGTTGGCGACCGTATCAGGCTTACCCGCCCCTCAACCGCAGCATGGTTGGATACCATGAAAACCTGGACTTTTGGCGGAGATGTTTCTTCTTTAGGCTGGAAACCCGGAGAAGAAGACGTGGTGTGGGACAGGCAAATTACCGCAATTAACGGGAATAAAATTACCGTAGATGCACCAATCACCGTTGCTTTGGACCAACAGTTTGGAGGCGCCTACATCCAAAAATATGAATGGAAGGGCCGAATAGAAAATATCGGCATCGAAAACCTTTCTTTGGTTTCTACTTACGATAAAAGCAACCCAAAAGACGAGAACCATCGTTGGATGGCCATCACCCTAGAAAATTGCGAAAATGCTTGGGTAAGGCAGGTCACGTTTAAACATTTCGCCGGTTCGGCGGTAAATATTTTGGCCACCGGCAGGTGCATTACCGTAGAAGATTGCAAATCATTAGCGCCGGTTTCCGAAATTGGCGGTCAAAGGCGCTACACTTTTCTTACCAGTGGCCAGCAAACTTTATTTCAAAGGCTTTACTCCGAGTATGGTTATCATGATTTTGCCGTTGGCTATTTAGCCGCCGGGCCAAACGCATTTGTACAATGCAAGGCTTATTTGCCATTTAGCTACAGCGGCGCCATTGATACTTGGGCGTCGGGCGCTTTATTTGATGTGATGAACATCGACGGCAACGCTTTAAGCTACGCCAACATCGGCCAAGATGCTCGTGGAGCAGGCTGGACCGCAGCCAACAGTGTTTTTTGGCAATGCAGCGCATCGCGCGTTTATAATTTTAAACCGCCTACCGCCCAAAACTGGGCTTTTGGTACTTGGTCCGAGTTTCAGGGAGACGGTTTTTGGGATTTTTCTAACGAACATATCAATCCACGGAGCTTGTATTACGCACAACTCGCCGAAAGGCTGAACAAAAATGTGGATGCGCGCGCACAGATTTTTAACAAGTTTAGCGAGGCGACCAGCAGTCCCACCGTAGAGCAAGCCCGGCAGATGACTTTAGCTGCTGCACAGCCGCTTCCGCTCCTAGAAGATTTTATTGATAGCGCCGCCGTCCGTAATCCTATCCCAACCAATGGAAATAAGATGACGTCTTTAGATGCCATTAAAATGACGCCGACCTTGGCAAAAGCAAAAAAAGCATATTTGCTGGTGCAAAACGGATGGTTAACGCGCAATGGCTTGGTGCTTACCGGTGGTCGCCAAAGCGTGCCTTGGTGGACGGGCGGTATCCATGGTACCGATATTATCAAGGCAAAGCCTGCAATTACACGTTACGTACCCGGCAGAGTAGGCAAAGGTTTAACCGACGATTTGGAGGAAATGACCGACAATATGCTGAAAGAAGGTAAACTAATCACCGAACAAAATTACGGTTTATGGTACGATAGAAGACGCGACGACCACGAACGTATCCGCAGAATGAGCGGCGAAGTTTGGCCTCCATTTTACGAATTACCTTTTGCCCGAAGCGGCGAAGGAACAGCGTGGGACGGTTTATCTAAATACGATTTAACGAAATACAACCCTTGGTATTGGGATAGGCTAAAGCAATACGCCAATTTAGCAGACGAAAAAGGCTTGGTGCTCATCCATCAAAACTATTTCCAACATAATATTATTGAAGCCGGTGCGCATTATGCAGATTTCCCTTGGCGTACCGCAAACAACATCAACAACACGGGCTTTGCAGAACCAGTACCCTACGCGGGCGATAAACGTATTTTCTTGGCAGATCAGTTTTACGATGAAACAAATCCGCAACGCCGGCCTTTGCACCAAGCTTATATAGAGCAGTGCCTCAATAATTTTGTAGGTAATTCTTCGGTAATTCAGTTTATTGGCGAAGAATTTACAGGCCCAACGCATTTTACCAAATTTTGGGTGCAAACTATAAAAGATTGGGAGAGTAAAACCGGCAATAAGGCATTAATTGGGCTAAGCACCACTAAAGATGTGCAAGATGCCATTTTGGAAGATCCAAGCTTAGCACCAACCATTGATATAATTGACATCCGTTATTGGCATTACCAAGCAGATGGTTCTGCTTATGCACCTTTGGGCGGACAAAGTTTAGCACCTCGCCAGCAAGCCCGCCAGTTTAAACCTAAAAAAACTTCGTTTGAGCAAGTTTACAAAGCAGTTAGAGAATATCGTGATAAATATCCGGATAAAGCTGTGATGTATTCGGGCGATAACTATCCTTCGTTTACATGGGCAGCGTTTATAGCGGGCGGTTCTTTTACAGATATCAAAGCCGAACCTGCTTTTTTACACGCGGCTGCAACCATGCGCCCAACAACTATCAAACAAAGTCCTTATGCTTTAGCAAATGATAAAGGCGAGTACATCATTTATGCAGATGCGGATGCCGACTTTGGCGCGCTAAATTTAGCTAAATCTGCAATCGCTACGTGGATTAGCCCAAGCAGCGGAAAAACCATCGTTACACAAAAAATAAATCAGATTAAAAAACCAGCAAACGGCGCCGCTGTTTTATGGATTCATAAAAAATAAATGCAATGATGTTAAAAAAAACAGTTTTCTTTCTCGGTTTGGTTGCGCTTTTCGTTTCGTGTAAGCAAAAAGAGCAAGTTGCCGAAATGGGTTTACAGATAAACAAAGACGGGAGATATTTTGAAACCAGAACCGGAAAACCATTTTTTTGGTTGGGCGATACCGGCTGGTTGTTGTTTAAAAAGCTATCACGCGAAGAAGCAGTAGCCTATTTGGATGACCGCCAACAAAAAGGTTTCAACGTGATACAGGTAATGGCTTTGCACGAGTTAGGCGTAACAGATTTCTACGGGGATTCTGCTTTGGTCAACAAAAAAATTGATGCGCCCAAAGTAACCGAGGGCAACGATTTTAACGATAGTTTGCAATACGACTATTGGGACCATGTGGAGTATGTAATTGACGAAGCCGCGAAAAGACATCTGTACATAGGTTTTGTAACCGTTTGGGGAAGCGCTGTTAAAAGTGGCGATGTACAGCCCGAACAAGCAAAAAAATATGCCGATTTTTTGGTGAAACGTTTCGGCGATAAGCCAAACATTATTTGGATGAACGGTGGCGACATTAAAGGTTCGGAATATACAGACGTGTGGCAGACCATCGGAAAAACCATCAGATTGCAAGACAGTGTACATTTAATGACCTACCACCCGCGTGGCCGTACCACATCATCCGAATGGTTTCATAAAGAAAAATGGTTGGATTTTAACACCTTCCAGTCTGGCCACAGAAGATACGATCAGGATACTTCAAAAAACGAAAAACGCCATTACGGCGAAGACAATTGGAAGTACGTTTTGGAAGATTATCCACAAACGCCAACAAAGCCAACTTTAGATGCGGAACCAAGTTACGAGGCTATCCCAGAAGGTTTGCATGATTCTTTGGAAGTACGCTGGACAGATGCAGCCATCAGACGCTATGCTTATTGGTCGGTTTTTGCCGGCGCAGCGGGTTTTACCTACGGACATAATGCAGTGATGCAATTTTATAAAGAGGGCGAAGGCCCCGGCGCCTATGGAGTTAGGAATTGGGAGTTTTACACTAAAGCTCTGAATGATCCCGCGGCTACTCAGATGCAGTACATCAAAAAGCTGATGCTTTCTAAACCTTATTTTGAGCGTGTTCCAGATCAATCCATCATCGCCAACCAAAAAGAAAAACATCAATATTTGGCAGCAACCAGAGGTAAAGACTATGCGTTTGTGTACACCTGGACGGGTAGAGATTTGGAAGTTAATATGGGTGAAATTGAGGGCAAAAAAGTAAAAGCTTCTTGGTTTAAACCTGCTGATGGTACACAAACAGCCATCGGAGAGTTCGACAACACAGGAACAAAAACTTTTGATCCTCCGGGAGACGAAAAAGAAGGAAATGATTGGGTTTTAATTTTAGAAAGTATTTAATGCGACTTAAAATCATATATTTTTTAATTGCTGTAGCATTTGTTTTTAGCTCGTGTAGCCAAAAAGCCTATCTGTTTACCTCTTTTCACGAGCCCGCAACCGAAGGACTGCGCATGCTTTACAGTACCGATGCCTACCATTGGACGGCTTTTGATACCGTTTTATTAAAGCCAGAGGTTGGCCAACAAAAAGTAATGCGAGACCCGTCAATGGTGCAAGGGCCAGATGGAACTTTCCATTTGGTTTGGACCAGCAGTTGGCGTGGCGATAAAGGTTTTGGCTATGCCAGTTCTAAAGATTTAATCCATTGGAGTAATCAACAATTTATTTCAGTAATGGACAAAGAGCCTACAACGGTAAATGTTTGGGCGCCGGAACTTTTTTACGATGACGTTGAAAAACAGTACATTATTATTTGGGCTTCTACCATTCCGTTCCGTTTTCCAAAAGGAGAGGAAGAGGAAGAAAATAACCATCGGATGTATTATACCACCACAAAAGATTTCAAAACTTTTAGCCCAACAAAATTATTCATCGACCCGGGTTTTAGCGTAATTGATGCCGTAATTGTAAAACGGGCAAAAAATGATTATGCTTTAGTTTTAAAAGATAATACCCGGCCAGAAAGAGATTTAAAAGTGGCTTTCGCCGATAATCCGTTAGGACCCTACAAAAACGTATCTGCGCCTTACACCAAAAAATTTACCGAAGGCCCTACGGTGGTAAAAGTAAAAGACGGCTGGCTCATTTATTTCGATTCTTATGATGATAAAAGCTACGGAGCGGTGAAAACTAAAGATTTTATCACGTTTGAGGATGCCAATGCAGAAATTTCTGTACCTCTAAACCATAAACACGGCACCATTGTGCCGGTTAGCAAATCATTTTTAAAACGGCTAAAGAAAAATTTAGCAACACCATAATTAAATGAAATTTTCAAAAGCAATATTACTTTCCCTAGTTGCGTGCAGCAGCTCTGTTTTTGCGCAAGATACTATCCGCTATACGGGCAATACGCTTTCAAACGTCGATTACCACCACGGGCAGCTAAGCCCGGCTATTGGTGTGCATAATATGCAGGTTTTCCGAGCAAACCGAGAACATCCAGAGTGGGCCGGTGGTAACAACTGGACTTACAACCACCAACCGCTGATGGCTTATTGGAACAACCAATTTTATCTGCAATATTTAAGCAATCCGGTCGGCGAGCATATTGCACCGGGGCAAACTTTAATGCTTACTTCTAAAGACGGCATTAACTGGAGCAAGCCAGAAATTCTTTTTCCGCCTTACAAAATCCCTGATGGCTATAAAAAAGAAGGTTATCCGGGCGTAGCCAAAGATTTATACGCCGTAATGCATCAACGGATGGCATTTTTTACCGCCAAAAGCGGTCGCTTGCTTACCTTGGCATATTATGGCATTGCCATGGATATGAAAGACAGCCCCAACGATGGTAAGGGAATTGGCCGCGTGGTGCGTGAAGTTTACAAAAACGGCACTTACGGGCCTATTTACTTCATCAGAAACAATAAAAATTGGAACAAAAAATTATCCACTTATCCGTTTTACACTTCATCAAAAGATAAAGGTTTTAAAAAAGCTTGCGAAGAGTTGCTTGCCAACCCCTTAATGATGCAGCAGTGGGTAGAAGAAGCAGACCGCGACGATCCATTAATCCCATTAAAAAAGGAATATAAAGCGTTCAGCTATTACCATTTGCCAAACGGAAAAGTGATTGGCTTGTGGAAACACGCTTTAACTTCCGAAAGCGCCGATGAAGGGAAAACTTGGGAATATAATCCATTAAGAGCGCCCGGTTTCATCAACAGCAACGCTAAAATTTGGGGACAAAAAACTTCGGACGGAAAGTACGCAACGGTTTATAATCCTTCGGAGTTTAGATGGCCTTTGGCGGTTTCAACCAGTGCAGACGGTTTAAATTATACCGATTTGCTGTTAGTTAACGGCGAAATATCTTCTATGCGCTATGGTGGAAATTACAAATCGTACGGTCCGCAATACATTCGTGGAATTATTGAGGGCAACGGAAATCCGCCGGGAGGCGATATGTGGTTAACCTACAGCATGAATAAAGAGGATATTTGGGTAGCTAAAGTTCCTGTTCCGGTTACGGCCGAAGAAACTGCTGTGGTTAACGAAACGTTCAGCCAAATGCCTGATGGTAAAGAGTTGGACAAATGGAACCTGTTCAGTCCGATTTGGGCTAGAACCCAGATTGAGAAATTGAACGGAGAAAAAGTTTTGGCTTTACACGATTCGGACCCGTTTGATTATGCCAAGGCAGAAAGAGTAATTAAACCCGCAAAAAAACTGACCGTTGAATTTACAGTTACGCCAAAACAGAACAACAACGGCGAACTCCAAATTGAACTGCAAGATGCCAAAGGTTTGCCAGCATTAAGATTAGTTTTTGATGCCGAAGGTAAATTAAAAGCTAAAGTTGGATACCGCTATTCGGGAGTGATGGATTACGAAGCTGGAAAAACTTACAAAATAGCACTGGAGCTGGACTGCAATACCCGTATTTATAAAATAAAGGTAAACGGACAAGATAAAGGGGCAAAAGTTTATTTCGCTCCGGTTAGCGCATTTAACAGAGTGATGTTTAGAACCGGAGAAGTACGCCATTTCCCCAACGCAGAAACGCCAACAGACCAAGATTATGATTTAAAAAATGCAGGCGAAAAAGCACCAGAAGCGGTTTTTTATGTTCATTCATTAAAAACCACCTATTAAAATGAACGGTTTTGAGGGATGTAAAATAATGTGAAGTGCGATGGCTTTTCATTCAATCCAGCCCAAGCACAACCGACGTAACGTTTTTTTCGCCCTTGGAATTTGCGGAAGAGATGAGGAAAGTAAAAACACTTTCTTTTGGGTTTTGTAAGACTTACGAAGTTTCTAAAACTTCGTAAGCCTAAAAAGTAAATGCCACTGCCCGGAATAAAGGCAAGTAAGGTTGTGCTGAAAAGGCGCTAGACCTAAGCAAGTTAATAATGAAGTTTATAAAAACACTTTTTCTATTGCTCTTAGCGGGTTTTCAACTGAAAGCCGAAATAATATTGCCACGAATTTTAGGCAACCAAATGGTTTTGCAACAGCAAAAACCGATTGTAATTTGGGGAACCGCGAATGTTGGCGAACAAGTTTCTGTTTCGTTTGCCGATGAATCCGCACAAACCCTTGCCGATGAAAATGGTAAATGGAAAGTGGTGTTAAATCCGCTTGAAGCGAGTTTTGAAAACCGCGACCTGACCATTAAAGGCACAAACACCATTGTACTGAAAGATATTTTGGTGGGCGAAGTGTGGTTATGCTCCGGCCAGTCAAACATGGAATACACCATGCGAAAAAATAGCAAGGTTGATAGAAAAGAAGCCGAAGGATTAAGTCCAAGCCCTATTGACGAACTATTTTTTGCGCATCATAAAAATATCCGTCTGTTTTTGGTAAACCGAAAAGAACTAATTAAGCCATCGCCAACACACGAGGGTTGGGATATTGCCGAAGGAACGGCCTTAAGAAACTTTTCTGCCGTGGGTTATTTCTTTGCTAAAAACTTAAATCGAGAATTAGATGTACCGGTTGGTGTAATAGCTTCTTCCGTTCCCGGAAGCAGAATTGAGCCTTGGATTAATGAAGAAGATTTCACCAACTCCGTTTATTTTAAAGACAAAAAAGTAGATGGCGACCCCGCCAAATTTTATCATCCAATGATAGAACCGTTGGTTCCTTTTGCTATCAAAGGATTTCTGTGGTATCAGGGCGAAAGCAACTGCTTTTTAAAAGACCGCGTCAACTATACCTATAAAATGAAAGCGTTGGTTGACGGTTGGCGAAAAGATTGGGGCGCAGAATTGCCTTTTTACTATGTGCAAATCGCACCTTTTGAATATTCATCATCACAAGGAGAACCAAAATTGGACAAATACGATTTACCCGAATTTTGGGAGGCACAATCCGCAGCGTTAAAAATCCCGAATACTGGAATGGCGGTAATTACCGATTTATTTGATGGTGGCGGCGGCATTCATCCCGGTTATAAATGGGAGGTAGGTAGAAGATTGGCGCTTCAAGCTTTGGACAAAACTTATAACGAGCGACTTGTTTCTGATGGTCCTGTTTATGATAAAATGAAAACTAAAGGCAAAGAGCTAGTTCTTTATTTTGATAATGCTAAAGGCTTAAAAAGCAGAGACGGCAAACCTCTAAATTATTTTGAGCTGGCCGGTACCGACGGTGTTTTTCATCCCGCGAAAGCGGAAATCAAAGGAAAAAAGATTTTATTAACGGCAACGGAAGTAGAAAATCCTGTAAAAGCCCGTTTCGGTTGGGATGAAATTGCCCAGCCGAATTTAGTGAACAGCGCAAATTTACCGGCAAGCGCTTTCAGAACGGATAACCCGATCATCAACCAATTTAATCCCTAAATTTTTGAAGACTTTTATCAAACATATCGCAATTTTTGGCTTTTTAATGAGCTTCTTTTCAGCAAACGCTCAGGAAACAGAGAAAATATATCTTTCCGGAAAAGGGAAAGACGATATGGTGAAATGGGATTTTTACTGTTCGGCAGGGCAAAACTCTGGCAAATGGACAAAAATTGGCGTTCCGTCTTGTTGGGAACTGCAAGGTTTTGGCAAGTACGATTACGGCTTTGCCAAAGACAGCCTGCGTGGAAAAGAAACAGCCAAATACCGCTACCATTTCAATGTGCCCGCCAATTACAAAAATAGAGTTGTTCAAATTGTTTTTGAAGGCGTGTTTACCGATGCAACCGTTAAAATCAACGGAAAACTTGCCGGGCCAACTCACCAAGGGGCTTATTATGCTTTCCGTTACAACATCAGCAAATTATTAAAATACGGTGCGGATAACTTGCTGGAGGTTGATGTTGCCAAACATTCGGCAAACGAATCTGTGAATGATGCGGAACGCCGTGGCGATTTTTGGCTTTTCGGAGGTGTTTTCCGTCCGGTTTATTTGGAAGTTTTACCGCAACAGCACATTACGGAATTGGCGATTGATGCGAAAGCAAGCGGTGTTTTAAAAGCTCAACTTTCTTTTACGGGCAAAGCCGATGAAATCCAAATGGATTTATTGGATGCTAATGGGAAAGCTTTCGGCAAAAAGTTCTCACAAAAAATTGATGGTGGTCAATCTGCTTTCCTGAACGCAAATTTCGAAAACCCGAAATTATGGTCGGCAGAGTTTCCAAATCTTTATATCGCAAAATTCTCGCTTTTGAACAAAGGAAAGGTTCTTCATCAAATCGATAAAAAAATTGGTTTCAGAACCATAGAAGTAAAAGAGCGCGATGGTGTTTATGTGAACGGTGTAAAAATGAAGTTCAAAGGCGTAAACCGCCACTCGTTTTGGCCAACCTCCGGCAGAACCACCAGCAAGGCACAAAGTGTTGAAGATGTAAAGCTGATGAAGGACATGAACATGAACGCCGTGAGGATGGCGCATTACCCGCCGGATGCGCATTTTTTGGACGTTTGTGATTCTTTAGGACTTTACGTGATGGACGAATTGGCGGGCTGGCATGGGCATTATGATACACCAACCGGCAAAAAACTGTTAAAAGAAATGATGACGCATGATGTAAACCATCCGTCTATTATTTTTTGGGCAAACGGAAACGAAGGCGGCCACAATTTAGATTTGGATAGATATTTCAAAGAATGGGATATACAAAATCGTCCGGTTGTGCATCCTTGGGCGAATTACGGCGGTTTTGATACGCAACATTACCGCCAGTACAATTACGGAATTGGCAATTACATGAACGGACATGATATTGTAATGCCAACCGAATTTTTACATGGTTTGTACGATGGCGGACATGGAGCCGGTTTGGATGATTATTGGGAAGCTATGTGGAACAAACCAACGTCTGCCGGTGGTTTTTTGTGGGTTTTTGCTGATGAAGGCGTGGTGCGCACAGATAAAGACGGAATTATTGATACCGATAAAGACCGTGGCCCAGACGGAATTGTTGGACCTTTCCATGAAAAAGAAGGAAGCTATTTTACAATAAAAGAAGTTTGGAGCCCTGTTCATTTTGAAGCCAGAGAAATGACCGCAGGTTTTGATGGAAAATTCAACATCGAAAACCGTTACGATTTTACAAACATCAATCAATGCAGTTTTACTTGGGAACTGAAGAAATTCAATTTGTTAGATAATTCCTTAGCAAAACCCATTTTATCAGGAAAAAGCAATGCACCAGATATTAAGCCGCATGCAAAAGGCGTTTTAAATATAGATTTACCAAAAGATTGGTTCAGTTACGATGCACTTTATATCACCGCAAAAGATGTAAATCAGCATGAAATTTTCACTTGGTCGTTTCCAATCAGCAAACCAAATCAGATAAGTAAAGCAATTTTAAATCAGGCTAAAGCCAACAATAAAGTAACTTATTCAAGCATCGGCGAAAGCTTTTTGGTAAAAGTTAAAAACCTGCAAATCAAAATCAACAGAAGCACTGGGATTTTGGAAAGCGTGAACAATGAAAACCGAGAAATCCCTTTTAACAACGGTCCGGTTTTGCAGGAGGGCGCAAACAACTTTAAAGGTTTTACCGCTAAAATGGATGCCGATACTTTGGTAATAGCATCGGTTTTTAACAAGAAAGAGAGCTACAACACCTTACAGTGGAGCGTTTATCCGAATGGATTTATACAGTTAAAAGTGAAATATTTCCCAGGCGAATTTTATACCTGGTTTGCCGGCGTTAACTTTTCTTTTCCGGAAAGCGAGATAAAAGGCGTGGAGTATATGGGCAACGGCCCTTACCGCGTTTGGAAAAACCGGATGAAAGGAACCGAATTTGGTGTTTGGCACAAAGACTATAATAACACCGAAACCGGCGAAATCCCTTTTGTTTATCCCGAATTTAAGGGTTATCACTCTAATATGTATTGGTGCAAGTTTTTAACAAAAGGTCAGGATTTTAAGGTTTTGGCTGCCGATGAAGATACTTTTTTACGATTGTTTACACCCAGATTTATGGACGACCAATGGCATAATTATGTGCCACTTTTCCCTACTGGCGATATCAGTTTTATGCAGGCCATTCCAAGCATCGGCAATAAAACACAAACCGCAGAAAGTACCGGGCCAATGGGGCAAAAAAATATTTATTACGATTACGAGAAAAGTCCAGAAAGGGCAAAAGAGCTGACTTTATACTTTGATTTTACTGGAAATGACTAAGAGATTCATCATATTATCACTGCTGATTTTTGGTTTTTACAGCCTAAAAGCCCAGGTTTTGCAAGTTACTGCGCTTAAGGTGGAGCAGTTGGTAAATCCTTTGGGTATAGATGTAAAGCAACCGAATTTGAGCTGGCAAATTGTTTCGCAAAAACGCGGTGTCGGGCAAAAAGCTTATCAAGTTTTAGTGGCTTCTTCAGCAGAAAAACTGGCACAAAATGAAGGCGATTTGTGGAACACCGGAAAAGTAAATTCTTCGGAATCCATCTACGTAAAATACAATGGCAAAGAATTAACAAGCCGAGGCAAATGCTTTTGGAAAGTTAAAATCTGGACAAATGTTGGCGAAAGTGAATGGTCCAAAACCAACTTTTGGACTATGGGTTTGCTTTATTACAAAGACTGGCCAAAAGCATGGATTGGTTTCGACAGGGCTTTTCCCTGGGATAGCATCGAAAACGCTTCTCGCTTGTCTGCAAGGTATTTCAGAAAAGAATTTGAAAACAAAAAAGAGGTTAAATCGGCCACAGTATCTATTGTAGGTTTGGGTTTGTACGAGCTTTTTATCAATGGCAAAAAAGTGAGCGATGATGTTTTGGCACCGTCGTCAACAGATTATACCAAAAACGTAAAAGCCAATACGTACGATGTTACATCCTACCTCCAAAACGGGAAAAATGCGGTAGGTGCAGTTTTGGGCAATGGTCGGTTTTTCGCTATGCGGCAAAATGAAAAGCCCTATAAAATCAAAACATTTGGTTTCCCAAAAATGCTATTGAATCTTCATATCGTTTACACCGATGGAACTTCTACAGAGATTGAAACCGACAATAGTTGGAAGGGAACTGCCGACGGGCCAATCCGCACCAATAACGAGTATGATGGCGAAGAATATGATGCCACAAAAGAATTTGCAGGATGGAATAAAATCGGTTTTGATGATAGCAAATGGCTACAAGCAGAATATGTGCAAGAACCAAGCGGCACCATTGAAGCGCAGATGAACGAGAATATGAAGGTGATGAAAACGCTTCAGCCTGTTTCTATTACCAAACTTTCGGGCAGAAGGTATATTTTGGATATGGGACAAAATATGGTGGGCTGGTTGCAGATTAAAGTAAAAGGCAAAAAAGGTCAGCAGATTAAACTTCGTTTTGCAGAATCGTTAGAAGATAACGGCGAACTTTTTACAGCTAATCTTCGCAACGCAAAAAACACCGATTTATATACTTTAAAAGGGGGAGAGGAGGAAACATGGGAACCTACTTTCGTGTATCGCGGATTTAGATTTGTAGAGCTTTCTGGCTATACCTATCAACCAAAAGTCGCGGATTTTGTAGGTAAAATGGTTTATGATAATATCGAAACCGTTGGCACTTTTGAAAGTTCAAACGCGTTGCTCAACCAAATTTTTAAAAATGCTTGGTGGGGCATTGCCGGCAATTATAAAGGAATGCCTTTAGATTGTCCGCAACGGAACGAGCGCATGCCTTGGTTGGGCGATAGAGGTGAGGTGGCTTACGGCGAAAATTTTGTTTTCGATAACGAACGCATTTACACCAAATGGTTAGAAGACATCCGCAACTCGCAAAAAGAGGATGGTGCAATCCCCGATGTGGCGCCTGCATTTTGGCGTTACTACAGCGACAACATGACTTGGGCAGGCACAATTGCCTCCATAACCGATATGTTGTACACGCAAACTGGAAATGTTCAGGTTGTTAAAGACAACTACCCGGCAATTAAAAAATGGCTCGCGTACATGCAGGATAGGTACATGGAAAACTACATCATGACCAAAGATAGCTATGGCGATTGGTGTGCGCCGCCCATTACCATCGAAGCCGGAAGAGGCAAAAGCGCCGATAAAAAATATCCGTCACAGCTAATTTCCACCGCCTATCACTATCATTTTTTAAAGTTGATGATGGAGTACAGCAAGTTAACCGGAAACGAAAATGACTACAGCCAATTTGAAATTTTAGCACAAAAAGTGAAAGATGCTTTTAATCAAAAGTTTTACAACGATAAAGGTTTCTATGGCGATAACAAATTAACCGATAACATTATTCCACTTTATTTTGGGATGGTGCCACAAGCAGAAACCGACAAAGTTTTTAGAAATATAGTTTACACCGTTGAGGTAACCAACAACGGACATTTAAGCAACGGCTTGGTAGGCATACAATGGTTAATGCGTTGTTTAAACGATTACGGTCGGCCAGATTTGGCTTATACCATAGCTACCCAAAAAACTTACCCAAGTTGGGGTTATATGATAGAAAACGGTGCAACAACCATTTGGGAGTTGTGGAACGGCAATACCGCACACCCCAGAATGAACTCGCAGAACCACGTGATGATGCTGGGCGATTTGCTGATTTGGTACTACGAAAATCTGGCTGGGATAAAAGCTGAAATCTCCGGGTTTAAAGAAATTTTAATGAAACCAGAAACAAGCATTGCCGGGCTTAATTATGTAAATGCAAGTTTTGATTCTCCTTTTGGTAAAATTAAAAGCAACTGGAAAAGGGATAAAAAGACTTTCAATTGGAATATCAGTATTCCGGCAAATACCTCGGCAACAGTTTATTTGCCAGCAAGCAATCAAAAATCAATCAGCGAAAGCGGGAAAAACATTACCAATCAAAAAGATATTGAATTCATCCGTAAAGACGGAGATAAAATGATTTATAAAATAAATTCAGGCAATTATGCCTTTCAAATTAAAAAATAACGTGGTTTCGAGTTTAACATATCGTATGTGTCATATTTTGGCTGTATCCCGTCAATCCGGCCTCAAGCACAGACTGATGTTCAACTCTTTTTCGCCCTTGGAATTTGCGGTACAAGTGGAGAAAGTAAAAGCACTTCCTTCCCTAGCAAATTGCGCAGGCGAGAGTTTTTTGTTTACTTTTTTGCGGAAAAAAAGTAAATGCCACTGCCCGGCATGAGGGCAGGAAAGGCTGTGCTGAAAAGGCATTAGCGAAAGGAATTATTTAAATAAATAAGGAATATGAAAATCAACTATCTAAAAACTGTTTTAATAATTGCCTTTACGGCGATGACAACGCTTGTAAAAGCTCAGGAAGTCACTCAAAAAGCTGATGCTGAAAATATCACAAAAGCCAGAGAATGGGTAAGCAGTTTAGCGCTCAAAAATCCCGAAAAGGAAGCAAGACTTACCGATGTAATTGCTTTGCATTTAACACAAATCAGAGATTGGCATAATAGCCATCCTTATACCTTGGTGCCGGCGGGTATCAATCCGCTCGACGGAAAACCGCTGTCCGAGTTATTTAGGCAAATCATTGTGGATTCTTCCATCCCTACATCGGTACACCAAAATCTAATGGACGGTTTGCGTAAAGATTTAACCGAAGCGCAGGTGAATACCATTTTAGATAAATACACCATCGGTAAAGTGGATTTTACCATGAAAGGCTACGAAGCCATTGTGCCTAACCTCACAGAAACAGAAGCAAAAACCATCCGCGCATTGTTAGAGAAAGCCCGTGAGCAAGCGGTAGATTATAAAAGTATGAAGCAGATTTCGGCCATTTTTGAAATCTACAAAACCCAAGCCGAGCAATATTTAAATAACAACGGACGCAATTGGCGCCAAATGTACAGCGATTACGTAAAGAAAATAAAAGCACAAAAAAACAAATAAACAGATGAGAAACAGCGTATTATTAGCCGGATTACTTTTACTAAGCAGTTACAGCATTGCACAAGACAAACCTTGGCGAAAAGGCATTATTACCGATGAATTTATTTACGATAAAGCCAATTTTCCGTCGGTACATTCGGCAACAATTGCCGAAACGCCAACAGGTTTAGTAAGTGCGTTTTTTGGAGGCACAAGAGAGCGTAATCCGGATGTGGAAATTTATGTTTCGCGCATGGTAAACGGCAAATGGACAGCTCCGGTTTCTGTTGCAGATGGTGTGCAAAGTGCTGACAAGCGCTTACCTACTTGGAATCCGGTTTTGTACCAGATTCCCGGTGGCGATTTAATGCTGTTTTACAAAATAGGTCCAAAACCGTCAGAATGGTGGGGAATGCTAAAACGCTCTAAAGATGGCGGAAAAACATGGTCAGCAGCAGAAAAACTACCAAACAATCAAATTGGTCCCGTAAAAAACAAACCTATTTTATTAAGCAACGGAAACTTATTTGCACCAAGCAGCACAGAAGGGAATGGCTGGCATATACATTTTGAAGTAACGCCGGATTTCGGAAAAACGTGGAGAAAAATTGGTCCTTTAGATCAAGGAAAAGACACCATTGATGCCATTCAGCCTAGTATTTTAACTCATGGCGACGGAAAATTACAGATTTTAGCTCGTAGTAGAAGCAGGGCTTTGGCAACCGCTTGGTCTTATGATAACGGAGAAACTTGGACGCCTTTAGAAAAAACAAATTTGCCCAACAACAACTCCGGTACAGATGCGGTAACCATGAAAAATGGCAAGCATGTTTTGGTTTACAACCACGTTTTGCCTCCGGGAAATTTGGCTAAAGGCCCGCGTACACCGCTTAATGTTTCGCTTTCAAAAGATGGAATCCATTGGAAAGCCGCTTTAATTCTCGAAGATTCACCGATCAGCCAATATTCGTATCCATCTGTAATCCAAACCAGCGACGGTTTGTTGCATTTTGTTTACACCTGGCGACGTGAGAAAATTAAGCATGTGGTGGTTGATCCTTCAAAACTTAAATTAAAGAAAATTAAAAACGGCGAATGGCCAAAATTAAAAGGTTACACCGCACCAAAACCAGAAAACGTACCAGCAGAAGAATAGGGTTCAGTTGGTTCGATGGTTAGTTAGGCGATTAGTTGGTTAATGGTTTTTACATTGAAATAATTCTTTAAGATGTTGATAAAACACAAGAAATACACCACGATAGGCAAGTCCTTCTCCTTCGGAGAAGGATTTAGGATGAGGCTTTTATTCTCGTTTTTATTTTTGCTTTCGCTGATGACAGTAAAAGCGCAAAATTCAGATGACAAATACCCAAAATCATTAAAGGATGTGCTTTTAGAAATTCAGGATCGTTATCACGTAACCATTAAATTCAGCGACAAACAGGTCGAAGGAAAAACCGTGGATTATGCCCAATGGCGTTTCCGCGCAGATGTAGACGAAACTTTAAACAATGTTCTTAAGCCTTTGGATATGAAGGTGAACAAAGAGAAAGAGGGCGTTTATAAGCTAAAGGAATACGAATACTACCGTTGGCAACCGGAGGACGGCTGGGCAGAACTGGCCAGACTGGCTTCTAAATATCACGATAAAGGAAGCTGGGAACAGCGCAAAGCAGAAATTAAACCTTGTTTATTAGAAGCATTAAAGCTTTCGCCGATGCCACCAAGGCCTAACAGCAAACCCATTTTTACCAGCATCCGCCAGTTTGACGGTTACACCGTTCAAAATATGGCCTTAGAGGTTTTACCGGGAGTTTATATCAACGGGTCCTTATATCGCCCGACTAAAGTAAAAGGAAAAATTCCTTTGATTTTAAGTCCGGACGGGCATTGGTACCAGCAACGTTACCGTGAAGATTGCCAAATACGTTGCGCCACACTAGCCCGTATGGGCGCAATGGCTTTCAGCTACGATTTGTTTGCCTGGGGCGAATCCATGCTGCAGTTTGATTACGAAGACCACCGCAAAAGTCTCTCAATGGCAGTACAAACTTTGGATGCCATCCGTTTGTTGGATTATTTCTTAACCAGAAAAGATGTTGACCCGGAACGTGTGGGTATCAGCGGAGGTTCCGGCGCTGGAAGTCACACGGTTTTAGTTACGGCTATTGACGACCGTATTAAACTGAGCGCACCGGTGGTGGCTATATCCTCATACTTTTATGGCGGTTGCCCTTGCGAAAGCGGTTTGCCTATCCACTTATGCGCTGGCGGAACAGATAACGTAGAACTGGCCGCTTTTGCCGCTCCACGTCCGCAATTGTTGGTTTCTGATGGCGGCGATTGGACAGCACATACACCTTTGCATGATTTTCCGTATCTGCAAAATATTTACAGCTACTACGGCGCAAAAAATAAGGTAGAAAATGTGCATTTACCCGATGAAAAACACGATTTCGGGGTGAACAAGCGCAAAGCACTTTACGATTTTGTGGCCCGAAACTTCAAAATGGATATAGGTGCGGTTGATGAAAAAAAGGTGACTATCGAGAAAGAAAATGCCATGAAAGTATTTGGTGATAAAGGCGAAAAATTGCCTGCAAACGCCATGAAGGGCTACGATAATTTGGAAAACTATTTTAAATCTTTAGAAAATGCGAAATAGGTTTTGGGCGTTTATACACGCTGTCCGCTGTATCTTTTTTGTCACCCCGGGCGGGGTCGAAGGGCGCACAAAAAAGGATGCCGCTTCCATCGTTAACGCAAACTTTTCTAGTTTCGCTAAAAAGTTATTGTCCTGTTTCTTTGCAATACTTTCAATAGCTCCGCTGTCCTCTTTTGCCCAACAAAAAGATTTCAAAGTGGCCGTTATTGATTTAATGATCCTTAAACGCCAAAAGCCGAGCGCAATTCCGTTAGCGCATGAATTGGGTGCCGATGGATTAGAAATTGATATGGGCGGATTAGGAAACCGGGAAACCTTTGATAGCAGACTAAATAACGACACCACTAGGCAAGAATACATCGCCAAAGCAAAAGAACAGAACATTGAATTTTGTTCCATCGCCATGACAGGTTTTTACGCACAGTCTTTTGCCGAACGCCCCACCTGGCAAAAAATGATTGCCGACTGTTTGGCAACTGCAAAAGCAATGAATATTAAAGTCGCGTTTTTACCATTAGGCGTCAAAGGCGATTTGGTTCAACATCCCGAACTACGTCCGGCAATTGTTGAACGCTTAAAAATAGCCGGAAAAATGGCGAAAAAAGCAGGTGTAACCATCGGGATAGAAACTTCCTTAGATGCCACAGCAGAAAAACAACTCTTAAAAGATATCGGCTCAAAAAACATAAAAAGTTATTTTAATTTCTCCAATCCGTTGAAAAACGGGAGAGATTTAAATAAAGAGCTTAAAATTTTAGGAAAAAAACACATCGTTCAAATCCACGCCACAGACGAGGATGGCGTTTGGCTACAAAACAACACCCGCTTGGACTTATATCAAGTAAAACAGACTTTACAAGATATGAAATGGAAAGGCTGGCTGGTGGTAGAACGCTCAAGAGATGCCACACAGCCCCGAAATGTAAAGGCAAATTTTAGCGCCAATGTGGCTTATCTGAAAAAGGTATTTCAAGATTAATCGCAAATGAACAGCTCATCTATAAAAATAAAAGATTACAAGCTTTATAAAGCAAAGGCTAAATTAAAAAAGCCAATTGCCGATGCTACGCACACGCTTCATGAAATTTCTTTTTTGGTTTTAAGAATCCAGTTGGAAAACGGTATCGTAGGTGAGTCCTATTTATTGTCGTTTCAATATTCGCCCGAAGCAATTAAAGGAGCGCTAAAAGACCTACTTCCCGAAGTAAAGAAGTTCGAGGTAAATGAAACCGGGAAATTTTACCAGCACCTCGATCATCTTTCCGAATATTTTGGAAACCAAGGTATTAATCGTTGGGCACAAGCTTTAATTAATGTTGCCATGTGGGATGCTTGGGGAAAATATCTGAACCAACCAATCCATAAAATTTTTGGGACCTATCGTGATAAATGTGCCATTTACGGTAGCGGTGGCTGGATTTCTTACAGTATTGATGAGCTCATTGAAGAAGTTACTGGCTATGCGTCCCGTGGTTTTAAGGCTGTTAAAATAAAAGTTGGTTCCCCAAATTGGAGAACAGATGTCTTACGACTGCAAAAAGTAAGGGAAGCGGTTGGCAACGACATCAACATTATGATGGACGCCAATCAGGGAATGGACTTACCTTCGGCAATTCAACTAGCTAAATCAGCAGAAAACTTAGGCGTTTATTGGTTTGAAGAACCGCTAAACCATCAGAATTTTGATGGTTACGAAATGCTGAAACGCTCTACCGGAATTTCATTAGCAATGGGCGAGCGTGAGTACGATACGCTACCGCTATTACAGCTATTACAAAAAAAAGCGATAGACATTTGGCAACCCGATTTGTTGAGAATTGGAGGTGTAGAAATGTGGCGGGAGAGCGCATCGCTGGCGCAAAGTTACCACGTTCCGGTTTTACCCCATTATTATAAGGATTATGATGTGCCTTTGGTTTGCTCTGTTCCAAATGGTGTTGGTGTAGAGTCTTTTGACTGGATTGATCCTTTAATTGATAATCCGATGCAGTTAAAAGATGGTTTTGCTATCCCGCATGAAGGTGCAGGTTGGGGTTTTAACTTTTTAGATGATTGTTTGACAGAAATCAAATGGTAAAAAAAATTCTCTTATGTTTTTTGTTTTTCATCAGCTTACAAACATTAAAAGCTGATGAAGGCGTTACAACAAAAATTTACGTTTCCACAACCGGATCGGATTTGGCGGAAGGAACACAAAGCCAACCTTTAGCCAGTTTAAACATGGCTTTGCGCAAAGCACGCGAGCTCCGCCGTTTACAAGATAAAAACATTAAAAACGGCATCTACATCATTTTAAAAGATGGCAATTACCGTTTAGAAGAAGCTGTTTTTATCCGGCCAGAAGATTCTGGAACAGCCGAAAGCCCAACCGTTGTTCAAGCAGAAAATACGGGGAAAGCTATTTTAAACGGTGGTGTTAATATCAAAAACTGGAAAAAAGCGGGTGCAATAAACGGACTAAAACCCGGAACAGTTTGGGTTGCCGACGCAGCCACAAAGGCCGGAGAAATTTTGAATTATCGCCAATTATGGGTAAACGGGCAAAAAGCTGTTCGGGCAAAAAGCACATCAGGAAGCGAAATGGAACGCATCCTTTCGTGGGATAAAAAAGAGCAGACCTGCTGGATCCCTTTCAAAGATAAATCCGTGAAATTTGAGCCCGGGATGGAAATGTTTATCCAGCAATGGTGGGCAATTGCAAACCTCCGCATCAAAAAAATGGATATACAAGGCGATAGCGCAAAGCTGTTTTTTGAACAGCCAGAAAGTCGCATCCAAAGCGAGCACCCTTGGCCTGCGCCATGGATTTCTAAAAAAACGGGAAACTCGCCTTTTCAACTTAATAATGCCCTTTGCCTGCTTAACGAACCTGGCGAATGGTATTTAGACAGGCAAAAAGGAAAAATTTATTACTATCCGCGTGCCGGCGAGCAGATGAACCAAGCACAAGTGGTAGCGCCCGTGCTGGAGAATTTACTGCAAATTACCGGCACCATCGATGGGCCGGTGCAACATATCCGCATAGAGGGTTTGGCTTTCCAATACAGCAATTGGCTACGTCCGTCGCAACAAGGGCACGTGCCTTTGCAAGCTGGCATGTACCTGCTTGATGCCTACAAGCTGAAAATTCCGGGTACGCCAGATAAAGCAGGGCTCGAAAATCAGGCTTGGATTGGACGTCCACAATCCGCGGTAAGTGTAAATTACACTAACAACATCACGTTTGAGGGCTGTAACTTTCAACACCTCTCATCAACCGGGCTAGATTTACACCGTGGCACCAACAATAACACCATCAAAGGCAACTTGTTTAAAGACATCGGCGGAAGCGGCATCAACATCGGCATTTTTTCCGACGAGGCCGTTGAAACTCACTTGCCATATCAACCCAAAGATGTGCGCGAGCTGTGTCAAAATGAGCTGATTACCGACAATTTAATTACGGATGTCACCAACGAAGATTGGGGCACGGTGGGCATTAGCGCGGGTTTTGTGAAAAACATTACCATAGCCCATAACGAGATTTCTGATGTCTCTTATACTGGGATTGGGCTGGGCTGGGGCTGGACAAAATCCATCAACGCCATGAGCAACAATAAAGTGTTGGCTAACAAAATTCATCATTACGGCAAACACCTTTATGATGTGGCCGCAATTTATACGCTATCGGCACAGCCGGGCAGTTTAATTGCAGATAATTATATCGACAGCATTTATTTAAATCCTTACGCGCACGATCCTTTTCATTGGTTTTACCTTTATACCGATGAAGGTTCTTCCTACTTTACCGTAAAAAACAACTGGGTTCCGGCAGAGAAATTTTTGCAGAATGCCAATGGTCCGGGCAACGTGTGGACAAATAACAGCGCCTTTGTAAACGACAGTGTAAAGGCAAACGCAGGCATCAGAAAACCTTTTCAATACCTGGTTAAAGAACGTTTTGTTGATAGAACTTGGCCTTTGCAGGAAGTTCCTCATTTTGCCGCTGTGGAGCTGCTTGGCGCCGATTTGGACGTAGCAAAAATAAAATCCATTGCTATTGCTAACGGCGTAATTGAGCCACAGTTTTATCAGTGGAAAAACCATTTGGTGCTGTATGGCAAGCTAAACCGTATCCAATCTTTAGAAAAAGATTTAGCAGAGGCTTTTCCGGCAGTTAAAATGAAAACATATAGCCGTTCGGTTTATAATTTTCAGCGGAATATCAACTGTAAAGATGCTGTGGTAGCGCCCGAGTGGGAGCATGTGCTATTGACAGCAAATTTGGTGGACGATGAGAAAATGCAAAGTGAGTATTTAGAGTACCACCGTACGCAGTTTGAAAAATGGCCAGAGGTAGCCCAAGGATTTTGCAATGCAGATTTTCAGCAGTTACAGGTATTTAAAAACGGTAGGCAGTTGCTATTGGTCATCAGCATCCCTAAAGGAAAAACTTTAGACGAGCTAAACCCAAAAACAACAGAAAATAATCCGAGAGTTGATGATTGGAATAAAATTATGAGTCAGTATCAAACCGGAATTGAAGGAACAAAACCTGGTGAAAGCTGGGTGTTTTTAAAGAAACTAGATTAAACCTAAACGAATGTTAAAAATTGCAATTCTCGGTCTTGGCGAAGGCCGAAGTACCATGTCGGCTGCTATACAAAGCCAAAAACTGGAACTGGTGAAAGTATGCGACAGAAACGAAGAACTGTGCAAACAAAGGGCAAAAGAGTTTGATTTTCCGCACTATACCACCAACTATGATGATTTATTGAATGATGCTTCTATTGATATCATCGCTATTTATACTCCCGATCATCTTCATGCTCAGCATGTAAAGCAGGCGTTGTTGCGCGGCAAGCACGTGGTGTGCACAAAACCTTTTATTGATGATTTAACCGACGCCAAAGAGCTGTTGGAAATAGCCGAAAAAAGCGGTAAAAAGGTTTTTGTGGGTCAAAGTTCGCGTTTTTTTGAGCCCGCCATGCGCCAAAGAAAAGATTTTGAAGAAGGCCTCATTGGCGATTTAATCACGGTAGAGTCGCATTACCATGCAGATCATCGCTGGTTTTTAGAGAAAGGATGGTCTTTGCTACAATCATTTAAATGGTTGTACGGCGGCCTGAGCCACCCGGTAGATTTTATCCGTTGGTACCTGCCCGAAATTGAAGAGGTAATGGGTTATGGAATGATCAGCAGCAACGGACAGGTGGCAGGCTTAAAAAATGAGGATACCATGCACTTTATTTTTAAAGCGAAAGACGGACGTATTGCCCGTGTTAGCGGCGTGTACACCTCGCCAACGCAACCTACCAAACGCGATAGCGGCATGAGCTGTATTTTGCGTGGCACGCTGGGTGCCAACCAAGCCGATTATCACGAGTTGCGCTACGCCATTACAGATAAAAGCGGTGAGGAGCGTATGGTACATTGGGGCGATGCCACCATCAAATATTATTTCCGTTTTGAAGGGCAAAGCCACCACGGCGGCGAGTATCAAAACTATCTGGAGTATTTTGTAGATAGCATTGAGCAGGGCTTTACCGCTTATCCGGATATGCGAGAAGGCATTGGCACTGTAGCTTTATTGCAAGCGATGGACCGCTCGTTAAAAACGGGTGTTCCCGTTAAGGTAGATGCCATTTTACAAGAATTTCAGGTTCCGTCTTTAAACAATTAATATGGTACAGGTAAGCAGTTTTTTAGAGCCCCTAGATTATGCCATCGTTATCGGGTATCTGTTAATTTTATTAGCGTTTGGCTATTATATCTCCTTCATTAAAAATAAAAAAACCGACGAAAATATCTTTTTGGCGGGCAACACTTTGGGCTGGACCAGCATTGGTTTAAACATGTGGGGCACAAACGTGGGGCCGTCAATGCTCATTGCGTCGGCAAGCGTGGGTTTCACCAGCGGTATTGTGGCCGGTAACTTTGCTTGGTACGCATTTATATTTATACTGTTGTTGGCCGTAGTTTTTGCGCCACGCTACTTAGGGGCCAAGGTGCTTACTTTGCCCGAGTTTATGGGCAAACGCTTTGGCGACTCTACCCGTAACATCCTAGCTTGGTATACCCTTATCACAGTATTAATTTCTTGGCTTTCGCTCACTTTGTTTGCCGGCGGAATTTTGGTAAAGCAGCTTTTGGGCATGCCCATGTACCTTTCGGTGATATTGATGGTGGTTTTATCTGCGTTTTTTGCAGCAGCCGGTGGTTTAAAGGCAATTGCTTACACCAACGTTTTCCAAATGTTGCTGTTGATAGCGGTGTCTTTACTTTTGGTGGTGATGGGCGTAAATCGCGCCGGTGGTTTAGATGCCATTTACAGCCAAACTCCTGGTTCGTACTGGAATTTACTGCTTCCGGCAGATGACAAAAACTATCCTTGGATAGCAATTTTGCTGGGTTATCCCATCATGGGCGTGTGGTTTTGGTGTACGGACCAATCTATGGTGCAATCTGTTTTAGGCGCTAAAAGCTTAAAGGAAGGTCAGTTGGGTGCTAACTTTATCGGCTGGCTTAAAATATTGGATGTTCCTTTGTTCATTTTGCCCGGAGTCATCTGTTTTGTGCTGTTCCCAAGCCTTAAAAACCCCGATGAAGCTTACTTAACCATGGTTACGCAACTGTTTCCCATCGGCTTGCGAGGCTTAATTATCGTGGTATTAATTGCGGCTTTAATCAGTACCATCGGCTCGGCGCTCAACTCGTTAAGTACCGTGTTTACCATGGATATTTACGTTAAAAAATATCGCCCGCAGGCAACACAAGCCGAAATTAAAAAGACAGGCCGCTTGGTGGTTTTATTTGGTTCCTTGCTTTCCATCTTTATCACTTTGGCCATTGATAGCATCAAAGGCCTAAACTTGTTCGACGTTTTTCAGTCGGTATTAGGATTTATTGCCCCGCCAATGTCCGTAGTGTTTTTGTTTGGCGTATTGTGGAACAAAACCACCACAAAGGCTGCAAATATCGTGTTAACCTTGGGCACGGCTATCAGTTTGGGCACCGGCATTTTATACCTATGGGTTTTTCCTAACGGCACCTACAATTGGCCGCATTTCTTGCTCCTGTCTTTCTATATTTTTGTGGCGCTTGCGCTAGTCGCCTTTTTCATTAGCCTTACCGATGAAAACGGCCAGGCCGACCATCAAACCCTGTTACGCATAGATGCTAAAGCAAAACCCGATAAGCAAGTGAAACTGTTGTGGTTAGCGCTGTGTGTGGTAATGGTGGCGCTGTATATCATTTTCAATAACCATTAAAAACCCTAAATATCATGAACAAACATCTCGTTAAACCTTTGCTCATGTTGCTTATTTGTATCGGGCTTTCGCCGATGAATACCGTAAGCGCCCAACAGAAAGCCACTTGGATTTGGTATCCGGGAGATTTTGAAGTTTGGTTGAGCAATAAGATGCAGGTGAGGCGCACAGAGCGCGAAGCTGTATTTCCGCCACTTTGGCAATATTACAGCCCTTATGCTTTGGTAACTTTTCAAACAGAAGTAGAACTGCCAGAAGCCGACGATGTAAAAATTTATTCGGAAGGCCCTTTCCAATTGCTTTTAGATGGCGTTCAGGTGCACGGGCAACCTAAATCCATAAAAGTGCCTGCCGGAAAGCATAAAATTTCTCTCAAAGTGTACAATCAAGAGGTGTTGCCCGCGATTTATATTGAAGGGAAATACGTAAAATCAAACGCTTCTTGGAAAGTAACCAATGAAGATAAACTTTGGATTGATGAAAACGGACAGGCACAGCAATCGGGCACGCCGTGGGTGCCCGTTGGTTCGTGGAATTTTGATGCGCCAGAACGCAAGCCGTCCGAATTTAAATTAACAACTACACCATGGAGCGCAGTAAAAACAGAAAAAGTTGGTGCTGGCGAGCTGGTTGATTTTGGCAAAGAAACTTTTGGTTATGTAAAAATTCACGGTTTAAAAGGCAAAGGCAAACTAGCGCTTTACTACGGCGAATCGCGTGAAGAAGCACTAGACACCGCAAAATGCGAAACATTAGATCATCTTTCTTTTGACGGAACCCAGCCCGAGCTTTATACGAATGCTGGCTCAAAGGCGTTCCGTTACGTGAACGTACAGACCGATCCGAGTGTGAAGTACGATTCCATTTCTATGCTGTACGAGTATCTGCCCTTGGAATACCGTGGAGCATTTAAATCTTCGGATCCTTTGCTGAATCAGATTTGGGATGTTTCGGCTTATACCATGCACTTAACCACCCGCGAATTTTTTATAGACGGAATTAAGCGCGACCGATGGATATGGTCCGGTGATGCCTATCAAAGCTATTTAATGAATTATTATTTGTTTTTTGATTCCCCTTCTGTAGAGCGTACGCTGTTGGCCTTGCGCGGTAAAGAACCGGTAACGGCGCACATCAACATCATTATGGATTATTCGTTGTACTGGTTTATCGGCGTGTACGATTATTACCTGCATACCGGCGATACGAAGTTTATCAAAACTTTTTATCCGCGGATGAAATCTCTAATGGAGTTTTGTTTGGAGCGGAGAAATAAAAGCGGGTTTCTGGAGCCTTTAGAAGGTGATTGGGTTTTTATTGATTGGGCAAACGGATTGCCAAAAACCGGTGAGGTTAGTTTTGAGCAGATGCTTTTAGCCCGCAGTTTAGAAGCTATGTCGGTTAGTGCGGGTATTGCAGGTAAAAATGATGATCAAAAGTATTATCAAAACCTAGCTGAAGATTTAAAAACCAGGTTGTTTGATGTGTTTTGGGATAAAAAGGAAAACGTGATGAAACACCAGCGCATTGATGGCAAGGTACAAGATATTGTTACCAGATACGCCAATATGTTCGGCATTTTTTTCAATTACTTTAACGAAGATCAAAAGCAAAGTATCAAAAACAAGGTATTGCTTAATGATAATGTGCTCCAAATTACCACGCCATATATGCGTTTTTACGAGCTGGAAGCACTTTGCGCCATGGGCGAACAAGATTATGTGCTAAAAGAAATGCGCGATTACTGGGGCGGAATGTTAAAGCTAGGTGCAACTTCTTTTTGGGAAGAATATAATCCCAATAAATCAGGAAAAGAGCACTTAGAAATGTACGGCCGGCCTTATGGTAAAAGCCTTTGCCATGCTTGGGGTGCCAGCCCCATCTATTTGTTGGGGAAATATTACCTGGGTGTAAAACCAACAGCGCCAGGTTACAGCGAATATGTTGTTGAGCCGGTTTTGGGCGGTTTAAAATGGATGAAAGGAGAGGTGCCCACACCTAACGGTTCTGTAAAAGTAGATTGCAGCACCACCCGAATTAAAGTTTTAGCCAGCGAAGGCACCGGAAAACTTAAAATAAAAAGCGCTACAACGCCAAAATTGAGCTACGGAAAAGCCAAAAAAATTGGCGTTAATCTTTACGAAGCTACGCTAAAAGCAAATCAAGAGATGGTGGTGAGTTACAAGGCGCTTTAGTGAGGCTTATTAAGGCATAAGGTTTAAGGTGAGAGGTATAAGGCAAACGTGACAGAAGGGTCTCTCGCAGAGGGCCCTGCGTAGGTATGTAAAATGTGGTAGCAGGTTCCTCCAATACTTAAGTATGTAAAATGTGGTAGCAACGTCGCAGGGTTCTCTTTGAGAAACCCTGCTCGGACAAAAAACACCCAACTGTAATAGCAGGGTCTCTCGTAGAGGACCCTGCGTATTTTTAACTGAGTACAATGGTGTAGGGTTATTTCTTTGCTACACGCCACACAATCCCCGCGGCATCATCGCAAACTAACAGCGCACCATCTTTGGCAACGCTAACGCCAACCGGTCGTCCGTGCACTTCGCGTCCGCCGTTGCACTACAAAACCGCTTAAAAAGTCTTCGGCTTTTCCGGTAGGCTTGCCATTTTTGAAAGGCACAAACACCACTTTGTATCCGTTAAATTCAGAGCGGTTCCACGATCCGTGTTGCCCCACGAAAGCACCGTTTCTATATTTCTCCGGAAAATTACTGCCTGTATAAAAAGCCAAACCTAAAGAAGCACTGTGTGGTGCTAGAGCAAAATCAGGAGCAATGGCTTTTGCCACCAATTCGGGGTTTTCACCTTTACGCCGCGGATCTTCATGTTGGCCAAAGTAGCTGTACGGCCAACCATAAAATGCGCCTTTTTTTACAGAGGTAATGTAATCCGGAACTAACTCATCGCCTAACTCGTCGCGCTCATTTACGGCGGTCCAAAGCGCCTTCGTAACCGGATTCCATGCCATGCCTACCGGATTTCTTAAACCCGAAGCATAAATGATTTCGCCGCTGCCATCGGTGTTAATTTCCAAGATGTTTGCGCGGCGTTGCTCGTTTTCCATGCCATGTTCTGCAACGTTACTTCCAGAACCTACAGAAACGTAAATCTTCGAGCCATCGGCATTGGCAATTAAATTACGTGTCCAGTGGTTGTTGTAACCACCAGCGGGCAAATCCAAAATCTTTTTGCCTGCGCCCTCAATTTTAGTGGCGCCGGTTTTATAAGGATAAGCCACTACGCCATCTGTGTTTGCTACGTAAAATTTATCGCCTATAATCAACATCCCGAAAGGCTGGTTTAAGCCACTTAAAAACAGGCTTTTGGTTTCTGCTACGCCGTCGCCGTCCGCATCCCGGTACAACAAAATATTATTAGCACTTTTGCCCGCTACTTCCGCATCCGATTTCCCAGTGATAGCACCTATTGCTTTTTCTTTCGCACTGCGTTCCGAGTTGGAAAGCACAATTAACACATCGCCATTTGGCGCAACATAAGTTTGTCGCGGACTTTTAATATCCTCTGCAAAGCGGCTTACGGTAAAGCCTTCCGGGGCTTTGGGGGCTTCTTCGGCTTTCCAGCCGATGACTTTACTAAATTTTGTTTTTGATGCTGAGATAGGAGCCAAGGAATCCTGCGAAACAACATTATTACTGTCTGTTGGTGTGCTACTTTCTGATGCTTTGTTGCTGGTGCAAGCTATTGAAAATAAGATGGATAATGTGGAATAGAAGATGAGGTTTTTCTTTTTCATGGCGATGTCTTTTCTGCTGTAAAAGCAATAATATTGCCATGGTTCTGGTGGATGTAATGCTCGCAAAAGCTTAAACAAAAAAAAGCATCCCGTTTTTGGAATGCTTTTTTAATAACAATATATCCGGGACTTAGCCCAAATAAGATTTTAAGATTTTACTTCTTGAAGTATGACGCAGCCTTTGCAAAGCTTTGTCTTTAATTTGGCGCACACGCTCGCGGGTTAAGTTAAATTTCTCGCCAATTTCTTCTAAAGAAAGCGGATGGTTGGTGCTTAAGCCAAAGAAAAGTACGATGATTTCGCGCTCGCGTTCGGTTAAGGTAGATAAAGAACGTTTAATTTCTTCAGACAAAGACTCGTCAATCAACATACTGTCTGTATCCGGATTGTCGTTTTCCAAAACATCTAAAAGCGTATTTTCCTCGCCTTGTACAAATGGTGCGTCCATAGAAACGTGGCGTCCGGAGTTGCTTAAAGTGTCAGAAATTTTATCTACGGTGGTTTCCAGCGTGTCCGCTAGTTCTTCCGGAGAAGGTTCGCGCTCATACTCTTGCTCTAATCTAGAGAATGCCTTGCTAATTTTGCTTAAAGAACCAACTTGGTTCAAAGGCAAACGAACAATCCGCGACTGCTCTGCAATAGCTTGTAAAATAGATTGGCGGATCCACCAAACCGCATAAGAAATGAATTTAAAACCTTTGGTTTCGTCAAACCTTTTGGCGGCTTTAATTAAACCTAAGTTTCCTTCGTTAATTAAATCTCCAAGGGTAAGTCCTTGATTTTGATATTGTTTAGCTACCGAAACCACAAAGCGTAAGTTGGTTTTGGTTAAGCGCTCTAAAGCGGCTTGGTCGCCTTCGCGTATTTTTTGCGCCAGAATTACTTCTTCCTCGGCGGTAATTAGATCAACTTTTCCAATTTCGTGAAGATATTTATCTAAAGATTGAGATTCACGGTTGGTAATGGATTGAGTAATCTTGAGTTGTCTCATTTATAAAATTAGTATTGTGCTATTCTAAAAACTAAAAGTCTGCAAAGTTAAGAAACTTTGCATGATTAAACGTTAATTGTATGAAAATGTTGGGATTATTTGATTTTAATTTTTATACAACAGTCGTTTGTCAGTCCTCAAAAATCAAGCCATTGAAATATTGTCAGGCTAAAGATTTATTTATTGATTTGAAGGTATTATTTATTGAAATTCAATAAATAATTATTGTTACTTGATATTTAAATGCCTATAATTGTTTATTAGAACCTCAACTGATATTGTCAATTTTGAAAAATCATGTCAAAACGTAGAAGTTTATCACAACTAAAGTCATTTTTTGGGCCGCCATCTACTGCTTTTAATCCAACTTGGAAAGCTTATCGAATATTATTTGCCGGCATTTTCTTGTTGGGCTTTAGCTTTTGGAATAGTTATGATAAATACCGGCATCAACATGAAAAAAAGGTTGCCATTGAAAATGTGCATAAATCTCAAGCTGAAACAAACACCTTCAAGGGCAGATTATTAGAGGTGTCGCAAAAGAGCGAGTTACTTCTTAAACCCAAATCTCTCGGTCAACAAATGTTATTTGATTTAGACCCTAATTCTGAGAATATTTTTTCCTTTTCTTTCACGTGGTTCTTTTTTGTTGTCACCCTAGGACTTTTTATTTTAATAAAGAACACACCCGAAGATTTTAAGTTTTCGCACAATACTTTGTCCAATTTAAATAGGTTGCATTTCCTGGTTTACGCCTCATTGGTAATAAAAGTGGTGTTAGTTTTTCAGTATAATTCGTACATACGAGGCCTAATGCCACCAGGCGTACGCTTAGCGCATTCAATGAATAATCAGGTTGGGACTTTCTTTTTTTTCGGGATGTTTTCTGTCTTATTGATTACGGTTATTAACTTTTTTAAGCGCGGTTTAAGTTTGCAGGAAGAACAAGATTTAACGGTTTAACAATGCCAATCATCGTAAACTTAGACGTAGTTTTAGCACAGCGTAAGATGTCGCTTACAGAATTGAGCGAACGTGTTGGCATTACCATGTCAAACCTCTCTATTTTAAAAACCGGTAAAGCAAAAGCGATTAGACTAGAAACCTTAAACGCAATTTGTGAGGTTTTGGACTGCCAGCCAGGTGATATTTTAGAATTCAGGAAAAGCTAAAATTCTACTCTGGTTCCCAAGCCTAACTTGAAAATCCCGGTAAGGTTTAAGTCGCGCGGATTTTGGAAGTAACTAATTGCGTAAAGCTCATTAGTATTAAATTCGCTGTAAAGGCTCAAACTTTTGATATGCAGATTTGGAAGTAATTTGCGCGCATTCAGTTTTAACTCGGTACTTAAAGAAATGTGGGGCCTAATTGCAGTGGACCACCAATAGTATCCTTTCGGATAGTTGTCATCATCCCAAGTCGAATCGTAATCGCCGCCGGCATGGTAGCTGAAAAATATGCCTGGGTTGGTAGGGTACAAAGTTCCCCAATCTTTAATTTTAAAATGGTAAGGGCGGTAGGTAAATTTGGTTGTAATGATGTTTAAGTCGCCACCAAATTTAACCGGCACATATCCGTAAGTAAAATCTAAGGTGCTGTTGCCGCTTTTGTTAAGCTTATAACCTGCGCCCACGCTAAAGTAACCGATACTGCCGGCATGTTGCAACACGGCGCTCCGTGGTACGTACCAATGGTGCCTGGCGTTTGAATCCGTATTTTGAGCAAACACGCTTGCGTTTACCACAAGTATAAGGACAAAAAGCAGCTTAGTAAATAATGGTTTCATATTTTAACATTTTGCCCTTGGCTATTTCTACGTATAAAAACTCGCGGTTAGTAACGGCGTTTGAGGTGATGAAGGGTACACCGTTTGGTGTTGGATATTCAACATTTTGTCGGTTTTCATGCGAGTGTAATGATGCGACCACTTTTGGATTGCTGTTAAGCAGGTTTTCGTAGGGTTGTTGTAGGTTGCGGTCAAAATCGCCCGAGCTTGGCGGAATGTGTGCTATATTTACAATTGCGCTAACGCTGTTGTCCGTTTGTAATTCTTTTGCCAACCAATCCAAATCGGGTACTTCGCCGTTAAAATGGTATTCTCTGCCATTGTCATCTTGGCATATAAACTTCACATTTTTGTAAACAAAGCTGAAATTTAGCTCGCCAAACATATGCCTGTAAGCATTTAGGCTATTCGCCACCAAATCGTGGTTGCCTATAACAGTAATATAGGGGACTCTTAAATCTTCGTAAATCTTTGTCACCCATTCCATCTCTTGGCGTAGGCCAAAGTCAGAAATGTCACCATTCAGCAATACAAAATCCAGTTCAGGATAATCTCTGTTCGCAATCCGGATAAGGTCTCGCGCCTGATCATAAGAGCGTTGCGTATCGCCGGTTAAAATAAAACGTACGGTGTCATTGTTGCTGTTGGCATCAAGCTTTGCCAGCTTGGCTAAATTTATGGCATTTAAATCTGTAGGGCTGTTTCTGTCAAAAGCCTGGTTAGGGCTGTACTCTAAATCAAGGCAAGAAGAAAAAAATATTACTGTAAAAAGTAAAATCGTAAGGTGTTTTGTCATGTAAAATACAAGAGCATCTGCTAAATAGAGGCGATTGTAAATGCTTTATCAAACTTGATGCCTTTTTCGGTGCTTTTTAAAGTGCAACATTCGTTAACCGGATCGTGCTCTAAAATTAAAATGTAATTGTTGGCTTCGGCTTCTTTTAAAAACGTGGCCTTTTCATCCAAAGTTTTTATCGGAAACATATCGTAAGACATGACATAAGGAAGCGGAATGTGCCCTACAGATGGGAGTAAATCTGCCATGTAAACCAGGGTTTTTCCCTTGTAATTTAGCTGAGGCAACATCTGTGCGTGGGTATGCCCGTAAGCAAAACGTACTTTAATGTTTTTGGTAAACTGGATGCCGTCTACTACATCAATAAATTTTAGTTGCCCGCTTTCTGCAATAGGTAAAATGTTTTCCTTTAAAAAAGATGCTTTTTCGCGTGCGTTGGGGTTTACTGCCCATTCCCAATGTTGCTTGTTGCTCCAATAAGTGGCGTTCTTAAAGGCTGTTTTCAGTTCGCCGTTTTCGCGCACTACGGCACCGCCCACATGGTCAAAGTGGAGGTGTGTTAAAAAAACGTCGGTAATGTCATCTTTACTGAAACCTGCCTGCGCTAATGATTTTTCCAAACTGTCATCGCCGTGAAGGTGATAATGGCTAAAAAACTTTTCGTCTTGCTTATCGCCGATGCCGGTATCTACCAAAATCAAACGCCCTTCATCTTCTATCAGCAAACAACGCATGGCCCAAGTGCATAAATTGCGTTCATCTGCCGGGTTGCTTTTCTCCCAAATCACTTTTGGCACCACACCAAACATAGCGCCGCCATCTAATTTAAAAAAGCCGGTTTCTATTTTATATAGGTTCATAATTGGGTGGTTAGTTTTTGGTTTGTCAGTTGGTTAGTTTGCGATGCGGATAACCATATTCGTGATGTTGAGTGATAACGAAACATCTCACAGATAAGTATCCAACCTTATAGTAACCTTACACGTGTGATGCGTCCTGTCGTCAGCATGACGGCATGAGGACTTATATTTTGAGTAGAAACTTGCGAAGTTTTAAAAACTTCGCAAGTTTTAATAATGTATAACAATTGTTTTTGGCCGTTTGGTTTGCCTAGCTAACTAACCACCTAACAAACTAACCAACTACAAATGTATCACCTCTCCATAAGCATCAGCAGCCGCTTCCATCACAGCTTCACTCATGGTTGGGTGCGGGTGCACGGCTTTAATGATTTCCATGCCGGTAGTTTCCAGTTTACGCGCCATCACCAATTCGGCAATCATCTCGGTAACGTTAAAACCAATCATGTGAGCGCCCAATAACTCGCCGTACTTAGCATCAAAAATTAATTTTACAAAACCGTCTTTTGCACCTGCGGCACTGGCTTTGCCCGATGCCGAGAACGGGAATTTACCCACTTTAAGCTCGTAACCTGCTTCTTTTGCCTTTTTCTCTGTCATCCCAACAGATGCAATTTCTGGCGAGCAATAGGTACAGCCCGGGATGTTTCCGTAATTTAAAGGTTCTGGGTGGTGACCGGCAATTTTTTCAACGCAGATGATGCCTTCCGCAGAAGCTACGTGCGCCAAAGCCTGGCCGGCAACAATATCGCCAATGGCATATACGCCGTTTACGTTGGTGCGGTAAAACTCATCGGTAACTACACGGCCTTTATCTACCTTAACGCCAACTTCTTCTAAACCGATACCTTCTAAGTTAGGGGTGTATCCCACTGCAGAAAGCACAACCTCAGCTTCTAATACTTTTTCGCCGGCATCTGTTTTAACGGTAACTTGGCATAAATTGCCACTGCTGTCAATTTTTTCAACAGAAGATTTGGTCATGATATCAATACCTACCTTTTTAAAAGAACGCGCCAATTGTTTCGAAACATCCTCGTCTTCTACCGGTACAATGTTATCCATAAACTCTACAATGGTTACCTTGGTTCCCATGGTAGCGTAAAAATAGGCAAACTCTACACCTATGGCGCCAGAACCCATTACAACCATGCTTTTAGGTTGTTTAGGCAAGTTCATTGCTTCGCGGTAGCCAATTACTTTTTTACCGTCTTGTTTAATATGAGGCAATTCTCTGGAGCGGCCACCGGTTGCTAAAATGGTGTGTTTAGCGCTATATTCTTTTACAGACCCGTCGGCCGCTTTTACTTCAACTTTTCCGCCAGCTTTGATTTTTCCGAAACCGTTAATCACGTCGATTTTGTTCTTCTTCATCAAAAACTGGATGCCTTTGCTCATGCCGTCGGCAACGCCACGACTTCTCTTTACAATGGCGTCAAAATCTGCCGAAGCATCATTTACAGTTATACCGTAATCACTGGCGTGGTTGATATATTCAAAAACCTGTGCGCTTTTTAACAAGGCTTTTGTAGGGATACAGCCCCAGTTTAAGCAAACGCCACCAAGTGATTCTTTTTCTACAACAGCGGTTTTTAAACCCAGTTGAGCGGCTCTGATTGCAGCAACGTAGCCACCCGGACCACTGCCTATAACTATAACATCATAATTCATATTAGAAAAATTGTTTGTCTTTTTTATGTGCTGCAAAGCTAAGTATTTTAAGGTTTGTATAAAAGCAGGCATCCGGTAATGTGAGCAATATCAAAGTACGCTACAGGGGTCTTGCCCATCTTACATGATTTTATCTGCTGTACTTTTACTAAATATTTTAGTATTTTTGTTGGATGGAGCAGATCGGGAATCAGGATTTTTTTAAAGGCAGGGGCTCGCAAAGCAATCCCAACAACAAATTTTTTAGACACCAAATTTCTTTAGAACACAGCGAGGGTTTAGATGAGCCTTTCCTCGAAAACAGCAGCACCGAGTTTATTAAAGAAAGCCCCAAAAAAATAATCAGCGTAAGCAACAGCCCAGATATTCCCTTTATGTATTCCATCAATCCTTACCAAGGTTGCGAACATGGCTGTATTTATTGCTATGCGCGCAACGCGCACGAGTATTGGGGCTTTAGCGCCGGACTGGATTTTGAGCGTAAAATTATCTACAAACCCGATGCCGCCGCTATTTTAGAAAAACAGCTTAATCATAAAAACTACCAGCCACAGGTGATTATGCTATCGGGCAATACAGATTGCTACCAACCTGCCGAACGGAAGTTTAAAATTACGCGCTCTTTGCTGGAGGTGTTTTTGAAATACAAGCACCCCGTAGGCATCATCACCAAAAACAACCTCATTTTGCGCGATTTGGATCTGCTGCAAGAACTGGCAAAATTCAACCTGGTGCAAATAAGCGTCAGCGTCACCTCACTTAACGAATCTTTAAGGCAAAAGCTGGAGCCACGCACCGTAACCGGCAAAGGCCGCATCAAAGTCATCCAACAGCTGGCGCAACATCACATCCCCGTTAAGGTGATGGTGGCGCCCATCATCCCCGGCTTAAACAGCGACGAAATTCCGGCTGTCATTAAGGCAGCTTCAGAGGCCGGCGCCAGCGGTGCAGGCTTTACCATAATCCGCTTAAACGGTGCCATAGGCAACATCTTTGAAGATTGGATTAAAAAAGCTTATCCCGAAAGGGCACAAAAAGTATTGCACCAGATTGAAGCCTGCCACGGTGGTAAGCTCAACGACAGCAGATGGGGGACACGCATGCGCGGCGATGGTAAAGAAGCAGAGGCCATCCATCAACTGTTTAAGCTCGCTTTAAAAAAATACATGCCCCACCAAGCCAAACACGAGCTTTCTTTTGCCCATTTTAGGAAAAAGAATGAGCAGTTGACTTTGTTTTAAAGGATTTAGCGAGTGGTAGGAGGTGGATAGGATGGGTTTTTAGCTTGACGTCCGGGAAATCTTTTGCAGTTTAAAAATTAAAAAGAACTTAAAAGTTTCAAAAGTAGCGACTTAATGTCTCAAGCCATAAGGACGACCTTCCAGCCTTTTACAAGGTTCATTGCCCAAGAGGTCGCTTTGGGACGAGGAGGTACAACGAAGCAAATCTGTAACTATCAAATATTAATATCTGTCGCTATTATTTATTGGGTTCTTGTCAGTTTATTTTGTGTTGCTCTGCCGTGCGGTTGGAGCAAAAGCAAATGTGCTTGAATGTGCGTTGGCTTTTTACACTGAGCGATAACGTTTTCGGGCTTTGCGTTCGGGCGGGTTTCGGAGCACAAAACTGTCAACCTGCACTACACTTGAATAGAAGCACAAAGCTCCAAATTTGCACGTCACCCCGCCTGACGCAAAACCCGTGTTAGCAGTAGTGGCTCTATTTCTCGTCTGTCTCATTGTCAAATAGTTCGTGTAGCTTTTGTTGTAAAAGTTTCTTGTCGGGTAGTTGCGTTTTATACTCTGAAACCATTGTTGGTGAAAGACTTCTACTTAAAGCATATTCAACAACTTCACTGTCTTTGTCCTTGCATAGCAAAACTCCAATGCTCGGATTTTCGTTTGGCTTTCTCACGTCTCTGTCCAATGCTTCTAAGTAAAAGTTAAGCTGTCCCAAGTGGTCGGGCTTGAATTTGTCTGCTTTGAGTTCAAATGCCACTAAGCATTGTAGTCCACGGTGGTAAAAAAGCAAGTCAATGTAAAAGTCGCTGTTACCAACTTGCAACTTATATTCTTCTCCTATGAACAAAAAGTCTTTCCCGAGTTCTAGAATGAAATTTTTCATTTGTCTTATAAGTCCACGTTGTAAATCGCTTTCACTATGTAGGTCAGGTAAGTTTAAAAATTCAAATACATAGCTGTCTTTGAAGGTGTTTGAAAGGTCGTGATTAGTTTCTCTCAACGCTGTCGAGAGTTTTGAGTTTCCAATCATTGTCCGCTCAAAAAGGCTCGCAGAAATTTGTCGCTCAAGTTCCCTGAAACTATAGTTCTCCTTCTTAGCCAGTTTCAAATAAAACTCCCTTTCTTCAACAGTCTTGCATCTTGAAAATATTGCCAAATTGTGCGACCAACTAATTTCTCTCAACAGTGTTGAGAGTTTTGGAAAGGCCTTGTAAGTCTCGTAAAACTGCTTCATTCTCCAAATATTTTTGTCGGAGAATCCTTTTATTTCTGGTTCTTGTATCTGTATGAAATTGGCTAATTCTGTTACCACAGAGTCGCCCCATTCTGATTGTTCAATTTTCTTGCTGATATGTTCTCCGATATTCCAATAGAGGTTTATTAGTTCAGCGTTTACGGCTTTTATAGCATTAGTCCGAGATTGTTTTATGAGTTGAATTATGTCCGTAAAGCGATTGTCCATTATTTATTTCTATATGCTACAAATTTATGTTTTTTCAGTCGTGTTTCTCCTTTGGAGCCGGTTTATTGCCATTACTGCTAACGTTTTGGCGGTTTGATTTGTACCCGATTTATAGCACAGATTTCCGCCCAATCACTAACATTATAAAACCCGATGAAAGAAGTGAACGCACTTCGCCCGGGCATAAATAAAACCGCTTGTTAGCGGTAGGGTTATTATCCACACAGTTTGTCAATCGTTTAAAAAGTCCGCCCGACTTAGATTGTCAAACTTTAACAAAAGTCGGTCGGCATTAAAGTTATGTCAACAATAAAAGAACAAAATGATGTTTATGAAAACTTAAATTCTAAACAAAAGGAAATTGTAGGCTCCCCATTTTTAGTACATTCCAAAAGTAGACTTTTCCGTTGTTTTTCCATTTGTTAAATATTGCCGGATGAAGTGGAGCGTAGCGGAACGGAATCCGGCAATATTTTTTGGTTCTTGTTCCGGTAAGCTATTGGGCTGAGCCCTCCCAGCGCGTCGTGGGGCCGGTGGTTATTGTAGTCCAGTATCCACTCCTCCGTAACTTCCCTTACTTCGTCGAGCGAATCGAAAATGTAAGCGTCCAGCACCTGTTCCCTGTATGTCCTGTTGAATCTTTCTATCAGTGCGTTCTGTGTCGGTTTCCCCGGCTGGGTATATTTGAACTCTATCCCGTTCGCCTCGCTCCAGTCCCTGGCCAGCATGGCTACAAACTCAGGTCCGTTGTCCATCCTTATCCTTTGCGGTTTGCCGTAACGGCTTACCAGATGGCGCAGAGTCCAGACAACTCTGCTGCTCTTCAGAGAATAATCCGCCTCGATGAACAGGACTTCGCGGTTGTAGTCATCTATCACGTTGAATGTACGGAACTTGCGCGTACTGTAGAGCGCATCGCTCATGAAGTCGATGCTCCAGGTATGGGTAAAGGCCTCCGGTATCACGATCGGCTCCTTTACCCGTAAAGGCAGCCGCTTCTTTGACTTCCTCCTCAATGGGAGACCCATATCCTTGTACACCCGGTGCAGCCTTTTGTGGTTTACCGCATAACCACCGTTGCGGAGCCTGAAATAGCCTTTCCAGAATCCTTCGCGCGGGTATGATCCGCTCTGGCTTTTCAGGAGTTCGATGAGCTCCGTGTCGTCCCGTTTCACGGGTACGTAATCCAGGCTGCTGCGGCTGACCTTCAACAGATGGCACGCCTTGCTGATGCCCCTGGGATAGATTTTGGCCAGTTCTCTTACCAGCTCCTTTTTTACGCAAGGCTTTAAAGCTTTTTTTCGATGACGTGTTTTGCCATGTCCAGCTCTAGCGCCAGATCAGCATACATGCGCTTCAGCTTGGCGTTCTCTTCCTCCAGTGCTTTTACCTTTTTCAGCTCGCTGGCTTCCATGCCGCCGTAACGCTGGCGCCACTTATAGAATGTCGCCCTGCTTACACCGTGCTCGCGCGATATAGTCTCAACGTCTTTCCCGTTCTCGAACTCTTTTAGAATGCCGGCTACCTGTACCGGACTGAATTTGCTCTTTTTCATATCTACAGTTTTTAAAGTTATTTACTCTACTTTTAAACTGTACTATTTTTGGGGGGAGCTTACAACAAATGGGTTTACGACAAGAATTAAAACCAATAAAATTGTCGGATAAACTATCCCAATAATTCGTTTAGTTTTTGTCTTTATTGAAAATAAGTTCCAAAGTAAAATTGTCGGTGTCCCGATTAAGAAACCAAAGTAAACGAACGATTTTAGAAATTGGTTTTTGATGTCAAAACTTGTCAAGCCGTCTAACAGGAAAAGTAAAACTGTCAAACAGTAAACAAGGTTTAATATTTTGGTTGTCTGTTTCAATTCGTGAGTGTCATCTTAAAATGCCCTATAACGTTTTGAAAATTTGTGCATAAATGGCATTGCTTGCAGAACCAATGTCAGCCCGCACTGAACTAAATAATTGACGAAAAACCTGAGTTGAACCACCGTCAGCCATTTTTGAACAAATTTGCTGTTATAAGGCGTTAATTCTTTTCAGATTTATACGCTTTTCTTGAGATATTAACGTCAAGCTTTCGCTGTCAGCATTATCTACTTCAAAATATTCATTTTTCGTTTCAACTCGTCTTCTAACAGTCTTTTCGTCGATTATAATTTTTATTATGTCGTTATATTTTATTTTTCTATTTAGGAGTTTAAGTCGGGAGCAAAGTAGTAAATGATGGTCGGCAAATATAATTTTAAAATAAGTCCTTTTTAAATAATGGATTGCAAAAACTGTCGCAACAATTAAAATAAAATTCATTACCATAATTAGTACTGCACCGTCAATCTCCCCAAAGAAAAAAATTGTCGAACAAATAATTATAACCAAGAAAGTCATTAATAGCAAAGTCAAAAGTACATTTAGAATTGAACTTAATAGTCTAATTCTGTTATCTCCAAATTGTCGGCTTTCGTTTATTTGCAGTTGCATAGGTTTAATGCCTTATAACGTTTTGGAAATTTGTGCAGAAATGGCATTACTTGCATAACCATTGTCGTACCGCACAAAACTAAATAATTGACGAAAAACCTGAGTTGAACCACCGTCAGCCATTTTTGAACAAATTTGCTGTTAGTGGCTGGTGTTTCTACGTGTTATTGGTATCCATATTTCTTCTTCTGAATTTGGGTCGTTGTTTTTGTATTTTTCGCCCAAAATTTCAAAGTGTGGTCTGTCGTCCAAATCATAAGCCGAATTTGGTAACCAAGTTCCTAAAATGTATTGAAAAATTGAATTGTCCGTATTTAAGCCTTTGTAATTAAAAACTGCATAAAGTCCGCTTGGCAAAATAAATGTTTTCATTTCCGCTGGCACATTGTCAAAGTTTGCAACCTCAACCGTCGCCCACCTTTCAAATTGGTTTGTCGGTTTAAAGTCTGTGAAATGTGTCGATTGGTAAACCACCAATGAAATTAGTTCGTTTGTCAGATTATTGGTTATTTCCTTTCGTTTTGGCATAAAACTTTTCCAAAGTTCTCCTGCTTTGTAATCAGCAAAACTCATTACAAGTCGCTGTCCAACTAATTTCTTTTCGTTTGATGTTTCAATTCTTGGTGTCATTTTGATATATCAATTCGTATTTGTCATTCGAGACGATGTCGTGTTACACTTGCCACTAACGGTTTGCAGGTTTGAGAAATTGCGGTTTTACCTGCAGAACCTCTGTCAGCCCGCACCAAATTAAATAAAAAACGGCAAAAGAAAGTGCAAGCACTTCGCCCCGCAATTTTGCAAACCTGTGGTTAGGTGTAGGTGTGTTTTTTCCATATTTAATCCACGCTTTTTGGTTTTCAGTTCGGTCGGCATTTAAAAATACTTCAGTTTTTTTCAATTTGTCCTTAAAAACCGAAAAAAATCCGGTCGGTTAAGCGTATTGGTCGGCTAAAAACCGGTTGAAATTGTCGTTCAATTGAGCAGTTAGGTCGGGCGTTTTGGTCGGTCTGAAACTTGTTTTTAAAAGCTGTAATTTCTGTCGTTTATTCGGTCCGCCGATTCAATTTTGTTTTAGTTCGGTTTTGTTTGATTCCTTAAATGCTTTCGGTCAGTTCAAATTTGTCCGTTTGCATTGGAGAAACTTTCGTTAACTAACGCATTTAGTTCGGGGAACATTTACCCATAACGGTTTGCAGGTTTGAGAAATTGCGGTTTTACTTGCAGAACCTCTGTCAGCCCGCAGTGAATTTAGTGAAAAGTGATGAAGAAAGTGTAAGCACTTCGCCCCGCAATTTTGCAAACCTGTTGTTATAAGTAGGTGTGTTTTTTTCATATTATATTCAAGTATGTTTTGGTTCAGTTCGGTCAATAGTAAAGTAGTTTTTCCTTTTCAACTTATTTGTGAAAACCAGAAAAATTCGGTCGGCTAATAGTTCGGACCGCCTAAAAAACCAATCGAAAATGTCGTTCAACAAAGCAGTTTAGTTGAGCCTCTTGGTCGGTCTGAAACTTGATTGTTACACCATGTGATTTCTATTTTGTTTATTCGGCTCGGTCGGCCTAATTTTGTGATTGTTCGACTTTTTTAATAAAATTAAAACATAGATAATAGACCAGAAACATAGGAACACTACTAGTTGAGTATTCAATATTTTATCTAATGAGTTTGATTCGGTGTACATAATACCAAAACTATATATAGTAACGGGAAAAGTAAGGAGAAGTCCACCCCATGAAATTGGAGTATAGAACCCAGATTGCGGATATAACGAAATCAAACTCAATGTACCTATGCCCACATATAGAAATGAGATTACAAAGGATTTAATTATTGGGTGATAGTTCGTCGTTACCATTTTATCTTTTAATTATAACCTTAAACAAATCTTTGCTGTTTAATCGATTCTACATGTCCGCCATCTGCATTGCGGGACTTTCATTCACTGATGCATTTCGTTCGGGAAACACTTACTTATAACGTTTTGCAGGTTTGAGAAATTGCGGTTTTACTTGCAGAACCTCTGTCAGCCCGCAGTGAATTTAGTGAAAAGTGATGAAGAAAGTGCAAGCACTTCGCCCCGCAATTTTGCAAACCTGTTGTTAGTGGCTGGGCTGTTTTTTTGCATAATATTCCCTGTTATTTATGGTTATCAAAAATTACTGTTACTGTAGTGTTTTTCTTAATATTATGCTCCTTCCAAATACCATTTAAATTTTCAGAATTATAATTAAAAGATATACGGAAGTTTCCAAAGTCTGCAATGATTTTTCTGTCCCGATATTCATAAAGAGAGCCACTTACTTCTATCCGCTGACTGATTATTTTTTCATCTTTATAGTTTGTGTAAATCTTAATGTCTTGCCACATAGGTCGATGTTCTGAAACCATTGATAAAGTTGTCAATACGCCTATATACAGATATGGAATTGCCAAACTAATTAGAAGAACCATAGTAATGTACTTTGTCTTCCTGTGTTCGAGGCGTCTAATTTGTCTAAATAAAAGAATGAATAGTATTGAAAATAAAGTCATGATTGCGAAAGTAGCAATCATGTCAGTCTGGGCGTTTAAAAATTCAAACGGAGTTCCAAGGAACAAAGCTGTAACTAAAAATGTCAGCCCAATAAATGTAAAAATCAATTTTCTATTCATTGTCGTGGTTTGTTCCTTCTTGTCGAGTAGCCTTGCCACTAACGTTTCGCGGCTTGGCGAAGGTGGCGATTTTACCACAAATGTTCATACGAAGCACACTCTTCAAATTTACGATAAACTGTCATACGAAGAACTGAACCGCCACTTTTGCCAAACCGCTGTTAGTGGCTGGGCTTCTTTGTTTTTCGTCTGTTAGCAACATTTTTTGTCCTGCTGAATTGGTGGACAAGCAACACTTCCGTAACTACAATAAACACAGCAGTCGCCTTGTTTTGGTTTTAGAACTTGTTTACATTTTTCACATTCGTAAAAATATTGACAAGCGTCTGTCGGCATTGTTTCTTCTTTCTTGTGTCCGCAGTTGGGACAAGTTATTGTTGATTGTAATTTGATTTCCATTTTAATTTTCTTTTTTGTCAGCTACAGAATATCCTGTTGAGTTTATTGCTTTTTCGATTTCAGAAATGTTTGTTTTTGAGTTGTCAAATTCTACGATTGCATTTCCATTTTCGTAAGATGCGTTTGAACTTATTATTCCTGTCAATTTATTTACTTCGTGATTTACGTGTTCGCCACAACTTTCACAAGTCATACCGCTAATCGTAAATTCTATTTTTTTAATATTGGATTTGTCCACTACTATGATTTGCTTTTCAGCCTTTGAGTAAAAAACACTTGAATAGTATGGAAAAGCAAGCATAACGATGGCAAATCCCGTTACTATTCCTAAAAACATTTTTGACTGAATGAATTTTGGTTTTTCTTCTGTCTCACAGTTGCAGTCAATTTGCTTTTTTGGTTTCAACTTTTGATACCAAGCAAAACCAAGCACTAAAATTGTCATTCCGATAAAATACGGTCGGAAAGGTTCAAGCCAAGAAAAAGTTGAGGCAAGTCCGCTTGTTCCTGCAATGAGAGCCAAAACAGGTGTAATGCAACACAATGAAGCTGCAATTGCTGTTAAAAGTCCTGCTCCAATTAGTTTGTTGTCTGTTTTCATAATGTTTCCAAAATTTTGTTTTCGTCAAGTATTTTGAAAAACGGTTTCAGCATTTTTTCATACTCTTTTGTTAATGAGTAAAAAATGGTTTGAGCTTCTCTTTCTGTTTCAATGAGTTTTCTGTCTTTGAGTTTTCGCAAGTGTTGTGAAACCGCTGAAATTGTCATACCAAGAATATCGCTTATATCACAAACACAAAGTCGTTTTTCTTCATAGATCAGAAAGAGAATTTTCAGTCTTACGTTGTTTCCTGCCAATTTAAGTCCGTTTGATAAATAGTCAAATGAGCCGTTGAGTTCTGAAACTCTGTCTTTACAGCGATTTATTTGTTTAATGTCCGCTTGTTGTCGTATGCAAGAATTGTTGTCCATAGTAGAAAGGTAGTCAATTTGCTTATTTAAGCAACTACTAAAATACGAAACATCAAAAAGAACCCGATTTGTCTGTCGGGTTGTGTCGTCATAGCCTTGCCACTAACGGTTTGCAGGTTTGAGAAATTGCGGTTTTACTTGCAGAACCTCTGTCAGCCCGCACCAAATTAAATAAAAAACGGCAAAAGAAAGTGCAAGCACTTCGCCCCGCAATTTTGCAAACCTGTTGTTAGCGGACGTTGCGGTTGCTTTCCCTGCGACATTCAAGTGCGGAAACAGCATTTCGGTCGGCATTTGATAAAGTTAAGTCTGTCAGCGCAGTTGATTTTTAAGGGCAGAAAACTTTTTCCGTTAGCTCTGTTTTGCAGAGCAGGTCGGCAAAAATAAACGGTTGCCGTGTCACAGGAGGTCGGTCAGAAAGCGCTTGAGGTCGGCAGTTTACAGCAAAGGGGAGGAGCAAAATCCAGGTCGGTCGGTGAACAAGCGGAATTTGTCCGGCTGACTTGTCGCCAAAGTTTAACAGCAAGATATTGTTCCAGTTCGGTCGGCAGTTTAAAACAGCGATATGTTTTCAGTAGCAATGCCCGCTAACGTTTGGCTAATTTGTGCAGAAATGGCATTGCTTGCAGATCCATTGTCGTACAGTACTAAATTAAGTAAATAACTGATGAATTAATGTAAACCACCTTCGGCCATTTTTGTGCAAATTTGCTGTTAGCACTCGTTTTTTCTAATCAGTTCTGTTTATTAATTGAGATTCTGCTAAAATTCTGTATGTCTTTCCTTTATCCTCAAATTCGCACACAACATCAACTCGTACGTTAGGTCCCCATTTCGGCCCATTTCTTACAATTCCCTCAACAATAAAAGCGGTATTTCTTCTTACCTCATTATAGTTTGCCGTCCAAATATCATTGTCCTTAATCAAATATTGTTTTTTAAGTACAATAGTGTTAGGAATAGTCATGCCGTTAGATTCTGTCAGTTTATTTGAGCAAACCATTTTCTTTCCGTCTTCTTCGGAAATTGGCATAAAGTCACGCCACAAATAGGGAATTAATATTAGATTATGGCCGTCTAATTTTACGCTCTCTGGACTGAGTCGTAGTTCTGTCGCAAATTTAGGGTCATTTTTTATGTTATTCTCAATTGTTTCTTTCTTACATGAAGAGAGTCCGATAAAAGCAATTAATGTTAGTAGGATATTTTTCATAAGTAGTATTTGTTAAAATGAGTGCTAACGGTTTCGGGCTTTGCGTTCGGGCGGGTTTCGGAGCACAAAACTGTCAACCAACACTGAACTCAAATAGAAGCACAAAGCTCCAAGTTTGCACATCACCCCGCCTGACGCAAAACCCGTGTTATAGCCAGTGGTTCCTGTCGTTCGACTTGTAAACAATCGTCAGGGTTTTAGTTTAATCTCTTTTATTCCACTTAGGTCGTTTTCCATTATTTTCCAATTTAAACATTTCGATTATAGCTTTTTCAATCGGTCGAGGAATGTCCTTTGCATTGTCACCACAAGTAACAAACCAGTGAATTTCGAGAGTTGAAATTCCATCTAGCTTCATTTGAATAGGAAGTGAAATACTTCTTCTTTGTCCAAATTGTTTACCAGTTAAAAATCTTCCTCTCAGCCCATCCTTTCTATGGATAATATTTCCCTCTGAACCTTCTCTGCCAGAAATACCAACATAGACGAGTTCCTTATTTTCCGAATAGAAAGCATACAAACCACTATAATCCTTTCGTATAGGAATATTACAAACCAAACTTAATACATCATTGATGCGAAATTGAAATCTCCCTTTGTTTTCATATTTCTCCAATTCAGCTAAAAGTTCTTGTGTTTTTCGCATATCGGGTAAAATGGATTGGTTTTGTTTTAATGTTTAAATTTCAAGTCGGTCTAGTCTTAGTTGCACGGTTGTCCCACCATTGGCTATAACGGTTGGCAGGTTTGCGAAATTGCGGTTTTACTTGCAGAACCTCTGTCAGCCCGCAGGGAATTTAGTGAAAAGTGATGAAGAAAGTGCAAGCACCGCGCCCGCAATTTTGCAAACCTGTGGTTATGGGTAGATGTGTTTTTTTCCATATTATATTCACGTTTGTTTTGGTTCAGTTCGGTCAGTATTTACAAATAGTTCAGTTTCTTATCCTTTCAATGTGTTTTTAAAAACCGAAAAAAATTCGGTCGGTTAAGCATTTCGGTCGGCTAAAACCCAAATTAAAATTGTCGTTCAAATGAGCAGTTAAGTTGAGCATTTAGGTCGGTCTGAAACTTGTTTTTAATAAGGTTGTGTGTAATTGTACCATGTTCAAACCATAAAGTAAATTACCGTAGCTATAAATATCATAAATAAATGAAACGTAACTATACTACTAAACGTAGTATTACTGATGTTTCCATTTAAGGTTAAAACTAAAATACTTACAATGGATGAGATTGATAGTATAAGAAAAACATATAGATTAATTCCGTTCATCCCTGAGATTAACTGCTCTGAATAGTTTCCGTTTTGGTTATAAACATTTGTCACATTTCTAAAAATTCTACTAGTGCTGATTGTGATTTCAGGATTTTCTATAAAAGTTTGTTCAAGAGAAAATTTGTAAGACTTCTTAGTAAAAAAGCGAAATCCTAAATATGTTTTGGTCGGCTGTCCAAACCTAAAAGCTGTATTCTGTTCAATTGCAGAGTAAGCGACAATTTTATCACTTTCATTTTTTTTGGGGATTATGTAACTATCTATTAAGGCGAGATTAACCACAAATGACAACACGAAAAGTGAAATTAAAGTAATCTTGTCAGCGTTGAGCATTCTTGTTAGGTTATAATCTCTCGATTGATGATTTGATATTTGATTGTTTTAAATTTTTATAATCTTACGGTTTAAATAACGAAATTTTCATTACCTGATGCGTTTCGTTCGGGGAACATTTACCCATAACGGTTTGCAGCTACACGCAGGCAGGGATTTTAACCACTGAACTTCCTATGAAGAACCAAACTTTAAATTCAGCACTTTCCTGTCCTACGAAGCACGAAACCCCTGCTTGCGTGTAGGTGCTGTTATGCCTTCGCCCTTCTATTTTCTCGTGTCGTGTCAAGCCGTTTGTAATTTTCTGAAACTGCAAAAAACAAAGTTCTGAATAGTGTCGAACGGTGTCTTGTGGTCAACCGTAATACATTTGATTTTCTCAAAAAACTTTTTCAGTCGGTCAGTCATTGTCGTTTCTGAATATTGTTTGATTTCTATTCCACTACATTTTTTTGGTCCTTGTTCCGAAAATGTCCCGATTACCAAAACACCTGTCGAGTTTATATTTTGTTCAGCAGTTTCCAAGTAGTTAGAAATTTCTTGTTCGTCTGTCAAAAAATGAAATGCCGCTCGGTCGTGCCAAAAGTCATATTTCTCTGTTGGTTTAAAAGTCGCTGCGTCTGCAACTATCCATTTTACATTTTTTGCTTTGTCCCCAAGTCGTTGTTTAGCTCTGTCAATGGCAGCCGCTGAAATGTCGAGAACTGAAATGTCTTGATAACCCAAGTCGAGTAAATGGTCAACCAAAAAACTGTCGCCACCGCCAATGTCAATCACTTTTGCAGTTGTCGGCACGTTGAATTGTTTAAAGAAGTCCAAAGAGGTTTCTGGTGTCGGTTGAAACCAACTAACTTCTTTCAGTTCTTTTGTCTGATAGATATTTTCCCAATGTTTTTTGCGGTCAAAGTTTTCCATTTTTCTATGTCGTTTTTATGTTTCGATGTCGTCTTTTAGGGTGAGGCATAACGGTTTCGGGCTTGGCGAAGGTGGCGATTTTTACCACAAAAGTTGATGCGGAGAACAAATGTTTGATTAACCACAAATGTGTCTGCGGAGTACTGAACCGCCACTTTTGCCAAACCCGTGTTATCGGTTCGGTGTTCTTTTTCGTCCGCTGATTTTTCGGTCGTTTTGGTCGTGCGGTTGGGCAGACACACTCTTTGCCAAGTTTTGGTTCGCGTGTTGGCTGGTGCGACTTGGCAATGTGTGTGGCTGTAAAGCGTAGGCATATTTTATTTTATGTTTAGGCTCTCAATCAGAGATTCAGGCTGTTGAGTTCCAATAAATATTTTCTTCCCGTTACTCAATGAAATTTCAACACCTTTATAACCTTTTACTGTGTAGGATTGATAATTTTTGTTCCACGGAATTCCCATACCCCAACCATGAAATGTTCTGTCTGTGTTATATTCCTTAACAGTCGCATTACTTATTTCGTTAAGCCTTATTTTTCTGAAGTGCCAATGAAACGGAAACATTTTGAACTTAAAATATTTTTTGTCAATTTTAATTGAAAGTCTAAAAAATAAGAGCAACAGGTTAATAGTCAAAGGAAGAATAAGTAAAATTAGAATATCATACATTTTGTGTTCGGTTGAAATTCCATTTTTATAAATATGGGAAATGGATGCAGTCCAAATTGCTGCAACCAAAAGCCATGGTAACAGTCTGCGTTGATATTGATGTTCTTCAAATAAATTACTCATTATCTTTATTTTTAAAAAATGAACCTATGCCCTTACCAATTTTCTGAACGGCTTCTATCCCCTTGTTTAGCGGTTCTGCGGAAAAGTCATCATATTTCTCACTACTAAAATTATCAGTATATTGTTGGGGATAAATTACGAACCTGCTATTAGCTGTAAAGTGTTTTTCAAGTTTAGTAGGAAGATTCTCTAATACTCCCATGTAGGAAGTTGCACCTTTTCGGGCAGAAACCAAAACGAATAAATCATCCGCATGAATGTGCCTTGAAAATACGAGAAAATCTTCCCAATCAGTGAATGGGTTTACTTTGATTGATGCCGTAAGTTTGAATTTTTTGAATGTTTTTTCAACCGCTTTTTCAGTTGCCTCATTGCAATACAATACAATTGGAATGGTTAATTCCTGAGCAAGTATTGCAATTTTGTTTAACCATAAATCAAACCCATTTTCGTGCTCTGTCAACGGAGGTGCAGCAATGACAATTCTTTTGTGGAGAACCAAAGGTTGTTCCAAATGGCAGATAAAAGTGGTCTTGTCCGTATTACTCAATATAGTATCCATTTTTTCGTCAAAAAATTTATCTATGAAACCCGAGCGTTGAGGCCATCCAAGGACGATAATATCAGCCATTATTTCTCTTGAAATTCTGGCTATCCCACTTGCTGGATTGTGGTCAATAGTTGTTATGATATTTACTTTTGTTTCGGAGGCAGAAGCTTGTCTTACAAATTCTTCCAATTTATTTCTTGCTTTCAGTATATTAATTTCAGCTTCCTTATTATTGGATACAACCGAAAGGATTGAGACAGGATTTGCAGATTTCTTTTCCTTAATAAAAATCGCAAACTCAAGAAGCTTTTCTATGCTTGAAACGTTTGCAATAGGCAAAAGAATGTGTTCATTATGAATACCATTCAATTTTGCAAGACCTTCTGTATCGTCTTCAGATTCAATTACAATTTTTTTAGCAGCTTTTTCAGTAGCAAATGATGCAACTATACATGTTATTAAAATAAGTATAATGGTTCCGTTCAGAATGTTCTCGTCCAATATTTCAGCTTTATACCCCACTAAAATTACTGCAAGCGTTGCAGCAGCGTGGGCACTGCTCAATCCGAAAATAAGTTGTCGTTGTGCTGTAGAATACTTGAATATAAGTTGCGTAAATAATGCGGCAAACCATTTTCCAAATAAAGCTACAACCGTCAGCGTTCCTGCTACAATAAGAGCCATAGGGCCACTTAAAATTACGCTTACATCAACCAACATTCCAACGCTAATAAGAAAAAATGGAATGAATAAGGAATTTCCAATAAATTCTATACGATTCATCAATGCAGAGGAATGTGGAATGAGTTTGTTTAATGCTAAACCAGCAACGAAAGCTCCTATTATTGCTTCAACTCCTGCTATTTCTGCCAAAAATGCTGCAAAGAACACTACCGCAAGAACGAAAATATAGTGAGAGTGTTTTTCGCTTTCGAGTTTTCGAAAAAACCATTTTGCGATTCTTGGAATTATGAGAAACATAATTGCCGAGAAAATGGCTAATGAAACACTTAACCTTATCCAAAATTCTGAGTTCAGATTTCCTTTGCTGTTTCCCATGATTACAGCCAAAATAATAAGAACTGCTGTATCTGTTAAAATTGTTCCGCCTACTGTTATGGCAACAGCTTGATTTTTTGAAACTCCTAATTTACTCACAATGGGATAGGCGACAAGTGTATGTGTCGCAAACATGCTTGCAGTAAGAAAACTCGCATTGAAATCATATCCGAGTAAATAAAAGCAAACGGGAAAACCTATTCCTAATGGAATAATAAACGTAAAAAATCCAAACAAAAGGCTCTTTTTTCGGTTCGATTTGAATTCGTTCATGTCGAGCTCAAGTCCTGCAATGAACATGATGTAAAGAAGGCCAATAGTTGAAAAGAGGTCAACCGCAGAATTTTTCGCAAGGATGTTAAAACCATGCGGGCCAATAACCACTCCTGCTATTATTAATCCTATAATTCCGGGAATATTTAATCTTTTCAGCAGAATGGGTGATAGCAGAATGATAAATAAAATCAATGAAAATATTAGCACGGGGTTTCCCAATGGTAATTCAAATTCGTGTATTAAGTGTTTAAAAAAATCTGTCATTTATTGTCTCTTTAATAGTTTATTTTTTCTGTTCTAAATTACTCTATTTATTTTGTGCGGTGGCAAAAATTCAAGCTCTTTTGGTTTTCGCTTTGGATTTGTGTGTCGGCAAAAACCAAATGTGCTTGAATGTGCGGTCGGCTTTTTACACTGACCGATAACGTTTTGCAGGTTTGAGAAATTGCGGTTTTACTTGCAGAACCTCTGTCAGCCCGCACCAAATTAAATAAAAAACGGCAAAAGAAAGTGCAAGCACTTCGCCCCGCAATTTTGCAAACCTGTGGTTAGGTGTAGGTGTGTTTTTCCCATATTCTGTTCACGCTTTTTAGTTTTCGGTTCGGTCGGCTTCTAAAAATACTTCAGTTTTTTTCAATTTGGCCTTAAAAACCGAAAAAAATCCGGTCGTTAAGCGTATTGGTCGGCTGGAAACCGATTGGAAATGCCGTTCAATTGAGCAGTTAGGTCGGGCGTTTTGGTCGGTCTGAAACTTGTTTTTAAAAGCTGTAATTTCTGTTTCGTTTATTCGGTCCGCCGGTTCAATTTTGTTTTAGTTCGGTTTTTTTGTTTGATTCCTTAAATGCTTTCGGTCAGTTCAAATTTGTCCGTTTGCATTGGAGAAACTTTCGTTAACTAACGCATTTAGTTCGGGGAACACTTACACCTAACGGTTTGCAGGTTTGAGAAATTGCGGTTTTACCTGCAGAACCTCTGTCAGCCCGAACCAAATTAAATAAAAAACGGCAAAAGAAAGTGCAAGCACTTCGCCCGCAATTTTGCAAACCTGTGGTTATAGGCAGATGTGTTTTTTCCATATAATATTCAAGTTTGTTTCGGTTCAGTTCGGTCTTAATAAAAGTAGTTTTTCCTTTCCGATTTGTCCTTAAAAACCGAAAAAACAGTTCGTTCGGCTAAGCTTTTTGGTCGGCTGGAAACCGATTGGAAATGCCGTTCAATTGAGCAGTTCGGTCGGGCGTGTCGGTCTGAAACTTGTTTTTAAAAGCTTTGAAATTCTATTCGTTCGTTCGGTTTGTTCGGTTCAATTTTGTTTTAGTTCGGTTTTTTTGTTCGATTCCTCAAATGCTTTCGGTCAGTTCAAATTGTCAGTTTGCATTGGAGAAACTTTCGTTAACTGATGCATTTCGTTCGGGGAACATTTGCCTATAACTTATATATATGTGCAATAAAACCCCCGATAGCACTTCAAATACGGTTGGCTTGTGGGGGTTTCTTGTCGTCATATTTTTTTTAAATTTAACTAAATTCATAAGTCATCAAACGGGCTTTTTACATTTTGTAAGCTTTTGGTACTCACATGCGTATATATCTCCGTGGTCTTGCTGCTTTTATGCCCTAATATCTCCTGGATATATCGTAAATCTGTCCCGCTTTCCAATAAATGAGTAGCGTAACTGTGCCTCAACCAGTGCAGGCTAACCGGCTTCGCGATTCCGGCTTTTTCTACCGCTTGCTTCAGCACTTGGGCCAACGAGCGTTCATCGTACTTAGTTCCAGCATCTCTGCCTTCAAATAAAAAAAACTCTGGTTTGTAACTGCGGTAATATAACCTCAGCAATTCCAAAACACCCGCAGAAAGTGGCGCAACCCGGTCTTTTTTACCTTTACTTTGTCTGATAATCACTAAGTTCCGTTTCGAGTCTATATCCCTAGGTTTCAAATTCAGCAATTCGCTCCGCCGCAGCCCACAACTATAAATCAGGCTTAGCATCGTTTTGTGTTTAATGTTGCCGTGGGCCATCAAAATCTTTTTAACCTCCGCTTTGCTCAAAACATTGGGCAGCAGTTTTTCTCTCTTCGGCCGGTAAATCTTATCTACGTTTACGGAAGTTTCTTTAATCGTTTTAAAATATAACTTAATGGCATTGATAATCTGATTCTGAAACGAGGTTGACAGCTGTTTTTCTAGAATATAAGTGCTGTAAAAATTCACCACATCCTCATTGTTGATTTTCGCCACTTCCTTATGGTTAAAAAACATCAAAAAAACATACAAAGCTTCCGAGTAGGTCTTAACCGTATTTGCACTGTATCTTTTGGTGTTTAGATAACGTTTAAAAGCTTCAATTTCAGCAATTTTATCCATTCCAACGGTATTCGCCTCGTCTAACCGGAGTTTAAACCTTAAACGGTTGGCAACATTGTCTGGCACGTGCCAAACGCCAAGGCTAGCGCTCCATTTGGCATCATCCAGTTTTCTAAATCTCGATATTAACCTTGGGTCATTAGCATACCATACGGCTATCCTCTTCTGTTTTTTATGCTCGATAATTTCAGCGCGGTACTGCATAGCTCAATCTAAGTTCATTATTCAAATACCTATAAGTATAGCTATCAATTTAATGTTTATTTAGCGATATAAGCGATAGTTTGTAAATATATTTATTTAAAACGAAATACCGCTGCGTTGTAATGTTAAAAAGTGAAAATTAAAAATTCAAAAGTGACAACGAAACGCATCACTTAGCATGAGAGAGGTGACGCAACGAGGTAGTGTGCCACGTGACAAGCCCGGCCTTCCGAGTTTTGGAAGTGAAGCCCGGAAATCTTTTGCAGAAATATTAAAGCTTGCACTGCCCTGAGCAAACCGCCGATTGTTGCAAAAAGTTCGTTAAAGCACAACCGCTCGCACGGCTTCGGTTTGCGCTAAAAGATTTCCCGCAGGCGTAACAAACAAAAATACTTTTTCTGCCGCACCTTCAACACCACAATTCCATGTTTTAGGATGTCGAATGTTCTTGCTTTTTTGTTGCCGGCCAAATTCTGCTGCAACCAAACATCCCTGAAACGCGCGTTTTTGCCGAGCCCAAAATCCTAAACAAAAAAGACCCCAGATAAAATCTGAGGTCTTGGATTCGCTTTTTATTGATGCTAATTTATCTCTCCTTCCGGAATGATGTAGTTTTCTGATTTGCTAAACTGCCACCAAAATTTATTGCGCGACTGCTCATGGTTTCCAATTTCGTTCATGGTAGAAGCGTCGTATAAACGTCCGTTGACCATGGTATAAATCACTTTTTCCGAGTTTCTGATGTCGTTAAGCGGGTTGCCGTTTAAAACGATTAAATCGGCCAGCTTACCTTTTTTTAATGAACCTATTTCTTTATCCATACCCAAATAGGCAGCTCCGTTAATGGTGGCCGCTTTTAAACAGTCAATCGGTTTCATGCCGCCCTGTGCCAGCATCCACAGTTCCCAATGTGCCCCTAAACCCTGTAATTGCCCATGGCTTCCCAAATTAATTTTTGTACCACCTTTTGCCAGCTGGTTTACGCTTCTCGCAATATCAATATGGCCATAATCGCCGTATTCAGATGTGGTACGTCTTCTGCTGCGCTCGTCCACAATTGCTTTAGGCATATAGCTCAAAAGACGCTCGTTTTCCCAAACATTAGTCCTATCGTACCAATAATTTTCGCCCCATTGCGTTCCGTAGGCAATAATTAACGACGGGGTGTAGGAGGTTTTGCTGCCGTTCCAAACTGAAGTCACATCTTTATAAATAGGGTATGCAGGCAGGTTGCGCTCAATACCGGTATAACCATCTGCTATCATGCTCAGATTGGTGTAAAGGTTGGTTCCGCCTTCGGGCAGCACTTCCATGTTTAATTCGCGCGCCGCCATAACCACCTGTTGTCTTTGATCTCGGCGGTTTTGGCTATGAGGTTTCACCGAAAAAGCACCCACCGCTTTTAAACGCCGTAAATGCGAGCGCAAATCGTCTAATGTGCTTATCGAGTTGTTGTTATCACTTTCGGCGCCGTAAAAAACGCGACCGGTAGCGTACAGCCGTGGGCCGGTCATTAATCCGCCTTTAATCATTTCGGCCTGACTAAATACCATTTCTGTTTGTGCAGATGGGTCATGCACGGTAGTTACGCCATAAGCCAAATTGGCAAAGTAGGGCCAGTCTTGCTGAGGCGAGATACCATTGCTGCTAGTTGGTAAATACGCGTTAACATCTACAATTCCGGGCATAATGGTTTTCCCGTTTAGCTCGTAAACTTTAGCATCTTCCGGTATTTCAACGCTGCTTTCGGTTCCAATGGTTTCAATTTTGTTTTCATTGATGATGATGGTGCCCTTGTCTATCACTTCATCGCCTTCCATGGTGATAATTCTTGCTCCTTTTAAAACAATGCGACCTAGGGGTTTATCACTTGCCAGCACCAAACCTAAACTGATGCCGTTGGTGTCCACCTGTGCGTTTTTCTTTTTTGAATCTTCCTCATCAATAAAATTAAAAGCGTCATTTATCGGTTTCGAAAAATATTCGGACCCCATGGTCCAATGGATAATCTTACTGTCGGCACTCCAGTGAATATCGGTTCCGGCATCTTTGGTCAGCTTTTTAAGTGGTAAAGTTTTATTTTCTGATGATAAATCTAAGGCACTGCCAGCGCTGATGATAGGGGTAAGGTAAACATTGTACAGCTCATTAAAAGCCATCCATCTACCATCCGGACTTGGAATAAAGTCAGTGGCGTAAACAGATGTATAATGCGTTTTTACATCACGTCCGTTTAAATCGCAACTGTTAAATGCTTTTTTCCCGTTTAGTTGCGATTGAAAATAAATCCGATCATCATTGGCGCTAAACATCGGCTTAAAGCCATGTTTGATGACTAATTTTGCCGTGCCTTTTTCGGGTGCTATAGTGTAAATGCCCGGGTGTTTGCCGTACGAGTAACCTAAATTACCGTTGCCCGCGCCTTTGCTGTACACAATAAGGTCGCCTTTACGGTTAAACCGCGGACTGTGGTAAATGCCGCGCTCGCTTGTTACAGGGTTTAGCTTTTTTCCCTTAAAATCAAACTTCATTACAGCACCGCGCAGCTCGTCGTTCCAGCTCACAAACACTACCGATTTTCCGTCGGGACTAAAATTGGGTTCAAACTCCCAGTCTGTTCCTTCGGTCAAACGCTCTGGTTTACCGTCCGGAAGTTCTTTTAGGTAAAGATAACCTGCCGCATTAAAAACTACCTTTTTGCCGTCCGGCGATGTGGCTAGCTGGCGGATCATTTTTACGTCGAACTCGTTTTTAAAAACAGGTTGTTCAAAATGTAAGGCCTCCGAAATGCTTTGTTTTACATCTGCAGAAAACGGTATTTCGCCCACCTCAAGCGTAATCGCGTCCACCTTCATAATTTTCCCTTTGGCGTAAAACACAATGGTTCTGTTATCTGGTAACCAATTAAAGTTGGGGTAAACGCCAAAAACGGCATCCGTTTCTTGCTGGTCTTTAGACAAATCGGTGTACAGCGGTTTTTCTTCGCCGGTTTGTAAGTCTTGCAAATACAAAACGGTGTTTAACCGGTCGCGTTTAACAAAGGCAATTTGCGAGCCGTCTGGCGAAACCTGCGGACGCGCAGCACCGCCCGAGCCACCGGCAACTTTTTCAATATCGCCCGTGTTTAAGTCTAGTTTTTTTATCGCATAAATTTCTCCGTTTGGGTCTCTATTGTACTGGAAAACGGGATTCGGGATTAAATTTTCGCTGTAATAAACAGATCCGTCCGGGCTAACCCAAGGCTCGCCTAAATCTTGCTGGTCATTTTTTCTTTTGCTCAGTTGCACGCCGTCAAAACCGCCAGATATGTGGTACATCCACAACTCACCTCCGTTTACAGCTTTTTGCGAGCTAAAATGTTTTCTGGCGATGATATACTTACCGTCGCGTGTCCACACGGCATTATTTAACAAACGGAAACGTTCTTTGGTAACTTGCCTTTGGTTATTGCCATCGGCGTTCATCACCCAAATATTGTTTGCGCCGTCTTTGTCGCTGGTGTAAGAAATGTATTTGCCATCCGGCGAAAAGCGCGGTTGCACTTCGTAAGCCATCCCGCCAGAAAGCAGGGTCGCCTTTCCGCCTTTAATTGGCATTTTATAAATGTCGCCCAACAAATCAAAAACTATCGTTTTGCCGTCCGGACTTACGTCCAAATTCATAAAAGTGCCTTCTGTGGTGTTAAAACTGATGCTTTTGCTAGGCCCGGCGGGTTTTTCTACATTCCATCTGTCTTGTGCATGGCCAGATTGGTTAATCAAAAAAAATAAAAAAACAAGAGCTGTAATTTGTTTCATCATCAAGATTAAAAGAACTCGCAAGTTAAAAAATAAAAATTTAGCTGGCTTAAACAGGCTCCGAAGCCACAGGATGCCTGCTAAAAAGCCCATTTTCCACAAAATACGAGCCATATAGCAACGCAATATTTAAATATTTGTTTCTTTGTTGGGTTTCAACATGGCTACAAAAGCAATACTAAAGCAGTTCTGGGGTTATGATGATTTTAGGCCTTTACAGTCAGAAATCATTAATTCGGTACTTTCCGGTGCCGATACACTCGCTTTATTGCCCACCGGAGGCGGTAAATCTATCTGCTTCCAGGTGCCGGCTATGGCTAAAGAGGGTATCTGCATTGTTATTTCTCCGCTTATAGCACTGATGAAAGATCAGGTAGAAAACTTGCGCAATAGAGGTATAAATGCTATCGCGATTGTTTCTGGGATGGGCAAAAGAGAAATTGACATTGCTTTGGATAATTGTGTGTATGGCGATGTGAAGTTCTTGTATTTATCGCCCGAGAGGCTATTATCACCTTTGGTGCGCGAGCGCGTGAAGTACATGAAAGTGAATTTGTTAGCTGTAGATGAGGCGCATTGTATTTCGCAATGGGGCTATGATTTTCGCCCTCCCTATTTGCACATTACCGATTTTAGAGATTTACATCCCGAGGTGCCTGTTTTAGCTTTAACGGCATCTGCTACGGCGCGGGTGCAGGCGGATATCATCGAAAAGCTGAATTTTAAAAAGGCTGCAGTTTTTAAGAAAAGTTTTGAGCGCAAGAACCTGAGTTACGCCGTAATTAACCAAGAAAATAAGCTCCAAAAGTTATTAGATGTTTGTAATGGTGTTAAAGGAAGCGGAATTTTGTATGTACGCACCCGAAAAGACACCGTGGAACTGGCTAAATATCTGAACCAGAATAAGATTGCTGCGCAATATTATCATGCCGGTTTAGGTTTGGATGAGCGCGCCGCCAAACAAGAAGCCTGGCTAAAAGACCAAGTGCGGGTAATGGTGGCTACAAACGCGTTTGGGATGGGCATTGATAAGCCAAATGTGCGTTTTGTAGTCCATTACGAACTGCCGGAGAGTTTGGAAGCTTATTATCAGGAAGCCGGAAGGGCAGGGCGCGATGAACAAAAGGCTTATGCGGTTTTATTGTACCAAAAGCGTGATCGTTTAAGCTTTGAGAAACGGTTTGAGCAGAATTTTCCGCCAGCGGCTGACATTAAAAAGATTTATCATTTTATCTGCAATTATCTGCAAATACCGTTTGAGGCAGGCGAGGATACCACCTACGAATTTAATTTAGCCGATTTTTGTACGCAGTTTAACTTGGATGCCATTACGGCGATCAGCGCCATTAAATTTTTAGAGCATGATGAGTATTTCGCGCTCAACGAAAATGCGTTGATGCTATCGCGCCTCAAGTTTTTAATAGGAGGGGAGGATTTATATCGTTTTCAGGTAGAAAATTTTAGGTTTGATAGCTTTATAAAGTCGGTACTGCGAAGTTATGGCGGTGCTTTTGATCAGTTTGTGAATATCAAAGAGGCTGATTTAGCGAACCGTAACCGGATGGCAAAAAAAACAGTTGTGGAGGTTTTGGAAGAGCTGGACAGTTTAGGTGTAATTAGCTACCAGGCGCAAACCAACCAGCCTTTGCTCACCTTTTTAAAAGCGCGCATCCCAACAGAAAATCTGATGGTTAACCATAAATATCTGGAAGAGCGTAAGCAAAATTACCTTCATAAAATGACGGCTATGCTGGCTTTTGCCGAGCGTGAAATCTGTCGAAATGTGCAACTTCTAAACTATTTTGATGAAGAAAACCCCAAAAAATGTGGCGTTTGCGATGTTTGCTTAGCCGAAAGACGTGCCCAACAACAAAATCTGGAGCAGTTGATGCACGATGAACTGATTGCTTTTTTAAAAAATGGGCCGGCAGATTTAAAAACGCTGTTGAGCAATATCAAACATGGTGGCGAAAAAGATAAAATTGCGCTTATCCGTACCCTCTTAGATGCGGGTGCCATTCAAAAAGAAAATCTGCATTATTCTTTATAGCTTTCTGCTAGTGCATGGAAGCGATATAATTTATACAGCGCCAGTATCCACAACGGGCTTTCAGGGTTTTTTAACAGTGCTTTGCGCAGATTAGCCAATATTAAATGGGTGCCTATATTAAAAAACGGCGTTACACCGCGATTTTTCAACCAGCAATACTTTGCGCTTAATCTGACTTCTGTTGCAAGCTTAAATTCCCCTTGGTTATAAATTAGTTTTGCTAAAGTTTGTAAGGCCTCGTCTGTATCGTCTAAAAACTGTTGATTCGTTTTTAATTGTAAGTGCTTCACCGGATTGTTGATTTGCTGAATTTTAAAGCCTTGTTTTTGAGCTTCTAATCCGAATAGTACGTCTTCATAGCCGTAAGTCTTTATATTTTCATCAAATTTTACGGTTTTAAAAAGATCCTTTTTGATGATAAAGTTGTTAGACTGAAATTGGGCGTTGGCATTTTGCTCAATTTGAGTTCCGTAGCGCCAATGCAATAAATAATCTTTTGAGGTGGGCTTTGCACCGTAAATTCTTCCTCCGGCAACTATGTCGGCTTGTTTTGCGGTTAAATAAATTTTGATAAAATCATCCGAGATAATTTCGGCGTCACCATCCGAAAACAATAACGTTGGAAACATTGCTTTTTCGGCTAAGAAGTTGCGCGTAAAGCTTCTGCCGTGGTTATGCTCTAATAAAAAAATGCGAAAATATTGGTTGTTTAAGTCGCTTAGGTATCGCTTTTTGTTATTTTCGGAGCCATCGTCGGCTATTAAAATTTCAAAAGCTAGGCCGGCGCTTTGGCATTGCGCTAATAAACTGGCAAACAACTGCGGATTTGGAAAATTATAATGGGGAATGCAAATGCTTAGCATATAATTGGCCCTAAACAAAAAAACCTAACTTTAAAAAAGTCAGGCTTTCGTTTCATTAGGATATTATTGGTTGATATTATCCTGCGTTTTTCTTAGCGGTAACTTCGTTACGGATGTCTTGCGCTAAAACTTTAGTTTGTTGCATTGCATTACGTAATCTGGTACCTGCAGCTTTGTTACCTTTTTCGAAGAACGCTGTTGCGTCAGCCTCTGCACTGTTGATAAGTGCTTTTAACTCGTTAAATTTGTCCATTTTGAATATTTATTTGATGATTAATTGTTCGTTAAAAACGAAGATATTTAATTTTTATCATAATATGCAAGTACTTTAAAAAGAATTTGTCATCTATTTTTTACGTTCATCATTGCCTTCACTGGCTTTAGGCTTATCTTTTACGATATATAAATCTTCCGGAAGCTCCATCAATTGCATTTTTTTGCCTTGGGCTTGTTCCAGTTTTTTTATTTGGCTTAGCTCCAAATCTGTACAAAAAATAATAGAGAGCTGTTCTTGTTGTTGCGCATTTAAAATTGTAACTCTTTGTAAATAAGTTTCTTCCTGTTCTGGGATGTCAAAATGGATAATGCTCGGAAAGGTAGAAACATCCACGTCTTCCACAGTTTCATTCGCGATAATAAGCGCTCGTTGTTTTGGTGAAAGCTTAAAACTATTCAGCTGTTCTGCCATAGTTCCCCCAGTTTCTGTTGCCTGTAACAGCTTAACGGCATCATCATAATCTTTACTTAAATTATTGAAAACAGTTTGTGCGGTATATTGGCTGTTGGTGAAAATGAGTACTTTTTCAAAAACTTCTGCATCCGCCATTAACAAATGCGCCAAATAAAGCTTTGTTCCAAAATTGGGCACATGGTACAGAAGCTGTTCTGTGGTGTTTAGCTCATTTTCGCCTAAATCTTCAACTTCAATAATATTGGCCAAGGGCATAAACTGCTCAAACAGGTTTTCAATCCTATCGTGCAAAACGGTAGAGCAAACTAAAAACTGAGATTTTTTAATACCACGCGCCAGCTCCGAGGTAGGTAGCGTTAATCCTTTTTTTACAATTTCTTCAACATCATCAATTACAAAAAAAGAAATTTTGTTAAGGTTTAAGCCTAGTTTTAAGTAAACCGCCCGGGCACGGTCTGGCGTGGCCACTACAACATCCACACCATCTGTAAGCTCAAGAACTTGCTGGTCCAAACTGCTGCCATCTGCAAAAACACCTAAAATCCTTAGCCCGTGGCGGTAATTAAACTGATGGAAAAGATCTATAACCGCTTCCCCGCTTTCTATGTCTGGCACCAGATACAAAATCTGAGGCGCAATTTCTTCGGTATATTTAATTTTGTTAAGGGCAGCCAGCACAGCGGTGGTTGTTTTTCCGCAACCTTCGGGCCCAAGGGCAACTATATCTTGCCCGCCGTGTAGCCTGGGCCATAAAATTTGCTGCAGTTCTGTAGCGCCGGTGTAGCCGTTACGTATCATTGCTGATTGTAACTGCTTGCTCAGCTTTGTTTGTTCTAAAAGTGACATAAATTATTACGCTTTTACGTATAGATGCTTTTGTTGTGAGCGAAAGATTTTGGTAAAGGAAAAGATTTTTTGAGAGGTAGTTGAGCGAAAGACGAGATTCGAACTCGCGACCCCAACCTTGGCAAGGTTGTGCTCTACCAACTGAGCTACTTTCGCTAATCTGGTTAAAGAACGGCCCGCGGACCTGCGGGCTCTTTTTGTACTGAAGGCGGGAATCGAACCCGCACTCGCTTTAGGGCGAACAGGATTTTAAGTCCTGCGTGTCTACCAGTTCCACCACTTCAGCCTGTGTTTGCACACAATTTATAGAACCTACATTCTAAGAGCGAAAGACGAGATTCGAACTCGCGACCCCAACCTTGGCAAGGTTGTGCTCTACCAACTGAGCTACTTTCGCATATATTGTTATTTCCCTTGCGGGTTGCAAATATAGACAGAAAAATAAAGTTTGCAATAACAGCTGTTTAAAAAAACGGCTTTTTTTTATAATTCTTTAGTTTTCAAGATGTAAAAAACCAAATCGGGTTCGTAGCCTTTGCTTATAGCGTAGTTCCCTAGTTTGTAGTTAAGCAGTTTTGTGTTTTTTTCGTTCATGCTACGCCCCTTTTTTTCTATCAGTTGGCGTAGTTTTTCTTCGTATTCATCGCCGTTTAAGCTGTTTAATGCTTTTTTTATGAGCGGTGCAGAAACTTGTTTAAATCTAAGGCCGTCGGCTATTTTGCGGCGCCCCCAGCTTTTCATCCGCATTTTCCCTTGGGCGTAGGCTAAAGCAAACCTTTCTTCGTTTAAAAAGTTGGTGCTGATGAGCTCGCTGATGATGCGCTCTAAATCATCGCCACGCAAACCCAAATCCAGTAATTTGCCTCTAACTTCGTACTGGCTGCGCTCTTGATAGGCGCAATAAGCTTCGGCTTTTTGCAAAGCCTGGGCATAGGTTAAAGGACTTTGGTTTTTTTGCTGCATGGCGGTTAAAATTAGTGATATTCGCTAATAATCTTCAAATTTGCGTGGTATGTCGCAATTTTCTTTCACCGCAGAAGAACTCTCCGCTTTAGTAGCGCGCAAATCGCAACTGAACGCTCCAAATCAAGAAATACAGCATCTGCTTACCGATAGCAGAAAAATTACCGATGCAAAAAGCTCGGTGTTTTTTGCTTTAAAAGGGTCGCGAGATGCTCATCAATATATCCCCGCTTTATACCGGGCAGGGGTACGTACTTTTATAATCTCTGATTTATCTTTTAATGTAACAGATTTTTCTGAGGGCAATTTTATTTGGGTTGCCGATACCACTTTGGCCATGCAAGAAATTGCGAAAGCCCACCGGTGTAAATTTGCTTATCCGGTAATTGCGGTAACGGGCAGTAACGGAAAAACCATTGTAAAGGAATGGCTGTACCAACTCTTGGCTCCAGATTATGATATTGTTAGGAGCCCGAAAAGCTATAATTCGCAAATTGGAGTGCCGCTTTCTGTATGGCAAATGAGCGATGATTATAACCTTGCAATTTTTGAGGCCGGAATTTCATCAGGCAATGAGATGGAACATTTGGCAGCGATTATTAAACCGGATATTGGTGTTTTAACCAACATTGGCGCCGCGCATGATGAAGGTTTCGCCAGCCGGGACGAGAAATTGCACGAAAAATTGAAGCTGTTTAAAAATGCACGTTTGGTTGTCATCAATCAACAATTTAAGGATGCTTTAGAGCCGTCAAAAAATACGTTTACGTGGAGTTTGAACGATGAAACTGCAGATTTGTACGTGGTAAAAATAACGCACAAAATAAGTTTTACATCCATCCATGCCAAATATAAAAATGAGGAAATCAGCGTAAATATTCCTTTCAGCAGTTTGGCATCTATTGAAAATGCGGTGATATGTTGGGCGGTTTTGTTGAGCCAAAACATAGCGCAGGTCCAGATTGAGAAGCGTATGCAAAAGCTATTGCAGGTAAAAATGCGTTTGGAGCTTAAAACGGGAATCAATCAATCTGCCATCATCGATGATTCTTATAATTCTGATTTTTCCTCTTTAGATATCGCACTTGATTTTTTAAATCAGCAAAACCAATATCCCACAAAAACCCTTATTTTATCAGATATACATCAGTCTGGCAAAGCAAACGATGAGCTTTACCGCGATGTGGCCATGCTTTTAACAAATAAAGGTGTTGACAGGTTTATTGGCATAGGTGCAGATTTAAAGCGTTTTTCTTCGGTTTTTCCGGTTCATAGCGTTTTTTATAACAGTACAGATGAATTTATCGAGAATTTCCGCTCCTCCGATTTTAAAAACGAAACGATACTTTTAAAAGGTTCGCGCGATTTTGGTTTTGAACGTATCAGCAAAATGCTGACCCAAAAAGTGCACGAAACCGTTATGGAAATTAACTTAAATGCCATTTTGGCTAACCTTAAACATTATAAGGCCAAACTGCGTCCGGGCGTTAAATTAATGGCAATGGTTAAAGCTTTCGCCTATGGCAGTGGCAGTGATGAGATTGCGAATTTGTTGCAACATCATCGTGTTGATTATTTGGCCGTGGCTTACGCCGATGAAGGTGTGGCGCTACGGCAGGCCGGCATTAAAGTTCCTATTATGGTTTTAAGCCCCGAGGTGTCTTCTTTTGAATCGATTGTTGAGCATAATTTAGAGCCCGAACTTTACTCGCCACGCATATTAGACGCATTTGTTGATTTTTTAAATTCTAAAAACGCCCAATTTTACCCCATCCATATAAAGGTAGATACCGGGATGCACCGTTTAGGCTTCGATTTTAAAGATATTGATGCCCTAATTGTTAAACTGAAGACAAATACAAGTGTTCTAGTAAAATCTGTTTTTTCGCATTTGGTAGCTAGTGATAATGATGCGCATAACAGTTTTACTTTGAAACAAATTTCGGACTTTGAGCTATTTGTAAATCGGCTACAATCAAATTTGGATTATACTTTTTTGCGCCACATTTTAAATACTTCTGGCATTAGCAGATGGCCGCAGGCACAGTTTGAAATGGTGCGTTTGGGTATCGGTTTATACGGTATTGAAAGTATTGACACCGAGAAAGCTTTGTTAGAACCGGTTGTAAGTCTAAAAACCACTATATCACAAATTAAAGAACTGGAGAAAGGCGAAACTGTTGGATACAGCCGTAAAGGTGTAATGCAGCATAAGGGTAAAACGGCAACGGTAAAAATAGGTTACGCCGATGGCTATCCGCGGGCGCTAGGTAATGGTGTGGGCAAAATGTTGGTAAACGGGGTTTTGGCGCCTACCATCGGTAATATTTGTATGGATATGACTATGTTGGACATTAGCGGAATTGAAACTTCTGAAGGGGATGATGTAATTGTGTTTGGCGAGGGTTTTAGTGTATATGATCTGGCAGAACAGTTGGATACCATCCCATATGAGGTGATTACCAACATATCACAAAGGGTAAAAAGGGTTTATTATTACGAATAACATGATGAAGAGAATTTTCAGGGCGATTTTTAGATATTTTGTAAAAGGGCTATTGGTGGTATTGCCATTGGGCGCGGCGTTCTTTTTGATATTTTGGGCGTTTTCTTCTGTGGATGACGCGCTGAATTTAAGCGATAAAATTTTTGTGGATCCGCAAACGGGCAAACCGTTGTACATCCCCGGTTTAGGCTTGTTATCTGTGATTATTGTGATTTTAGTGGCGGGTTTTATGGCCACTTATCTAATCACCGAGCCTATTTATAACTGGTTTAACAAGTGGCTAAACAAACTGCCGATTTTCAAGTTCATCTACTCATCTGTAAAAGATTTGACGGAGGCTTTTGTAGGCGACGAAAAGAAGCTAAACGAACCGGTATTGGTTGAGGATAGCCACGGTTTTAAGCGGATTGGCTTTTTAACCCAAAAAGATTTAAGCAACATTGGTTTAGAGGGAGATGTGGCGGTTTATTTCCCTTGGTCCTATTCTTTTGCGGGGCAAGTGATGATTGTGAAGGCGGACCAGGTTAAACCTTTGAACATGAGTTCGGCGCAAGCTATGAAATTTATCGTATCTGGCGGAGTAAGCTCGTTAAATTAAATGTGAAAAAAGTTTCATTTTAAAATGAAAATAGTTACATTTGGTTTATGAAATACTATGAAACTGAAGATACCGCGCCACAGCAACAAAGCATTGTTGCAGAGATGCTAGCTCCTTACCATAGCTATTTCAAATCTCCGGTAAACAAATTAAGTGTAATAAAAGGAGGCTTATCGTCAAAATCACTTTCAGATTTATTAGAAATTAGTGGTTCTACACGTTTTGATTTAGCTAAAAACTTAGATTTAACAGAGCCTACCTTACGTAAGCATTTAAGTGCGCCAAAAGAGCTTAGTACCAGCTTAAGTGAGCATGTTCTTTTTCTCTTAGAGCTTTACGATAAAGGTTTGGATACCTTTGGTTCTATCCAAGAGTTTAAAAAATGGTTGCCAGAGTACAACATCGGTATCGGTGCAAAACCAAATGATCTTTTAGATTCTATCACGGGTATCAATATCGTAATGAACGAGCTTCACCGTATTGATCATGGCATTTTAGCCTAACAATTGCTGATGCAAGTTTATCGGATTAGCCAAACCAAATTTGCCTCTACTTTACATGCTCCAGGTTTTGCGGGGCGTTGGAACACCGAGAACCAAAAAATAATTTATACCGCCGGCTCGGCTTCTTTGGCCTGTTTAGAGGTTTTAGCACATAAAACGGGTGCAGCTTTAAGTTCGGGGAATTTTTCAATGGCTGTTATTGAGGTGCCCGATGAAGCCATTGTGAAAGAAATTCCGTTAGCAGTGCTTAATCGCATTAACGCAGCGTGGTTTAAGGTTGCAAACTATCCCATCACACAGTCAATCGGTGATAAATGGCTGGCTGATGTATCTACCTTACTTTTAAAAGTTCCTTCGGCTATTGTAGATCGTGAATATAATTACCTTATCAATCCGCTCCATTCTTCGTTTTCGGCAATTAAAATTTTAGATGTGGTGCCTTTTAATTTTGATTCGCGCTTGAAGATGGATTTATAAACTGCTAGGATAAAGTCTCAATGTTTATCTTTGCCAAAGATGAAGTTTGATAAATACCAGATTGCTTGGGAGGTTAAGCAAAGTTTAGATGAGCTAGGTTACAAAAAACCTACGGACATTCAGTATAAAGCTATTCCGCAAATACTTTCTGGACAAGATATTTTAGCGATTGCACAAACTGGTACGGGCAAAACTGCCGCCTTTGCCATTCCGTTGCTTAGCATGTTGCAGGCAAATAGGCATTGGGTGCCGGGGCAAAATGTTAAAGCGGTTGTGATGGTGCCCACCCGCGAATTGGCGGTACAAATAGAAGAAGTTTTTAAGCAAATAGGGCGATATACTGATGTGGAGACGATGGCGATTATTGGCGGAGTAGAGATAGCGCCACAAGTTGCAAGACTTAAAAAAGGCGTAGATGTGTTGATTGCAACACCCGGTAGAATTGCCGATTTGGTGCATAAAAGTCATCTTAACCTTAAAAAAGTTGATTTTCTGGTTTTGGATGAAGCCGATCATATGCTGAGCAAAGGCTTTTATGAGGACATTAAGCACTTATTGCAGTTTTTGCCCCGGCGCAGGCAAACTTTGTTTTTCTCGGCAACTATTGACGAAACCATCAAAGATTTAGCTTACGCGCTAGTAACTAAGCCTGTACGCATCCAAATTTCTCCTAAAGACCCTGTTTCTAAAAACGTAGATCACGTGGTGGCTTACGTAGCAATGGACGATAAGCGCTTTTTTTTAGAGCGGGTGATTAAAGAAAATAACGATAAAAAGATTTTGGTTTTTGTACGCACCAAGGTGCGGGCAGAGCGGGTTTTGAAAGCCATGGAACGGGTGGGCATTATCACAGCAACTTTGCACGGTGATAAAGACCAAAAGGACAGGATGGCGATTTTGGAAAGTTTTAGGTCCGGAAAAAATAGAATTTTAATAGCCACGGATGTGAGTGCGCGGGGTTTGGACGTAAAAGGGGTGGAGTTTGTGGTTAACTACGATTTACCTGATGTTGCAGAAAACTATGTTCACCGCGTGGGGCGTACCGGTAGGGGGAACCACCGTGGCAAAGCCATTTCTTTTTGCAGTGAAGAAGAAAAACCGGTGTTAAAAGAGATAGAAAGTTATCTTACGCAACCCGTTAAAGTAATGACAATCGAAAAAAATGCCTACGAAGAAACCTTGGCAATTTCGGAAGGGCATGGCAACGATTGGAAAGCATTAATTGCCGATAACGAAGCTATAAAGTTGAAAAAGGGAAAAAAACGCAAATAATCCAATTGACTATCAGTGGCTTAAATTTTTAAGCGTAGCCGCCTTTTCAAATCATTAATAAAATGATACCTTTGTGCCGGGTTAGTCTTCTACGACCAGCTCCCTCTGAACTCCCCCAGGGTGGGAACACAGCAAGGGTAAGAGGTTGTAGCGGTGCGATAGAAGGTGCTAGCCCATTTTTTTTCTTTTCATACTTCGGGCTAAACTTCTTCTTATTGTTATTTCAATGCTGCGATTTTTTATTTATCGCAAATGTTAAAATTTTAGCTCAATCATTGCTAAGAATCTGATATATTCGCACCTGTAAAAAAAGCAGATGCTTTATCGATTGAAAATCGTACAAAACAAAAACAAAATAGACATGAAATTTTTTATTGATACCGCAAACCTTGCGCAAATTAAAGAAGCTCAGGATTTAGGCGTGTTAGACGGGGTTACTACCAACCCAAGCTTAATGGCTAAAGAAGGAATTACCGGCGAAGAAAACATCAAAAAGCACTATAAAGATATTTGTGCAATTGTTGATGACAATGTAAGTGCCGAAGTGATTTCAACAGATTACGAAGGGATGATTAAAGAAGGCGAGGCTTTGGCAGCGCTTGACGATAAAATTGTAGTTAAAATTCCGATGATTAAAGACGGGATTAAAGCGATTAGATACTTTAGCGATAAAGGAATTAGAACTAACTGTACTTTGATTTTCTCTGCTGGCCAGGCGCTTTTAGCCGCTAAAGCAGGTGCTTCTTATGTGTCTCCATTTTTAGGCAGATTAGACGATATCGGTGCTGATAGCTTTGGTTTAATTGAAGACATCCGTTTAATTTTTGATAATTACGGTTTCCAAACAGAAATTTTGGCCGCATCTATTCGTAACTCTGTCCACGTGGTTGAATGTGCTAAAATTGGTGCCGATGTGATGACTGGTCCTTTAAGCTCGATATTAGGCTTGTTAAAACACCCGCTTACCGATAACGGCTTGGCGCAGTTTTTAGCAGACCATGCTAAAGCTGCTGGTAAGTAGTTGATATAAAATTAAGTTTTAAAGAAAGCTGTCTTCCGGACGGCTTTTTTTGTTTTGGAAGTTTTCCGAATAAACGAACAGTGATAAAACCCCTATAAAACAGTTAAGCTCCGAACGGGGAGGACGGAGCTTAAACTAACCAATTATAAACCTAAATTAAACGATAGGAACTTTAAATCTGTAATGAGGTGTTCCTCGAATTACATGGTGTAAAGGTAACACTAAGCTTTAGGTTTAGTGTCATAACCTCGTCATGTATATGTTAAACGTTTATTAACAGATGTTAAATTTTGTTAAAATGGCACTTTTTTGCCGTCTTAGATACAGAATTTTAATTTTTGATAGTGTCATTAACGAACTTTAATTGATAGCGGGCAAAAATGATTAATTTTAGATCCTCTTTTTATGGATGAATGGGTAGAACGTTTTTGTTGCCAATTGGAGTCATATTTCTGATTTTATGCGCCTTCCGGGGCCAGGATCCAAAATATACTTACCGCTTGCCAGCAGGCCTATCTGCTAAAGATTATCAGGCCAATACCTTGATTGTAAAGTTCAAACAAGTTTCTTTTCAACAAAAAACCTTTGGTTCCAACAATCAGAAAATCGCTAATACATCTCAAACCAGTTTTATCTCGGTAAAACCGGTGTACCAATTTGCAAGCGCTGCCAAAAGAACGCTATCCGAACAAAGAAAAATAGATGAGGTAGGTTTAAACAGGATTTATGAGGTAAAATATAAAAGCAGTTTGCCTATAGAAAACGTGATTGAAGAATTGCTGCAACGGCCGGATGTTGCTTACGCCGAGCCTAGTTTTGTTTATCATAGCTTTAGTTATAATGACCCGGATTTTATTGCTGGCAAGCAATCGTACCTAGAGCAGGTTAAAGCGCCGGAAGCTTGGACTTTACAGCCCAATGCCAATGGCGCAGTAATAGCTATTATTGATTCGGGTTCGGATTTGCAACATCAGGACCTGGCAGACAATATTTACGTCAATTCTAAAGATCCTATCAACGGTATTGATGACGACCAAGACGGTTATGTTGACAATTATTGGGGATGGGATTTTGTAGGAGCCACGGCCTCAAAAATTGTAGAAGACAATAATCCTGATATTCCGGCAGATTCTTTGGACCACGGGGTGCATGTTAGTGGTTTGGCTTCGGCGGTCAGCAATAATCAAACGGGCATCTGTAGTATCGCGGGTAACGCAAAATTAATGCTTATTAAAGCAGGTGCGGATAATAATTCGAGTGCGATTTATAAAGGCTACGAGGGAATTATATATGCAGCCGACCACGGCGCAAAAATTATTAATTGCAGTTGGGGAGGTCCCGGTGGTGGCGCCTACGGGCAAGATGTGATCAATTATGCCGTGAGCAAGGGATGCCTGGTGGTTGTGGCTGCCGGGAATAGCAAAACAAACGAACCAATTTTTCCGGCCGCTTACGCGGGTGCTTTTGCCGTTGCCAATGTGAACAGCAACGATGAAAAATCGACTACCTCAAGTTACGGATACCATGTAGCTATTGCGGCGCCCGGAACCGGTATTTATAGCACGCTCAACAATAACGCCTTCGGTTACAAAAGCGGTACCTCTATGGCTGCGCCGTTGGTTTCAAGCGCGGCCGCGCTTTTATCAGCCAAAAATCCCAGTTTAAGTGGCTTGCAAATAGGCGAAATCTTACGCTTGTCTGCGGATGATATTTATAGCAACGGATTAAACGCGCTATATCAAAACCAACTTGGCTCGGGGCGTTTAAATGTATATAACGCGCTGAAAATGAGTAATAGCCCGTCTATCCGTTATCAAAAAATTGAAATTAACGATAGCTCAAATGGTGCTTTAGCTGCCGGAGATACCGTGAGTTATTATTTTGAGCTAAAAAATTTATTGGCTAGTACTTCAAATATGGAGGTAAAGCTTTCTTCTGACAATCCGAACGTGAAAGTGCTTAATGCATCTACAAATGCGGGCGCGTTTATAGCATTGGAAAGCAAAAAAATTGGTCCAATTAAAGTTTTAGTTAGCAGAACAGCACCAGAAAACACGCCGATATTATTCAAGTTAGCTTATGAAAATCCCTTGATTAACTACAGCGCTCACGAATTTTTTAGTAGCACTGTAAACTTAGATTACCAAAATATTACGGTAAACCAGCTTTACACCACCATTACCAGTAACGGGCGCATTGGCTACAGTAAAGCCAACGCACATGATGGTTTGGGCGTTTTATATAAAGATTTCTCTCTTTTATACGAAGCATCGCTGATGGTGGGTTTATCGCCTACACAGGTTTCTAACAATGCCCGGTCCGGCAACGGAGAGTCTGACAATGATTTTGTGAAGGTAAAAGGAGTTAGCAGAGTCCAAAGCAAAGTAGCCAGTTACGAGGGGATTTCTTTTTTTAACGATAGCAATGCAAAAACACCCATTGGCATTTCTGTAAGCCAAAAACAGTTGGCTTTTGGCGCAGCACCCAACGATAAATATGTAATTGTAGAATACGAGTTAACCAACAATACGGCAAGCCAATTGAACCGACTTTTTATTGGTTTATTTACAGATTGGGACATTGATGAAAGCTCTAAAAATTTTCTGAATTACGATGAACAAAACAGATTGGCCTATGTGAATGCAAGTACGCCATTAACTCCTTTTGCAGGTGTGAAACTGCTTAGCACCAAAGCGCAACCTTTGTTTTATCCGCTATCTTACCAGCTTGGCGCCGATTTACTGTACGATGGTATTTTTACAACTAAAGAAAAGTACGAGACCTTATCTAGCGGCATTAAAGGTACTTCTTTAGGCAATGGCGATGGCGTGGATGTAATGGGCGTAATTGGAAATGGCCCTTTTAATATTGCCGCGGGCAAATCAGTGAAAATAGCATTTGCCATTATAGTTGGTGATGATTTGCCAGATATACAAAAATCGGCGGAGCTGGCAGAAGAGAAATATAAAGAAATGCAAGTGTTAGCACCTTCGGATGTTTTTAAGCTATCGCAGAATTACCCTAATCCGGCAAGTAAAACCACAGCGCTAAACTTAGCTTTGCCAGAAGACGGCATTATAGCTATAAATATATACGATTATTTAGGCCGGCAACTTAAACAAGTTGTAAACCAAAGCTTAAAAAAGGGTAATTACACTTATAATATTGATTTGACTGGGATGAGGCCGGGGATATATTTCTGCCGCGCTTTATTTAACGGTCAACAGCAAGTAGTAAAAATGTTGGTTGCAGAATAAGCTATTGTTGATGGTAACAAAAGCGGCAACGGGGTTCGTAACTTTCTTTTTCGCCCAGCATAAACTGTTTGTTGTTTTGCACAAGCCGGTAGCTGTACAATGCCGGACCTCCGCATTTTACACAAACCGCGTGTACCTTGGTAACATCTTCGGCAATGGCCATTAAAGCGGGCATCGGGCCAAAAGGTTTTCCTTCAAAATCCATATCTAAACCTGCAACAATTACCCTTACGCCTTTGTTGGCCAGCTTTATGCAAACTTCCGGAAGCTCCAAATCAAAAAACTGCGCTTCATCAATACCTACTACTTGCGAGTTTCCTCCGTAAAGTAATATTGCCGAAGAATGATCTACCGGAGTAGAGTGGATGAAATTTGCATCGTGCGAAACTACGGCAGTTTCATCATATCGGGTATCTGTTTTGGGTTTAAAAATCTCGATCTGCTGTTTTGCGATTTGCGCCCTTTTTAGCCGGCGGATGAGCTCTTCTGTTTTGCCAGAAAACATTGAACCACAGATAACCTCTACACTTCCGCCCAAATCAAAACGTCTCTTAAACCTGTCGTCATTCAACATAAATCGCCTTTAATTGTGCCCTGCGTTCGGCTAATATCAGAATTATATGTTATTTTTGATAGCGTTTTAACAACATAAACACCCAAAAAACGCGTTCCTATTATCATGATGAACAAGTCGCAGATTTTAAGAAAAATCGGAAATATTATTGAGGAATTAGGTGAACAACAGCAGTATTTAGCTAGTACCAGCAAAATAAATTTGTTGGAGCTGGAGCTTTTTACGGCTAATGCCGATTTTTTGATAGATCATATCGAGATTTTGAAAAAACTGAACGAAAAATCTTTCTATGAAGCTGCGCAGAACCAGCCTTTGGTAACGGAAGATTTGGAACCGGAGCCGAAAATAGAGCCAAGAGCAGTGGTTCAGGATATCCCAACTGAAGAAGAAAGCAAAAGTAAATTCCGTTTTTCTTTTGATGAAGAACCAACCGAGATGGTTTTTGATTTTGAGAAAAAAATTGCAGTTAACGAAGTATTTGACCGTCCGTTAAGTGAAGAAGAGCAAAAACTAATTGCAGAAAAAACAAGTGCACCGGAGGCATCTAAAGAGGAGTTTATTGTTTTGGATGATGTTAGGGCAGAAACAAACGACGAAGAAGCGGAAATTGCTAGGCCAGGGATTTTATTGGATAAAGAACCGGAGTTACAAGAGAAAGAATTATCTGGCGAGCCTGAAGCAACAGAAAAACCTGTGGTGGAAAACGTGAGCGTGACAGAAGAACAGCCTGTTGCAGCAGAAGCGCAAACGTCGCCAATTTTAAAAAGTGTACCGACAACCCCGCCTGCAATTGAAACGCCGATACAGCCCCGTAGCCCTGGCCCCGAACAGGTACCAGTGCAACATGTACCGGCACAAAACACACCTGTTTCGGGTTATGCCACAAAAGAAGAACGGCCTTTAACCCTAAATGAAATGCTTTCGGCGAAGCTTAACCAAGCGGCGGGCCATCAAAGTAGTAGGCACGGTGCAAAGTTAGAAGACCTGAAATCGGCGATAAGCATTAATGATAAAATGGTTTTTATTAAAGAACTATTTAACGGCTATAATTTGGCTTACAGCGAAGCCATTGAAATTGTTAACCGTTTTGAAAGTTTTGACGCGGCTGATAACTTTTTACAGAAAAACTATGCGGTAAAAAATGATTGGGAAAGTAAACAGCCAACAGTTGAGCGCTTTTACGAATATTTGCGCAAAAAATTTGTAGCCTAATCTGCATTAATTTAAATGGCTGTGCAAAAAAAAGCGCCCGCTAAACGCAGTGTTAAGCCACGCGCAAATACCGGAACGCGAAAAAAAGCCAAGAAGAAAACAACGTTTGGCATTAAAACAAAAGTTGTTTTGGTTTTAATTGTGCTGTTGGTTTTTTCGCCATTTTACTATGGCAAAGTGCTTAAAACAGCGGTCTCTACCGGCAGATGGTTTCGCGATTTATTTGTTTTTGACGAGTACCCGCATTACGAAGAATTTGGCATACGCATTCCGCGGAAATACTACGTCCACGGCATTGATGTTTCTTACTACCAAGGTAAGATAGATTGGGATAAAGTTGCTGCGGTGGATTATAATGGAGTCAAAATTTCGTTCGCGTTTATAAAAGCCACCGAAGGCATTACTTTGGTTGATTCTTATTTTCAGCGGAATTGGCGCGAAACCAAGAAAGAAGGCGTAATTAGAGGCGCTTACCATTACTTTAAACCGAAAAAATCAGGGATTTGGCAGGCACGGTTTTTTTTGCAGACTGTAAAAATGGAAGCTGGCGATTTGCCCGCGGTAGTAGATATAGAAGAAAGCGCGGGCTTATCAAAAGCGGAGCTGATACCCAATATTCAGGATTTTTTGGATGAAGTGGAACGAAAAACCAAAGCAAAGCCGATTATTTACACCGGCTACCAGTTTTACCGCGACCATTTGCAGGGCGAATTTGATGATTATCCACTTTGGGTAGCACATTATTACCAGCCGAAGTTGAAGTTTGGTAAAGAAACTGCTTGGCGTTTTTGGCAACATGCGGATAATGCAAAAGTTGAAGGTATAAAGCACAAGGTAGATATGAACGTTTTTAATGGCGAAGAGGAAGATTTAAGCGCTTTATTGATACAGCATATAAATTTGTAACGATGAAATTTTATCAAGAGACATTGGTTTTAGCGGAAAGAAGGAGAGGTTTTCATTTGATTACGAATGATGTTTTAAGGGCTATTCCTCAAATTTCTGAACTTAAAGTGGGGATGTTGCAGGTTTTTATTCAGCATACTTCCGCATCTTTAACCATTAACGAGAACGCCGACCCAACGGTGAGGCAAGATTTTGAGATGTTTTTTAATAAAACCGTGCGCGAGAACGATCCGGAATATTTGCATGATTACGAAGGATCTGATGATATGCCGGCGCATTTAAAAAGCTCAATTTTGGGAGCTTCGGTAAGTGTTCCTATTAAAAACGGAAAATTGGCCTTAGGAACTTGGCAGGGCATTTATTTGTGCGAACACCGAAATGCCGGCGGACGAAGGAAATTGGTGCTTACTGCCTGGGGAGAGCCGTCGGCTTAGATGATTTGTAATTAAGAGACAGGTTGCGTTAGGGATTGCAGTGTAAATCCTTTTTGCTTCTACCAGCAAAAAGATTGCAACGGAAAGCCCGCCCGAACGCCCAAAACAAAAAAGTCGCCCTATTTTTATAAGAGCGACTTTTTTATTGAGATGGAACTCGGTTATTTGATAAATAACAACTCTCTGAATTTTGGCAAAGGCCAAATATTGTCGTCAATCATCAACTCTAATTTATCTACATGGTAACGTATTGGCGCAAAGTACGATTTGATTTTCTCGTCATATGCGATTGCTTTTTCGCGTGTATCGTCCATTTTGTTGGCAATTTTGCGCTCCTCAATCATCGCGTGTACGTTGTCTTTAATAAAGTTTACGTGCTTAGATATTTCCTCGATAATTAACAGCTGAGCGCTGTAAGTATCTTTAGGCAAGCCTAAATCTTTTAAACCTTTAACGTTTTGGATTAAGTTGTTTTGATAATTTACCGCAGCCGGGATAACTACGTTGGTCACCAACTCGCCAATTACACGGCCCTCAATTTGAAGTTTTTTGTGGTATTCTTCCAACAAAATCTCATGACGGGCATGTGCTTCGCGTTCGGTGAAAACGCCGGTATCTTTAAAAACTTTGATAGATTTTTCGCTGATTAAAGCATCTAAAGCTTTTGGTGTGGTTTTAATGTTTGATAAACCGCGTTTTTCTGCTTCTGCGGCCCACTCATCGCTGTAGCCGTTACCCTCAAAACGAATATTTTTGGATTCTTTGATGTATTTGCGCAGTACGTTAACGATGGCTAGGTCTTTTTTCTCGCCTTTTTTGATCAGTTTATCTACGTCTGTTTTAAATTTCACCAACTGATCTGCCACGATGGTGTTCAAGATAGTCATGGCGTTGGCCGAGTTTGCAGAAGAACCAACCGCTCTCAGCTCAAATTTATTGCCTGTAAAGGCAAATGGCGAGGTGCGGTTCCTGTCTGTATTGTCAAATAAGATGGTCGGGATTTTAGGGATTCCGTGCCACATTAGCTCTTCCTCTTTTACCTTTTTTGCAATTTTTGCACTTTCTACTTCATCTAAAACATCATTAAGCTGGCTTCCTAAGAAGATAGACATGATTGCCGGCGGTGCTTCATTGGCGCCCAAGCGGTGATCGTTTGTTGCCGAAGCGATAGATGCCCTTAAAAGGTCCGAATGCTCATGAACAGCCTTGATGGTGTTGATGAAAAATGTCAAGAACATCAGGTTGTTCTTAGGCGTTTTTCCAGGTGCCAACAGGTTTTTGCCGGTATCTGTAATTAAAGACCAGTTGTTGTGTTTGCCCGATCCGTTTACGCCTGCGTAAGGTTTTTCATGTAATAAAACCTTAAAATTATGTCTTTTAGCCACTTTATCCATCAAATCCATCAGCAATTGGTTGTGGTCGATAGCCAAATTCATTTCCTCATATAATGGCGCGCACTCAAATTGCGAAGGTGCAACCTCGTTATGGCGAGTTTTTAAAGGAATGCCCAATTGCAAAGCCTCAATTTCAAAATCTTGCATGTAAGCCACCACACGCTCCGGAATTGAGCCGAAATAATGGTCTTCCAACTGTTGGTTTTTTGCCGAAGACTGTCCTAACAGCGTACGGCCGGTAAGTAGTAAGTCTGGGCGGGCATTAAACAAGGCTAAATCCACTAAAAAATACTCCTGCTCTATCCCTAAAGACGCGTTTACTTTTGTTACGCTTTTATCAAAGTAGTTGCAAACGTCTACGGCTGCTTTATCTATTATCGAGATAGCCTTTAATAAAGGTGCTTTAAAATCTAGTGCTTCTCCGGTATAAGAAACAAATACAGTTGGGATGCAAAGCGTTCCTCTGAATATAAAAGCTGGCGAAGTTGGGTCCCAAGCGGTATAGCCGCGCGCTTCAAAGGTGCTTCTGATACCGCCGTTAGGGAAGCTAGAAGCATCGGGCTCTTGCTGTACCAAGGCATCTGCAGAGAATTTTTCGAGCGGTGAACCGTCTGGTGCGGGTTCAAAAAACGAATCGTGTTTTTCTGCGGTGGTGCCGGTTAAAGGCTGAAACCAGTGCGTGTAATGTGTTACACCTTTGCTCATGGCCCAAGATTTCATAGCGGCCGCAATATGCTCCGCAATATCTCTTTCTATAGGCGTGCCGTTTTCGCCAGCGCTTACAATTGCCTGAAATGCTTCTTTAGACATGTAAGCTTTCATTTTCGATTTGTCGAAAACGTTTTGTCCGAAGTAATCTGAGATTTTGGTGGACGGAGCTTTTACTTCTGGTATTGATCTTCCCAATACGGATTGAAGTGCTTGAAATCTGATTATTGCCATTTTTATGAGATTTTTTTAGTGATTTTCTGTTTTTTTTAAATCAACGCCGTAAAATTATGTTGTTTTATGGTATAAATTCAAATTTTTTTAAATAAAAATATTATAAATAGGTGTTTTTTGTTCAAAATCCGTGAAAAGAGAGGTGTTGTCATCGACCTTTTTTGTGTTTTTAAGAATTTTTATAAGTTTTTTAGGTCTTTTCATTTCAAAAATACAATATTTTAAAACCATTTCCTGTCGCTAAATATTTAAAAAATAACAGCAAATTGGTTTATTTTTTAAAAATATGAATGATTTAAGTTGGTAATTCCTGTTAATTTTTGATTTTTTTATAAAAATTATGGTTAATATGTAAAATATTTTTGTGTTTTTAGCGAAATATTGAAATTGCGTGTGTCAAAAACGGTATAAATATTATAATTTATAAGTTTTTACTGTAAATTTTTGATTTTATCAGGTAATTTTTGTTTAACAACTCTAAAAAACACAAAAAATGAAAAGAATTATTCCGTTTTTATTCCTAATTCTAATTTCTGTCTGTTGTTTGGTGGTTCCTAACGATGCTGTGCAGAATATTAAAGATTTACAACTGGATACAGGTGATACCGCTTGGATGCTAGTTTCTACAGCGCTGGTTTTATTAATGACTCCGGGACTGGCCTTCTTTTACGGTGGTATGGTGCGCAAAAAGAATGTTATCTCTACCATGTTGCAAAGCTTCGTTTGCATGGGCTTGGTAACTATTCTTTGGGTGGTATTTGGTTTTAGTTTGGCATTTGGTAAAGATATCGGTGGCTTAATTGGCGATCCGCGTACGTTTTTTATGATGAAAGATACGCTGGGTCTTACCTCTTGGTCTTTAATGCCTACCGTACCTCTTGTTCTTTTTGCGATGTTTCAGCTCAAGTTTGCGGTAATTACTCCGGCTTTAATTACGGGCGCATTTGCAGAACGTGTTAGGTTTAACGCGTATCTAATTTTTATCACGCTGTTTGTGATATTTATTTATGCGCCATTGGCTCATGCTACCTGGCACCCAGATGGTTTATTATTCAATTATGGCGTGCTAGATTTTGCTGGCGGTACTGTAGTGCACATGTCGGCAGGTTGGGCAGCATTGGCTGCAGCCTTATTTTTTAAGAAACGCAGTGCGCAAGAGCATACGCCAGCGCGTATCAGTTACGTCATATTAGGTACAGGTTTATTGTGGTTCGGATGGTTTGGTTTTAACGCGGGTTCTGCCGGCGGCGCCAATGTTTTGGCGGCAACAGCTTTAGCAACTACTACCACTGCATCGGCAGGCGCGGCCATAGCCTGGATTTTCTTTGATATTTTACGTGGCAAAAAACCTTCGGCCGTTGGCGCTTGTATTGGCGCGGTGGTAGGTTTGGTGGCCATCACTCCCGCAGCAGGTTTTGTAAGTATCACAAGTTCTTTATTAATAGGTTTTGTAGCTGCGGTGGTTAGCAACTTGGTTGTTATCTGGCGTTCAAAAACTAATATAGATGATACTTTAGATGTGTTCCCTTGTCACGGAGTGGGAGGTATGGTGGGTATGCTATTAACCGGCGTATTTGCAAGTCAAAATGTAAACCCAGCTAACACCACTGGCAATGGCCTGTTCTTCGGCGAAACTCACCTGTTTTTCACCCATTTGCTTGCGCTAGTTGCCGTTTCTGTATTCGCATTTGTAGGCTCTTATATTCTGCTTAAAGTTACCAATGCTATTATTCCTTTAAGAGTAAATGCCGAACAAGAGCTGGCGGGTCTAGATCTTTCTCAACACGACGAAGAACTTTAAGCAATTACAGTTAAACTTCTTTTAAATCCATTTAAATACTTAATACAAAAAATATGAAAAAAATAATTTACACCATAATCGCTATTTTGTTCACTGGTTATATTGCCAACGCACAAACCGACTCTACATCAACACCACTCGAAATATCAGGTTCTATAGATACCTATTTTAAATATGATTTTGCAAAAACAAGCAACATCCCGACCAGTTTCGTAAACGAGCAGAATTCCATTTCCTTAGGGATGATAGATGTGGCCTTAAAGAAAACTACCGGTAAAGCTTCTTTTGTGGGCGAACTTTCTTTTGGACCGCGTAGCGAGTCTTCTATTCCCGTAGGTAATTTCCATATCCAAAATTTATACGCCTCTTACGCTTTTACGGATCAATTTAGCATGACTGCCGGTTACATGGGCACATTTGTAGGCTATGAAGTGATATCGCCGGTGCCTAATTTCAATTATTCTACCTCGTACTTATTTGCGAACGGACCTTTCCAAAATGCCGGTATTAAAGCAAATTACCGTTTTTCGGACAGGTTTAGCGTGATGGCCGGCTTGTTTAACGATTGGAATGTGTACCAAGACCTAAATGGCGTTTCATCTTTTGGTGCACAGGTATTTATTTCGCCGGTAGAGGGTTGGTCGGCGTATTTGAATGTGCTTACCGGAACTTCTGCCAGCGGAAAAGGGACTTACGGTTCTGGCACTGTGCTAGATTTAACTACTACTTACCAGATTACGGAAAAAGTTATGGTAGGATTAAACGCCGCAGATTACGATCAGGGGACGAGCACGCCAGACGGAACCGAGTATTCTGGCCTAGCAATTTATCCTCAGTATAGTTTTACCGATAATTTTGCATTGGGTTTGCGCGGCGAATATTTTAAATATAAAGATGTTGGCGCAGTGGAGGGGGAAAGCATAACCGCATTTACCCTCACAGCTAACCTAAAAGCAGGTGGTTTGCGCTTTATTCCAGAACTTAGATTGGACAACTCAAAAACGAATACTTTTGGCTTTGTGAAATCAGATGGCACGGCGACTAAAACCGCGTCGCAACTGTCACTAGCTTTAGTTTATGCATTTTAGCTTTTTAATTCGCATAAAAGCCCGCTTGAATATTCAGGCGGGTTTTTTTATGGAATGAATTTTCGGAAAAAATAAATCTCCCTAAAGATAATTTAGTAAAATATCTATCGTTATAAGAGAAAACCAATTCTAAATTTAAAGCTATGTTATTCCCAAAAACTGATGTTAACAGGGTGGAGTGGCTCAACCTTGTTTTCGAAAACCGCAATCAATCTTACGGCGCCTACATTTTACGGAGAGATTCGGGCAACTATCTCCTTAAAGCATTATTGTTTACATTTTGTTTGTTTGGTACAGGCATTCTGTTGTCGTTTGTTTTCTCTCCTAAGCAAGGGAATTTTGTCCCGGGTGTAGCTCCGCTCGAGCGACCTATGGTTTTGGATGATATCCCTATCATACCTATACAAGAAGAGCAAACTACACAACCGAAGGGAGAAGAGGCATCGCCAAAAACCGTGGAGGATGTACAGCAAGTTAATTTTGCAGGCAATGCAAAACCGGTTGAGGACAATTTAGTAACAGCAGAGGTGCCAACAGCCGCGCAAATAGCGCAAAGCCTAATTGGTGCGGATGATGTGAAAGGCACTTTGGCCACCAGCGGTGAAAACGGGATTGCAAATAGCGGGTCGGACGGAGCTGGAGCAGGCACGGGCCTTGGCAGCGAAGATGCGCCAGTTGGCACGGCTTTTTTGGAGATGATGCCCGAATTTCCCGGTGGCATGGCGGCTTGGAGCAACTTTCTCACTAAAAACCTGCGTTACCCAGCAGCTGCAGCAGAGGCTGGAATTAGCGGTAGGGTGCTTGTTTCCTTTGTGGTGGAAAGGAATGGTGAAATCAGTAATTTAAAAGTTGTAAGGGGCATTGGCGGCGGTTGCGATGAAGAAGCTATGCGGGTGATTAAGAAATCGCCATTTTGGAAACCGGGGATACAAAACGGCCGGGCGGTTAGGGTAAGTTATATTATGCCCGTTGTTTTTAGGATGCAGTAGGAGAGTTGATAAATGTTGTTAATTTTAGGAGCCGCTTATTGTAAAATAAGCGGCTCATTTAATTTATAAGGAATTTAAACAATATGTGGAAAACACTGAGTATTAGCGAATGGGAAGAGATAACTGTTAAGAAAAACACCACTATATTTTACAAGTATGATTACCTAGAAACAATCTCGACTACTTATAATTTAAAAATAAACCTTATGGGGTATAAATCAAAAGGTGATTATTTATCTTTTATATCCTTTTTTTCTAAGGGGAAAGATATTATAATCCCTGAAGGATTTTCATACTCACCATTTTATATAGAAAAAGGAATAGCGGAACAGATCTATTTTGGTATATGCGATAGCTTAATTGTTAATCTTAAGTCAGATTTTAAAAAGATTTGCTTTAAGTTAGAAGTTGATTTTTTTGATCTAAGACCATTTATCTGGAATAACTTCAAGATTGAAGTAAGGTACACACATATAAAAAACAATAGCCTAGCTCCTCACTATAGTATAAATAAAAATCTTTCTAAAATCGATTTATATGAGTTTGAATTTGTTGCAGAGGATACGTCTGAAAAATCTGTCGATATTAATCTTAACTTTTTAAAAGCTTTAGGAAGCAGTCCGTCTCATATCCATCATTACAAACAACTGATAAATGGATGGTCGAAAAGTGGCTATTTAAAAGCATTTAATTTGTATAAAAAAGGGGAGCTTATAGCTTCAAATTTAGTTTTATTTGATTATCCGAAAAAGAAAGTTTACACCATACTTTTAAATAATGCGAAGACAAACGAAAAGTTTAGCCATACACTTTTGTATTATAACCAGATTAACTGGTGCTATGAGAACGGATTTACGGAGGTTGACTTGTGTGGAGCCAACATCCGAGGTATATCAATATTTAAGTCTTTTTTCAATACAGATTTGAAGATGTATTTTATAATTTCATATCGCCCGTTTACAGGTTATCTAAAATCTAAATGGAAAGTTGTGTTTAATAAATTGTATTTAGCTAAAGGATATATATTAAACAAGCTTCCATAGAAACGGATGGTAGTTTCAATTAAAAGCTAATGTTTAAAGAGGTTTCTACAGACGTTTGGGATACTGAGCTTAAAAGGGCTTGACTGTACCGCTTATTTTATATTGCGTTTAATACCACAAAATCAATTTAAAAAGGAGATAAATGCTTTTGTATACATTAAAGTTTTAAAATGGTTAAATGCAAATGGGATAGAGATCCTAGATTATATGGGCGCTAATATGAGAAGTATTGCCGAATTTAAGGCCAGGTATAATCCGACATTAAAACCTTATTATATTGTAAAGCATACAATAAACGGTAAGAAATTTTTGAATGAACTAAAAGCGTTTGTTCGAGCTTTTTTTATAAAAAATTTGGAATATTGATCTACGACATGAGACAGAAAGGTTCTGATTATATTTTGGTTTTGCCTAGTTGGTATCCTAGTAAATTAAGTATATCTAATGGTGATTTTAATGAAAGATGGGTAAATGCAGTCGCACCATATGAGAAACAAATTGTAATTTACGTTGCTACTAAAAAAGGAAGTCAGCTTTCGACTGATGAACATTTTGTGAATGAAAATGTCATCACATTTAAGCGTTATTTTCCAAATTCTCGATTAGACATAGTTAACGGCGTTAATTTGATAATTAATTATTTGGCTGTTTTTAAAATTGTTTTTAAAAAATACGGTCTGCCGAAATTAGTACATAATTATGTGTTTTTTCCATCTGGTATATTTTCGTTATACCTTAAATGGAAATACAATCTCAAACTGGTTTTAACAGAACATTGGTCTTTGTTCAATGAAGCAGAGAATGCTGCTTATAATTTTAGGAAGCAAAGTATCTTTAAAAAGCTTGTTTACAGGCTTATTCTTAAGAAATTTGATCTTGTTATAGGTGTTTCTGAAGGTTTAACCAACTCTGTCGCAAAGTGGACAAGAAAAGCTTGTAGACATTATACAATGCCAAATGTCGTTGACGTTTCATTATTTTATTGTCAAGTTAAAGAAAACTCAGAAACTGACTTCACGTTTATCCACGTTTCCAGTTTTGCAAAACAAAAAAACACTTTGGATATTTTAAAGGCATTTCATTTATTATTGTCAAACGACAATATTACTGCAAAGCTCCTGCTAATAGGTGGACATCAAGATTCTATAGATGAATATCTTTTTGAAAATCAAAATATTAAAAAATACGTTATTGTATCTAAGCATGTTGCTTATAATAAAGTTGCAGAATTGATGAGGTCTGCTGATGCATTTGTTTTAAATAGTGATTATGAACACATGCCTTGTGTTATTTTAGAGGCTTTGTGTTGTGGACTTCCCGTTATTTCTACCAAAGTAGGGGGTGTTGCAGAAGTAATAAATAATGAAAATGGAATATTAATTAACAAAAGAAGTCCGGTGGAGCTTCAAAACGCTATGCTTCAAATGGTTAGAAATCCAACTTTTTACAACAAAGCAATGATTTCCTCCCAAGCAATCGAGAATTTCAGTTATACAACAATCGGAAAAAAAACAGCGGACCTCTATAAGGAATTATTAAAATAAACTACCTCAATAGATAAATTTTTCCGATGTCTTTTTTGAAAAACCTTGAAGTGTTTGCTTCGTACCTCCTTTTCATGGCGCTTCCGTCGTTATTTTCAATTGTTACCTTATAAAAATAAACTCCGTTTGCCAACCTATCACCAAAATTATCCGTACCATCCCAAACATAATCAGATATATTATTTCCAATTTTAATATTTCCTAATTCATCTTTGTTTATTTCTTTAACAACTTTACCCGACGAATTGAATATTTGAATAAAGAAGTTGTCAGGTACTTTAGCGCCAGTAACTTTAAAAACAAATCGAGCACTATTTACAACTGGGTTTGGATACGGAAGTATATCGGTGACGCTTTGTTCGTTCACAACAGTAAAGTTGGTAACGTGATCCATTTCATTTTTATTGCCAGTGACATCCCGTGAACTGATTTTTAGGGAATATTCACCGTCCGATAGAAGCCCCGTTCTAACCAGATATGTCATGTTGTTTTCCTCAGTGGTAGCTTCGGTTTGCACACTTATTTCATTTGTGCCGAAAAACAATCTTTTGTAATCGCCTGCGTCATGTTTCTTGAGAAATATTTTGACTAGTCCTGTGTCGCGCATTATCAAAAATTTATTCTCATCAACTAAAGAGACACTTATATTTGGATTCGGGGATACAACCTCACCGTTGATAATATGTTTGCCGTCAAAAAGAACATCTACCAATGGGTTTTTATTATCTGCAATTACCTTGAAGTCATAATTTATATAATTATTAAAGTCAAATTGATCTTTCTGATTTCTGGGAATAAGGTGTAGTTGCAAAATGTTGTTCCCGGCTAAGCCAAGGGTTGGAAGTGAAAACTGGGCTTTGGCATCTGTTTTTGCTAGAATTGGGGAAACGGTAAGAATTTTTCCGTTTATTATAGATCTATCTTGTTTGGTGACCTTATAATAAAGATCTAAAGAATCACTCAATATTTCTTTTAAATTACTGATACCCACACCTATTTTTATTGAATCACCCTCGTTAATTTGTTTTGAATAAAAATAGTTTTCAACCTGCGGATTAAATGAAGTTTCCGGATATCCTTCATATATGGTTTTCCAAAAATTTAAGGTTGGAGCGGTAAACTCCACATTGTCTGATATTTCCGCTCTAATCTTGATAAAAGGGTATTCGTTTGCGTCTACATCTGTTAAGTCGAAAGTGAACATTTGACCCGATTTAAGTATCTCTTCTATCCCATCTCTTTTTACTCCGATAACATTGGCTTTAACAATATCATTTGGCGAGATATTGAATTCGACAGTTGACTTATACCACTTTTTGGCCGGGCCAATTTTCTCAGACGTATAGGTCCCGTTACTCCAGGGATATGGGATGTCGTACAAAAATAGGATATCTTCGGTTGCACTTGCACTTAGTTCTCTAATAGAGCCGCTATTTTGTGGTACACCTTTTTTGCCCACGAAAACATACGGTTCACCATTGTTTACGCTTTCAAATAAAGACAAGCCTAAATTTTTTAGAGCAAATTTCGCGATCTCGGGTAACATTTTGGGTGCGAAGTTCAGGCCGCTTACACCAAAAACATTGTAGTTGAGAGGAATGTTATTGATGTATCGGACAAGTGAATCGACATCTGTCAAGTTATTAGTGTCAAAATAGAAGACGCCTGAACCATTTATACCATCGTTTTTAAAATTATAGGGGCTCGGATAGTTTAAAATCTTTGTGCTATTTGTCGAATCAATCGCCATAATAGCAAGACCATTGAACTCCGAGCCATTGTACGAGGGTGAAGCATTGCTTCCTCCTACCCGAATGCGTCTTTCTGCGGTAGTCGTAGAATTTTGTCCACGGGTGCTAAGCCTGATAGGAAAAACAGTATTTGTAAATTTAAAATCGGCTGTAATATTTTTTAGAGTAATACCCGAAAATTGATGATGGTGAGCTTGGATCCAACCTTCTTCACTATCAGGAATATATGTGAATGAGCTATTCTGCCACTGACCTCCATCGGTTATTTCTGCATCAAGTTTTGCTCTCCAATAGTATACTTTGTTTGCCTCAAGTGACACATCGGGCTTCCAGCTTGCGAATAAGTTGGAGCTAATTTTTCCAGATGTTTTTTTCCAGTTACTGTCAAAAGTACCTACTGTGTCGATTTCAAACAAGTAGACAGCTGTTTTTGTAAACAAGTTATTAGATTGTACTTTTAGTTCAAGATTATCTTTGGACAAAATACTGTAAGGAATAGGCGATATGATACTTATTCCGTTCGAAGCAAGATAGATTGAAAAATCGGCGACATTATTTAATTCATTCAATTCTGATATCTCATTTTCCGGGTCTATTTTTATCGTAAACCTATTGTTGCCGGAAGCGTTCGCAAGACTATTAGGGATGTTGAAATGAAGCGTATCCGTATTGTATAGATTGTTGAAAGATTGATATGGATACTTAATAATCGTATTATCGCTTAGTGTTCTAATTACTTCCACTTTAACAGAATCTGGTAATGCTTTTCCAATGTTCTTGACTATTAATGATAATGTAAAAGATGGCGAACTTGCCGTTGCATTACTTTCGACCATTGAAATATTGTTCGGTGAGATTTCATAGTCGGGTTTAGTAGGTGCGTAAAAACTTAGTGAAGGATCCCCTAGGTAGATTGTTTGTTGACAATGAATTTTATTAAGATTATCAGTTGGATTTTGATAATTACGAATGCCGGCTGAGAGATTTGAAGCAACTGATTGTCCGTAATTGGTTTTAAATGTTTTTTGATAAAACGCATTTGCCAAACCTGATAAATATGAGGCCACACCTTCACTGCTTGTGCCAATCCATCCGATTGCACCACGCTGTTTTTCTAAAATAAACTCTTCGCCTAAAGAAGCACTAGTAAATGCGTTCCCTGTGCTGCAACCGTTAATGTAATAAAATAACACTTTTTCTATATCTTTTGCTCGTCCTACTGATACTGCCGTTCCAGTAGTACTACCATGACCCAGAAAAGTAACCAAGCTAGCACCGGTTGCAATCGTATTGTTGATTTTTTCAGTGAGATTATCCGTAATTGGATCTGTGACAGTTTTGTAATATGTGATGGTATGCGAGCCGAAATATTCTTTATCGGATATCTTTGAAAGATTTCTCAAATATGCAGAGAATTGTGTATCTTCACCACTGTTTCCACCACCTGTAATATTTATAATTGTCTTTCTCCATAGCTCGCTTGGTTGCTGTTCGAAAATTTTAATTTTCTCTAAGTAGTTCTCAACGTCTGCACTGTTTTTAGCAGGAAGCCTGCCGGTGGCAAGTGCAGGAGCCAAATTGTCGTCTTCCAGTTTTGAGGTAATCCCGATATCAGAAGCAGGAAATCCAAAAGTAGGCACTAAGTCATCTTCTAGATTTTGTTTTACATATTCGTATCCTTTACCTACCAGAAACAAAAACTCTGGTTTTGTTTCCGCTTTCTCCAATAAAAACCTGCAGTAATTACGAATTGCTATAGCGCTGTGGACTCCATATCCAAATTGGTTATAAAGCTCTTCAGTGCTGATTACAGATGTATTTGTTCCTCTAGTTGTCTTATACGCAGCTATTTTTTTTGAACTTTCTACCAAAGAAGGGTGTGTTACAATTAGCATTTTAGCGTCTGTTGTATTTGGATTTACCAAATTTATTTGTAAGACCTCAAGATTGGTGGCACGTATAGCGGAAGCATCAAAAACTATGTATGTATTAGAAGTGTTTTTAACTGTAAACGTAGTGGATGAGGCATTTTTGATACCAGCATATATCTCAGAAGAAGCGGGGTTAATGACAAAGCTACTGATCCACGTATCTGTGTTTGTAAAGTTTAAAACACAGTTTGTATTACTGCTGTTTAGTTTGAATTCTAAGAAGTTTACTTCCTGTGCGTTAAGCGTTCGCGGGTATGTCAACCTAATATAAGATGGCGCTTGGAAGTCTGTAACTGCCCCAATGTCGTTTATCGAACTAAAAGTGACGTTTGTATTTTGATTAAGCACTGTAGTAAGCGCCTCCGCTATCCGCACAGTTTTGTAGCCTTTAAATTTTGTGTCTTTCACAACAAGATTGTCTACAGATACCTTTAAATGATGGTTATTTCCAGAAGGATCCGTAGAAGACGCGTTTGATCTGCCTGCAACAAAGCTTTCAAAAACAGGTTTAAATGTGCTAGATGAGTTGAAATTTGGTGTGCTGAGCGTATGGGTTTGGCTGGTTCCTATACTGAAAGTTTCACCTAAATATCCCTCGCCTTCAATGTAGTCAGAAAAAGTCATTACATCTAAAACATATTGTCCTGGATAGTATTGGCTCGAAAAATTTTTCGAGACCGTGTAGATAATTTCATTTTCCGGCGAAATTCCAGCGGAACTTAAATTCAGGTTCTGATAACGCTTTCCGGCATTTTTAGAACTATTGGTAATATAATAGCTTGCAACATCATCAAATAAACTCACTTCTGGATTAGGTTGTTCGCCAGGTTTGTATAAATCGCTATCAATTTTACTATTGTCAGGATTTCCGTAAAAAAGGATATAGTCGTTTTCATTGAAATCATTGTCTTCATCCCCTATAATGTGCAAAGGAATTTCTTTTCCGAGATAAAAGATTTGGATTCCAACGGTAGAAGTGCTTTTGTCGAAAAAACCAATATTTTGAAGTTGAGTGTAGGTTATTTTGTAGATGCCTTTTTCGCTAATTCTAATTTTCGCATAAGATTGCCCAGCGTGTAACCATTCATTGCCATAAATTGATTGAGCATAAGCTTTATTATATATAGTGATGGCAAAAAGGAAACACAACAATCCGGTAAACTTTAAAATATTCACGGCGCTATTTCCATTTTGAAAGCTTAATAGGGTGGACATAAAGTGTGTCGATTGGGAAATTTTCTGTTAGGTAAAGTAGTGATTTTTTATATTTTTTCTCGCATTCATTGTGACTATAGTACCAATATGTTTCACCTTTGTATTTGGTGTCGATTTCTGAAACTATCTTCGGATAAGCAAAAGCGATTGATGTCGGCAGTGCGAGTTCGACAAACAAATTTAAAGCAGCGAAAGCTCCACTGTAACTAATGAAGTTTTCTTGATGTTTTGCCGAGATAACAATTACGTCGGAATAAGAACCGATTAGAGGATATTTTAAAGGTTTCGGATATACTAAATTGGGTATGTTTTTTAGTAAAAGTTTAATGCCCTGTAAATTATGTCTTATGCCTTCTTTAAATCTTATCATCGGTTTTGGAAAAAACATGCGCCTCGGTATCTTATAGGAAAAGTCAAAACCATGTCTATTTAATAGCATCTTCGCTTCAGATTTGGACGGTAAATATTTTTCTGAATGAAAACCAAATTGGATAACATCGAATTTTTGGGCGTCGGCAATACTATTCCAATATGGAGCATAGGGTCTCGAGGGTCTTGTTTCGGAGGGGTCGGATAAGAGGAAAGGACCGGGAATAAACGCTGTGTCTTCATTAACATTAAAAAAGTTTTTGAAATTAGTTTCTTCTATACTAGGGTTTAAAAATACATCGTCTCCGATTATTAAATAGTATTTAAAACCTTCTTTTTTTATTTGGTTGAGTGCTGATGAGATATAACCTTGAAAGAAGCAGGATTTTTCAAATACGTTAATTACATTCGGTAGATTGCCATTGTAAAATGGGATCACAAAAAATATATTCTTAAACCTGTTACCATACAAAAGTGTTAAGGGTTTTATGTTGGCGGTATAATTATGATTAAAAATTATTACTAGTGCAACTTCTTTCATCTTATCTGAAGAGTCAGGATTTTTAACAACGATGTGTTTTTAATATAGCTGTTTAAAAGCAGGAGACAAGTTACAAAAGAAATTATCATTACCCATAATTGAAAAAAACGGCTGACCAAGTTGTGTAGCGGTATAGTTATACAGTAAGATATGGCCAAACTGTATATTATGAGTTGTAATAAGCCGTAGTCTAGTGTAATCTCAATTTCGCGACGTGCGTTTTGATAAACGATTGCGAATACAGTAAACTCTGCACAGAGACAGGCTATACTAGCGCCAATATATCCAATTTTCGGTGTTAGAATAAAGTTCAGAATTAAGCTTATCACAAAACCCATAAGCGTTGCCAGAAATATCTTTTTTTCTTTTCCAATGGGCATAAGAAACTGAATTCCGAATACATTGCATAAACCGATAATCAGAGGTAAAGGAGACAAAATCCGGAGGGCATTTTCAGTATCTCCGTAATTTTTTCCAACCACAATGTTTAGAATCTCCTCCGGAAACAACATACAAAAACAACAAAAAGGAATTGTAGTCAACAAAACGATGCTACAAGACATGTTCATCAAATCTTTAATTTTGTTTTTGTTTCCAATTGTGCCGAGACTTGTAATTCGCGGAATTAATACTGCGCCCACAGAAACAATGCATACAGTGACAATTTTACTTATTCTTAAACTGGCTTCGTAATAGCTTACTTGTGTAACGTCTGTATATACTCCGAGAATTATCGTATTCAACAAGGTATAAGCGCTTACCGCGATGTTTATAAGAAACAAGATTGCAAGAGGTTTTAAATGCTTTGTTAGTTCAAGTTTTGAGCAGACTGGACTATGGTATTTTCTTAAGTAATAAGCGAAGTTGATAAATGCATTGGTTACGTTGGCAAAAACTAAAATAAAATAGTAGACAAGCTTGTCATCGTTTGCTTTAATTAGCCAAAACACTGAAATCACGCTTAGAGTTTTAATCAATACAGAACGCTTGGTGATGTATGCGTAAAGTTCCATTCCTTGATAGAACCATTCTATCAAAAAAGATGAACTTATAATACTTATGCACCCAAGTTTTATTAAGTCGGTGTTGTTTTTAAGCTCTGGAACAAAGAATTTTAACAACAAAAATATCAGTGAAAAACAAATTGCGAGCAATAATTTAATTGAAATTAATTCCAACACTAATTTTGATCTTAGTTCTGGTTTATGTTTGATTTTAGAGATTTCCCTTATACCATAAAAAGGAACGCCTAAAGCTGAAAAAATTATGAAGTATTGTGTGAAAGCATCTATAAAGAGCACAGAACCATAGCTTTCAACCGAAAGTGTTCTTGTGATGTACGGAAAGGTGAATAGAGGAAAAATAATTTTTGAAGACGACAGCAAAACATTGCTTATAATGTTTTTTCTAATGCTCATCTTGTAGTAATTTATATAATTCTAAGCTTTTTTTTATACAAATGTCCATGTTGTAATAGTCCCATTCGCCAAATCGACCTAGTGTATAGATGCCAATCTGCTTTAGATACTTTAATATAGTGTCTTTGCTCGTATTATAATTTTTATCAAAGACAACATAGGCATGGTCCGAAACATTATGATCAAGGGGAGTTTTTAAAAACGGATCTTTTCGTCCGCAGTTCGCCATCTCATCGTAGCTCCTTTCTCCGACGGCTTCAGTTATCGTGTAGCTTTTTTGACTCCCAGCAAAATTGCTAATATGAATGTATCGATGAAAAATCGATTCAGGCTCAGGTATATATGTCCATGTGTTCGATGTTTGTGCAGATTCCCATAACATTGTGGTTATTCTGTTGTATCTCAGTTTTTGCGCTTCATCAACAATTTCTAGGGGACAGTTTTCTATCAGAGAGGGTACAATATTCAGCGGTAGTGTGTTTATGATTAAATCATAATGTTGTGTGTCATTAATAATCCATTTTTTATTCCTATTACTGTATCTTATCGAAAAAACATTATAACCGAATAATATTTTTAGTCCGTCTGCCAAAGCTTTGATGAATGTATTCGTTTGATTATTCTTTGGGTAATAAAACAGTCGGTGACTCATGTTGTCTTTTAATTCGTTAAAAAGACTTTGCATGAAAGCTTTGCGGTCAGGAATTGGGAGCTTTTCTTTTACCCACTCGTGCGACATTTCTTTTGGCTCAATATTCCATATCTTACGATTGTAAGGAATAAAATATTCTTCGGCTAAAGTCTTACCGAAACTGGATACAAACCAGTCTTCTAAGTTGTGAACGTTTGATAAGTCTTGTTGGGCTATAAGATAATCTTCTATAATTTTATACGCCAGCTCTGGATTAAAAGCATGAATTTCTCGTACTGCAAACTCAATTGGATAAGATATTTCTCTGTTTTTAAATTGAATGGAAGATTTTCTTTGGATTAAATCCCACTTTTCTTCGGGTAGTATCTTGGAAAAAACGAAAGCTAAAACGTCTAAATGCTTAGAGTTAAAGCAATGTCCCCCAACTGTATGATAGGGTATCCCATCGAAATTTTTGGTTTTCGCAATCCCACCGGGTTCCATATGCCTCTCAAGTATTTCAACTTCATGTTGAGAACTTAACAATTTGCCTATGCTGAGCCCGGATATACCAGCACCTAGTATCCCTATTTTCATCCTTGGAGGTCAACACGATTTTGTGTTTTATTTTGTTGTTACAAACAACCAAAAATTTTACAATAATAACAAATTTATCGAAGGAAGAAGCGTTAGGATTTTAGCAACATCCACAGGTGTTTCCTCAACAGGCAAGGGAATGGCTAACAGGTATCTCGGACATGACTTATACATATGGATACTGCGTTCTATAGAGAGGGCGAAGCCACCCCAACTACCTCGTCTTAAACGCAACGCTGTCTTTAGATACGCTTACTCCGGTGTTTTTAGTTTCAACCTTGGCTCCGTTTTTATCAACGGTGACGTTGGTAGCGGGTTCTGTTGCCGCATTATGGCTTGGTGTGGGCGAGTCTTGCGTTGTTTCTTTTTCTACCACAACGGTATCTCTGTGGTCTTCTGTCTTTTTTTCGTTATTGCAGGCGCTTGCTGCAAGCATTGCAAAACTTAAAGTTGCTAAGTATAAATAATTTCTTGTCATGGCTTGTTTTTTAATTAAGAAAAAGCAAATGCAATGCCATTAAAATCAGTTGCGCAATGGTTTGCGCATTTAAGAATATAAGCTGGCCCAACATTTTATAAGCCAGCCCAATTTTACGATTGGCATTTTCTATATTTCCACGGGAAAGTTTTTAAAATCCCAATCTGGTGGCTTATTACAATAATCGAATGCAAGCCGGTTAGCTTCTACCTCTACACAGTGGTTTTGGTGATGATAATGTTTAAAAAACCGACTGCGTATCGCGCTAAACAGACTACTAACACCAATCTTCAAATAAAACTTCACCAGCCCCAGCTTCTGATATTGCAATACGTGGCCAAACTCGTGTTTTAGAACAGGTAACTCACGCCCGGCAGAAAAGGCTCCCTCAGAAACAAAAATCCCGATATTTGGCAAACACAGCTCATGATGAGTTTTTATGAGTTTAGTTTCGTAAATACTCACGCCTTCAAATGTGCCAACGTGTTTAAACAACGGCCTTTGTGTTTGATTGTTCTTTATCATTAAACAAAATTAAGCCCCAAGCTTTTATTGATAATGAGCTGTGTTATCCTCAACTTTTATACCCGTCTAAAGCAAATGTAAATAAACCAAAATACCCCAACTTTTTAAGGTTAGGGCATCTATAATGATCAGTTAAGGCCTTGCGATTAGCTTAATGATAAACTTCGTTACGCAACAAATGGTCCGCAATGACTAAAGCCGCCATAGCTTCAACAATAGCAACGGCTCTTGGTACAACGCAAGGGTCGTGTCTGCCTTTTCCTTTAATCTCCGCGGCTTCCCCGGCAGCGTTAACGGTTTCTTGGTTGGTCATAATGGTGGCCACCGGTTTAAACGCAACCCTAAAATCTATGTCCATTCCGTTAGAAATGCCGCCCTGAATGCCGCCCGAATAATTTGTTCTGGTGATTACTTTCCCGTTTTCGTCGTTTAAGAAAATGTCATTATGTTGCGATCCGCGCATGGTTGAGCCATCGAAGCCAGAACCATAATCAAAACCATGTACAGCATTAATGCTCAGCATGGCCTTACCTAAGTCTGCGTGCAGCTTATCAAAAACCGGTTCTCCCAAACCAACAGGGCAGTTTTTGATAAAGCAAGTTACTTTACCGCCAATGGTGTCGCCTTCTTTACGCACGGTATCAATCAAGTGGATCATCTCTTGGGCCGTGGCGGCATCCGCACAGCGGACGATATTGCTTTCGCGTTGTGTTACAAATTTTGCGACATCCAAAACTTCCGCTTTTGGCGCATCAATAAAACCTACGCTGCTTACATGTGCAACCACATCAATGCCTTTTTGCTGTAAAAAAAGCTTCGCCAGCGCACCTGCTGCAACACGCGCTGCAGTTTCACGTGCCGATGAACGTCCACCGCCACGATGGTCTCTAATGCCATATTTACTTTGATAGGTAAAATCGGCATGAGAAGGCCTGAAAGTGTCTTTGTTATGATCGTAATCTTTAGATTTTTGATCTTCATTCGGGATAAGCATCGCTATCGGCGTGCCGGTGGTTTTGCCTTCAAAAACTCCCGATAAAATTTGCACGGTATCAGATTCTTTCCGCTGTGTAGTAATTTTTGATTGCCCAGGTTTCCGTTTATCCAGCTCTTGCTGAATAAACTCTAGGTCAACTTGGATATTTGAAGGACAGCCGTCCACAATTACGCCAATGGCCACGCCGTGCGATTCGCCAAAGGTTGTAATCTTAAAAAGCTGACCAAATGAATTTCCTGCCATGTTTTTCTTTTTTAGTATCGAGTATTGAGTATCAAGTACGGAGTATCAAGTGTTAAGTATTAGGAGCTGACTGGTTGCGATAAGCGTCTTACTACTTGTGTCTTGCTACTTATGTCTTTACCCACGTTTTACTTCTATTCCAATTTTTTCTAAATCTTCCCAAAAATGTGGGTACGATTTTTCTACCACCATTGCTTCCTCTACCACCAGTTCATCAATTCGTAATGCTAAAGGTGCAAATGCCATGGCCATTCTGTGGTCTTCGTAGGTGGAAACATCCATACTTTTCGGAAAAAGCAGTTTTTCGCAGTTTAGCTGATATACACCTGCTTCGGTTTCTAAGAAAGTCACGCCCATTTTCGACAGCTCGGTTTGTAGGGCTAAAATCCGGTCGGTTTCCTTAATTTTCAGAGTTTCTAAGCCTGTGAAGCTAAATTCTTTGCCTAAAGCCGCTGCGCAAACCACAACGGTTTGTGCGAGGTCCGGACATTTCTTAAAATCTAACAATTGCGGATTTATCTCGCCACCTGCCTTTTCAATGGTGATACCCTGCGTAGTGTAGGTGGTTTTTACGCCAAACAAAGCCATAATTTCGGCAATGGCGCTATCGCCCTGAAGGCTGTTTTCGCGAAGATTTGGCAAGTGTACTTTCGTGTTTTCAGATAAGGCAACCACACTGTACCAGTACGAGGCTGCACTCCAATCCGGTTCAATCGTTAACGTACTGTCTGCAAACTCTTGCGCCTCAATTGTGATGGTTTGCCCGTTCCAAGCGTAGCTGATGCCACATTGCGCTAACATCGCTAAACTCATATCCACATAAGGTTTCGACGTCAGCTCATTTACAATTTCCAGCTCTAAGCCTTGCGGTAACGAGCTTCCAATGAGCAAAAGCGCGGTTAAAAACTGCGAACTGATATTGCCCGGCACGGCGATGTGGTTGGTTTTTTGCTCAAACTTGCCATCAACTAAAATAGGAGGGTAACCGTCTTTTTCTTTATAAGAAATAGCTGCGCCCAAATCACGCAGTGCATCTACCAAAATACCGATTGGTCTTTGCTTCATCCGCTCGGTGCCGGTAATTTCTACCGCTTTTCCGCGCAATGCTAAATAGGCAGTTAAAAAGCGCATGGCTGTGCCTGCTGGACCAACATCAACTACGGTTTGGTTGTTTTTAATTTGTTGATTTATGATGTGGTTTAACGTAACCGTATCTGCCGCAATGGAAAGGTTGTTTATTTTAACCTTTCCGTTGCTTAAAGCAGCCAATATCAAAGCTCTGTTGCTTTCGCTTTTAGAGCCAGTTAGCCTAATTTCCTCTTCGGTTTTTAGACTTCCCTTTTTGACCAAAAAAGATAAACTCATTATCCTAAATCAGCTTTTGCCGAGTTCATAATCGCGGTTTGTCTGCGGATAGACTCGTTATGGATCAATTCTAAAATTTTGGCACTAAAATCTTTATCTAAATTCAAAACAGAACCGTATGAAACTCTTTTTTGTAGAATCTCGTCCCAACGGCTAACTTGTAAAATAGTAACGTCGTTATCGCGTTTAAATTCGCCAATTTGCTCTACAACTTTCATACGTTCAGCTAGTTTTTGGAAAATCTGATCGTCAATTTTGTCGATTTTTTCGCGCAAGCCAGCTAATTTATCAGTAAACTCTGGGTTTTTTGATTCTGCTTTACGTAAAATAAAACCATCGATAATTTCTGATAATGCGGCCGGAGTAACTTGTTGTTTAGCATCTGTCCAGGCCACGGTTGGGTCAATGTGCGCTTCAATCATCAAACCTTGCATATCTAAATCCAAAGCTTTTTGAGAGATAAACGGAATTAACTCGCGAGATCCGCAGATATGCGATGGGTCGTTCAAGATTGGTAACTCTGGCAATAAAGTTTTAAGGTTGATTGCCAAATCCCACATCGGTTCGTTACGGAAAGCTGTTTTTTCAAAAGAAGAAAAACCGCGGTGGATAGCTGCAATTTTGGTGATGCCTGCACCGTTAATGCGTTCTAAAGCACCAATCCATAAAGATAAATCTGGATTAATCGGGTTTTTAACCATTACCGGAATATCAACACCTTTTAAAGCGTCAGCAATTTCTTGCACAGTAAAAGGGTTTACGGTAGAGCGCGCGCCAATCCACAAAATATCAACTTTTGCGGCTAAAGCCTCTTCTACGTGTTTAGCGTTGGCCACTTCCACCGCTATAGGAAAGCCAGTTTCTGCTTTAGCTTTGTTTAACCACTCTAAACCAACGGCGCCAATGCCTTCAAATTCGCCCGGACGTGTACGCGGTTTCCAAATTCCGGCGCGTAATACATGCACTTTTCCGGTTTGTTTTAGCAAACGGGCGGTAGCCAATAATTGTTCTTCGGTTTCTGCACTACAAGGTCCAGAAATAATTAGGGGGCCATTGCTAACCGGTGCCCAGTTGCTTAATGGTTCTATGTTTAAGTTCAGTTTCATCTTTTTTGTTATTTAATTTTGAATGATTGGATGAGAGAATGATTGAATCCTTGTTAATTCTGAATTTTGAGGATTGAATACATTTCACATTTCTATATTGATATTTTTTAATTTTAAATTCTACTCACCACTTACTACTCTGCCATTGATTAATTCACTAATGAACCAACTCAATGAACTTCTTTACACCGCATCGTTTTTAACGTACTCGCCCATAATGCTAAAATTGATGGTGTGTTTCACCATTCTATTTATCGCATCATCAAAATTGTTTGCACCTTCCCATTCAATATCCACGTAAAAATTGTACTCGTTACGCCTTCCTAAAACCGGCATTGATTGTACTTTACTCATATTAATGTTTAGCTCGGCTAAAATATTCAGCACTTTTACCAAAGCGCCAGCTTCATTGCTCACCTGGAAACAGATAGAAGCTTTATTAGGATTTTTGATTTCGATATGCTTATCGGTTAAAATCAAAAAACGGGTATAATTTTTTTTGTTTGATTCGATGCTGCGTTCCAGCACGGTTAAACCGTATAACTTGGCGGCCAAACTATTGGCGATTGCGGCGGTGTGCGTCAGCTGTTCATCGCGGATTTTTTTTGCGCAGGCGGCGGTATCGCTACTTTCAACTACTTTAATCTGCGGAAAATCATCTAAAAAATCGCCACATTGGCGTATTGCAATCGGGTGCGAAGTTACCGTGCGGATATCTTCAAACTTAACGCCCGGCAACGCCATTAGGTGCAGTTTAATGGGCAAATAAACTTCACCGATAACCGGGAAATTATACTCGCGCAATAAGCTGTAATTGGGCAGTAAACTTCCGGCAATACTGTTTTCAATAGCCATCACCACATAATCGGCTTTGCCGGCGCTTAGCTTTTGGAAAGTTTCTTTAAACGAGTTGCATTCAACTGTTTCTATGTCTTCTCCAAAAAATTTAAATGCCGCTTCCTCATGGAAAGAAGCTTTGATACCTTGTATTGCAACGCGTTTTTTACTGCTCATTTTTTGATAAAAAAAAACCCGGCTGAATGAGCCGGGTTCAAATTTCTTATATAAACTAAGACATAGCTACCCGGCTCTTATTTCTAAAATAAAAGTAACCGAAGTAATATGTAGTGTTAATGTTCATTTTTTCTTTGTGGAGGCAAATGTAACTTTTTTCCTGAGTTTTTCAAACAAAGCACAAAATTTTTTAAAATTATTTTAATTGTAGAAGTTTTTTAGCGCGATAAACCGCGGTAATAATCTAAACCTTCTAATATCAAATTTTCTTCAACAAAAATATCAAACAAACAATGCCCTATTTTATCTGGCAAAGAAAAGCTGATTTTTCCGGCGGTATTTTTCTTGTCGTTTTTCATCACCTCTAAAAGTGCGCGCTCAATGCCACCGCGTATTTCGTATTTGCCATAAAATTTAAGAAAAGTTTGGCTTATAACTTCTAAATCATCCGCCGAAAGTCCAGCTAATTTATGCGCCAAATACGCTTCGCAAATCATCCCGATGGCAATTGCTTCACCGTGCAATAACGGATTTTTCTCGTTTGAGAGCGACCAGGATTCTACCGCGTGGCCGATGGTGTGCCCATAATTAAGCGTTTTCCGCAACCCGCGCTCGTAAGGGTCTTCGGTAACTACAACGTTTTTGATATGCACCGAGTGGTAAATCTGCGCCTCGCTAACTTCCCGTGCATTATCTAAAACAGCAACTTCGTTAAAGAAATTCTCATCGGCAATAATGCCGTGTTTAATCACTTCAGCAAAACCAGAAGTCATTTGCCTGTCTGATAATGTCTTTAAAAAATCAGTCGAAATAATTACCGCTTGGGGTTGCGCAAAGGTGCCGATGATGTTTTTTACATCGTCCATATCAATACCTGTTTTGCCACCCACAGAGGCATCAACTTGCGAAAGTAGGGTAGTGGGAATCTGCAAAAAATCAATCCCTCGTTTAAAGGTCGATGCCGCAAAACTTCCCATATCGGTAACTACACCACCGCCTAAGTTTATTAAGATGGCGTTTCTATCAGCTTCAAAATCCAATAAAGTGCGCCAAATCCCGATACAGAAATCGATGTTTTTGTTTTCCTCGCCGTTTGGCACTTCAATTAAGTCGAAGTTATCCAAATCCGGAAGCTTTTCTCGCAGTACTGGCAAACATAGCTCGCCTGTCACCTCATCCGTAAGGATAAAAACCTTCGAATAATTTTTCTGCGCCAGCACTTCTGTCAACGTGTTCAGGCTGTTATCAAAATATACCTTGTAATTATTGTTTTGGATAGGCTTCATATAATGCTGATGGTTTGGCCGTTAAATTCTACTTTATCGCCTTTTTTTACTTTTAATCTTTTGCGGTAATCTACTGTTCCGTTGTATTTTACCAATCCGTTTGTAACTACGGTTTGTGCTTCGCCACCAGACGAAACCAGGTCGGTAGCTTTTAATAGCTGAATCAACTGTATAAAATCGCCCTCGAGCGTAAATTTAATCATAGCAACAAACTTACAAAAAAGCGTTGTTGTGGCTAATTATATGGTCGGCGATTTTTTTATTTTTGTTTAAACCATCCGCCATGCAAAACCTTCGCCCTCCGTGTGATTTATCTTTCAAAAATACCAAACAGGGTTTCAAACATTTATCTAACAAACAACTTAGGGCGGCGCTCCGTTTGTTCCGTTTAATCAACATCCGCCTGCTGGCCAATGCCGGTCCCTGGCTCACCAACGTTGCGCTAGGCTTGGGTTTGCCAATTAATAGTTTGATAAAGAACACCATCTTTAAGCAGTTTTGCGGTGGCGAGACGATAGAGGACAGCACCAAAACAATCTTAAAACTTCAGGCAAACGGGGTGGGAAGCATTTTGGATTATGCGGTAGAAGGTGCCAAGCGCGAAGAGATGTTTGACGATACCGCGAAGCAAATAATGGCTTGTATAGATAAGGCTGTAGCTATGCCAGATGCCGTTCCGTTTTGTGTGTTTAAAATAACGGGTTTGGCCCGTTTTTCTTTACTCGAAAAAATAGCCAATGGCGCTGTGCTAAAAGCATACGAAAAATTGGAGTGGGATAAAGCCCTCGTGCGCATTAACCAAATTTGTGAAAAGGCCTTTGTTTGTCACCAAATGGTGATGGTTGACGCCGAGGAAAGCTGGATACAGCCGGCTATTGATGATATTGTGATGGTGATGATGCGAAAATACAACCAACAAAAAGCCATTGTGTATAACACCTATCAGCTTTACCGCACAAACAAGTTGGAGGCTTTAATTGCCGATGTGACCCGGGCCTACACCGCAAATTTTGTTTTGGGCGCTAAGTTGGTGCGTGGTGCGTATATGGAAAAAGAACGCAAAAGGGCTTTGCGCTACAATTATCCATCGCCAATACATGCAGACAAAGCCAGCACCGACCGAGATTTTAACGCTGCCGCTGCTTTTTGCTTAGATAATTTGGATAAGGTGGCAATGGTTTTAGCTACGCATAACGAGGAGAGCTGCCGTTTTTTGGCAGAAAAAATGGAACAGCAGAAAGTTGACCGTAAGCATCCGCGGATTTACTTTGCCCAGCTTTTAGGTATGAGCGATCATATCACTTTTAATTTAGCACATTGCAACTTTAACGTCAATAAATATGTGCCATATGGGCCTGTAAAAGAGGTGCTACCCTATCTGTTTAGGCGGGCAAAAGAAAATACTTCTATTGCCGGACAGGTAGGACGCGAACTAAAACTGATAAAGCAAGAACAACAACGCAGAAAAGTGGAAGGGCATTTGTTAACTTAAAATTATGGAGAAACATGAAAAGCACATGCGCCAAGCCATAGCTTTGGCCGAGAAAAATTTAGAAACTTTTGCCGGTGGTCCCTTTGGGACTGTGATTGTAAAAGATGGGAAAGTAATTGCCGCAGCGGCCAACACCGTTAACCAGGATAATGACCCAACAGCACATGCCGAAGTAAATGCTATCCGCCAAGCCTGCAAAAAGTTGAAACAGTCCGACTTAAAAGGCGCCACGTTATACACCAGCGCCGAACCTTGCCCCATGTGCCTTAGCGCTATTTATTGGGCAAATATTGCTGAGGTTTATTACGGAAACTTAAAAGAAGACGCAAAATGGGCAGGTTTTAGCGACGAATTTATTTACGATGAACTTGCTAAACCTATTGCCGAACGAGCGCTAAAATTTCATCGTTTACTACCATCAGAAAGTATGAAAGCCTTTGAAACCTGGGTAAACATGCCCGAAAAGGACAAAGAAAAAATTAAAAACGGAAGCCTTTAGCAATATGGAATGGTTGTTGTTTTTATAAAGCAACATCTTATTTCTATGGCAACCTTTACTTCAATACTGTTGATGGCAGAAGTGAGCAACAACAGCTCAAATGCCTTGCTTATTTCTTTATTAGCCACTATGGCTTTTACCTTTTTCAGCATTTTAGTTTCGTCTTTAGCTAAAAAGAATTTTGTGGAACCCGTGCTGCTGGGTAAAATTATTGGCCACTACCTTAAAGATGCGCCAACTTGGTTAAACGTTACGTTAGGAACAATCATCCACTTTTTTACCGGATACATTTTTGCGGAGGCACATCTGTGGTTTTACCGCATTTTAACCCCCGCTTGGTATAACGGCATTTTTCTGGGTTTGGCCAACGGTATTTTGGGCGCGCTAATATGGTATGCGGTTATTCGCGTTTACAAAAATTTTATGGAGACGCATGTAGCTAATTATTTATTACAGCTGATTTTAGGCCACGTAATTTTCGGGCTAGTGATTGTGATGATGTACGCTCCGCCTGCATTGGGTTAAATTATTCCAATAAATATATAAGCATCAGAAACTATGAAAACACAAAAAAAACCGCAGGTTAAGCAACCGGGCAAAGAGCATGAGATGAAAGAAAAGCCACAGTATAAGGGTACTAGCGGACCTCATCCCAAACTAAAAGATAGGGTGGCGATTATTACCGGTGGCGATAGCGGTATTGGCAGGGCAGTTGCCGTTGCTTTTGCAAAAGAAGGTGCCAACATCTTAATTGCCTACCTAGATGAAACCAAAGACGCAAAAAAAACAAAAAAAGAGGTAGAGGAATACGGCGTAAAGTGCAAGCTAATTAAAGGCGACGTTAGCGCAGAAGACCATTGCAAAAAAGTAGTGGAACAAGCTTTAGACAATTTTGGACAAATAGATATTTTAGTGAATAACGCGGCAATGCAGTTTCCACAAAAATCTATTTTAGACATTAGCGATAAACAGCTAAAGAAAACTTTCGCCACTAATATCTTCTCTCACTTTTATTTGGTAAAAGCAGCATTGCCATTTTTGAAAGAGGGGAGCAGCATCATCAATACCGCATCTGTAACAGCATATCACGGCAGTCCGCAATTGTTAGATTATTCTGCAACAAAAGGCGCTATTGTGGCTTTCACCCGTTCTTTATCCATATCCTTATCAGAGAAGAAAATCCGTGTAAATGCAGTTGCGCCGGGTCCAATTTGGACACCCTTAATCCCGGCGACTTTCAATAAAGAAAAAGTAAAAAACTTTGGGAAAGATACGCCTATGGGGCGTCCTGGCCAACCCGAAGAAGTTGCCGGATGCTATGTGTTTTTAGCTTCGGATGACGCATCGTACATAAGCGGGCAGGTATTACATCCTAACGGCGGAACAATTGTAAACGGTTAAGAAGCGCATCTTTTCCTCGAATAAAATGAAGAACCTCATCTGGAGATTTTGGCGTAATTTGTTACGAATTAAATCTCCAGATGATGTTCTTTTTTGGGTAAACTCTTCCGTCTAAATCGCCTGCCCCTTAGCCAGTTTTTCCTTGCGTTGGTCCTGCCACAAATAGTGCATCATCGTGTTTAACACCACTGCATTCCAATCGTTATGCAAGCTAAAAGTCGCATGTTTTTTGCTTTCGCTGATGCTTTCTACGTGCAACACACCTTTAGATAAATAGTATTTCAAATTGTTCCAAGGCACCAGCTCGGTTTTTTGTTTTTTCCAAAATAAGAAACCGCTGTTGTACTTCATCACAAAACCTTGGTTGTTGATGTGGGTATCGGCAATAGTGATTTCCTTTTTGTTGTTTAGTTCCTCAATAAAATGGTTGATAAGCTGTTTTTTTACATACTGCCATAAACCCGACATAATGTAGTAGTAGGTATGATCTTCTTCAAGCAGATCGCCAACTTTATCTGATTTGAAGCGGATGTTTAAGGTTTTTCCGTTATCGCCTAAAATATCAATAATATATTCTTTTCCGTTTGGATTTTTAGCGCCGCCCAGTAAAGAAACGCCGTAACGTACCGCCTTAACATCTGCGCAGTTAATTTGCTGATTATTAACGGAAATAGAATCTTTGTTTATTTTAACTTGTTGCTTGGTTGATGGAGTAGTAATATCTACGTCGAAATTGTGTGCTGTCATAATTCGAATATAATCATTTGTCAAAATTAAAAAAGAGTGCCAGTGCCTCCCAATTTTAATTTACCCAGATGCCGGTATGCGTTTTCTGTGGCTTCGCGTCCGCGGGATGTGCGCATCAAATAGCCTTCTTGGATCAAAAAAGGCTCGTACACTTCTTCAATAGTGCCTTCATCTTCGCCAACGGCGGTAGCAATGGTTTTTAAGCCAACCGGTCCTCCTTTAAATTTATCTATAATGGCCGATAAAATACGGTTGTCCATTTCATCTAAGCCATGCTCGTCAACATTTAAAGCGTTTAACGCATATTTTGCAATTTCTGTTTCGATTTCTCCGTTGCCCTTAATTTGGGCAAAATCTCTTGTGCGGCGTAAAAGCGCATTGGCAATACGTGGCGTACCGCGGCTTCGACGGGCAATTTCAAATGCGCCTTCTTCTGTTATCGGCGTGTTTAAAATATGTGCGGACCGCATCACAATGGTGGTAAGTAGCTTAGCGTCGTAATACTGTAGGCGGGAGTTAATGCCGAAACGTGCACGTAAAGGCGAAGTTAGCAAGCCCGAGCGTGTAGTAGCGCCCACCAAGGTAAATGGACTTAACGATATTTGCACCGAGCGCGCATTCGGACCCGTTTCTAGCATGATGTCTATTTTAAAATCTTCCATGGCCGAGTAGAGGTATTCCTCTACCAAAGGACTTAAACGGTGAATTTCATCAATAAATAAAATGTCGCCTTCGTCTAAATTGGTGAGTAAACCGGCTAAATCGCCAGGTTTATCCAATACTGGACCGCTGGTTACCTTAATGCCCACGCCCATCTCGTTTGCGATAATATGCGATAAGGTAGTTTTTCCTAAACCGGGAGGCCCGTGCAGCAAAACGTGGTCAAGCGCCTCGCCTCGCAGTTTGGCCGCCTGCACAAAAATCCGAAGGTTTTCTAAAATTTTCTCCTGTCCGGTGAAGTCCTCAAACTCTTGCGGCCGCAAAACCTTTTCCATTTCCTTGTCGGCACTGCTTAATCGCTCGGCGTTAGGGTCCAAATTTTCATTCATGGCATGAAGATACAAAAAGAGCGCTTTACCTGTAAAATATGGTTAATCTAATTCCATTTCCATGATAAGATAAGGAATGCCGTTTTTGATGAATTTTTCGTCTGTTGCTTTAAAGCCGAGCTTGCTGTAAAAACCTTCGGCGCTTTCGCGGGCGTTGCACCAAATCTTGTTCAGTTGCTCCTCGCGGGCGAAATTGATGATGTACTTGATCATCTGTGTGCCAAATCCTTGCTTTTGGTAACGACTGTCTGTGGCTAGCTTTCTAAACTGAAGCGATTTTCCTGTGATAAATAAAGAAACCACGGTAATCAAACGGTTTTCGTGAAACAAACCTAAGTGAGTTCCATTATCATCCTCGGATAATTTAGCTTTCTCTAAATCTAAATTCGGGTAAAGTTCTTTTTGCCTTAATTTTAAAGTTAATTCTGGCGGAATTTGTTCTATATTTTGCATAAAAACAATTTTGACAAATTTTATTGTGAAAACAATTCATCTTAAGCGAACGTTTCAAGTGAATGTCACTTTTTAGATGGATTTGATAAAAATAATCACGTGAATTTGCATAAAAAATAGCTTTATTTATTTTTGAAACTCTAAACAAGCACATTTGAGCAGGCAAAGAAGGATATTGTTTTACGGAAATTTGTTCCTCTTCATCTTCACCGTGAAGATGTTTGTTGCCGTTGCGCCTGTAGTATTCAATTTCGACAAAGGTTTAGTAAATTCTGCAATTATGCAGCTCGAGCTGGAAAACGAAACCAAAGACGGTGCAAAAGATAGCGGTAAGCTTTACACTGTAAACAACCTTATCTGCGGATATGCACGTGCAAATTTTTCGGTGAACCAGCTTTTTATGCCTTTTCACCGCTATTCTAAAAAATATTTAAACGTTTACTACCCTTCTATACCTACTCCTCCTCCAAACCGCGCCTAAAATTTAGCTTATACATTTTATTGTTTAACAAAAATTTTAGATGAATGGATCACAAAGAATCTTTCAATGCTGAGGGCATTGGAAAATATTATCATATAAAAAATCTAAAGAAAGACTTGCCGGCTGGTGTGGTGGTTTTTTTAGTGGCTTTACCCTTGTGTTTGGGTATCGCATTAGCGTCGGGCGCACCGCTGTTTTCGGGTATTTTAGCCGGTATTATTGGCGGTATAGTGGTAGCAAGTTTCAGCGGTTCGCAACTGAGTGTTAGTGGACCGGCAGCGGGTTTAACCGTGATCGTATTAAACGCAATTACAGAACTTGGCGCATTTGACATCTTTTTGCTGGCCATTTTTATTGCCGGTATCATGCAGGTAATATTGGGTATTTTAAAAGCCGGTACCATTGGCAACTACTTCCCTAACAGCGTTATTTTGGGCATGCTGGCCGCTATCGGGATTATTTTAGTTTTAAAACAAATTCCGCATGCGTTGGGCTACCAGGGCAATTTTGAGGTAGAGCATGTGTTCTCTGCCGCCAACTCGGGCCAAACCTTAGCGGCCATTAGCGCGGCGCTTGCAAAAATTAATATTGGAGCGGTAATTATCGCGGTAACATCTATGCTGGTGCTGGTTTTTTGGCCAAAATTTAAAAAGTTGGCTTTAATACCTGCGCCATTGATGGTGGTGGTTTTAGGAGTGCTTATGGCTCAATTTTTCAGCGGAACAACTTTCTCTTTGTTGCCCAACCATTTGGTGCAAATACCTACGGTAAGCAGTTTTGCAGACTTTAAAGCCTTGTTTATTGCGCCAGATTTTTCTCAGATTACCAATCCGCAGGTTTGGACGGTGGCCATTACTATCGCCATTGTGGCATCTTTAGAAACATTGCTGAGCTTAGAAGCGGTGGATAAGATAGACCCAATCAAGCGCGTGTCGCCAACAAATCGCGAGCTTGTTGCGCAAGGCATAGGAAACACAGTTGCCGGTTTATTGGGCGCCTTGCCAATGACGGCCGTAATTGTGCGCTCCTCCGCAAACGTCAACTCTGGTGCACGCACAAAAATATCGGCCATTTTTCATGGCTTTTTGCTGATTTTGGCGGTACTGGTTTTTCCTGGCATCATTAACCAAATCCCCTTAGCCTGTTTAGCTGCTATTTTAATTTCGGTAGGATGCAAACTCGCTAAAATATCGCTATTTAAAAAAATGTGGAAAGACGGAAAAGATCAGTTTTTTCCTTTTATGATAACGGTTTTGGCGGTGGTTTTTACCGATTTATTAATGGGCGTAGGTATAGGTTTAGCGGTAGCAATTATATTTTTATTGCGAACTAATTACAGAAACCCGTATTTTTACAGCGTTGACCAAAGCAACAATAGCGATTTAATCAAAATCAAATTGGCACAGGAAGTCTCGTTTCTCAACAAAGGCACTATCCAATACACACTAGCTAACATCCCTCGGAACAAATCTGTTGTGATAGATGGAAGCCATTCACTTTTTATTGATAAAGATGTGTTAGCTGCCATTTACGATTTTGAAAAAAACGCGAAAGCCAAAAAAATCAAGGTAGAGCTTGTAAACATTAAACCCCATTACGAGCTACCAGAACTAAAAGAATTGATCATTAAAACTCAACACAAAAATGTCTCAACAACCTGAAAACAAAAAGCAAGGTGTAGTAAATCCAAACACCTACCTAAATGCCAACGGAGAAGAAATAACCTATGAAAACCTGTTGAAATGGAACAAGGAATGGGTTTCTAACACGCTAAAGGAGGACAAAGATTACTTCAAAAAACTATCACAAGGGCAAACGCCGCCTGTTTTATGGATTGGTTGCGCGGATAGTCGTGTGCCGGCTAACCAAATTACCGGAACAAAGCCGGGCGAAATTTTTGTACACCGTAACATTGCCAATATGGTTATCCATACGGATATGAACATGTTAAGCGTGCTGGATTATGCGGTAAGCGTGCTAAAAGTAAAACACGTGGTAGTATGTGGGCACTACGGCTGCGGTGGTGTGTTGGCCGCTATGAGCCAGAAACAATTTGGTTTAATTGATAACTGGTTACGCCACATTAAAGATATTTACCGTACCTATGCTTTTGAGTTGGATATGATGCAGGATGAGAAAGAACGAGGTAACCGTTTGGTAGAACTAAACGTGATTGAAAACGTTTATAACTTATGCAAAACCAATACGGTGCAAAATGCCTGGAAAAACGGTCACCAACTTAGCGTACACGGTTGGGCGTATAGTCTTGAAACCGGAATTATTACAGATTTAAAAGTGTCATCCAACTCTGATGAGAAATTGGGACACGTTTTTAAATTCGAAAATAAATAGGCAGTTTTAAGGGTTGTTCATTAGCTATTGGTTAATCATAGCTTTTGAATAGCCCTTTTTGATATTTGTTTGAAACAATGAAGCCCAACGACTTTTTGAAAATCATCCATATTGATGATTATGCAGCTACGCCGAAGTATCTGCAACTGGTAAATTCAATTATTGCGGCTATAGAAAGCGGAAACCTAAAACAGGATGACATTCTGCCCTCTATCAATGAGTTGAGTTTTATGCTCGAAATTTCGCGCGACACGGCCGAAAAAGGATACAAATACCTTAAAAAAATTGGCGTTATCGTTTCTGTTCCGGGACGTGGATTTTTTGTTTCCAAAACAAATTTCGATAAAAAAATAAAGGTGTTTTTGCTTTTCAATAAGCTTTCGGCACATAAAAAAATCATTTACGATAGCTTAGTAAGCTCTTTGGGGCCAGATGCGGTGATTGATTTTTACATCTATAACAATGATTACGCGCTGTTTAAAAAAACCATCCAAAACCGCCGTGCAGATTATACGCACTATGTAATTGTACCGCACTTTTTAGAAGGCGGCAACAATGCGCACGAAATTATCAATACCTTACCAAAAGATAAACTTATTTTATTAGATAAGCAGTTGGCGGGCATAAGAGGCGAATATGCTTCTATATACGAGAATTTTGAAGAGGATATTTATGGCGCCTTAAATGAAGCAAAAAGCCGCTTGGCAAAATATGATACCTTGAAAATCATTTTCCCTAAAAAAAGCTATTTCCCTAAAGAAATTTTGAGCGGATTTAAACGTTTTTGCCGTCAGTTTGCATTTAACCACGCCATTGTGGAAGATATTACTACAGAACCTTTGGCAAAAGGAGAGGTGTATATTAATTTGATGGAGGATGATTTAGTGGTGCTGATAGAGCGGATTGTATCAGAACATCTAACGCTAGGCCGAGATGTGGGCGTAATATCTTACAATGAAACGCCTTTAAAAAAGCTCATTTTAAAAGGAATTACCACCATCTCAACAGATTTTGTGGCAATGGGCACCATGACTGCCGATTTTATCCTAAACAATAAAATTGAGCAACGCGCTGTTCCGTTCCATGTAAAATTAAGGCCGTCTTTGTGATGTAAAACGGCCTTAAATATTAACAGTTTAGTTATTAAGTAGGTCTAAAAGCTGTTGAGAAGAATTTTTGGTGTCTACCTTATCTACAACCAGCGCTATTTTGCCTTCTTCATCTATCACAAAAGTTTTGCGCGTAGTGCCCATATAAGTTTTTCCGTACATGCTTTTTTCGCCCCAAACGCCATAAGCTTCCACAATTGTTTTGTCGGTATCTGCAATCAAGTTAAAGGGTAAATCAAATTTGCTTTCAAACTTTTTGTGCGATTTTTCATCATCTACACTTACTCCTAAAACTTCAAAACCTTGGCTTTGCAAGCTTTGATAATTATCTCTAAAACTGCATGCTTCTGCCGTACAGCCCGGAGTATTATCTTTTGGATAAAAGTACAAGATCACTTTTTTTCCGCGGTAGCTGGATAGTTTAATCTGCTCTTGATTTTGATTGTTTGCGGTAAAATCTGGCGCCATATCGCCTACTTTTAAAGTTGCCATAATTATCTGTAAAAGGTTATGTCGTAAGTTTTTTCATTGTCTTTCATATCTGTAACAACTAGTTTCAAAAGATGTTTCCCAAAACCGGTTTTTTCATCAAACGTATGCCACAAACGGCCGTTGCGCACATCAAACTCTGCCAGCACCCATTGATTATCAATATACAAATTAAAGCTTTTTATGCCCGAGAGCGCATCGGAAATTTTAAATGCGATGTTGGATTGGGTGGATAAATTTGCACCCTCTTTAATGTTCAACGGCACAATGCTAGGCGGTGTAACATCTGCCCGTAGGTAAAAGTTTCCGAATGTTTTAGGTTGTGCCCACACGTAGCCATCTTTAAAAACACCACCTTGCGAACCGCTTTCTTGTTGGAAAATAATCAGTTTGTCGGTGTTTGCCAACTGAGACGAATCTACTTTTATTGCGAGAGAATAGTTGCTGTGCAATGGCGTCAGGCGGTTATGTAGCTGAAAAATTTTGCTAGCGCCCCAGCTAGGTTTCGATTTTTCGACATAATCAAAGTGCAAATTATCGTACAGGATACCCGCTGGCAAAATCATTTTGATATTTTCATTCTCCAACTTATTCTCTTTGTCCCAAAACATCAATTGACCTGTGTTTTTGGCCTGATACAAAGGTAGAGCCGGATTGTTTTTAACCTTAAAGCGTAAAACGGAGCTGTTCCCTTCAATGTCGCTCACTACATATTCCACATCGTGCACGTTTTGGTCTTTGAGCTGGATAAAGCCATTATTGAGCGCTTTTTTCACAAAACGCACTTTCGGGTTTGCGGATAAGAAGCTTTTTTGAATTACTCGCCCCGAGCTAATTTTACTTGGATAATCGATATAAGCGTTCACCGCACGCGAGTTTTCAAACGCAAAGCGGTCTATTATTGACTCAAAAATAGTTTCTCCGTCCAATTTTAAAACAGTGCTGTAGATTCCGTTGTGGTTGGCACTGCCATTTTGTTGGTCAAAAGCCGAAATGCCGAATCCAAATTCGCCGTTAACTTGTATTACGCCAATGTTTCCTAAAGTGTAATTGCCATTTCCTCCGCTGACGGCGAAGTATTGTTTGGGTGTACTTTCGGTAAATGAATATTTATTGGTTTTGTATAAATACAGTGCGTTAAGTTGTGGCTTTAGCGTGTCTTTGATTTTAATGCCCAGTAAAATAGGGTTAATGGTTTCTTCTGTTTTGGTATTGCGCAGTTCAAAATGTAGATGCGGACCGCCAGAACTTCCGGTATTGCCAGAATAGGCAATTAAATCGCCTTGTTTTAAACGGATTTCTATCGGGGTAAGCATAAAATCAACCGCGAAGCTCTTTTGTTCGTACTGCATAGCCTTCACGCGTGCGGCAATCTCGGGGCTAAAGCGTTGCAAATGCGCATATACACTGGTTGTGCCGTTTGGATGGTCGATATATAAAGCATTTCCGAAACCGCCAACCTGTACGCGTAAGCGTGAAACATGGCCATCAGCCACTGCGTAAACCGGATAGCCCTCGCGTTGGTTGGTCTTAATATCTAAACCAGAGTGGAAATGGTTGCTGCGGATCTCGCCAAAATTGCCCGCCAGATATAAAGAAATATCTAAGGGATTACGGTAATAATCTGCTGGAATTGGAGGCAAACTGGTGTCTTGCGCCATTCCCATCTTTGCAATAAAAAACAAAAAAGCAAGCAAGGCTTGCAAGCGCTTCAACTTCATTAGCTATTTAATTTCAAAATTGAACAATTCGGTGCCGTTTAAAAAACCTCGGAGCTGGTCGCCAATTTTAATTTTGTCAACGCCTGCCGGTGTGCCGGTAAAAATTAAATCGCCCTGTTTTAAAGTGAAATATTGCGAGGCGTAGCTAATCAGCTGGTCAAAACTGTTCAGCATGTGCGCTGTATTGCCTTTTTGGCGTTGTTCGTTATTAATCAACAACTGAAATTCCAAATTTTGCAGATCCGGTATTTCGCTTTTCGCCATAAACTGGCCCACCGGCGCAGAATTGTCGAAAGATTTTGCAATTTCCCAGGGCAAGCCTTTCTCTTTTTGCTGTTTTTGGATATCCCGTGCAGTAAAATCAATGCCCACGCTCAGCTCCTCATAGTATTTATGTGCAAACTTTTCTGCAATAAACTTGCCTTCTTTGGCAATTTTCAGCACAATTTCCAGCTCGTAGTGGATATCTTCAGAAAATTTTGGGATATAAAAAGGCTTGTTGTTTTTAAGCACCGCGGTATCCGGTTTCAGAAACAAAACAGGTTTTTCGGGTATTGGGTTATTTAATTCTTTAGCGTGTTCGGCATAATTTCTGCCAACTGCAATTACTTTCATTTATCTTTTGTTTGTTTTTTGCGTTTTAAAACGGCTTTGCGTTTTTTTAGCATTTAAGATGCCATTAGTGTTTCTTTTTAGGAACAAATACTACACAGTACCGTTACAGCCATAAGAGTAATGGCGCCGCTAAGTTACAAATTAAGTAGGCGTAATAAGGGAATTAAAAACTCTTAAAATTTAATCATAGTAACAGTTATACCGATTTGGTTTTTAGTTCAAAAATAGATATATTGCTTCCATAAATAACGTTTTTTATGTGCAGAGAACTTCAAGAATTTTCTTCACTAATTGATGAGCAATTCAATTTTTCGGAGAGCAGTAATTTTTCTTTCTGGGCATTTTTCTTTGGCTGGCTTCGTTTTTAGTGAAATTGCCGTTTAAGCTGTTGCCCAAAAAGCTGGGCATACAAACTTTATTGCTTAAAATTTCCGGCAGCGTCGTTTCGTCCGTGGCGCTTATGTTTTTTATCTAATTCATTTTTCGCAAAAAAAATCCCTCGAATTTCTCCGAAGGATTTTTTTGTTGGTGAACCACTCTTATTTCTTGTCCACTTTCTTTAAGTCATACTTGTCTTTAACGTAGCTCCATCCGGTAGCCAATCCAACTACAAATATTGCTAAAGCAATGGTGCCGAGGGCAAAAATGGTATCGCCCCAAAGGCGCATCCAGCGTAACGTGTTCATCAGCGGTTGTTGCATAAACTCTGCCGAACGCGCCCACCACATTCCGTGGTTTACGCTAGCAATGGTCTGCAATAAACCTATCGGCAATAAGCTTAAAAGCAACATTAACATTAAACCGATGTTGATACTCCAGAATGCAATGGCAATCCAAGTATCTTTCCAAACGTTTTGGCGGTAAAGGCCTTTAAGCACAAACAACATTAAGCCAATTCCTAAAACACCGTAAACACCAAACAACGCCGCGTGGCCGTGCAAAGGTGTAGTGTTTAAACCTTGCATATAGTACAAAGCAATTGGAGGATTAATTAGGAAACCGAAGATCCCTGCACCCAAAAAATTCCAAAATGCAACGGCGATGAAACAATATATTGGCCATTTATAAGCCTGTATCCAAGGTTTTAGTTTACTGATTTTATAGTTGTGATAAGCCTCAACACCTATTAAAACCAAAGGAACAACTTCCAAGGCGCTAAAAGCCGAGCCTACCGCTAAAACTGCTGTTGGCGTGCCAGAAAAATAAAGGTGATGGAAAGTCCCTAAAATACCACCGGCCAAGAAAATGATGGTGGAGAACAATACGTTAAGCGTCGCAAATTTCTCGTTCAGCAATTTCATCCTCGTAAAAATGAAAGCCATCACCACGGTAGCAAAAACTTCAAAGAAGCCTTCCACCCAAAGGTGAACAACCCACCAGCGCCAATATTCGGCAATAGCTAAGTTACTTCTACGTCCCCACATTAAACCGGCAGCGTAAAATACCGCAATGGCGATAGAAGAGATGATAAACATGGTTAGCAAATGCCTGCTGTTATCGCGGCTACGTAAGGCCGGCATAATTGCCCGCACCATCAATACCAGCCAAAGCACCAAGCCAATTAACAAGAACGCTTGCCAAAAACGGCCCAAATCCACATACTCATATCCTTGGTGGCCAAACCAAAAGTTTTCTACAAAACCCAGCCGTTGCATAATAGCATACCATTGGCCTATCATGCTTCCGCCAACAATTATTAGCAAGCAGATAAACAAAAAGTTAACGCCTAACTTCTGATATTTCGGCTCGTAGCCGGTTACCGCTGGTGCAATGTACAATCCGGTGGCTAACCAAGAGGTAGCAATCCAAAATATGGCAATCTGCACGTGCCATGTTCTGCTTAGCGAATAAGGCATGTAATCTGCCAGTGGGAAACCGTAAAAAGCACTGCCTTCTACACCATAGTGGGCAGTTACCACACCCAAAATTACCTGCACCAAAATTAGCGCGGTTACTACCCAAAAATATTTGATGGTAGCCCGCATAGATGGCGTTGGCTTTATAGAAAGTAATGGGTCTTCCAATGGAATCTCGTCATCGTTTGGCTCTTCCTCGGTATTTTGTGCATTGTAAAAAGCTAAAATGCCTATTCCTAAGAGTAAAATAATGATGCTAAAGCCAGTCCACAGCATTAAATCGCCGGTGGCCACGTTGCCAATTAATTCATCATTTGGCCAGTTGTGTGTATAAGAAACCGTTTCTCCGGGACGTTCGGTAACGCATGCCCAGCTCGCCCAAAAGAAAAACATATTCATCAGTCGTGCCCTTTGCGGATCTTTAATCGCGTTTTTCGCTATCGCGTATTGATCGCGCAATTGGTCATAATCAGCATTGTTGCCAAAAATATCAGAATAATAGCGATTTAAATATTCAAAAGCTTGTACGCGGATAGGGGAGATGGTAAGCGTTTTTGTAGATGCATCAAAGGTGTTTTTCCGCATTTCTTTTTTTAACCGGGATTGCAAAACCATTTTTTGCTCATCCGGAATTTTCTCATACGGCATGCCGTAATCTGCGTTTGCCCAAGCATCCAAAATGAATAATGCCTCGCGATGCAAGTAATCCGCTGTCCAATCTGGCGCAACATACGCTCCGTGGCCCCATATTGAACCTACTTCTTGCCCACCGATACTTTGCCACACGTTTTGCCCGTCTAAAATTTCTTCTCCGGTAAATAAAATCTTTCCGTCAGATGAAACTACTTTTTCGGGGATAGGTGGTGCATTTTGATAAATTTCAACGCCGTAATAGAGTAGCACGGCAAAAGATAAACCGATGACTAAGCCAAAGGTTAGCCATAACTTTTTTGGACTTTTCATTTAGATTGATTTTTAGGTAATTGATGATAGAAAATTAGCATTTGATTAAAATGATTACACAAGTTAACGAATTTTGCTTCGGCAGCAAATTGTTTTGCAGCAATTTTGATACCGATGGATGTTAACGGCGCTAAATTATCTGCCGAATTTGGGCTGTGGTATGAGAAAAAAGTTTTAAAAATATGATACATATCATGTTCCGTTATTTCACTAGCTTTTACATTGGCCAACGTAATGGAAAAGTCGAAAAAGCCCTTAGTTTATTCGTGCTCGGGATGTTCGGATGCTGCGCAAATGGCCAACTATCTGGCTTTGCAACTAAACAGAAATAAAATTGCAGAGATGTCTTGCATTGCCGGTGTAGGTGGTAATGTGAAAGCTTTGGTTAAAACCGCTAAAAGTGAAAGACCTATTGTGGTGATTGATGGTTGCCCGCTTGCTTGTGCAAAGGCATGTTTAAATAACCACGGTATACAGCCCGATATGCACGTTAAATTGTCTGACTCGGGCGTAAAAAAGCGTCAAGACCATGATTTTGATAAGGCCGAAGCAGATGAGATTTATGTTCAGCTATCAAAAGATGTGAATAAGCTTCACGGTAGCTAAACCATTAATAATTTATTTCTATCGCGATATAAGCGTTAAGCATTTGACAATGGCACTTGCGAATACTAAATTTGGCCAAACATTAATATTAAAATGGCAGAAGAATTAGAACACGTTAAGTGCTTAATTATAGGGTCCGGACCGGCAGGTTATACCGCGGCAATTTATGCGGCTAGGGCCGATTTAAAACCTGTAATGATTACGGGTATGCAAATGGGTGGCCAACTTACCTCCACAACCGACGTAGAAAATTTCCCTGGATACCCAGGCGGCGTGATGGGTCCGGAGATGATGGAAGATTTCCGCAAACAGGCAGAACGTTTTGGTACAGATATTCGTTTTGGATACGTATCATCCGTAGATTTTAGCGGTCCGGTACATAAAGTAGTAGTTGACGAAAACAAAACCATTTTAGCCGATACCGTGATTGTTTCTACCGGCGCATCCGCAAAGTGGTTAGGCCTACCGTCCGAAGAAAAATATAATGGCTTTGGTGTTTCGGCATGTGCGGTATGCGACGGCTTCTTCTTTAAAAACCAAGAAGTAGTGATTGTTGGTGCCGGCGATACCGCAGCAGAAGAAGCTACCTATTTGGCAAAACTTTGTACCAAAGTAACCATGTTGGTGCGCAGAGACGAGTTTAGAGCATCAAAAGCGATGGTTCACCGCGTTTTAAACACGCCAAACATCGAAATTTTATATAATACAGAAACCAAAGAAATTATCGGCAACGGCCAAACCGTGACTGCTGTTAAAGTGTATAATAACCTTACCAAAGAAGAGCAGGAAATTCCCGCAACGGGATTCTTTGTAGCTATAGGCCACAAACCAAATACTGATATTTTTAAAGATTGGCTAAAAATGGACGAGGTGGGCTACATTATCACCCATCCGGATAGCACAGCCACAGATATAGAAGGTGTTTTTGTATGTGGCGATGCGCAGGATAAAATATATCGCCAAGCGGTAACAGCCGCCGGAACGGGTTGTATGGCCGCCCTAGAGGCCGAGCGTTATTTGGCTGCAAAAGAATACCAAGAATAATTTTAACAGAATAGATTTACGAAAAGCTTGTGGAAACACAGGCTTTTTTATTATTTGCCAATTACAACCAGTTCTCTTTAACATGAAGAATTTTATCACGGCTTTTTGTGTGTTTTTTAGCATTTCTGTATTTGCCCAAAATATACCTGCTAGGTTGCCCATAATTCCAGCGCCTAAATCTGCTACCATAAACCAAGGCTTCTTTAAAATTACAGAAAAAACGGCTTTGCAGTACGAAACGGATGCTGACAGGCAAAGTGCCGAGCTTTTTAAAGAGTTGGTTAAGCAAAGGCAGGGAATTGATTTGGTACTGGCTAAAAACTTTGTGCAAGCGCCGGAATCCATGATTTCATTCAACTCCGCTAACACCGCAAACGCGCTAAAAGAGGCTTACACGGTAAACGTAGCGTCTAAAAACATACAACTAAAAGGTACGGCGCAAGGTGTTTTTTATGCAACCCAGAGTTTAATGCAACTTTACTTAGCTTCAGATAATGGCGAAATTCAACAATGTGCTATTGCAGATGAACCACGTTACGCTTACAGAGGCTTGCATTTAGATGTTTGCAGGCATTATTTTCCGCTCGACTTTATTAAAAAGTACCTGGATTTGATGGCGATGTACAAGCTAAATAACTTTCATTGGCACCTAACAGACGACCAAGGTTGGCGTATCGAAATCAAAAAATACCCTAAACTAACCGAGGTAGGCGCTTACCGCGCACAAACTTTAGTAGGGAATTATCATGATAGGATGCCACAATGGTTTGATGGCGAACCTTACGGCGCCTTTTATACGCAAGAAGAAATTAAAGAAATTGTGGCCTATGCAGCAAAAAAATACATCAATGTAATTCCGGAGATCGAAATGCCGGGACACGCCATGGCAGCTTTGGCCGCTTATCCAGAATTAGGCTGTGGCAATAATCCTGGACCTTATAAAGTAGAAGAAAAATGGGGCGTTTTCCCTGATATTTTTTGCGCGGGCAAAGACCATACTTTCGAATTTTTAGAAGATGTGCTAACAGAGGTGATGGAACTTTTCCCATCCAAATTGATACATATCGGTGGTGATGAAGCCCCAAAAACTGTTTGGAAAACCTGTCCGTTTTGCCAAAAGCGAATTAAAAAAGAACGTTTAAAAAATGAAGAGCAACTGCAATCTTATTTTATCCATCGCATAGAAAAGTTTGTGAATAAGAAAGGAAGATCCATCATTGGTTGGGATGAAATTTTGGAAGGAGGTTTAGCGCCAAATGCTACCGTGATGAGCTGGAGAGGGGTGCAAGGCGGAATTGCGGCCGCCAAGCAACACCATAACGTCATCATGACTCCAAGCACAGATGGCTTGTATTTAGACCATACGCAGGGTTTATCCTTATTTGAACCCGTAGGTATTGGTGGCGACGGCAGAATCCAGAAAATTTACAACTATAATCCAACGCCGCAAACTTTGACTCCGGCGCAACAACAATATATTTTAGGTGTGCAGGCAAACATGTGGACAGAGTACATAACCACACCAAAAAAAGTAGAATATATGCTTTTTCCACGTTTGTTTGCGCTTTCCGAAATTGCCTGGGCCAACGTAGAAAATAAAGACTTTAAATCTTTTACGGAAGAAAAAGTGCCTTTACACCTAAGTTGGTTAGACAAAGAAAAAAATACACTTTATCGCGTGCCAGGGCCAATTGGTGCAACAGATACCATTATCAATGTAAACGGATCGTACAGGTTTGAGCTTTCGCCGTCTGTGGTTGGCGCAAAAATTTATTACAGCATTGACGGTTACGAGCCAAATGAAACCACCACGTTATACACTGGTGCTTTTGAGATAAAAGTGCCCAAAGGCGAGTATAGGCCAGTTAAATTTGTAGTAATAACACCAACTGGTAAACGCAGTGCAGTTACCACTACTATGTTACGAAACTTTGAGACTTTAAAGGCGGATAAAAGTTCGCCTAATGTTAAACCCGGCGGTTTGCGTTATTTTTACGTTCCCGGTAAATTTAGCAGCACCACAGAAATAGACACTTTGCTTGCAACGCAAAAAGGCATTGCTTCACAAATATCCATTTACAAAATCCCAAATAAGGCCCGCGAGTACGGTTTGGTTTTTACGGGTTATGTTAACGTGAATGAGGATGCGACTTTTGAGTTTTCGCTTTACAGCGATGATGGTAGCCGTTTATATATTGACGATGAATTGGTGATAAACAATGATGGTAAACATGCACGCTTTGAGAAGGCAGCAGGGGTAGCTTTAGAAGCGGGTTTGCACCGCATCAAAGTGGTTTATTTTGACGATGGACCAGGGTCGACATTGAAGCTATCTGTAAAAGGAACGGATGGCGTGAAATTGGAAGTGCCGGCGGTGATGTTGTATAACTAAACGAAGAAAAGCATTCAATACAGCTTAGATGTCTTCTCTCCGTTTTTGGGGTAGCTCTGGATGCGTTTAGTGTGAAGAATGGCGATGGCGTTTTTAAAACAAGTCGCTATGTGCTCCAGTTCTTACCAAAGTTACGAGAAGTATCGAATCATCCTGTTGCCAAATTAATAACCAATCTGGTTGGATGTGACACTCCCAAAATCCCTTATACATTCCGGTAAGTTTGTGAGGCTTATGTTTTGCGGAATTGTGCCTTTTTCGACCAAATGTGTTACTACCTCATCAAGTAACCGCATATCCAAACCTCGCTTTTTAGCAAGTTTGATGTCTTTTCTGAATTTTCCTGTTTGTTCAATGTATTACATCAGGAATATATATCTTTTCTAAAATTTTCAAGACTGATTCGGCTAACTTTGCCTGTTTTGGCTTCTTTTATTGCTTTTTCAGTTTTGTTGTTATACCGTGGTTCTTCGAGTTCAACAAACGGAAGTGTTTAGATGTACTCACAAAACGCTTTTGCTTGTTTACTTCGCTTGTCTATTTTTAATGTAATTTCCATGGTAAAATTTGTTAAACTGTTTGATTACAAATTTATATCAAAATGTAATCAAGTTGTAATGTTGCTATTGTACGCTTACCTACCTACACTGGTAATAATAAACTCGGTGCGGCGGTTGTTTGCGCGGCCTTCTTCGGTGGTGTTGTCTGCAATCGGCGATGCTTCTCCGTAACCCTTGTAGCTAAGTCTTTTTTCGGCAATGCCGTGCGCTATCAAATAATTGTAAACCGCTTTTGATCGGTTCTGCGACAAAACTAAGTTCGATTTATCATCGCCAACATCATCTGTATGGCCACTAATCTGTATTTCCGTCAGCGGATTTTCCTTTAAAAACTCAATTAGTTTTTGGAGTTCAATTTTCGAATGACTTTTTAAGTCATATTTATTGCTATCAAAGAAAATGTTTTTTAGTACCACCTTTTTGCCCACCGCAATTTTTTGCAGTGGCACTTCTAACAAAATGGGCTTCCCAATCTGGTTTTTTTCAACGGAAAAGTTTTCCGAGTAAAACAGATAGCCGTCTTTAGACACGTTTAAAACATATTCTTTACCGTTCGAAAGCGTAGCTAAAAAAGTCCCGTCCACCTTGTCCGAGTATGAAGTATGTATGGATCGGTCTTCTTTCAAATCTATAATATCCACTATTGCACCTAATGGCGCTTTGCTTTCTGCATCAAAAACAACCCCTTTTACATAGTTAACAGCAATGGGGCGTATCTTTTCGGGCAGCGGGAAAGCGTAAATATCAAAACCGCCATAACCGCTAAAATTGTTAGACGAGAAAAAGGCTTTAGTGCCACTGGCGTTTATGGTTAAACCGCTTTCTTCGCCATAAGTGTTAATCGGGTAACCTAAATTTTCTGGTGTGGACCAGTTTCCGGCGCTGTCTAAGCGTGTTACAAACAAATCTTTATTGCCCAATCCCGGCCAACCGTTTGATGAAAAATAGAGCGTCTGATTATCGGGGTGTATAAACGGCGATTGCTCATCATAAGGCGTGTTTACATTTGAACCTAAATTCACGGGAGCGGTCCACTGTCCGTCATCACCTAAGGTACTTTTCCAAATATCGTAGCTGCCAATACCGCCCCGTCTGTCGCTCACAAAAAACAAGGTTTTGCCATCGGCAGATAAAGAAGGCTGAGATTCCCAACCTTTGGTATTAATAGGGAAACCCAAGTTTACCGGCTTGCTCCAATTATCACCTTCTTTTTTAGAAACATAAATATCACATCGGCCTAGGCCATCCGGACGGTTGCAACCGGTAAAAAACAAGAACTGCCCGTCTGGCGATAAACATTGCGCACCCTCATTATAAGATGGCGTATTGATGTTCGAACTCAGGTATTCGGCTTTTGTCCAGCTTTCGCCTTTTTTATAGCTGCGGTAAAAATCTTCGTTACGGTTTATCTGGCGCGTAAAAATCAATACGCTTTCATCTGTAGTTAAGGCGGCTAAGTATTCCTGGTCGGCAGTGTTTACATTTGGACCTAAATTTTCTGGTTTAAATGGCACGGGGTTTTTAATGGCATTCAGCGCAAATTCACAATCTAAAATGTATTTATCTGCTAACACAATTCTTTCTATAGAAGGATTGCCACGCTGTTTGTAAATTTTGTAATGTTCTAAAGCTTGCTGGTAATCGCCTGTTTTTAGCTCGCTTTCGGCCAAATAATAATAGCGGTCTGGCGCAAAGTTGGGGGCAATAGCAAAAGCTTTACGATAGCTTTCCTTCGCCTTTAGCTGGTCGAAAGTTACGCGGTAAACATCGGCCAAAAGCAAATAAGCTTCAATAAATTTATCATCTTGTTTAATGGCAGCGTTTAGCTCATCGGCCGCTTGCTTAAACTCGTTTAAATCTAAGAGGTAACGCGCTTTTTCGTAGCTTTTAATGGCGTTACGGCTGTTGGTAGTGTACTTTTCTTGCCCAAAACCAATTTGGAAAGCCATCAACAAAAATAAAAGAGAGAGGAGGCGTTTCATCCGGATTGGTTTATAGGCTAAATCTATAAAATTTATGGAATATTCAAGAATTTATGCGTTTGTAAAGAAATCTCCCATTTAGGGTTATTCATCACATAATCTATAATCAGCGGTGTCATTTCTGCTGCTTTTGACCACTCGGGCTGTAGGTATAGTTTGCAGTCCGAAGAAACCAGTTTGGCATGTTCTTCTGCCCAAGCAAAGTCGCTTTTGTTAAACACAATTACTTTTAACTCATTAGCAAAAGGTGCAATATCTTTACGTGGCGCCTTAAATTTCTTTGGCGATAAACAAATCCAGTCCCAAAAACCCGACAGAGGATAAGCGCCAGAAGTTTCAATAAAAGTAGCAATGCCACGCGCTTTCAACTGCTTTGTTAGCTCATCTAAATTGTAAAGCAAAGGCTCGCCTCCGGTTACCACAACCGCTTTTCCCGGAAATTGATCTGCGTGCTCAACAATGGTTTGGGTGGCCGTTAATGGGTGCATATCGGCGTCCCAGCTTTCTTTAACATCGCACCAGTGGCAACCCACATCGCATCCGCCCAAGCGAATAAAATACGCCGCCTTCCCCGAATTATAACCTTCGCCCTGTATGGTGTAAAATTCTTCCATTAATGGAAGCATCGTTCCGTCTTCCGGAATAACTGTTCTCGTTTTCAATGCCGCAAAGATAAGCTATTTTGAAACGACAGTGTTAAACCGCCTGTTTTATTGCTTTTACATTGCCATTTTATACAAGCAAAAAGATTTGTAACAAAAATTCTATAAAACAGCTTCAAGCTTAATTATTTTTAGCAAATTAGCTGTAGTATTAACGCACCCGACAATTCTATTCTATGCGGATCATTTTAGTTGATGACCACTCTATCCTTTTGGATGGCTTGCGAAATTTACTTCGTGAGCAGGAAGACTATCACGTTTCGGCTTGCTGCTCAAACGGCTATTATGCGCTGTGCCATCTAAAATCGGAACCAATTGACGTGATGATTGCTGATTACTCGATGCCGGATATGGACGGCTTGCAGCTGGTACAACAGGCAAAAGAAATTAGGCCCGATTTAAAAATCATTATCCTTACTATGCATGATGAACCCCAAAAAGTGCAAGAAATGATTGATTTGGGTGTAGATGGCTATATTTTAAAGAAATACGCGCACCAAGAACTACTAACTGCCTTAACGGTGGTGGGCAACGGCGGTAAATTTTGGAGTAATGAAATCAGTAATATTATTGTGCGCGGTTTAGGAATAACTGATGGTGAGCCGGTTTTAACAGACCGCGAAATGGAGGTTTTGAAGCTGATTATGCAGGAGAAGAGCAGTAAAGAAATAGCGCAACAGTTGTACATATCTGAACGGACAGTAGAAACGCACCGCAAAAATATGATGCGGAAAACCAACAGCGGTACCACCGTTGGTTTAATTAAATACGCCTATGAGCACAAGCTGGTGTAGTTTAAGACACTTTAATTTTGATGACTAGCTTTTTTACCTTTTCATCATTTACCTTGATGTTTGGTCGATGTGTAGTCGCTGGAAAAAACAGGTAAAAGGTGGTAGAATCTGCTGTATAAAACTTTCCGCCATCAATTTCATAATTGGCAACATCTTTAGGGGCATCATAAGGGCGCGTTACCTTTTGATTTTCAAAGGAAGCTTCGCCAATTTTCTCTTTGCCATTAATAACGTACTGCAAATCGATGTATTTCCGGTGCGATTCCCATTTAGTTTCTACAAATGGTTTGTCCACCACTTCGGTTACCGATGCAAACACCTCGTCGCCGTCTATCGGGTATTTACCGGGTGCAAGTTCTTGTAAATTATGGTTTTGCATAAATTGAAAGGCCTCGTCCCAGATTTTCGGGTTGGCAGCGTACTGCTTTTTAAACTCGGTTAAATTTACATCTGCATAAACTTTTGGTTTTAAGTTTTTTGCCGATGCTTGTTGCGCCAACCAAGACTGGGCCTTGTTACTGCTACAAGCGCTTAAGAATAGGGCAGCAATTGTTAATAAAGGAATATATTTCATGTAATTGGATTTTACTCTAATTTACGCGGAAAACAGTTTTTATTTTGCATCAGAAAGAAAAAAAGCAAATTTTTTATGAGCCACCCTAACGGCTGAGGTTGTATAAAAATTAGTATTTTCACGGCTTTAAATACTAAAACATGAAACTGTTAGAAGGAAAAGTTGCTCTGATTACCGGAGCTTCCAAAGGGATAGGCCGTAAAATTGCCGAAAAATTTGCCGAACAGGGCGCTAAAGTTGCTTTTACCTATTTATCATCGGTAGAAAAAGGTAAGGCCTTAGAAGAAGAACTGAAAGCCTACGGCACGCAGGTAAAAGGCTACCGGTCCGATGCCTCTAAATTTGCGGAAGCCGAGGAATTGATTAACAATATCGTCGCAGATTTTGGAGGTTTAGATATCGTGGTTAATAATGCTGGTATTACCAAAGACGGTTTGTTGATGCGCATGAGCGAAGAAAACTTCGACGACGTAATTGAGGTAAACCTAAAATCGGTGTTTAATACCACCAAGGCAGCTTCTAAAATAATGATGAAAAACCGCAAGGGCGTGTTTATTAACATGAGCTCTGTGGTGGGCGTGCAAGGTAATGCCGGGCAAGCAAATTATGCGGCTTCAAAGGCGGGCATCATCGGTTTCACTAAATCTGTAGCTAAAGAATTGGGTTCGCGCAATATTCGGGCTAACGTGGTTGCACCGGGTTTTATCAAAACGGAAATGACCGAAGTTTTGGACCCGAAAGTGGTTGAAGGCTGGGAAAAAGATATCCCATTAAAACGCGCCGGAGAAACAGAAGACATTGCCAATGTTTGCGTTTTCTTGGCTTCTGATATGAGCGCTTACGTTACCGGACAAACTTTAAGTGTTTGTGGCGGGATGCTTTAAGCAAGTGAAAATTAAAAAATGAAAATTAAAAAGCCGAGCGGGAATGAGCGTTCGGCTTTTTTGCTAGCTAATTATCGCGCTAACTTCAATTTCAATTAAAATTTCGGGGTCAATTAGTTTAGAGACCTCAACCATGGTGGTTACAGGTTTAATATCCTTAAAAAAATGTCCGTGCGCTTTGGCCGCCTCTTCCCACTGGGTAATATCTGTTAAAAACATACGGGTGCGTACCACGTCATTTAAAGAAGCGCCGGCGTCTTGCAATACTTTAGACAGTTTCTCTAAAATGGCTTTGGTTTGGTCGTGCACGTTAGTCAGTGCGTTTCCGGCTTCATCTTTTGAAGCTGTAGTTCCGGCAATTTCAATGGTGTTGCCCACTTTTACGGCACGGCAGTAGCCAATAATGTCTTCCCAAGGCGAGCCCGAGGTAAAGTTTTGTCTTTTGTTCATCTGTTTAGAATTTGATGCAAAATAGAGTTTTGGCAAATATTCTAAGCAAAAATTTTAGCAAAATTATATTGCAGCTTTTCTAATAAAAGGGCATTACCAACGCTGATGAACCTCCGCTTTAATAAACTGTTCGTAAATATGTTTGATTTTTTCGATTTGTATGGCGTTTAACTCTCCGTCATTAGCGGCGGTGATGTTATTTTGCAGCTGTGTTACGTTTGATGCACCCGGTATTACGCACGAGATTTCGTCAGATGCCAAAATCCAACGTAAAGCCAGAGACGGAAGATTAACATTGGGGAACAACTGCTTTAACTGTTCAACCGCTGCTAGGCCTTTATCGTAGTCTACCCCAGAAAAGGTTTCACCTTTATCAAACTGCTCGCCGTTGCGGTTAAAATTGCGGTGGTCATCTTTTGTAAAACTGCTTTGATGATCAAATTTTCCGGTCAAAAGTCCACTTGCTAAAGGTACACGCGCAATTAAACCTATATTATTCCGCTTTGCTTGCGCAAAAAGTAATTCATTGGGGCGCTGCCTAAAGATATTATAGATGAGTTGGATAGTGCAAACATTGCTGTACTGCATGGCTTTTAAACCTTCTTCCACCTTCTCTATGCTTACGCCCATAAATCTGATTTTCCCTTCGTCTTTCAGCCTATCAAAAAGTTCAAAAATCTCTGGCTTGTAAAATACGTCTGTAGGCGGGCAGTGCAGCTGAATTAGATCGATAGTTTCTAAGCCCATATTCCGCAGACTGTCTTCCACAAAGGTTCTGAGTGCTGCGGGAGTGTAGGCATCAGCGGTATGCGGGTCCAGTTTTCTGCCACATTTGCTTGCCACGTAAATTTGTTCTTTACGCGTTTTTATTAGTCTGCCGACTGCTTTTTCACTTAAACCATCGCCGTAAACATCGGCAGTATCAATAAAATTAACGCCCTCATCAACGGCTTTGTTCAATATTTCGTCAGCGTTTCGGTTGCTAAAGTCATCGCCCCAGCGCCCACCAACTTGCCAGGTCCCTAAGCTAATTTCTGATACCTGTAAACCTGTTTTTCCTAATTTTCTGTATTTCATTTTTTCGTTTGTTCGGTTGTCCGGTGTTCGGTTTCCGAGGTCCGGTGGTAGTTACGTTTTCAGCTTTAACCTTATCCCTTAAACCCTACACCTTAAACCTTATCCTTAAACCTTAATCCTCTTTTCGCCGCTATTTCAGACTATATTCATAAACGCCTCGGGCAATATTTCCGCTGGCATCTACACCCTCTAATATCACGCGGTACGGCCCTTTATCGTCGCTATTGTAAAATTCAAAACTGCCTTTTCCGTCTTTGTCTGTTAATACCTGCGGGTTCCAGTAAATGGTTGTTCGGTAATCTTGCATTTGTAGCGAAGTACGTGGCCCAGCATATTTTGGCACATAAAAACTACGCGTAGTGCTGTAGCCTTTGGGTTTAAACGTAAGCACATTATTCGGCGGAAATAAATCTTTTAGCTGGTCTTTACTTATCGGCGTTTTCTTAATTTCTTTCATGTTAAAAACCACCACGCCCAAGGTATTGGTGCGCTGGTTAATTCCGGTTAATCCATCGTTATTAAACACCTCGATAGATTCTATACCTTTCGGATCTAAACCCAAAAGGTAGTTAACATCTACCGGCATATCATTAACATAAATCTCGATGGGCGTTCTGCTTCCTTGTGTGTAGGCTTTGGTTAAATATAGTTGATAATCAATATAAGTAAGTCCGGCTGTTGCCAAACAGTTGGTCAAAATGTTGCAACCGGCAAGCTGATCGCCAGCTATTTCCCGGTCTGCCTGCATACTTAAGCCAGCCAGTGCCGTATAATCGGTATGACTTGGTTTTTTAGATGGCGCAGCTTTAACCACCACCTCTTGTAGCATAAAAGCATCGCGGTGTTCTATTTTGCTATTAGCCAAATAGGTTTCCATAAAACTGTCCATATTCAACACATTATCAGCCTTGTTGATGTTGCGGGTTAAAGCCGGATAGCTTTCGCCATCCACCATAATGCGGATATCTTTGCTGTTTACGTTGTTTCGCGCATTGATAATAACCTCGGATGAATCTTTGAAAATAAGATGTTTAAATTCAAAACGGCCGTCTTTATCAGTAATAGCGGTGGTGCTATAATGTTTGTCTGGTATCTGAAACAACAAACGCGCTTTATCCCACGGCATCCCATCGCTTCTGCGGATGGTACCACTGATGTTGATGCCATCTTCTGGCATTACATTAACTTTTGGTGTTTTGCCAGCGGCGATATCGGCGTAAGCAAAACTGCTATAACCTTGGGTAAGCAACAGGTTATCTAAATCTTCCAAACGGCTCGGGTTTTCTGTATTGAAGTAATAATTAGGTTGTTCTACATAGCCTGCAATGTATGAGCTGAGCAGTAAATTACTGTAAATGGTAGTTTCTTTATTTACATCAAAAGGTACTTTGGCGGCATTGATCACCGATACCGAGTAATTGCCTTGTGCGGGGTTTACGCCGCCCAATAACTGCAAATTGAACTTGATTTTTTGCCGACCGTTAAACGCGGGCGTTTCCGGTTTTAAAGAAACGCTTGTAAAGTCTTTACGCAGGATAAAGGTTAAGCGCTCTGTATAAGGCTGGTAATTGGGTTTAAGGATAGAAACTTGCAATAAACCGTTCGGGAAGTTGTCAACGGGCAGTACAATGGTATAATCTTTTAGGCGCAATACACTTTGCGCCGCATAAAACAAGGCATTTCCGTTTTGTGCAACAATGTAAAAGGCTTGGTTTTTATTTTTCTCCAGAAATTCATCTGTAGTGGCAATTTTTAAGTACAAACTGTCTGCCTTTTGGCTGATGGCCAGGTTTATACCTTCATTGGTAACCGCCGGTAAAGCAAAAGTTTTCTTTTCGCCGTTTTCAAAAAGTACGTCCGCGGTATATTTTTCGCCAAACTTAGGATGTAATAAAAAATGGCCCATCCCTAAATGCTGACTTTTAAATTCGCCAACTTTTTGCCCGTTTTGGTTGCTAACCGTGCCAGAAACAGCTGTGCCTAAACCGTTAGAACTAATAGCTTTAAAACCGATTTTTGTTTCAACGCCGTTGAGTAGATTGCCTCCCTCCGGAAAAAACTGGATGTCGTTTTCTAAAATAGCTGTTTTTAAATCGAAGTTTTTATTAACGACTTTTTTATCGCCCAGCTCTACAGAAGTGCTTAAAACACCGCTATTAAGCGCTATTTTGTTAGAGCTGCTAAAATCCAGGGTGATGGCGCCGTTAGCGTCGGTAGTTTCTTTGCCTCGCCCTACGCGCGTAAAGTCGGCGTTAACCTCCCAACTTACTTTTTTGTTGGCTAAAGGTTTGCCATTGGCGTCTTTAAATAGAATTTTGGCTTTTACCCTTTGGGCTTTATCGTCTATACTTCCGTCAAAAGCAATGTTGGTGCTTAATTCTTTATTTAGGGCGTTGCCAACGTAAATGTTTTTTGAGAAAAAATAGTCCGCATCGCGGTTTAGCATCCATTTGGTGTAGGCGCGCACGTGGTAATTGCCTTCTTTAAAATCCGGATACGGAAACAACAAGCTTCCGCTGGCCACGCTGTTTTCGAGCGGGAATTTTAAGGTTTCCATTAAAGAGTCGCGCTCATTAATAAACTCTACATACAATATTTTGCTATACGGCGAAGGGATGTTTAATCCGCTTAGCACGTAGGCTTTAAACCAAGCAGTATCGCCAACAGCGTAGTATGGCTTATCAAACTGGAGGTGGACTTTTTCTATCGGGAAAGCGGCGCTAAGCTGTGCTTGTTTTTGCGCTAACTCTGTTAAAGGGATATTTTGAGCTTTTAAAAAGCTACTGTTGAAAGCTAAAACAACAAGGCAAAGAAGATAAAGGGCAGTTTTAAATCGACTCATTATAGTTTTTGAATTGCCCTAATTTAGCTTTTATGAGGTTTTTTAATAAATATTATTCAAAATTTAGGCTTTTTTAACACAGATTGTGCCCGCTTTATTCTGTTTTGATCCACTAAAATTGCTCAAAAAAATACCGGCCTTGCTATAAATGCATGGTTACTGTTCAAAAACCAGACCGTCTGGCTTAGCGCCTAAACCTTTTAAGATATTTAAAATATCCTCTACAAATTTTTCGGGACCGCAAACGTAAAAGGGTTGGTCAAAATTTTGGATATGTGTTTTCAAGTATGCCTCATTAATTCTCCCTTTGGGCAATTCTGGATCTTTTTGTTGGGTAATGGTATTCATAAACCGATCACCAAGCATACTCTTCAGCTCGTCAAAACAAATAATCTCATCTTCATATTTATTGGAGCATATCAATTGGTTATGCCCTAAATTGCCCTCGCTGTTTAGGTGTCGTAAAATAGATAAAAAGGGGGTTACGCCGGCTCCTCCGGCAATAAATACGCCCGGACCTTTGTACTGGATGGTTCCCCAGCTGTCGCCTATCTCAAATTCGTCGCCCGGGGCAACGGTAGCTATACGTTTGGTAACGCCTTGGTGCGCTTCGTAGGTTTTTATCGTAAATTCTAAATAATTGTCGCTAGGTAAGCAGGTAAAAGTGAAAGGTCTTTTTTCGTTTTCCCAACCCGCATACTGTAATGAAACTTCTGTGGCTTGTCCCGGGCTAAAAAGGTAGCCTGCCGGTTTTTCTGTACGGATGCGGAACACGTGCGATACAACAGGAGAAACGTCTATGATTTTTACAATGTGATTTTCCATAATGCCATATCAGGTGCAAAAATCTTGCCGTATGTATAGTAAAATCAGGATTTTTGAAACCTCAAAGATTTGCCTGTATTTATTCTGCATACGTAATCTGCTCATCACTTAAAACCGGCAAAGCCTTAAATTTTTGTAGGATGCGCGCGGTGGTCACCACATCTTTTTGGCAGTAAGTTTTAATCCGATTTAAATCTTTATGCTGCCAGTAAATTTCGCCTACCATGCTGCCGTCAATGTCGTCTTTTGGGGTAGGGATACCAAAAATGGCGGCCAAAAGATTAAGCGAAGTATAGTTTTTATAGTCGCCAAACTTCCACAGTTCAAGCGTGTCTAAATGATTAATTTCCCACGGTTTTTTACCGTTTAAATGGAGTTGTGGCGCTAAAGGAAGATTATTGATTAACAAGCGCCGGCAGATGTACGGGATATCAAACTCCTTCCCGTTGTGTGCGCAAAGGCATAAATCTTTTGGTTGGCTGGCCAGTAAGCCTAAAAAGCGTTCTAGCAAGGCCTTTTCATCATCACCGTAAAAAGATTTTACCCTGAAACTTTGTTTGTTGGCAAACATCCCTACAGAAATACAAACTATTTTCCCAAATTCGGCCCAAATGCCGGCGCGCCCATAAAAGCTTTCCGGAGTGTCATTTTCTTTTCGCTGATAAACGGTTTTTTGCTCCCACAAATGTTTTAAGGTTGGGGGCACTTCTTGGTAGCTAGCATACTGCGGAACGGTTTCAATATCTAAAACCAAAACGTTCATTAAGTCGATGTTTTCGAGCATATGGGCTGTTTTATAAATTAAATTTTAGGCTTTCGGCCAAATGCTTTACCGTTGCTGTGTCTGCTTTTTGAACGGTAGGGATGTTTGCGATAAGGTGAATTTGTGTGCGGCTTAAAATAATGCTTTCGGTTGACTCATTGCGGTCGCCATTGAAGATAATTCCTTTAATTGGGATACCGCGGTTTCGCAAAGCTTCTATCGAAAGCAGCGTGTGGTTAATGCTGCCCAAATAGTTTTTAGAAACTAAAATGACTTCCAGCCCCAGCTTTTTAATTAAATCAATAATCAAATCTTTTCCGTTTAAAGGAACCATCAGCCCACCGGCACCTTCAACAATTAAATTTTTTTTGGTTTGCGGCAGTTGAATTTTATCTAAATCGATGTGTACACCGTCTAAATTTGCCGAGTGATGCGGCGAAAAAGGTTGTTGCAAACGGTAAGCTTCTTGGAATATTTGGGTTTTTGTATTGCTGATGAACGACGCAACTTTCATACTGTCTGTATGGTGCAAATCGCCGGATTGGATGGGTTTCCAATAATCGGCTTGTAAATGTTCGGTAAGCACGGCTGCGCACAAAGTTTTTCCAATTTCTGTCCCAATGCCCGTTACAAAATATTGTTGACTCATTTTTTATAAATTCAGTTGACTGCTTAACTCGTAAATTTCTGCTTTGCTATTATGCGCGTGTATGCAAATGCGCAAGCGTTCTTTTCCTTTGGCCACCGTGGGGCTTAAAATCGCTTTTACGTTAAACCCATTTTTTTGTAAACGCTCCGCCAGGTTTTTACAGGCCTCGTTGCCGGGCACCAACATGCAATGGATGGCGCTATCACTAGGTAAAAAAGCCAAAGTTTTACCGTTGACCAAGCGTTTAAACAAAGCAATGTTTTCGTGCAGCAACAAGCGATTTTCTGTTTTTTCTAAAGCTCGGTAGCCCTCCCAGATACATGCTAGCGCATGGAAGGGGAGGGCGGTAGTATAAATAAAAGACCGCGCAAAATTAATAAGGTACTGTTTTAGCAAATTGCTGCCCACCACTGCCGCGCCGTGGCAGCCCAAAGCTTTGCCGTAAGTGTAAACGCGTGCAAAAATCTCGTTTTGCAAATTTAAACTTTGGCATAAACCTTCCCCTTTATTTCCGAAAACGCCCAATCCATGCGCTTCGTCCACAATTAGATGCGCTTTATATTTTTTGGCTAAGTCGCATAAGTCTGCCAACGGAGCGGTATCGCCGTCCATAGAAAAAACGCTTTCGGTGACAATAAAAATATTGCCTTTGCTTTGCTTCAGTTTTTCTTCTAAGGCGGCCAAATTGTTATGCGCAAAAGTGTAGCGGTTAGCTAAGCTTAAACGTGCACCGTCTATCAGGCTGGCGTGTATCAACTCGTCGCAGATAATGGTATCGCCTCTTTGGGCAATGCATGATAGTAGGCCCACATTGGCATCGTAACCCGAGTTAAAAACTAAGGCCGCTTCCGCGAGATGGAAACTGGCAATATGTTGCTCTAATTCTTCGGCAAAGCGGCTGTTGCCGGATATCAAACGCGAGCCGGTAGCGCCGTTCTTCGCATTTGGATGACTTGCCATCAACTGCTCAACAGCTTGCTTATGTTGTGGTGAACGTGCAAAACTAAGATAATCGTTAGAGAAAAAATCGGCTAAATTTTCTGGATAGTGCTGCAAAGCTCTTAAAGCATTTTCGGCTTTTCTTTCCTCAAGTTTCTGCTGTAAAAAGTTATCCAAGGCTTAGCAATTTATACTTTTTGGTGCGGTAGCAATCAAATATATCGTTTTAACAGGCAAAATGCGCTCATTTCTTTCCAAAATTTATTATTCTTGTATTTCCGACAATTAATAAATCTTCATTTAATAAAACAATTTTAACAACCTTAATCATATCAGAATCCAAAAAAACAATGAAAGCAACAATGAAATCTCTGCTATTTGCCTCGGCAACTAGCTTGGCCGTTTTGAGCGCTTGCAGCAACAACAAAACCGCCACAGACACCGCACAAGATTCGGTAAACCTAGTTACCATTGATAGTGCAAAATTCGATACCACAATTAACGGCAAAGCAGTTAAATTGTACACCCTTACCAATAAAAATAACATGAAGGCGGTTTTCACCAATTTAGGAGGCCGCATCATCAGTTTAATGGTGCCAGATAGTGCGGGTAAATTAACAGATGTTGTTGTGGGTTTTGGCAGTGCCGATGCGTACCAGCAACCTACAGACGGTTTTTACGGCGCAACTATTGGACGGTTTGGGAACCGCATAGCTAAAGGGAAATTTACTATTGACGGCAAAGAGTATCAGGCAAATATAAACGACGGGGTAAACTCTTTGCACGGCGGTACAAATGGTTTTAAAACAAAAGTTTGGGATGCCAGCCAGCCAAACGACCATACCTTGATTTTGAGCTATTTATCTAAAGACGGCGAAGAAGGCTATCCTGGAAATTTAAATGTGAAGGTAACTTATAGTTTAACCGATGATAACGAGTTGAAAATGGATTATGAGGCCACAACCGATAAAAAGACTATCGTAAACTTAACTAACCACGCTTATTTTAACTTGAATGGCGAAGGAAGCGGAACTATTTTAGACCATACCTTGCAGATTTACGCGGATGAATACACACCGGTTGATTCGGGCTTAATTCCTACCGGGATTGAAAAAGTTGCAGGCACACCGTTTGATTTTACCAAGCCAACAACCATTGGCGAGAGGATAAATGCCGATAACCAACAACTGAAATATGGCAAAGGTTACGACCATAATTACGTATTAAACGGCACTAAAGCTATGGGAATGAACCACGCGGCAACTGTAACGGGCGATAAATCGGGTATTGTGATGGATGTTTACACCGAAGAACCGGGCTTGCAGTTTTACTCTGGTAACTTTATGAACGGCAGTAACACTTTCAAAAACGGCGTGAAAGACGATTATCGCACTGCTTTTTGTTTAGAAACACAACATTTTCCAGATTCGCCAAATCACAAAGATTTCCCTTCAACAGAGTTGAAACCGGGCGACACTTACAAAACCACCTCTATCTATAAGTTTAGCACCAAGTAGACATAGCGCTAAAATAATCGTAAATCCCCAGCTAAATAGGTTGGGGATTTTTTTTGATTCTCTGTTTCGGCTTTAGCCGGAAAATACGCTGTATGGCATTTTATTTGCGTTTTTGTATCACTATGGAAACGTTACATGCCATATTTGGAGTAGGAAAGCATTTGACTGTTGGCAACATGTGCGCCCGCAGCTTTGTGGTTTTTTTCTTGGCACTGCTATTATTGCGCGTTTCTGGTCGGCGTTCTTTTGGCTTAAAAACCCCGCTCGATTTAATCATCTCCATTTTATTGGGAAGCATTTTAAGCAGGGGAGTGGTAGGCGCTTCGCCCTTTGTGCCGGTAATCGTAAGTTGTTTGCTTATCGTTTTATTGCACCGCTTGTTTGCTTGGGTAACGGTCCATCATACTTGGCTAAGAAATATCACCGAGGGGAAAGAAATTCTGCTGTATAAAAACCGGAAGTTTATCGACAGAAATTTAGATAAAGCGCTGGTAAACAAAGATGATGTATTGCCAACGGTACGCAAATATTTATCAAGCGATGATTTGGAAAAGGTAGATAAAGTTTATATGGAACGTAATGGCGAAATTACTGTCACTAAAATATCCGGTAAAGAACAAAATTTAAGCGACCCGCACTGGGACGCAGAAACGCAAATGAAGAACCCCGAAAAAGGTTAAGGTTTTTTAATTTCAACCAACTTGTAGCTGTACACTTTACCACTAGTGGTTTTTCCATTCTCGATATTTTTGCCGATACTGGTAACTGTTTTTTGGACTAAGCCAACATGTTTCGCATAAACAGAGAGCGCTAAGTCTTCCTCAATTAAATTAAATTCGTCAATTTCTTTAACGGTAACCGTACTGTCAAACTCAAATCCGTTTAACTGGAGCGGGGCAACTTCAGCTTCAATCACATAATCTTGCTCGCCAAGCGTGTTTTTAGAGTTGCCGTTCCATACGCTACCTGCTTTAGGCGGAAAAATCAGCCTTACAAAACGCTGATTACCGATAAACTCTTCTGCCGCGCGCAAGCTTTTATTTCGGGAAAATACCTGCTGAATAGCCCAAGGCGAATTTTCGTTCAAACGTTTATAGCGTTCAATACGGTAATTGGTGGCACCCGTTAAATCCATAAAAGTATCTGCCACGCTATCCTTGATTTGATACTTATAAAATTCTGGAGTAAAATGGTCGTAATTCGCCGAATCTACATCATAAATATACACCCAGCCCAGCTCTAGGGGGTAAAATTCCGGCTCTAAATTAACAGGGGGCGCGTTATGTTCTTTGGTGCAAGAAAAGCAAAACAGGCAAATGCCAAATGCCAGAGCTAAAAATTTACGCATCAGAATTAAATATAGCCTTAAATATATAGGTTTAAATCAGGATTTTCAATCCTATCCACAACATCTTGGAATGCTGCCAAAAACCGTTATTTATTTTAACACTCAATATGCTCCCCTCTCCTCCGGAGAGGGCCGGGGGAGAGGCTTCCTACATCAAAAAACCGCCGCCCAGCAAATCGTTCCCCTCATAAAAAACTGCCGATTGCCCCGGTGCCACGCCATAAACCGCATGTGCAAAGTTTACTTTCATATGCTCACCAATTTGTTGGATATGGCTCATAGCACCTGCATCTTTATAACGGATTTTTGTAATTGCCTCTAAAGGCTCGGGAATACTTTCGTATTTAATCAGATTTAAGTTACGCACCATCGCTTCGCTGCGTTGCAGTTCATCCTCGGTACCTAAAACCACCGTATTGCTCTCGGGCATAATTTGGGTTACAAACATAGGTTGGCCAAGGGCTATGCCCAAACCACGGCGTTGGCCAATGGTATAAAATGGGTAGCCTTTATGCTTGCCTACTTTGGTGCCGTTTGTCAGCACAAAATCTCCGCCATCAACCTCAGCTTCTAAATCTGGCACGCGGTGTTTCAAAAATGCGCGGTAATCATTGTCAGGCACAAAGCAAATTTCGTAGCTCTCGCTTTTGTTGGCCAGCTCTTGTTGTCCCATATCCAAAGCCATTTGACGTATTTCTGCTTTGGTAAAAGAACCTAGAGGGAAACGCGTGCGTGCCAGGTTTTTTTGCGATACGCCCCACAGCACGTAAGACTGATCTTTATTTTCATCCTTACCTTTTGAAATTACGTAGCGCCCGTTATCCTGTAAGCGGATATTTGCGTAGTGTCCAGTGGCAATAAATTCGCAGTCCAGCTTATCTGCACGTTTTAAAAGCGCTTCCCATTTAATGTGGGTATTGCACAAAACGCAAGGGTTTGGGGTTCTGCCGGCCAAATATTCATCCACAAAATTGTCAATCACAAAATCGCCAAACTCATCCCTGATATCCAATATATAATGTGGCATTCCGTAACCCACGGCTAAGGCCCGCGCATCGTTAATAGAGTCGAGGCTACAACAGCCGGTTTCTTTAGAGTTTGCACCAGCTGAGGCATAATCCCAAGTCTTCATGGTTAGGCCAATTACCTCATAACCCTGCTCGTGCAACATCACTGCTGCTACAGAACTGTCCACACCGCCACTCATGGCCACCAAAATTCTACCGTGCTTGCTCATTCCCTTAAAATTTTTGCAAAGATAATTTTAAATTTTTGCTTCGTGGGTTTAGCCAGTCAACAAGACGTAATTTTCAGAAGCTAGTAATGTTTAGCGCTCATGAGTTTCCTTTGCGGCCGTGCTTAATGCGTTGGTTAAATCATCCAACTTAAAAGGTTTAGAAATGTAGTCGTCCATCCCCGCTTGTAAACAAGCTTCGCGATCTTGTGGCATGGCATTGGCCGTCATGGCAATAATTTTTGGCTGTTGCGGAAGCGTATTTCTGATAAGGCGCGTGGCCGTTAAGCCGTCCATTTCGGGCATCAGCATATCCATTAATACCACATCAAAATTTTTGTTTCGGCAGGCTTCTAAAGCTTCGGCGCCGTTATTGGCTAATTTTGGGGAATAGCCCAGTTTCTGTAGTACCCGCTCGGCCAGTTTTTGGTTAATCAAATTGTCTTCGGCAATTAAAATTTCCAGGGGGTGCTGTTTCGAAAAATCCGCATCATACGCTTTTTTTACAGCTGTTTTTTCCCTAATAGGTGTACCCTTAAATGATTTAAGCAAATGTATTAGCCGATGTTTTTTAATGGGTTTCGGCAAATAATCGGAAAAAGCAGCCAGTTGTGCTTTAGAGGTTGACGCACGCGGATAGTCGGTTAAAACGACAGGCAGATCGGTTTGTTTATGGCGGATCTGTTGCAGCAATTCAACGCCGTCCATCCCCAGCATTATCTTGTCCGTAATCACTAAATCAAAAACGCCGCCTCGCTCCAAAATATCCAAAGCTTCTTTGCCGTTGGAGGCAGTGCTTAATTTCAGCTCCAGCTCCTCAAACCACTTCTTGCTCACCTCTCGCAAGGTTTCATTATCGTCCACCAATAAAACTGCATTCGGTAAATCCACGGGAGGGGCGGTTTCATGTTCTTCTTGAATAGCAGTAGCGCTAATGTAAAACGAAAACGTTGCGCCCTCGTTGAGCTTGCTCTCCACCTCAATCTCGCCACCTAATAGTTCAATCAAAAACTTGCTGATGGACAATCCTAAGCCTGTACCGCCGTATTTGCGCGTTGTAGAGGCGTCCACTTGCATAAACGCGTCAAAAAGCTGTGAAACTTTTTCGGCCGGGATACCAATGCCGCTATCGCGGATGGCAAAGCAAATCTGGCATTCGGCCGTGGCCGATGGTTTTTTGCTAACTTTTATAAAAACCTCGCCTTTGGAAGTAAATTTAAGGGCATTGCCCACCAAATTAATTAAAATCTGCCTTAAACGCAGTCCGTCTGTAACAATCGTTTTAGGTACGTCTGGGTCAATATCGTACACTAAATCAATACCTTTTTCGCAAGCTTTGGTGGCAAACAAATCTAAAACACCCTCTATGCCCTCATGTAATTGATATGGGTAACTTTCTATTTTTAGGTTTCCCGATTCTATTTTTGAATAATCTAAAATATCGTTGATGATACTCACTAGTGCATCGCTACTGCTGTTGATGATTTTTACATACTCTCTTTGCTCATCATCAAGGGCAGTATCACTCAGTAAATGGCTCATGCCCAAAATGCCGTTCATGGGCGTGCGGATTTCATGGCTCATATTGGCCAAAAAAATGCTCTTGGCTGCATTGGCCTCATCGGCGCGTTGTCGCTCTTTTAAAAGTTGGTCGTTTTTGTCGGCCAGTTCCTCTGTCTGCGCCTGCAACTCTTCAGATTGCACTTGTAACTCCTCTGCCTGGGCCTGTAGCTCTTCAGATTGTGCCTGTAAATCTTCGTTCGCACGCTGTAAAACTAATGCTTGACGACTTAATTCAGCAGATTTTTCTGCTAACAAAGTATTTAGTTTTAAAGCTTTCTCTTTCTGGTGAAATAAACGCGCCGCATGTTGCCGAGCAAAAACAACTCCTTTATAAGAAAAACCCATGCACATAGCAATTGCAGCGACACAATTAACGTAAAATGATTTTTTATATACCTCCTCGTTATAATTTTCCCATACGCTACGTTCTGGAACAAAAAACAAACATCCAAGCAAGCAGACGGTTGTAAGTAAATAACAGAAAAAAAGCTTTTTCTGATGAGGTTTATCAGTGCTAAAAATATGGGGGAGGCCCATATAAAATGCGAAAAAATAGAGGTAGCCCCCACCCTTTAGCCCATGTAGTACAATCCCGGAGGTGATAAAAACATTTGCAATGATGGTATTAATAAGTGCTATCTCTTTAATTTTCCCTTCAAAATATAGTATTGCCACAATTGAAGCAACTATACAGAACGCAATGATGTTGTAAGCCGGTAAAGCAAGTCCTAATAATAATAAGCCTACTGCCATAAAAGCAGCCACCGTAATGGCAACTAACGATATTTGTGTGATTTTGTGCTTTTCATCCTTTTGGTGTACAAATAGATTAAAATCTTCACGTTTAATTTTCATGCGGGTGTATACGTACACAAAGCCAATTTGGTTGTCTTTTATGAAAATAACCGGTCCACGAAATGGATTGTATTTACACAAAATATTGGCATTTTATTTGGGTAAATAATTGTCTGATTATTTTAATTTATTATAGGTTTGGGATAATCCAAATCGATATATATCAGAAACCTTGTTGACGCTAACTATGCTGAAATTACTGACCGCCGCGCAAAGCCGAGAAGCCGAGAGATACACCATTGAGAATGAGCCTATTGAATCTTCGGAATTAATGGAAAGGGCGTCACATGCCTTTGTTAAAATTTTTATCGACCGCTTTCCCGACAGGAAAAAAAGTGTATTGATTTTTTGTGGCAGAGGCAATAATGGAGGCGATGGTTTAGCTATTTCGCGCTTGTTGTTTGACGAAGGTTACCAGCAGATACAAACCTATATTGCCGATTTCAGCGAGAATGCTTCCGAAGATTTTGAGCTCAATTTGGAGCGCCTGCAAGAGAAAGACGTTTCCATTTTTTACCTAAAACACGCGGCAGATTTAGATTCTTACAATGCAGATTTTGTGATTGATGCCCTTTTTGGGTCGGGATTAAACCGCCCCTTGCAGGGCGAATACCGGGAACTGGTTAAAAAAATGAATCAGCTTTCGGCTTATAAAGTATCCGTAGATGTACCAAGCGGGATGCCATGCGAAGGGGAATTTGCAGATGCCGTCATTGTTAAATCGGATTTTGTGGTCACATTTCAACGTCCGAAATTAAATTTCTTATTGCCTATTTCTGGTCCCTACATCAAAGATTGGAAAGTAGCAAACATCGGCCTTGACGAGAATTATATCCAAAGCACGCCTTCGCCTTATTACTGGCTTTGGAAGGGTGGGGTGCAACGTTTTATAAAAGCGCGTCAACCTTTTGAGCACAAAGGCCTGCTAGGACATTCGCTAATTGTGGCAGGAGCGAAGGAAACCATGGGCGCGGCGCTCATATGCACCGAAGCCTGTGTAAAAGCCGGCGCTGGTTTAACCTCGGCAATGATCCCATCTTCGGGCTTAACAGCATTAAATACGCGTTTGCCCGAAGCCATGTATTTTAACCGCGAGGATTTAAGCGATGCGGATTTTGAAAAATACAGTGTAGTAGCTATTGGGCCGGGATTAGGCACACACGAGGAAGCTTTAGGCTTACTTAAACAGATTTTAAACGGTTTTAAAAAGCCGATGGTGATAGATGCAGATGCCATTAACCTATTAAGCAAGCACCCAGAGCTGTTGCAGATGGTGCCCGAGCATTCTGTTTTTACCCCGCATATGAAAGAGTTCGACCGTTTATTTGGTACGCACAACAGTTGGTGGCAACGTATAGAAACCGCTAGGCGACAAGCAAAAGAACTGAAGGCCTTTATAGTACTGAAAAACCGTTATACCATGATTTTTTCGCCCGGCGGTATTTGTTACTTCAACTCATCTGGCTCGCCTGCTATGGCCAGCGGAGGTATGGGCGATGCGCTTACGGGGATCATTGCCAGCCTTATTTCGCAAGGTTACGAAGTGGAAAAAGCCATACAGCTGGCCGTGTTTAGCCACGGTTATGCCGGAGAGCAACTTGCACAAAGTATGCTGGTGGTGCCCGCAACGGCGCTAATTAAAAATATGCCACAGGTATTAAAGGAGTTGTTGCCGAAGTAACAGTTTTTTTTGCTCTTTCTTGGCACTCGCCGGCGCTCGCTAGCGAAGTAAAAATTAAAATCCAAAAACTGGAAACGTTTAGTAGCTAAACTTCGGAAGTTTAATCTTCGTACTAACACAATCCGCACGCACTCGTTACCAAGCAAACCCTTGGAGCTAGAACCGTTTAAAAAAATCATTTACCTACAAAACACAAATAAATTCCCTTCTCCTTGTAAAAGCGCAAACATTTTTTATAGGCCTCCCAAAATACAGAGATAAAAACGTACTTTTGCACCGATAAAAAATAATATATGAGTTTAAATGTAATTAAACAGTCGATTGATTTAGGCGAAGGCCGTATCATTGAGATCGAAACTGGGAAATTGGCCAAACAGGCCGACGGATCAGTAGTCGTGAAACAAGGCGATACCATGCTTTTAGCCACTGTTGTTAGTAATAAAGATGCAAAAGAAGGTGTCGACTTCCTTCCTTTATCCGTTGACTATCAAGAAAAATATGCCGCAAGCGGACGTATTCCAGGAGGTTTTTTAAGAAGAGAGGCTCGCCTTTCTGATTACGAGGTTCTGATTTCCAGATTAGTAGATAGGGCTTTACGTCCTTTATTCCCAGAAGATTATCACGCAGAAACCCAAGTGATGATTTCTTTAATATCGTCCGACAAAGACATTATGCCCGATGCTTTAGCCGGTTTAGCCGCTTCGGCCGCCATAGCAGTTTCAGACATCCCGTTTAACGGGCCAATTTCTGAGGTGCGTGTAGCTAAAATTGACGGTCAGTTGGTAATTAACCCTAGCCGTACAGATCTTGAGCGTGCCAGCTTAGAGTTTATCGTGGCAGGTTCTGCCAAAGACATCAACATGGTTGAGGGCGAGTCTGACGAGATTTCTGAGGCAGAATTAGTAGAAGCCATCCAATTTGCGCACGAAGCTATCAAAAAGCAAGTTGCCGCACAAGAGGAGCTTACCCGTTTAGTGGGCAAAACCGAAAAGCGCACGTATAGCCATGAAGACAGTGATTTAGAATTAAAAGCAAAAATCACTAAAGATACTTACGATAAAGTTTACGCAGTTGCAAAATCTAATTTAGGTAAAGACGACCGTTCATCGCAATTTAAAGCCATCCAAACAGAGGTTTTAGAAGCTTTAGGCGAGGATGCGAGCGAAGGAACCAAATTCTTAGCTAAAAAATATTTCCACGATGTGCAGTACGACGCTGTTAGGGCATTGCTTTTAAATGAAGGCATCCGCTTAGACGGACGTTCTACCACACAAATTCGCCCAATCTGGAGCGAGGTAGGCTATCTGCCTTCTGCGCACGGTTCGGCAATTTTTACCCGTGGCGAAACCCAATCTTTAACAACTGTAACTTTAGGTGCTAAGGCAGATGAGCAAATGATAGACGGTGCTTTCATCAACGGCTACAACCGTTTTATGTTGCACTATAACTTTCCGGCCTTCTCTACCGGCGAGGCTCGCCCTAACCGCGGTGTAGGCCGTAGAGAGGTTGGCCACGGTAACTTGGCCATGCGTGCCATTAAAAAAGTGTTGCCTTCTGATGAAGAAAACCCATACACTATCCGCGTAGTTTCTGATATTTTAGAGTCTAACGGATCATCGTCTATGGCTACCGTTTGTGCCGGAACATTGGCTTTAATGGATGCAGGGGTACAACTTAAAGCGCCTGTTACCGGTATTGCCATGGGTTTAATTACCGATGAAAATACAGGTAAATATGCCATCTTATCAGATATTTTAGGTGATGAGGATCACTTGGGCGATATGGACTTTAAAGTTACCGGTACCGCCAAAGGGATTACCGCTTGCCAAATGGACTTAAAAGTTAACGGTTTATCTTACGAAGTTTTATCAAAAGCTTTAGACCAGGCAAAAGACGGCCGTTTACATATTTTAGGTGAGATTGAAAAAACCTTATCAAAACCAAGAGAAGATTACAAGCCACATGCGCCACGTATTGTTTCTATGGTGATTGATAAAGAATTTATCGGTGCTATTATAGGTCCGGGCGGTAAAATTATCCAAGAGATGCAGCGCGAGACCGGTGCTACCATCAATATCGAAGAAAAAGACAACCGCGGTTACATCCAGATTTTTGCGGACAACAAAGCAGCGATTGACCAAGCGACCACCCGTATTAAAAACATCGTTGCTAAACCAGAAGTTGGCGAAGTGTACGAAGGTAAAGTGAAATCTATTATGCCTTTTGGTGCGTTTGTAGAGATTATGCCGGGTAAAGACGGTTTGTTGCACATTTCAGAAATCGACTGGAAACGTTTTGAAACAATGGACGGTATTTTCCAAGTAGGAGATGAGGTGCGCGTTAAATTGTTGGATATTGATAAGCAAGGTAAACTGAAGCTTTCTCGAAAAGCCCTATTGCCTCGCCCTCCAAAAGAACCAGCGAAGCAAGACGCTTAATAAAAAAAGCCTCAGCACACACGCTGAGGCTTTTTTTTGGAACAAGGATGGAAGGAGTAAAGAGTAAAGACAATGCGTGGTGGGAGATGTGAAATTTGAGACACATAGCTGGCCGTAGCGTGAAACCCATACTGGACGTATCGTCTCGCTACGACCAAATTAGGTTCTGCCCATGGCAACTGGCGGTTTCTTAATTCCCGATGCAATAGAAAGAATACGCCTGATTACCGTAACTGCCGAAATATCCATAATTCTTGATATACTGCTGATACCGCATCCTTCCTTTAACAGAAGCGCTATCTGCCTGTTTGTCTGCGGACCATAGGCTTTATAGCTATAGTTTTTATAGCATGTTCTTTTACAGCCGTTGCATCTATAGCGCTGTTTTCCGCTACCGGTACCCCATTTTATACATTCGTTTTTACATATTGTACATTCCATAAAAACATATTATCATATAAATTACCGTATGGTTAACCCTTATACCTCAGCTCACCAACAAATCTGTAACACCTAAACTGTACCCCAGCATTTTACGCCTGCTGTTTTCAACAAAAAGAAAGCAGGTAGTCCTCTTGTACCTCCCAATTTACCTGTCTCTTTAAATCTTTCTTTCATTGTTGTATTGATTATCAACATTTTATATTGCCGCCAACAAATCTGTAATACCACCAACAAATCTGTAACACCTATACTGTACCCCAGCATTTTACGCCTGCTGTTTTCAACAAAAAGAAAGCAGGTAGCTCTTTTGTACCTCCCAATTTATCTGTCTCTTTAAAACTTTTTTTTCATTTTTATATTGATTATCAACCTTTTATATTGCCACCAACAAATCTGTAATACTACCGTTTGGGTACGTAATTATTAATTAATTCATATATCTCCAATAAATCTGTATTAGAAAACTCAGTTTGGCTCTCCAACATTAATTTAAATTCGGAATTAACAAATATCTTTAAGTTATAAACTTCACTAAATTTGAAGGAAGATTTCCTTTGTTTTTCAGCAGACACTTTATCTAAAAAGAATGATTCCTCTTTTTTTTTAAATTTATCCAAGTAATAAAATGTGATTTTATTGGATGACAAAATAACCTCTAAAACTCTTTTACCACTAAGATATCTATAAAATGTAATTATTATAAACACTGAATAAAACGATGCTATCCAAATCCAATCAAGATAAACAAACCCCAAAGCGAATATTATCAAAATTGAGAATCCCAAAATTTTAGACTCAAAACTTTCTTTATTTTTATAGCATTTAATTTCTTCCATATTATTTTTTAGGCAATGTATCTAATGATTTCAAAGCGGAATCAAATTCTTTCGTATCTAATTTTGGAATATTAAACTTAATCGAATTTTTTTGTTCTTTAATAGATTTACCCAGTCCTAATACAGAATTTAAAGAATCATAAGCACCTAATACAGAACCTAAATTAGGATTTTTTATAGCTTGCTCACTTGCTGTATAAATGCCTAATGATGCAAAACCTAGTTTATTATTTAAAGCTTCTCCTCGTGTATAAATAGTTCCTAAACCAAATAATACATCTGCTCCAGCATCAATTAGTCCAGCACTTTTATTGTTATTTGAATATGCCACCAAACCAAATAAATTACTTGATTGATGAAGAGACGTATTTTGTAATGAAGGCTTTGAAAAAGCGTCAGCCATTTGTGCTATTCCAACCCCAACTTTAGTTGTAGAATAGACCAGAGCACTTGTACCGCCTAAAACCGCACCTAATCCATCAGTACTTGCAATATAGCTTCCTGAACCAAAAGCGCCTACGGCTCCAAATGTAGTATTTAGCGCACCGTTAGTGAATTTACCAGCACTAGAATTATCAAATTGAGACTTTTTAAGTATTGCATCTTTAGTCATCAAAGTAAGAGGAGTATTTAGCCTATAATTCTTTATTGACAAGAATTCTAAACCATCCATATCAACTCCATCAACAGGTCTGTTACTTGCAAACTGGTAAGTTGATAATTCAGGATATTTTTTTGTCAACGGGTCAACAGAAATAAACCGGCTGGTAAGCTTATCATACATCCGCATTCCATAATCCTGGAATCCTGTTTCAGAATCATCTTCTTTTCCATTAAAGGAATATCTCCCTAAATTTCCAAACGTACGGTTGGGCTGGCTTTGGCCAAAACTGTAATAATCACTCGCCCCCAACACCTCCGCCTCATAACCGCCGCCGCTTACTGCAACACGCTTATCCGAGACAACGGCAAGCACATTCCCCAAATGGTTCGTCAGCTCGTAGCTCTTCGTCCCAATCAAGCCCCACACACTATTGCCGGTAGCTGTGGCCAAATCAATATCCGGCTTCCACATCCCCAAGCGGGAACTGCCGTACAGTTGCTGTTCTTTCCATGTGGTGGTAGTGCCTGCCTGCTCATAAACTGCCAGCGGGTTGCCCTGTGCGTCCCGCACATAGTAGGTGGTAATACTGCCAAAGGTTTTGCTTACTCGGTTGCCTCCGGCATCGTAGCTATATGCTATATTGCCACCGGTTTTGGCAATGGATTTTATCTTGCCATAAACTGTCCAGTCTATATTACTAATCCCTGCCTGTGTATCACTGGTTAAATTACCTATAGCGTCATAGCTGTAAGAAGAGCTTCCTATATCAATACTGTTCACCACACCCGCTGCATCTGTTACGCTGTTGAGCCGGTTATTCTGCAAATTGCCGTTACTATAATTGTAACCGTAGCTAAGGTTATCCATCAAAGCTCCTGTACCATTCCTCCGTTGTAGGTTCAGGATATTGCCATTGGCATCGTAGTTAAAATCCTCTGCGTAGCTGTTGCTTATACTCAATGCATCCCAGTTACCGGTGTTTCCGCCCAGATTATGCTGGCGCATACGCTTAAGCCTGTTCAGCTGGTCGTAGCCGTAGGTATAGCCTGTGGTTTGCCCGCTGCTTATATTCTGTATCGCATAAGTAGCGTTGCCAATGTTGCCGTTGTAGAGGTTTTTGCCTGTTAGGTCTGTAGTAGATGATACGTAATTCCGTCCAAAGGCGTTGCTTGCGGAACCTCCGATAGGCTGGTAATCTCCGTTATAATAACCCAGTGAATAGGCAAATGCATCTTTGGCTATAATGTTACCGTCTAGACCCATGTCCTGCGAGGCATCGAGCGATTGCCCGTTAACGCCCTTTAGCCAGCCCTGTAGCGTATAGGCGTAGTCCACGCCCTGTACCTTTCCGTTGATGTCTCCCAACTCCATCCGGGCCAGCAGGCCGTGGAGGTAGTAGGCGTAGCTGGCGTCCAGTTTCTTGCCGTCCGCAGCAGTCAGCTGGCTGCCGAAACCGTAGGCAGTCTTGCTTTCCGCCTTTACGGCTTCCGCCTGGTCGTAGCGGGACGCTGCGACCAATTTCCTAATTACCAGTTGCATACTTTGTCCCAATTGGTTAAATATAAAAAAGATTATTAAAAGGTCTAAGACCTGTATGGGGACACTAGACGATTAGCATGCTACAAAACTAACTCCTAACCAGCTAGCTCCTAACCACCTACAAACTAATAACCAACTACTCCAAACCCCCCGTTACATCAACATCAACCTTTTCGCCAACGGTGCGGTAAAGCATATCCGGTGCTTCAATTTTATAATCGGCGCTAAGCACGCTAAAACTGCTTTCAAAAGTAATACGGCCGTTTTTGATGGTGATATTGCAGGGGATGTTTTTGTGGCGCGTAACCCCGTGCAGGCTAAACTTTCCTGTTAAAGTAATGCGGTAAATTCCGTCTTTATCCAAACGGATATCATCTTTGTACTTGCCTATAAAGCTTGCTTTTGGATATTTTTCACTCTCCAGATATTTTTCGTTAAAATGCGTTTGCATCATCGCTTTCTTAAATGTGAAACTGCTGATCGGGATTTCGATATGTACCTCTTTTTTATCTGTATTCAAATTAGCCTTCGCGGCCTGGCTCACAGCCTCAATATCTGCAATGGGCGCAGGCGAAAAAAAGTGCACATACACCTCTGCCGATTGATAATTTTGGGCATCTGCCCTAAGGCAAACCAACAAAAAAACACAAAACAATAACCTGCGCATAAGCTAAATATAAACAAATAAAGCATTGCTTGGCGCGATGTTAACATTTCGTAAAGAAAGCCGAATTGCTATCTTTGGAGCATGAAGCCGATAATTTCCCCATCTATTCTTTCCGCTAATTTTGCGAACCTCGAAGATGATATTTTGATGCTGAACCAAAGCGAAGCAGGTTTGATCCATGTGGACGTGATGGACGGGCAATTTGTGCCTAATATTTCTTTCGGCTTTCCGGTTATTGCTGCCGTAAAAAACTTTGCAGCCAAGCCTTTAGACGTGCATTTGATGATTGTAGAGCCGGACCGTTATCTTAAAGAATTTAAAGAGGTTGGCGCAAACATCATCACGGTGCATTACGAGGCTTGTACGCATTTGCACCGCACGGTACAAAGCATTAAAGAGCTAGGCTGTAAAGCAGGGGTGGCGCTAAACCCACATACGCCGGTAATGTTGTTAAAAGATATTTTAGCCGAGCTGGATATGGTGCTTATCATGACGGTTAACCCAGGTTTTGGCGGACAAACTTTTATTGAGCATAGCTACCAAAAAGTGCGCGAATTAAAAACCATGGCTAATGAGCTAAATCCGGATTTATGGATTGAGGTTGACGGTGGCGTAAGTGCCCATAATTCTTTGGCTTTGCTAAAAGCCGGCGCCAACGTGTTAGTTGCCGGTAATGCCATCTTCGGATCTCCGGATCCATTGCATACCATTGCCGAGTTAAGAAATATCTCGCCAGATATCCTAAGTGCCTAATTTCATGCGCAAGCTGTTTCTCCTGTTTTTTTTACTGCCAATTGTCACTTTTGCACAAAACGTAAGGTTGAGCGGAAAAGTAGTGGATACAGAAGGCGAAGCATTATCTGGTGTAAGCATAACAGTGTTAAATCATGGCCTATCTACAAGCACAAACACCGATGGCAAATTTGCGCTAGCTTTACAGAAAGGCACTTATTCTATCCGAATTACTTATTTAGGTTATGTATCTCAAACTTTTGATTATGAGCTAAAAAAGGGTAGTGAATTTTTAAATTTAATTTTAAAGAAAGATGCGCAAAATCTCCAACAAGTTACCGTAAAGGACCAAAGCTTGCGTAACTCGGGCATGATTTCCGTAGAAGCGAAACTGGCCAGTAGCAATCCCAATATCTCGCAAAGTTTCGAGTCTATTCTGAAACAACTGCCTGGGGTTTCTACCAATAACGAGCTAAGCTCGCAATACGCAGTGCGTGGCGGTAATTTTGACGAAAACCTTATTTACATCAACGATATCGAAATTTACAAGCCTTTTTTGGTGCGCAACGGTCAGCAAGAAGGACTTAGCTTAATTAACCCCGATTTGGTAAGCAGTGTAAAATTTTCTGCCGGAGGCTTTAGCGCGCGCTACGGCGACAAAATGTCATCGGTACTAGATGTACAATACAAAACCACGGATAGTTTAAAGTACACGGCGGCCATTGGCACCAACGGCGCATCAGCAACCGGCTTTTTCAAGTGGGGAAAGCTGAATGGGGCAGTGGCCTATCGGAACAAACAAAATAAACTTATTTTAAATGCACAGCCAGTTGTGGGGGCTTACGAACCACAGTTTCATGATTTTCAGGCTTCTGTAAATTATCAATTTAACAAAAATAACAGCTTAAGCTTCTTTGGGGCTTATAACACTAGCCGTTTTGGTTTACGTCCACAATCGCGCGTTACCGAGTTTGGTACGCTAAACGAGATTTTGCGCCTCAATGTAGATTATGAAGGTCAGGAGAAAGACGAGTACAGCAACAGTTTGGCTGCTTTAACACTCAACAGCCGTTTAACTGAACGTGTCCGGCTTAAGTGGGTAAACTCCATGTTTTTGATTACCGAAAAGGAGAACTTCGACATTTTAGGGACTTATGTTTTTGACGAGATTGAGAACGATTTTGCCAGCGGTACTTTTGGGCAGGTAAAAGCAAACAGGGGCATTGGCGCTTTCCAAAATTTTGGTCGTAACCAAATGCTGGCCGATGTATATGCGTCAGAACTTAAATTGAGCTATAGTGGCAACAAATCTTTTTGGGAGGGTGGCTTGCGTTACCAATACGATAAAATCAGCGATGTTTTAAAGGAGTTTGAGCTGATAGATTCGGCGGGTTTTGCCTTGCCCAACCAGTACCAGAACTTTGAACTCACACGATCTACATCTGCAAGTAATAGTTTAAACACGTACAGATATAGTGCTTATTTACAAAATACTACAGATTTAAATCATCAGCTAGCTTTAACCGCCGGGATGCGTTTAAACTACAACACCTTTACCAAAGAATTGCTACTTAGTCCTAGGGCCATCTTAGCCTACACGCCCAGCAAGCATCTTAATCAGGTTTACCGTTTTGCCACGGGGCTGTACGCGCAACCGCCTTTTTACCGCGAAGCACGTAACTTCAACGGCCTGCTTAACCGGCAGGCAAAGTCGCAACAATCATTGCATGTTGTGCTGTCATCAGAAACCAAATTTAAAGGTTTAGGCACCACACTCAACTTCTTGGCAGAGACTTATTATAAATCCATGTACCATTTAACGCCTTATGATATCGAGAATTTAAGGATTAGGTATTATGCAGATCAAGAGGCTAAGGGTTATGCAACCGGCGTTGATTTTCGCGTCAGTGGCGAGTTTGTGAAAGACTTAGAGTCTTCCTTCCGTTTATCCATCATGAAAACCGCCGAAGACATTGCGGGCGACAGCTATCAGCAAAAAAACAGCGATGGCACTTTCACCACGGTTTATCCTGGTTACCTAAAACGGCCAACAGACCAGCGGGTAAACTTTTCGGCCTTTTTTCAGGACCGTTTGTTCAATAGCCCAACCTATAAGGTGCACCTCAACTTGCTTTTTGGCTCGCGTTTGCCAACAGGTCCTCCGGCTTCCGAACGCTATCAGCAAAACTATCACATCCCGGCTTATAAACGTTTGGACATCGGTTTTTCTAAAGACTTTTTAGATGCAGAAAGCGTACGTCCACCCGCCTTCTTAAAGCGTTATTTAAGCTCGGTTATCTTGTACGCCGAGGTATTTAATTTACTAAATATTAACAACACGGTGTCGTATTTATGGCTTACAGACGTTAACAATCATAGCTACGCTATCCCAAACTATTTAACATCAAGACAATTGAATGTAAGATTAGTTGTGAAATTTTAAAATAAACTAGGACTTGATTAATGTTTATCATAAATTTGGGACTTAATTCTAAATAAGAATGACATCTAGCATTGCACAGCTGAAATTATACCTACCGCGTATAATGGCTTGTGCAAAAATAAATCCTTACTATTTATACCAAACTTTGAATAAATGAAACACAATTTTGGTGCAGGTCCCTGCATTTTGCCACAGGAAGTATTTAAACAGGCTTCACACGGAGTTTTAAATTTTAACAACACTGGCTTATCTATTTTAGAAATTTCGCACCGCGCGCCAGAATTTGTGGCCGTAATGGACGAAGCCATCAGTTTAGTGAAAGAATTGTTGAACGTTCCTGAAGGCTATTCGGTTTTATTTTTACAGGGCGGTGCAAGCTTACAGTTTGCTATGACGGCTTATAACCTTTTGCCAGAAGATAAAAAAGCGGTTTTCTTAGAAACCGGTGTATGGGCTAAAAAGGCTTTCGCCGAGGCCAACCTAATTGGCAATGCCGAAGTTATTGCTTCATCAAAAGATAAAAATTACAGCTATATCCCTAAAGACTACACGGTAAATGCGGATAGTGCTTATTTCCACTGCACCTCTAACAATACTATTTACGGCACGCAAATGCACAGCTTCCCGCAAACACCGGTAGGCAAAGTTTGCGATATGTCGTCGGATATTTTTAGCCGCGTAATTAATGTAGCAGATTTTGACCTTATTTATGCCGGTGCACAAAAAAACATCGGCCCAGCCGGCGCAACCGTAGTGATTGTGAAAGATGAGATTTTAGGGAAATCTGGCCGTAAAATACCTTCCATGCTAGATTACCAAAAGCAAATAGACGCAGTTTCTATGTACAACACGCCTCCGGTATTTTCGGTTTACACCGCGATGTTGAACTTGCGCTGGTTAAAAGCTAAAGGGGGCGTTGCAGAAATTGAGAAAGAAAACAACGAAAAAGCAAAAGCGCTTTACGCAGAGATAGACAGGAACCCATTGTTTAAAGGCACCGCAGCGGTAGAAGACCGCTCTAAAATGAGTGTTTGCTTTGTAATGGAAAATCCAGATTTAGAAAAACCTTTCTTGAAATTTGCAGAAGAAAAAGGCTGCGTGGGCATTAAAGGTCACCGCAGCGTTGGCGGTTTCAGGGCATCTTTATACAACGCATTGCCAATTACCAGCGTACATGCTTTGGTAGAGGCCATGCAAGAATTTGCAGAAAAAAACGTTTAACAAACCCATATAAAAAATAGGTGTACAGCTTTCGCTGATTCGCAAAAACGGATGGCGGAAACTGGCACCGGAAAAGCAGAAAAGAATGAGAATTTTAGCAAACGACGGTATCGACCCGATAGGTAAAAAACTGTTAGAAGATGCCGGTATTGAGGTAGATACAAACAACATCCCACAAGAAGAATTGGCTTCTAAGCTAAATGCTTATGATGGCATTACCGTTAGAAGCGCAACTAAAGTACGCCAAGATTTAATTGACGCTTGCCCTAACTTAAAAGTGATTGGCCGTGGCGGTGTGGGTATGGATAATATTGATGTAGCTTATGCAAAAAGCAAAGGCATTGCGGTAGAAAATACCCCTGCAGCTTCTTCACAATCTGTTGCCGAGTTGGTGTTTACGCACCTGTTTAACGGTGTTCGTTTTGTTTACGATGCTAACCGTAAAATGCCGGTAGAAGGCAATACCAAATTTAACGCGCTTAAAAAAGCTTATGCAAAAGGCGTAGAGTTAAAAGGCAAAAAATTGGGTATTATCGGCTTTGGCCGTATCGGTAAAGAAACCGCTAAATTGGCTTTAGGAGCCGGTATGGATGTTTTAGCTTATGATTTGTATGATATCCCCGCTACCTTGCCATTGGAGCTTTCTGGTGGTATAAAAGTAGATGTACCTGTTAAAAAAGTAGACTTTGATACTTTATTAGCCGAAGCTGATTTTATTTCGCTGCACATCCCGTTTACAGAAAAACCGGTTTTGGGCAAAGAAGAGTTTGAAAAAGTAAAAACGGGCGTAGGTATTGTAAACTGCTCTAGAGGAGGCACTATAGACGAGCTGGCTTTAATTGAAGCTTTAGACAGCGGTAAAGTGGCTTTCGCCGGATTAGACGTGTTTGACAACGAACCGACTCCTCGCACAGAAATTTTACAGCACCCAAAAATCTCATTAACGCCACATATTGGCGCAGCAACCAACGAAGCACAAGAAAGAATTGGCGTTGAACTTGCCAATTTGCTGATTGGCCACTTAAAAGGTTAATCAATATTGTTTCATAAAGAAAGCCTCCACCACAATGGGGGCTTTTTTATAGGTGGGGCTGTAAATAAATAAGGCTCATGCGTCATTTTTGCCCTCTATTTGCTACTTTCGCAAACGCCGATAAAAAAAGTATGTACAAACTCATTAAACCCGTTTTTTTTCAGTTTGATCCTGAGAAAATTCATTACACCGTAACGGACACTTTAAAATTTGCCCAAAAAATATGGGGCCTCCCACGTTTATTAAAATCGATGTACACCGTAAATGATAAAAATTTAGAGCGGGAAGTTTTCGGTTTAAAGTTTAAAAATCCGGTAGGTTTAGCGGCGGGGTTTGACAAAAACGGCGAATTTATTGAAGAGCTGGCTAATTTTGGCTTTGGATTTATTGAAGTTGGTACGGTAACGCCTTTGCCGCAACCCGGTAATGATAAGCCACGGATGTTCCGCCTGCCCGCAGACGAAGCCTTAATTAACCGGATGGGCTTCAACAATAAAGGGGTTGAGGTGCTGGCGCGAAAGCTAAAATCCGTAAAAAGGGAAGGGATATTAATCGGCGGCAACATCGGTAAAAATAAAGTTACGCCTAATGAAGATGCGGTGAGCGATTATATCAAATGCTTTGATGCCCTTTTTGATGTGGTAGATTATTTTGTGGTGAACGTAAGTTCGCCCAATACGCCGGGTTTGCGTGCTTTGCAGGAAAAAGAACCTTTAAAAAACATTTTGCATACCCTGCAAAAAAGAAATTTAAAGAATGGGGTGTTTAGGCCCATTTTGCTGAAAATAGCTCCGGATTTAAGCAATGAGCAATTAGATGATATTGTTGAGATTGTACAAGAAACAGGTATAGCCGGAGTAATAGCAACCAACACCACAATTTCAAGAGAAAATCTTCAAAGTCCCGAAAGCAAAACTTCCGAAACGGGAGGCTTAAGTGGTAAGCCATTAACGGCGCGTTCTACAGAGGTTATCCGTTATCTGGCGCAACAGTCAAACCGGGCTTTCCCAATTATTGGGGTGGGAGGCATACATAGCGCTAAAGACGCTAAAGAAAAACTGGAAGCCGGCGCATCATTAGTACAAGTTTATACCGGTTTTATATACGAAGGCCCTGGATTAATAAAAAGGATTTTGAAAAGTTTGGCTTAGCGCCTGGCTATTAAACTTTTATAACTCTTGTTGTTTGTTTTAATATCACTAACACCAGATGATATGTATGCGTTTCTTCCGCCAATTGGGGGAAGAAACGATTTGACCAACACCTAACACCCAACAAACTAATCCCTAATCCCTAACCACCTAACCACCTAATAACTAGCCAACTAACTCCGTAAAGCTTTACGAACCTGCGGGGCAATTTCGCTTCCAAAAAGCTCGATAGACTTCATCATCTCTTGATGCGATGGACCGCCAACATCCATATGTGCCGAAAAGCGCGTAAGCCCGAACAGCTCTTGCATCTGCAAAATTTTATCTACGGCCTCATTTACATCGCCGATAATTAAAGCCCCGTTTTCGCTTCGCCCATAATCAAACTGATTTTTTTGGTAAGGAGGCCAGCCTCTTGATTTGCCCACCCGGTCCATTTGTGCCGAGTAAAGCGGATAGTAATAATCGGCCACAGCTTTGCTGTCTAGGCCAAAAAATGAATGCATATGTACGCCAATCTGCATTTTGCTTTCATCGTGTTTGTAATGGCGGTACACATCTTTATAGTACTTAAATAAAGGCTCAAACTGGCGAGGGTTTCCGCCGATAATTGCAAAAATAACCGGCAAGCCTAAACGCGCGGCTCGTTCAACAGATTCGGGGGTGCCACCAACAGCAATCCATATTGCCAAGTTATTGTTGAGGGCGCGCGGCAAAATGTTTTGGCGGTTTAGCGTAGGGCGAAATTTACCACTCCAAGTAATTGGGTTTTCGTTGTTGATTTTCAATAGCAGGTTTAGCTTTTCTACAAAAAGCTCGTTATAATCGTCCAAACTTTGCCCGTAAAGCGGAAAAGATTCTATAAAGCTTCCCCTGCCGGCGGTAAGCTCGGCCCTGCCGTTAGAAATCAAATCTATTGTAGCAAAACTCTGGTAAAGCTTCACCGGGTCCGATGAGCTTAAGACAGAAACCGCACTGCCCAATTTGATACGCTTTGTTACCGTTGCCGTAGCGGCTAAAATGATTTCTGGGACAGATACGGCATAATCTGGCCGGTGATGTTCACCAATGCCAAAAAAATCCAGCCCCAGCTGGTCCATTAATTTTACCTCTTCTATAATTTCTTGCAAGCGCTCTTGAGGGGCTTGTATCTGCCCCGCCTGGTTGTGCTGCAAGTCGCCAAACATTCCGATACCTAGTTCCATATGTGTAAATATAATAAAAAGGGTTTAGGTAGAAGACGGGGCTTTATGACAATGTTTTTTTTAGGCCTGGCGAAAAAAATGGTTCTGTGGAAGGCTGATAGGCGGGTAGGAGGTGACGATAGCTGGCTTGTAAATATACCCAGCTGTTTCCTTGTCTGCTTTCAAACAAGGTGATCGCTACCAAAGGTTTCATAAAAAAGGAGAGCTATGAGCTCTCCTTTTTGTAATGATAATTAAAATTAATATTAATATCCATTACTTCCATATTCCGATGCGTTTGAGATGGCATCTAAGAAAGACTGTGGGATAGGGCGTTTTGTGTGTAAACCGTCCTTGAAATTCGCTCCCACTAGCGGATTTGTGGCAGAAAGGTAGCTTTTGGTTAATTTGCCCATGCGTTTCAAATCAAACCATCGCATGTGTTCGCCGGCAAGTTCACGCGCTCTTTCATCTGAAATAAAATCAATGGTAACCGCAGATTGAGGCACTTCTATGGCTGTTTTATCGCCGCTCAAAGCTGCCCTGTCGCGGATGATATTCACGTATTTAACAGCTGTCGCCGGGTCTGAGGTCAAAAGTGCAGCTTCTGCCGCAACCAGATAAATGTCGCCTAATCTTATGATTGGGATGTCGCCCATCCAATACTGGTTGGTATAATCCCACATTTTAGATGAAAATTTCTTAAATGCTGGAAACATATTGGTTAAATCAACTCCGTTCGCAAAATCCGTAGGTTTTTTATAGTCTCCATTTGTAGCAAACAAATCTGAAGGATCTACTACCAATGCTGGGATCATCCTTTTCTCGTTAGCAGGGATTGTCCAGTTAGGAACAAAAACAGATAAACCTTTATCGTTTTCCATGTTTTTTTCTTCTTCTAGCTTTGCTCCCCAGCTCCAAAAATATTCGGGACCGGTATATTGGGCAGTAGTGCTCAAAATTTTATGTCCAACTAAAGATGCATCTTTGCCATAGTTTGTTGCCAGTGTGCTGCTGATAGTTATATCGCTGTTAGCATAAAATTTATAAGTAAAGGTTTCTTTGAATCTTGTATCTACGGTAGTAGCACTCGGTTCAAAAACACTGGTAAGCAGATATTTACTAGGCTTAAAGTACTTGCTGTTAGAGCGACCGTACAACACACTTTTCTCTTGCGTTCCCCATTCTGCACCTCTACCGCCCAAATCAGGGAGGTAATACTGACGCGTACGCCCCCTGTTCCAACCTTCAGGATTGTAGCCGCTAGTAGGGTCAACTGCTTCGGTAAATAAAAACTCTGTGTTCACCTTGTTATTAGCCCCTGCCCAAAGCTTGCTATAGCCAGACTGTGTGGCATCACTTGTATATAACGCGCAGTTATATTTCGCTGGATTGTTTATCAATTCTTCTGCAGTCTGTAATGCAAGTTGTGCAAACTCCTGCTTTTCGCCCAATCTCGTGCGCTGTAAATACACTTTAGATAAAAGCGCGTAAGCCGCTTTTTTCGCAACTCTACCGCGCAAATCCTGCGTAACTGGTAAATTCTCACAGGCGAACTTTAAGTCTGATATAATCAAATCATAAAATTCTTTCTCGGTTGCTCTTTTAGGTTTGTCGTCTACGCCTTCAACAGCAGACGAGGTAGTGCGTAAGGTAACATCTCCAAAAAGTTCTACTAAATTAAAGTTTGCAAAAGCGCGCATAAAATACGCTTCTGCAACTTTAGCCTTTCTTTCTGCATCGCTAGCGTAGCCCTTAACATCATCACCGTAATAAATTGCGGTATTAGCTAAGTTAACAATGCTGTAAAGCCCGTTCCAAACGGTTTTTAGCGTTCCGGTGGCTGTGCCTAATGTGTTGTCGTAGGTAACCAAACCACTTTCGCTTGTTCCATAATTTACCCATAAATCTGTGCCCATTTCTGTGGGGCCAATGATGTCAATTTTGCCGTAAAAATAATAAAGGTCCGTGTAGCACGAATTGATTAGACCGTCATATCCGTTCTTATTTCCATAAGCAGTTTCTTTTGAAACTGTACTCGGATTGTACTCGTCTAGCTGGCACGCATTGAATGTACTTGCCAATGCTAGTACACATGCGATTATATACTTTGAATGTTTATTTTTCATCTGTTTGTTTTTTATCGATGATGAAGTAATCATCTTATTCAACCTTGATAATTTCATGCTCTAAAACCTAAAAAGAAAGATTAATACCAAACACTAATTGCTTATAAAGCGGGAAACTATCTGTTCCTCCGGTTTCCGGATCTACCTCTTTTAACAGGTGGCTTTTGGCAACAATAAAGGGGTTATATGCAGTTGCGTAAATCCGAAAGTTTGAAAAGCCTGCCTTCTTAGAAAAATCTGTTGGCAAACGATATCCGAGTGTGATATTTTTGATTTTAAAGTAAGATCCGTCAACAATGTTTAAGGCAGCTTTGTAGGTGGTATTAATGCCGGTGCCTGTTAACGGTTGCGGATAATCATTAGTGGGGTTAGTTGGAGTCCAGTAGTTATAAAATGCAGGCTGGGTAACCGTATTATAGTAGCCTAGTATGTCTGCATCTATAGTTTGTCCGTATCGCATAACGGCAAAAACCGTTAAATCGAAACTTTTGTACGTAAAAGCGTTTTGCAAACCTAAACTCCAGCTCGGGTTCTCGTGCCCTAGTACCATTCTATCTGCTGCAGAATATGGGTGTACCCCGCCGTCTGACACGCCATTTGCGTCAAATTTCTCTACTGTTGCAAGTTTGAGGTCACCCGGTTTGGCACCGTATTTTGCCGCTTCGGTCTCTTCTCCTAACTGCCATACCCCTAGTTTTTTGTAGCCGTATATTGATCTGGTAGGATAGCCGATAAACAAGCCTTCAGAAATTAAATCTGTAGCGCTTACGTTGCCTCCTAAATCGATGCTGTTTAGCTTTTCTTTACCAGTGCTAAAGGTTAGGTTAGTATTCCAAGTGAAGTTTTTGTTTACGATGTTTCTGCTACTAGCGGTAAGTTCGAAACCTTTATTTTCTGTATCAGCGATGTTCGAAACCTTTGTATATGCGGTTTTAGCATCAAATCCGCCAGAAGTATAAGGCAGTTTTCGCGCATATAAAACTCCTTTAGTTTCTGTGGAATAATAGTCCGCACTTAACTCCAAGCGGTTGTCCAACACCGAAATATCTAAACCGACGTCCGTGGTGTACGATTTCTCCCAAGTAAGATCCGGATTGCCTAATGATGATTTCAGCACATAAATAGGCACCGGGTTAGCACCGCCCAAAGACATATTAGTGCCATCTTTTGAAGCCACCTCTGTTGCGGTTTGGTATGCACCGATATTTGCAGATCCAGCAACACCATAACTTGCTCGCAGTTTCAGGCTATTTAGCCAATCACGCGTATCAGCCATGAAATTTTCCTCACTAATTCGCCATGCAGCAGCCACCGAAGGAAAACTGGACCATTTTTTAACCAGTTGTGAAACACCGTCTGATCTTAAAGATGCGGTAAGCAAATACTTTCCTTTATAGCTGTAGTTCACACGTCCTGCAAATGATAAACGCTCTGTAGCTTCGTAGCGGGTACTTTTACCGGTAATGTTGGGTGCAGCTCCCAAGTTATAGTACAAAAACTCATCGTAATCTAAACCTTCTCCGTATAGTGATGATGTTTCTCTTTGGTTTTTGGCCATTGAAGTGATACCGGTAAGGTCAAACGAGTGATCTGTGTTTAGCGTGAATTTATAATTTAGGATGTTTTCCCATAAATAATTGTAACCTATGCCTGTGTCATAGCTTGCCGCCTTTGTGTTCCTAGACTCGGAAGCCATGTTATATGAACGTTCGTTTTGGAAGGTGCCTTGTCTGGAATTTGACAACGTGATTCCTAAGTTTGAGCGGATGCTGAGGTTTTTAATTGGATTTAGTTGGAGGTAAGGATTAACCGCCAAGTTTAAGTTTTTACTGTTGTCAACAAACACACCAGGGGCGTAGTTGGCTAAAGGAGAAACTGTTGCATCGCCGATAGGAAACAAATTAATAGTGCCATCGGGATTGTAAACCGTACCTACCGGATAGATACCGAAAGATTTGTTGATCCTACTGTTAGTCTGGTCTCTGTTACGCCAGTTTACCGTGCTCTGCACCCCCGCAGATACAATTTTGTTGAAAGTTACGTCGACTCCGGCTCTGTTATTGAAGATGTCTACCTCATCATTAGGGTAAATTCCTTTTTCATTAATGTAACCTAAAGACAGGTATCCTTTTACCTTTTCGCTTCCGCCGCTGATAGAGACATGGTGGTTTTGTTGTTGCCCAGTTTGTAGCGTTTCATCAACCCAATCAACATATTGGTTAGCGTCAATAGCCTGCGTAACTGCCAACGGAAGATTTAAATCTAACAAACTATTTGGTTCTACACCGTTCGTTGCGTAGTATTTATCTTTAAGATATCGCACCCAAGCATCGCCCATAAGCGGTTTTGGATATTCTGAAAACCCGTTAATGCCATAATAGCTGTTCGCTGTTATTTGCGCTTTGCCTTCTTTCGCTTTTTTTGTGGTGATGATGATTACACCATTTGCGCCAGAAGCGCCGTAAATTGCTGTTGATGACGCGTCTTTTAATACATCGATGGTCTCAATATCATTGGGATTAAGCGTGTTGATACTACCAGGAAAGCCATCGATGATATACAACGGATCGCCACTTGCGGTGATAGACCTATTACCCCTAAGTAGAACAGACGAACTAGAGCCCGCCGAACCACTTGAACGTTGTATATCCAAACCCGCAACCCTACCTTGAATGGCCTCTATTGGGTTGCTTACCGGATTTAATGTAATTTCCTCTGCCTTTACAGACGATACCGAACCTGTTAAATCTCTTTTCTTTACTGTTCCGTAGCCAATTACAACTACTTCATTCAAGGTAGACGACGCCGAAACTAAAGAAATAGTTAGATTGGTGTTGCTCATTGTTGCGCTCACTTCCTGCGTATCAAAACCTAAATAAGTAACTACCAATGTTACGGGTGCGTTTCCGCTAATGCGCAGGCTAAATTCGCCGTTCTCGTTGGTTAATGTACTTTGGCTGCCACCTTTAATACTCACAGTTGCGCCCGGCAGCGCTAAACCTTTTTCGTCAACTACCTTACCGTTAATGGTATAATCGGCAGCTTCGGGTTTAATTACGATGGTGTTGTTGCTTAATTCGTAATTTAGAGGTTGCCCAACTAGTATTTGCGCCAACAAATCGCTGATACCGGCATCTTCTGTTTGTACAGAAATCTTCTTTTTGAGGTTAATCTGGTCCGGACGGTAAAATATTGAGAAATCGCTTTCCTTCTCTATTTTTTTCAGCATCTCTTTCACAGTAACATCGCTGGCGTTGATACTGAATTTCTTTTGCCCGTATACACCTGCATAAACATTTATTAAACAGGTGCATATTAAAATTGCAGTGAGCTTCATAGTCATGAGCAGTTTGCGCCAAAAAACATTGGCGAATAAGGTTTTCCTTTTCGAAAAAATCATAATTTAGGAGTTAGTTAATACTGATACTTCCCCAAGCATTAGGGTATTAGCTATTTAAATAAGAGCCCGTGGCACTTAGTGCTGCGGGTTTGTTGTTTGGTGGTTTTTCTATGTCATACTTACACTGATTTTAAATTTAATAATCGGTTGATTTTTTAATGTGAATAATCTTTCTGTTGGTAACAATATTTATAGGCGTAGTTTGTTTGATGATGTTTAAAACCTCGTATACGTTATGCATCTTTTTAAAAGCGCCAGAATAGGTGTAGGTATTTAAAACAGGGTCTGCCACAATTTCCACGTTGAACTCCCGCTCAAGACGTTTACTAAGCTCAATAAAATTGGTGTTGTCAAAACTTAAAGTTCCGCTAAGCCATTCCTCATAAGCGTTTTCTACCGGTATTTCTTCTAAAGGATGACGTTCTATCCTCAGTTCTTTTTCTTGTGATTTTACAGCTTTCGGTTTAGAGACGGCATCAATCTTTAAAGACTCGTTTTTCTTGAGCATCACTTTTTTCAGCTTTAAAGTGGCATTTTCAACAGATATGGCTCCACTTAAAACCGCGAACTCTTTTTTCTCGTTTTTGAATGATTTAACGCGGAATACCGTTCCGATATCTCTTACCACATAACCTTCTGCATCTACAATAAAAGGAAGGTCTTTTGTGCTTTTCGCAATGTCAAAATAAGCTTCACCTTCTAAATAAACGGTCCTGTTAGTGCTATTAAAGCTGGTGTCATATTTTAACGTAGAACCCGCATTTAAGTACACCAAAGTACCGTCGGGCAAAGCCATCTTATTTTTCTGCCCCTTTGCGGTCTGCAATTGTACGTACGCAGTCTCGGGTTTTGTACGGTTGCTGTTCTGATAAAAATATAAACCGATGGCAAAAAACAGTGTCAAACTTGCAGCTAATTGCAACGCAGGTTTTATAAAGCGATTTTTTGATGATTTTCTTTCGCTTGCAAAACGATAAAACGCGGCATCTTCGTCAATAATGCGGTGTTGCTGAGATAATTTATGATGAAAAGCTTGGTACAAATGTATATACGCAAGCTCATTAGCGGCAGATTGCGCAATCCATGCTTTTGCCTGGGCAATTTCTGCCTGGTTTGCAGTCTTGGAGATGTAAGCTAATAGCAGCTTCCGCGTTTTTTTATCCATGGTATTAAATGATAACGCGTCAGAAAGTAAAAACCCTCAAAACGTTTAAAAAAAAATATTGTTGATTTTTAGGCTTTAAAAAAAGGGAGTACCAAAATAAGCCAGGATAAGATGTTGGAAAGTTGTAAACGCAACCGGCTAATAGCAATGCTGATTTGCCGTTCTACAGTTTTAACAGAAATATTGAGTTCTGCGGCAATTTCTTTATTCATACGCTTATCAAACCTGCTTGCTTTAAAAACAGCTTGGCAACGTGGTGGTAGTTGACTAATGGCTTTATTTACAAATTGTTCTAAATCTTTTTCCTCTAAAGCATCTTCGTCTAAAACAGGCTCTACCATATGGTGGCGCTGTAAATATTCAACGTATTCGCTTTTTATTTTTTGATGCCTTAACCAGCTTATAGACGCATTTTTGACCGATGTATAAAGGAAAGAAGGTTTTAAAGAGCTGATGCGATGGTAGTCTTTTTTCTCCCATATATTAGCATAAACCTCAGATACCAGTTCCTCGGCAACTTCAAAATCGTTAACATATTTATTGGCAAAAAAAATAAGCTTGGCATAGTAGCTTTTAAATAAGCTTTCAAAGCAAGCGTTTTCCTTTTTGTCAAATACGGCCATAAATTTGAATGTGCCAAGCTTGTACAACTTGTATGTTCAATTTGGTTGTGTAGCTAAATTACTTATTTTGCACCAAAAGCTTTTATACAATCCTACCTTAATTTTATAAAATATTAACACGTTACAAAAATGCAAGGCTCTAAAACGAAATTATTACTTAAGGCCTCCGTTTTAATTCCTATTTTGGTCGGTCAAACCGTATTATAAAACACCATAAAACAGACAACATGAACAAACTTTTGCTGGGTTTAGCGCTAGGTACGTCATTGATTTTGACGTCGTGCGCACAAAAGAAGAACGTAAATGCGCAAAATGATCCTTGGTTGCGGGCCGATTCAATACGGAAATTGATTGTAGCGCCAACATTTAAAAAACAAGATTTCAACATCCGCAATTACGGTGCGGGCGATGATAGCACGCAACTGGTTACTCAGGCATTTGCCAAGGCCATTAAAGCTTGTAACGAAAGCGGGGGCGGACGCGTGATTGTGCCTAAAGGAACTTTTTTAACCGGCGCAATCCATTTGAAAAGCAACGTCAATTTGCATCTGGAAGACGGTGCTAAAATAAAATTTAGCCGCAACCCCGATGATTTTTTACCTGTGGTATTTACCCGTTGGGAGGGCATGGAGTTAATGAACTACTCGCCATTAATTTATGCTTACGAGCAGGAAAACATAGCCATCACAGGAAATGGAGTTTTAGATGGCAACGCCAGCAACGAATATTGGTGGCCATGGAAGGCAAAAGCCGAGTACGGTTGGAAGCAAGGTATGAAAGATCAGCGTGCGGACAACCAATTGTTGAAAGAGCAAAATAAAAACCGTGTGGATCCGCGTAAGCGTATTTACGGAAAAGGACATTATTTACGTCCGGCCTTTGTACAGCCTTATTTGTGTAAAAACGTGCTAATTGCCGATGTCAAAATCATTAACGCCCCCATGTGGAATCTAAACCCGGTGCTTTGCGAGAATGTTACCGTATCTAAAGTTAAAATTGTAACACACGGCCCAAACAACGACGGTTGCGACCCAGAATCGTGTAAAAACGTATTAATTCAAGATTGTTATTTCGACACCGGTGACGATTGTATAGCGATAAAATCGGGCCGTAATGAAGATGGCAGAGAAATTGGCCGCCCGGCAGAAAACCATATCATAGAAAGCTGCGAGATGAAAGACGGGCACGGCGGTGTGGTGATTGGAAGCGAAATCTCTGGCGGTGCAAAAAATATTTTTGCGCAAAACCTAAGAATGGACAGCCCAGAGCTGGACCGTGTATTGCGGATCAAAACCAGTTCTTTGCGTGGTGGCGTTATCGAAGATATTTATATGCGCAATATTGAAGTAGGTACTTATAAAGAAGCCGCGGTACGTTGTAACATGTTTTATGAAGAAGCCGGAGACTTTATGCCTACCATCCGGAATGTTGTGGTAGAGAACATGAACGTCAAAAAAGGCGGTAAATACGGAGTTTTGGTAAATGCTTATGAGCAATCGCCGGTAGAAAATTTAAAACTCATTAACTGTAAAATAGACGGTGTAGAAATCCCTGTAAAGGTAGATTATACCAAAGACATGGTTTTTAAAAACGTAGTTATCAACGGCAAAGAGGTGGAGGCGGTAAACAGCAAATAACTGCTTTCCACTTTTTAAAATATAGCCTGCGGAAAGCCGCAGGCTTTTTTGTTTAAACGGTTTGCACGTTTTTTAATTTTTAATTTTCCCTTTTTGAGTTTCTCATCTCGCATTAAAGCCAATACTGTGTTTTTCAATTTTTAATTTTCCCTTTTTAATTTTTAACCCCGGTAACAAAAGCATCTTCCGCTTTATTTCTTTTTGTGGCATTTGTACAATTTTATAAATTTAGATATGCTTAAAAGAATTTGTTCGGTAGTAACTTTTTGTACAGCGTTCTGTTTTGCCAAAGCGCAAACACAGGTTTTACCGGCAGATACGGTGCCGGCGAAGATAAAATATCAGATGCGGGGCGACACGGTAAAGTATAGCGCCGAACTGCGCCCCTTGCGTGCAATTGCCGGTGCGCCAGCGCCTTTTTACACTTATTTATGGGAATTTGGCGACGGTAATTTTTCTTTTCAACCATCGCCAGCACATATCTACGCCGATACAGGTATTTACCACCCAATAGTTTATGCTACCAATAATTACGATGACGGAAAGCCACCTCCGCGACGCCCGGGTTCTATCCAAATTAAACAAAAAGCCAATAGCACTAAGTTAGCCACTAACAATTTCTTTAAAGCCGATGAGCTTTTGGTCATGAAAACCAACGCCATGCCGAAGCCAGAAGAGGAGATGGTGCTGATTTTAGGTTACAAAAACGACTTGGCGATGGGCAGTTTAGCCGGTAAAGGCGCTTTATTGCTTTTTTATAACGATAAAGAATTTGCCAAAAACAATTTTGTGATTGATACCGTAAGGCGCTATCACGGCGAAACAAAAACAGATCAGAACAAATTCCTGCAGCTGGCCTCGCTAAACATGCAGCGTCTAAATTATTACGCCAGCAATGGGCCTTCAAATTTTTTTAGCCTTACGGCCGATTTAAAAAACAAGGCCGAACTCCTCAAAGAACGGCTGGCTAAATACCGCGATATAGAGGCTTACAGCTATCAAAACCTTGCGCAGGGCGAAGAACGTTTTATATTTTTCAGTATCAAAACAACTCCAGAAATGTTGGCAGATACCAACGCCGTGGTTACACTTTCTGCGATGATGATTCCTGATGATCCGCTTGCCGATGTAAACGTGTTTGATTTGGAATTGCAGATTGTGGCCTCGCATGATCCCAACAAAATGATGTTGCGCAACCGCAGCATGAATTATCGCTTCGTAGGTAAGAATCGCCGTTTAACCTATAAAGTCCGTTTTCAAAACACGGGGAAAGGTCCCGCAAAAACCGTGAATGTTGGCGTGCGCATTCCCGATGTTTTAGATAAATCTACCATCAAAATTATAGGCAGTAAGCCCGAAGTTGTGTTGCGCGATTCGGCTTACATCCATGGTTCGGTGTTAGACACGCTCAGCAATAAAGACAGCGTGCATTTTGTGTTCCGCAATATTTACTTGCCCGGTACCCAGCAGGAAGGCGTTAACGATGCCGATTCTACCAAAGGTTTTGTAGAATACAGCATTAAGTTTAAGAAGAAACCCAAAAAGTTGCCTTTTGAGAGCGGTGCCGCCATCGTCTTTGATAAAAACGAACCTATCTACACCAACCGCTCGCGCGGGAAGTTTAAGCCGGGTATTTCTCCAGGTATCATTAGCGGATATGGCTTTTTAGGCACAAAAAAAACACTGAACAATTATGGCAACAAAAATTACTCATTGGGTTTTAGCGTTTCGCCCTATTCGCCTTACCGTAAGTATCTCCAAGCCGAGCTTTATCTGGGATATTATAACGCATCAAACGAGTTTTTAGGAGAAGCGCAAAACTTTAAAATGCGCGATACCGTTATAAATAACCGCGATGGCTACTTAATTACGGGCAGATCTTACTATGCACAAACCACACGTTTAAACCTAGATGTAGTTCCTTTACAGTTGCGTTATAACATCAATAGTTTTGTGGGCCTTGGTGTAGGCGGGATATTCTCGCTTTCTATTAACGAAAAGCGCAAGATTCAGCAGTTTTCAACCATTTCGGGTAGGCAAGCAACAGGGACCGAGCAAACATTTGTAGATGAAAGACAGGTTTCATCGCTTACAAAAAGCTTCGCATCTGTAAACACAGCTGGTTTTGTAGATTTACAGTTGGGCTTGGTGCGCAAAGGGCCTGCTTTAGGTTTGCGTTACATCCAATCTTTAAACTATAACGACGGCCGCTTTTTTAGCTATCTAAGCTGGAAATTTTAGCTATTTTAGGCTAAATAATCAGCTTTGTTACGGATACTTACGGTTTTATTTTGTTTATGCTTTGCGCAGGGTTTTGCTCAAAATGTATTTGAGGAAAAGCAGAATGCTTTAAAAGCTAAAGACAGTTTAGCCAAATGGATTGATAACCGCGTAAATTATGCTTTGGAAGAACCTAACAAACGTTTATACTTTCTGATGCAAACCAATGGGCAAATCTGGCGGAAGCCGAAAAGTGCCCAAGAAAAAGAAGCCTGGCTATTTTTATTGCTTAATCAAGGTTATTACCAGCTCCAAAGCGGCGATATTTTAGCATCTATTAAGGCCTATGAAGATGCCTATGCCTATTTCCAAAAACACAGGATCAACGTAGATGTTGAAGAGTATATTTTAAAACCTTTATCTAACAATTATACGCGTTTAGGCGATTACGAGCGAGCTATCTATATTCAAAAGCGGAGCCTCACCTTGGCCTTGAAAAACCAAGATAAAGATTTGGCCGCGTCCGCTTATGGCAATTTATCAACTTCGTACCGCTCTAAAAATGATTTTGTAAATGCGCAGCGTTCGGCTGTGGCCGGATTAAAAATTGCAAATCCGAAAAGCGACGTGTACGGCCTTTTGCTTTCTAATTTGGCCGATATCGCAAACGAACAGAAAGCCTACGCGGTAGCTCAAACCAACATTGGCCTAGCGATAAGGCATCTGCAACAACAAAAGCCGAATGCTTCCGTAAATTATTGGCTAAGCGGTGCTTACACGCTGGCCGGCGATATCGCTTTTAATCAATTGCAGTTTGGTGCGGCAAACAATTATTATAAGCTCGCAGAGGCGATTATCAAACAAAAACTTACCGGCAAACGCAAGCGCGAGTTAACCTATATTTATTGCAAACAGGGCGACTTAAGCCTCAAACAAAAAAACTATAAACAAGCAATCGCTTTTTACAATAAAGCTTTAAAGGTGTTGTTGCCAGCTTTTTCGGAGGATAATCTTTCGGCTTTGCCAGATAAAAAGCAGCTTTTTGCCGAAAATAAGCTGCAAGCGGCTTTGAGCGGAAAAGCAACTGCGCTGGAGGCTTTGGCTTTCGCCGATGAATCTTTACAGGCATCGATACTGGCTTTTGACGTATCGGAAAAACTGCGCGAAGAATTTACTTATAAACGCTCAAAAGAACAGTTGCAAGCCGAATCAAAAACCTTAGCAGAAGAGCTAATCAACAAAGCCTTTGCTTTATGGCAAAAAACTAAAAAACCGTATTATGCCAATTTGATATTGCTGTTTACCGAAAAAACTAAATCCCGAATTTTATTTGATGAATTGCAAGCGCAACAACAGTCGCAATTTGGGAATCAAAAGCTGCAGGCGCAATACCAAAAGCTAAAGCAATCTTTGGCTTATTATCAAAAACAAGCGCAGGAACAGGAAAGCAAAAACTTCCAAAAGCAAATTGCCGATGTACAATTCCAGCTGTCCAACATCCAAAAGCAATTGAATTTTAAAAACCCCTCTGTTGCTGATGATGTTTTGCCATTGCTAAAAAAAGTACCAGCCGGTAAACAGGCTGTAATTTTCTTTTCGGGTCCAAAAAACAGCTATTTAATTGTTGCAGACCAAAAATTGGTGCGGGAAATTAAATTTTTGGGCGAAACAGCGAAGCTGGACAGCATTGTACTCAATTATTTAAAGACCTATTTTTATCAGGGACCTATGGAAATGGCCAACCATCCGCAGGCCTTTGTTAAATCCTCTTATCATTTATATCAAGCTTTGCAGTTACCCCAACAAAGGCAATCTGATTTTTTAGTGGTTAAAGATGGTATGCTTAATTTTTTACCTTTCGAGAGCTTAATTACCGAAGCAAATGTAGTTGCAAAGGTAGCCGAATGGCCTTACTTGCTTCGCAGGGCAGATTTAAGCTATGCTTTTTCATTAAATTCTTTAAACGGCGACTATCAAAAAACCTTAAAAAAGTTAAGCGCTTTCTTTTTATCAGAAACAGGGTCCGCAAAAGAAGAAATTGCAGCGGTAAAATCAGAGTATCAAAAATTAAAAAATGCGTTTAGCGGAGATTTTTATCTAAATCACCAAGCTACCACCTCAGCATTTACCAGCGCTTTAAAGCAGACAGATATTTTACACATCAGCAGTCATGCCTATTTGACCTTAAAACAGCAAGAGCCGGTACTGGAACTGTTTAGAAGTCGCTTTTACTTGTTAGAACTGGCGGATAAAGCAAAAGTGCCGCCTTTGGTGGTTTTAAGTGCCTGCCAAACCGCAGACGGCGCTTATGTAGCAGGTGAGGGGGTGCTCAGTTTTTCGCGCGGATTTGTGGCCGCAGGCGCAAAAGGCATTATATCAAGCTTGTGGAACGTGAACGACCAAGCCGGCGCCAATTTGATGTTGAGCTATTATCAAAATTTGGAAAAAAACGGCAGCACACAGGGCGTAATGCGACAAACCAAATTGGCTTGGTTGCAAACAGCGCATACAAACCAAATGTTGCTGTTGCCCTATTATTGGGATAGTTTAATTTATAGCGGGGCAAATTTGCAGGTAGAGCTGCACCAGCCTTTTCCGTGGCTTTACCTTGTTTTGGGCGTTTTGTTTTTGATTGGGATTACGGCAATGCTTTATTATCGGAAACGTTTACACATTTCCCCAACCGGTAGCCAAAACATCCGCTAAATGCATTGTTTTTATGGGCAAATTGTTTTTGTCAATATAAGCCTGGATTTGCAGTAGGCAAGATGCGTCTGTAGAAATGATAAACTCGGCGCCGGTAGCTAAAGCGTTTTGCACTTTTTGCTCGGCCATAGCTGTAGAAATTGCATCAAACTTTACCGAAAACGTGCCTCCAAAGCCGCAACAAACCTCGTTGTCTTTCATCTCAACCAGTTCTAAGCCCAAAACCTTGTTTAACAAACGGCGGGGTTCTTCTTTAATTTTACATTCGCGCAAGCCACTGCAAGAATCATGGAACACGGCACGACCTAAAAGCTCGGCACCAAAGTAATCTTTCTTTAAAACGTTAATTAAAAAGTCGGAAAGCTCATGAATGTGGCTTTGGATGTTGCGGCATTTATTATGGATGGCAGTGTTAAAGAATAAATCGTTGTACGAGTTTTTAACCATGCCGGTGCAAGATGCAGATGGAGATACGATGTAGTTCTGCTCCGAAAAATCGTTCAAAAACTTACTGCCTACGGTTTTTGCTTCGTCCCAAAAACCTGCGTTGTAGGCGGGCTGGCCACAACAAGTTTGCTCGGGGTTATAAATTACTTTGCAACCTGCTTTCTGTAAAATTTTATAGGTGTTTTTTGCCGTTTCTGGGTAAAGCTGATCAACAAAGCAGGGTACAAATAATTCGACATTCATGTTTAAGACTTGTGCTGGCGAAGCCAAAAGTAAGAAAATATTTGTTTAGAGCTATTAGCGTGTCAAGCACCCAACCTGTTCTTTTATCGCCGGTTTTAAACAAAATCCGCAAAATGCACTCATAAAGCTTGTTGCAAATTTTAAATTGTTGAAATGTGTGGAAGAATGGCAATATCCTTGTTGCTTGTTTAGCAAAGCATTACCTATGGATTTATATAAATTATCTCGTTTTACAAAAGCGCAAGAACATACCTATCAACAGGCGCTACGAGAAATTAAAGAAGGCAAAAAACGCAGCCATTGGATGTGGTTTGTTTTTCCGCAAATTAAAGGGTTAGGATTTAGCGAAACCTCCAAATTTTATAGCATTAAAAGCTTAGCCGAGGCGCGGGCTTACCTTGCCGATGCGCTTTTGGGTTTCCGCTTGCGCGAGATTTCCGAAGCTTTATTGCAAAACACTGGTGAAAACGCTACCACTATTTTCGGTCACCCGGATGATTTAAAACTGCACTCCAGCATGACCTTATTTGCAAAAGTAAACGAAGCAAAGCCAAATGTCTTCGAGCAGATTTTAGATAAGTTTTTTAAAGGTAAGCCCGATGAAAAAACTTTAGCCCAGCTGGCTTAAGGTCGGTTTTTCTTGTTTATGGATTGTCACAGCTTATTTTAATTTAAATCTTACACCTAAATCTTTTTATTTTTGCGCCATCATTAAGCATAATTCAAGAAGATGCCAGTTAAGATTCCGAACAACCTTCCAGCAATAGAGCTCCTTAAAAAGGAGAATATTTTTGTGATGACCGAGCTTCGCGCTGATATTCAAGATATCCGCCCAATGCGTGTTTTGATTCTGAACCTGATGCCCATCAAAATAACTACAGAAACAGATTTTGTACGACTGCTTTCTAACAATCCTTTGCAGGTAGAGGTGGAGTTTCTGCGTTTAAATTCGCACACGCCAAAAAACACCCCAGAAGAACATCTGGAGATGTTTTACAAAAGTTTTAGTGCCGTTAAAAACAATTATTATGATGGAATGATTATTACCGGTGCTCCCGTGGAAATGCTCCGATTTGAAGAAGTGCGTTATTGGGAAGAGGTGACAGAAATTTTTGATTGGGCACGTAAGCACGTTACTTCCACGTTGTATATTTGTTGGGCTTCTCAAGCTGCTTTATACCATTTTTACGGAGTAGAAAAAGTACCGATGGACGAGAAACTGTTCGGTGTATTTAAACATGCTGTGCAAGAAAAAGGAAATCCACTATTCCGTGGGTTTGATGACGAATTTTACATTCCGCACAGCAGGCACACCACCATTTCTTTGGATGATATTGCCACAAAGCCAGAAATTAACGTCTTAGCGGTTTCTCCAGAAGCAGGTATTGCTATTGCATCCTCGCGTGGCGGGCGCGAGTTTTACCTTACCGGGCATTCCGAATATTCGCCTTTAACTTTGCATAACGAGTATCAGCGCGATGTTGATAAAGGTTTGGAGGTGCCAGTACCGCAGAATTACTATAAAAATGATGACCCTAAAAACGGACCGCTTGTTTGCTGGACCGGCCATGCCAACCTGTTGTTTAATAACTGGCTAAACTATTTTGTTTACCAAGAAACGCCTTTTGATTTAAAAGATGTGGAGCAGCTGGGCGATTTGAAAGAGAGCAATTAAAAGGTCTTTTTTTTACAGATATAATCGGTGAGGCTTAAAAAAAAGCATCACCGATTTTTTTTGGCAAATTTTACCATGAAGAACCACAAATCTGTGAGGTTTTCACCCTTATCCCACCTAAACAACTTTCCGCAAAACTTAAGGCAAAAAAAAAGCCCCGAAGAAAATTCCTCCGGGGCAAAAAAATTAAAAAAATATTACCAGTCGCTTCTACGGCTGCGGCCGCTGCCACCTTCTCTACGGTCTTCTCTGCGTTTTCCAGAAAAATCGCGGAAAGCGCTGCCGCCACTGCGTTCTCTTGATCTGCGTTCGCCACGGTCGCTACCGCCACCGCTACGCTCTCTGCGTTCGCCACCGCGTCTTTCGCCGCCGCCAAATCCGCCAGCACCTCTTCTGCGTTCGCCGCCGCCGCCACGTCTTTCACCGCCGCCGTTGCTGCTTCCGCCATCGCCAGAAACTTCAATGCGCACATCGCGTCCGTGGTAGTCAATCGGTTTAAAAGCCTCAATAACTTGGTTGGTCAAATCACTTTCTACCTCAAAGAAAGAGAAAACACCTTTCATGTCAATACGGCCAACAGATTTTCCGCTGATACCGGTATTGTTGCAAATATAACCTAGCAAATCGCCACGACTAAAATCGTCTACCGCGCCAAGGTTAATAAATAAACGGGTAAAGCCAGCTTCTGCACCTCTTCCTCTGTCGCCACGTTCACCGCGCTCACTACGTTTGCCGTCTCTGCTGCCACGTTCTTCTGTTGCGTCAGCATTTAAATCTCTGGCGCCTTTGTAATATTCTAAAAAGCGGTTAAACTCTAAAGAAACAAAGCGTTTAATCAGTTCTTCTTTGCTCATCTCGCCAAACTCGCCCATAATGCGTGGCAAATATTGGTCAATTTGCTGGTCGTTAACTTCAACCTCGTTCACTTTATGGATTAAACCAAAAAGTTGTTTTTCTACCACATCAAAACCAGTAGGAACTTCAGTTTTTGTAAACTGCTTCCCAATTACTTTTTCAATCTGGCGAATTTTGTGCAGCTCCCTGGAGTTGATAATGGCGATAGAAACACCGGTTTTTCCGGCGCGGCCAGTACGTCCGCTACGGTGGGTGTAGTTCGCAATCTCATCAGGTAAAGAGTAGTTGATAACGTGGGTAACCTCGTTAACATCAATACCGCGCGCGGCAACATCAGTTGCAATTAACAACTGCAAGCTTCTATCGCGGTAGCGTTTCATCACCTTATCGCGCTGTTGTTGCGATAAATCGCCGTGCAAAGCATCAGCGTTGTAGCCGTCTTTAATTAAGGCTTCGGCAATTTCTTGCGTTTCAATTTTTGTACGGCAAAATACAATCCCAAAAATATCAGGGTTATAATCTACAATACGTTTAAAAGCGGCGTATTTATCACGCGCTTTCACCACATAGTATTCGTGGTCAATGTTTACGTTGCCCGAGTTTTTGGTGCCCATAGTGAGCTCCTTCGGATCTGTCATGTAGTTCTGCGCAATAGCCCGTACCTCTCTAGGCATGGTTGCAGAAAAAAGCCAAGTTTTCTTGGTGTCTGGTGTGGTCGACAAAATTTCGTCGATGTCTTCCTGGAAACCCATGTTCAACATCTCGTCCGCTTCGTCCAAAACCACGTAGTTCACCTGCGAAAAATCAATCGCTTTACGGTTAAGGATGTCTTTCATCCTTCCTGGCGTAGCCACTACAATTTGCACCCCGCGCTTAATATCGCGCAATTGGTTAACAATGTTGGCACCGCCATACACTGCAACTACGCTGGCATTAGGTAGGTTTTTGGCGAAATTCTTAATGTCATTGCTGATCTGTAAACACAGTTCGCGCGTTGGACAAAGAATTAAAGCTTGCGGGAAATTTTTCTTGTAGTCAATTAGTTCTAAAAGTGGAAGACCAAATGCTGCTGTCTTTCCGGTTCCTGTCTGGGCTAATCCGACAAAATCGTTGCTGCCTGATAACAAAACCGGAATGGCACTTTCCTGTATCGGAGTTGGTTTCTCAAAGCCCAACTCGGTTATCGCATTAACAATATCATGACGGATCCCCAATTCATTGAATGGGTTCATGATAATAAATAAGATTTAGCAACATTGCTAAATAGGGCGCAAAGGTAAGGTTTTAAATTTACAAATGCAAGTGAATTTAATTTATTGATTATGAATAGGATGTTGTTTTAAATGTCGCTTTTTTGTGTCATAAGCCACCGGAAAAAGCACGTATAGTCACTTTTTGGCATCCTGCTGATGATGTAAACAGAATGAAAACATTTTTTTGAAAAGGTGCTGCTTTGCTTGTTTTTTTCGGCAGTCCCGTTTTCCGCTATAGTCCTCGCGCGCAAAAAAAGCGCGCTGTGGGCTGCCGCTGCACCCGGGTTTATTTAACGCAGGCTAGTGCTATAAAAGCCAAGATCTCCCAATTTTTTGCCAAAGAGCTATTTTATAAAGTGGATAAAATTGGTTTCTGTTTAAATTGCCGGTAGGCTTATTTCGGTAACGTTTTCTTGCGTTATTTGTTTACAATTTGTCCCCACCTCACTCGGACTTCGCCCGGACTTGACCCGGATAATCTCCGTATCAAGTCCTTTTAAAGTCTGGACAAAGTCTTTGTTATTTTAGTAGTGGATATGGAAATTCCGTAGTGGATGCCTCGTGAAAAACTGTGTTTGTTTTTGAAAACGTAGTATCCAGAGCATTTTACTTAACGCTTAGCTTTACTGTCGCCACAAATTTTTCGGGAACTGCTTTTTCTTAAATAAAAAGCTTAAATCTGCGCAAGCTCGTGCAGAATATTTCAACATTGCCGGGTGCGTGCGAAAACACGCGCCATTTTTACTGTTATACAGGCTTTTTGTTAAAAAAAGCTGTGCATAACTTCGTGGCGCTTTCTAGTCCGTTCTTGCTTTTGCTTTTTAATTTTGTTGTTATTGAGCTAGGCTGTTTTTTTAAACAGAAAACAGGGGAATCGGGTGCAAATCCCGAACTGTTGCGCAACTGTAAGTGGACCCAGAGAAAGTCCATAAGTCAGGCTACCTGCCAAGTCTCAAATGAATTTTGTTTTCGCATAAAAAACGAGGTTCGGAAAAATATTTGCCGTTTTCCCCCTTCTTTTTTGTGCCATTGTTTAATTTTTAAAGCTTTTGCAATGGGCATTTTTGACAAACGATTAAACTACAAACCCTTTGAGTACCCCGAAGTGATGCAGTTTGTAGACAGTATGAACAACTCTTTTTGGGTGCATAAAGAAATTGATTTCACCGCCGACATCCAGGATTTTAAAGCAAACCTAAGCGATTTGGAACAGGAGATTGTAAAACGCAGTCTTTTAAGCATTGCCCAGGTTGAGGTGGGTGTAAAACTGTTTTGGGGCGATTTGTACAGGCATTTCCCAAAACCCGAATTAAATAATTTAGGCGCCACCTTTGCAGAGTGCGAAGTGCGCCACGGCGAAGCCTACGCGCGTTTGTTGGAAGTGCTGGGTTTTAATAAAGATTTTGAAAATTTGGTAAACGTACCGGTATTTCAAAAAAAGCTAGAGCTGATAGAGGAGAGCCTTAACCCAGGCCGTGATGTAATCTCTAAACTGTTGTTTTTCACTATTGTTATCGAAAACTCCTCGCTTTTCTCACAGTTTGCTAACGTATTATCTTTCACGCGTTTTAAAGGTTATCTTAAAAATACATCGAATATTATCGCATGGACCTCTATTGACGAGCAAAACCATGCTGATGCCGGTGTTTACCTGCTAAACAAATTGGACAGCGAGGGCTATCTTACCCAAGAAATAAAAAATAATTTAGCCACCGAGGTAAAAAAATATATCGAATACGAAGCGGATCTGTTAGACTGGATTTACGAATACGGCGAGCTTGATTTTTTTAGTAAAGAAGACATGCTCAACTTTATGAAATACCGCGTGGATGATTCTCTGCAAAAAATTGGCGTCCCTAAGCTATTTAACATCACCGCGGCGCAGTACCAGCCCATGATGTGGTTTGATGAGGAGATTTTCGCCAACGAACTTGACGACTTTTTTGCTAAGCGCCCTACAGCCTATACTAAACACGATAAAAGCATTCACGCTGAAGACTTATTTTAACATTTATCAGGTTTAAACTATGGAAAACAACAACAGTATAGAGCTAGAACGGATTTTTAATGCCAGTTCTGACTTTAAAGTAGGCGAATATTTGTACATGGGCATGGCCACCCTAAACGGAAAAAAGGTGTGTATTTCGGTGGCTTATACCTTAAGCTACTGTTTTAAAAAAGCCGATGAGTTTTTAAAGGAGGATGCTAACGTGAGCTTTGCCCATGTAAGTAAAATTGTGAATGGACAAAAACTAGCCTGCCAAAAATTTTATCCTACCCAAGCACTTAAAAATTATTACTGATGAACGATATCTGGTGGCTCAATGATGAAAGTGAGCAAATTTTAAACAGAGGTTATCTGTTAAAAGGCGAAAGCGTAAAAGGTGCAATAGAACGCGTTGCAACTGCAGCCAGTAAACAGCTTTATCGCCCAGAATTAAAAGAGAAATTTATAGCTATCATAGAAAAAGGCTGGATGAGCCTAAGTTCGCCGATTTGGGCAAATATGGGCACCGAGCGTGGTTTGCCGATCTCTTGCTTTAACGTACATGTGCCCGATTATATAGAAGGCATTACGCACAAGCTGGGCGAGGTAATCATGCAAACCAAAATAGGCGGCGGTACGTCGGGCTATTTTGGCGAGTTACGCGGCCGCGGTACTGCAGTTACCGATAATGGGCAAAGTAGCGGTGCGGTATCATTTATGAAATTGTTTGATACGGCTATGGACACCATTTCGCAAGGTGGTGTTAGGCGGGGGGCTTTTGCGGCCTATTTGGATATTGACCATCCGGATATCGAAGAATTTTTAAATATCAAAGACATTGGCAGTCCTTTGCAAAACCTGTTTTTTGGCGTGTGCGTGCCAGATTATTGGATGCAGGAAATGATAGACGGAGATATGGCAAAACGTAAGGTTTGGGCTAAAGTCCTCGAATCGCGGCAGCAAAAAGGGATGCCTTACGTACTGTTTTCTGATAATGTAAACCGCAACAAGCCACAGGTTTACAAAGACAAAAATATGCGTATCAACTCTAGCAACCTGTGCTCAGAAATTATGTTGCCATCCAATTTTGACGAATCTTTCATCTGTTGCCTGTCTTCTATGAATTTAGAGCTTTATGATGAGTGGAAAGATACCGACGCGGTGCAAACGGCCATATTTTTTTTAGACGCAGTATTGCAAGAGTTTATCAACAAAACGGAGGATAACTACTATTTAAAAAGCGCTAATAATTTTGCGAAAAGACACCGTGCGGTGGGTCTGGGTGTAATGGGCTGGCATTCGTATCTGCAAAAAAACAAAATCCCATTTGAAGGCTTGCAAGCAAAACAGCTTACGCATAAGATATTTGCACATATACAAGCCGAAGCTAATGAAGCCACCATTAAATTGGCCGAAATTTTTGGCGAACCCGAAGTATTAAAAGGTTATGGCATCAGAAACACCACGGTAACAGCAATTGCGCCTACAACCTCCTCATCTGCAATTTTGGGTCAAACCTCGCCGGGGATTGAACCGTTCAGCAGCAATTACTTTAAGGCCGGTTTATCCAAAGGGAATTTCATCCGCAAAAACAAATATTTAAAAACTTTGCTTGAAGAAAAAGGGATAGATAACGAGGAAACCTGGCGCAGCATTATGCTAAACCAAGGCAGTGTACAACATTTGCCACAACTGAGCGAAGATGAAAAAATGATTTTTAAAACTTTCAAAGAAATTAGTCAGTTGGAAATTGTGCAGCAAGCATCCATCCGCCAAAAATATATAGACCAGTCACAAAGCTTAAATATCAACATCCCGTCTAACCTTTCTGTTAAAGACGTAAATAAATTGATGATAGAGGCTTGGCAATTGGGTGTAAAAACGCTGTATTACCAGCGCAGCCAAAGCGTTTCTAAAGAAACCGTGGTTCAAAATTTGGTGAACTGCGTAAGTTGCGAGGCTTAATGAGTTCCCATAATTTTTAATATTAAGAAAAAGGAGCGTATGAAAATTGCGCTCCTTTTTTTATTTTACGCTAACCCTAAAACATTGCCATGAAGAAACTCTTTTTTATTTTATGTTTGCTATGTAGCCAATTGTCTTTTTCGCAAGAATTACCTCATTTTTTTATTGTCAATAAGCAATTAGCTTGGGCTAAAGTTTATGACACCAATCTTCAAAAAGAAGAAATTGCGCAACTTTTGCGTTTAAACGGTTTGTTTAAAGAGGTAGAAATAAACGGTAATATCATTACGGCTAGCCTTCAGTTTGTTTCTGCCGACTATGAAGGCGCAGGTTACAATATATTAAGTAGAGGCTGGTATGTTGCCAACTCTACCATTGGGGGGGAAGTTGGCCTTACAGTTTAAAGATGGGAAGTATCGCGCAGTGATTAGTGGGATTGTATTAACGCGCTCAAACCTTCGCGACACTTTAGGGATTTCTGTACAGCCTTTGGTGGATGTTGCATTAAAGAAAAATGCGTTTAAAACAAGCTTTGTAAATTCCGATTCTAAAATTTACGACTATACTTTTTCTAATTTATTCGATTTTAACGCTTATGTGGCGTTTGTAAATGACAACTGGTAAAGTTATTTCACCTATACATCTCATCAATAAAAATATGAGTCCAGCTAAAATCTTTTTCTATACGCTTCTAGTATTTTTTGCAGTCGCAAACCTAGCGCAGGCGAACGAGTTTTTCCCCGCTATAAACGCAAGAAATGTAAACCCCGACACTTATTTGTCTATCAGTTTTGACCAAAAACCGGTTTTGCAGAATAAAGGAAAAATTAAAGTTTATGATGCCACTAGTCATGAGTTGGTAGATGTTTTGGATATGGCTATACCGCCAGGCCCAAAAAATACGCGCATGCCAGAAGGTTACCAAAAAATGCACTATAAAGGTTTTTCGGATAGTATTATTTATAAAAATAGGGTGGATGTTGCGCCCACAGACGGATATCAGATAAACTATATTGGCGGGAAAACAAAAGATGATGCCCACCATTTTTATCCGGTTTTGATAGAGGGTAAAACAGCCAAGATCTTTTTGCACAACAACGCTCTTGCCTACGGAAAAACCTATTACGTAGTAGTAGAAAATGGAGTGTTAGAGGAAGCTAACGGCGCCAGTTTTGAAGTGAAGGGTCAACAATGGAAATTCACCACAAAAAATCAAGGGCCTAGGCTAAGCCAAGGGAAAATCACCGTTTCTACAAGTGGCGAGGCAGATTTTACAACCATACAAGGCGCAATAGATTTTTTGCCGGAGAACAACAAAACGCCAATTAACATCTTTATTGAGGATGGTGTTTATGATGAAATTGTGAATTTTCAGCATCGCAATAACGTATCATTTATTGGCGAAAGCCGTGAGGGAACCATTATCCGCTACTACAATAATGGCGTGTTTAATATGAGGGATATAAGTCCGGACCCGAAATTAAATGGTGGCAGGCATCACATACGCTCGGTTTTTTCGGTTACGCACGCAACAAACATTAAGTTGGCAAACCTCACTTTTCGCTCGGCCGGCGATAAAGGTGCGCAAGCAGAAGCTTTGCTTTTAGTGGGCGACAAAATTAATGTGCAAAACGTTTTTGTAGACGGAAGTGGCGATGCACTACAAGCTACCGGACGGATATATATAGCCAACAGCACGATTAAAGGTATTGGTGATAATGTGCTAGGCTACGGAGCAGTATTTTTTAAAAACTGCGAGTTAATTAGTACCGGCGGGCCACATTTATGGGTGCGTAATACTGATAAGAACCACGGAAATGTTTTTGTAAACTGCATCTTTAGAACGGACGGAAATTCGCTGGCAGAAATAGCACGCGCGCCCGATAACCACGGCATTAAATATCCTTATGCAGAAGCGGTATTAATCGACTGCAAATTGCAAGGCCTGAAACCGGAGGGTTGGGGCACGGTAGCAGAACCTTATACCCATGTTAGGTATTGGGAATTTAACAGCACTACATTGGAAGGCAAACCTTTGGACTTTAGCAAAAGACACATGGCATCAAAGCGTTTAGATGCCAAGCGTGATGCAGAAATAATTAAACAGTACCGAAATCCGTCCTATGTTTTAGCCGGATGGAACCCGGAAGAGTAGAGGAGGAGCAAGAAGAGCTGAATAAAAATTAAAGAAGTTGAGCTGGTTTTGGTTTGTTATTTGCCAAAGTATTTAAGTAAAAACAATCCTATGAAACTCACGCGCGTAAAAACCACCAGAACACAAAATTTTTTTAGAAAGCTGCTTGGCTTAATGATGATTTTGCCCGGTATTGCGCATTTGACGTTTGCTCGTAAAGAATTTAGGGCACAGGTGCCTAGATGGTTGCCTACAGATCCTGCATTTATGGATTTTGTGGTGTTAGCATCCGGTTTGGTAGAGATAGCTTTTGGTATTTCGTTACTTGCTTTGCCCAAACATAAGCTTAAAATTGGGATTGTTTTAGTGGTGTTTTACGTGCTTATTTTTCCGGGTAATATTTCGCAGTACACTAACCGCATAAACGGCTTCGGTTTAGATACGGATAATAAACGCTTAGCTCGTCTGTTTTTTCAGCCGGTTTTAATTTTGTGGGCGCTTTGGGCTTGTGGCGCATTTAATAAAAGAGAATCCCTGAGCACTGGGCATGGATCATAGGTTATAGTTTTTAGTCCGTAGTCCATCGACCATTGTCCGTAGTCCGTAGTCCCCAGTCCATCGACCATTGTCCGTAGTCCGCAGTCCGTAGTCCATCGACCATAGTCCATCGACCATAGTCCATCGACCATCAACCATTGACCATTAACCATTGTTCCGCTACCTAAAATATCCTACTTGCAACTACGCTTATTATTAAGAAATTTGTGGCCACACAATATTTTTAATTTTGCTACAAAACTACGTCGCTTACGCTTTATTTTTCCTTTTTCAGATATGCTTTATTATACAGCTGTATTATATTGTGGTTGTACAAGGGAAGCTCAGAGGTTTTAAATCTATGCCAGCCGAAGCCGGTTTTTCCGAGCCGGTTTCTGTAATTATTTGTGCACGCAACGAGGCGAAGAATCTAGAACAATATTTGCCCACCGTGCTGCATCAAAACTATCCCAATTTTGAGGTGGTTGTGGTAAACGATTGTTCTGTAGACGGTACTTATGATGTTCTACGGGCTTTCCAAGCTAAATATCCGCAATTAAAAGTGGTAACCATTAATGAGCATCCCCGCTTTAAAACAGCCAAAAAATTCGCCGTTACTTTAGGTATCAAAGGTGCTTCAAACGAAATTTTGCTGTTTACAGATGCCGACTGCGAGCCAGCATCCCAAAACTGGATCAGCCAAATGGTGCAACATTATCAAAATCCGAATACGCAAATTGTTCTCGGCTATTCCCCTTATAAAAAGTTTGGAGGTTTGCTAAACGCGCTCATCCGTTTTGAAACTTTCCAAACTGCCATAAATTATTTTGCTTTTGCCCTTATCGGGATGCCGTACATGGGCGTGGGCAGAAATTTATCATATAAAAAATCCTTGTTTTTTGAAGGGAAAGGCTTTGCCTCGCACATGCACATCCCGTCTGGGGATGATGATTTGTTTGTGAACCAAAATGCAAACAGCATAAACACCGCAATAGAAATTAGTGCAGATTCGCATGTTTTTACACAGCCAAAAACCACTTGGGCTAGCTACTGGAAGCAAAAAATACGACATTTAGGTGCATCAAAACTGTATAAGCCACAACACAAAGTCAATCTAACTTTGCAGGCCACATCTGCCATTGGCTTTTATGTTTTTTTTATTTTGTGCCTGATATTAAAAGTTGAGTTGGTTGTGGTACTGGCTATCTTCGGCTTCCGTTTTGCTTGTCAACTATTTATCTACTATAAACCTTTGTTTAAGTTTGGTTATAAAGATTTAACTTGGATATTGCTGATATTAGATCCGTTTTACTATATTTATTTGGGCTCGGTAAACATAGCTCGGCTTTTCATTAAAAAAACGACATGGAAATAAATCCGAATTTCTCAGACAATGCAAAAAACGACTTTTCTTTGGTAGAAAAAGCCAAAGAAGGCAACCAAAAGGCTTATGCCGAGTTGATGCAACGTTACAAGGATTCCATTTTTTTTATGGTGTTAAAAATGGTAAATAATAAAGACGATGCCATGGACATTACCGTAACTACCTTTGCCAAGGCTTTTGAAAATTTAGATAAATACCGGCCCGATTTTGCTTTTAGCACTTGGCTGTTTCGCATTGCCACTAACGGAAGCATTGATTTTATCCGAAAAAAGAAAATAAGCACCACATCTATTGATAGCATAGGCTCAGATGGCGCTGATGATAAAGTTTACGAGATAAAAAGCGATGTGCTAAACCCCGAAGAGCATTCCATAAAAAAGCAACAGACCGAACAGCTCAAAGAAATCATTGACAAACTGCCCACACGCTACCGCACGCTTATTATTTTAAGATATTTTGATGAGCTATCTTACGAAGAAATAGCAGAGCAAATGGATTTACCATTGGGCACCGTGAAAGCACAATTGTTTAGGGGCCGAGATTTGTTGTCCAATATTTTAAGCCGCAGAAAAAAAAGCCAAAAAAGTGACTTCTAGTTTAATCCAACAGTATTTTCCAGATTTAAGTGCCCAACAAATCCAACAGTTTGATCAGCTGTTTGAACTTTACCAGACTTGGAATTCGCAAATCAACGTTATTAGCCGTAAAGATATAGATCAGCTGTACGAGCGCCATATTCTGCATTCTTTGGGCATTGCCAAGATTTTTTCTTTTCTACCAGGCCAGCATGTCATGGATGTGGGCACGGGTGGCGGTTTTCCGGGTGTGCCATTGGCTATTCTTTTCCCCGAAACTAATTTTTTGCTGGTAGATTCTATCGGAAAGAAGATAAAAGTGGTGAATGAGGTGGCAACTGCCGTTGGGCTTAAAAACTTAAAAGCTGTGCACAGCCGGGCCGAGCAGGTGGATCAAAAGTTTGATTTTGTGGTTTCCAGAGCAGTTACAAAGCTCAAAGACTTTTACCCTTGGGTGAAAGATAAATTTAAAAAGGGCGGGACCGGCGACTTCAAAAATGGCGTGTTTTATCTTAAAGGAGGCGATTTGCAGGAAGAGTTATCGGAATCTGAATTAAAAAACATTCAACTGTTTCCCCTAAGCGATTATTTCAAATCGGAGTTTTTTGAGACCAAGTATGTAGTTTACTTCCCTGCTCAGTAAAAAACCAATGTTACAGCAGATTGCACTTACGTTTATAAAAGGCATTGGCGATATTACCATTAAAAATTTAATGAGCTATTGTGGCGGGGTAGAAGAGATTTTTGCCACTAAAAAACACGTCCTTGAAAAAATCCCAGGCATAGGGCCAAAAACTGCGGAAGCCATTGTTAGTCACCAAGCTTTTAAGCGTGCAGAAGAAGAATTGCTCTTCATCGATAAATACAAGATACAGCCCCTTTTTTATACCGATGCAAATTATCCAAAACGTTTAAAAAACTGTATAGATGCGCCGGCCATGCTTTATTTCAAAGGTTCGGCAAATTTGAACAATCAAAAAGTTATAGCTGTTGTGGGCACTCGCAATGCAAGCGCCTACGGTAGGGCATTTTGCGAAAGTTTGATTGCCGGATTAAAAGTACACCAACCTTTAATTGTAAGCGGTTTAGCTTACGGTATTGATGTGGCGGCGCACAAATCTGCTCTGCAGAATAAACAAAGCACAATTGGGGTTCTAGGGCATGGCTTAGATCGGATTTACCCAGCGTTACACCGTCCCGTTGCCGAACAAATGTTGATAAACGGTGGCTTATTAACCGAATTTCCTTCGCAAACCAATCCGGATAAACAAAATTTCCCAAAAAGGAACAGGATTATTGCTGGCATGGCCGATGCGGTTATTGTAGTGGAAGCAGCTAAAAAAGGAGGCGCTTTAATTACGGCGGAGATTGCCAACTCTTACAATAAAGATGTTTTTGCTTTGCCGGGTAGGATAGATGATGAGTTTTCTGAAGGATGCAACTTTTTGATTAAAACCAACCGCGCCAATTTAATCACCGGGCCAGAGGATGTAGAATACATTATGGGCTGGCATAGCGAAAAGCCGGCAGAGCAAAAGGCAGCACCAAAGCTGTTTTTAGATTTAAGTAAAGATGAACAGGCTATTGTAAAAACAATCCGCCAGGCAGAAAGTATAGCCATAGATGATTTACAGATAAAGTTAGACATGCCACAAAGCAAACTGGCTATGCTGTTGTTAAATTTAGAAATGCAAGCCGTAATCATTGCGCTTCCCGGGCGTGTTTACCGCTTAAATTAGCCCTCGTTTTTTGGGAAATCGTACATCAAAAGATTACCCGTGTGTTTGCTAACCATTGCCCAGCTATCAAAAGGAAATTGTATTAAAGCTACACCGCAGGTTGGGATATTGAATAAATCGGCATCGCTTAGATACACAGCCAAATCGGTAATGCCATTATTATGGCCAAAAAGAGCCACGAGATCATCTTCGTCATCCAAGGCGTTAATAACATCTAACAGCGCGGTTACATTTGCCTCATAAATGCTTGCTTCAAACTGAATTTCGCTTAAATTCCTATGCCAGGTTTGCGCCATCAGTTGGCAGGTTGTTGCCGCACGCAAGGCAGGGCTGCTTACCAACTTTTGCGGGACCAAGTGCTGCATGTTCAGCCGGGAAGCCATATCTACACTGTCACGCAAACCACGTGGGTTAAGCGGACGGTTAAAGTCGCTATTACTGCCATTGCTCCAGTCGGATTTTGCGTGGCGGATTAATAAAATTTGTTTTGCCATGGGTTTTCAAAGGTTGATTAATGGAGATTATGCGATTATTCCTTTTTGAATTTTTTAAAATATATCAGTTGTAACTCTTTTATTTTAAGATTATTATGTATCATCCAAAGTGTGAGAGTTCGTTCGGCAATAAAACCTAAAATTCTTCTTTGGTAACCTTTATAACTTTCTAAATCCACAGATTGCTCAAACTTAAACAGTACGTCGAACCACCACTGCATAAAATCACGATATCTTGCTTCTTTCATTACAAACATGTTGTTGCCGTACAAAATATTTCCATTTAACACGTCTTGTAAAGTGTCCGCCATCTCGGGATAATCTTTTATTATTATCTTTTCAAGGATGTTTAAATCATTGACATCGTGATATTTAGAATAGTGCGTGCGAATAGAATATCTGAATTTTCTAGGAACGGGCAGGATGACATCGTAATCATCTAAGATGAGCCGGGTTTGATCAAAGTTTAGAATTTTAGGAATCCACTTTTTAGTATTTTTTGTATAAATGAGCGGATTGGGGCCTACCTGCGTTTTAAACGGATGAAAAAGAATGTATTTCAGCTTCAAGTACCAAGGCTCTGGAGAGACAGTAAAATATCTTCGATAATGACAGACACCGGTGAAAGGTAAGTTTGTGTTTTTCCATACCCAAAATGTGCCGGTGAGTTCGCTGTAAAACTCATTTTTAGACGAGATATTCTCACCGGTATCGTCTTTCAAAAAACCTAAAGTATCTTTAATTGGCAACGTTCCACAAAATAGGGGGAGGTACATATCTTCTAAAGGAAGGATAGTGCCTGCTTTATAGTACATTACGAATATTTTTCCCCTCTCTGTAGTTTTCAATAGATTAGATTTTGTTTGAAAAATAATGTATAAGCGCATCCGTTTTTACAGATGACGAATTATAAGTGCAGATTAAGTTTTTCCAGTTTTTATTAGGATGAAACAAAGTTTTAAGAAAATTTTGTTTTTGCACGAATTTCTTCTTTAAAAAAGGATAGCTGTTTTTTAACAGCCACTCAGGATCTGCCATGGTGAAATTTTTTGGCACTTTGTGTTTGTAATTTTTGACAAGTTCAGCATGCTCAAAAACCGAACTCAATATAAATCCTTGTGTTACGAAGTATCTAGACAAACCAATCTCCCATTCGTTTATAACCTTTCTGCGTAATTTTTTTTGATCATGCTCTGCAAAAAAATCATGGATGTTTATAGATTCTAAATAATTATGTAATAAAGATATCGCTTGTTTTTCCCATACTAAAAAATGGCTTTGCAAGTGGTGATTGTTTATGTGTGTCGAAAACCAAGGTTTCTCGTAAGAATCTATTAATCCCCAAAACGGGGCTTTTAATTTAGCGCCTTTTTCAAAAACACCTTTCAAATCGCCTAACAAAATATTGCTATTATTAATTAAAGCTATCCGCGAGGCGTTTTGCAAGTTGATTGTTTTAAGCGCTTTGTAAAACATGCCTAAGTCATACCCTTCATTTTTAACAACAATAACAGATACGTTTTCATTCAATAGTGACGGTTCGATAGCATTATTAGAGGTAACAATCACCTTAGTAAATATTTTACTAAGCTCTGAGATGAAAGCTCTTTCGGGATATGCAAATTCGACAGAATTGCTATAATTTATAAATATGCAATAATCTGTCATCTACTATATTTTATCTCGCTTATTAATTAGCTTTAGAAAGTAATACTTTAATGGGTTTGTATATTTTAGCTGTTTCCACGGCCGGCTGCCGTGTGGCTGATGCAATACCGGAACGTTTAACAGAATATAATTGTTAAACCCCATTTTTACAGACTGGCGGGAGATAAAGACGTCGAACCAATCTTTGCTGGCATCTAAATCTAAAAAAGAATATGCGTTTAAAAAATCTGTTGTTAATAAGGTGCAACAGAAACTTAAACTTCTTTCAGTTTTTAAATACGGCACTTTATTCGTTTTAAATTTTAAATACGGAAAATTTACCGTTCCTGATTCATCAACTGTTACAGCCCCTACCATTCCCGCTTTGTCGGCATCTTTACTAAATGCGAGTATTTTCTGAATGGTATCGGGTTTTACGCAAACGTCTGACTCAACTATAATTAATGGAACATTTTCTTCTTGCGCCCGGGTTTGTGCTTTTTGGAGTACAAGCTTGTAATTAGGTGAAGGGTGTGTGGTTATATCTTCTAAATTTATAAGCTCGAAACCATATTTGGCCGAGTTGGTCGTTAAAACAGTCTTTGTCTCTTCTGTGCTAAAGTCATTAAAAACAATATGTTTGATTTTAGCACTGCTTTTTGCCAGCGCCTTAATGGTATCTAAGGTTGTAGCCAAAGAGTCTTTTACAGGTGTTATTACTAGTGCTTCGTACATCGATGTCCAATAAATTTCTCTTAAAGACAGATTTTATTGATGTTTTTCTTCCGCTCAAAAAAAACAGAAATATCGGCTAAATTAAAAGAATTTAAACACATTTCGGCGCTTAAGCCTCCTTTTCTGCCAATGTGCACCCCGTATTGCATGTCCCTAAAGCCCTCGTTGCGGTGAGCATCTGGGTTTATGGTTAATAAAACACCTTTTTCAAGGGCGTAACGGTGCCAGCGCCAATCCAAATCTAAACGCAGCGGATTGGCGTTAATCTCTATAGCCACGCCGTTCTCTGCACAAGCATCAATCACCTTTTTAAAATTCACTGGGTATCCGGAACGGCTCAACAATAAACGTCCGGTGGGGTGGCCTACTATGGTGGTGTATGGATTTTCAATCGCCTTAATCAAACGCGCGGTCGCTTTTTCTTCGTCCATTTTCATGGCCGAGTGGATAGATGCCACCACAAAATCAAAAGTAGCCAATATTTCTTCCGGATAATCTAAACTGCCATCGCTTAAAATATCAGATTCAATACCCTTGAAAATTTTAAAAGGCGACAGCTCTGCATTTAATTGGTCAATTTCTTGATGTTGCGCTATTACCTTCTCTATACTTAAACCTCCGGCGTAAACGGCTGTTTTTGAGTGGTCCGATATCCCCAAATACGACAAATTCAGCTCGTCTCTACAATACAGTGCCATTTCTTTAATGGTATGGATACCGTCGCTCCAGGTGCTGTGGTTGTGTAAAACACCTTGCAAATCTTCAAAAACAATCAGTTTAGGCAAGCGGTGTTTTTGCGCTAATGCTATTTCGTCTCCACCTTCTCGCAGTTCCGGAACAATAAATTGCAAACCCGCGCGCTCATAAATTTCTTTTTCGCTACTAAACTTTTGTGCTGGGCTTAACAAGGCTTTTACCGCATTTACGTGCGCAGCGCTTCCGGTGCATTCAAATAGGGTAAACGCAAATTCGTCGGCCGTACACGTATGGCATATTATCTTAAGCCCGCTATGGTCTTTTAAGCTTATGCGTTTTTCGTCATGGCTAATTTCAAAAAGTTGCGGGTCAAATAAGGTGAGCACATTTTCTAGCGGAACATTACAAGCCAATACATAATCCAGCTGTTCTACTATCTCGCACTTACGTCTAAAATCTCCTGCCAAAGCGGTTTTACTTTCGGCATCTATTGCCGATAGCTTTTCTGTAAACAGTTGAAGATAATTTTCTGCAATACTTTCAATTTTAGCATACAGATAACGTCCTGCGTTTGCCATTTTAAATTCAATGGCATTTTTTATCTCTTCCTGTGTCTTATAGCCAAAGCCTTTCGCTTCAATCAGGCGGTTTTCATTACAGGCGTAATAGAGTTCGCCTAGATTCTCAATTCCTAATTGGTCCCAAATAATTTTGATTTTTTTAGGACCCAAACCTTTAACGCTAAGCATTTCTAAAATTCCCGCGGGCGTATTGTCTTTCAGTACTTCCAGCTCGTTTAACGTTCCGGTGCTCAGCAGTTCGGCAATCTTTTGTGCAGTGCTTTTTCCTATTCCTTCTATGCTTTCTAAGTCTGCTAAAGGCCTATCTTTAAGTTTAAAGGGCAGCTTGTCTATTTTGAAAGACGCGTTATTGATTGATTTAATTTTGAACGGGTTCTCCTCATTCAGCTCCATCAACTGCCCCAACAGCTTAAATTGCTTAGAAATCTCTTTATTTTCCATCGGCCCGAATTTATGCTTTTGGATTTTTATTCTTCGCTTTCGCGCGATTTTAAATTGCCGGCTGCTCGGTTGAAATCCTGTTAACGTTAAAAGCTGATCACAATTTTACCTATTGCAGTACCCGATTCTAACATCTCATGCGCTAGTTTTAAATTTTCTACCGTAAACCCGTTTAAAACCGTGTTCGTTGTCGGGATGATTTTTTTGTCGTCTAATAATTCTGCGATGTTTTTTAAGATACGATGTTGTTCAATCATATCATCAGTAGAAAACATAGGGCGGGTGTACATAAATTCCCAAGAAAAAGAAACGCTTTTATTTTTCAGTTTATTTAAAGCGATAGGTTTGTCGCTTCCGGTTATTGAACCGATGTGCCCCTGCGGTTTTATTAAGGTAACCATATCATCCCAGTAGTGGTTCAGATTTACAAAGTCCACGATGTAGTCAAACGCGATAAAACCGGCTTTTTCACACTCGCTTACTAAATCCTGATGATTTGCCACGGCGTCAGCGCCCATTTTCAAACACCAGTCACTAGTCTCTTTTCTAGATGCCGTACACACCACCTTTAAACCCGCTACTTGTTTGGCTATTTGTGTGGCGATAGAACCAACACCGCCAGCTCCACCTATAATTAACAGCGTTTTCCCTGCATCTTTTTCTTTTGTGATGTTCATTCGGTCAAACAGCAATTCCCAAGCGGTTAAACTTGTTAAAGGCATACTCGCCGCCTCAGTTGCAGAAAGTGATGTTGGTTTGTGCGCAACAATACGTTCGTCTACCACTTGGTATGTCGCATTGCATCCGGGTCGTGTGATATCTCCGGCATAAAAAACCTCATCCCCAATTTTAAAAAGCTCAACGTCCTGTCCAATAGCTTCTACAATTCCTACCGCATCCCAACCGATAATTTTAGGTTCGGCTAATTCTGTGTCTTTTGCGCTATTCTGTCTGATTTTATAATCAACAGGATTCACGGCAATAGCCTTTATTTTTATTAATAAGTCCTTTGATCCTGGCGAGGGGATCGGCAACTCAAACTCCTCAAAACTTTTTTCTTCTTTAATGGCTAATGATTTTTTAAAACCTATTGCTTGCATAATATAATGTATTTGTTTTGATGGTAAGTTTAGCTAAAAACCGAATTATTTTAAATATCCAATTTTCGATGTTGCAAAAACTTGACTTTCCATAGGTGCTTTTGAGATTTAATACGCTTGTGTTTCGCATAGAGATACAATAGCATAAAAAAACTAAATTTTTTCTCCCACACATTCAGGCTGTTAAGCAAATGGAAGGCGAAAACCTGAAAATAAAACGCGGTCCTTCTTGCAAAAAGGGAAAAAGAATCGCACCTTTGCACTCCGCAAACGCAAGGTCTGCGGGAGACCGGAAACAGGGCAGGGAAGGCAGAGAGGGGACGGCCGGAAAAAAAAATTAAAAAATAATTTTGGCCGGGAAAAGAAAAAGCCGTATGTTTGCGCCCCGCAACGGCGGGAACACAGCAAGGAAAACACGCCTTCCCTTAGTGGGAGGGCGGGAAAGATAAAAAGGGCCGCGCAGGGATGCGCCGGACGGAAGTTCTTTAAAAAGATATCATGCAGCGCCGGCGGGCGCCCCTCTAGGGGGCGCTCCGCCGGGAGGACAGACAGAACAAACAACAGACAGACAGAGATGTCAGGTCTAACTTAACATTATACAATGGAGAGTTTGATCCTGGCTCAGGATGAACGCTAGCGGCAGGCCTAATACATGCAAGTCGAGGGGTATCCCGCTTTCGGGCGGGAGAGACCGGCGCACGGGTGCGTAACGCGTATGCAACCTGCCCTTTTCTGGGGGATAGCCCGGAGAAATCCGGATTAATACCGCATAAGACCACGCTATGGCATCATAGAGGGGTCAAACATTTATGGGAAAAGGATGGGCATGCGTGCCATTAGCTAGTTGGCGGGGTAACGGCCCACCAAGGCGACGATGGCTAGGGGATCTGAGAGGATGGCCCCCCACACTGGTACTGAGACACGGACCAGACTCCTACGGGAGGCAGCAGTAAGGAATATTGGTCAATGGGGGCAACCCTGAACCAGCCATGCCGCGTGCAGGAAGACGGCCCTACGGGTTGTAAACTGCTTTTGCACGGGAACAAACCTCCCCCTGCGGGGGGAGCTGAGGGTACCGTGAGAATAAGGATCGGCTAACTCCGTGCCAGCAGCCGCGGTAATACGGAGGATCCGAGCGTTATCCGGATTTATTGGGTTTAAAGGGAGCGTAGGCGGCCCTCTAAGTCAGGGGTGAAAGACGGCAGCTCAACTGTCGCAGTGCCCTTGATACTGGGGGGCTTGAATGCACCTGAGGCAGGCGGAATGTGGCAAGTAGCGGTGAAATGCATAGATATGCCACAGAACACCGATTGCGAAGGCAGCTTGCTAAAGTGCTATTGACGCTGAGGCTCGAAAGCGTGGGGATCGAACAGGATTAGATACCCTGGTAGTCCACGCCCTAAACGATGATGACTCGGTGCCGGCGATATACTGCCGGCGCCCAAGCGAAAGCGTTAAGTCATCCACCTGGGGAGTACGCCCGCAAGGGTGAAACTCAAAGGAATTGACGGGGGCCCGCACAAGCGGAGGAGCATGTGGTTTAATTCGATGATACGCGAGGAACCTTACCCGGGCTTGAAAGTTACTGAATGGCCTAGAGATAGGCCAGTCCTTCGGGACAGGAAACTAGGTGCTGCATGGCTGTCGTCAGCTCGTGCCGTGAGGTGTTGGGTTAAGTCCCGCAACGAGCGCAACCCCTATGTTTAGTTGCCAGCACGTTAAGGTGGGGACTCTAAACAGACTGCCCGCGCAAGCGGAGAGGAAGGCGGGGACGACGTCAAGTCATCATGGCCCTTACGTCCGGGGCTACACACGTGCTACAATGGGCGGCACAGAGGGCAGCCACCCCGCAAGGGGGCGCCAATCCCGCAAAGCCGCTCACAGTTCGGATCGGGGCCTGCAACTCGGCCCCGTGAAGTTGGATTCGCTAGTAATCGCGTATCAGCAATGACGCGGTGAATACGTTCCCGGGCCTTGTACACACCGCCCGTCAAGCCATGGAAGCCGGGGGCGCCTAAAGTCCGTAGCCGCAAGGATCGGCCTAGGGCGAAACTGGTAACTAGGGCTAAGTCGTAACAAGGTAGCCGTACCGGAAGGTGCGGCTGGAATACCTCCTTTCTAGGGCCCTCCCGGGGGAAAAGCCGGCGCTGCATATATTTTTTTAACAAAA
>NZ_MBTA01000001.1 GCF_003609575.1 Pelobium manganitolerans | reverse complement strand
CAACCGCTTTCCAAATGCACAAGCCTAAGCCACGCGGTTTCGCGATGACGGCGTTAAAGGAGGTGTTCGTTATAAAACCCTCAGTGTCCCACGCGATAAGCCCGGCGTTCCGAGTTTTGGCAGTGTAGCCCGGGAAATCTTTTGCAGAAACATTAATGCTTGCACTAACGTGAGCAAACCGACGAGTGTTGCAGAAACTCTGTTAAAGCACAACCGTTCGCACGGCTTCGGTTTGCGCTCAAAGATTTCCCGCAGGCGCAACAAACAAAATGAGGTCAGCCTTGACCTTTGGTCCTTTGCGTCAAGGAAAAATGCGTAGCATTCTTGAGGGCAAAAGAAAATAATAAAAACTACCGAAAAAAGGACTAGCTCTAGTGGCGATGAACGAAAAAAACTAGGCATGCCACGCCAATGAGCGTCGGAAACGCGAGTGTTGAACTAACACAGTGAGAATAGGCTTACCTTAGTGTTTTTCCAGCACATTTTATTGGAGCATGATATTGCACCAGATGTAGCGTAGTTAAATAATGTTTTATAGGGACTTTATAGAGGTTTTCTAGGGACTTCCTAGGGAGATACTTGAAAATATTTCGGATAAAAACCGGATTATATATTTAAAAGACATCTATATAACTTAGTGTATTTAAGCATTTTAAAAATTGTATTTCGTTGTTATGTAAATCATTTTGCCTTATTCATTTCTGGTACCGTAGCACTCAACATTATCCCGACCGCAAGTCAAACCCACTTTCGCTCTCAAAAAAGCCCACAAAAAATCCTATTTTTACACCCTAGAGACCCTTAAACCACCAAATGACCGACTATCTAAAAATTGTAAAAGAAATAATACTGAAAAGAGTACCTTTGCGGGATTATTCCGTTTTCTTGTTCGGGAGCAGGGCGAGGGCGACAAATCATGACAAGTCGGATATTGATGTTGGGGTATGGGGAAACGCACCTTTATCCAAATTTTTAAAGTCCGACCTGCAAGACGAACTCGACGAAAGTATCGTTCCGTATAAGATTGACGTAATAGATTTTTACAAAGCTAGCGACGAATTTAAAGCGCAGGCTTTACAAAAAATTGAGATATGGAGTTTGAGCAAAGATTCGAAGTTGAACAGCGAAGCCTCACCAAAGCTTTAAATACGTTTGAAAAGGTCTTAGCGCTACATGATCATAATTATTCGGCTGTTGAGTTGGACGCCATTAAAAACGGGAAAATCCAAAAGTTTGAATACTGTGCGGAATTAGCTTGGAAAACGGCAAAAATCTATCTCGAAATAAAAACAGGTAATATGGCCATGTCGCCCAAAGCGGTTTATAAAAGTTTATTTTTAAACGGTTTAATTGATGAAGGCCATTATAAATTGCTTTTTGCCACTGTTGAAGATCGAAATAAATTGAGCCATATTTATAAAGAGGAAATGTATGATGACGTTTATAAAAACCTAAAAACACATCTTACCGCCCTGCAAAATTTAGTGAACGTATTCAACCGGCCATAAAAATTTAAAATATAAGATCCGCATCTTACATGAACTATAAAAAATTATTCTATCTCCTAATTTTTGCCATCGGTTTAGCCGTAAATCTTCCATCTGCGAAAGCGCAAAGCATTACCCAGCAAAATTTTTCCAATGTAAGAGTCGACGAGCTTACCGACGACCAGATTCGCCAGATCATCAAGCAGGTAGAGTCTTCGGGTTTGCCCGAGTCGCAACTGGAGCAAATGGCGGCAGCACGCGGGATGCAACCTTCCGAAATTGCCAAGCTACGCGCACGTGTGGAGGCGGTGAAAGCTAAAAACTCCGCCAGCGGCGATACAGATGCCACGGTGAAAGGAAAAGACGGCAGCCGGAGCAGAAGCTTCGAAGGCGAAGTGGAAGAAATTGCCAATTCTGACGATAAGAAAACAGAAAACGAAGCAGATGCGGCGCTGCAGGCTTTAAAATCAAAAATATTCGGGAAAGAGCTTTTCGCCAACGCCTCTACCACTTTTGAGCCTAACCTGCGCTTAGCAACACCTTTAAATTACGTAATTGGTACCACAGACCAGCTTTTGATAGATATTTATGGCTATTCGGAAGCTAATTACAAACTTACGGTTAGTCCCGAAGGAACCATCAACATCCCTTATGCCGGCATCATCACCGTTGGAGGCTTAACGGTTGAGGCCGCTACCGCGCGCATCAGAAGTAAGCTAAGCCCTATTTATAGTGGCTTAAATTCTGGCAACACCAAACTCAGTGTTACCATCGGCAATATCCGCAGCATTAAAGTGATCCTTACGGGTGAGGTAATGAAGCCCGGCACTTATACCCTGCCCTCTTTAGCCACACTTTTTAATGCGCTCTATTCATCTGGGGGTCCTACCGACAATGGTTCTTTCCGTAACATCGAGGTGATCCGAAATGGTAAAAAGGTGGGCACTTTGGACGTGTACGATTTTCTGTTACGCGGCGATTTAAAAAACAACATCCGCCTGCAGGACCAAGATTTAATACGCGTGCCGGTTTACCAAAAGCGCGTAGAAATTGTGGGCGAGGTGAAACGCCCGGCTATTTTTGAGATGAAGAGCAATGAAACTTTTAAAGATTTATTGGCTTTCGCCGGAGGATTTACCGAACGCGCCTACAAAGCACGCGTAAAAGTTTTGGGCAATACAGATACCGAGCGTAAAATCTCTGACATCTTAGCTAAAGACTTTGACAGCTATGTTCCTCAAAGTGGCGATAAATATTTTGTGAACGAGATTTTAGACCGTTTTGAAAACCGTGTGACCATTGAGGGCGCGGTATTCCGCCCAGGCCAGTACGAGTTGGAGCCGGGCATGAGCCTAAAAACCTTAATTCAGAAAGCCGAGGGTTTAAAAGAGGATGCTTTTACCAACCGCGCTTACATTACCCGTTTAACGGATGATTTAAATACCGAGCTAATTCCATTTGACGCCCGTAAAATCATGAACGGCACGGTAGCGGATATTCCGCTAAAACGCGAGGATGTTATCTCTATTTCTTCCATTTTTGACTTACGCGAAGAATATAAAGTGACCATCAACGGCGAAGTACGCAGACCTGGCGAATTCGGCTTTTCGGAAAATATGAGCTTAGGCGAACTGATTTTGAAGGCCGGAGGTTTCAGCGAGTCGGCTACGCCACAACGTATCGAAATTTCGCGCAGGGTAAAAAATTCTGATGCCACCTCGGCCTCTGCACGTACTGCAGAAGTTTTCCAAGTAGATGCCGACCGTAATTTGAGTTTAGAAGCCTCTAAGTTTATTTTAGAGCCTTTTGATATTGTTACCGTGCGCAGCTCGCCGGGTTACGAAACCCAAAAGCAGGTAAAAATAGAAGGCGAAGTACTGTATCCTGGCTATTACACCATTACCAAAAAGGACGAACGCATTTCGGATTTAATTAAACGCGCCGGAGGCTTAACCGCTTTGTCTTTTACAGATGGCGCCTCGCTAAAACGTGCAGGTAATTTCGACAGCCAGCTGGAGCAAGAAAAAGAAAACCAAAAAGTACAGCAGTTCCGCAGGATCCAAAAAAATGCGAAAGACAGTACTGCTTTGGATGTAGAAAATTTGGCGGTTAGAAATAACTTTGTCGGGATTGATTTAACGCGCATCCTAGAAAAACCTGGTACTAAAAAAGATTTATTCTTAGAAAACGGGGATATCATCAACGTACCGCGCCAATTGCAAACAGTGAAAGTAAGCGGGGAAGTGCTGTCGCCGAATACCGTTATATTTGATAAAAATAAAGGTTTCAAATCTTACATCGCAAATGCCGGAGGGTTTTCGCAGAACGCTTTAAAACGTCGATCTTACATCATTTATGCCAATGGATCAGTCCGTAGCACCAAGAAATTTCTATTTTTCAATAATTACCCTATCGTAAGGTCCGGAGCAGAAATATTTGTGCCTAAGCAGGAGGAAAGACGAAGGTTAACGCCTACCGAAACTGTGGGAATTATATCAGGCCTAGCCTCTTTCGGCGCAATTGTTTTAGGAGTAATGAATTTGTTGAAGTAGTAGGGAGTATAGAGTAGTGAGTATTGGGTAGTGAGTGGTGAATAGAGAGGAGTAAATCTTGAGTAGCAAGTATCAAGAGGGTTTGAATTTGGTTTTGAAAGGTGGTATAGAGTAGTGGGTATAGAGTAGTGAGTAGTGACTCTTGAATAGCGGACTAGGATTTTTGACCGTTGACTTTGCCCTTTTGAATTTCCATCGCGATTATCCCAGTGGCTGGGGCAGGGGGTGGTTCGAAGACAGTGAGGTATTAGAACGGTTTAAGTTTTTACTTGTCCCCTTTAAACTAAGCCCTCACGTCATGTCGATTGCAGAGAGACATCGCACACGCTCGGTTTAGAGTAGATGGTTTAAGGCTTATGGTATAAGGCGACAGGATTAGGGAGGGAATAACGGAATGAAGGAATATTATTAGCGCAAGTATTTCTAACTTGTCACGTCACACGAGCTGGGGTTTTAGGCGGTGGCTTAATGCTACAGAATAATTCCGGAATAAAGAAATGGAATGATGAGCGTAGAGTTTTGATTTTTGAATTCGAAAGCTTTTTAACTTTTTCCTTTTGAATTTGAAAGTTTTGAATTTTGATTATTTACCTTTGCCTTTAATTTGAACACTACAGATAACAACCCAGAAAACGCCCACATCGGCAACAGCTACCGCAGAGAGGATGTAGATGATGAAATCTCTTTAAAAGAGTTGATTCTAAAGCTACAGGAGTGGTGGCGCTATCTGATGGGCAAATGGAAAGTCATTCTACTGGCCGGCATCATCGGGGGCTTGCTCGGTTTAGGCTATTCTTTAATTAAAAAGCCCATCTACACCGCCGAAACCACTTTTGTATTAGAAGAGGGCGAAAGCGGAGGTGGCTTAGGCCAATATGCGGGTTTAGCTTCTATGGTCGGTATAGACTTAGGCGGTGGCGGCGGAGGCATCTTCAAAGGAGATAATATTTTGGAGCTTTATAAATCGCGCCGGATGATCCAAAAGACCTTGTTAGCCAAAGATACTTTTAACGGTAAACAGCAGCAATTGATTGAACGCTATATCGACTTCAATAAAATGCGCGAGAGCTGGGAAGATAAACCAGAACTAGTTAATATACATTTTACAGATAATCCTAAGAACTTCAGTCGTATCCAGGATTCGCTCATCAATAAGTTTACAAAAGATATTAACGACAATATTTTAGAAGTCACAAAGCCTGATAAAAAGCTTTCGATTATTTCTGTTAAAGTGAAATCGAAAGACGAGTTGTTCTCTAAGTCTTTTGCAGACAATATCGTTGCCAAAGTAAATGCTTTCTACGTATCTACGAAAACAAAGAAATCGCTAGAAAATCTAACGGTATTACAAAACCAAGCGGATAGCGTAAAAGCGGTATTGAATGCAAGTATCGGTGGCGTGGCAGCGGCAGTGGATGCCAACCCCAATTTAAACCCAGCGTTTCAAAGGTTGAGGGTAGGTTCGCAACGTAAGCAGGTGGATGTGCAGGCGAGCGCTGCGGTTTACCAAGAAATCATTAAAAATCTGGAATTGGCGAAGATCAATTTCAGGAATGATAAACCGCTCATACAAGTGATCGATGAGCCTAGACTGCCATTAAAGAAGGAACCTTTAGGAAAGGCGAAAGGGATTGTTTTGGGAGGGGTGATATTGGGGTTTCTGATGATTGCTTTTCTGAGTCTCAAAAAAACTTATAATCAAATATTGAGTGAAACATAAAATTGCTGTAATCGGACTTGGGTACGTTGGCTTGCCCTTGGCAGTAGAATTTGCTAAAAAATATTCCGTAATCGGGTTTGATATAGATGATACACGAGTTGAAGAACTCCGTTCTGGAATAGATCGGACAAAAGAGGCTGACTCGGAAATGCTGAGAAAGGTATTAGCTAGCGGAGAGGAAAATGGTCTTACGTTTTCATCTAAACCCGAGGAATTAGTTCATGCCAATGTATTTATCGTAACCGTACCTACGCCCATCAACCAGTTCAAAGCTCCAGATCTGACTCCTTTAGTCAACGCATCGCAAATGATCGGTAAAATTCTCAAAAAAGGAGATATCGTAGTTTATGAATCGACCGTATACCCGGGATGCACCGAGGAGGAATGCGTCCCTGTTTTAGAGCGCTACTCCGGGCTTAAATTCAATGTTGATTTCTATTGCGGTTATTCACCAGAGCGGATTAATCCGGGGGACAAGGTCAATACATTAACTAAAATAAAAAAAGTCACATCGGGTTCAAATAAGGAAGTCGCAGAACTCGTCGATCAATTATACAAAAGTATTATTACTGCGGGAACACATAAGGCTCCGAACATGAAGGTGGCCGAAGCAAGCAAAGCTATAGAGAATGCCCAGCGCGACGTAAATATTTCATTCGTAAACGAACTTGCGTTAATTTTTGACCGAATAGGCATCGACACTACCGATGTAATAGAGGCGGCAGCTACCAAATGGAATTTTTTGAAATATCAGCCCGGGCTTGTTGGTGGACATTGCATCGGGGTAGATCCCTATTATTTAGCGCACAAAGCGCAATCGCTCGGTTACCATCCCCAAGTTATCCTCTCGGGAAGACGGGTAAATGATAATATGGGCATGTTTGTGGCAAACAAAGTAATCAAATTGATGATTAATAAGGGCCATAAAATACAGGGTTCGAAAGCGTTGATTTTGGGTGTAACCTTTAAAGAAAATTGCCCTGACATCCGTAACTCTCGCGTTGTCGATATATACCAAGAATTGATACAATTTGGATTAAGCGTCGACGTTTGTGATCCACATGCAGATGCAGAGCAAGTAAAAAAGGACTATGGTATTTCATTAACGGAATGTAATAATAAATGTTATGATGCAATTATACTTGCCGTTTCGCACAGTGAATTTTTAGATTTAGAACTCAAGAAAATGATGAGGGGGAAAAATACGGTTATTTTTGATACTAAAGCCGTTTTGAAAAGAGATTTTATTGACGGCAGATTATAAACGATGTTAAAAAAGGTATTAGCCAATATTGTCTTTTCAGCAATTCTTAACTTTTTCACTAGAATAAGTTGTTTTTACAGCGTCAGATTGAACCCGAAGACATTTCTTTATCTATTGTTTTCCAAGAAAAAAGATGTCTTTCTGCGTGACGCCATAATAGGGAGCGGTGTACAGCTCGACTCAGGGTGTTCTTTTTTTAATAAGCCTGAAGTTTTTGGGAATGTTAGAATTGGTCGCTATACAAGTATCAGTGGCCCATCAACAAGAATTTGTGCTGAAATTAACGAAGTCAGAATAGGATCTTTCTGTTCTATTGCTTCAGGCGTAATTATTCAAGAGTTTTATCATTCCTACCAAAGAACGACAAGCTATAGTATATTGTCTAAATTTTTTAAAAATTCTACCTCTAAAAATTCAGATAAGATTTCAAAAGGCTCAGTCCTCATTGAGGATGATGTTTGGATTGGCTCTAATGCGGTCATTCTCTCCGGTGTGACGATAGGTCGAGGGGCGATAATTGGAGCGGGGTCTATCGTAACCAAAGATGTTAAAAAGTATACCATCGTGGCGGGCAATCCAGCAAAGGAGGTAAAGATTAGGTTTTCAGGCAATACTGTTATGGAACTAGAAGAGTCTAAATGGTGGACTTGGAGCGCAGAAAAGATAATTCAAAATGAGATTTTTTTCACGCGAGCTAGATTTTAGTTATCAAAGTAAGACGTGGTTTTACGTTGGGACTACACTTGCGCAGACTCTAACAATATTTACGAGCTTCTACATTCTAAAATTATTCTCTCCATCTGACTTTGGAACTTTCAATTTTTTTATCTCCATAGGGTCTTTTGTTGGGTCGTTCACGACCTTAAAATATGAGCTTTCCATCACTGTATCAGAAACCAAATCTGAGATGTACCAAAAAGCCTTTTTCACGATTTTTTTAAGTATTTTCCTTAATTCATTGGCGTTAATTCCAATCTATCTCTTTGCAAATTTAGACTCGAGATTGCTTTTGTTCGTTTATTCATTAGCAGTCACTGTATCAGTTAATGCGTGCTTACAACAAATCTTTTTGTATAAAAGTTATCACACTTTCTCGGGAGCTTTTCCATTCGTTGGTGCTCTTGTCAATTTAGCGATAATAATGACTTTTTTGAATACACCGAACATACTTATCGTAGCCTACACGACTTCGCTTACCTTAACAGGTTTACTTTTTCTCTTAATAGTAATTTTTAAATCGAGAATTAGAGATCGCAATATATTCAGAAGTTTCAAGAATGTTTTCTATGATAACATATCTTATCCGTTATACATTTTGCCAAGTTCTTTGGCCAGCATAATATTGACATATTGCCATCCAATTCTTTTGACTTACCTATATGGCGAGCATCAGGTGGGCTTGTTCTCATTTTCTCTTCGTATATTAATGATACCATCAATAATAATTGGTTCCGTTATCTCGGGTTTACTTCGCGCGGAAATGGCAAAATCCTTTTATCAGACGGACATGGTTGCGATTCGTCATAAAACATTATCTACTATTAAAATTTTGGGTTTATCGACCATTATCTTGTTCCCGTGTATTGTTTTTGGTATCTTCAATCTAAAGTATTTTACAAGTTTCCAGAAATGGAACGGCGTTGAAAGTGTCGCAATTTGTTTAACACCGTATGCAGTAAGTCAGCTGTTTTATCTTCCCTTAAGTAATGTAGCCTTAGTATTAGATAAGAAAAAAATTCTGCTATTCCTCAGCCTGATTCAACTTTGTCTGACTCTTTTTATGTATTGGATTGCCCACTATTTTGATTTTTCCTTTAAGATATTTTTAGGGATGTTATCAGGTTCTTTCGCGTTATTTACCATATTTGCATGTAGAAAATTTTATTTAATCACTTTACAAGTTGGCAAATGAAAAATCTTATTTTCATTTTACTGTACGCGTTCCTGTATCAGATTATCCACGTAGAATACCTTGTAAAGACTTTTGGGTATATGGGTTATCATGCGTATCCAATTAGTTTATTTACCTATATCTCTACTGTCTCTATACTCGTCGCTCCCATGCTGGTTAAACCAAAAAAAATATTTTTTCTGGAGATTAACTTTACAATATTTTATTTGCTATTTTATATTCCGGTAATTATAACCTTCGCAAACCACTATCACAAAAGTTTTGATGTAGTTGTAAATCAACTTCTACTTTTGCTTGGCTTTTTAATAATATTTTTATTGCCGAAAGTTAGATTATTTAAACCAGTACTTTTAAAATTTAGGCTGTTAGATTTTAAGTATTACCTGTTGTCTATTACGCTGGTTATAGTATATCTATATTTTAAATTTAGAGAAACTTATAGCATTGTTAGTTTCGAACAGGTTTATGAACAGCGGTTTTCAACACAGAACAACTCATTATTAGACGGATACTTGATTTTGTGGATGACATATTTACTTGGCCCATTTATCATAGTAAAAGGGCTCGTGAGAAAAAATAAGTATTGGGTCCTATTCGGTTTTTTCTCGGTCATTTTTATTTACGGTATTAACGCCAACAAAATTTCTCTTTTTATTCCTATGTTTATGATTTTGATTTTTTATTTAAAAAAGTGGGGAAAAGACATTTTAACAAGTTGCACATTTCTGTTTTCAATATTGATTACCAGCCTTTTCTGGCTTTCTGACTACATCAGTACAATCGCATCGGTTGTATTGATGAGGACTTTTGGCATCGCGGGTTTATTAACATATCAATACAACGAATTTTTCAGTTCCAATGCAAAAACATTTTTTACACAAATAAATATCATAAATTTTTTAAGTGGAAATTCTTATCCCTATCCTCGCGCTTTAGGATATATGGTAGGCGCCGATTATAGCACAAACGAAAATTACAATGCAAATGCAAATTTTATAGCTACGGATGGAATTGCAAGTTTAGGAGCAGTCGGCATCATCATTATATCCATAATTGTGGGATTATATTTTGCATTTGTGCGATCGCAAGTTACGATGAAAAATCAGCTCATTGTTGGGCTTATGTATGTTCCGTTCTGCTTTATCGTGTTAAATGTCAGTTTTTTTACCTCGCTACTCAGTGGAGGTTTTTGTTTTTTAAACATGTACTTTTTTTTAAAAGAAGCGAATGGGTAAAATGTCTCGTGAGCAACATCCATTGAAGATAGCAATTGTGACAAACGTAGTCCCAAAATATCGAGAAGGATTTTATAAACGTTTGTTCAATGAAAAAAATCTGAAAATTGATGTATACTGCCAATCGGAAATACCGAGAACTGGGCTTCGTACAATAAAGGGATATGAACAGATAAAGACTGTTTCTTTTTGGGGTATAAGTAAAGAAGTTTTCGTATGGCAGTTTTTGCCATTTCTAAAAATTTTCAAAAAGTACGATTTAGTGTTCGTAGATGGCAACCCAAGATATGCCTCTCATTTTATATTGGCTACTTTGTTGAGGCTGTTAAATAAAAAGGTTGTATTATGGACGATGGCTCACTCATTCAATGCAAAACCTCTGTTTGAAAAAATAAGGTTAGCCTGGACAAGATGCTTTAATAACGTATTTGTATATAATGATTTTGAGGCGCGTGTTTTAAAAAAGCAGTGGCCCAAACATAATATTATAGGAATGAATAATGGTTTAGATCAAGAAGAAATCGATAGCATCATTTCTCGTTGGAATAAGGGTAAATTGTCTTATTGGCAGATTAAAAATGGTTTAGAGGCCAAGCTGGTTGTACTAAGCTGTGCAAGGCTGACAAAAAAAAACCAGTTAGACTTGTTCTTGAACTCACTTCCTGACATCGTTACTCAAATTCCCAGCATTATTTGGTGCATTATTGGCTCTGGGGAGGAACATCAACATTTGGAAAATATGGTAAAGACCTTGGGAATGAACAATCACGTGCGTCTAATTGGCGATTTATATGATGAGCAAGCCCTAGCTCCCTGGTTTTTAAGCTCAAGATTGATGATACATCCCGCTTCAATTGGGCTTTCATTACTTCACGCCTTTGCATATGGAGTACCAGTTTTAACTAATGATGATTTTAAAAGGCACGGACCCGAAATTGTCGCGTTAGAAGATGGCAAAAATGGACTCTTGTTTCGCGAAGGAGATGCCACGCATCTTAAAGAAAAAGTCGTATCCTTTTTTAGCAATGAAAGTGTTGAAGCAAATATGCGATTAGCTGCAAAATTCTCAGCACAGCATAAATTTAACACAGGTATAATGGCAGATAATTTTTTGAGAATGGTCACTATAACGATGCAGTGAAAAAATTTTTGTGAAGCCTTACACTATAAAACAGATAAATGAAAAACCGAATTTTAATTATTGCCCCTTTACCACCACCTATGACTGGGAATTCTTTACCGGTCAAAATTTTATACGATAATTTAAAGCAAGAAAATGACGTCGAAGTAATAAACTTAAGTAAAAGCAGCTATAGTGCAGGTATAAACTCTCTATCTCGTATTATCCAGATCTTTAAAATCTTCGGGCAAGTTTATCGCAAAGGAAGGAATAAAGATCTTATATATTTTACGATATCTGAGTCTTTTGCAGGCAATCTAAAGGATATCCTGCTTTATCTTTTGTTAAAACGCAAACTGAAGGTTACAGTTATTCATATGTTTGGCGGCGCAGGAATGAAAAGGATTTTAGATAAGAAAAGTGGATTGCAGTTCTATTTAAATAGTTTCTTCTTAAACAGGTTGCGAGCCATAATTGTAGAAGGGCAAACTCAAGCAGATTTTTTCGCAAAAGTAGTCGATCCAAGAAAAATACATGTAGTGAATAACTTCGCAGAGAATTATTTATTCAACACGAAATCCGCCATATCTGCGAAATTTCAAGAAGATTGTCCAATTCGTGTTTTGTTTATTAGCAATTTCATTTACGGTAAGGGGTATAAAGAGATTGTTGAAGCTTATGCTTTACTTGATAAGGAGCAACAGAGAAAAACTGCAATTGACTTTGCTGGGGGGTTTGGCAGTATCGAAAGCAAAAAAATATTTTTAAATAGTATTAAGAATTTTGAAAATCTTCACTATCATGGCTTGGTTAGTGGCAATGAAAAGCAGCAGCTCTATCATAAAGCTCACGTATTTTGTCTGCCTACCTATTACCCTTATGAAGGCCAGCCATTTTGCATTTTAGAAGCTTATGCGTCGGGCTGCGTTCTTGTCACAACAAATCACAGCGGAATAAAAGATGTGTTTCAAGATAAAAAAAATGGGTTTGAAGCAAGGAAGATGGATGTCGAATCTTTGAAAAATATTTTCGAGATTATCAGTAACTCAAAAAATCTCTTCGAAATAGCAAATTCAAACTACGAGTATGCGTGTAAGCATTATCGTTCCGAAAGGTTTGTAGGTGCTATGAGAACAATTTTCGGTTCAATTATCGAATCTAGAACAAAGTTATAACATATGTACCAAATCTGCACAAAAACAATAATGGATACTACAGACCCCAATATCGTTTTCAACGATAAAGGAGAAAGTGACTATTATACAAACTATATTGAAAACATAGTGCCGAATTGGCATACCGATGAAAGAGGTTTTTCGGCTTTAATGGCGGAGGCAGAAAAGATTAAAGCTGACGGCAAGGGGCGCGATTTTGACTGCATCATTGGACTTAGTGGAGGATTAGATAGCTCTTATGCTGCTTATGTAGCCAAAGAAGTGATGGGTTTACGACCATTAATTTTTCATGTTGATGCAGGTTGGAATACAGATAAGGCGGTAGGAAACATTGAGAAATTAGTCAATGGCCTAAATTTAGATTTGTACACCGAAGTGATCAACTGGCAAGAGATGAAAGATTTACAACTTGCTTTTCTAAAATCTCAAATTGCAGACCAAGATTTGCCACAAGATTATGCCTTTTTCTCCGCTTTATACAAATTCGCAAAAAAACATAAGATAAAATATGTGTTAACTGGCGGCAACTACTCTACAGAGTGTTGCCGAGAACCCGAAGAGTGGGGGGGCTTTCCCGGCATAGATACACTTCTTGTGAAGGATATCCATGCCAAATTTGGACAAAGGCCACTAAAAACGTTTCCCTTGGTTGATATTTTGAGCTACAAAATTTATTACAGATATGTTTTGGGGATGAAGGTTTTTAAACCTTTAAATCTGGTTCCATATATTAAAAAAGATGTAGAGAAATTTCTATTTGAAAAATACGGCTGGGAAAGCTTCCAACACAAACATCACGAATCGCGCTTTACCCGTTTCTATGAAGACTATTGGTTGCCCAGGAAGTTTGGATTTGAAAAGCGAAGGGCTCACTTCTCCAGCTTGATTTTAACAGGTCAAATGACCCGCGAGGAAGCTTTGGAACGGATATCCAGACCAGAACTTTCAGAAGATTTTTTACAGAAAGAATTTGAGTATGTGGCAGACAAATTAGATTTGAGAAAGGAAGAGCTACAAGCTATTTTTGAAGGAAAGAATAGAACTTATAAAGATTATAAAAACAAAATGGGCATTATAAAAGCTGGCTCTAAAGCAATGACCATATTGGGTTTAGAAAAAAGATTGTTCAGATGATCACCATAATTGACTACGGGGTAGGCAATATCTTTGCATTTCAAAATGTTTATAAGCGCCTTAGTATTCCTACGCGTATCGCCAAAGGCATCGAAGACTTAACAAGCGTTGAGAAGTTAATACTGCCAGGGGTGGGTTCTTTTGATTATGCAATGACGCGCTTAAATGAGTCGGGCATGCGAGAACGTTTAGATGATTTGGTTTTAAACGAGAAAAAGCCGGTAATTGGCATCTGCGTAGGCATGCAGATGATGAGCAATGGGAGCGAAGAAGGAAAATTAAATGGCTTACGATGGATTGATGGGCAAGTCAAAAGATTCGACGAATCAACGATACAGCAGATCACTAAACTTCCTCATATGGGTTGGAATGATGTTAAACCTACAACTTCGCACCCTTTATTTGAAGGTTTGGAGCAAGATGCAATTTTTTATTTTTTGCATAGCTATTATTTCCATTGCCATCTTGCCGAAAACAGCATTGCCGAATCTGACTATGGAATCCGGTTTACCGCTGCCATAAACCGGGAAAATATTTATGGCATTCAGTTTCACCCAGAAAAAAGCCACTCATATGGAGAAAGGCTTTTACACAATTTTGCCAAGATATAATGTTGCGACCGAGAATTATCCCTAGTCTTTTAGTGCACGATGGTGGTTTAGTGAAAACCGTTAACTTCAAAAACGGCAAGTACGTGGGCGATCCTATTAATGCAGTGAAAATTTTTAATGAAAAGGAGGTTGATGAATTAGCTGTATTCGACATTGATGCCACTGTTTTAAATAAAGAACCTGATTATTCATTGATTGAGAAATTAGCAAATCAATCAAGAATGCCACTTTGTTATGGTGGTGGAGTAAAGACAGTTGAACAGGCGCAACGTATATTCGGCCTAGGGATTGAGAAAATTGCGGTAAGCAGTGCCGTTATTGAACAACCTCAATTGATTTCCGAAATAGCCCAGCGTGTAGGTAACCAAAGCGTGATCATAGTTTTAGACGTAAAGAAAAAGCTGTTTGGAGGCTACGAAATATACACGCATAACGGTAAAAAAAGTACAGGTTTAAATCCATTAAAATTTGTAGAAGAGGCCCAAAACCTTGGTGCCGGAGAAATAGTCATCAATTCGATAGACCAAGACGGCGCAATGAAAGGCTACGATATGCCGTTAATTGATAAAATTCGAGAAAAAATTACGGTGCCTATCACCGTTCTGGGTGGCGCAGGCTCTTTGGACGATATAGCAAAAGTGATAAATAAACACGGTGTTATAGGCGTAGCAGCCGGAAGCCTCTTCGTATTTAAAGGTGTTTATAAAGCAGTGTTAATCAACTATCCGACTAGGGCAGAAAAAGACACGCTAATCAAAAACAACGTCTAGAGTAATTTTTATAAATAAAAATCATGTTAATCAAAAACAAAACTCTACTTATAACAGGCGGTACCGGATCATTCGGTTCGGCAGTGTTACACCGCTTTTTACATACCGATCATTTTAAAGAAATACGCATATTTTCTAGAGACGAGAAAAAACAAGATGATATGCGTAACGCCTTGAAAAACGAGAAGCTGAAATTTTATATTGGGGATGTTAGAGATATCAATAGCGTTAACCGGGCGATGCAGGGAGTAGATTACGTGTTTCATGCCGCTGCATTAAAGCAAGTTCCTTCTTGCGAATTTTTTCCGATAGAAGCTACAAAAACCAATGTGTTTGGTACACAAAACGTCATTGATTCGGCAATGGCAAATAAAGTAAACAAGGTTATTTGCCTAAGTACAGATAAAGCCGCCTACCCTATTAATGCCATGGGAATTTCTAAAGCCTTGATGGAAAAAGTAGCCATCGCGGCATCCAGAAATTCGACAGAAACCACCGTCTGCTTAACGCGCTATGGCAACGTAATGGCCTCAAGAGGCTCCGTAATTCCTTTGTTTTTAAAGCAAATAAAAAGTAAGCAGCCTTTAACCATTACAGATCCCAACATGACGCGCTTTTTAATGTCTTTAGAAGATGCCGTTGATTTAGTGCTTTTTGCTTTTGAACATGGCAACCCTGGTGATCTGTTTGTAAATAAAGCTCCTGCTGGTACTATTGGAGATTTAGCACAAGCACTTCAAGAACTTTGCGGGGTGAAAAGCGAAGTGAAAATTATCGGAACACGCCATGGAGAAAAGCTTTATGAAACACTCTGTACACGCGAAGAAATGGTGAAAGCACAAGATATGGGTGAGTTTTACAGAATTCCTGCGGATAATCGTAACCTAAATTATGCACAATATTTCTCTGAAGGAGAAACGGACATTGCAACCATAGAAGACTACCATTCGCATAATACCGAACAACAAGGTGTAGCAGGAATGAAAAAATTGCTTTCGAATCTTCCTTTAATCAAGAAAGAAGTTTTTGGGGATTTAAGCGTAGTTCAATATCCAGGCTAATGCTTAACCGTCCGAAAGTTATAAATGGCGGTAGCCATACCGATGTAAGAGGAACACTCGGTTTCGTTAATGATTTTGACATGGCAGAGGTCAAACGATTTTACAAAATATCGCATCCGGACACCACAGTTGTAAGAGCTTGGAGAGCTCATAAAATTGAGCAACGCTGGTTTCATGCAACGCAAGGCGCTTTTGAAATAAAATTAGTTGAAATTGATAATTGGGATAATCCAAACCCTCATCTTAAGCAACATCATTTTGATCTCTCTGCGAAAGAAAACACCGTATTGCATGTGCCAAAGGGATATGCGAGCAGTTTGCGGGCACTGGAACCGAACTCAACATTATTGATATTTGCGGATAGCAAGATAGACGAGGTTGTTAAAGATGATTACCTTTTTGCAACCGATTATTTTATCGAATTGAAATGAAAATCAAAATAGGTATAACCGGTCAGGCAGGTTTTATAGGTCAACATCTATACAATACGCTGGGTCTCTTTCCCGAAGAATTTGAGCGTATAAACTTTGAAAAAGATTTTTTTGATTCAGTGGAAAAGTTAGGCGCTTTTGTGAGCAAGTGTGATGTAGTGGTTCATTTAGCAGCAATGAACCGCCATAACGACCCGGAAGTGATCTATAACACCAATTTGCGATTGGTTAAAAAACTGATAAAGGCACTTGAAGCAACTAATAGCAAGCCGCATATTTTGTTTTCATCCTCATCGCAAGAAGAAAAAGACAATTTGTACGGCAAAAGCAAAAAGGAAGGCAGACAATTGCTGGCAGAATGGGCCAAGAGAAATGATGCTCGATTCTCGGGATTTATTATACCTAATGTTTTTGGTCCCTTCGGTCATCCCTATTACAATTCCTTTATCGCTACATTTTCGCATCAGCTTACACATAAGGAGCAGCCTAAAATAGAGGTTGATGGAAATGTGAAATTAATTTATGTAGGAGAGCTGATAAATACTTTTTTAGATGAAATTAGGAATTATACAAAAAAGACTTTAACAAGCGTTGGGCATACGCACGAAGAAAAGGTTTCTGTAGTTTTAAAGCTACTTCAAAAATATAAGACAGATTATTTTGAGAAAGGAATTATCCCAGATTTGAATTCTAAGTTCGAACTAAATCTTTTTAACACATTTAGAAGTTATATCGATATTAAGCATCGTAACCCTGTTAAATTGGTAGAGCATGCAGACGATAGAGGGGCTTTTGTAGAGATTATTCGTTTGAACGTTGGCGGGCAGGTTTCATTTTCAACCACGCGTCCCGGCGTCACTCGTGGCAATCATTACCATACCAGAAAAATAGAGCGTTTTGCTGTGATCAAAGGAAAGGCGCTGATTCAGTTAAGGAAAGTTAATAGTGATGAAGTGTTAGATTTTTATTTGGATGGTGACGAACCTGCCTATGTGGACATGCCAATTTGGTACACGCATAATATCAAAAATGTGGGTGATGAAGATTTGTACACTAATTTTTGGATAAACGAATTCTATGACCCTGCTGATCCAGATACGTTTTTTGAAAAAGTTTAATGGTCCAAACAGCTTAGAAATTCAGAATAATTTTTAATTTATACGAGTAGGAAGATATACGATTCGCTGATCAATATTAATATGGGAAAAAAACTAAAAGTGATGACAGTGGTTGGCACCCGACCTGAGATTATCCGCTTGGCGCGTGTGATGGCTGCTTTGGATTCTTCCGACGCAATTGAACATCTCATTGTTCATACCGGGCAAAATTACGACTACGAGCTCAATCAGATATTTTTTGACGATCTGAAAATCCGTAAGCCTGATTATTTCTTGAACGCTGCGGGTTCCACAGCTACGGAAACAGTCGGACAAATATTGATAAAAATAGATCCACTATTGGAAGACTTAAAGCCCGATGCTTTTCTGGTTTTAGGTGATACAAATAGTTGCCTGTGTGCCATACCTGCAAAAAAGCGGCATATTCCAATATTTCATATGGAAGCCGGGAATCGTTGTTTCGACCAGCGCGTACCTGAAGAAACGAACCGCAAAATTGTCGATCATATTTCTGACATCAATTTAACTTATTCTGATATTGCTCGCGAATACTTGTTGCGAGAGGGTTTGCCAGCAGACCGTATTATTAAAACTGGCTCCCCGATGTTAGAGGTATTGACTCATTACTTGCCCGATATCGAAAACTCGGACATTTTAACGAGACTAAACCTACAGAAGCATCAATACTTTGTTGTTTCTTCTCACAGAGAAGAGAACATCAACAGCGAGAAAAACTTTTCTGGCTTAATGGAAAGCTTGAATAGGATCGCCGAAAAATACGGTTATCCTATTATTGTAAGTACGCATCCGCGCACCCGTAAAATGATTGAAAGTAAAAAGATAGAGATGCGTCCCGAGGTCCAGTTTTTAAAACCTTTGGGCTTTAACGATTATAATGCTTTACAACTTCATGCTTATGCTGTACTATCAGATAGCGGAACAATTTCGGAGGAATCATCAACCTTAAATTTTCCTGCTTTAAATTTAAGAGACGCCCACGAGCGTCCTGAAGCCATGGAAGAAGCTTCAGTAATGATGGTAGGCATGAATACCGAACGAATTATGCAGGCTTTAACCCAGCTACAATATCAAGAGCGCGGAGGGAACCGGAATTTTAGAAAAGTAGCGGATTATTCGATGCCGAATGTGTCTGATAAAGTGGTGCGGGTTATCATTAGTTATGTTGATTATGTGAAAAGGGTGGTTTGGAATGAAGCGTATTAAATGGAGAAAAAGAAAATCTTAATTCATAGTATTGCATTTAGTCCGGATGGGGTTTCTACCGCTTACCTTTACAATGACTTAGCGTTGCGCTTTAAAGAAGAGGGTTTTGAGGTGGTTGTTCTTACAACAACTCCCCACTATAATCGCGTCGAATCCGAGATAGAAAAGCAGCCACTCCGACCAAAATTTTTTGGTTTTTTTTATTTGAGCGATTACAACGGAATCAACGTGATACATGTCCCTCAAAAAAAATTTAAAAGCGCTATGTTGAGGATGGTTGGGTTTGTTTATTGGCACATTCTCTCCTTTTTTCTAGGACTGTCGATGAGCAGGGTTAGTTTGATCATCTCCCCTTCACCGCCTTTAACAATTGGTTTTATTAATATAGCTGTTGGACGCTTAAAGGGTGCGAAGGTTATTTACAACGTTCAGGAAATTTATCCTGATTTTTTAACTAACCAAGGAAAACTGACCTTTAAGCCAGCAATCAAACTCCTAGAGCATTTAGAGCGGTTTGTGTATAACCATTCGGATGCAGTGACTACTATTGATAAGGTTTTTTATTCGACTATAGTAAACAGGTTTGAAGATAGACGTAAACTTCATCTAATTCCGAATTTTGTTGATACCAAAATTTATTCTCCAGTCATAATTGAGAAAGAGTTTTTTGACGAAAATTTTCCTCCAAAGCCTGATGTTTTAAAGTTGATGTATGCCGGTAATATTGGTCATGCACAAGATTGGGAACCGCTATTATATTTGGCGAAGCGATTTAAGGATAAAAAGGTGGAGTTCTGGGTTATAGGTGAAGGTGTTATGAAAACATATTTGCAGGAGCAAGTAAAGCTGCATGATTTGGCAAACATCCACGTTGTTCCTTATCAACAAAGAAATAAGATGCCTTCTTTGATTGCTTACGCTGATTTACATTTTATTTTCATGTCTCCCAAAATGGACGGTCAAGGTTTTCCATCAAAAGTTTATACTATCATGGCCTGTGCTAAACCATTGTTGGTATCATCTGGAAATTGTACGCCAATTTATAATTTCTTGCAGCCCTTAGCATGTGCTCATTTAATTACAGAAAATTCGTTAGATGAGAAATGCGAAGCATTGGGAAGTTTAATGGAAAAGCTTTTAGTAGAGAAAGAAAGCTTAAGATTGATGGGCTTAGAGGGCTACGAGTATATCCAAAAAGAATATTCAAAAGAAAAGGTCACTTTCAAGTATGTCCAGTTGATTCAACAGCTTTTAAAATAATGAATATTACCCTCACCGGCTCCTCCGGCTTCGCCGGAACCAACCTCTCCAACTATCTAAAGGGATTTGATATCCAAACATTATCGCTACGTTATCAACCCAACCAAAAGATACAACTGGCGCACACAGAGGCTATCGTTCATTTAGCCGGTAAAGCACATGATTTAAAAAACGTATCGCAACCGGAGGATTATTACCAAGCCAATTTTGAGCTTACCAAACAGCTATATGATGCTTTTCTGAAATCGGACGCTACAAAATTTATTTTCATAAGCTCGGTAAAGGCAGTGGCCGATGGTGTATCGGGGACTTTAACAGAAGATGAAAAGCCTAACCCGCAAACCCACTACGGCAAATCTAAGCGGATGGCCGAGGAGTATATACAGGCTCAACATCTGTCCGAGGGCAAAAAATATTACATTCTGCGCCCCTGCATGATCCACGGGCCTGGCAACAAAGGCAACCTTAACCTGCTTTACCAGTTGGTTAAAAAAGGCATACCTTATCCTTTAGCCGCATTTGACAACCGTCGCTCTTTTTTAAGTGTAGAAAACTTGTGTTTTGTGATTAAAGAGTTGTTAGAGCAAGATATCCCTAGCGGTACCTATAACATCGCAGATGATGATTCTTTATCCACTACCGAGCTGGTTATGCTTATTGCCGAGACCCTACAACAGAAACCGAGGCTGTGGAACATTCCCGCCCCGCTTATCAATACCCTCGCTAAAGCAGGCGATTACCTCAAGCTTCCGCTCAATTCAGAAAAACTTCAAAAGCTAACCGAGAACTATTGCGTAAGCAACCAAAAAATTAAAGAAGCGCTGGGAAAAGATTTGCCAATCACCGCGCGAGATGGCTTGAGGAGAACGATAAGGTCTTTTGAGGAGAGTTAAGCAGTAAAGAACAAAGAGTAAAGATGTGAGACATTAGATTTGAGAAAGCCATTGCCTATTTCACAATTGACCCTTTTCTTCGTGCCTCTGTGTCTTTGTGGCTGTTTGATAGAGCAAGGAGTAAGGAGCAAAGAGTAAAGATATGAGACGTGAGATTTGAGAAAGCACTGCCTATCCTATTCACAATTGATTTTTACTCTTCGTGCCTTTGGGTCTTTGTAGCGGTTTAGTTGAGTAAGGAATAAGGAGCAAGGAACAAAAGATATGAGACGTGAGACTTCACGCGAGACGGCCGTTCGTTCCTTCAAAACTCGCTCCTTCAAAATTATTACCAGCGCGACTTCCTAATGACTGCTCATTACTCCCCTCTTTCTTGAGAAATGAGTTTGAGACCGACGGAAGCCACTTCTTTTCATGCTTTTAGACAGTGCAAATATTGTGAAAAATTGCACTGCTTAAGTGCTTTTTATATATTCGCTTAAATAAAACGGATATGGATCAGCTATTTGAACACTCCAATAAATTGATAAAAGAAACGGATACCGGATTTTTTAGATATAGTTATCATGATATTAATTGGGAAAATAGACTGATTGGTCTGATACTTTTATAGAAACGGCAGTCATCAAAAAGCAACCTGTACCTATTAGCATTTTACGGGAAGAAAGCGCGAAAAATTATGCGCAGTGGGCTATTAGAGAATTGATGATGAATGCGGTTATGCATCGCGATTACGAGTCTAATACACCGATCCGTTTTTATGAATTTAGCAATCGTATAGAAATAATGAATGCCGGAGGCTTATACGGCAATCCCCGGCCAGAGAATTTTCCTAATGTGAATGATTATCGCAACCCGGTTATCGCAGAAGCGATGAAAGTACTGGGCTATGTAAACCGTTTCAGTAGAGGGGTAACGCGCGTGAAGGAGACGTTGCAAGAAAATGGGAACGGCGCCGCCAAGTTCGACTTTTCTAAAATCACCGTTTTTGACGTGATAGTGCCTATTTCAAAGCATTATTTATCTTACATCGACCCACTCACCGACCCAGTCACCGACCCAGTCGCTCAACTATTGAATCTTTTAAAGGCAGACGCACTTTCGGCCGGTGAAATGCGCTCAAGATTAGGCATTAAGCACCGCCAAACCTTTAGAGAGAACTACATCCACCCGGCCTTGCAAATGGGCCTAATTATGCAAACCATGCCCGATAAACCTAACAGCAGGCTACAAAAATATCGGCTTACCGAAAGAGGTAAAAAATTTTTGAATTTGTGAGGCATCGATAAGTAAAGCTTTCAATATAACGTCTAAACATCTATATATCCTCATATTTCAACAATGCTCCATTCCATCATACCATTAGTCCAATCTTCCATCCCATTATTCCGAACATCCAACATCTAAACCCTAATGCTCCTATTCTTTACCGCAGTCTTCTGTTTCTTTATTTTAGAAATCATATATTTCCGTATAGCGGACCGGTTTAACATCATAGATAAGCCCAACCAGCGAAGTTCCCATAGCCAAATTACCCTGCGCGGGGGCGGTATCCTGTTTCCGCTTGCGCTGATAATCGGAGTGGCCGCTTTTGAGCCCGGTTTGATATATTTAGCATTCGGCGTCTTTGCTATCGCTGCCATCAGCTTTCTGGACGATGTTTTAACCTTAAACAATAAACTTCGCATTGCTGTACACCTTGTCGCTGTTTTAGCAATTCTTTATCAGGTTTATTTGTCCACCGATACATCTTTATTCCTTACTCCTTTTTCCTTGCTCCTCTTAATCCCTGCCCTCATCGTCATCATCGGTATCATTAACGCCTATAACTTTATGGACGGCATCAATGGCATTACGGTTTTATATTCGGCGGTGGCAATTGCTAGCATTTGGCTTATCCAAATCCGGCAAAGCGTGCAGCTATTAAACGAGGATATCTTCTGCTTTTTGCTTGCTGCTTTAGCAGTTTTTGGATTTTTTAATCTGCGCAAGCGCGCTAAAGCTTTTGCCGGCGATGTGGGCAGTATAGCTATGGCTTTGATATTGAGCTTTTTAATATTGAAACTGATTGTTGCTACCGAAAACCTAAAATGGATTTTGCTTTTAGGCATATATGGCTTAGATGCTGTGGCCACCATCATTTGCCGCATATTTAGGAGAGAAAATATATTTGATGCCCACCGCTCGCATTTTTATCAGTACCTGGCTAATGAGCGTAAATGGCCACACGTATTCATCTCTGCCATTTATGCAACGGCACAAATTGTATTAAACGTATGCTTGATTTACGCAGCAGATGAGTTGGCTTACACTTTTTTTGTTATGCTAATTTTAGCTTACGCGGGTATCAGATTGATTTGGGAGGGAAAGAACCGGCTTTTTAAGGTTTACTAAAGGGAGTGAGTTTTGAAGGACCGCAAAGACAGGCAGACTTACGATTTTTCTGAAACGTTGTCTAGAAAAATCGTAAGTCTAGCAGGGTCAAATCTCACATCTCCATTATAATATCTTTACTCCTTGCTCCTTATTCTCCTAAATTGTACCTATTTTAGGGTCTAGAATTCATTCAGCAATGACACAAGAAGATATTTCGTTGGCAACAACGTTATAGCAGTTATAAAAAGCGCTTAAAAAGCTGGAGGAAGCGTCCCTTAAAATAGAATCTGATTTTCCTATGGATGAAAACGGGGAAATCAACAAAGATGGTTTTTTGGATGATATTATAAAAGAGGGGGGCATACAGCGTTTCGAGTATACGCACGAACTGGCGTGGAAAGTGATGAAAGATTTTTTAGAGTTTAGGGGCGCCGTTAAGTTGTATGGATCTAAAGATGCTACAAAAGAGGCTTTTTCGGCAGAGCTGATTGCAGATGGAGAGTTGTGGATGGACATGATTAATAGCAGAAACAGGGCTTCGCACACCTATAACGAGCAAACTGCCGATGAAATTTTCTTTAAAATAATAAACCAATATATGCCACAGTTTCTTCTTTTCAAGGAACGCATGGATCTATTTCTCAGAACGGAAAAATGAGATACGGCATCAAAGAAGAAAGCTTGAGGGCCATCATTGGCGTTTTTGTTAATTATAGAGAGGTCCAGCAAGCTATATTGTACGGTTCCCGCGCAAAAGGAAATTATCGCAACGGTTCTGATATTGATCTCCTTTTAGTTGGCGAAGCCATAGATTTAACCTTGCTTTTTAAAATCGAGAACGAGCTGGAAGATTTGATGTTGCCCTATAAAATCGATTTGAACGTTAAGCATCATCTCCATAATCCGGATATATTGGAACATATTGAACGCCTAGGGCAATTGCTTTATCAACAAGCTTAAGCGAAAACTATCAACTATTGAAGCGTTTTTTGGATAAAGGAGTACCCGCGCTGTCCTTTCTTTGCTCTTTATCCGTTGTTCTTTTCAAGTTCAGCCACAAAGACACAAAGGCACAGAGAGGAAAGTGCTAATTGTTAGAAGATAATGATTTTCTCATATCTCACGTCTCATATCTTTATTCTTTGCTCCTTATTCCTTGTTCCTTTCAAGTTCAGCCACAAAGACACAAAGGCACAGAGAGGAAAGTGCTAATTGTTAGAAGATAATGATTTTCTCATATCTCAACTCTAACGTCTCATATCTTTATTCTTTGCTCCTTATTCCTTGTTCCTTTCAAGTTCAGGCACAAAGCCACTGAGAGAAAAAGGTCAATTGTGATGGTAAAGGCGTCTCAAATCTCACGTCTCCCATCTTTGCTCCTTGCTCCTTATTCTTTACTCCCGACCAAGTCCTTACTTCGCTAAAAAAATCCTCAAGAGCCAAACTATATCTTATATTTGTAAATCTAAAAATTACACTATGTTCAGGAAGATTAACATCGTTCCTAGATGGCTCATTTTCTGCCTCGACTTGCTCTTCTGTGGCTTTGCCTTGGTACTGGGTTATTTCTTAAAATACAATTTCGACATTTCTCATATTGATATTAACGAGCTGGCGCGTAATATCTTGATTTTTTTGGCCATCAATACCATCGTTTTTTTCAATGTAAAAACCTATGCGGGCATCGTCCGCTATACCAGTGCGCAAGACTCCTTTCGCATCCTATTCAGCATTTCGGTAAGCAACGCTTTTTTTATTTTTTGTAACCTTATCCTGCTTTCTTTCAACCACGAACCTGTTATCTCTAACGTGATTATCGTGATCACGGGCCTCTGTAGCTTTGTTTTACTAATTACCTACCGCGTATTGGTCAAGTACTTTTTTATGTACATCAAAAACCTAAAGCTTGACAAAAGACGTGCTATTATTTACGGAGTGGGCGAAACCGGCGTAGCGACTAAACGGAGCTTAGATACCGACCCTAGCGTAAACATGAGCGTGGTAGCTTTTGTTGATAAAGACCCGCGGAAGAAAGATAAAGTGGTGGATAACATCAAAATTTACCATACTGATGAGCTGGCGAACCTCATAAAGGTAGAGAAAATTGATGATTTGATTTTAACGCCAAACAGCATCAGTACCGAAGAAAAAAACCGGATTGTGGATTTATGCTTGGACAATAACGTTAAAGTGCTGAATGTACCGCCTATTAAAACTTGGGTAAACGGTGCTTTTAAAGTTAACCAGATCAAAAACATAAAAATTGAAGATTTGCTTGAACGCGATACCATTGATTTGGGAGATGATGTGCTGGTGCGCGAGCTAAAAGGAAAGCGGATATTGGTAAGTGGCGCGGCAGGCTCTATCGGGAGCGAAATTGTGCGCCAACTCACCAAATTTGAGCCTCAGCTGATTATCTTAAATGATATTGCCGAAAGTGCTCTGCACGAAATCCAGCTAGAGCTGCAAGACAATAACCTGTTCCATAATTTTATTGCTTTTATTGGCGACGTACGGAATCCCGAGCGCATGGAATCTTTGTTCGAAACCTTTAAGCCTCATTTTGTTTACCACGCCGCGGCCTACAAGCATGTACCCATGATGGAGAACAACCCTTCAGAAGCAATATGTACCAACGTGGGAGGCACCAAAATACTGGCCGATTTAGCCGTAAAACATCAGGTAGAGAAATTTGTCATGGTTTCCACCGATAAAGCCGTAAGGCCCACAAATGTGATGGGCGCATCTAAACGCATTGCCGAAATGTATGTGCAATCTTACGCTAACCAGATTGAAAAGCACAATACGCTTGCTGTTAACGGTGCAGTTTTAAAAACCAAGTTTATTACTACCCGTTTCGGAAATGTGTTGGGTTCTAACGGCTCGGTAATCCCGAGGTTTAAAGCGCAGATCCAAAAAGGAGGACCGGTTACCGTTACGCATCCGGATATTACGCGTTACTTTATGACCATTCCCGAAGCTTGTAGGCTAGTATTAGAGGCGGGTACTTTAGGCAATGGTGGCGAGATTTTCATCTTTGATATGGGCAAATCTGTAAAAATTGTGGAACTGGCCAAAAAGATGATCCGCTTATCGGGATTCATCCCTAATCAAGATATCAAAATAGAATTTACAGGTTTGCGTCCGGGCGAAAAGCTATACGAAGAGCTGTTGAACGATTTAGAAAATACATTGCCTACGCATCATCACAAAATTATGGTGGCCAAGGTAATGGTTTACGATTATGCGCACGTGAGCGAGCAGGTTAAAAATCTAATGGCTACAGCTTGTCGCTACCAAGACAAGGATGTAGTGCGTTTGATGAAGAAACTGGTTCCAGATTTTATCAGCAATAATTCGATATATGAAGCGCTAGACCAAAAAGTTGCAGTGGAGGCCTAACGTTAAATCTGCTTTGCTACTCAAACCTTGAAACGATGAGTTTCCTCTTCAACACCAGAATCAAACCTAATAAATGAAAAAAAATATCTTTCTGTTGCTGGCGCTGTTTAGCACCAGCAGCCTTTTTGCACAAACACCCAACCAGTACCTGCCTTATTCGTTTGATCATTATCAAAAGTTCAACAAGCAAGCGTACGATCAAAATAGCCGTTTCCACAGTTCCATAAAACCTTATTTCGGCGACGACTCTTTGCTAAGCCAGGCCGTAGATAGCGTTTATAATTTTGGTTTAGATACCGCGGTTAAAAGAACTTGGGTGCACCGCAAACTGTTTAATGAACATTTAATCGATATTAAAACCCCCGATTACACGGTTTACGCCGACTTTTTACCCGATTTCCAAATCGGCTATGACTCGCAAGCGGGCAATACCTGGTTAAACACCCGCGGATACCAAGTGGGTGGAACCATAGGCAAGAAGTTTTCTTTTTACACTAGCGGGTTCGAAAACCAAGCTGTTTTTCCTGGTTATTACCTAGAATATATTAACGCAAATGGCATTATCCCCGGGCAGGTGAACGACAAATTTGGTCCAACTAAAAGCACCAAAGATTGGGCTTATGCCACAGCGATCTTGTCTTATACTCCAGTTAAGTATCTGAACCTTACTTTAGGGCAAGACAAGAATTTTATTGGCGATGGCTACCGCTCAATGCTACTTTCTGATGTTGCTGCTACTTATCCATTTTTTAAATTAACAGCCAATTTAGGGCGGGTAAAATATATGGCCATGTGGGCACAGTTCCAGGATTTACGTGCGCCAGAGTTTTCTTACGATAATGGCTACCGTAAAAAGTGGGGCGTATTTCATTATTTAGACTGGAACGTGACCAATAAACTAAGCTTAGGCTTCTTTGATTCGGTAATTTGGCAAGATGCTGACGAAGACGGAAAGAGGGGTTTCGATTTTATGTACGCTAACCCTTTCATCTTTTTACGCCCAATTGAAGGGCAAAACGGCTCCCCAGACAACGCATTAATAGGCTTTACGGGCAAATACGAGCTATTTAAAAATTTGGCGGTATACGGACAATTTGCCGCAGACGAGTTTACGGCAAAAGAAGTGTTTTCTAACAAAGGGTATTGGGCAAATAAATTTGCTTACCAATTGGGAATAAAAGGATTTGATGCTTTTACCGTAAAAAATTTAAATTATTTATTGGAGTTTAATACCGCGCGACCTTTCACTTATTCACAGCGGAATTCTTTGCTAAACTATGGTCATTATAACCAAGCGTTGGCGCATCCTATGGGGGCTAATTTTAGAGAGTTTGTGAGTATTTGGAATTATAGTTTTAAGCGTTTTGAATTGAAAGGTCAGGTTAATTTTGCGCAATACGGTTTAGATGGCACTGGCGAAAATTTTGGTAAAGATATTTATAAGCCTTATGATACCCGTAATGGGAATTACGGTTACAAAACAGGCGGAGGTATTAAAACTGATTTTAGTTTTATCCAAGGTAAAATCGGCTATCTGATTAACCCGAAATATAACTTGCGTTTAGAAACTGGATTTACATCTCGCATAGAAGAAAATGTGAATTTTAGTCAGAAAAACAACTTCATTACATTTGGGTTACGAAGCTCGTTCCGGAATTTATATGAGGATTTTTAAAAAGATAGCTATTTTAACATACGACCTGCATATCCAACAAACCTCCACCCATCGCTATCTATCGTTTTTAGAAACGCTTATCGAGGCTGGTTACGAAGTTGAATTAATAGGTGTAGATTTTCCATTTCTCCCCAATCCAATTAACAACGTCAAAAAAGAAGAAATTATAGAACATTTGCGCCCTTATGTTAAAACTTTAAAACCTTCATATCTTAACTTTATTCAAAAGTTGTTGATTTATGCGGATGCTCATCATTTTCCCTATCAAATAAAAAAAATCCTTCTTGCGGCGCACATTATCTTTTATCGGGTTGACCAATGGACCATATCAAGGAGAGAATTTGAGAACCGGAGCTTCAAACCTGACCTAATTATTTCTGGCGGTAGCGGGGGCATTATTAAAAGTGCTTTTAGTTGGGCAAAAAAAACGAATGCTAAGCTTTTTTTAGACTATAGAGATCCTTGGACATATGGCTATAACCTGCTCGAAACCAGCCAAAAAATCAGTTACTTCAAAAAAATCTTCACCCGAAATCAAGAAAAACGTTATCTAAAATTCGCCGAAAAAGTGATAACAGTTTCGGAAACGCTAAAATCCTTTTTTCCTTCACCCTATAAAGAAAAAATAAACATCATCGAGAATGGCAGTAATTTTTCGGAGGTTAAAGAAACAAAAAAAGAGCGATCTGTTTTCTCCATAGTATACATTGGCACACTCTATAACGATCAGTTGATTGATGAAAGCTTTTTTTTTGCTTTGAAGCAATTTGTTAACAAAAATAATTTATCTGCTCAGAAAATAAAGCTCTGTTTTGTGGGTTCAACTCAAAACCAGAAGTTAGGAAGCGTGATTGAGAAACATGGTTTAACTGATTTTACTGAAATTGCAGCACGTAAAGGAACGAGTGAATTGTTATATTATTTATTAGAAGCCAGCCTGTTTTTACATCTAAGGTATGGAAAGCGCTCTGGAATTATTACTTCTAAGCAAGCAGATTATCTGTATTTCAATAAGCCGATTCTACTGCCTAACTCCGATCATGGTGACATTGCAGACAGCATCAATAGTTACAAAGCTGGTTATGTATGTAACGGACGTATCGAGGTTATTGAAGAAGTTTTAGACAGGGAGTATCACAGGTTTCTGGACGATCAGAAATTACTGAAGGCATCTACTCCACGGGAGGAGTTGTCGCGAAAAGTGATTTCAAAAAAGCTGTTAGATATGATCTCCTAACCCACCATCCCTTTAGTCACCCTGGCTACCGTCATCGCTTTCACCTGTTCTATAATCGCTTTGCTGTCATAACCGCACTCGGCCCAAAGCTCATGCTGTTCGCCATGCTCCACCACCAAATCAGGGATGCCTAAACGGCAGATTTGCCCTTTATAAATTTCGTCTGCTGCAAACTCTACCACTGCACTGCCAAAACCGCCCAAGATGCAACCATCTTCAACAGTGATAATTTTATCAAACTTTTTGAAGATATCCGAAAGCAATGCTTGGTCTAAAGGCTTTGCAAAGCGCATATCGTAATGTGCCGGATGATAACCTTCTGCGTTTAAGTCGATAATTGCTTTAACAGCCTCGTTGCCGATATGACCAATAGTCAGTATAGCGATATCTTCTCCATCGCTCACTTTGCGACCCTTGCCCACTTCAATCTCTTTAAACGGACGTTGCCAATCTACCATCACACCCTTGCCGCGCGGATAGCGGATAGAAAAAGGCCCGCCATGGTTTTTCAGCTGTGCGGTGTACATTAAATTTCGCAACTCTTCCTCATTCATAGGCGCCGAAACAATCATGTTGGGGATACACCTAAAGAAGGCAATATCGTACGCACCGTGGTGCGTAGGCCCGTCTGCACCGGCAATGCCCGCCCTGTCCAAGCAAAAAACAACAGGTAACTTCTGTATGGCCGCATCGTGGATTACTTGATCGTAGCCTCGTTGCATAAAGCTCGAGTAGATGTTGCAAAAAGGGATTAAGCCTTGCGTAGCTAAACCGGCGGAGAATGTTACGGCATGTTGCTCGGCAATGCCCACGTCAAAAGCGCGGTTAGGCATGGCCTTCATCATAATGTTTAAAGAACATCCCGACGGCATAGCCGGCGTAATACCCATAATCTTGTCGTTCTGCTCGGCAAGTTCTACAATGGTATGTCCAAATACATCCTGATATTTTGGGGGCTGTGGCTTCTCAGAAACTACTTTTTTAATTTCTCCGGTAATCTTATCAAACAAGCCTGGCGCATGCCATTTGGTTTGGTCTTTTTCTGCAAGGGCATACCCTTTTCCTTTTAAGGTAACACAGTGCAATAATTTAGGTCCTGGGATATGTTTTAAATCTTCCAGCACTTTTACTAAATGGTGGATGTCGTGCCCATCAACCGGACCAAAATAGCGGAACTTTAAGGCTTCAAAAAAATTACTGCGTTTTAACAGTGTGCCTTTAATGCCTTTTTCAATTTTTTTAACAATCTCGTGCGCATTGGGTCCCAGCTCAGAAATCTTCATCAGCACGGCAGAAACATCATCCCTAAAACGGTTATAAGATTTACTGGTGCTAATATCTGTAAGGTATTCTTTTAGCGCGCCCACATTGGGGTCAATAGACATGCAGTTATCGTTAAGGATAACCAACAAGTTGCTGTTTTCTATGCCTGCATGGTTTAAGGCTTCAAACGCCATTCCGCCGGTCATCGAGCCGTCGCCAATAACGGCTACATGCTGACGGTCATCTTCACCTTTATAGTGCGAGGCTACGGCCATGCCCAAAGCGGCAGAAATGGAGGTGGATGAATGGCCTACGCCGAAGGTATCAAATTCGCTTTCGCTACGTTTTGGAAAACCGCTGATCCCATGATACAGCCTGTTGGTGTGGAAGATGCCTCGTCGGCCGGTCAAGATTTTATGCCCATAGGCTTGGTGGCCAACATCCCAAACCAGTTTATCGTAAGGGGTGTTTAAAACATAATGAAGGGCTACGGTAAGCTCTACTACGCCCAAGCTTGCGGCAAAGTGGCCTCCGTTAACAGAAACCACATCTATAATATATGCCCTAAGCTCTTTACAAACCTCCTCTAACTGCTTCTCGTCCAGCGCTCTTAAATCTGAAGGATAGTTTATTTTTGATAAAAGCTCACCCGCCTGTACTTCCATTTGTTAGGATGTTTTTGATATACAAAGTAATAAATTCTTTATCAAATATGAGAACAATGTTAACCGGATATTGTTTGCCCCCGCCCAGCCTATTAAGCCCGCTTACTTTTGCTAAAGAAAAAATAGATGATAGCTCCTAAAAGTGGCAACAAAATCACGACCGCAATCCACATCAGCTTTTCGCTGGCATGCAGTTTCTCGTTTTCGAAAATGTCTTTTACGGTTAAAATGCTTACAATCAAAGGGAAGAAAAATATCCCCATTAAAGCCAGCTTACTCATGATTTTAGGTTTTTAGGTATCATCAAAAACAAAAAGGGAATAAGCGAAATACCTATTCCCTTTGCTTTGCCGTGGCTGTTTTACACGGTCATTACGTCTTTTTCTTTCTGTTCTGCCAGCTGATCTATCTTTACGATAAAGGCGTCTGTTAATTTCTGAACTTCGGCTTCGCCGGTTTTGATCTCATCTTCAGAGGCACCATCATTTTTCAACTTTTTGATGCCTTCATTGGTGTTTTTACGGATGTTGCGGATGGCTACACGTCCAGATTCTGCCTCTTCTTTTACCCGTTTCACCAAGTCACGGCGACGTTCTTCTGTCAAAGGTGGCACGTTTAAACGTATTACCTGCCCATCATTTTGGGGGTTTAAGCCGATGTTTGCCTCCATAATTGCTTTTTCAATAGGGCTGATCATCGCTTTCTCCCAAGGTTGTACCACAATGGTGCGGGCATCGGGCGTATTTACGTTTGCCACTTGCGTTAATGGCGTTGTTGCGCCATAGTAATCAACCGCAATGCCATCTAACATGGCAGGGCTAGCTTTGCCTGCGCGGATTTTTAAAAATTCGGCATCGGTATGTGCGACAGCTTTCTCCATTAAAGATTTAGCTTCGTCTAGCTCCATTTTAATAAACTCGTTCATGTGCTTGTATTTATCTTATTTAACCAAAGTGCCAATGGCGTCGCCTTGCATTAATTTCATCAAATTGCCAGGCTTGTTCATGTCAAAAACAATAATGGGCAGGTTGTTTTCGTCGCATAAAGTAAAAGCCGTCATGTCCATCACGTTCAGCTCCCTATCGTACACCTCGTCAAAACTCAAATTATCAAATTTGGTAGCGTTTAAATCCTTTTCAGGGTCGGCAGTGTAAATGCCGTCAACGCGGGTGCCTTTTAAAACCACATCGGCTTTAATTTCTATGGCGCGTAACGCTGCGGCCGAGTCGGTAGTAAAATAAGGGTTGCCGGTGCCAGCACCAAAAATAACCACACGGCCTTTTTCCAGGTGGCGCATGGCTCTTCGGCGAACATAAGGCTCGCAAATTTGCTCCATTTTAATGGCCGATAACAATCTGGTATAAACGCCCAAAGTTTCTAAGGCATTTTGTAAGGCCATGGAATTGATTACCGTAGCTAACATGCCCATATAATCTGCCTGCGCACGGTCCATCCCAGATTTTTCTGCACTCAAACCTCTAAAAATGTTTCCGCCACCAACAACAATTGCCACTTCAACCCCTAAAGTTTGTATGGCTTTAATCTCTTCGGCATACTGCAATACGCGGGCATTGTCTATCCCATAAGATTGTTCGCCCATTAAGGATTCGCCGCTTAACTTTAAAAGTATTCTCTTGTATTTCATTTCTTCAGCTAAATATTTTTGGATTAATGAAAGCTAAGGCTGTTCCGCAATTGTTTTAAGGATGTGGATGCTTTTACAATCATTTGGGGAAAGTTTGTCAAAAATAGGAAAATTATTAATTGTAGCCCACATCATTTTTGTTTGCTTAACAATCAAACCTTATGGCCCCAAGAGCAGCTATTGCGTTAAGGCAAACTGGATGAGGTTTGCGCCCATCTTTAAAGCTTTTTCGCGTGTGGCTTGCGTGTCTTCGGGATAGGTTCCAAAATCTTCCCAGCCATTGCCCAAATCTGTTTCGTACGAGTAATAGCAAAGCACCCGGCCTTTATAAATAAGGGCAAATCCTTGTGGTCGTTTACCATCATGCTCGTGTATCTTTGGTATCCCTTTCGGGAAGCTAAACTTTTGTTGGTAGATGGCATGATTTGGTGGCAATTCCACAAAATCGAGCTCGGGAAATACTTTTTTCATTTGCGGGCGGATGAATTGATCGAGGCCATAATTGTCATCAATGTGCAGAAAACCGCCCGCAAGTAAGTATTTGCGCAAATTGGCCGTTTCTTGCGCATTAAAAACCACGTTTCCGTGGCCGGTTAAATAAACAAAAGGGTAATTAAACAATTCATCGCTACCTACCTCAACCGTTGCTTCTTGCGGAGAAATGTTTGTGCCCAAGTTTTGGTTACAAAAGGCAATGAGGTTGGGCAAAGCCGTGCGGTTAGCATACCAATCGCCACCGCCACTGTATTTAAGTTTGGCAATTTTATAGCTAGGGTTTGTGAACGAAGAAACGATGAAGACGCAAGACGTAAGGCATAAGAACCAAGATGTCTGCCAGAGCTTTGAACGTCCTTTAGCCTTAAACCTCAATCCTTTTACCATAGTAGTCCTATCTATTCAAATAATTTATCTCAAAGCAGGCCTGTAAAGCAGCGGTTTCTGTGCGTAGCCTACTGTTGCCTAAAGTTATGGGCGCAAAGCCGTTTTCCAGAGCAAGGCTGATTTCTGCCTCAGAAAAATCGCCTTCAGGGCCTATCAGTACCAAATAATTATCGCGCTCCACAAAATCCGTCTTTAGCTCTTGTTTCTGCTGATCCTCACAATGGGCAATGTATTTATGGCTAGCTTGTGCGTTTTGGATAAGCTCTTTAAAAGACCGCGCCTTGTTTAATAAAGGATGGTAAGCTTTTAGCGATTGCTTAATTGCCGAAGTAATAATTTTATTGGCGCGGTCGGTCTTTAGTTCCTTACGTTCCGAGCGGTCGCAGATGATGGGCGTAATTTCATCAATCCCAATTTCGGTCGCTTTCTCTAAAAACCACTCAAACCTGTCCATGTTTTTCGTGGGCGCTATGGCAATGTGCAGGTAATGGTTTCTTTTGCCGTACTCTTTTTGTGTGCTGGTGATTTTCAGCAGTGTCCGTTTGGGATGTTCATCTACAATTTCGGCTTCGTAAAAACCGCCCTTGCCATCAACCAACTGAACCCTATCGCCTAGCTTTAAACGTAAAACACGGATGCAATGCTTGCTTTCTTCTTCGCTCAGCTGGTAATAGTCTGCGGCAATATCTGGTGTATAAAACAAATGCATGTTTAACGGATATCTACCTGCTCATCTCTATCTAAAAACAGTTGTAATTTTACAGATTCTATGTTTTGGTCTACCTTTTTTAAGATGGTGATGGTATAGCCGTTGAAGTCGATGGTTTCGCCCACCTCTGGTATTTTACTGAAAATTTCGCTAATCATCCCTGCAACGGTCATATAATCCTCGTCTTCGGGTAAGTCGTGCGGTAAAAATTCATTTACATCATGTACCGTGGCAGATGCCGTCACGATAAACTCATTATCAGAAACTTTTTCTACCAATGGTTTCTCTTCATCGTACTCATCTTGAATGTCGCCCACCAGTTCTTCCACAATATCTTCTAAGGTCACAATACCGGCAGTGCCGCCAAATTCATCTAAAACTACCGCAATCTGTATCCGCTTCAGCTTAAATTCGGCCATCAGATCGTTAATCTTTTTAGATTCGGGCACAAAAAGCGGCTTGCGCAAAATATCTTTAAGGGTAAACTTATTGTTTTTTACCAAAAGAGAAAGCACGTCTTTGGCATGTACGATGCCCACAATCCGGTCTATCGTATCATCATAAACTGGTATGCGGGAGTAGCCTTCGGTAATGATGGTTTGCATCAACTCCTCGGGCGATGCAGTAAGCTCAATGGCCGATATTTTGGTACGCGGCACCATGATGTTTTTCACCACGCGCTCGTTAAAATCAAAAACGTTCTTAATCAGCTCATGCTCAGCTTTGTCAATAGCGCCCGATTCTTTCCCTTGATCTAATAAATACTGTAGCTCTTCCGAAGAATGCAGACTCTCATGTGCGTTTGCGGCATCAATACCAAACAGTTTAAGGATGATGTTGGCAAAGCCGTTTAACACATAAATGAAAGGCTTGAAAACAACGTAAAATACTTGCAAAGGCAACGCGACAGCCATAGTAGTGCCCACGGGGCGTTGGATGGCTAAACTTTTTGGAGCTAGCTCGCCAAATACAATGTGCAATACTGTGATGATGGAGAATGCTAAAACGTGGCCCAAGCTAGTAGCCAAGCCTTCTGAAATGGGGATAGAAATCCAAGTGAATATGTTAAGCACAAAGCGCGACATTACGCCTTCGCCAACCCAACCCAATCCCAAGGAAGCTAACGTAATACCTAATTGCGTAGCGGCAAGATAACCGTCAAGATGCTGCGTCATGTGCTTGGCAACATTGGCAACCCGGCTACCGCTCTTAGCTTTTATTTCTATCTGCGACCCTCTAACCTTTACAATTGCAAATTCTGCGGCAACGAAAAAACCATTTAAAAGAACCAAAAATATGGTTAAAAAAATGTGAAATCCGCTAATGTCGTTCTGGGGGTCCATAGGTTATACTTTATTTCTAAACGTAGAATTATACAATTCTATGCTTTCTTCGATTACTTTAAAGGCGTAATCTTTACCGTGCAAAGTTTCAATAGTTACGTTTTTGCCTTCCAAAGCTTTATAATCTTGGAAAAAACGTACCACTTCTTTCATGGTATGGGGAGGTAATTCTGTTAAATCTTTAATATAATTTACAGACATGTCATTTTTTGCTACCGCGATGATTTTATCGTCCTGCTCTCCATTATCCACCATGTGCATTACCCCAATTACTTTCGCTTCCACAATAGACATAGGGTACACATCTGCCGAGCACAGCACCAAAATATCCAAAGGGTCCCTATCATCACAATAAGTTTGTGGGATAAAACCGTAATTTGCTGGGTACATTACTGAAGAAAACAACATCCTGTCTAGCAATAGCAGGCCAGAATCTTTATCAATTTCGTACTTGGCTTTGGAGCCTTTCGGGATTTCGATGATTGCATTTACGAATTCTGGCGCATTTTTGCCTGGCGTAACCGAGTGCCACGGGTGTTTATCTGTCATCTGTTGTATCTTCTATATCCTGAGGTTCTTTGCTCAGTTTCTTCTTAAAATATGCTATTGCTAACGGTAAAGTTGTTAAAAATATAAAACCAAAAATAATGTATCCCAGATAATTTTCTATCTCTTTTTCAAACTCTTTACCTAAAAAGTAGCCCAAAAGCGTTAAAGACGTAATCCAAAAAACCGCGCCTACCACGTTTAAAAAGGCAAATCTTTTTAAATCTAGTTTTACCACACCTGCAACTATCGGGGCAAAGGTGCGTACTATCGGTACAAAGCGGCCCATGATTAGCGCAAATGCACCTTGCTTTTTATAGTAGGCTTCTGCAGCTTTTAAATACTTCTTCTTAAAGAAAAAGCTATCGTTCCTTTTATATAACATGGGGCCGGTGCGGTACCCAAACCAGTAGCCCACAAAGTTTCCTGCGGCAGCCGCAAATATCAAACCAAGTACCATGGCAACAATGCCCACGTCCAGTTTCCCGGTGGCTACAAACATACCGGCTAAAAACAAAAGGTAATCGCCCGGAAGAAAAAAACCGAAGAATAGTCCGGTCTCGGCAAATACAACAAAAAGGATTAAATAAAACCCGCCTTGGCGAATAATCTCCTCTGCGTTGATAAGTTTAGTGAGGTGCTCCCAAAGATCATGCATAGCTATCTCATAAAACTACAAATATTCTTGCAATTTTATAATCATCGGAAAATTAAAACAAATCTGTGATTAGCGATGGATACACGCCCAAAACAACTGTTATAATAGCCGATGCGCCTAATACCAATTTAAAGTAGCCGTTAGAAACAAGTTCTTTACGCTCGGCATCTTTAAAATACATAGCCACAATAACGCGGAAATAGTAAAAGATAGAGATGATGGCGTTAATGATGGCCAACACAACTAACCAAATGTGGTACTCTTGCAAAGCCGATGAGAACATGAAAAATTTGCCGATGAAGCCTGCCGTTAGCGGTATGCCCGCAAAAGATAGCATAGACACGGTAACCACCAAAGCCAAAAACGGATTCTTTTTGCCCAAGCCGTTAAAGCTATCGAAGTTCTCGCTTCCGGTTTGTTCTTTTACTAAAATTAAAACAGCAAAAGCGATGATAGAAGCCAAAGAATAAGCAGCGGTGTAAACAAAAATAGCGTTTGATGAAGTAGCGCCCAAGGCAACTATCGCGAAAAGCATATACCCGGCGTGCGATACGCTAGAATAGGTAAGCATACGCTTAAAATTGTCTTGAAACAAAGCGGTGATGTTACCGATAAACAAGGTGATAATGGTAATAGCCAACAAAGTAGGCATCCAAAAATCAGACAGTGGCGCAAAACAGATAGAGAACAACCTCAAAAAGGCCGCAAAGCCTGCGGTTTTAACTACCGTAGCCATAAATGTGGTAATCAAAGTCGGCGAACCTTCATAAACATCCGGCACCCAAAAATGGAAAGGTGCTGCTCCCACTTTAAAACACATACCCACCATAATTAATACGATACCGGCGTAAAAAATTGGGTTTAAGCCTTCCGGATGGTCGGTAACGTATTTTGCAATCACAGACAAATCAAATGAATGGCTGGCGCCGTACAATAGCGCGATGCCGAACAATAGAAAGCCGGTAGAAAAAGCGCCCATTAAAAAGTATTTCAATGAAGCTTCGTTTGAAGCAAAATCGCGTTTTTTAATGCCTGCCAATATGTACAAACTTACGGACATGATCTCTAAGCCCACAAACAGCATAGACAGGTTATGGTAAGATACCATGATGATGATCCCCGCTAAAGCAAAAAGGATAATGGTATAGTATTCGGCGACGTTCTCGCTTATTTTTTCAAAATATTGTTTAGACAGCAACAGGATAAGAATGGTAGAAACCACGGTAAGGCTGGTAAAAGCCACAGCGAAATTGTCAAAATGCATCATTCCGCTAAAAATAGGTGCGGCGCCACTGTTCCATTCGCATACCGCCAAAACCAAAGCGGCTACTAAACCTAAAACGCTTACCGGCAATAAAGCATTTTTTGCTTTAAATAATCCTAAATAAAGAACTACAAGCGCTAATATCGATACAACTATTAAAGAATTCATTCTTACAATTAAAATGCTAATTTACTGTTTACCTCGCCAATTAAGCCGTTTACAGCGGCTTCGGAAATATGCAAAATAGGTTGCGGGTAAACGCCAATTACAATTATGAGGGCGCAAACCACGCCTAACACCACCAACTCTGATCCGTGGATATCTTTAAATGATCCGGTAAGTTCGTTTAAAGTGCCTTGCATTACGTTTTTGTACATGCGCAATAGGTAAACGGCACTAAAGATGATGGTTAAGCCCGCAATAGCCGCCGCCCAAATGTTAAATTGGAATACACCGTTCAGCAATAAAAACTCGCCAATAAAACCGTTGGTCAATGGCAAGGCTACCGCACCTAAAACCACAATTAAAAAAGTGATGGACAGTTTAGGGGCTATTTTAGCAATGCCACCCATCAGCGCAATTTCGCGTGTGTTTAAACGGTTAATGATGATATCGGCAACAAAAAACAACCCGATCACATTAATACCGTGGTTTAGCATCTGTATCATAGCGCCTTGTAAGCCTTGCAAATTCCAAGTAAAAACGCCTGCAGCAATTAAGCCTACGTGCGCAATAGAAGAGTAAGCAATTAAACGCTTAATATCTTTTTGCGTAAACGCGATAATAGAGCCGTAAACAACGCCAATAATGCACAGGATTAAAGCTAGTTCTTTCCACTCGGCAAAACCTAAGGGTAAAACCGGAATTAACCAGCGCACCAATCCATAAATACCCATTTTAAGCATAATACCGCCCAAAAGCATAGTGCCAATTGTGGGTGATTCGGTATAAGTGTCCGGTTGCCAGGTGTGGAACGGGAAAATAGGAATCTTCACAGCAAAAGCCGCAAAGAAACACCAGAACAACCAAGCTTGCGTACTGCTATCTAAATTTAAAGCGTAAAATGCTTGCAAATCATAAGTGTTTCCGGGCGTTTGTAGGTGCAGGTAAATGATACCTAACAACATAAACAGCGAGCCGGCAAAAGTGTAAATAAAAAATTTGTAGGTAACTTTAATACGGTCTGCTCCGCCCCAAATGGCGCAGATAAAATAAATCGGGATTAAAGCTGCTTCCCAGCCAACATAAAACAAAAAGGCATCTAAAGCGGTAAACACTACTAACAGTGCCGACTGCATAAACAAAATCAAAGCAAACAGCGCCGAAGTGTGTTTAAAAGTGCGGTTAAAACCCGATAAGATAATTAACGGCGTAAGCACGGTAGTTAACAGCACCATTAACATGCTGATCCCATCGATACCTGCTTTAAAGCTGATGCCGAACTGTGGCATCCAAGCTAAATCTACAACGAATTGTTTGCTGGCATCTGCTTCAAAATTGCAAAGCATAGATACGGCAAACCCTAAAGTGATGATAGAACTGATCAAAGCGGTTTGCTTTGCATAATTTCTGTTCAGTAGCACCGCTATTGAACCCACTAAAGGAAAAAATAATAAGATTAAGAGATTCATTTATTCTTTAATTCGGAAGCCTAAAACTTGAAAAAACTATATGCTAAAACAGCAACTATACCTATCACCATTGCAAAAATGTAAAAGCCTACGTTACCGGTTTGCAATAAACGGAAGCCTTTGCTGGCTTCTACAGGTGCTTTAGAAACGCCATTTACAATGCCATCTATACCTGATTTATCAACCGTTTTGTAAAAGAAACCTGAAAGCGCATCTAGAGGCTTGGTAATTAAGGCCGCATAAAACTCATCAAAATAAAATTTATGGTAAGATAGCTTTGCCAACGCCGGACGTGCTTCGCTATCTGCCAACGGCACATGGCCGTTTTTAACATATTTTACATAAGCTATTGCAATGGCGATAATCACACCCACCACAGAAACGGCCATTAAAGCATATTCAGTAGCATGCGAAAGAGAAAGCTCGCCCAAACGGCTGTTAGAAGCTTCAAAGATTGGAGAAAGATAGTTTGCCAACCAATGCGAACCGTGTAAAGCTTCCGGAACGCCAATGAAACCTCCTACAACAGATAGGATAGCCAATACAATTAATGGAACAGTCATGGCTGCCGGCGACTCGTGTAAATGGTGTTTCTGCTCTTCGGTGCCTCTAAAAGAACCCCAGAAAGTTAAAAACATCATCCTAAACATATAAAACGCGGTTAACAAAGCGCCTAAAACGCCAATTACCCAAAGCACTACATTATGTTCAAATACGTGGGCTAAAATCTCATCTTTAGAGAAGAAACCTGCAAAAGGCGGCAAGCCCGAGATGGCAATGGTACCCGCCAACATGGTGATAAAAGTGGTCGGTAATTTTTTACGTAAACCGCCCATGTTACGCATATCCTGCTCATTACTCATCGCATGGATTACCGAACCGGCACCCAAGAATAGCAAGGCTTTAAAGAAAGCATGAGTTAACACGTGGAAGAAAGCGCCGGTATAAGCACCTACGCCCAAGCCTAAAAACATATAACCCAGTTGCGATACCGTAGAGTAGGCTAAAACCTTTTTAATATCTGTTTGCGTTAGCGCGATGATGGCCGCAATAATTGCAGTCGCCAAGCCAACTACCGCAATAATGCTCATAGTTACCGGCGAAAGGCTAAACAAAATGTTAGAGCGCGCAATCATATAAATACCGGCGGTAACCATTGTTGCGGCGTGTATTAAGGCCGAAACCGGAGTTGGACCCGCCATCGCATCTGGCAACCAGGTAAATAAAGGCAACTGCGCCGATTTACCCGTGGCACCAATAAACAACAGAATAGTAATTAAGGTTAGCGTAGTATCGCCAGAAACCAAAGCCTGCGCTTGAGGGAACACTGCCGAAAAAGAGCTGCTGCCAAAAGTTGCTATAATTACAAAGACACCTATTAAAAAGCCCAAATCACCGATACGGTTCATGATAAAAGCTTTTTTGGCCGCGTCGGCATATTCGCCGTTGGTGTACCAAAAGCCGATAAGCAGGTACGAGCATAAGCCTACACCTTCCCAACCGATGAACATGATGATGTAGTTTTCGCCCAGCACCAACAACAGCATAAAAAACACAAAGAGGTTTAGGTACGAGAAAAACTTGCCGAAGCCAGCATCGTGACTCATGTACGCGGTAGAATAAATGTGGATTAAAGATCCGATACCAGTAATAATCAGCAACATTAAAATGCTGAGCTGATCTATCTGGAAAGCAAAAGGAATATTGATGGTGCCCACGTTAATCCAATCAAAGAGATTGACAACGGCAGCTGTTTTTGCGTCGAACTGTAAAAAAATGCCCAAGCTTACCGCAAAAGATACGATAACCGCTAAGCTAGCAATACCGCCTAACAGCGCTTTAGGCAATACGTTTCTGCCAAGCCCGCAGATGAGGAAGCCTATAAAAGGGAATAACGGAATTAACCAAACTAAGTCTATCATTTAGCTGTATAAAAAATTACCACTTTAACCTGTTCAACACATTAATATCGATGGAGTTTGTGTTACGGTAAACCATCACAATTATAGCCAGGCCCACTGCCACCTCGGCCGCAGCCAGCGCCATAATAAAAAACACAAACACTTGTCCAGACGCATCGCCACTATACGCCGAAAATGCGGTAAGCAACAAGTTCACGGCGTTTAACATCAGCTCTACCGACATAAAAATGATGATTGCGTTTCTGCGGATAAGCACGCCGATAACTCCGATTGTAAAAATGATGGCACTTAACAGGATGTAATGGTTAAGTGGAACCACCTGAATGGTTGCTGTTATATTATCCATTTTGAGTCTTTTTATCTTTACGGGCCAACAAAATTGCACCTACCAAAGCAGAAAGCAACAACAGTGACGACAGTTCAAACGGCAATAAAAACTCGTTGAAAAGCACCTTGCCCAAGTTTTCTACCAAACCAATCTCAGAATTTGGACCTGCGCTTACTGCTGATGTTTGCAAAGCTTTAGATGCGCCTACTAGGGTGACCAACAATGCACCGCCGGCAATAACGCCAATGATTTTAATCAGGTTAGATTTTACCGGCTCGGTATCCTTATTCAGGTTCATCAACATCAAAACAAAGAGGAAAAGCACCATAATGGCACCCATGTAAACAATAAAGTTTACCACCGCCAAAAACTGCGCGTTTAGCAAAATGTAATGTATAGTGAAGGTGAAAAAGGTGGCAATAAGGTATAAAACACTATGCACCGGGTTCTTTGTGAAGATTACCAACAAAGAAAATAGAATCGACAAAAATGCAACTAAGTAAAATAAACTCATTTAAGTATGACTTTCTATTGCCAATTTTTGATGGGCAAAGGTAAAATTTTTTATTAATTATGATATCAACAATAGCCCTTTGCTACACCGTAGCGCCTTTTAAGGCTTCTAATTCTGTTATCGGCATTTCTACCAACTTGTCTTTGCCGTAAATAAAATCTTTACGTAAATAGTCTGCCGGCACAATTGGGCCATCTAAATAAATGGCTTCTTTAGGGCAAGCTTCCTCGCACAAACCGCAAAAAATACAGCGCAACATGTTAATCTCGTACACGGCAGCGTATTTCTCTTCGCGGTATAAATGCTCTTCGCCTTTTTCGCGCTCAGCAGCAATCATGGTGATGGCTTCTGCCGGGCATGATAGCGCGCACAAACCACAGGCAGTGCAACGTTCGCGGCCTTGCTCATCACGTTTTAAAGAGTGCATCCCCCTCCAGTTTTCAGAAAACTCTCTCTCCTGTTCTGGGTAATGGATCGTCTCTTTCTTTTTAAACATGTGCATAAAAGTAATGGCCATCCCTTTAAATATGGCAGGCAAATACATGCGCTCCCAAAAATTCATGGGTTTTTGTTCTAATACTTTTTTTCTACCACTTAATGATTCCATTATCATCTATTATTTTGTCGGGCTCAGCAAAGTCGGAGCCTTATAATTTATCTACTACAGTAATTACAATTGCGGTAATTACAATGTTGGCAATAGCCAACGGAATTAACACCTTCCAACCTAAATCCATCAGCTGGTCGTAACGGAAACGCGGTACCGTCCACCTTACCCACATAAAAAAGAAGATGAAGGCGATAATTTTAATAAACATGACGGCAACACCAACCAGCGGACCCCAAGTTGGCCCCAGCATAGCATTTACCGCATCCATACCGGGATAGTTATAACCTCCAAAATAAAGCACTGCCATTACTGCCGAAGAAACAAACATGTTAATGTATTCGGCAAACATGTAAGCACCCATTTTAAAAGCCGAATATTCTGTTTGGTAACCGCCAATTAACTCCGTTTCACACTCGGGCAAGTCAAAAGGAACGCGGTTGGTTTCGGCAAAAGCACATACTAAAAAGATTAAAAAACCCAACGGCTGTACCAGTACATTCCAATGCCAGCCGTGCTGTTGTGCAGCAATTTCTTTAAAACTTAGACTGTTGGTTACCAATAAAAGTGCAATGATGGATAAACCCATGGCAATCTCGTAACTGATGTTTTGAGAAGCACCGCGGATAGCACCCATTAAAGAATATTTATTGTTGGATGCCCAACCGCCAATCATAATGCCGTAAACGCCTAAAGATACCACGCCAAAAATGTATAGCACACCCACATTAATATCCGTTACCTGCAAAGGCACGGTACGGCCAAAAATTTCGATGGTATCGCCAAAAGGCAAAACGGCCGATCCTAAAAAAGAAACCAATAAAGCCAAAGACGGGCCTGCAACAAAAAGATATTTGTTGGCGCCGCTTGGAATAATTTCTTCTTTAAAAAACATTTTACCGCCATCTGCCAAAGGTTGTAGCAAACCAAAAATACCTGCGCGGTTTGGACCTACACGGTCTTGCAACCAAGCGGCCACTTTACGCTCGGCCCAGGTGCTGTAAGCGGCAATAGTTAAGGTGAGGATAAATAACACCAACACCAATGCGGTTTTCTCTATTAAAAATGCAGTCTCCATTTAAAACTTCTTAGCCCTTTCAAACTGGTTTTTATTTGCTTCCATCAGCTCTGGGTTCTTTTTAACCACCTGTGCCGGGTTTAGCTCGTAATAATGGTTGGCGTTAATTACCGAGTGGCGCGATACGTTGCGCGGCCCCTCAATTACCCAGTCTTTAGTTTCTTTTTTATCAAAACGGCAGGTATTGCAAATAAATTCTTCTGCCTCGCCCCATTGGTCTTTACGTGCGGTTACGCGCAAAACTTCCTCGCCTTTGTACCACAGCGTCACCTTACCCGAGCAGGTTGGGCAATCTCTGTGCGCTTCTACCGGTTTGGTAAACCATACCCGGTTTTTAAAGCGGAAAGTTTTATCTGTTAAAGCACCCACCGGGCAAACGTCAACCATGTTTCCAGAGAAATCGTTATCTACCGCCTTTTGGATGTAGGTAGAAATCTCGGCGTGGTCTCCACGGTTTAACACGCCGTGCACGCGGCCTTCGGTAATTTGGTCGGCAACATAAACGCAACGGTAGCATAAAATGCAGCGCGTCATGTGCAACTGAATTTTATCGCCAATGTCTATTTTATCGAAAGTACGACGGTCAAATTCGTAACGTGTAGTTGCCAAGCCGTGCTCGTAGCTTAAATCTTGCAAATGGCACTCACCGGCCTGGTCGCAAATAGGGCAATCTAGCGGGTGGTTAATCAACAACATTTCAACTACGCCTTTACGCGCTTCAACAACTTCAGGCGAGGTGATATTTAGCACCTCCATTCCGTCCATGACATTGGTACGGCAACTGGCCACCAACTTCGGCATCGGCCGAGGATCTTTCTCAGAGCCTTTAGTTACCTTTACTAAGCAGGTACGGCATTTACCGCCGCTGCCCTCCAATTTGGAGTAGTAGCACATTGCCGGAGGCACAATATCCCCACCTATCTGACGCGCAGCATTTAAAATAGTTGTTCCCGGTTCTACCTCAGTCGGGATGCCGTCTATTACAACTTTTATTTTATCAGCCAATTTTATTAATTTAAATTGTTCGATTCTTCTTTTCTAAAATGCCCTTTTCCGAATTTTGGGCGTTCGGGCGGGCTTTCCGCTATATCTTTTTTGCGTTTTGTCTTTAAACACTTTGACTTGCTCTACGCAAAAAAGGATGCCGCTTCAATCCCTAACGCAAACCTGCTTTCTTTTTACTCCCGTCACCTTCGAGAGGTGGGTTCAGAGCGTTTAAATACAAGTGTGATGTCTCGCTATGCTCGACATGACGGCTCGTTCCAGATCCTCCTTCGGTGTCCTCACCTCAAGGAACGAGAGGTCTCACGCACCATGTCTGCATCAATCTTTAACTATCATTTTCTATTGCCACATCGCGCAGCAATTTGTATAATGCGCTCGGCAAAGCCAAGACTTAAAATCAGTTAAGCTTCCGCGGCAACTACCGGAGGCAACGGATCTGCATAATGTGCCAAGCCATAGTTTTGTTTTACGGCCAATTGCGGATTGCTCACGTGCCACTCAAACTCATCCCTAAAATGGCGGATGGCACTGGCTACCGGCCAAGCTGCCGCATCACCTAGCGGACAAATGGTGTTTCCCTCTATCTGCTTAGAAACACTCACCAATAAATCCATATCGCTAGATTTTCCTTGGCCCAACTCTAAACGGTGCAATACTTTTTCCATCCAGCCGGTACCCTCACGGCAGGGCGAACATTGTCCGCATGATTCGTGCGCGTAAAAACGGGCGAAGTTCCAAGTGTTTCTTACAATACACTGGTCTTCATCAAAAGCAATGAAACCGCCCGAACCCAACATGGTTCCGGTAGCGAAACCACCTTCGGATAAAGATTCGTAAGACATTAAGCGCTTTTCGCCGTTTGCTAAATTCAATATTAAGTTTGCCGGCAAAATTGGCACTGATGAACCGCCTGCTACTACCGCTTTCAGCTTTTTGCCGTTGGCGATACCGCCGCAGTACTCGTCAGAATAAATGAAATCTTCTACAGAAATACCTAATTCAATCTCGTAAACGCCCGGCTTTCTCAAGTTTCCAGATGCCGAAATTAGCTTGGTGCCTGTTGAACGGCCGATGCCGATTTTAGCATACTCTTCGCCACCCTCATTAATTACCGGAACAACCGCCGCAATAGATTCAACGTTGTTGACTACCGTTGGGCAACCGTACAAACCAGCGATAGCCGGAAATGGGGGTTTAATGCGCGGGTTACCGCGTTTACCTTCTAGAGATTCTAACAGTGCAGTTTCTTCTCCACAAATGTAAGCACCGCCGCCTGGCTGTACGTACAGCTCTAAATCAAAACCGCTACCTAATATGTTTTTGCCTAAAAATCCGGCTTGCTTGGCTTCGGCAATGGCTTTTTCTAAAATGCGTACCTGTGGCATCATTTCGCCACGCACATAAATATAGCTGGTGTTGGCACCCAAGGCATAGCTGGCTACAATCATCCCTTCAATTAAAGCATGAGGGATGTGGGTCATCAAATAGCGGTCTTTGAAAGTTCCCGGTTCAGACTCGTCGGCGTTGCAAACCAAGTAACGCGGAACACCATCTGGCTTGGCCAAAAAGCTCCACTTCATCCCGGTAGGGAAACCAGCACCGCCACGCCCGCGCAAGCCCGATTTTTTAACCTCTTCTACCACATCGTCTGTAGACATGGTTTTTAAGGCCTTTTCAACCGCTCGGTAGCCACCCTTTTCACGGTAAACCTGAAAAGTGTTAATACCCGGTACGTTAATATGTTCTAATAATAATTTGCGACCCATTGTTTATTAGATTTGAGATTGGAGATGTGAGATTGGAGACATTTGCTTGTCTATTTTCACACCTTCTATTTTCTCATATTCTTTAAATTTCGTTTTTTGATCTGAGCTAAGCCGACCTAAAAGGATCTCCTTTCTCAAATCTATTGTCTCACATCTTTCCTTTTAGTTCCGCTATCAGCTTATCTACCGACTCTGGTGTTAAGTTTTCGTAAAAAGTATATTCTGGTCCTATTTGCAATACCGGAGCGTAACCGCAGGCGGCCAAACACTCTACTCCGCGGTAGCTAAACAAACCGTCTGGCGTAACTTCGCCTTCTTTTACGCCCAGCTTTTCACCTATGTAGTCCATAATTTTTTCGGCACCTACCAAACAGCAAGGGCCTGTGCGGCACACTTCTAACACATACTTGCCTTTTGGCTGTAAAAAGTACATGGTATAAAAAGTGGCTACTTCGTAAACCTCTATCGCTTTAATGTTTAACATTTCGGCAACTTGGTCCATGGCATTGCTGCTTAACCAACCGAAAACTGCCTGCACCTCGTGTAATATCGGTAACAACGCAGATTTTTGGCGACCTTCTGGATAACGGCCGATGATTTCTTGGCATTTACTGATAAGTGCAGCAGGAAATTCTACCGCTGTGGTGTCTTCTACTCTAAGCATCTAATTCTCCGGCTATAATGTTCAAACTAGACATATTGATAATCGCATCAGACAATAACATGCCGCTGCTCATTGGTGCATACATTTGGTAGTTGATGAAACTTGGCCTGCGGAAATGCAAACGGTAAGGCGTACGTCCGCCGTCGTTAATCAAGTAAAAACCAAGCTCGCCGTTTCCGCCCTCAACAGCGTGATAAACCTCTGTTTTTGGTGTATCAATTTCGCCCATCACTATCTTGAAATGATAAATTAAGGCTTCCATGTTGTTGTAAACTTGCTCTTTTGGAGGCAAGTAAAATTCGGGTACATCTGCGTGGAATACGCCTTTAGGTTCTTTTTTTAGCTTTTCTAGCGCTTGCTCAATAATCCTAAGGCTTTGCCACATTTCTTCGTTGCGTACAATAAAGCGGTCGTAAACATCGCCTGCGGTACCTACCGGGATTTCAAAATCAAAATCTTGGTAAGAAGAGTAAGGCTCGTTTACGCGTACGTCATAATCAACGCCAGTAGCTCTTAAAATAGGGCCGCTCCAGCTGTAGTTTAAAGCTGTTTCGGGGTCAACCGCTGCCACGCCCGAAGTACGCTCTATAAAAATACGGTTACGGTTAAACAGTTGTTCAAACTCTTTTAAAACCGGTGGGAATTTTTCTAAAAATTTATTCAGCTTGGCAAAAGCGATGTCGTTAAAATCGCGTTCAAAGCCGCCGATCCTGCCAATGTTGGTGGTTAGGCGGGCGCCACATATCTCTTCAAAAATTTCGTAAACATGTTCGCGCTCTTCCATCAGGTAAAGGAAACCCGAGAATGCACCGGTATCTACACCTAAAATACCGTTACAAATTAAATGGTCTGTAATACGGCTTAGCTCCATTACAATCACGCGCAGGTAATCTACACGTTTTGGAGTTTCGATACCCAAAAGCTTCTCTACCGTCATGTGCCAGCCCATGTTGTTGATGGGCGACGAGCAATAATTCATGCGGTCTGTAAGGGTAGTAATTTGGTAAAACGGGCGGTGTTCTGCGATTTTTTCAAACGCTCTGTGGATGTAGCCGATGGTAGACACCCCGCTCACAATACGCTCGCCATCCATTTGCAACACGTTTTGGAAAACTCCGTGCGTTGCTGGGTGGGTAGGCCCTAAGTTTAATGTAGTTAACTCGTTTTGCGGATCGTTATCTACATAAACCGGTCTGTTAGGCGTTATCTCTGTAATAAAATTGCTCATTTGTACTCCTTAGCGTCCAAAGAAAAAATCTTTTTTATCTACTCTGTTCGGGTCTTCCAGCTGGTATTCTCTTCTCATCGGGAAAACCGTCATATCGTCCACATTTAAAATCCTCACCAAGTTAGGGTGGCCCACAAACTGTATCCCAAAGTAGTCGTAGGTTTCGCGCTCCATCCAGTTGGCACCTTCCCAAAGGTTAGTTGCCGTAGCAATAGCAGGGTTAGCAAGTGGCACGTATGCTTTAATGCGGATACGTATGTTATTGTAAAGGCTGTGCAAGTGATAAACCACGCAAAGCTCTTTTTCTAAACCCGGATAATGTACCGCAGTAATATCTGTAAGGTAGTTAAACCTAAGCTCGGCATCGTTTTTTAAGAAAGCTAAAGCTTCGTTAACTATAGCCGCTTCCATATCTACCGTTAAAAAGTTGAAAGGCTCGGTAGGCGCACTTAGCTTATCGCCAAATTTGGCGCTTAGTTTATCTAAAACTTGTTGATTAGTGATTTTAGCCATTATTGGATTCCGTATTTGGCCAACAATTCTGTGTATTCTGGCGAGTCGCGTCGGCGTAACGATTCGTTACGGACGATATCTTGGATTTTGTTGAAGCCGTTGATAATAGCTTCTGGGCGTGGTGGGCATCCGGGCACGTAAACATCTACCGGGATAATCTCATCAATACCTTGCAGTACCGAGTAGGTGTCAAATATACCGCCGCTGCTTGCGCAGGCACCAACCGCCAATACCCAACGAGGCTCGGCCATTTGTATATAAACTTGTTTAAGTACCGGCGCCATTTTTTTAGCGATGGTACCCATTACCATTAATAAATCTGCTTGGCGCGGTGAAAAGGAAGGACGCTCGGACCCGAAACGCGAAAAATCATAATGCGCACCCATGGTCGCCATAAACTCTATCCCGCAACATGATGTTGCAAAAGGTAAAGGCCATAAAGAGTTTGCCCTTGCCATCCCAATTACCTTGTCCAAGGAGGTAGCAAAAAAACCTTCTCCTTGAATACCCGCCGGCGCTTCTACTAGCTTAATATCACTCATAATGTGTAATCTCCCAAAAAGTCAAAAAAGGCTCGTGTGGAATAAGCCCCAAATTTACCAAGTTTTATGGCTGTTAATTGTTGGTGTTTTCTATTTAGAACAATTCTACTTAATCCCAACGCAAAGCGTCTTTTTTAATTACGTAGATAAAGCCTAATAAAAGCGTGCCCATGAAGATGAACATCTCTATTAAACCGCTTAAGCCCAGCCACCTAAAGTTAACGGCCCAAGGGTACATGAAAATCACCTCGATATCGAATATCACGAAAATGATAGCTACCAAGAAGTACTTTACAGAAAACGGCTGTCGCGCATTACCTACTACCTCAATACCCGACTCAAAAGCGGTTAATTTAACGTCGGTAGTTTTGCGTTTAGGGCCAATTAAGTGGGTTAAAACCATTGTTAAAGCCACAAAGCCCAATGCTACTGCCAGCTGTATAATAATGGGTAAAAAATTTATAGGAGTGCTAACGTTTTCCATGTTATTCAATAATGCTGCAAATATAGTGTTATCAGTACAATAAGTAAAATTTTGGCGAAATGTGCCACATCAAAAGAAGATTTGAAGGAAAATAAGGCCCTAATAATTTATCATCCGCAAAAACCGTCTTCAAAATATTAAATTTGAAAAATTCGCTATTAAGCAATAAGGAATTCACATGTCAAAAAAACTTTTTCTGCTAGACGGTATGGCGCTGGTTTACCGCGCGCATTTTGCGCTTAGCAAAAACCCCAGATTTACATCAAACGGAATAAATACTTCGGCGGTAATGGGTTTCACCAATACTTTGTTAGAGGTTTTAAAGAAAGAAAACCCCAGCCATATCGCCGTGGTTTTTGATACCGACGCGCCCACCGAACGCCATAGCGATTACGAAGCTTACAAAGGCCATCGGCAAGCCATGCCAGAAGATTTATCGGCAGCTTTACCTTACGTGGTGAAATTGATAGAAGGCTTTAACATTCCGGTGTTAACATCAGACGGTTTTGAGGCGGATGACATTATCGGAACCTTGGCAAAAAAAGCAGAGAAAGAAGGTTATACCGTTTACTGCATGACGCCCGATAAGGATTTTGCGCAACTGGTTTCCGACAATATTTTTATTTATAAACCCGCCCGTATGGGTAACGGGATGGAGATTTTAGGCGTTAAAGAAGTGTTAGAAAAGTGGGAGGTTGAACACGTGCACCAAGTGATAGACATTCTGGGGCTTTGGGGCGATGCCGTAGATAACATCCCAGGCATACCTGGCATTGGCGAAAAAACCGCCAAAGCCTTAATTAAGCAATATGGCTCTATGGAAGGCATTATTGCCAATAGTCACGAATTAAAAGGGAAACAACGCGAAAATGTAGAGACCTTTGCCGAACAAGGTTTGCTCTCTAAAAAATTGGCGACCATTTTATTGGATGCGCCGGTAGAGTTCCATGAAGAAAGTTTCCGTATTGGGCCGCCAGATCGTGAGAAGCTAGAACCGCTTTTTGCCGAGCTGGAGTTCCGCACCTTGGGTCGCAGGGTTTTTGGCGAAGAGTTTAACATTGCCGATGCAAAACCGCAGGGCGGGCAAATGGATTTATTTGGGAACCCTGTAGAAGCGCCCGGCATTACCAATATCACCATTAGCCCGGCGCAGGCCGCCATGGTGGTAGAGGGCGGCAAAAACATCGAAAATACGCCACACACCTACCATTTGATAGATACAGAAGAGGCCCGCGCAGAGCTGATACAGCTTTTAAGCAGGCAACAAGCTTTTTGTTTTGATACCGAAACTACCGGCGTTGACGCTAACAATACCGAGCTGGTGGGGCTTTCTTTCAGCGTGAAACCGGCCGAAGCATTTTATGTGCCCATCCCTTTTGACCAAGAAGAGGCCAAAGCCATTGTGCAAGAATTTGCGGATGTATTCCAAACCACCAGCATCAAAAAAATTGGCCAAAACATCAAGTTCGACGTGCTCATTTTAAAATGGTATGGTGTAAATGTGGCAGGAGAGCTGTTTGACACGATGTTGGCGCATTATCTTTTAGATCCGGATACGCGCCACAACATGGATGTACTTTCCGAAAATTATCTGGGTTATAAACCCATAGCCATCACAGAACTTATCGGCAAAAAAGGAAAAAACCAAGGCAGCTTGCGCGAGGTGGATGTAGAAAGCGTGAAAGATTACGCATCTGAAGATGCGGACATCACTTTGCAATTGCAACAAGTCTTTGAGCCCATGCTAACGGAGGTTAAAGCGGATAAGCTGTTTTCGGAGGTAGAAAATCCTTTGGTTTATGTGCTGGCGGATATGGAGATTGAAGGGGTGCGCATAGACATGGAGCAACTGAAAAACTATTCGGCAGAGTTGGAAACAGATATTAACCGTTTAGAAGCGGTGGTGTATGATAAGGCCGGCGTTAAATTTAATTTGGCGTCGCCCAAACAGTTGGGCGAAGTGCTTTTTGATAAACTAAAATTGGATGAAAAAGCGAAGAAGACAAAAACTGGGCAGTACCAAACCGGTGAAGATGTGCTTTTGGCTTTAGCGCCAAAATCGGACATTGTGCAAGACATTTTGGATTTTAGGCAGATGTGTAAACTAAAATCCACTTATGTGGATGCCTTGCCTTTGTTGGTTAATCCTAAAACCGGCCGCGTACATACTTCTTACAACCAAGCTGTGGCTGCTACGGGCCGTTTAAGCTCAAACAATCCTAACCTACAAAATATCCCAATAAAAACCGCTCGCGGGCGCGAGGTGCGCAAGGCTTTTATCCCGAGAGATGAAAACCATATTTTGCTTTCTGCAGATTACTCCCAGATTGAGCTGCGCATTATTGCCGAAATTAGTGAAGACCCTAACATGATGGATGCCTTTATGCAAGGTTTGGATATCCACACGGCAACGGCGGCTAAAGTGTATGGCGTTTCTTTGGAAGAAGTTACCGCCGACCAACGCCGGAACGCCAAAGCCGTGAATTTTGGAATTATTTATGGGCAGTCGGCATTTGGCTTGTCGCAAACATTGGGCATCCCGCGCAAAGAGGCCGGAGATATTATTGCCAATTATTTTGAGCAGTACCAAGGCATTAAAAAGTACATGGCGAATACCATGAATTTTGCGCGCGAAAACGGCTATGTAGAAACCATTATGGGCCGCAGACGTTATTTGCGAGATATTAACTCGGCCAACCAAACGGTGCGTGGTTTTGCGGAACGTAACGCCATTAACGCGCCCATACAAGGTTCTGCAGCAGATATGATCAAGATTGCGATGATCCAGATTCACCGCGACATTATGGCGCAAGGTCTGCAATCCCGTATGACCATGCAGGTGCATGATGAGCTTGTTTTTGATGTGCTGCTATCAGAAAAAGAACAAATGAAGGCGCTGATTAAAGACCGTATGCAAAATGCAATAAAAACTAAAGTGCCTTTGGTGGTTGAGGTAGGCGAAGGTCTAAACTGGTTGGAAGCGCATTAAAGCGGATTTGTCTTATCTTAGATACCCCTGATATGTAGATTAAACCGGTCTGATAAGGTTTTTATCAATTTATATGAAAAGTATAGATAAAAATAGTTTAAAAAACGCTTTATTTACAGCAATAGAAAGAAGCCCTATCAACGATTTAGAATTACGGACCTTACTTTCCGCCAACTTGACTACCGAGATACATAGCCGAGAAATCATTTTTAAAGGGATAGAACAATCCTATTATTACGAAGGATACGAAAAAGGAGAGGATGATTAAGCGGATACCACCGCGGGATTGTTGCCCGTACGGGATTCCAAAATCACCGTATTGGTTAAAAGCTAGAGTATCTGAAAGGAATTTCGAATTATATTCTTAGGGAAAGACTTCCGAAGTTTTAAAAACTTCGGAAGTCTAAGTCTATCACGTTTGCAAAACGGTGCTATCACTCATCAGACCGTTTCACCTCATTTCTTCAAAAAAATAATACTGTTGATTTCCAATACTTTACAACTATTTACACCCTTTATACAGTACTATGTATTGCATATTACTAATTAATACCTATATCTTTGTAATATGTTAGCAGAAAACACGCAGACCCAAATGCGGAAAGGGATTTTAGAGTACTGTATCCTTTCTATCATAGCGCGGGGCGAAATTTACGCCTCTGATATTATTGAGGAACTAAAAGCTGGGCGCCTATTGGTGGTGGAAGGTACGCTGTACCCCTTGCTCACTCGCTTAAAAAACAACGGGATTCTATCATACAACTGGAAAGAATCCACATCAGGACCGCCCCGAAAATATTATCAGCTTTCTGCGGAGGGTGAAGAACTTCTTAAAAAACTTGACGAGACTTGGCAGGATTTAGCCTACGCGGTAGAAAGAACAGTAAATCAAAGAGAGAAGAATAAGTAAAAAACCATGAATAAAACGATAATTATTAATATCTCCGGTCGGGTTTTCCATATCGAAGAGGACGCCTACCAGGCATTAAAAACTTACATTGACAGCGTTAAGGCACATTTTTCAAACTATGCGGACAAGGCCGAGATTGTGCGCGATATTGAAGACCGCATCGCAGAAATGTTTGCCGAACAGCTAAGTCAGGCCAGCCGCCAGGTTTTGTTGCAAGAAGACGTTAGCTTAATGATTACAAGGATGGGCAAGCCAACCGATTTTGAAACCGACGAAAACGAACTCTTCGAGAACGAAAACCTAAATGCCATAAATCAGCCAAAAAAGCTTTACCGCGATACCGAAGACCGTTTTATAGGGGGAGTTTGCGCCGGCATAGCCCATTATTTTAACGTAGCGCCAAAGTGGATCCGCATTTTCTTTATCGCACTGTTTGCCTTTTTTGGTTTTGGTGTTTTGCCTTATGTTTTATTGTGGATTGTGATGCCGAAAGCCCAAACCCGCAGCGAAAGGCTACAGATGATGGGGAAAAAGATAAACCTGCAATCATTTGCGCAAAGTTTTGAAGAAGAACTAAACGCAGTTGCCAGCAACCTTAGCCAATTAAAAGCAAACACTCCGGCGTTTGGGAAAACTGGTTTATTTATCCGCAATTTGGTAGATAGGCTTATGGCAAGCATCGCGAAGCTCTTAAAGTTTATAGTCCGCATTTTTGGTGTGTTGGCTATGATATTTATCGGCTTGCTTTTGTGTGCTGCTTTTATCTGCTTTACGGTGTTTATGGGCTATATCAGCAATACAGATATGGCTACCATATTTCCGTTGAATATGATTACTGATAGCCTACGCCCATTGATTTTTGTATGCGGGTTTTTGCTGGTGATTATTCCGCTGTTCGCGCTGTTTATCTTATTATTGCGCGTTCTTTTTAATACAAAAATTTTAAATAGAAACATCAGCTTTAGCTTAACCGCTTTATGGATCTTAGCTTTGGCAACCGCTACTTTTTGCGTCGCCAAAAACGCAACCGAATTTAAAGAACAGGCCAGCTATACCGAAACAATCAACCTAAAACCAAATAACAAGCAAAGCTATGTTTTACGCTTGGGCGATGAACGTACCGTACAGGAAGACGTTAATAATGATGAGGTAGAGAACCGGATCATTAGAATTTCGGGAAGCGACCGCGATTTTGATTCGCCGCGGAACTTGCATTTTGATTTAAGTATTGGTGGTGCCGATGCGCCTATTTTGAGCAAAACCTATACTGCGCGCGGAAGCAATTTTAGAAACGCGTTAAAAAATGCGCACTTGATAGTTTATTATTATCACCAAAGCGACTCTGTACTAACTTTTGACAAACGCTTTGAGCTTAGCAATGCTGATGCATGGCGCAGCCAAGAAGTGAATTTAAAGCTGCAGATTCCTGTAAACGCCACTTTGTACATCGAGAAAAAACTTGCAGATAGGTTTTTTTATTACCAGCTAGACGACTGCACTGAGGACGATGCCAATGACGAAACCTTGATAGCCGTAACAGCAACAAAAAACGGTTTCCTTTGCCGTAAAACAGCGCGCGCTATTGCTAAGGAAAAAGAGCGCAATTTAGAGGAGAATAAAGATGAAGAGGTATCAGAAACGGTGCTGTTTTAAATATTTCGATGATGCCCAAGTGTTTTAAAGAATTATTAGCGTTAGGCTAAGAGCTGTGGAATAAAAAAGGGCTTCCGATTTTTAAAAAATCGGAAGCTTTAAAGATGTTTTTCAAATAGGCTTGTTCTAATTCACCAAACCTCTGTTGCGTAACATCGGTTTAATATCTGGCGCGTGGCCTCTAAAGTCTTTGAACATCTTGTTGTAATCTTCGGTATTCCCTTTAGATAAAATCATATCTCTAAAACGCTGGCCATTTTCGCGGTTTAAACCGCCGTTTTCTTCAAACCATGAAAATGCATCGTGGTCCAGCATCTCTGTCCACAAATAGGCGTAATAACCGGCAGCGTAGCCTCCGCCCCAAATATGTTTAAAATAGCTTGAGCGGTAGCGCGGCGGAACCTCGTCCATTAACAAACCCGTGCGTTGTAGCGCATCATGCTCAAATTTATTGGCGTCGTTAATTTTGGTGCCGGCGCTAATGCTATGCCATTGCATATCTAATGATGCGGCCGCTAGCAATTCTGTAAGCATGTAACCTTGGTTAAAGGCAGCGGACTTTTTAATTTTCGCTACCAAGGTAGCGGGCATGGCTTCGCCGGTTTTATAGTGCACAGCGTAGTTTTTAAACACGCTAGGCTCCATTGCCCAGTGCTCGTTAAATTGGGAAGGGAACTCTACAAAATCGCGTGCAACATCTGTACCCGAAAGCGTTACATATTTTTGGCTGGCAAAAAAGCCGTGCAAAGCATGTCCAAACTCGTGGAACATCGTGGTAACGTCGTCAAAACTAATTAAAGCTGGCTGGCCTTCTGCGGGTTTGGTGAAATTGCACACATTATAAATTACCGGCTTGGTACCCAACAAAGTGGATTGGTTTACGATGTTCGACATCCATGCACCGCCAGATTTGTTATCACGTTTAAAAAGGTCGGCGTAAAAAAGCCCCAGCTCGCTACCGTCTTTATCAAAAACCTCGTAAACTTTTACATCTTCTTGGTAAACGGGTAAGTCTGTGCGTTCTTTAAAAGTGATGCCGTACAGTTGCGTAGCGGCATAAAACACACCGTTTTGCAGTACTCTGTTTAGCTCAAAATAAGGTTTAATCTCGCTGTCGTTTAAGTCATATTTCTGCTTACGCAACTGCTCGGCGTAAAAATTCCAGTCCCAAGGCTCCAGTTTAAAACCGCCTTTTTGCTGGTCTATCAGGGTTTGCAGTTCTTTAGCTTCTGTGCGAGCCTTAGCAGTTGCGGCCGGTACAATTTGTTTTAAAAACAGGCTTACTGCCTCCGGGCTTTGTGCCATCTGGTTTTTTAGGTTCCAGGCCGCATAGTTTTTAAAACCTAGCAGTTGCGCTTGCTTGGCGCGGATTTCGGCCAGGCGGATGAGCGTGCCGCGGGTATCGTTAGCATCTGCTTTCTCGGCCCGGTTGTAACTGGCGTTAAACAATTGTTCACGCGTTTTCCTATCCGTTAGTTGTGATAAATAGGGCTGTTGCGTAGTGTTTTGCAGCACAATAAGATATTTACTTTTTACCTTGGCGTCTTTGGCGTCTTTTTCGGTAGCTTTAATTTCTGCTTCACTTAAACCGTTTAATGCTTCGGCCGAGTCTACCTGTAAAGCAGCTTCTTTTGTTGCCGCTAAAAGCAAATTGGTGAATTTAGTGCTAAGGCTCGCTTTTTCTTCGTTCAGTTTCTTCATTTCGGCCTTGGCTTCATCATTTAGCTTGGCACCGGCCAGCACAAAGTTCTCGTAATAAACATCAACCAAGCGCTGAGACTCTGCGTCGAGCTCCTTTTTTTCCGCGCTATTGTAAATCGCTTCAACGCGGCTAAAAAGTTTTGGGTTTAAAAAGATGGCATCATGGTGAGCCGCCAGTTTCGGCGAAACCTCTTCTTCAATTTTCTGCAATTCGTCGTTCGTGTTGGCGCTGGTTAACAAACCAAAAACGTTATTTACGCGCGCTAAAAGCTGTCCGCTTTTTTCTAAAGGAACAAATGTATTTTCAAAAGTTGGCGCTTCGGTGTTATTTACAATCGAGTCAACTTCTGCCAGTTGCTGTTTCATGCCTTCATTAAAAGCAGGCAAAAAGTCGCTGTTTTTAATTTTGTCAAAAGCGGGTGCTTGGTAGGGCAAATGGCTTTCGCTAAAAAAGGGGTTGTTACTGTGGTCTGATTTTGCGTTTTTGTTATTGTTGCAAGATGCCAATACTACGCTGGCAATTACAATTGCGAAAGAAGTTTTTGAGATATTCATAATCATGATTTTATGGCGAACGCCATTTTTTCCAAAGTTTGAATTTACAAAACCTTACACGCATTAGCCGGCAAAAGCGCTTAAAGTAATAGACATATTACCAAATAAGTCCGATTTTTAGGCTTTGCGCCGATGTTTTTGCGCCGTGTTAAGAAAATGGATTTTTTAAAACCTTTATAAATTGGCATTTTTGCCGGATGAATCCGTTTAAAAATTTCGGTACCTTTCTGCCGGTGCTTTTTTTAATTACATTCACTTTTAGTGCTTTTGCGCAAAACGATGATAGAATTGAACCCATTGAAGTTCAGGAAATTCAGGTAAAGAAAAACCCTTTTCCGGTACGCAGGCCTATCTTTTTTATTTACAAACAGCAGTTAAGCCAAAGCTTGGCACACATTAAAGTAAACTATTGGAAAACCAAAGCCAACTTTGGTATTAACCTAAACCAAGCGGCCTTTAGCGATAACTGGAGCGGGGGCGGTGTAAACTCTATTGCCTTGGGATCTTTACTAAACTACAAAGCCGAGTACAACAAAAACGGGCGTAACTTTACCACAGAGGTGCTTTTGCAGTACGGTAAATTAAAAAACAAAGGCCAGCTAGAGCGTAAAACCAACGACCGTATTTTTTGGGATAACAAAGCGGCCTTGCCATTATCCAAAAACTGGAACTTCTTTGGTTCCATCAGCTTTGAATCCCAGTTTGATGCCGGATATTCTTACGGAAAAGATAAAGAAGGTAACGAAACCCGCAAAATCATCTCCAAATTTATGTCGCCGGGATACCTTACAGAGTCTATAGGTTTTGAGTACAAGCCCGAAAAATATTTTAGCGTGCGCTTAGGTACCGGTACTGCCCGCCAAACCTTTTTGCTGGATACCACGCTTTATCGCAATAACCCTAAAAACTTTGGCGTAGAAGTAGGCAAACGTTTTAAAAACGAACTGGCTTTCCAAGGGGTGGCCAATTTTGACAAAGACATTGCGCCTAACCTGAACTTAAAGGCGCGTTACCTATTGTTTGCGGCTTACGAAACCATTAATAATATTGATCAAAGGTTAGATGCGACACTAACTGCAAAGGTTAACCGGGTTGTGAATGTGACCTTGGGCGCAACGGCTTTATACGACGATAATTACAGCGGTAAAATACAGTACAGCCAAAACCTGGCCCTGGGGCTGGTGTTTAAAATGCCGAGGTAGAAGGAATTTTGAAGAAGTGGGTTTTGTGGGAGTGAGTGGTCAATAGTGAGTAGTAAGAATGGGGTCTCCCGCTTCAAATTTCACTTCGTGTCTCGTCCTGAAAGGTGAGTGCTCAACCAATAGCGAAGGCCTTACAAAGTTCAGAAAATCGGAAGTAGGATCACTTGATTGCCTTTAAAAACCGAGGACTCTAATTGGGGAATTTTTAAAAATCGGCGATGAACTTCGGTACAAAGTTAGGTTTAGCACAGCAATCTTCTAATCGCAGGGTCTTCTGCGAAAGACCCTGCGAGGACAAGTGGTCAATAGTGAGTAGTGAGAATGGGGTCTCCCGCTCCAAATTTCACGTCGTGTCTCGTCCTGAAAAGTGAGTGCTCAACCAATAGCGAAGGCCTTCTAATCGCAGGGTCTTCTGCGAAAGACCCTGCGCGGACAAAAAAAATCGGAAGTAGGATCACTTGATTGCCTTTAAAAACCGAGGACTTTAATTGGGGAATTTTTAAAAATCGGCGATGAACTTCGGTACAAAGTTAGGTTTAGCACAGCAATCTTCTAATCGCAGGGTCTTCTGCGAAAGACCCTGCGCGGACAAGAAGACTTGCGCGGACAAGAAGACTTACGAAGTTTTAACTTCGTAAGTCTGGTATACAGAAACTTAAAGCGATACCCCTCGTTTCCAAGGAATAAAATCATCTTGTCCGTTGCGTACGGCGGCAACTTCAACCTCGCCGCTGGCAACTTTTATTACATAGTCTAAAATGCGTGCGCCGGCGTCATAAATAGTTTCTTCGCCATCTATAATGGTTCCGGTATTGATGTCCATGATGTCGTTCATCCGGTTAAACAGCGTGGTATTGCTCGCGATTTTAACAACCGGAGTAACGGGGTTGCCCGTTGGTGTACCCAAGCCCGTGGTAAACAATACGATGTTTGCGCCAGAAGCTACTTCGGCGGTGGTAGATTCCACATCATTACCTGGCGTACACAGCAAGTTTAAGCCTGGCTTAGTCACCTTTTCCGGATAGTCTAAAATAGCTACCACAGGTGATGTTCCGCCTTTTTTAGCTGCTCCGGCAGATTTTATCGCATCTGTAATTAAACCGTCTTTGATGTTGCCCGGAGAAGGGTTCATGTCAAAGCCCGAGCCTGCCGCTTCTGCACGTGCCGCATAGGTTTTCATCAGGTGCGAGAAACGTTCTGCTTCTTCAACCGTAACACAACGGTCGCTAATGTTTTGCTCTACGCCGCAAAGCTCTGGAAACTCGGCTAAAATAACCTGTCCGCCCAGTGCCACCAACAAATCTGAGGTATAACCAATGGCCGGGTTTGCCGAAATTCCCGAGAAGCCATCAGAACCGCCGCACTCTAAACCGATGGTGATTTTGCTTAAAGGCGCCGGTTTACGGGTTTGCTTATTGGCTTCTACCAAGCCCGCAAAAGTCTGTTTTAAAGCCAAAGGCAATAATTCCGACTCTTTACCTACTTTCTGCTGATCCAAAACATATAAAGGTTTGGCGAAGTTAGGGTCTCTTTTTTCTATTTCTGTTTGCAGGATATTTACCTGCGCATTTTGGCAACCTAAGCTTAATACGGTAGCACCGGCCACGTTAGGATGCGTAATATATCCTGCTAAAAGCGCACATAAAGTCTCCGAATCCTGACGGATACCGCCACAACCGCCTTGGTGCGTCAAAAACTTAATGCCATCTACGTTAGGGAAAAGTCTTTCCGATTTTTGGTCTTCGCCCTCTACAAATAAATCAACATTTAAAAAGTCTTCTACATCGGCACCAGCCTTGTACATTTCTACCAGTTTTAACGCTTGGTTTTGATAAGCTTTTTTACGGCCGTAGCCTAAGGGCCCAACCAAAGCTTCTTGTAAAACCTCCAAGTTGCGGTTTTCGCAAAAAACCATCGGGATAACCAACCAATAGTTTGCGGTACCTACGCTCCCGTCTGGCCGGTGGAAGCCGTTAAACGTGGCGTTTTCCCACTTGCTTACATCCGGTTTTTCCCAAGCAGTTTTGCGTTCGCCAATTTCGAAGCTGTTTGCGGCGTGTTTAATGTTGGCAGTGGTAATTACATTGCCTGCCTTTAAATCTGTTTGTGCTTTGCCCACCAGCACCCCATACATTAAAATCTCGTCGCCTTGTTTTAAGTCTGCGGTTAAAAACTTGTGTTTTGCTTTAACATTATCTAACAAGGTGATTTTTTCATCATTATAGATGATAATTTCGCCTTCAAAAAGATCTGTTAATGCCACTAAAACATTGTCTTGTGGGTGTACTTTTAATACTCTTTGCATATGTTATGAAACTAAGGAGCGCGCTTGTTTGGCAATTGCCTCTTTGATTGATTTTGGGTTCTCCATCGCCGGCAAATACGAAGCTACGCTTGTTGCAAAGTTAGGAATTTTTACAAGTGATGTGCCCCATAATTTTTCGTCGGCTAGGATAGCTTCAACAATATTATCTGCTTCCGCATCCCAAATATCGGCAACGTAAGCCGCTAGGGTATCGTTAATCAAATATTTTTGGCCATTAGCTTCGCCGTACACTTTTTCGCCTTCGCGCGATGCAGGCTTCATAAAGCGGATGTAAGCCGCAAAGCCTAAAGCAATTAGTTCTGGCACTTCGTTAAACTTCTCGGCGTAGTTTAGCAATACCGGCAATACGCGCATTTTAAGCTTTGAGCTATAATTTGCCGTAATACTTAACCATTGATGGAAGATGTAAGGATTGCGGAAACGGTCCAGCACGTTGTTGGCGAACTCGTTTGTTTGCTCTTGTGTCACATTGTAAGGGATGGCCGGCGCAATTTCATCGCGCATTAAATTATCAATATAGGCCTCCACCGCTTTATCATCCATGGCAGATTTTACCGTATCGCATCCGGCTAAATAAGCTAAGCCACAGCTTAAAGTGTGCGTCCCGTTCAACAAGCGTAATTTTAACTCGCGGTGCAAATCAATATCCGGAGTAATTACCACGCCTTTATTGCACTGTGCAAAAGATAAAGCTTCTTTGGTTTTTTCGTCACCTTGGATAGCCCACAGGCGGTAAACCTCGGACATGATTAGCAAACCGTCTTTATAACCCAGTTCGTTTTGCAGTTCCTCTAACTCTTCTTTAGCAGGTTTGCCCGGTACAATGCAATCTACCAAAGAGTTGCACACTTGGCAGTTAGCCTTAAACCAGTTTACAAACTCGGCCGATAAATTATTCTGTTTAGCTAATGCCAACAAAACTTCGGTAAGCTTGGTGCCGTTGTCTACAATTAATTCTGTTGGCACTATCACTAAACCTTTATCCGCAGCGCCGTTAAATGTTTTAAAACGGTGGTGCAAAACGGCTAGTAATTTGCCGGGAAAAGATGCCGGCGGATTTGCGTTGATATCATCATCTGTTAAAGTGATGCCCACTTCTGTGGTGTTGCTAATAACTACGGACAGTGCTGGGTTTTCGGCTACTTTTAATATTTCTGCCCATTGGCTACCGGCGGTAAGTACGCGACTAATGGCCGAAGACACAATAGTTTCATCTACGGCCTGGCCGTTCTCAATACCTTTAATGCTTAACGTGTAAAGGCTGTCTTGCTCGTCAAAATCTTTGGTGCTGCCATGGTCGGTTGATTTTACCACCACCACGCGGCCGTTAAAAATGCCTTCGCGGTTAGCTTTATCAATAAAATAATTTGGAAGCCCTCTTAGTAAAACGCCGGTGCCAAACTGCAAAACCTTCTCTGGCAACTCAAATATGTTCGACTGTGGCAAAGTCACTTTGCTTTGCGCTAACGCACTAATCTTCTCTTTGTTTAAGTTCATTGTGTTATTTAGATTGTTTTAAAAGCCACTGTATTAATTGTTGTGCGGCTTTAAGATTTTGGAATTTGGCCGGCAACTTCCTGCCATCAACATACTCGTTATATAACCAAGGATCGCCCACGGCAAAAACACTCCCTTTGCCCAATTTGGCAGTCGCCATTACCACGTCGCCATTGTGGTTTACCACAGCTTTGGCTGGTTCTTTAACGTCTAATGTGCTAATTTCTTTTAAATAGGTGGTGGCGCCTAAAGGAAAAACAGGGTTGCCCGCTGCAATTTCAATTAAGCCCATATCAAACTGTTTGCCTGTAACCGGGTTTTTTAATTCGCTTTTAAATTGGATGCCAAACTGGCGCGCCAAATCATTAAAGTGTGGCAGCTCTGCATTGCTAGAGTCGTTGGCCATTAATAACAGCACTCCGCCGTTTTTAACCCACTCTACAATGTTTTGTATGTAGGGCGCCTGCATGTAGTTTGGATACTCGGTTTCTTTTTTTGTATCCGGATCTACAATGATATATACATTAGCACTAGCTAAGTTTTGTGCAGTGGGGCCTTCTTTTAAGGTTTCGGTTTTGGCACCTGCATAACGGAAATGCTCGCCAAAAAGGCCGAAGCCATTGTTGTCCCACTCGTTCCACACATAATGAAAGCTTTCTTTTTTGCCTAAAATATTGTTGCGGAACTCGTTGTTGAAAAAGTTGTCTAACACAACCGTTTTGCCTTTACCGGTTTGCGGAATGTCGCGCAATTCCATTTCATTGGCGGCCATCATAAATGCACCTGCACCTTTTGGGTCGTCTTGTACCACTTTTTCGCTCAGGTAGTAATCATAACTGCCATCACGGTAAGGTTTGCCCCCCAAACCGGCTACGCTTACCGTTCCGTTTAGGTGCAAATTGCCTTGCTCATCCCACACTAAAAATTCTTTTTTGATGCCATCGTATCCTTTTTGCGCTACCTTATCGTAAGAAGCATCAATGTAGCCCATACGTACTGCTTTGGCCAAAGTGTACACAAACATGCTGGATCCCGATGCTTCTAGATAGTTGCCTTTGCCGTCCGGCTTGTCCATTACTTGGTACCACAAGCCCGATTTTTTGTCTTGCGCATTTTTAATGCCTGCCGCAAAGCGATTTAAAACGTCCAAAATTTCTTGGCGTTTTGGATGATCTTTAGGGAAATAATCTAACACATCAACCATGGCCATGCCGTACCAGCCCATGGCACGTCCCCAAAAATTAGGCGAGTTACCGGTCACTTTATCTGCCCAAAGCTGTTCTTTAGACTCGTCCCAGCCGTGGTAAATTAAGCCTGTTTTTTCGTCGCGTGCGTGTTTTTCGATATCCGTAAATTGGTCTGCAATATCATTAAAGGCTTCGTAATCGTCAAAATCTGCTGCCCACTCGGTGTAAAAAGGCATAGCCATGTACAAGCCATCTAGCCAAACCTGCCATGGATATATTTTTTTATGCCAATAGCTGCCACCTTTTGTGCGCGGTTGCTCTTGCAGCTGTTTTCTTAAGGTTTGTGCGGCGGTATAATATTTCTTTTTACCGGTAACCTTGTACAGCATCAAAAGGTTGTAGCCGTTGCGTACGTTGTCCAGGTTGTAATCGGCAAATTTGTAGGTTTTGATGCTGCCGTCTTCCTCAATAAAATCGTCCATACAACGCTGCACATAAGCAAAATATTCGCCGTTGCCGGTACGTTTCCAAACTTGGCTAATGCCGGTAAGGTAAACCCCCGTTTCGTAAGTCCATTTTAAGTTGCGGCTGTTGTTCTCAATCGGGAAGGGGAACCTCTCCATAATGGTTTTAGCCATCGCTTCTGATAAGCTTTTGCCGTCTTTGTTAACATTTTGGCGTTTCGCGGAAGAGCAGGCGCCCAATAATACCAATAATGGCAAGGCCGCTAACGCGATTTTTTTTAATCTGATCATGTTACTTGATGTTTAATACACTAGGTTTTGCGCCAAAGGTGAAGGTGCTTTTTTGTTTTGCATCTTTAATTGGCGTATTGATGAAATTAATGTTAGCTGTTTTTGCGCCAGCAATTTCTGCGAAGCTCTGATAGTTGCTAAGCGCTTTAAAGCCGTCGAAATTTACTGCGGAGCTGTTGCGGATGCTGATTAAGTTGCTGGATTTACGGGTTAGCAAAGACATGTTTTTGATGCTTATGCCTTGCGCTTCTACCAGCTCTATGCCGGCATCAGCTTGTATTACCGAGTTTTCGATGTTGATGTTTTTGATATTCATCTCGGGTAAACCGCGAATAAATAAAGCTTTCTCGGCACCGTTTACGTAAGTGTTTTTGATAAAAAAGTTTTTAAACTGTGGCGTAGCTTCCGTAACCGGCATCATTTCCGATTTTGGATCTTCGCGTTTTTCGCCGGCCAGTAAAATTGGATCTTTGGCCATATAATACATATCAAACAAGATGGCTTCGCCGGCAATATCTTTCATGTTGGTGTGCGAAATGTAGATATTCTCTACCACGCCACCGCGGCCACGGGTAGTTTTAAAACGCAGACCAATATCGGTACCCATGAAAGAGTTGTTGTACACATACAAGTTTTTAGCACCGCCGCTCATCTCGCTACCGATTACAAAACCGCCGTGTGCATGGTAAACCACGTTATTGCGTACAATTACATTTTCTGTGGGCATACCGCGTTTACGTCCGTCTTCATCACGTCCAGATTTGATACAGATGCCATCGTCGCCAACATCAAAAGAAGAACCTTCTATCAGCACGTTTTTGCACGATTCTACATCAACCCCATCCCCGTTTTGTGCGTACCAAGGATTTTTCACCATTAAATTGCGGAGCGTTAAGTCCTCGCACATTAAAGGGTGCAAGCACCAGGCCGGCGAGTTTTGGAAGGTTACATCCTCTAGCAAAATGGTTTTGCAGTTGGTTAAAACCAATAAATTAGGGCGGAAGAAATCTTTTATTTCTTCATAATCTGCTAAGCTTTTGCCAGGTACAATGGCCGATGCGTTTTTGCTGGTATCGCCCTTTAGGAAACCGGCAGAAGGCATCCAATAACGGCCGTCTTTTACCACACCGCCAGATGCCACCAATTTTTTCCACTGCGATTCGGTTAACTTTTCTTTTTTAACAGCACGCCAAACATCGCCGTTGCCATCAATGATACCTTTGCCCGTGATGGCTATGTTTTGAAGGTTGGTGCCAGAAATGGGCGACTCGTTCCGGATAGCTTTTTTGCCTTCCCAGTTGGCTTCAATCAGTTTGTATTGCGATTTATCTGCCGTAAAAAGCAGCACGGCATTTTCTTTTAAATGCAGGTTTACGTTGTTTTGCAAGATAATTGGGCCGCTTAGCCATAAGCCATTGCCTAAAAGCACTACGCCTCCACCGTTTTTGCTACAAGCTAAAATGGCATCGTTAATGGCTTTTGTATTTAAAGTAATGCCATCAGCTTTGGCGCCATAAGATGCCACATCAAAAGTATCTTTTTTAAATACAGGGCTTTTAATGCTAGGCAACTTAACGTTAAACGCTTTTTCAAACGCTATCGCGTCGTTATTTGCCTGTTGGGCATTTGCGGCTGTCATCGCAACAAGCGGACTAAGTAGTGCAGTTAATAGCACGTGCTTTAGGTTCTTCATCTTAAAGAGGACATTTGGTTTATAAAGTCTTTTGAATTTGTTTTTACGCGATCAATCACAATTTTAACGATTTTATATAGCGAAACAGTCCGAAACGCTGTTTTTATTTGTGCAACCGTTACCGGCAACGATTGCATAAGTTGCTTGCATGTTTTTGTTACCAAAAACAGCCACTAATTGGGTTGCCATCCGCAAAAAATGTTTTGTACGGTATAGTTTTTAGCTTCCGATTTTTTTAGCTGATGCGCCCAGGCTACACGTTCATTTGTTGCGGCGCCTTCGCCACTGTTGCTGTATTCGGCATAAAATACGGTCTTTTCTTTATCCGGAAACATGGCATCGCCTTTCCATGGATCCCAACCTTGAGGTACGATATGCTTGCCTAGCTGGCAGTTGATAAATACCGTTTTGGCATAAGGGCGCCAAGGCCGGCCCAGGTAAACTTTACCAACACCTTCTGCCGCAATAAGCTTGCAGTTTAAAAATACATAGCCAAACTTTTGGTTTGGTGTGGTAGATGCCGCCGTGATGTACGAGTTGGATAAACTTTTAATGGTACAATCCTCAAAAACTGCTGTTGCCTCGCCGAATATAAAATCTGTAGTACCCTCAATAAAGCAGTTTTTAAAATAGTTGCGCCCGTCTTTTGCGGTATAAAGCGTGTCTTGGTTGCCCAAAATGTTGCAGTTTTTGATGCTCACGCGGTCGGCTTCTATCATTAGCGCTACGGCTTGCCCCACGCGTCCGGCGGTGTTAGCAATGGTTAAATTTTCCGCGCTGCAATCTGTTGCTTGTATTAATACCGTATAAGAGGTATATGTGCTGTATTTGGGGTTGCCGGTAAAGTCTTTAGTTGGGAAGTCTTTGCCCGAGTAATCATCATTGGTGATGATGGTTTTTTCTTTGCTTTCGCCGATGAGGGCAATGTTTTTTTTCCAGGAAGGGATAACGAGTTTTTCGTGGTACACGCCGTTTTTGATGTGGATGGTTACGGTCTGTTGCGAGTGGTCGCGTACTTTATTTACGGCCTCTTGGATGGTTTTAAAATCGCCACTGCCGTCTTTGGCAACAGTAAAGCTAAATTGTTGCGCCTGTGCAAAAGCCATAATTGGCGCAAAAACCACAAATAAACAAAAGAAAATATTTTTAAAAAGATGCTTCATTTTTGGGTTTAGATTTTTGGCAATTTGATATCTGGCAAACTTCCATCGGCCTTGCGCGGCTTGGATAGCTCTTTAACATCTAAAGAAATAAAATCTGCCATTTGCAAAGGCATTTCGTTTTGCCAGCTATTGTTTTCAATTTTAGTAGCATCGGCAACTAAAGAACCCACATTGCCATAAACCACTGTTTTTTGGATTACAAGTTTAGACACCGGGTTTTTACTGCCGAAACTGAGGTTTTTGTTTTTGTTGAAGAAAGCCGCGCAGTTTAATAAGGCAATTGCGCCGCGGTTGCTATTATGGTCGAACCCGTTTTTCATGTTATTGGCCGAGATGCAGTTAACGTAAGTTGCATTATGTTTTAGCGTTTTATCATCGCTTCCGCCAGATTTAAAGCCATTACCGTCGCCGCCGCTAGGCTCTCCATTTTTTAAAATGCCATTGTTAAACGCCCAGCAATCTTCGTAAGTGGTGCTTACATTGTCGGTTTGCTTAAGGTAGCCGTCCCAGCCGTCATCTAAGTTTTGCCAAGCCCGGCAACCTTTAAATTTATTGCCCGAACCCACATCCAGCTTACAAGCAAAACCGTCGGCATTTTCAATTTTCGAATCGGCGTTAAAGTACGAGTCGCAGTTTAATATGAGGTTGTTGCTGGCGCCGCCGGATATTTGCAGGCCACTATCCGCACATTGCGAAAAAGTGCAAAACTCGATGGTATTATCGTGCCCGCCGGTAATTAAAATGCCATTATCGCCAGCTTTTACAATATCAATAGCTTTGATATGCCAGTAGCTGCTGCGCAAGATAATGCCTTGGTTCGAGTCGCCCTCGGCCAAAGCCGCAAAGTTAAAAGTTGCTCTTTGCTTGTCTGATGGATCGCTTTTTAATACAATTGGGGCATCTTCTGTACCGCTTACTTTAATATCTATGCGTTGGTCAAAGTTATAAGTCCCGCCTTTTACCAAAATAACATCGCCCGGTTTAGCGTTTTTTACCGCGGCCAAAACCTCGGCAGCGTTAGCCACTTTAATCTCGCTAGTTAAGCCTTGGCCAGTTTTAGAAGTAGGTTTAGTATTTAAACTTTTTTGGCTGGTGGCCGAACAGCTGTAAGCCGAAAATATTAACAGAAAACTGCTTAGGATGCAAATTTTTGATTTCATAAATGGTTGTTTTATGCTGAAAACAGAAGTTTTTGAAGGTGTACATTACCTGTTGATGATACAATTTTAGCCAAAAGCCCATGGAATAGGAAGCTTTAAGGTTGATATTTCTGCGCAATCGTTGCCGGAAACGGGTAGTATACCTCGGTTTTAAACAAAAAAGAGGCTGTTGTGGTGAACAGCCTCTTTGTATTTGATTGTAGCGTTAAGGTTTTACCAGTTTGGTTACGCTAGAATTAGCGCCGTCTTGGTAATAAAGCAGGTAAACGCCACTTGCCAAACCGCTTAAATTTAACGTTGATTTTACAGATCCGGCAGCTACGTTTGCCTGCAATATGTTTTTGCCTAAGGTGGATACCACGCTGATTTTTGCCGATTTACCTGCTGCCACATGGCTTACATAAACCACGTTTTGAGCTGGGTTAGGGTACACTGCAAACGTACTTTGGCCTGCATTGTTTATGGCTTGTACAGTGCTGTACTTAAAAGCAGCGTTTTGATCTACCTGTTTTATGCGGTAATATGCAAAGCCTGCCAAAGGCTTTTCGTCTATAAACTGATAGCGATTTTCACCAGCAATGTTTTTTGAAGCCAAAGTGCCCAATGTTTCAAAAGTTTTGCCGTCTGCACTTCTTTCAATAACAAAATGGGAAGTGTTTACCTCGTTGGCAGTTGTCCAGTTTAGCTGCACGGTTTGACTTAAATTTTTAAGCAACTTGGCGCTAAAGCCGGTAAAATCCAGCGGCAATACGCCATCTGTTCCAATGGCAAAAGCGCCAAAAGTAGTAAAGCCAGATGCCGTAGCGGTGTAAGGTGTTGTGGAACCGTCGCCACTCAAGCTTGCATTGGTTTGTGTCCAAGCGGTGCCGTCGTAATTTAAGACTCTAAGCTGTGAAGTTGAAAAACCTGCGCCTTGATCTGTAGTGTTCCAAGAAAAAGCTAAAGTTGCATTACTGTCCCCTGCCGTTGCTTCGCTAATGGACCACTCTTTATTAACAGCTTTTGAAGGGCTAGGCAAAGCATTTGTGAAAGTATTTTTTACGGATACCGAAAAGGCATCTGCTACGCCACTGTTGCTAATGCTCACCGGTGAATAGCTGTTGCTATTTGCCCCTACCGGAAAGTTTACTGCCGTTGCCCCAACATTGCTAATGCTTAATTTACCCAAACCATCGGTTATTACAAATGCAGTAGCAGAGCCTCCTGTTACAGCAGCCACATTTAGGTTATTGTTGCCTAAAGCTATTTTTCCGTTTCCGGATAAGGCTAAAGTGCTTGCTTTTAAAGGGGATTGTAGGGTGTAGCTTCCACTAAGGCCAACATTAAGATTAGACAGGCTATTGGTTACGTCGTTATAATTATAAACGCCGTTAACACCTGTTAAATTGATAGTAACGTTTGCTCCGTTAGATTCAAAGGTTCCTCCGCTCACTACAAAATCTTTCCCTATATTAAAAGTTCCGTTTACGGTTCCGCCTTCCCTAACCCTTACGCTGCCTCCGGTTTGCTCATACCCTCCAGGGAAACCAATGGTAATGTCGGCGTTGTTAAATGCGATATAAGTTGCGCCGGTATTTTTAACCGTAAACTTTCCTAAAACATTGGAGGCTCCTATGTTACCTCTGAATGCATAATATTTGCCGCTAGCCTGATTATTGTCCCAAATAATGTTATAATAATTGGTTGAGCTTTTAAAAATGTCGGTTTGCGATGTAGTGATGCCCGAAACTAAGAAGGTTGAGCCTGTTTCAAAGGTAATGTTAGCCGGCATATTGCTGGAGTTTGCAGCATGTTCGTACACGCCACGATCTTTAACCGTAACAAAATTATAGTTTACAGATGCTTTATTGATAAGCTGTCCGTACACATAAACATTACTTCCAGTTTGGTCTATTTTCAAGGTTCCGTTGTTGGTTACGACACCCGTTATTGTAAAATCAAATTTACCATCATTATTAACGGTTCCGTTGTTTTCAAACTCGCCATCTATTACATAAAGTTGCTCTCTGTGTATCGCTAAAGTTTTGCCTGCTTCAACAATCAGCTTTCCTCCTTCACGCACCACAAAAGAATTTACATAGCCATAAGAGCTTGCTTGGGCAGTTTGCAAATCGGAAAAATTTGGTGCGGTAACGATGTGCCCATTCTCTATAAAAGAGGTATGGCCAGTACCGAAATGCGGCGGAGTGGCTGTACTAACCCAGGCGCCACCTTGTAGCTGTTGCCAAATGCTATTATCCATCCAAGAACCGCTACTTATGGTTTTAAAATCTCCCTCTGCTGCAGGTAAACCAACAGTCCCTTTAAAGTCAATATTTTTTAAAGTCACATATCTATCGTTGGATGAGCTTCCGGTGCGGAAGTAAAGTCTCACCTTTAGTGTTTTCCCGGGATCTAACCGTACACCGTTACTTGCGTTTAGCGCAAAAGCATATCTGTTTACGTTTGTTCCGGCGCCTTGTTTAAGTAATTCCCAAGTGCCACCGGCAAAGGTTGCATAAGAACCTGCAACAGTTAACGGACTGCCGTTTAACAAGCCGCTTTTTAACAGGGTGCTGCTTGCAAAATCATCTGTTGAGTATTCCACGGCAAAGTTTCCCGAAGTTTGGAAAACGGCCAGGTTAAACAATAACGAATCAACCCTTGCCTCGTGGGTTGATGCTGTTTTTACCGCAACCTCGATATACTTGGTTTTGTCGTTCATGTTTTTAATATCGCTTGCTCCCCAGCCTCCGCCGTCTGCATTAGGGCCAAACTGTATCCCGTAATCTGCGGTGTAAGGGGCATTTGTGCCCGACGTTTTGTTAGATAACACGTAGCTTCCCAAGCTTAAAGAGGCCGAGCTTAAGCCGTTTTTAAGATAAGTGCTGCCTGTGTTTTTTGCAGGATCAGTTAATGCGATGTTCGCAATTACTTTGCTGTTAAAAATAGGATGGTCGTAGGTTTCGCCACTTACAGCAATGGTTTTATTGTGGCTTCCGGTACCCGAAACAATGGTTAAATTTCCGCTATATGTACCTGGCGCTGCGGCGTTTAAGCGTAGCAGTAAAGTTTTTTGTGTTAATAAACCGCTTGTTACGGGCAAAACTAGGGGGCTACTTGCTGTTGCCCATGTTGCGCCATTATCGGCGCTAACTTCAAAATTAGCTGGCGGTGTAACAGTTACATTTTCAAGAAGGTACTCGCCTTTTAGCGTAAGAATTTGTGGAGCCGACGCTTTATCATTCCCTTGCTTAAAATCTTGAAGTGCGCCGGTTAAATCTAAAACAGGTATCGCTGCGATAATTGCACTTTCCGAACGCACCGTTCCGCTGGCGGATGTAGCTTCTACATAATACTCGTAGGTTGACATGGACGGCGGAACAGTTTCTTTGCCTGTTGCTGGGGCATAAGAGAGGTTTACATCGTTGCTGCTGATGGTTTGCGTATTTACTAAAACTGGCGTGCCACCATCCGCTATCCTGTATAAATTATAGGTGACATTGCTTTCTGGCCAGTTAAGGTTCCAGTAAAAATCTAAATCAACCCCGGTCTTTTTGTATTTGAAATTTGAAATGGCCAAACGGTTAGAAGGTACATTGTTGCCATCCAAAAACACCGCATAAGGATCCCAAACTACGTTGTTTCTGTCTTTAAAAACAATGTTGTTATCCAAGTATTCCGCCACCTCTGTGGCTGTCAGTTGTTTGGACCAAGAAACGCGCGAAGAAACATCCAAAGGCGTTCCGTCCATGTTCATGGAATTGTACTCGGCATAAATAATTTTGCTTACGTCTGTTCCCGCATCCCAAACCGCCCAGCCCTCGGGTTTTACCACGTTGCTCATTTTAGTGTTGATGAACACCGTTGCCGCGGTTGACTTATCTGTAGTTGTAGCGGCATCATTTTGCCACGGCCTGCCTAAAACATATTTGGTATTTCCTCTGTTTGGGATAATCTCGCAGTTCCTGAACAGCAGTCCTTTGCTTTCGCGTGTGTTAGAGGCAGTAATGTAGCTGCCGTTATTGTCTGCACGATCTCTGGCGTAAATGGTGCATTCGTCAAAAACTGTTTTGGAGTTTCCGAAGATAAAATCCACGACCCCTTCAATATAGCATTTGTATAAAGATTGGGGGTATTTGGAATTATAACCTAAAAATGTGTCCTGGCCACCTAAAAATCTGCAATTTTTGAAAGAGGCACGGTCGCCACTAGCATTCATGGCCAGGGCTTGGGGCGAATCTCCGGTGGTGTTTTCAAAGGTTATATTCGCAGCGCTGAAATCATTAGCATTTACAATTACGGTTGCGCTATTGGCCGTACCAAAAGAGCCACCGCCAGACATAGCTTTGCCATTATAATTGTTAAAGCTGATAGCGGTTTGGCCTACATCTTCGCCAATAAATTGAATAAATGGCTTGTTACTGGGTATAGTCACTTGCTCAACATATTTGCCTTTTTTAATAAAAATACGGTAAGGCGCCGTAAGTCCTAAGGGTGCCGCATCTACTGCGGCTTGTACCGTGGTATAATCTCCGCTGCCGTCTTTCGCCACGGTTTTATCGTAACTGACGGCAAAAGCACTGTGAGTAAAAAAGATGAGTAAGACAAACACAAAGTGCTGCCACTGGTAGTTTTTGATAAACTGTTTCATATTGATTATTATTTGGTTAACTGGTTTCTTATTCTTTAACAAACCTGTGCTGGCTTGTTGTTGCTTCTGTTTTTATTTTTAAGATGTACAGTCCGCTAGGTAAAGCAGATACATCTTTTTTAAATAGCTGATCTTTTGAAATATCTTTTGAAAGCAAGCGCCCTTCTGTATCAAAAATTTGAAGCTCGCGGATGGCATAGGTGCCAAAATCAATAGCTATAAAGTTTTGGGCCGGGTTTGGGTACAGCAAAAGTTGTTGCCCGCGATTTAAGCCCAGTTTAATCGCCCTGGTTTCGGTTAAGGTGACTGTTCCGTCTAAATCAATTTGTTTCAGCAAATAATAACTAGTGCCGTTCTCGTAATTGTAATCTGTGAAGCTATATTCTTGGATGCCGGTTTTGTTAGTGGCCGCCACCGTGTAAATCAGCTTAAAGCTTCCGCTTTCTTGCCTTCTATAAATCTCAAATTTTCCGGTATTTACTTCATTAGCAGTAAGCCAAGTTAGCTTTACTGCGTTTTGGTTTGGGCTACTTAGGGTAAAGCTTAACAAGTTCAAAGGCAAGGCAGGGTTGTACTCAAATGCGCCAATATCCGGTGCCGTTCCATAGTAGGTTAAACCTACATTAACACCCCGGTCTATGAGGGCGCTTCCCGCCTTCGGGCGCAAAAAATTCACATCAGGTAAACTTCCATCAGCTTTCCGTGGCTGTCCCAGTTCCGAAATATCAACACTTCCAAAATCGGCGTTGCTAACTGTAATGGCCGGCGTGCTGTTCCAGCTGTTGTTGCTGATGTCTTTTGTGCCGGCGTTGGTATCTCCCGTGGCACCTAAAACCAAGGTGTTTTTAATGGTGAGCTTAGCTAGCGGATTGGTATTGCCAAAGCCCATATTACTTTGTGTATTGGCGTAAGCCGCACAGTTTAAAAGCGTAACTTCTCCGCGGTTGCTGTTATGGTCAAAGCCTTTTTTAACATTTCCGGCGGCAATGCAATTTTTGTAGCTAGCGTTGTGTTTAAGGTCTTTACCGTCGCTTCCGCCAGATTTAAAGCCGTTTCCATCGCCACCGCTGGTTGCTCCTGTTTTTAGTTTCCCGTTGTTAAAGGCCCAGCAGTTCTCGTAAAAGGTATTTACGTTATCGGTTTCTTTTAAGTAACCGTCCCAGCCGTCATCTAAATTTTGCCAGGCGCGGCAGCCTTTGAAGGTGTTGCCAGAGCCAACATTTAATTTTGATGCAAAGCCGTCGGCGTTTTCCAGGCTAGAGTCGGCATTGTAATAAGAATCGCAGTTTAAAATGAGGTTATTTGCCGAGCCGTTATCCAGTTGCAGGCCTGTGTCGCTACACTCAGAGAATGTGCAGAACTCCACAATGTTATTGCTCGAGTTTTTAATCTGCATTCCATTATCGCCGGCTTTATAAACATCAATCCCTTTAATTAGCCAGTAGCTGCAATTTTCCAGTAAAATACCTTGGTTAGCGCTTGCTTCTGCTTGCGCCGAAAAATTAAAGCGTGGCCGTGTGGCTGACGATGGGTTGGCAATTAACTGGATGTTTTTTGCCGCCGTTCCGTTCTTGTTTTTGATGTCTAAACGGGCGGTAAAGAGGTATTCGCCACCATCAACTACAATAACATCGCCCGCGACAGCGCTGGCAATAGCGGTTTTTAGGGCAGTCACATTGTTTACAGGATAAGTTGTAGCTTGTAGCGACGGTGATACGCCTGCTGTAAATAAAAGTAAGGCGATTATTTTTTTCATCTGATGTTTGCGGACAGGGGTTAATTGAAATTGTGATAATTTATTGTACAATGAATTTGGATGCGACATGCTCTGCGCCCTGATTAAAAAGAAGGGTGTAAAATCCGGGCGTTAATCCGTCCAGACTTATAGAAGTTTCATTGCTATTTGTCGCAATTTTATGCACGGCAACAACTTTCCCGTCGGCGCTAACCAATGTGATGGTACCGCTTGTTAGGGCAGCAGGATGTGTTACCTTTACTACACTTGTAGCCGGATTTGGGTATAATTTCAAATTAGTTTTTGGCTTAAAAGAAACCGCTACCGTTTTACTTAGACTGTATTTGCCGTTTTTATCGTTTTGTTTTAGCTGATAATAATTGCTTCCTAAAAACGGCTTATCGTCAATAGCTGAGTAAGTGAACTCACCAGCAGTATTTTTAGCGGGCACAATGGCAATTTTTTCAAAGTTGCCTTCGTCAGATTTTCTTAATACCTCAAAATCCTGCGTATTGTATTCATTGGTGGTGGTCCAAGTTAAGCGTACTTTTGGGTTTAGGCGGTCTTGTACAATTGCATCAAATGCTAATAAGGTGAGCGGAAGCGTTGTTGCGGTAGATGCCTTCGGAAAAAAGTCAATTACATCGGCACCAGCCAGCAAAGGCACTATTTTGCGCACCACGTTGGCGTCCATTGCGGTATAAGTGTAGTAAGATGACGGGTTAAATACCGCCTCCGGATTTAATTCGTCAAACTTTACCGAACGGCCTCCCGGATTTAACATGGCCGCATTTATCTGCGCGGTGATGGCTGGCAAGCCGCCATCATCATAAGCATTCCCAACTTGCTTTAAACCTAAAGCAGGATAGTTGCCGGTTTTTGATGAAAATGTGGCATCAGATCCATATCCGTAAAGGGCTTTGAAATCTGTCGTAGTTCTATCGGCATACATTGGCCAACGCGTGTTTAAAAAGAAATTGTTCTCCGCGTAAACAGACGAACCATTGGCCGCCGCAATACCATAAAGCTGCACCTGTTCTTCTAAATTGTTTAATACATGCACCTCACCAAAGCGTACGCGAGGATTGCGCGAATTGGTATGGAAAAAATGGTTGGCGTAATACGTAACTTTTAATCTGCCGTTGTCTGTTGCGCCGTTAGAATCAGAATGCCCTACTAGTCCGGTTTTATAACTGTTCTGATATTTTGTCCACGAAATGGTAACGTAGCTGGCACCGTTTTTTACGTCAATCCCACCGTCCGGATGTTCTGGGTCTGCCGGCATATTGAGCGGGTGGCCCACGGTGCAATGGTCAACCCAAACGTGGTGCGTTTCGGGCTCGCCAATGTTGATGCCGTCGTCATAATAATCTCTGATGTTTAAGTTGCGGATCACAATGTTTGAAGAACGCTTTACGTTGATGCCGAAATTGAGCACCACGTTTCGGCGACCGATAATGGTTAGGTTTTCTTGCTCTTGGATAGTGAGCATTTGATTAGCCCAAACACTCTCTGTACCGCCGGCGCCCGTATAAGTGCCTGGTTCTAGTACAATGGTTAAGGGATTGTTGCTGTATGTTTTATATTTAATTCTTTCTTTTAGGATGGTGCAGAATTTTGCAAATTCATCAGGCCCGTTGATATAAACCGTGTCATTTGTGCGTCCGGTAATTTGTGCCGCGCCCCCAGTTGTTGGCCCCGTAAAACCATCTGCGCTTACAGAGGCGAAGCCCACAACTTGGCTCAAATCTAATCCCGGGAAACCGTTAATGTCTATTTTGTTTACGGTAATTGTCCACGTTTTCGTCGAGTTGTCCGCCGCAGTAACGGTATAAACAACCGGATTGTTGAAATCTTGTGTAGCTGTGATAGCTGGAGATACGCTGGTTAGGTCAGAGGTATAAATGTAATATGGAACAATGTCGTCCAGCTTTGCCGTATCGGGTACATTTACCGTAATTGCGCCAGAGGAAGCGTCAATAATGGATTTACCAAGCTGAGATTTTTTAAGTTTAAAATCGGTAATTTCCTTTTGCGCCGAGCTTACCTCGCTCACAATCACCGTCCAGTTCAGGAAATCGCCATTTTCTCCGGTAACCTTATATACCACCGGATTGCCCAGCGCAAAATTTTGTGGGGCGGTGGCTTGCGGGCTAACACTTGCAAAAGGCGAAATGCCAATGCTATGCGGAGCAACATTTGCCAGAGGCGTGCCTGCCAATACGTTTATGGATACGGTATGATTGTTTGCGTCTACAAGCTCGTCGCCAACTTGTCCATTCATTTTGAAAGACGTAATGGCATTACCAGAACTTAAGCCTTTTGAAAGCAAAACAAGATCATGCACTTGGATGTTGCCGTTTGCAGGTTCTAGGCGGATGCTGATATTTTCGCTGCTGATTAGCTCTGGATAAATATCCGTAAGGTTAAAAGATGCTGCTAATTGTACCGTTAAAGGCATTGCAACATTATTATAGTCGGTTACCGTCCCGATTTTGTATTTTACGTTTACTGTTCTGGCAGAATTTTCGGACGTTGACTTCATATTCATAATTAATGAAGAGCAACTGGCTACATCTAACTCAATAAACTGTCCTTTGTTGACCTGTATCATTCCCTTGCTGCATATACCGTCGGCTGCTTTAGTAGTGTTTATTGTGCCGTCGCTACTTACAAATGCGGGTAAAGCACTCTCTGTAAACTGCGTATTAATTAAAGTTGTTTGCGCTTTTACGTTATAGGAAATGCAAAAAAACAGGCATAGCGTGCCCAGGCCATTAAGAAAAGCTTTCATCACTAATCTAAAAAGGTGTAATGGGTGTAAAGAAGGGAGGCGAAGGGTCGCCTCCCTTGTTAAGTTTTGATATTAGCGCTTAACGAATTTTTGCGCTGCTAGTCCGCTGATAGATAAGATGTAAACGCCCGGTTTAAGTGACGATACATCAATGGAACTTTGGGTAGCACCTGCCGTTAAAGCTTGTTGCAAAACGGTGCTTCCGTTGCTGTTGCTGATTTTTGCGGTAGCGCCCGCTTGTAGCGCACTATGGTTTGCGTTTAAAACGTCGGCAACCGGGTTTGGATAAATATTTACCGCACCTGCACTAGCTTTAATGCTTACCGCTTGTACTTCGCTGTTGCTAGATGAATGGTCATTATCGTATTGCACAATTCTATAATAGCTGTTGCCTGCGCTAGCATTGTTATCTACGAAGCTGTAGTGGTGTACACCAGCGGTGTTTTTTGATGGGATGTTCCCGATAGTCGCAAAATCTCCGTTGTCTGTTCTTTTTTGGATTGCAAAACTCGCAGTATTCACCTCGTTTGTGGTAGACCAGTTTAAAGCTACAGTTTTACCAAAAGCATCTGGCTTGGCAGTGAACGATAGGAAGTTGAGGGGAAGGGTTCCGGGAGCCCCTGTAACACCCGTTATATTTACGTTAGATTGCACTAGATACTTTGTGTTGCTACTAGAGCTTGGCCACCATGGATATACCCTTAGTTTGAATGTCTTAGTGTTTGGAACTAATACAGAAGTCGTGTAGGAAGCACGCATCCATTTCGTGTTAGCATCGTATTTTGGGAGTATTAAGCCATCATCTGGATCTGTAACCGGGTTCAGTCTTACTTGAGTAGCAAAATCATCAATAGAGTAATAGATATGAACTCTCATCATAGATGTCGATCCTGCGTCTCCAAAATCTATTGAAACAGTTTGAACCTTTAAGTCCTTCCCCGCTGCTGGTGCAATCTGATATTCAGTATATCTTGTACTAACCGGCGCTGTTTCATTTGCAGGCCACTTGTTGTCGGTATCTGTGGTATTTAACCGCTGAGCATTGACTGTGATATTTTCATTAATTCCAGTTGTTGATGGAGTAGCTGCTGTAATATCATTATAGCCCTTTAAATTTAATCCAGACATCGTTTGATCGGACACAATTATCTCTCCTGACCCGTTACCCGTGTTAGTAGTAGTCGAGTTTAATAACCATTGTCCGGAAGCTGGTGTTTGAGCCATAGCTGTGCTAAACACGGATAGCACGCCAACAGTCACTCCAAATAAACTAAGTAAACTTTTTTTCATAAAATTTCTGATTTGAGAATTAGCAATTCCAACACTGCGCTAATTCAGGTTAAACAATAAATTGGTTAATCAATGATAGCCTTTTAAATGCCAACAAAAAAGCTTTTCGTGCGATAAAACTGTGCAATCGTTGTCGGGAACGATGCCGGAACTATTTATTTCTTTTTCAGAGCCTTATAAACGCTTGGTCTATTGTGCGGAAATGTTAGGAAGGGATGTGGCTTGGTTAGAACAGTCTTGTAATTAGCACGGCAATTAATAGCAACAGAATCACCAAGATGTAAGATAGCGGGTTGGCAAAGTTTAGGCTTCGCCCACAGCGTAAATGCGGATTGGGTATCCAAAGTGCTTCCTGCTCGCTATCAAAACAGAAAAAACCTTTCGGCTTTTGATTCGGCTTAGCCATGTATGGTTTCGCTTTTTCCGTAGTTTTTAATCACTTCGCCTTCGTAAGCCAACCACTGCTCCCAGCGTTTGTCTACCTCAATGCCTACACCATATTTGCGCGCCAAGCCAATAAAAAGGGTGTAATGTGTGGCTTCAGAAATCATCAATTCGTTGTAAAAAGCAGCCAGTTCCTTATCCTCTACGTGCTCAGAAAGCACTTTAAAGCGTTCGCAGCTACGGGCTTCAATCATCGCGGCAAGCAAAAGCCTGTCCACCATGTTTTCGGTACGTTTGGCTTCGCCGCCGCCTTTTTTTAGAAATTTAATCAGTTCGTTCACGTAGTTGTCTTTGCGCTCTAAACCTAATTTATACCCGCGGGCGATAATAATATCGTGCACGCGCTTAAAGTGGTCCATTTCTTCTTTCACCAGTTCGGCCATTTCCGAAACCAGTTCTGGTATCTGCGGATTTTGGATAATTAATGTGATGGCGTTGCTGGCCGCTTTTTGCTCGCAATAAGCATGGTCTGTCAGTATTTCTTCAATATTGCTCTCTACAACGTTTTTCACCCAGAACGGGTCGGTAGGCAGTTGTAGCTTAAACATGGTTTTCTCGCTCATGGTAATCTATTTGAAATGGTTAAGCTAGTCTAACCAAAGTGGTTCGTTTTGCCAGTCTTCCTTAAAACCATTGTTAACGCTTCTTTAAGGTACATCGCAATTGTTTGGGGAGCTTATAAAACAAAAGACACGCCCTGGGACGCTGTTCTTATGGGTAGCGTGGCGTGTACTGTTAATGCAAAGATAAGTAATAATTTTATTAATACAGCACCCTAAATTTAATGGTGTCCTCAATCTTCTTCAGCTCTTTAAGCAAAGCTTTATCGTAACTGGTATCGGTATCTGTAATCACATAGCCAATTTGGTTGTTGGTCATCAAAAACTGTCCTAAAATATTAATCTGATGCTTGGCCAGCACTTTTGTTATTTTAGACATAATGCCCGGCACGTTCTTGTGGATGTGGATTAAACGGTACGAACCGGCAATTTTTGGCAACTGCAAATTAGGAAAGTTGGTGCTTCTAAACGTGGTTCCGGTATTAATAAAATCGGCCATGCGTTTGGCAATTAAAGTTTTGTTGCTTGGTGCCTTTAAGCTATCAAAAACTACCATGCCCATTTGGGTGCAAATATCTAAATTGATTTTATCTTTTGCATTGCCCAAGTAACCTAAGGTTTTCAGCTTTACCGCACGGCTCAGCTTTTCATCTGGGATAGTTTCTCCATCAGCCAACAGCAACATACCCACGTCTTTCACATACTTTTCTTCAAAAGTGGTTTTATGGCGGATAGAAAATCCATCTTTTTTCAGATAGTCGATGCTTTCTTGCGGAATATCGCCCACCAGTAAACATAAAATGCGGTTTTTAGGGTACGATATGCTCTGCGGCAAATTGCTTACGTACAAAAACTCGTCAAAACTTGGCGCCACATGATCCGCTTTGGCGGCCACCGTTTTACGCTCAATGTTTTCTGTGTACGCAAAAAATTTCTTGATCATGCCCGATTCTTTCAGCTGAAAATCGGAATGGCCATCGCCAATACCGTAAATTTCGCCTTTCAGAGGCATTTGCTTTAACAGCTTTACCTTACCGTTTTCTTGCGACAGTGGGTTTTCGGTATCGTAACCGATGATATTTCCATCTACATCAAACACAAAGGTGTTGGCATAAATGTTCTTTTTCTTGATGTGGAACGGACTAACAACCGGTGTAATAAATTCTTTGAAACCGCCAGAGACAATTAGTACCTGATCCGCGTGTTTTTTAAAAAAGTTTCTATTGCGTTGAAACGATGAAGAAACTTTCTTTTTAAGGTGTTTCACCAACAAATCCAGATGGGTTTTATTGGCATTCAGTAGTTTTACCCGGCCGGCCAAACTTTCTGTAAAAGAGAGCTTGCCTTCCATGGCCATATTTGTTAAATCTTCAATTTGCTGATAAATCAGCTCTCTATCCGGATGGTTTTTTAAAGATATACGGGCTAGCTCGTCCAGCGCTTCTACCTGCGTAAAAGTGCTATCAAAATCTATGATAAAATATGGTTTCAAAGCAATAGTTTTTAGATTGCGAAAGTGCAAAAATGATTTTTAAAATGCTAAAATTTCTGATTTTAAGCAGATTTTATACCGTTTGCCGTTTTGGTAATGCTTTCGTTTAGCGGGATAAAGCGGTAGTTCAATTCGGCTTTTATTTTGCTGTTATCATACAAACTTTGCGTTTGCGATGCTTTAACAACAGTTTTGTTTAAGCCCAAATCTTTACCTAAAAACAGCTTGGCAAAAGCAGAAAAGCGCCACGCTAAATGTAACATCCAAGGTTTTATTAAGCGGGACGGCGCCGGCAAGTTATAGGCTTTAGCAATGCTGGCAAAAAGCTTCTGGTACGATATATTTTCGGCATTAAGGATGTAACGTTCACGGCTGGCGCTGCTGTGCATCAACAAAATCATACAACGGGCAACGTCTTCTACATCTACCAAACCGGTAGCGCCCGCGGTATAAAAGCTGATGCCGTTTTTTACCGTTTGGAACAGTGCGCCACTACCTTGTGTACCCGCATCTGCACCTATAATTACAGAGGGGTTTACAATTACGGCGTTTAAGCCTTCGTGCATACCGCGCCAAACTTCCATCTCTGCCCGATATTTAGATACCGCGTAGGCGTCTTTAATTTCAAAACCTTCCCAAAAACTTTTCTCGGTAATGGCTGCGCCGTTTTCTCCGTTGCCTAAAGCCGCAATAGAGCTTACGTGAACCAGTTTTTGTACGCCAAACTGCAAACAGAGGTTTACTACGTTTGCTGTGCCTTCGGCGTTTACGGCCAGCATCTGGGCTTTTAGTTTCTCATCAAAAGAAACCAAAGCGGCGCAATGGTACACTTGGTTAACGCCATCAAAAGCATCTTCTAAATCAGAGAAATCTAAAATATCAGCTTCCACCCACTCAATACGCTCGGAAAAAGCTTGCAGTTTTTTAGGAATTGCGGATGTTTTCCGTTTTAAGCAACGCACATGGCTTTCTGTTGCCAAAAGCTGCTTCACCAGCTCGGCGCCTAAAAATCCGCTTGCTCCTGTAACTAAAATCATCTGCTAAACCGCCCGATGCCACTAAAGCATCGCGCAAGCAAAGTTAAAATTTATTTATGCCCCGCGCCATAAATGTTAAAACAGCTACTTTCCCAAAAAAATTAGAGCAATTGGCATAAAAACAAGATATTTGAAATCATTCAGTTCAAATATGTCTTTAGCCGATTTCTTTTCGCCTGTCCAAACATCAAATTTTACGCCTAAAAACGGTTACATCAGCTCGCAACTGGGTACGCATATTTCTGTTTTTGAGGATGATTTTCCGGATATAGATAACGGCGATTTTAATTTGGCTTTGATAGGCGTGCAAGAAGAGCGTGGAGCGGTGAACAACGAGGGCTGCGCTTTGGCGCCAGATTATATCCGCGAAAAACTGTATAGCTTAAACGAAGGCACTTTTAAAAGCAAAATTGCCGATTTGGGCAATATCAAGGCAGGCGAAAAACTTTCTGACACTTACATTGCGCTAAAAATGGTGGTAGCCGAGCTGGTGAAGAAAAATATCTGCCCCATTGTTATCGGCGGAAGCCAAGACCTCACCTACGCGCAATATATGGCCTATGAAGAGCTGGAACAAAAGGTGGATTTGTTGGTGATAGATTCGCATTTTGATTTGGATGAAACGGCGGAAGATACCATCGGCACCAATTCGGTATCGTACCTGAACAAGATTTTTTTGCACCAGCCTAATTACCTTTTCAACTTTAGCAATTTGGGCTACCAAACCTATTTTGTAAGCCAAGATACTTTGCGCGTAATGGATAAGCTGTTTTTTGATGCACAGCGTTTGGGCGAAATTAGCGGTGCGGTTTACGTTGCCGAGCCGGCCATCCGCAGTGCGGATATGATCAGTTTTGATGTTTCCAGCATCCGCGCATCAGACGCTATGGGGAATGCCAATGCCGGCCCTAACGGTTTTTATGGCGAAGAAGCCTGCCAAATGTGTCGTTATGCCGGCTACAGCGATAAATTAAGCTCGATAGGTTTCTTTGAAATGAACCCGGCATACGACCAAAACGGTCAAACGGCCATGTTGGTGGCGCAAATGATCTGGTGCTTTATAGACGGTTATTACAGCCGTAAAAAGGATTTTCCGCTGAACCCAAAATCCGATTATGTGATTTACCGCACCAGCCTAAAAGAGGATGCGCACGAGCTTATATTTGTGAAAAGTAAAAAAACCGATAGATGGTGGATGCAGGTGCCTTACCCTACAATGGGATCTAAAAATGAGCGTTACCATATGGTGCCGTGCTTATATGAAGATTATCAGCTGGCCATATCGGGCGAAATGCCCGATCTTTGGTGGCGTACCTACCATAAACTGAATTAATTTTAAAAACGGGATTTGCATCCCAAAAACAAACAATAATGCAAAAAATTTTATTAGGCCTGCTTTTGTTGCCTCTCTTATCTACTGCGCAAAATAAATTCACTTTAAAAGGCGAAATCAGCGGTTTAAAGAACGATAAAAAGATATATCTGGTCCATGTGGAAGGCCGTAGCGAAAAGCTCGACTCGGCAACAACGGCAAAAGGTAAATTCGAGTTTAATATCGATTTAAACGCGCCGTCCATAGCCATTTTATTGCTGGACCATAGCGGCAACGATTTAAATACCCGCGGAACGGCAAAGGATATTTACCGCTTTTTTATTGAGCCGGGCAATGCCACTTTAACCGCAAAAGATTCTATCGCAAAAGCAAATGTTAAAGGTTTGGATGTGGCCGATGATTACGCTACTTTAAACAAAATTACAAAAACCACCGAGGATGAGCTGATTGCGCTGAACCAAGAGTTTGGCAATTTATCTGATACCGAACGCGCTAAAGAGGCGGTGGTTCAAAAATTTCAAGACCGTTACGAGGCTTTGCTAGAAAAACGCAGAACGCAGATTGCTGATTTTATAACTAAAAATCCGAAGAGTTACGTCAGCTTGTTTGTGCTAAACAATGATTTGGCAACGGAGGAAATGGACGTTCCGCAGGTGGAAAAAGCTTACGATGCTTTGGATGCGTCTTTAAAAGAATTGCCTTTGGCGAAAGTGGTATCGCAAAAGTTAGAGCTTGGGCGCAAAACCGGCTTAGGTGCCAGCGCGGCAGATTTTGAAGAAGCTACCGCAGAAAATATAAAGGTTAAACTTTCGAGCTTTAGAGGGCAGTATGTGTTGCTGGATTTTTGGGCTTCATGGTGCGGTCCCTGCCGACAAGAAAACCCGAACGTGGTAGAGGCTTACGAAAAATATAAAGACAAAAATTTTACGGTTTTAGGCGTTTCCATAGATTCTAATGCAGATAAATGGACCGCTGCTGTAAAACACGATGGTTTGGTATGGACAAACCTTTTGGACCGCACACAAAAGATTGCAATGGATTATGGCATTAACGCCATCCCAAAAAACTTTTTGATAGATCCCCAAGGAAAAATTATCGCTAAAAACCTGCGCGGCCCGGCGCTTTTAGAAAAATTGAAAGAGGTGTTGAAGTGATACTTTTGAGAAGTAAATTTTGAATGACTGAATTTTGAATGATTGAATACCTTATTCACACCTTCATTCATTCACTCCTTCTATCATTAATGGTTTTGAATGAGTGAGTACGACAGCGCGCGCTAGTTTTATCTAAGATAGTAGCACCCTTGTCTCAAATCTCACGTCTCAAATCTCATATCTAAGCTACGTCTTTATACTTACTTCCTATCCCTTGTTCTCTTATGCCTTAGCCCTAAGTAAAAAATAGTTGTCAAGCTAAAACACCTTCTTTCATTTTATCAACGGCATTTCCCGTCAAAAAAGACCTAAAGAATTGTATTTTTACCTAACACCTCCTAAATTAAAGCCATGAGTAAAGCAAGAAGAAAGCAAGATGCGTTGGACTACCATGCTGACGGCCGTCCCGGTAAAATAGAAGTTATCCCTACAAAACCAACTGCCTCGCAAGGCGATTTAACCTTGGCCTACTCGCCGGGCGTGGCAGAGCCCTGTTTAAAAATAGCCGAGAATACCGAAGACGTTTATAAATACACGGCAAAAGGCAATTTGGTGGCTGTAATTAGTAACGGAACGGCGGTTTTAGGGTTAGGGAACATTGGCCCCGAGGCCGGAAAGCCCGTAATGGAAGGCAAAGGTTTACTGTTTAAAATTTTTGCGGATATAGATGTGTTTGATTTAGAATTGGACGTAACCAATGTAGACGATTTTGTGCGCACCGTTAAAGCCCTCGAACCCACTTTTGGCGGTGTAAACCTGGAGGATATTAAAGCGCCGGAATGTTTTGAGATTGAGCGGCGTTTAAAAGCCGAAATGAAAATTCCGGTAATGCACGATGATCAGCACGGTACAGCTATCATATCTGCCGCTGCTTTGTTAAACGCCTGTGAACTACAAAACAAAAAGATTGAAGACCTGCAAATTGTAGTAAGTGGTGCCGGCGCGGCCGCTATTTCTTGCACCCGCTTATACATTGCCTTAGGTGCAAAAAAAGAAAAGGTGGTTATGCTGGACCGTAGCGGTGTTATCCGCAAAAACCGGGAAAAACTGGACGAAATAAAGGCGGAGTTTGCTACCGACAGGCCCATTAATACTTTAGAAGAGGCAGTTAAAGATGCCGATGTTTTTATCGGTTTATCTTCTGCCGATATTTTATCTGCGAAAGCACTAAAGTCTATGGCGAAAAATCCGATTGTATTTGCCATGGCTAACCCCAACCCCGAAATAGACTATGAGCTGGCCGTTAAAACCCGTAAAGATGTAATTATGGCCACCGGCCGTTCTGATTATCCTAACCAAGTGAACAACGTGCTGGGTTTTCCTTATATTTTTAGGGGAGCGCTAGATGTACGCGCCACTACCATCAACGAAGAAATGAAACTGGCAGCAGTGCGCGCTATTGCCGCTTTGGCCAAAGAAACTGTGCCCGAAGCCATAAATGTGGCCTATAATGCTAAAAACCTCAGATACGGCAGAGATTACATCATCCCAAAACCAATGGATAGCCGACTGATTACAACAGTAGCGCCGGCGGTGGCAAAAGCAGCTATAAACTCTGGCGTGGCACGTGCCGAGATTAAAGATTGGGATGCCTATGCGCAAGCTTTGAAAAAACGTTTAGGTATGGATGACGCACTCATGCGCGGCATTGCAGAGAAAGCAACATCGGCACCTAAAAGGGTGATTTTTGCGGAGGCCGATAATTACAAAATATTAAAAGCCGCGCAGATTGTAAAAGACGATGGCATCGCAATTCCTATTCTGCTGGGCAATAAAAAAGCCATCAACACCATTATTGCCGAGCATGAGCTGGGTTTAGACGGGGTTACCATTATTGATCCGATGGAAGAACCTGAAATGCTGGAGAAATTTGCGCAAAACCTGTATAAAAAACGCCAACGCAGAGGCATCAGCCTTTATGAAGCGCGAAAAGCCATGCGTGATAGAAATTATTTTGGGGCGTCAATGGTGGAGTTTGGCGACGGTGATGCATTAATATCTGGCCTAACCAAAAATTACGCAAGCACCGTAAAACCGGCTTTACAAATTATAGGCACAGAGGAAGGTGTTAACCGGGTTGCAGGCATGTACCTCATGCTCACCAAAAAAGGCCCAATTTTTTGCGCTGATACCACCATCAACGTTAACCCAACTGTTAGCGAGTTGGTAGATATTACTTTGCTGGTGAACGAATCTGTAAAACGTTTTAACATTAACCCGCGCATTGCACTTTTATCTTATTCCAACTTTGGCTCAAACAAAGGCGAAATACCCGAAAAAACGCGCGAAGCGGTTAAAATTTTGCACCAAAAACATCCAAAAGTGACTGTGGACGGCGAGATGCAAGCCAACTTTGCCTTGAACCAATCATTGCTGAATGATAACTTCCCTTTTTCGAAGTTAAAATCGGCGCCGGCTAATACTTTAGTTTTTCCTACCTTAGAGGCCGGAAATATTGCCTATAAACTACTGCAGGAAATTGGTGGCGCAGAAGCAGTTGGCCCTATATTATTGGGCATGAACAAATCTGTACATGTATTGCAACTGGATAGCTCGGTGCGCGAGATTGTAAACATGATAACCATTGCAGTGGTAGATGCGCAAGCTAAACAAAACAGCTAACACCTCTTAGATTTATTTAGATGTACGAATACATTGACGGTAAACTGGCCTTTAAATGCCCTACTTATGTGGTTATTGAGGCCGGCGGAATTGGTTACCATATCCATATCTCGTTAAACACCTACAGCGCGCTTAAAGACCAAGAGCGCTGTAAACTATATGTTTGGCTTTCGGTAAAAGAAGACTCGCACACGCTTTTTGGCTTTGCCGATGAAGGCGAACGCCGTTTGTTTTTGCACCTGATTTCTGTAAACGGGATAGGGCCAAATACCGGGCGCATGATGCTTTCGTCTATATCGCCAACAGAGATAGAGCAAGCAATTATCCAAGGTGACATTAACCAAATTAAGCGGATAAAAGGTATTGGGCCAAAATCTGCCCAGCGTTTAATTGTGGAGCTGCAAGATAAATTGAAGAAAAACGGCTCGGGAACATTAATTTCTGTGCCTCAAAATAATACTTCTAAAGATGAAGCGTTAAGTGCTTTGGTGATGTTGGGCTTTGCCAAAAATGCTGCAGAAAAAGCAGTGGACGGCGCCGTAAAATCATCAGCCGAAGTGCTTTCTGTTGAAAGCATTATTAAAATTGCTCTGAAAACATTATAATCATATACGCCAAAACCTTACCAGCTTGAAAATTAATTTTACTAAGCTATTTATTATAGCTGGGTTGTGCTTAACCACAGGTGTTGTTGCGCAGGCTCAAAACCTGCCTGCCGACTCTTTAAGGTTGCGCTACCCGGTTAAAGATGATTACGTTACACCTTTCTCTGGCAAAAGCGGCCTGTTTTTACAACATCCGCAAGCCGTCAAAAAAACGGTAGAGTATGACCCAAAAACACAAAAGTATATTGTAAAAGAAACTTTAGGCGGTAAGCTCATTAAAGCGCCACAATACCTCACTTTTAAAGAATACCAAGCTTTAGAAGAACAAAACATCATTAATGCTTACTGGAAAACTTTGGTAAGTACCAGCAAAGCGCCAGAAAAAGAAGGTTTTATACCCGAAGTTAAGGTGCAAAGCAAAGCTTTTGAACGGATTTTTGGAGGCAACACCATCAACATCCAGCCGCGCGGATCGGCAGATTTAACTTTTAGCGGGCGATTAAACCGCAACGAAAACCCACTTTTTAACGAGCGCCAACGTCGCCAAGGCAACTTTGATTTTGACCAGCGGATACAAATGAACTTGGTGGGCAACATCGGCGAAAAGCTAAAAATTAACACCAATTACAATACAGAAGCCCAGTTTGATTTTGAAAACCAGATTAAGTTGGAATACACCGGAGATAAAGATGAAATTATCCAAAAAATTGAGGCCGGTATTGTAAACTTTCCGCTTAATACCACTTTAATTAGCGGGAGCCAAGCCTTGTTTGGGGTAAAAACGCAGTTGCAGTTTGGCCGCTTAGGGGTTACCACCATGTTCTCGCAACAAAAATCGCAATCAAAAGAAATCAACATCACCAACGGGGCGCAACAAAACGAATTTAGGCTAAGCACAGACAATTACGAGGCTAACAAACATTACTTTTTGGCGCAGTACTTCCGCAATAATTACAACCGTGCGCTGGCCAATTTGCCCATCATCTCCTCTAACATCAACATCACCAAAATTGAGGTTTGGGTAACCAACAAAAGCAACAGCACTACAGACTCGCGCGATGTTTTGGCTTTTATGGATTTGGGCGAAAACCAGCCCTACAACACTACGCTTTTCCAAGGTGGCGCGGGTTTTTCTGCTTTGCCGGCAGGCTTTAGCGGGCCCGGTTTTACGCAACAATCCAACAATTTATTACAACAAATTCCGGCAACGGCAAGGCAAACCAACGCAAATGATATAGACAATTATTTTCAAGGAAACGGCGCTTTAGACAATTACAACAAACTCACTTATGCGCGCAAACTTACCGACCGCGAGTACGCCTTAAACCCGCAACTGGGTTACATATCTTTAAACAATGCGCTTAACGCCGATGAAATTTTGGCTGTGGCCTATCGCTATAGCGTAAACGGTGTGGAGTACCAAGTAGGCGAGTTTTCTACCGATGTGCAGGTACAGCCAGAAAACCCGCAGGTGCTGTACACCAAATTGCTAAAAAACGAAACCACCAAAACCAACCTGCCTATTTGGGATTTGATGATGAAAAACATCTATTCTTTAGGCGCTTACCAAATTAGCCCGACAGATTTTAAGCTGAATATTTTTAGGTTGGATGATAAAGCGGGGATAGAAAAACCGCTGATTACCGAAGGCGAAAACCTAAACGGTAAATTATGGTTGCAGGTAACCAACCTGGACCGCTTGAACCAACAGGGCGCTAAAGAACCCGACGGTTACTTCGATTTTTTAGAAGGTTTAACCATTGATTCGCAAAACGGCCGTATTATTTTCCCCACTATTGAGCCATTTGGTAAAGATTTAGCGTCGCAGTTTAATGCTACAACAGAACAGGCTTTAGTAGATAAATACGTTTACCAACCGCTTTACGATTCTACCAAAACCATTGCGCAACAGCTTTATCCGGGCTTAAACCGCTACGTGATCAAAGGAACTTACCAATCGCAAGTAAGTTCAGAATTTCAGCTTAACGCCATTAACGTGCCCGAGGGCTCTGTGGTGGTAACCGCCGGAACCCTAAAACTTACCGAAGGCGCAGATTATACCGTTGATTACAACATTGGCCGGGTTAAAATTTTGAACGACGCGCTTTTAAACTCGGGCCAGCCCATAAAAATCAAGTTAGAAAGTAACGAGCTATTCGGCATCCAACAGAAATCGTTATTTGGTACCCGCTTGGATTACCGCGTAAATGATAACTTCAACGTAGGCGCTACTTTCATGAATTTGAAAGAAACACCGTTAACGCAAAAAATCAATTTCGGCGAAGAGTCTATCTCTAACAGCATTTACGGCTTCGATTTAAATTACAGCACCAACTCGCGCTTTTTAACGCGCATGGTAGATAAGTTGCCTTTCCTATCCACCAAAGAGACCTCTTCCATCACCTTCAACGGCGAGTTTGCCAAATTTAATCCGGGCCACCCTAAAGCTTTGGACTTTGCCGGCAACAGTGGCGGAACCAGTTATTTAGACGATTTTGAAGGCAGCCGTTCTGTTATCGATTTAAAGAGTTCTCAGGTTTGGCAAATCTCGGGCACGCCGCAGCTTTTTCCAGAATCGGCGCTAAGCAACGATTTGGCTTACGGCTTTAATCGCGCTAAGCTGGCTTTTTACAATATCGACCCTATTTTTTACAGCCGAAGCAGCCAGTTTACGCCTTCAAATATCCGCAATAACAAAACAGAGCTATCCAACCATTACGTGCGCGAGGTGTTAGAAACCGAGGTTTTCCCTTACAAACAGGTGGCAACCGGAACGTTACTGAGCCTCTCCACGCTCAACTTGGCCTATTACCCTATGTTGCGCGGCCCTTATAACTTCACTACTACGGGCTTAAATACGAATGGTACGCTAGGCAACCCGCGAAGCCGCTGGGGCGGGATATTCCGTAAAATAGAAACCAATGATTTTGAAGCCCTCAACATCGAGTTTATCGAGTTTTGGGTGCTAGACCCTTACATTTATAAACCAAATTCTGCCGGTGGCGATTTATATTTCAACATTGGCAACATATCCGAAGATATTTTAAAAGACGGACGAAAAAGTTTAGAGAACGGCTTACCGGCAGATGGCGACCCAGACAAAACCGATGAGACCGTTTGGGGGCGTGTACCAAAATTGCAACCCGTAATTCAGGCTTTTGATAACGACCCGGCGGCGCGTAAAATGCAAGATGTGGGTTTGGATGGTTTAAACAGCGAGGCCGAGCAGGTGAAATACCAAGCTATTGTAAACCAAGTTACGTCAATGTTGGATCCACAGGCGGCAAACCGTTTCCGTAACGACCCTTCTTCGGATGATTATGTTTATTACCGTGGCAACGAGCTGGACCAGCTAAATGCCGGAATTTTAAAGCGTTACGAGAATTACAACGGTAGCGAGGGCAACTCCAAAACATCGCAACAATCTTTAGATGCTACCGGGATAGAAAACTCTGCAGCAACATCATACCCTGACGGTGAAGACATTAACCGTGATAATAATTCGTCAAAAGCGGATGAGTATTTCCAATATAAAATTAGCATGCGCCCGCAAGATTTGGTGGTGGGCAAAGGCTTTGTAACCGATAAAGTAAGTGCCAACGTTACTTTGGCCAACGGCGAAAAACAGACCGTAAACTGGTATCAGATTAAAATCCCTATTGCTCAGTACCAAAGCAAGGTGGGCAATATCCAAGATTTTAAATCTATCCGCTTTATGCGCATGTTTATGACCGATTTTGCCGATACCACCGTGCTACGTTTTGCGCGTTTGCAACTGGTACGTGGCGAGTGGAGAAGGTTTAACGCCGAAAATACGCCTGCAAAAGTATTGGCAGACCCTTCATTGAACAACCCGGGTTTAGACAATTCTACCTTAGATGTTACCACCGTAAATTTGGACGAGAACGGAACACGCACACCAATTCCATACGTAATTCCGCCGGGCATCCCTACAGAAAAAGACATTTCTAACTTCCGCGGAGATACCCGCCAAAATGAGCAATCTTTGTCTGTGGTGGTAAAAAACCTGAGAGACGGCTACGCACGCGCCGCTTATAAAACCACGTTGAACGATGTGCGCTCGTACAAGCGTTTACAAATGTATATCCACACCGAGGGCGACCAACTGAAAGACGGGGATGTAAATGCTATTATTAGGATTGGAACCGATTATCAGGACAATTATTACGAATACGAAATCCCAACGAAAGTGACCAATCCGGGTTCAAAAGATCCGGAGCTGATTTGGCCACAAGAAAACCGTATTAATGTGGAGTTCCGTTTGTTTCAACTGGCAAAAACTGCGCGTAATAACGATATGAGCACCGGCCAGCCTTGGCCAATCAACGTACCTTACACTTATACAGACGGGGTTAACACCATTACGGTAAAAGGTCAGCCCGATTTGAGCAAGCTGCGCGTAATGATGCTTGGCGTAAGGAATCCCTTGAAAACCAATGCCTCTGTTAATGACGACGGTTTAGACAAAAGCGCCGAAGTGTGGTTTAATGAGTTGCGCTTAACAGATTTTGACGAGCGTGGCGGTTGGGCAGCCACAGCGCGCGTAAACGCGAAGCTGGCAGATTTTGGCGACGTTACTTTGGCAGCCAATAAAAGCACCATCGGTTTTGGTTCTTTAGAGCAAAGAATTAGCGAAATTAACCGTTCCGACGACCAATTTTTTGATGTTTCATCAAGCTTGGAGCTGGGCAAATTTTTTCCCGATAAATTCGGGCTTAAAATTCCGATGTTCATCAACTACTCTAGCCAGTTAAGCACGCCACAGTACGATCCGCGTAATCCGGATATTGAGCTTAAAAATGTGTTAGACAGAGTTTCTGGCGCTACCAAAGATTCTATTTTAAATTACGCGCAAGATTTTACGCAACGCCGCAGCATCAACTTTACCAATGTGCGTAAAATTAAAACCGACCCCAACGCTAAAAACCATTTGTGGGATGTAGAAAATTGGAGTTTAACCTACGCCTACACCGAGTATGGCCATCGAGATTTCATCAACAAAAACACCCAACAACGCACTTACCGCGGTGCTTTGGCTTATGACTTTAACAACCCGGCTAAATTTATCAGTCCGTTTAACAAAGCCATCAAATCAAAATATCTTAACTTAATTAAGGACTTTAATTTTAGCCTGTTGCCATCGGTGTTAAACTTTAGGATAGAGCTAAACCGCCTATATTCTGAGAACACTTTGCGCGATAACGACCCGAACAACTTTATCCCGATAAGGACAACCTTTAACAAAAACTTCCAAATTAACCGGTTGTATGGTGTAAGTTGGGATTTAACAAAATCGTTGAAACTGGATTTTAACGCCACCAACCTTTCTGTGGTAGACGAGCCCGAGGGTCGTATTACAGGTTTAAAACGCGATACGCTGTGGAACAACCTGAAGAAATTGGGCCGTACCACCAATTATAACCACACCATCAGCCTATCTTACACGGTACCTTTGCAAAAAATCCCGGGATTGGATTTTGTGAATCTAGTAACCCGCTACCAAACGCAGTTTAACTGGATTACCGAGCCTTTGCTTACGCTAAACGACCCGAGCATCGACTTTGGAAACAACATCCAAAACTCGCGCACCATACAGGTAAACCCAACGCTAAATATGAATTTGCTGTACAATAAATTTGGCGTGTTCCGCAGGCTAAACAACGCCGCAGATAGTACCGGCGGGGTGGGCAAAATATTGCTGAACGCACTAACCAGCATCAAAAATTTAAGCGGTTCTTACATCCGTAATGATGGTACTTTTTTACCGGGCTATTTACCGAAAACAGATGCCTTTGGATACGATTTTGACGCAAACGCGCCAGGCTTAGGTTTTATCTTGGGCTCGCAAGAAGACATCAGGTACCGCGCACTGGCTAACGGTTGGCTTACTCGGGACACCTTACAAAACCAGTTGTACGTAAACAGCTTAAACGAAAAACTGAATTTGCGGGGCACTATTGAGCCTTTCAGAGATTTTAGGTTAGAGCTTACCGCGTTTAAAAACAGCAGTAAAAACTTTACCACTAACTTTAGGTACAATAACGACACGCAGAGTTTCGAAAGCTTAAATCCTATCACCACCGGCGATTACAGCATTACTATGATTGCTTTGGGAAGTGCTTTTAAAGACAAAAATTCGGACAAAGCTTCTGTGGTATTCCAGCAATTTATGGCCAATCGCGGTGTTATCTCGCAACGCTTGGGTGCCGGAAACCCTAACAGCAGCGGAACTGGTGCTGACGGTTTTGCCGATGGTTACGGACGCGCATCGGAAGATGTAGTAATCCCAGCATTTTTGGCCGCCTATCGCGGTAAAGATGCCTCGGGAGTAAGCCTGAGCAAAACGCCAAAAATCCCTTTACCAAACTGGCGATTAACCTACAACGGCTTGGTAAAAATAGAAGCGATTAACAATCTTTTTTCGGCATTTGATTTATCGCACGGCTACAGCTCAACCTATAACGTTAACGGTTTTACCTCTTTAATCAGGTACGGCGAAACCAATGGCGCAGTAAGCGTGCGCGATGCGCAAGGCAACTTTTTGCCGTTTTACCAATTCTCGCAAGTGACGCTTTTTGAGCAGTTTGTGCCTTTGTTAGGTATAGATATGCGCATGAAAAACAACATGACGGCGAATGTAGAATACCGCAAATCGCGCTCTATGAGTTTAAGTTTGGCCAACAGTCAGCTAGCCTCGCAAAAAGATCAGGCTTTTGTCATTGGCTTTGGTTATCGCACTTCTGATTTTAGGTTCCCGTTTGGTTTGTTTAAAAGCGTAAACCTTAAAAACGATTTGAATTTTAAATTGGATATCGCTTTGCGCGATAACAAGACCGTTATTTACCGCGCTGATGTTGACGAGCCAGAAATATCCGGAGGTGCAAAAAACATCACCTTTAGGCCAAGTATAGATTATGTGCTAAACCAGCGCTTCAATTTAAGGTTGTTTTACGACTCGAACGTGACTAAACCTTACACCTCGCAATCGTTTACCACCGCTTTTACCAATTTTGGTATCAACTTAAGGTTTACGATTCAGTAGTAGAGAAAGAAGGTGGAATAATGGAATGGAGGAAGGTTGGAGTGCTGGAGATTGAGGAAGGGCGGAATAGTGAGAGGTTGGAACTTTTGGAGTATAAGGGGTCATTTAAAGCTGCTTGTCTTAAAGTTTTCGAAAGTTCACTTAGTGTCTAAGAATGGAGAAGAGTTTCTAACTCAGAACAGGCTCAATGTTTCAATCTATTGAGTTTAGAAGTTAAACGGGCGTCATTTTGAACGTAGTGAAAAATCACACAAATAAGCAAAACACGCTTTGGGTCGGTTCCTAGTTGAGAGACGTTTCGTTCCTCAACGTGACGCGGTATTTTCTTAACTTAACGACCGGGCGAGTGCTAGCGCCGGACGGAAGTCCTCGGTTTTTTAAAGGCATTTAAGTGATCCTTTAAAAGGAACACTCAAACGAGTTGCGGGGAGAAATCCCACAATAAGCACTTTAAGTATTGGAAAACAGCTTATCCTGCGTTTTAACAGAAAGGGCAATAAATCTGGAGGGATATTAAGAATATGGGTTAAACAAAAAAAACGGGAAGCCCCAAAAAAGAAGCTCCCCGTTAACCCAACCTAAACACTACTTTATATTAAACTTTTCTTTTAAGCCTCCAATACTTACTTCAAACTCGCCCGGTTCTACCACGGTTTGGTTTTCGCGGTTTACAAATGCAAAAGCACTTTTATCCAGTTTGAAGGTGAGCGTTCGGCTTTCGCCCGGCTTTAATTCTATTTTTTCAAAAGCCCGCAGTCTTTTTACATCAGGTGTGATGCTGGCATACAAATCGGAAACATAAAGCTCTACCGCTTCTTTGCCTGTGCGGTTACCGGCATTTTTTATTTCTACGCTTACACTTAGTTCATCATCCGCCGAAAGGCTGTTGCTGCTTAATTTCAAATTGCTGTAAGCGAAAGTGGTGTAGCTTAAACCGAAGCCAAATTCCCATTGTGGGTTATAATCTGCATCGTAATTGTAAACACCTTCTACCACGCTTCTGCTTTCGGATGGCTTGTGGTAATAATTGGCCAACGAGTTTGGAAATTTTGGGTAGTTAAAAGGCAATTTCCCGGATGGATTTACATCGCCAAAGATAACATCTGCCAAAGCATCGCCACCAAAATTGCCGGGTAGGTAAGCCATCAAAATCCCTTGCATGGCAGGCTCAAACTTACTTATCACCCGTGGCCGGCCTTCATTTAAAACCAAAATTATAGGCTTACCAGTTTGAGCCAGTTGCTGCGCGTAGCTGGTCTGCAATTCAGACAAGTATAAATCACTTAAATTACCCGGGGTTTCGGTATAGGTGTTTTCGCCTAGACATAAAATAACGGCGTCGGCATTTTTGGCGGCCTGCAAAGCCTCTTCCATACGGTCGGCATATTCTTCAAAATATTTGCCGTCCATTTTATAGCTTACACCCGGCACAAAGTTTACCTGCATTTTACCAATTTTGTTTTGTACCGCCTCTAAAATGGTGTTGTATTTAGCAGCAAAATCCTCCACTTTTTCGCCTTGCCAAGAGTAAGACCAGCCACCGTTTAGCGTACGCATAGAGTTTGCGTTTGGCCCTGTTACTAACACTTTCGCACCTTTGCTCAAAGGTAAAACGCTGTTGTGATTTTTTAACAGCGTGATAGATTCTGCCGCAGTTTGATAAGCCGCCTGTTCAAACTCTTTGCTGCCAAATTTCGGATAATCTTTATAATTGGTAAGCGGCTTATCAAACAAACCCAATTGGTATTTTAAAGTTAATATGCGGCTTACCGCTTCGTCAATGCGGCTCATTTTTACTTTACCTTCTTTTACTAGCGCTACCAAGTCATCGCAAAAAGGTTCGTATTTGTAAGCAATCATCGACATATCAATACCGGCATTAATTGCCATCATCACCGCTTCTTTATTGTCTTTAGCCACACGGTCGCGCTGGTACAAATTTTCAATATCGCCCCAATCTGTTACCACCACACCTTTAAAGCCCAGCTCGTCACGCAAAAGCTTGGTCAAAATGGAATAATCCGCATGCACGGGCACTCCGTTAATTAAACCCGAATTGATCATGATGCTGTGTGCACCGGCATCTATAGCCGCTTTAAAGGCTGGTAGATGGTACTCGCGTAAAGCTTGCTCTGATAGGTAAACCGGCGTACGGTCTTTGCCGGATACCGAAACCTGATATCCCAAAAAGTGCTTTAAGCAGGATGCCACATGAAAAGGCGATGAAACGTTATTATCATCGCCCTCGTAGCCTTTTACCACTACTTTGCCAATCTCCGCCGTTAAAAACGGGTCTTCGCCATAAGTTTCCCAAATACGCGGAAAGCGAGGGTCGGGCCCTAAGTCCAACACCGGCGAAAAGTTCCAAGGGATGCTGCTGGCGCGCGTTTCATAAGCGGTAATTTGAGCGCCTTTTTTTAACAGCTCTAAGTTGCGTGTGGCCGCCTGACCAATCTGTTGTGGGAAAAATGTGGCTCCTGCGGTGTAAGTAACACCGTGAATGGCATCTACGCCATAAATAACCGGGATTTTTAAACGCCCTTTACCCACCTTTTGGATGCCCGAAATAATGCCGTACCACTCTTGTGGTGTGCGGGCGCGGTTATTGGCTGTATTTAAAATGGAGCCCACTTTATATTTGCCAAAAACATCCGCCATCATTTTATCGTCCAAAACCACGGGCTCATAACTGCTAAAGCGGTCCTTGCCTTTGGTAATCACATCTAAAGTTACCTGCGCCATTTGACCCACTTTTTCTTCGAGGGTCATTTTGGAGAGTAGAGATTGGACGTTTTGGTCAATTTTATTTTTGTTTTGCTGAGCAAAAGCTACATCTCCCGAAAGGAAAAAAACAAAACCTAGGGCAATAGCGCTAAGTTTTTGTTTAGCGAAGTAAGTCATAATTAGAAATTTAGAAATGAAGAGGGCTTACAACAGGGGCTGCTTTGCCCTCTTCTGTTATTTAAAATTACAATGCGCAATTATTTATAAACCCTCACATAGTCCACTTCTAAAGTGGCGCCGGTAACTGCAGGGTCCACCGGACCGGCAAAATTACCGCCCATTGCCAAATTTAGTATAATGAAAAAGTTATGGTTAAAAGGCACCGAGCTGGAGTTTGCCATACTATGCACCAGCTGATCGTCCACAAAAACCTGTAGAGATGTAGCGGACCAAACCAACTTATACACATGGAAAGCTGTGGTTGCATCGGCAATTTTTTTGGTTGCCCCGTTTGCCGAGCCGCCAAAATGGCCAGGATAATGGAATGTGCCGTAAATATTGTTCAAATCGCGACCCAAATGCTCCATAATATCTATTTCGCCACAAGCCGGCCACGGAGTGCTGTCGATATTACTGCCTAACATCCAAATTGCCGGCCATGTGCCAACGCCAGTAGGTACTTTAGCACGCACTTCTACTGTGCCGTAGGTAAAATCAAACTTGCCCTTAGTAAGCAATCTGGCCGATGTGTAAGCGCTGCCTTTGTAGTTTTCTTTGATGGCTTTTATTTTTAAAATACCATTCTCTATAACTACGTTCTCTGGCCGGTCTGTATAATATTCCAGCTCTTGATTACCCCAGCCATTATCGCCTGTACCGATATTGTAGCCCCACTTTTTAGGGTCGGGCGCACCGTCTTTATCAAACTCATCACTCCATACTAAACCATTATTACTGCCCTTTACATACACTACAATATTTACGGATTTATTTGTAGCTAGGCCTTTTGCGTTTTTGGCGGTAACTTTTACGGTGTAGGTCATCGTACCGTTTTGGCTGTATTGATGGCTGAGCACACCGTTGGTGTTACTTTTAACATTGCCGTCGCCAAACTCAAAATCGTATGTCACGGCATTTTCTGCCGATGCATTAAAAACAACTTTTCCGCTACCGTCATCGCTTACATTGGCGGCAATTACCAAATTGCTGGGCGCTACATTATTTTGTTCGCCACTGTCAGATTTTTTGCAACTGGTATTCAGGATCAGCAAAAAAATAAGGAGTGAATTTTTTAGATAAAGCATCATAATTATTTAACTTTTAGTTTTTGATACCAGGCCAAGCCGTCTGCACCTATATTACGTAAGTGGATGGTATTTTCTGTGATTTTTAAAATTTCATAAGTGCTGCCGCCGGTACCAAAGTTAACGATACCGTTGCCCGGCACTTTAAACTGGATTTGCGTAGAGTTAGATGCGCTAGAACCCGTATTCGCGTCCATAAAAGACAGCTTTTGCTTAGCGGTTGTTACCGGGTAGCACCCATCTGGACCACTGAAGCCGTAAAATGCCGTGGCCGCCGCTATTAAAGAAGACTCGCCTTTGTTATCTACGCTGATAAAAATATCATTACCTTCTTTAGAAAAAGTGACTTCATCATCGTACAAACAGGCATCACGCACATTTGGCGGCGCAGAGTAATAAGAATCTGTGAAGCCATCCGCCGGGCCTACGCCCACGTGACCTCCGCTTTCTTTATCGGTTACCCAAATTTTGCTGGTGCCGCCTGTTAATGCATCCACAATAAAATCGGGGATTTCAAAGGCTACAAATACCTTTATTTTTTTGCTTAATACAGAGGTTATACCGCCCGTGCCCACCGCGCTTGCGGTAATTGTGTACTCAAAGGTGCCCGGAGAGCTGTATTTATATTTAATATTGCCGGATGGGACTAGCTGCGTATTGCCATCTCCAAAATCTACTTTATAGGTGATGGCGTTTGCCGAAGACAGGTTAATCTCCACTTCGCCGCTTCCGTTACCATCTGGCAATGCCGTGCTTGCGCCCGTAACGGCCGTTGTTAAGGTAAAATCCGAGGGGGTTTTTAATTCGCCAAAACTGTATTCTGTTTTTTGGCACGAGCTGGCCAGCATCGCTATTAGCGCTACTGCTACACTCCATATTTTAAAATGATTTTTCATGATTATGTTTAGTTAGGGGTGATATCATCAAACAACCAGGTATAGTTGGCGGAACCATCGCCAACAGTACCCAAATCAAAAATTAAGATGATTTTTTGGTAAGATTTAGAGGCGTCGATAGCGCTGTAGTCAAAAGTCAGGATTTCCCACTCATTGGCTTTGGTGGTGCTTACCTCTTTCTCAAAACTGATGCTGCCATCTGTTTTATTCTCTACCTTCAACAAAACCTTAGCGCCAACGCGTGGCGAAAAAACTTTCATCTTAAACGTTTTCTTGGTGCTAAAATCCAACACATTATCTAAAGTAAGGTAGCTGCCGCCCCAAGGCTGGCCAGTACCTTTCACCATTTTGCCAACCTTACCGCTGGTATTTATACCGTTAGCTTGCGGATTGGCGATAATACTTACCGCGCCTCCGTCAAAATCTGTAAAGGCATAGTTTAAGGTTCCGCTTTCAAAATCTAAAGGCGGGTTAACACTGCTAGCAGCGCCGCTCACAAATTTCACATCGTCCCAATAAAAAACTTTACCGTTGCCACTTTGGCCAAAATCAAAGAAAATGGATGCCTTATCGTAAGCGGTGGATAAGTTTAAAGCGGGCGTTCCACTAACGTTATTGCTAAAATCAAACACTAAGGTTTCCCACGCGTTTGCAAGGGTAGTATTAGTTTCAGTTTCTACCGATTTGGTACCATCGCTATGGCTTTCCACTTTAAGACGGATGGGAATACCTGCCGCCGGCGAATACACACGTATCGACATTTTGGTGGCCGATGCCGTAAACGGAATGGCACTGGCAAAGCCGTTCGCGGTGCCTATTGTTGTGCCTGCCCAGGTTTCTGCCCCGTTAGCTTTAGTTGTTTTTTTAACTTTATTGCCTGCATTTGTTGGGTCGTCAGCATCTTCCGTAGCGTTGTTGCCAAAATCTATGGTTTGGTAGCTAAACGCAGGGTCGTCAAACGTTACAGGCAAAGTTAAAGCGGTGGACGGCAAATTGTTGGTTAATCGGATATCATCAAATAACCAAGTGAAGTTAGCAGAACCATCGCCCATGGTGCCATTGTCAAAAATGAGTACCACATTGTTGTAAACCTTATCTGTAGCAACCCCACTATAATCAAACGCTAAATCTTCCCATTCGTTTGCTTTAGTGGTTGCCACCTCTTTTTCGTGACTAATGCTACCGTCCGCCGCATTTTCTACCTTTAGCAACACTTTAGCTCCTACGCGCGGCGAGTAAACTTTCATCCTAAAAATTTTATTCACCGAAAAATCGATGTTTTCTGAAAGCTTAAGCACACTGCCTCCCCAAGGTTGGCCAGCACCTTTTACCATTTTGCCTACTTTGGTGCTGGTATTTATGCCTCCCGATTTTGGATTGGCAACAATAGTGGTTGCGCCACCGTCAAAATTGGAAATATTGTAAACCAACGTGGTGGATTCAAAAGTCAAGGGCAACAATACCGGGTCAACTATTGTTACCGTGGTGGTGCTTTCCGTAGTTGCCACTCCGCCGCTTAAAGCCACTACCTTAACCGTATAAGTACCTACCGAGGCATAAACATGGCTAACGGTTTCACCCTCTAAAAAAGACTGTGGCACTTCGTCAGCAACATCGCCAAAATAAACTTTAAACAAAGTTTCATAATTGGCTTTCGCCGATACGTTGACTTTAAAATTGTTACCGGCATCTATCGCAGCCGTTACTTCTACATCTTCTGGCGCCTTAAAAGATACCGTTAGCTTTTGTGTGGCTTCGGTAGTTTTGCCGGTAGCATTATAACCTACCAACTTTACATCATAAAGCCCCTCTGCATAAGTATGCTGGATGCTTGCGCCGGCTGCAACTCTTGCAGGCGCCGTATTGGTATCGCCAAAATAAACATCATAAGCTACTACGCCCTCGCCATTGGGAATGATGGTAACCAAGCCCGTATTGTCTTGGGTAATATCAAACATGGCCGATATTTTATCGGGCGCTTGGGCTGTGTTTACAAAAGATATATCATCAAAACTGTCTTTACTACAGCTTGATAAAAGGATGGCCACGCAGGCCGCTCCGTACAAATATTTTATTGCTTTCATGCTGTTAGGTTTAATAATTTGGATTTTGATCTAACTTTGAAATCTCCACTTCCTCTGCCGGGATGGGAAATACTTCGTTTTTTCCGGTTTCGAAGCCTGTAATTTTGCTTGCGGCCTGTCCGGTGCGCACCAAGTCGAAGAAACGATCGCCTTCCATAGCCAGCTCTAAACGACGCTCTTTCCAAATGGCCTCTTTTAATGCGGTGCCGGTAGCGCTAATGTTATGCGCTTGGTCGCCAAAGGCTCTTTCCCTAACGCGGTTAAGGTAGGTTTGGGCTTTGGTGTCATTTGGTGTAGTAGCCCGATTGTTGGCTTCTGCGGCCATTAACAATACATCGGCAAACCTAATTGCTCTAAAGTTGTTGAGGTAGTTAAGCTCTACCTGGCCAGATGTTTCGCCTACCCTAGGCAGGTATTTTTGATTGTATAAACCCGTGTTTTTATAAGGCGCCACCAAATAAGTAATGTTAAACTGCGGATTGGCCGCTTTATAAGCCTCGATATCTAAAACGGTAACATCTTTGCGTTTATCTCCCGCACTGTAAGCGTTGGCTAAATTTGCTGTTGGCAAATTGGTGCTCCAACCTTGTGCGTAAGGGCTGCTGCCGGTTAGGTTGCGGATGCCGGCTATCTGCACAGCTAAATTTCCTTGTCCGCGTCCGGGGTTGCTCCAATCATAATACGGACTAACGTTAGAGTACTGTATTTCAAAAACTGATTCTATCCCGTTTTCGCCGGAATGTAAAAAGATGCTTCCGAAATCTTGCACCAAATCAAACGGGCCTGCAATTACGTTCTCTAAACTTTTTGCAGCTTCGTCAAATTTGTTTTGGTACAGCTGCGCTTTGCCCAACAAAGCATAAGCAGCATATTTGGTAATACGGCCTTTTTGCGAGTTGCTTGGCGGTAAAACGGCTATGGCGTTATTCAAATCGAGCTCAATTTGTTTGTACACCTCCGCTTTTGGCGCACGTTTTTGGGTTTTTGAATCGGTAACGCCCAAACGTTTTTCTGTAAACAAGGGCACATCGCCAAAGAACTTCACCAGCTCAAAATAATAGTAAGCTCTTAAAAAATAGATTTCGCCATATAGCGCGTCTTTACCCGTAAACTCCAGCTTATTTTTATTTTCTTCCAGATAGTTTACGCGGTTAATGCCCTCATAACAGGCTTTCCAAGTTTCTAATAAATTAGAATTGTTGGGTTTTGTAGTGTAATCGTCAATATCCTGTAAAGCAAGTTGGTCCGTAGCATTTTCGCCACCGGTAACAGAGTTGTCTGATGCGATATCGCCAATTACCGGACTGGCCCACAACCATTGCAGCGGCGTATAGCAACCAACCACCATTTTTTGGTAATCTTCGGGCGTCTTTAAGTAGTCATCTGCCGTTATCTGGTAATCCTCTTTGGGACTGTAATCCACAAATTTTTCGCAAGCGCTGGCCAATATAGAAACCAACCCAATTGCAAGTATATGTTTAGTTTTCATTGCTGTTTAATTAAAGTTTGATATCTAGACCAACTGAGTAAGTTCTGGCTTGTGGGTACGCGCCACGGTCAATCCCCGACTCAAAAATGCCACCAGCGATCTCTGGATCGTAGCCCGAGTATTTGGTAAAGGTGTACAAGTTTTTCACCTGTGCGTAAATCCTAATGCGGTTAATGGTTTTGCTGTTGATTAAAGATTTTGGCAAAGTATAACCCAATTGCAAATCTTTTATTTTCACAAAAGTTCCATCTTCCACATAGCGGTCAGATGCGCGGGTGTTGGTATTGGCATCCACAAAAGAATATCTCGGATTGCGTGCATCGTTTGTGCTGCCTTCGCCGGTCCAACGTGCCAGTACACCTCTAAACTTATTGGTCATGGCCAGGTTACGCTCGTAGGCGCGGTAAATATCGTTACCAACAGAAGCGTAAAGGAATGTGTTAAAATCAAAACCTTTATAGCTTAAATTGAGGTTATAACCCATAGTAAAATCTGGGAAAGGGTCGCCTATTTTGGTTTTGTCTTCGTCATTTATTTTCCCGTCGCCACTTACATCCACAAATTTGATATCGCCCGGTTGCGCGTTAGCTTGCGTAGGGCTGGCCGCAATTTCTGCCACATTTTGGAACAGCCCATCCGTTTTAAAACCGTAGAAGTAGCCGGGGGTAAAACCTTTCTCGAACCGGGTTACAGTTTGGTTGGGGATACCATAATTACCGCCGGTAATTAAACCATTGTTGGTTTCGGTTACCAAGTTTTTGGCCGTAGTAAAGGTTAAGCTTGTGCCCAAACGCAAATCTTTGGTGATGTTATCGTTAAAGCCAAAGCTTAAATCTACCCCTTTGGTTTCGGTTGTACCGATGTTAGAAGTTGGTGCTGCCGCTGTTCCTAGGTAAAGAGATAGGGATGGCGTAAACAATAACCCGCTAATGTTTTTCTGGAAATAATCTGCCGATAAAGAGAACTTGCTCTTGTAAAACTCCAAATCAAAACCCGCGTTCCATTGCTTTTGTTTCTCCCAAGCCAGCGCATCGTTTCTGAAAGAAGCGATGGTTGCGCCAATAGATGTTGGATCATCGCCAAAAGAATAACCTGCGTTTTGGCCTAGATTATAAACGTATATATCCGTGGATATTTTTTGGAACTGCGGCGATACGTTTTCGTTTCCGGTGATGCCGTAGCTTCCTCTTATTTTTAAGAAATTGAAAAAATCTGAGTTGAAAAAGCTTTCGCTAGATACCACCCAACCCAAAGATCCTGCATAAAAATTAGCGAACTTGTTATTAGCTCCAAAAGCGTAAGAACCGTCTCTGCGGGCAGAGAAAGAGGCTAAATATCTGGATTTGTAATCGTAATTGATACGACTGAAGTAAGACAGGTTTCTTCTTTCGTATTGGAACGAGCCTAAGCTGATACCAGACAAAGGAGCGGTTCCGGTAGCGGAAGAAATATCTGCAAAATCCCAAGAGTTGAAAGGAACATCTTGGCGCGACCCATTAACGCCGTTGCCGGTAACTTTGGCCAAAGAAAAACCTAATACCACATCAAAACTATGGTCTTCTTGAATCTTGAAATTGTAGTTTCCAAACTGCTCAAACGTGAAATTGTAATAGGTGGTTTTATTTTCTTCTACGCTGTTGTGCGAACCTGCCTTAGCCGTTCCATCTGCATTTAAGGTAGAGTTGATGTGGCCTGCACCATAGTAAGACAGTGGTGTAAAACCTTTGCCGGTAATATCAACATTAGTATAGCCGTAACGCGCGGTTAAGCTTAAGTTATCCAAAATATTGTAGCTCAGCTCTAGCTTCCCGTACAATTTATTGGTGTTTGATTTGTTGTAAGTGTCTTCAATCTGCGTAAGCGGATTAAAAATCTCCGATAAAATATTGGGACTTACCGAAAACCTCCCGTAGGTATTTGGGATATTGTTGTAAACAGGCACGGTAGGGTCGAAATTTAGGGCATTGGAAATTACGCCGTTAATGGCATTTTCTTTTACACCGCTGCCTTTAATGTTAACAAAGCTGGTGTTGGCGGTAAACCTTAACTTTGGCGTAAAGTGAAAATCAAGATTTACTGTTCCGTTAGTGCGGTCAAAAAATGATTTCTTTCCTCCGGCAACAATCCCTTCCTGCCCTAGATATCCGCCAGAAACAAAATATCCTACTTTATCTGAACCGCCACGCGCAGATATATTGTGCGATTGGATGTTGGCATTGTTGAAAATCTGATCTTGCCAGTTAGTTCCTACGCCCAAGGTAGAAAGATTTGGAAAAATGATAGGCCCGCCCGATGCAACGCTTCCTTCATTAATTATCGCTGCGTACTCGCTAGCGTTTAATACGCCAATGGTATTGGCTACTTGTTGCACGCCGTAATTACCGCTGTAAGCATATTCGGTTTTTTGGTTGGCTTTGCCAGATTTTGTGGTAATCACGATAACACCGTTACCGCCTTTAACACCATAAATGGCTGTGGTAGCGGCATCTTTCAAAATGTTTACCGATTCAATATCCATTGGATTGATGGAGTTTAAATCGTCTAAAGTTTGGATGGCGCCATCCACCACTACAATCGGGTCGGTACCGGTATAAGAAGGGATACCGCGTATCAACACCGTTGGTTTAGCACCCGGCGAGCCCGGCGATATTACCGTAACACCGGAAGCCCGACCTTGGATAGCGTCCTCGGCCCTAACGGGATTAAGCTTTGCAATGTCCGCGGCTTTTACCGTTGAGATGGCTCCGGAAACTTTAGTAATTTTTTGCGTGCCGTAACCCAGCACCACCACTTCGCTTAAAGCTTTTGAATCGGGCTGTAGCGTAACGTCTAAGTGTTTTTTTCCGTTAACCGGCACTTCTTGCTGTGCAAAGCCGATAAAAGAAAATACTAAAACGGCTTTGTTAGAGGGCACATTTAAAATGAAGTCTCCGCCAGCATTGGTTTGTGTGCCGGTATTACTGCCTTTAAGGGTAACACTAACACCGGGAAGCGGACTTCCCTGTTCGTCTAAAACTTTTCCAGTAACTTTTAAATCTTGTGCAAGCAAAAACTGGCTGCACAAAAAGTAAAAAACCAGAAAAAAGAAAGTAATTCTTCTGTTCATAAAATTGGTTTTTTTTAATTGGTTTAAAAGCTTGCTGTTTATTCGGATTTAGCAACAAGCATCAACACAAACATAAACGGAAATTAAACTTACAAAGAAAATTTTGCCCCTACATAAACCATACATATCTGCTTTTATGAAGTTTTAGCGCATTTTTTTAACCCTACAACAACACTACTACAAAGCGAAAATTATTTGTTTAAATAAGCACCGCCATTGTTTTAAAAAAATAGCCACGCAAAAATTTAGGAAGTATTTTAAATTATTATGTACCTTAAATTTATAATTAAAACCAAGCAAACCTGCCTTAGCTTTATATGTTTAACCGTCGCTCAGATAAAAAGTGGGCCTTAACTTTAATTTTGATCCTAGCAATAACCATTGTAAAGGCTCAAATTGGTATCCCACAAATTAACAATTACAGCAGCAACCTGTATAAAGGGGGCACCCAGAACTGGGAAATTGCGCAAGACAAAAACGGCATTATGTACTTTGCCAATAATGAGGGCTTGCTTTCTTACAACGGTAAGTTTTGGAAAATTGCGCCCCTGCCGCATAAAACGGTATTGCGATCTTTAGCTATAGATACCGACGGGAAAATATACGTTGGCGGACAAGATGAACTGGGTTACTTTTTTCCGGATGCGCAAGGAGTGTTACGTTACCATTCTTTAAAAGCCTTATTACCTGCAAATGAGCAATCTTTAGCAGATGTTTGGGACATTGTGATTGATGGAGAACAAATTTTTTTCCGCACTACCTCAAAAATTTTATGGCTTAAAAACAACATTTTTAAAGTGTTTAAACCTAAAAGTGCTTGGGAATTTTTGGGCTTGGCAAACCAGCACTTAATTGCACAAGATACCGAAAGAGGCTTAATGCTTTTTAAACAAGGCGAATGGATTCCACTAAACAACCAGTTGGATTTCAAGAACATCTTTATTACCGCCGCACTATCTTACAATCAAAACACCATACTGTTAACTACGCAAAAAAATGGACTCTTTTTATTGCACAATAACGAAATCACACCTTGGAAAACCGCAGACGCTGACTTGTTTGTTAAAAACAGAATTTCTGACGCTAAAAAAATAGGCAGCAGTTTATTCGCATTTGCCAGCAATGCCGCAGGTTGTTATATAGTTGATGCATCAGGCAAAACCATCCAAAGCTTTGCAGATAAAGAAGGCTTGCAAAAAAACAACGTCCGCAGCATCTTCTCTGACAGAAACCAAAATTTATGGCTAGGCTTTGATGACGGCATTGGCTTTATCGCTTTCAATAACGCCATCAAATACATTTATCCGGATGCGGCAAAGCAAACCAGCAGTTACGCCACGCGCGTGTTAAACGGAACACTTTACGTTGGTACATCTAATGGCCTGTACCAGTCAAAACTCGAAAGCGGTTACGCAGATTTAAGCTATAGCCATCAAACGTTTTCTGAAATTAACAATACTCAAGGGCAGGTTTGGAACTTAAACGTTATTAACAACAAGCTATTAATAGGTCACGAGGAAGGCGCTTACGTTTTAAACAACAACGCCGTCCAACAGCTTTTCCACTACCCCGGCACCTGGGTTTTTGAACCCTTAACACGCAAACAACCCGCAACAGAAATTATTGCCGGCACTTATAACGGCTTGCGCCGGATTGTGTTTAACCAACACAGTTTTATAGATGCGGGCAGCATAAAAGGCTTTGATGAATCTATGCGCTTTTTAGTGTACGATACCACTAGCAACACCATTTGGGCCTCTCACCCTTACCGCGGCATTTATCGTTTTACGCTTACGGCGGATAAAAAAGAAATCAAAGAAAGCCGTTTGTTCACCAATAAGGACGGCTTGCCTTCTCTGCTTTACAATTATGTTACGCGCATAAAAAACCGTGTAGTAGTAGCTACCGAAAAAGGGATATTTGAGTTTGATGAAAAAAATCAGCGCTTTTCGCCGTCAAAAGAGCTGATAGCCATTTTAGGAGAGGAAGTTTACCAATATCTAAACGAAGATCCTAAAGGCAACATCTGGTTTGTAACCAACAAAAAAGTGGGTGTGGTTGATTTTACCCGCAAAACTGCCGGCAAAAATTACACCCTGGTTTATTTTCCAGAGCTGAACGGAAAAGTGGTGCCGGGCTTCGAAAACATTTACCCTTTAAACCAACAAAATATCTTTATTGGCTCTACCAACGGACTCATCCACATTAACTACCAGCGTTACCTAAAAAATATTAAACCGCTAAACGTCATCCTCACCCAAATAAAAACCATTGGACTAAAAGACAGCACTATTTTCGGTGGTTATTTTCTTAAAGAAAACAGGATTGCGGATCAGCAACATAAAAACCAAAAACCTAAACTGGCCTACGCTTTTAACTCATTGCATTTCGAGTTTTCCTCCACTCTGTACGAGCAACTGAACAACATCGAATTTAGCTATCAACTAACAGGATTTGATGAAACTTGGTCCGACTGGGGCAGCAAAAGCGAGAAAGACTACACTAATCTTCCTGCCGGCAACTATACCTTTAAAGTAAAAGCCCGCAACAATTTAGGTAACGAGTCGGCTCCGGTAGTGTACGCGTTTACCATTTTACCGCCTTGGTACCAAACCTGGTGGTTTTACTCGGCATGTTTTATCCTTTTTCTGGTATTAATCTATCTTTTAATCCAACGCCAAAAACGCAAACATCTAAAACAGCAAGACTACCTCAAAAAAACCTATCAGCTAGAGATTGAGCACAATGAGAAAGAGATTGTGAAGCTGCAAAACGAAAAGCTGGAGAATGAAGTAAACTTTAAGAATAAGGAGCTGGCCACGGCAACCATGCATTTAATGCAGCGTGGCAAACTGATATCGCGCATTAAGGAAGAGCTGGTGCCCATAGTAAAAACCGAAAATTTGGATGAAAGCCCCGAAGAGTTTAAAAAGATTTTAAGCCTGATTAATGATTCGGAGCGCGCAGATGCCGACTGGGACAGCTTTGCTATCCATTTTGACCATGTGCATTCTAATTTTCTAACTAAGCTAAAGGAACGCGTCCCCGCCTTAAGTGGCAACGATTTAAAACTTTGCGCTTACCTAAAAATGAACCTGAGCTCCAAGGAAATTGCCCAACTGATGAGCGTTAGCAATAAAGCCGTGGAAGTAAGCCGTTACCGCTTGCGCAAAAAACTAAACGTTTCTTCGGATACTAATTTATTTGATTATCTGATAGAGATCACCAGCTAGCTGTAGAGGAACAGCCTGCCAATAAAAAGCGGATAAAAACGTTTTATGGTCATGAGCAAAACCCTCATTTTTATTTTATTTATCAGTTTCTTAATAGGAAGTACCGCCTTTGCCCAGCCCCATTTTACCAAAGGCGACCTGCAATCGTTTCTAAGCTCCGAAATGCGCTATCCAGCATACGCTAAACAGCATTGTATAGAAGGCACGGTGTCTATATCTTTTAAGCTAGATGCCGAAGGTACTTTGCGCGATGTGAAAGTAAAAAAAGGTTTAGGAATTGATTTAGATGATGAAGCCATCCGTCTAATTCAACTTACCAAGGGTAAATGGGAGCTTGACAAAAACTACGACTCCACGCAAGAATTAATTGTGCCCATAAAATTTGAATTGCAAAACTACGGTTGCCAGTTAGTGCCACAAGCCACAAAACAGCAGGCTATAATGCAGTACCAGGCACGCCAAGGTTTGGAAAATTTGGTGTTGGCCTATTATGCCGATAAAAATTTGGGTAAAGCCGACCCGACAAAGGAAGCAGAAATTTTAAACTTAAAGGCCGAGCTAGGCTTCGATCAAGAATTTGTAAACGCGCAATTGGCGCAGGCTAATGGCCTGCTCAAAAACGGTAAAACAGAAGAAGCTTGCAAAATTTTGCACTTCATCAAAAATATTGGCTTTGCAGATGCAGATGCTTTAATTGCCGCAAACTGTAAATAATTATCTTAGCACCATGAAATGGTGGCTCCGCGCTTTTGCTTTTTTAGATTTACTATCCTTCTTTTTTATGCTGGAGCAGGGCTTGTTGCAATTGCAATCTTTGTTTACAGCAGAATCTTTTACGCTGAACGAGGTTTTTTCGCGGGCGCTATTTATCCTGCTGTGGTTTAGCTTATTGGCTAGCGCTATTTTGCTCAGCATCCCCAAAAAAGCCGGCATCATTATTTATTATTGCCAGCTTGTGCCACGCTTCATCTTTTTAGCCTTCAGCTTCGGATTTTTGTCTTTTATCAGCTACGTTATTCCTATCAACAACCCCGAGTCATTATTGCTACCGCTCATTATTTTTGCGGAGATGCTCAGGATTTTTTGGAGCTACAAACTGCAAAGAAGGCTATAATTAGCGTTTGCTTTTTCTACCCCAATCTTTTTAATATTGCTCCAATTGCATCGGGTTAAAGCCCGATGTACAAGAGCTATTTAATACGGCTTTTAGCCGAAATTGCGGAGCTTAGGTTTGCTAAAGCCTTTATTGACTTAAAAAAAACGGACTTCAGTCCGTTCCTGACTATTTAACCAATGGATGGTATAAAAAGTTATAGGTTAAGCCTGCCATGCCGTAGTAAGATTGGCCCACGTTTCTTCCGCCAACTATGCCTCCGCCACCAATGCTTAGGCCTAAGTTACCGTCTAAAGGCGTATAAATTGTTCCGCCTACCTTGGTGTAGTTTACACGTGTTTCCACAAAAGAACCTGTAAAACCCGGTCTCAAAATATCGGTTCCGCTGGTAGAGGTTTGGTTGCCCACCTGTCCGCTTAAGTAAAAGCGCGGGCGACTGATCCCGATTTTCAATTCGCTCAATACCGCATCTGGTACAGCCGTAGTTCTAAAGCTGTAACCGAGCTGGCCGGTAATAAAAAAACCACGCTCATCTTTAAAATGCCCTAGCAATATTCCATTATAGGTTGTGGCGCGGTCACCTATAGAAAGTAAAGACTGGAAATTAGGTTCGATATAGTATTTACTTAAAGGTGTAGAAAAACCTGCCGCGCCTTGGAAAGCCACTTTCCCTACTTTGGCAAACTGATATTTACCGTAAACACTAATGTCTTGCGCGCCATCTTGCTGGTTAGTATAACCCAAACCTTCTAACACGCCCGCATCTGGCGAACCCACCGTTTGCACAAAAGGGATGTTAACCAGCATCTCAAAACGATCGGTAAAACCGTAAGTGCCTAAAATATTGAACGTGTTTACCGATATCTCTTTAAAAACCGGTATCTCGTCAATTTTTTCTGGATAGTAAAAAGCACTGCTATAATGTTCATGGTTTCCAGAAAAGGTAACATATCCTCCTTTTTTTCCTTGCATAAATCCCGTAAGTAAAGTTTGGGCAAAGCTTGCGCTGATGCTTGCCAGCGAAATAACAAGGGTAAGAAGAACCTTCGAGTAGAAAATTTTCATTTGTGGCGTTAGGTTAAGTTTAAAATTTTTAGCTAAGATTTTTTGTTTAGACGTATGTTTGTAATAATATAGCGCTTTGCGATAATATTTTTGCCGAAACGTAAGCGCAAATTAACAACAAAAAACAAAACAACAAGGGATAAAAACTAGCTTTAACCGCATTTATAAACGTAAATGTTACCCTTCATAAATATTAAATTACGCTATACAAAAACTCACGGATGAATATTTTTTACAGAAAGCTTTCTAATTTTAAACTGGGGCTGTTAGGCTTAATAGCATCTTTATCTGTTGTAGCCTGCAACAACAAAGATCATGGCACAACGCCTACCGTAGCGCAAACCATTATGGGCTATCAGGCTTTAAGCCAGTTTGAACTGTTAACCATCAAAAACAACTATGTGGTAACTTTATCAAACAGAAACACCGCAAGCGGTTCTAATGGTGATTTTACCGTGTTTGTGCCTACTAATGAAGCTTTTGCAAAAATAGGAATTAAACAAGCCGGTGATGTAAATCTTTTGCAACCGGCTTTTATACAGCAGCTATTTCTGTACCATATCAACAACGGAAATGTAAGCAAAGACCTATTAATAGGCGGCGCAGAGGTTTCTTCCTTACTTAGCCAAAATTTAAAGAAACGTATCATCGTTAAAAACGACTCTCTGTATATCAACGGATCTAAAATAATTTCGGCCAACATAAAAGCAGATAACGGAACGGTGCACGTGGTAAACCGGGTGATGATGGCCATAAACGCGAATTTGTATGGTGCGATAAAGGAATTTGCCAGCGCTAAAGTATTTGTAAAACCCGAGCTGCAGATTTTTACCGAGGCTTTAGCTTACACCGGTTTGGATGCAGAATTAGCCGACGCTAAAAACAACTTTACCATTTTTGCACCAACAGACTTAGCTTTCGAAAACCTTGGCCGGCAACTTGGCATCAGCGTTGGCAAACCGGCAGACATCCATAAAATTGACAAAAACACCTTAACACAGATTTTGCGCAGCAACTTTTTAGGCCAACCTGCTCTCACTTCTGTACTAAAGACCGGCGGTGTTACGGCAAATAGCAGTACGCCACTAAGCTTAACAGATTTAGGAAACGGCTATTTCACCATAAAATCAAACCAAGCTACCGCAAATATGCTTATCTCTGATATTCAAACGCTTAACGGAATTATCCATATCACAGATGCTGTTTTAAGGTAATTTTGATGCAAGAAGGAGTGAATGAGCTAAAGAATGGACAATGCCAGCACGATAAAATAAAACAGGAAAGCCACTCCAGCTCTCCTGTCTCAAATCTCCATCTTTGCTCCTTGTTCTTTGCTCTTTAATCTTTGCTCCTTCCTAATAGCTCATTGCTACAATTTTCTCTACGTCATCCGGCGAAAGCCTTTTATGTTCGCCTAAGCCTCGCCATCCTCTTTCCGCAAAACGTTCAGATATTTTTTGTGCCGTGCCATTGTAATCTGGGGTATAGTCGGATAGTTTGGTATCGATACCCAAAGAATGGAAAAATTCTTCTGTTTTATAAATGGCCGCTTTCGCGATAGCATCCGTATCTCCTTCATTTATTCCCCAAACACGTTTTCCGTACTGCGCTAATTTCTCTCTTTTGCTTTCAAAATTATAGCGGTAGTGGCTTGGCGCGATGATAGCCAAGGTGCGGGCATGGTCAATACCATACTGCGCGGTAAGCTCGTGGCCCATTTGGTGCACTGCCCAATCGCCAGGCACACCTTTTTGGATAAGCCCGTTTAGCGCCATGGTGCAGCACCACATAAAGTTGGCCGCCGCTTCATAATCGGCCGGGTTGGCCATTATCTTAGGTGCCACTTCTACCAAAGTTTGTAAAATGCTTTCGGCAAAACGATCCTGCAAAGCGGCGCCGATGGGATACGTCATGTACTGCTCCAAAACATGCATAAAAGCATCTGTTATGCCATTTGCCAACTGCCGCTGCGGTACCGATTGCACCACCTGCGGGTCCAAAATAGAAAACACAGGGAACAAGCCTGTACCGCCCATACCCAATTTCTCTTGGGTTGATTTACGGGTAATTACCGAACTCGAGTTCATTTCCGATCCCGTAGCAGGCAAAGTTAAAACGGTGCCAAAGGGCATCGCATCTGTGGTGCGCACCGCGTTTTTCAAAATATCCCAAGGATCCTCTCCTTTGTAACGCGCTGCTGCAGCTAAAAATTTAGTGCCATCTATCACAGAACCTCCGCCAACGGCCAGTAAAAAGGTAATGTTTTCGGCTTTAATTACCTTTAAAGCCTCCATCAGCACCTCATACTCCGGATTTGCTGGGATACCACCAAATTCCAACACCTCAAAATTTTTCAGTGCGTTTTGCACCTGCTCGTAAACCCCGTTTTTTTTGATGCTACCGCCACCGTATAACAACAATATTTTGGCATTGGCCGGAATTTCATCTGCCAGTTTGCCAATTTGGTCTTTACCGAATATGATTTTTGTTGGGTTTTTAAATTCGAAATTTAACATCGTTATATTTTTAAGGAAACTGATTTTTTCTGTGCCTCATTTTCCACAAGGATTAAGCCAGCCTAAAAGCAAAATGCCCGCTACCATACAGCTTAACATTCAAATGATAATTTTAAGATTTTTTATTTGCTATTGCCTCTGCTAATCGCTTTTAAAAATTTTAATAACATGAGTTCGATTATCAAATCACCGATTATAAAGCTTCGAAAGCTGATTCAGTTACATCGGGCTTTAGCCCGATGACTAAGATGATCAAGAATATGGTTTTGCCAAAACTTTCTGATCCATGTTTGGCTAAAGCCATCATAAATTGTCCTGTAAAACGGGCTGAAGCCCGTTACTATTGATGATTTCTGAAATCATTAATCAAACTCGGGTTAAAACATTAGCTTTTGCCCCAACCTGCCTGCCAACTTAGTTTAACACCATAAAAAACGGGTCTTCGCCCGCTTTATATTTCAATCAGCATCTTGATACTTTATACTTACTACTTTACACTTACGCTCTCCCCCAAACTAGGCAAGTCCCTCTCCTCCGGAGAGGGATTTAGGGTGAGGCATTCGATACACCATCGCATTAATATTCATCCCTGCACCTACAGAGGCAAACAGCAAAACGTCTCCCGCTTTTACGGTATGTCCTTCCATTTCTCCTTTTAATATTAAATCCAGCAAAGTAGGTACGGTAGCCACAGAAGAATTGCCCAGTTTTGCAATGGTCATGGGCATAATGCCGGCTGGCGCCTCCGCATTGTACAGTTTAAAAAATCGCTTTAAAATTGCTTCGTCCATTTTGCCATTGGCTTGGTGTACCAATACTTTTTTCACTTCCCTGGCTTCAACACCGGCTTTTTCCAGCGCAGCTTTCATCACTTTAGGCACATGCGTCAAAGCATATTCGTACACTTTACGGCCATCCATTTTTAAGTAACGCGCATCCGACTGGTGCGCTGGGTTACACGATGGCTCCATCCTTAAAAAATAAGCCTGATCTACCGTATGGCTCTGCGCCTTGTGGCTCAGCACGCCCGAATCAGTATCCGCCACGGCGGCCAAAATAGTTGCGCCCGCACCGTCAGCATAAATCATGGTGTCTTTATCATGCGGGTCAACAATGCGCGAAAGCGTTTCTGCGCCAATCACCAACACTTTTTTAGCATCACCAGATTTAATAAAATAATCTGCCTGAATCATCCCTTGCAACCATCCCGGGCAACCGAAAGGCAAATCGTAAGCCACGCAATCGGGGTTTATAATGCCCAATTTATGTTTTACGCGACTGGCCAAGGTGGGGATCATATCCACCCGGTTGCTACCCTTAGCAACATCGCCAAAATTATGTGCCACCACAATATAATCCAGCTCCTCGGCATCAATGCCCGAGCTTTCTAAAGCATCTTTCGCGGCTAAAAAAGCCAAATCCGATGCGTTTAAATCATCCTCCGCGTAACGGCGCTCCTCAATCTCGGTAATCGCCTTAAACTTCTCAATTGCTTCCTCGTTCTTTCGCGCTTGGGGCGTACCATCTTTCTCAAAAAAACTATGGTTTAAAAAATGTTGGTTTTCAATTACCCTTGGCGGGATATAGCTGCCGGTTGCAACAATAACAGATTTTATATTAGACATTTTACCGTGAACTAAATTGGTTTTCGGTTCAAAGTTAAGGATAATTTAATTTGATGTGCCTGCTTTTTTAATGTTAGCTTTAAGTCTATTGGCGAGAAATTTGTTATTAAAGGCAAAAATACCGGACGCTGGCGCAATAAACTATGGCATTCTCATAATAAAAACGCAAATTTACAGCCCCTTTAACAAGCACCAATAAACACGCGTTTTATGGAAAAATTGGTTCTGGATGAAGTAATCCTGCTGTTAGATGCCGAAAACGACAGAGCTTTAAAACGATACATCAACGAGCTGAACATCTCGGAAGTAGAAGAGCTGATTGACGAGCTTCCGCAACATGCCGTAAAATTTATCGAAACCCTATCTATCAAACGGGCGGTTAACGTTTTCCGGATTTTAGACTTCCCCACGCAAGAAAAAATTATTGCCAAACTGCAAAGCAATAAGCTAACGGAGATTATCAGGCAGCTTCCGCCGGACGACCGTACCGCGCTGTTTAGCGAGCTAAAGGGCGAAGCAGTGAAAAAACTGCTGATACTACTGCCCGATGCAGACCGCAAAGAAGCCTTGGTTTTGTTAGGCTACGAGGAAGAAAGCGTGGGCCGTTTAATGACGCCAGATTTTATTGCGGTAAAAACCGATTGGACAGTCGAGCGCGCCCTAAACCACATTCGCCGTTACGGCAAAAACTCCGAAACCATTGATGTTGTATATGTGGTAGATAAAGATGGCGTTTTGTTAGATGACATCCGTATCCGCGAAATTTTACTATCAGACCCTGAAGCTAAAATTGGCGATCTTACCGATAGCCGTTTAATTGCGCTCCATGTAAACGACCCGCAAGAAGAAGCCATCAACGTTTTTAAAATGAACAACCGCGTGGCCCTGCCTGTGGTGGATGACCAAAACATACTTTTAGGGATTGTTACCGTTGATGACATTTTGTGGATTGCCCACGAAGAATATACCGAAGACATGCAAAAGGTGGGCGGTACCGAGGCTTTGGACCAGCCTTATCTGGATATGCCTTTGCTAAAACTGGTAAAAAAACGCGTGGGCTGGCTGGTGATTTTATTTTTTGGTGAGATGTTTACCGCTACCGCGATGAGCCATTTTGAAGGCGAGATAGAAAAAGCGGTGGTGCTGGCCTTATTTGTGCCCCTAATTATCTCAAGTGGCGGAAACAGCGGATCGCAAGCTTCTACCCTAATTATCCAGGCTTTAGCCTTGGGCGAAATTAAACTGACAGATTGGTGGCGTGTGATGCGCAGAGAAATTATTTCGGGTTTGCTTTTGGGGCTCACGCTAGGACTCATAGGGTTTTTACGCATTGCCGTTTGGACAAGTTTTACACCTATGTACGGCCCACATTGGGTGTTAATTGGTTGCACCGTAGGCGTAGCTTTGGTAGGCGTGGTGCTTTGGGGCTCGCTGGCTGGCTCTATGTTGCCTATTGTTCTCAAAAAACTGGGCGCGGACCCAGCTTCATCGTCCGCACCTTTTGTGGCTACCTTGGTAGATGTTACCGGCTTAATTATCTATTTCACGGTTGCGATGATGTTCTTGCGCGACGTTTTATTGTAACACCAACTGCAAAGTATTGGCATACAATCTGCACACCTGAGCAAAAAAAGTATCATATGAAATGGCTTGGAAGACGCGGAAGCAGCAACGTTGACGACCGCAGAGGATTATCCGGTGGCGGAAAAATAATTGCCGGCGGCGGTATTGTAGGCGTAATTGTACTGTTGGTACAGTTATTTTTAGGCGGCGATAGCGGCCAATTATTAAGTCAGTTGCAAAACCAAAATGCCGGCAGTGGCGAGCAGCGCGAGCTAAGTGAAGCAGAAAAACAGCAGGGAGAATTTGTATCCGTTGTGTTGGCAGATACCGAAGACGTATGGGGCAAGTTGTTTGAAGAAAACGGAAACCGCTACAAAGAACCCCAAATGGTTTTATTTACCAATGGCGTGCAAACCGCTTGTGGTGGCGCATCATCAGCTGTAGGTCCTTTTTATTGCCCGGCAGACGAAAAAGTTTATATCGACCTTGGTTTTATGAACGAGCTAAAAACCCGTTTTGGCGCCCAAGGCGGAGATTTTGCCACCGCCTATGTAATTGCACATGAGGTGGGGCACCACGTGCAAAACCTTTTAGGCACATCTGCAAAAGTGAGCCGCATGCAACAAAATTTAAGCGAAAGGGAAGCCAACCGCCTTTCGGTGGCTTTGGAACTACAAGCGGATTTTTACGCGGGCGTTTTTGCACATTACAACAAACAATATTTAGAAGCCGGAGATATTGAGGAAGCCATGAGCGCTGCAAATGCCGTTGGCGACGATGCCATCCAACAAAAAACACAAGGCCACATAGTCCCCGATGCTTTTACGCACGGCACTTCTAAACAAAGAATGTACTGGTTTATGAAAGGTTACGAAACCGGCGACCTAAAACAGGGCGACACCTTTGCACAGTTGGATTAATTAAGCCTCAGTTTTTTCTACCGACACGTTAGGCAAAGTGGCCAAAACTGTAACACCACCCTTTACCACCTCGTTCAGGTTTACGTTAATTTGCGATCCTAATGGTAAAAAAACATCAACCCTGGAGCCAAATTTAATAAAACCGAACTGCTGGGCCTGCTCTACCCGGTCGCCTTCTTTTACATACCAAACAATGCGGCGTGCCAAAGCACCGGCAATTTGGCGGTATAAAACCTCAAGCCCACTTTTATGTGCCACAACGGTGGTGGTACGTTCATTTTCTGTAGATGATTTTGGATCCCAAGCTACCAAATATTTGCCCGGATGATATTTAAAATATTTTACCAATCCGCTTATGGGGTTACGGTTTACATGCACATTCACCGGCGACATAAATACCGAAAGCTGCACACGCTTATCTTTAAAGTACTCGCCTTCCTCGGTTTCTTCAATCACCACCACTTTACCATCTGCCGGGCAAACTACTTGCCTTTCATCTATGGTAAGCTTGCGCGATGGGCTGCGGAAAAACTGTACTATCGTAATAAACAAAAACAAAGAAACGGCATACCAAAGCCATACAAACCAAGTTACATCGGGCAAATAATAATGAATTAAAGCGTTTGTAACTGCTATAAATAAAACGCAGATGGCTAACGAGGTATATCCTTCTTTATGAAAAGTCATGTTGTTAAATTTATGCGAAACTACTAATTAGTGATTAAATATAGGTAAACGAATATCGCTGGGGCGGATAACAACAAGCCGTCAAAGCGATCGAGAACGCCACCGTGTCCCGGCAAAATTTTTCCGGAGTCTTTAATATCAATACTGCGCTTAAACATAGATTCGGTTAAATCGCCCAGGGTGCCTAAACAAGAAATAATAAGAGCCATGGCCATCCAGTGGTAATAAGCATAATCTGTATAAAAAACAGACAGCAAGTAGCCGGTAAGTACCGCGGTGAAAATACCACCGAAAAAACCTTCCCACGATTTTTTCGGCGAATGCCGCTCAAACAATCGGTGTTTGCCAAACTTTACCCCAAACAAGTAAGCGCCGGTATCATTTGTCCAAAGCATCAGAAAAAAACCCAAAGCCATATGAAAATTATAGGCCCCAGAAATAAATGCAACGCTAATAAAACACACAAAAGGAATAACCGTGTACAGCAAGCCAAAAAAGGTGTAGGCAATATTGCTAAAAGGAAGTTTCGACTTCTTATACAGCTCGCGGATGAAAATTGCCAAAAATAACAGGATGTTCAGCAATAGCCACTTGCTGTCGTAATCAACAAATAAACGGGTTACAAAAGAACACAACAAAATAAAGCCCAACAATAAACCTAAACGCTTATCGGGGTTTATGCCGCTACTTTTTACCAAGCTAAAGAACTCGGTTAAGCACAAAAGGCTCAGTAATCCGTAAAAAACAACAAAAATGTATGCCCCGCTTAACAGAGATGCCAGCATCACTAACACAAATATAAATCCGGTTATGGCTCTGGTTTTCATGCTATAAATCGTTTTCTAAAATAATTTCTAAAGCGTGCTGGAAAGCACTTTCTGGAACGTGCACCTGCACTTCACCAAATTTATAGGCGCTGTCTTGCTTGTTCATTAGCACAGCATCCACTTCGTGGTCTATCAAAACCTGCTTTACTATTTCGGCCTTGTAAAAGTCGTGCGAAGTATAAATTTTAACCCAATTGCTGTTCATCAAGCTGCTTAGCGGATTTTATAAAGTAAAAAAGCAAAACTAAGGTTAATATTGCACTAATTAAGTAGGCGTAGCTGTTAAAAGCGTTAATCTCTTCCAGGTTATCTAATTTACCGCCTTGGCGCTGTATCACAAAAGCCATAATTACCGCACTGCCGTTATTGATAAAATGCCCCAGCATAGGCAAGTAAATACTGCCGCTATACACCAACAGATAGCCAAACAGTGCGCCCAAAAACATCCGCGGAAAAAACCCAAAGAATTGCACATGTATGGCGCTAAACACAATTGCCGTTAACCAAATGGCTATGTGCGGGTTTTTAAACCACTGGCCAAAAATATTTTGCAGTCCGCCTCTAAAAAACAGCTCTTCACCTACGGCAGGTATTATGGCAATCATCAGCAGGTTAATCGCTAAATCGCTGTAGTTGTGCATCACCAACAGCTTTTTGGTAAGCATGGCGGCTTCTGTTTCTTTGGCGCGCATCCAAATTTCTAAATCTTTTAAAGCATGTGGCAATTGCATTTTTTGGTTGACTAAGGCCAACCATTCTAGCAAAGGCGTGGCGCACAGCATCAATACAAAAACCAACACAAACAAAGTTGCCGGCGCAACTTTATTTAGGTAAAGGTATTGGGCAGGCTTAACCTCATTGATATAAGCAAAGGCGATGGGCGCCGCCACAAACATCCCCAAAGAACTGCTTATTTGCAGTGCCCGCAAAAAACCGATGTCCATGGTATTAGCATTGGCGAGGCTGGCAAAATCTACCGACTGTCCCATGGCAAAATAGCACAACAGCCAAATAATGCTAAAAATAACCGCGCCCACTATACAGCAGAGCACCAAAAATAGCAGTTGCATTACAGGGTGGTAAGCGCTTGACTTTTGCATGGCGGGCATAATAATACTTTTTGGTAAATTTGCGCTTAAATTACTGATTAGATTTTGAATGTCTGTTAAAATAGGAAATATCGACCTGGGCGAATTCCCTTTGTTGCTTGCGCCGATGGAGGACGTAAGCGATCCGCCTTTCCGTTATGTGTGCAAACAAAACGGGGTTGATATGATGTACACCGAGTTTATATCATCTGAGGGATTGATTAGAGACGCTGCTAAAAGCAGGCAAAAGCTGGATGTTTTTGAATACGAAAGACCTATCGGTATTCAGATTTTTGGTTCTGATGTGGAGCATATGCGCCAGGCTACGGAAATATCGGCCGCAGCCAAACCCGATTTAATTGACATTAATTACGGTTGCCCCGTTAAAAATGTGGCGTGCCGAGGTGCCGGTGCCAGCTTACTGCAAGACATTGATAAAATGGTGCAGATGACGGCGGCCGTGGTTAAAGCCACCAACTTGCCGGTAACGGTGAAAACCCGCTTAGGCTGGGATGATAACACCAAAAACGTGTACGAAGTTGCCGAGCGTTTGCAAGATGTAGGCATACAGGCCTTAACCATACACGGCCGTACCCGCGCACAAATGTACAAAGGCAAGGCAGATTGGGCTTTAATCCGCGAAATCAAACGTAATCCGCGCATCAACATCCCAATTTTTGGCAATGGCGATGTGGATTCGCCACAAAAAGCCGCCGACTGGCGTTTAGAGTACGAGGTAGACGGTATTATGGTTGGCCGGGCATCTATCGGCTATCCTTGGATTTTTAGAGAGATTAAACACTTTTTTAAAACCGGCGAGCAGTTGGATCCGCCAACGCTGAAAGAAAGAGTAGAAACCTGCAAAATACACCTGCAAAAATCGGTAGAGTGGAAAGGCCCAAAAACCGGTATTTTTGAAATGCGCCGCCATTATGCCAATTATTTTAAAGGAATTCCTAACTTTAAAGAATATCGGACTAAATTGGTTTCTTTAGAGCACATGAACGCCATTGAAGAAGTGTTGCAAGAAATAGAATATCAGTTTAGCGGGGTATTGGTTTAATATTTGCGCTTTAAGTCATCGTCCCTTATTAACCAAAACATTAAAAACATGGTAGCTCAAATTACTGAAGGCGTAAAAGTTTCGGTGGAAACCATCTACCAGCCAGAATATTCCAATCCGGCGAACGAACATTTTATGTTTGCCTATAAAATCCAGATCGAGAATTTGGGCAATTACGCGGTGCAGCTGTTAAGAAGGCACTGGCAAATTTTCGACTCTAACGGAACCAAAAGAGAAGTAGAAGGCGAAGGCGTGGTGGGCTTACAACCAGTTATTGAGCCGGGCGAATTTCATGAATATGTATCGGGTTGCAACCTGAGGACAGATATGGGCACCATGCAGGGCGCTTACCAGATGAAAAGATTGGTGGATGATGAAATTTTTGATGTATCCATCCCCGAATTTTCTTTAATTGCACCTTATAAACTAAACTAACAAGCTAATACCATCCATCTCCTTTAAAAACAACATTTTTTAATTTATTTTATTGATGAAGTTGGAGATGATGAATTTGCCAGACGAGTATTTGGCATTAGAAAAGGATATTTTACCTGCACTTAGCGCAGTGTTAAAAAGTGGCGTTTATATACAAGGCGAACCCGTTAGACTGTTTGAACAAGAGTTAGCCAATTTCTTGAATGTTAAGCATGTAATTTCTTGTGGCAACGGCACCGATGCCCTGCAAATTGCTTTGATGGCCCTGGATATTAAAGCTGGCGACGAGGTAATTGTGCCCGCCTTTTCTTATGTGGCTGTAGCCGAAGTGATTTGCCTTTTAGGCGCAAAGCCGGTTTTTGTAGATGTAGAACCGCAATATTTCCAGCTTGATGTTGCTAAAGTTGCGCAAGCCATTAATAAAAGCACCAAAGCCATTGTTCCGGTGCATTTATACGGCCAAGCCGGATATTTAGATGAACTTTTTGCCTTAGCCGAGGAACACGGGTTAAAAGTTGTAGAAGATTGTGCGCAAGCTTTAGGCGCTAAATATCTGTTCAAAGGCGAAAGCCGCTTTTTAGGCAGTTTGGGCAGTTTCGGCTGTACCTCTTTTTTCCCCACAAAAAACTTGGCCTGTTTTGGCGATGGCGGCGCGCTGTTCACCAACAATGATGGGCTGGCTAACAAAGCGCGAATGATCGCTAACCACGGTCAGCCAAAAAAATATCAGCACGATTTGTTGGGCGTTAACTCCAGGTTAGATAGTTTACAAGCGGCCGTATTGCAGGTGAAGTTGCCTAAACTGCAAGCCTATCTGCAAGCCAAAGAATATATTGCCCAGCAATATCTTAATCTGTTGCAAAAAACGCCCGGATTGGTTTTGCCCGCTGTACATCCAAACGCGCAACATACTTGGCATCAGTTTACCATTAAAGTGAAAAACGGGCATCGCGATGCTCTAAAAACCCATTTGCAAGAAAAAGGGATATCCAGCATGGTTTATTATCCGCAAACTATCGCCACACAAAAAGCTTATCAGGCTTTTACGGGTAATTTCCCGATTTCCGAGACGCTTTGCGCAGAAGTGCTTTCCCTGCCTGTGCACCCATTGCTAAGCCTGCAAGATATCCGCTATATTTGCACGCAAATAAAAAACTTTTTTTGATGCAACAGCCCAAGTACTTCGTTCATAGCTCATCTGTTATTGATGAAAACGTTGAAATAGGCGAAGGCACGGCAATCTGGCATTTCTGTCATATCTCTGCCGGTGCGCGTATCGGCAAAAATTGCAACATTGGGCAAAACGTTTTCATCGGCAAAAACGTTAACATTGGCGATGGCGTTAAAATCCAGAATAATGTTTCGGTTTACGAAGGCGTGGTGGTAGAACAGGATGTGTTTATAGGCCCATCGGTAGTTTTTACCAATGTTTTAACACCCCGCGCATTCATCAACCGCAAGGGGAACTATCAACAAACTTTGCTGAAAAAGGGTGTCAGTATAGGTGCAAATGCCACTATTGTTTGCGGAACTACCATTGGCAATTACGCTTTAGTAGGCGCCGGGTCAGTGCTCACTAAAAACGTCGGCGATTTTGAGCTGTGGTACGGAAATCCTGCAACAAAGCAAGGACAAGTGGACGAAGAAGGGAACGTGGTTTAAAAGGCTGGCAGCCCGTTGTCCGAATCTGCGGTCATATTGGCAACCGGCGACTAAGACAAAAGTAACTGGAGAAAATTGGGTTATTGAAAATAAAACCGAGCAGATTATAATGGATTGATGTCGTTGTGGACAATAACAACAGGTTAGCAACAAGTCCTGTATTCTGCCGCTAAACTCTGACGGCGGACAGCTGACTTAACAACAAAAGACGTAAAAATGCGTGAGAAAGTAATGTTAGAAATCGGGGGGCATTTAGTCTCCGAAGAGCTAATTAAAGAAAATTTCATCTGTAATCTCGAAAAATGCAAAGGTGCTTGTTGTATCGAGGGCGATTCGGGTGCGCCATTGAATGAGGATGAACTGGCTATTTTAGAAGATATTTATCCAAAAGTAAAACCTTACATGACCCCAAAAGGCATTGAGGCCATTGAACAGCAAGGCACTTATGTGAAAGATTTTGACGGCGATTATACCACCACTTGTGTGGATGTAAATAAGGAATGTGCGTATGTAACTTGGGAAAACGGCATTACTAAATGCGCCATTGAAAAAGCTTATGAAGAAGGTGTAATAGATTGGAAAAAACCTATCTCTTGCCACTTATATCCCATCCGCTTAACGCAATACCCTGAGTTTGACATGCTGCACTACGACCGTTGGAGCATTTGTGCGCCGGCCTGTAGCTTTGGCAACCAGCACCAAGTGCGCGTGTATCAGTTTTTAAAGGAGCCACTTATCCGTAAATACGGGCAAGATTGGTACGATGAGCTGGAAGAAAATGTAAGAGCCCGTTTAAAATTTATCTAATAATTTGTTTATGCTTCTTTTCGGCTACAACTTTGTTGTGTTTTTTTGAGGTAGAAGCCCCGCTATCTCTGCAAAAACACGCCTCGTTTCGCTCAAAAATAAGCGATAAACAGTTTTACAATATAAATTTAAACAGGCTCTAAGTGTTTTAAATAAGACTTAATTTTTTAGTTTTGTGCAACTTATAAGAACAACATTTTAATAAACCCCTACAAGTTTGAAAGGAATAATTTTAGCGGGCGGAACAGGCTCCAGATTGCATCCATTAACGCTGGCCGTAAGTAAGCAGATGATGCCGGTTTACGATAAACCGATGATTTACTATCCGCTATCCACGCTGATGCTGGCCGGCATTAACGAAGTGCTGATCATCTCTACCCCACAGGATTTGCCAGGTTTCCAGAAGCTACTGGGCGATGGTGAAAATATGGGCTGTAAATTCTCTTATGCTGTGCAACCTTCTCCAGACGGTTTAGCCCAAGCTTTCATTATTGGTGAAGAATTTATTGGTAATGATGCGGTAGCTTTAGTTTTAGGCGATAATATTTTTTACGGCGACGGCATGGCCAAGCTCATGCAAGCCAACAACCGGCCACAGGGCGGTGTAGTATTTGCCTACCCCGTACATGACCCTGAGCGTTATGGCGTAGTAGAATTTGATGCAGACAAAAAGGCAATTTCAATTGAAGAAAAACCTGCGCAACCTAAATCAAACTATGCCGTTCCGGGATTGTATTTTTACGATAACAGCGTAGTTGAAGTGGCTAAAAACATCAAACCGTCGCCACGTGGCGAGCTGGAAATTACCGATGTAAACAAACATTATTTAAATAAAGGATTGTTAAAAGTAGGTTTGCTAAGCAGGGGAACCGCTTGGTTGGATACCGGCACCTTTGACTCCTTAATGCAAGCCGGCACTTTTGTACAGGTGATAGAGGAGCGCCAAGGCTTAAAAATAGGCTGTATAGAAGAAATTGCTTACCGTATGGGCTTTATTGATGCCGCACAACTGCGTAAACTAGGCGAGCCTTTGGTAAAAAGCGGTTATGGCAAATATTTGATCGATATTGCGGACGGGAGGATTTTGTAAGAGGGTATCGTCTCTATTCCATCGTTCCCAACTTCCCAAATTAAAAATTAAAAAAAACACATGGCTAAAGTTGCATTAATTACAGGTATTACCGGGCAAGACGGCGCCTATCTTGCAGAATTTCTTCTGAAAAAAGGTTACGAGGTACACGGCTTAAAACGCCGTACGTCCTTGTTTAACACAGACCGTATCGATCATCTTTATCAAGATCCGCATGAGCAAGGCGTTAAGCTGAAATTGCATTACGGAGACTTAACCGACTCTACCAACCTCATCCGCTTAATACAAGAAATTCAGCCTGATGAAATTTACAACCTGGCCGCCATGAGCCACGTTAAGGTGAGTTTTGATACACCAGAATATACGGCCAATGCAGACGGTATTGGTACTTTGCGTATTTTAGAGGCGGTGCGTTTATTGGGCTTAACCCAAAAATCGCGCATTTACCAAGCTTCTACCTCCGAACTTTATGGTTTGGTGCAGGCTGTTCCGCAATCAGAAACTACGCCTTTTTACCCGCGCTCGCCTTATGCCGTAGCAAAAATGTATGCTTACTGGATTACTGTAAATTACCGTGAGGCTTATGATATGTTTGCTTGCAACGGTATTTTATTTAACCACGAGAGCCCAATAAGAGGGGAAACTTTTGTGACGCGTAAAATTACCCGCGCGGCCGCCAAAATTGCTATGGGCCTACAAAGCTGCCTGTACTTAGGAAACCTTTCTTCACAACGCGACTGGGGCCATGCTAAAGACTATGTGGAAGCAATGTGGCTAATTTTGCAACAAGAAAAACCGGAAGATTTTGTAATTGCCACCGGAGTTACCACTACCGTACGCGAGTTTGTTCGTATGGCCTTTGAAGAACTGGGAATTACGGTAGAGTTCTCTGGAAAAGATGACAATGAAAAAGGTGTAATTATAGATGTAGACCGCGAAAAAGCGCAAGAGCTAGGCTTAAACGTAGAGGCGTTGAAGCTTGGCCAAACCGTGGTAAAAGTAGATCCTAAATACTTTAGGCCAACAGAAGTTGATTTACTACTGGGCGACCCAACCAAGTCCAAAGAAAAATTGGGCTGGAAGTTAAACTACGATCTGCCTGCTTTGGTAAAAGATATGATCCTATCGGACCTTCACCAAACCAAAAAAGATCAGTACTTAAAAGATGGTGGTTATCAAACCATGAATTATTTTGAATAGCAATTGTGCTTCGCTAAATGATAACAAAAGGCTGTCTCAAACAAAGAGGCAGCTTTTTTATTTTTTGTCCGAGCAGGATTTCTCGAAGAGAACCCTGCGACCTCACCTAGAGCGAGTTTGCGACCGGTGCTTCACCATATCTCGTAGAATTAGTGAAATGTACGATGATTTCGCTCAATGTTTGAGGGGCTTAGACTTCCGAAGTTTTTGAAACTTCGGAAGTCTTTCACTTGTTGTCCGAGCAGGGTTTCTGTTGTCCGAGCAGGGTTTTGTCCTAGCAGGGTAACCCTGCGACCTCACCTAGCGCCGGTTTGCAACCTGTGCTTCACCATATCTCTTAGAATGTAGTGAAATGGTACGATGATTCTGTCCGAGCAGGGTTTCTCGAAGAGAACCCTGCGACCTTAGCTAGCACCGTTTACCACCGGCTATTGTTAAAAAACCCAAAAACCAGCCTCGGCAAAAAATAAATCCGCATCTTTAAACAAATGACCTGCAAAAAAACCTTTTTAAGCATTTTAATTAGCTTAAGCACCCAAATGCTTTTTGCGCAAAGCACCATGCTTAAGGGTTTGGTTTTCGAGAGAGGAAGCAATAAAAGGCTGGAAAATGTTTTTATCCAGAACAAAACGCACCATACCAAAACCGACGAGTGGGGCAATTTCCAGATAGAGGCCTCCATCGGCGATACCTTGTACTTTAGTAAAATCGGGTTTGCGGATTTTCAGCAGGTCATCAGCGCCAAGCAAAACCTTTTGATTTACCTGGAAGCCAGCATCGCGCTAGACGAAGTGAAGGTAAAAGGCCAAACTAAACAACAAGAGCAAAGAGAGGTGCTGGATGAATATAGGGCCAAAGGTGTCTTTTACAATGGCGACCCGCCCTTGCTGGTTTACATTTTTAGTCCGTTAACTGCCCTGCACGAGCTGTTGAGCACCGATGCCAACAACGCCAAACGTTTCAGCAATTATGCAGCACGCGAAAATGCCGAAACCATGGTGGACCGCCATTTTAACAAAACCGTTATTAAGCAAAGCATCCCCATTAAAGACGAAGACCTAGCCGAGTTTATGTACTATCACCGGCCAAAGGCAGAAGACGTAAAATATTGGACCCGTTATGACGATATGGCCTACATCAAACAGAAATACAAAGAATTTTTAAAGCGCAAAAAGCTTTAAAGCGGACTATGGCCTTTCTTAATCTTAATTTTAAAAGGTAAACCCGGCTCACTCTCATTCTTTACGCGATCCAGCGCGGTTACCACATAAGTATAAACCTTCCCTTTTTCTACTTTAGTATCTTCCCAAGAAGTGATATCGCCGTAATAAATGTTTTTGATGGCGCTAACCTTTCCCAAATCTAGTTCTTCGCCTTCCTCAAATCGGTAAACCACAAAGCCGTAAGCTTTCTCGTTCTGGTGGTCTGGGGACGGCAATTTCCAACTTAACAAAACCCCGCTTTCACTCTCTATACCCAACAAATTTTTTGGCGGGTTGGGCGCTACAGAATCCAACCAAAGCATTAGTGGCGGCAAAGCCGGATATTTGTAATAGTGGCGACTTAATGTATCAGAAATGCCAAGCGGATTGCGCGTTAAAGATTTTGAACTGAAAAATACGCTGCCTTGCACCCTTGGGTTTGCGCGGTTGTAGGTAATTTGCCGGCCCAGCTGTTTGGCGTTGCGCCAGTTGTAATCTGCCGAGTTAATTTTATAAGCCCCGTGGCCGATGTAAAGATGCCTGCCATAGGTGTTCTCGCTCCACCAGTCCACCAAATTGGCATAAGGCGCGGCGCGGGTTTCAAAGGCCCAGTAAATCTGCGGATTGATATAATCTACCCAACCTTCTTGCACCCACTTGCGCGAATCGGCGTAAATACCGTAAAAAGAATCGCCACCGGCAGTGTTAGAACCTAATATATCTTGCGAACGGTTTTTCCAGATACCGAATGGGCTAACGCCAAATTTCACATAACTTTTGTGGGCATGCACACTATCATTAATGGCTTTAATTAGCAAATCCACATTATCGCGGCGCCAATCTTTAATATCGGCAAAGCCACGGCTGTGTTGTTTAAAGGTGGCATAATCATCTAAATACTGACCTTTAACTGCGTAAGGATAAAAATAATCGTCGAAATGCACCCCGTCTATATCGTAATGGTCCACCACGTTTAAGATGACTTGGTTAATGTATTCGCGCACTTCGGGTAAACCGGGATTAAATAGCTTTTTACCGTCGTACTTTAAAAACCACTCGGGTTTGGTGCGGGTAATATGGTTGGCGGCAATGGTTTCTTCGCGGGCATCAAAAGTTGCACGGTAGGGGTTAAACCAAGCGTGCAGCTCCATGCCGCGTTTGTGGCATTCTTCAATGGCAAACTGCAAAGGATCATAAAAAGGATATGGCGCCTGACCCTGTTTGCCGGTTAAATAACGCGACCAGGGCTCGTTACTGATGGCGTAGAAAGCATCTGTGGCCGGCCTAATTTGGAACATGACTGCATTAATGCCCTCTTCCTGATGTTTGTTTAAAATAGCAATCAACTCGTCTTTTTGTTCTTGCGTAGAGAGGCCCGGCTTGCTGGGCCAATCAATATTAACCACGGTGGCTACCCATACGCCTCGGAACTCCCGCTTTGGGGACATTTCTTGTGCGAAGGAAAAGTTGGCGGATAAAAGAAAAAACAGAAAAGTATAAAGTGCTGATTTCAATTGCATCATCAAAAATTATTAAGGCTCTTTTTGAAAACGCAAAGATAGGGTTTTTGGTGTAGGGATGAGGGGTTTGGTAAGGATTGCTTTTTTTTCAGAAAATAAAAAACCCCCACGCTGTTTGGCGTGGGGGTGATGAATTAGGTGATTTTAATTTCCAGTAATAGCCGGATTGTTTATAATCTCAGCTTGAGGAATAGGAAAATCTAATTTATCATCATTGTAAGGGAATGACTCATCTGGGAAATATATGTGATTAGGTCCACGGGTCACAGTCATTTTATTACGTTTCATGGCTAGATAAGTTTTTCCTTCTCCCCATAATTCTATGCGGGTTTGTAAATAAACTTCATCTTTCAGCGCCTGTCCGCTTAAACCATCCAAGTAGCTGATATCAGCAACTCGAGATGCCAAAAGTAGCTTTAGTTCGTCGCGTGCCGGTCCATCTTGATTCAATCTTGCCTTAGCTTCGGCATTTAACAAATACATCTCTTCCAAGCGCATGTAAAGATAATCCGTTGTAATTTGTCTTTGGCCACCAATGATACGCTCTGGAGCAAAAAACTTGTTAACTGGCGTAAAATCTAAATCTCCTTCCTCGTAGCCCTCATCGGCGTAAATAGGAAGGCTTTCTATACCGCCCACCTCTGGATCAAACTGGTTTTTTCTAATATCATCAGAACGAATTTTATCATAAAGTCCTTTATCGATGATTTTAGGATCGCCAGCCCATGCGTAGCTGTAAGAAAATATATCTACCTGACCATACCAAGAAACTAAATCAAGATTGCTTGCTAAAGTAAGGTCGGTACCCCACATCCAGCTTGCGTTGTTAATATTGTTGAATCCTGATTCAGGATTTAACAATTTTCCGTTAGCGTCCAATTTTGCTACTAGCTCATTTGCGTTATTAAGTCGCAACCCGCTATTAGTAATAACGTCTTCAGTCAAAGTAATAACTTTAGCTAAATCTTCATTGCTTCCCCTTGCTGCATAAGCATAGGCTAGTAACCCCTCAGCAACGTATTTATTGATTTGAGATTTTGAATCCCTACTAAATCCATCTAGGTAAGTCACTGCTTGGGTAAGGTCTTCAATTATCAAATCATAAACCTCTTTAGTTGTGCTTAACGGCTGGTTTGGCGAATCTGTATCTATATAGATTGGAAGAATTTTGGCGTTGCCGTCACCATATCCTTTTGAATAAAATTGAGCAAGGTAAAAATACGCGTAAGCCCTCATTGCTTTGGCTTGCCCCATAATATATTTGTTATCCGCCAATGTAGGCTCTTCATCATTTCCGCCTAACGCCTGAATAACTGTGTTAGCGCCAAGTATAATCTTATAGTAATATCTCCATGGCTTATAAGCGTCTATTCTGGTATAGTCTGTTGTTGACTGATATTTGGCCAATGTAGAATACCAGCCATATATGGTGTTTCCCAGTACCATATCAGAGCTGATCATGTCACTATAAATGTCATATCCTTTTTGACCAAAATCATCATGATCTGTAGTACCTCCAGTCTCTGCCTGATACATCAGAGCATACAGTCCTGCAATTGAACCTTTTAATAGTGACGGATCTTTCTCGCTAGCTTTAGCTATCTGTTCTGGAGATAAGTATTCGCTTGGTTCTTCATCTAAGAAGTCTTTCTCGCAACTTGTTGCAAAAAGCAACGTAAAGGCTGCGAATAATAATATTTTATGTTTCATAACTTTAAAATTTACAGTCGTACTTTCAAACCTAAAGTAATAGTTGACAAAGGTGAATAAGTGTAAATATCCGACGCACCGGACTCAGAAATCATTGGATTAAAGCCGTCTCTGGCAGAACTGATCCATAAATTATCTCCCGAAACCCAAACGCTACAATCTGTAAGACCAATTTTGCTTAAATAAGTTTTCGGAAGTCCGTATGACAGACGCACATTGTTTAAAACTAAATAGTTGGCTTTCGTTAAAAATCTAGAAGATCTAGCATTAACGTTAGCATCCTCTTCATTTGAAATGCGTGGTACGTCGGTCACATCACCAGCTTTTTGCCATCTATTTAGAATATCAGTACTCCAGTTATTTGAGCCTACAGCATCATTGTTCATTAAAGTGGCATAGGCATAATCATAAGAATAGCCTCCTAAGCCGTACAACATTTGAACGCTTAAATCAAAAGCTTTGTAGCCTGCTGTCAAGTTAAATGCACCGCGCACAGTTGGAATTGCAGATTTACCAATGTAATACTGGGTAGCGTTAGAGTACGTTTTAGTTGTTGTAGTTTTTAAACTGGATTCGCTTACCGTTGGGTTGTCTGCTAAATACTGGGTCAAGCTTGCAATACCCTCTCCTGCATCTAAAACGCCGTTGTTATTAGCGTCGTTATAATAACGTGTCCACATGCTTGTACCATCTGCTGGGTCGACACCTTCAAAGTTCCTCATGTAAAAATCGTAGATAGAGTGGCCAACGCTGTAACCATATGCGGTTTGGATATCAATTGGTTTTTGTTTGCCGGTAACCGGATCAATAGGCATTTGAGTTAACTTGTTTTTGTAGAACGCACCGTTAACCCCTAAATCTAATCTATAGTCGGCTTTTTTAAGAATATGTCCGGTCAAGTCAAATTCCAGACCTTGATTACGTAGTTTACCATCGTTTACTTTGATAATGGCGTAACCGATAGACGGCCCTACTCTTCTATCGAAGATTAAATCGTCAGTATTTTTGATGAAGTAATCAATCGAACCGCTGATATATTTTTTAAAATCAAATTCAACTCCAGTCTGGAAGATTTTTGCGGTTTCCCAAGTCAAATCCGGATTTCCTTTGGTATCAAAAGAAAACGCCGGGTTATCTTCAAGATTGTTAATTGCGTATAAATCATAACCTGGATAGTAACCTACACCTTCTTGGTCGCCTATTAAACCGTAGCTAGCTTTTAACTTCAAATAAGGGAATAAATCGTTGCTCTGTTGCATAAAGCTCTCGTTCGATAAAATCCAAGCCGCACCTACCGAACCGAAAGTACCCCATTTGTTTTTTACAAACCTTGAACTACCATCTCTTCGGATACTTCCTGACAAATAATAAGTCGATTTGTAGTTATAGTTTACTTGAGAAAAATAACTATCTAGTTTGTAAGCATTGGTGTAACCTGAGTTCGGATTAGAAACTACCGCGTTATTAAAGTCTAGCAAATCTGGATCTACTAAATTATAAGAAGAGAAAGCAGAAATATTGTACTTGAAGTCGGTAGATTCGTGCGCTGCCAAGGCTTCAATACTGTGCTCACCAAAAGATTTAGTGTATCTTAATAGGTTTAAGAAGTTTGACGATGTAAAGTCTGTTCGTCTCTGGAATAAACTACCGTTTTGTCCGGCAGCAGAACCGTAATACTTATTATTTCGCAAATTATAGATGTTGCTAAAATATTGGATTCCCAAGCGCGTCTCGAAAGAAAGACCTTTAACGATATCTATTTTCAAAGAACCTACACCGTTTAGATCGTTACGGTTATCTCTTTGAATATCATAGGTGGCATCAGCAATAGCATTGGTTAAAGCTCCGAATCCTCTGCCTTGCCCATAATCATATTGGTTACCTCCAAAAATTGGGTCGGTAACGATTGAGCCTGTGGCATCACGTAAAAATACAGGATAAATGGAAGGGATGTTATCTACAAACCAAAAAATACTTCCAGAGTCTTCAGATTGGCCACCTCTATTGGCTTCAGAGCGTGCATAAGCTAAATTTACCGAACCCGTTAACCAAGGCTTAATCTTTTGATTCAGGTTTAAACGTCCGGACAATCTTTCGTAGTCAGACCCCACAGAATAACCTTTATCTTTTAAATAGCCAAAAGAACTGTAATAGTTTGTGGCATCACTTGAACCTCCGAACTTAATGTTCGCCTCATTTCTTGACGAGTTTTGGAAGCCATAATCCTCCCAATCCTCAGGGTTGTATTTACGTGTCACGCCCGGCTTTACTGTTCTAGTAACCGGATCGATCAATGCTGCACCGTTAGCGACGTTCCACATATTATATTTAGAACTCACCGAATAGTTTGGATTAAAGATTCTGGAGTTAGCGGTTGCTGTTGGATCAGTTTTGCCGGTAATTACTGCTTGGTTGTACAACCCTTCCCAAACTAACCCAATGTATTGCTCAGGAGATTCGATTACATCATACCTTGGCAGCAAAGACATGTTAGTGCCGGTTTGGCCGTTAACCTCGATAAAAGAAGGTTTGCCTTTTCCGCTTTTAGTGGTGATTACGACAACACCATTTGCACCACGTGCTCCATAAATAGCCGTAGCCGCCGCATCTTTTAATACCGTTACATTATCAATGTCATCCGGGTTAATTGCACTTAAAGGATTTACCGTATTAATGGTGTTGGTTGCAATTGGGGCACCGTCAACCACATAAAGTGGCGCCCGGTTACCGTTTACAGAACCAAAACCACGCACGCGAATAGTAGCCGTAGTGCCGGGTTGTCCACTGGTATTAATCACGTTTACGCCCGAAACTTCACCCGCTAATGCTTGTGAAACGTTAGAAACTGCTTTGCGTTCCAAGTTTTCGCTAGAAACAACCTTTGCAGAACCGGTAAACGCTTGTTGGGTGGTTGTCGAGTAACCTACAACCACAACTTCAGACAAAGCTTTAGTATCATTTACTAAAGCAACATTTACATTCGTTTTTGTTCCAATGGAAACTACTTGGCTTACAAAACCGATGTAAGAAATTTCTAAGGATTTAGCACCTGCTGGTAAATTAAGAGTAAAATTACCATTCGCATCTGTTTGAGTTCCTTGTTTTTCGCCGGTTACTTTAACCGAAACACCGGGCAATGGCAAGCCATCTTCCGCAGCAGTTACCTTTCCGGTAATTCTCCGATCTTGCGCAAGCACACTTGTGGCTATCAACAGCAAGATGAAGAAACTCTGTACAAGTTTTTTCATACAATCAAAAAATTTATTAGTAATAGTGTTAATTAACTTAAAGATACCATGAGCTTTAGCGCAAAAACAAATAAATATTTAACAAATTTTAACAATTAAACATAAGTGTCTGACTACCAAACAATTAAAAATTTATTAAAAAACAGTCTCATTTATCAAATTTTTGTTACAGTTTATCCTGCTAATATTAACATAAATTCAAAATATAATTAATATTGTTACAAAAATGGAATTTCAAACAAATTTATTATGCTAACATAGTAAATTATTGGAAGTCTTCTTGCAGAAATCAAATTTGAGCATAAGCGGTTTGTGTTGTCGCACACGTTTTTGGCACCGTCTTATTTTTTGCGTTTTGGGCGTTTCGCAGGGGGCTACTTCCGCCTATTCTTCGATATATCTACGCTCAATTTTAGGACGCCAAACCTGACTTCGATAACCGGCCAAAACAGCTCATAAAATCATCTAAATTAACTGCAGAAAATCCTTAAAATCTGTTCCGGATTTCTTAGGGAAAAAACGAAGAAACTCCTTAGGATCTCCCTACTAAGTCCCTAGAAACCCCCTATTAATACCACTTATTTGCGAATGTATTAACCCCTGCCCCCGCCAACGGGACATGTTATCGTGCCTAAAAATGCGCTTTGGTTTTTCTTGTCTGATTAAACTTCAGACCTAGGGCGTGTATCGTTTTAATTGTCAAGACAGCTTAAAGCTTTAACCTTGATCAAACTTGCGAAGTTTTAAAACTTCGCAAGTTTTATAGCATGAATATGGCTGCGGGCTACATCCGTCGTAAATTTTGCTGATCCTGTATCCAAGCAATCGATACCGCCAGAAGATCCGTCCGAAAGCTAATAAGATTAAAACGACGGGATTTTTCCGCCCGATGTCCCCCCGCTGGCGGCACATCATCAATAGGCCTTACAAAATTTTAATTCCTATTTTTACCTTCCATAATTTTTACCGAAAGCAATCTCAATGAAACTAAAACTTATTTTCATCTACTTTCTTTTTATAAACACCTTTGCTTACGCGCAAACATCGCCACAGCTCAATGCTTCGGAGATTTTAAACCACATTAAAAAACTGGGCGTAACGGGCAGTGTGCTGTACATTGCCGCACATCCGGACGACGAAAACACCAAACTTTTGGCCTACTTAGCCAAAGAAAAACTATATAAAACCGCTTATCTTTCTTTAACCCGCGGAGACGGTGGCCAAAACTTAATTGGCAACGAGCAGGGAGCCGATTTGGGCTTGATACGCACGCAAGAGTTATTGGCTGCTCGCCGAAACGATGGAGCCCAACAGTTTTTTACCCGGGCGGTAGATTTTGGCTTCTCTAAAACGCCGGAAGAAAGCTTAAAAATCTGGAACAAGGACTCCATTTTGGCAGATGTGGTGTATATCATCCGCGAGTTTAGGCCCAACGTAATTATCACACGCTTTCCGCCAGATGCGCGCGCCGGCCACGGCCACCACTCGGCGTCTTCTATTTTGGCGCAAGAAGCTTTTGAGGCGGCAGCAGATCCTAAGCGTTTTCCAGAGCAACTGAAAGCACTAAAGGTTTGGCAAGCTCAAAGAATTTTGTGGAACAACTACAATTTTGGCGGTAACGACAATACGTCCGACGAACAGCTAAAAATAGATATAGGCGTCTACAATCCGCTTTTGGGAAAGAGCTATGGCGAAATTGCAGCCGACAGCAGGTCCATGCATAAAAGTCAGGGTTTTGGCAGCGCCAAACAGCGAGGCAACAGCGTCGAATATTTTAGTGCTTGGCGAGGTGTTTTGCCACAGCATGGTTTGATGGAAGGCATCAGCATCAACTGGAGCGAGGTTAAAGGCGCTAAAGGTGTGGACGAGCAGGTGGCACAGCTAGTCCAAAATTTTAATCCGCAATATCCGGAGAAAAGCATCCCCAAATTAACAGCGCTTTACCAAACATTATCGGCCCTGCCTAAAAGCGCTTTGGTGAACGAGAAATTGGTGGAAGTAAAAAATTTGATATTGGCTTGCGCCGGATTGTGGATAGAGGCTTGTGCGCCATCGCCTTTTATTGCGGTAAATACCGATTTCGCAGTGCGTGTGGATGCGGTTGCGCAAGTTCCGGGATTAAAAATCGAAACTGTAGATTGGCAGAAAAGCTTTACGCTAGAAAAAAACCAGCTATCTAGCGTGGACGGCCAGTTTAAGGCCCGAGACCTATCGCAACCTTATTGGCTATTGCCAACCCAAAGCATTGGCCGTTACGCTTTGCCCCAACAGAGCCTACTACTTTATCCGGAAGGAAAAACCAACAACAACATCAACCTGCGTGTACACATTAACGGCATAAATATCGATTTACAGCGCCCGATAGTGTACAAATTTACCGACCCGGTGCGCGGGGAGATTTATCAGCCTTTAAGCGTTACGCCCCCCGTAACTGCCAATTTAGAAGACAAAACCTTGATTTTTACGGGTGCCGGGGCCAAAAACATCCGCGTTAAGCTAAAATCATTTGAAAAAGGGATGAGCGGTGCAGTGACGCTTCGTGTGCCGGAAGGCTGGACCGTAAAACCAGAAAAAATTGATTTCCAGTTTAAAAGTAAAGATGAAGAACAGTTTGTAAGTTTTTCGGTTTCCCCATCTGCGAAAGCAAAAAACGGCCAGTTAAAAGCAGAGATCAAAATTGGCAACGAAAGCTATCATCAAGAAATTAAAACCATCGACTACCCACACATCCCCAGCATCAGCTATTTTCCGCCAGCCGAAGCTAAATTGGTAAAGCTAAACCTCAAAAGCAGCGTGAAAAACGTGGGCTATATTGTAGGTGCAGGCGATTTAATTCCGGAAACCTTACGTGCTTTAGGTATAAACGTGCAATTGTTGAGCGAAGCCGATATTTTGAATGGCGATTTGAGTGGCTTCGACGCGATTATTGCCGGTGTGCGTGCGTACAACGTAAATACGCGGATGAAGTTTATACAAGCCAAACTGCTGGATTATGTAGCTAATGGCGGGGTTTATTTGGTGCAATACAATGTGAATAGGCCTTTGCAAATGGACAACCTGGGTCCTTACCCTTTTACCATCACGCGCGACAGGGTGACCGAAGAAGATGCAAAAGTAAGCTTTGCAAAGCCAAATAGCGAAGCTTTAAACTACCCCAACAAAATTACAGCCGCTGATTTTGAAGGCTGGATACAAGAGCGGGGCATTTATTTTGCCGATACAAATTCGCCGGAATATGAGAAACCTTTGGTGATGCACGATACCGGCGAGAGCGCTAAAGATGGCTCGTTATTGGTTGCGAATTATGGAAAAGGTAAATTTGTTTATACGGGCTTGGTCTTTTTTAGAGAGTTGCCTGCGGGGGTTCCGGGTGCTTACCGTTTATTTATGAATTTATTAGCGAGCCGGAGGGTTGCGGATTAGATAGTTTGTTCTTTTGTCCGAGCAGGGTTTCTCGAAGAGAACCCTGCGATTTTATTGACTATACCTCGGCTTCGTTGCCGGCGGAAAGCCCTCTGCGGTCTAGGAAATTGGAATTCCCCTTAAAACTGCAATCACCCCGCCTCATTCTGTTCGAGCAGGGTTTCTCGAAGAGAACCCTGCGATTTTATCGACTACACGTCGCTTAGTGTCCAGAGCGATCGGACGGCCTTCCGAGTTTTGGCAGTGAAGCCCGGGAAATCTTTTGCAGAAACATTAAAGCTTGCACTGCCCTGAGCAAACCGACGAGTGTTGCAGAAACTTTGTCAAAGCACTTCCGTTCGCACGGCTTCGGTTTGCGCTCAAAGGTTTCCCGCAGGCGCAACAAACAAAATGAGGTCAGCCTTGAACTTTGGTCCTTTGGTTCAAGCAAAAATGCGTAGCATTCTTGAGGGCAAAAGAAATAATAAAAACTACCGAAAAAAGGACTAGCCCTAGTGGCGATGAACGAAAAAAAGCATGCCGCGCCGATAAGCGACGGAAAGCCGTCTGCGATGAAAATTGTATTTACGTTTAGCACAAACACTTTCCAGAACATCAACCACACCATAAAGCACCGAAAAAATTAACTAGCTTTGCTTATTAGCATCAGGGATTATTTGCCCCGTTAATATGGAAATTATCAGTACCGAAGAATTTGCCAAAGCCACCAAAATAGACAAGCTCCGCATGCCGGGTTTAGCTTCTTTGCTGATGGCGATCATGAAAATCAACAACATTAACGAGACTTTTGCTAAGGCTGCTAAGTTTGAAGGGGTTGAGTTTGTAGATGAGATTTTGCGCTTGGTGGGCGTAAAGGTTGAAGTAAGTGAAAACGATTTAAAAAACATCCCGCTAGAGGGCGCTTTTACCGCTATTGCCAACCATCCCTACGGTGGCATTGAGGGGTTAATTTTAATAAAAGTACTCTGTAGCGTGCGACCAGATGCCAAGGTAATGGCCAACTTTATCTTAAAAAAAATCCCCAACCTCAGCGATTTTTTTGTGGCCGTAAACCCTTTTGAAAACATTGAGCATTCATCCAGCATCAGCGGTATAAAAACTACGCTTTCTCTTTTGAATAGCGGTACGCCTATCGGGATTTTCCCTGCGGGCGAGGTATCTACCTATAAAATAAACCAGCAACAGATTACCGATAAAATATGGCATCCGGTGGTGGGCAAGCTCATCAGTAAGGCAAAAGTACCGGTAGTGCCCATCTACTTCCACGGCAATAACGGTCTGCTGTTTAATTTGCTTTCGCTGATACACCCTACCTTACGCACCGCAAAACTGCCTTCAGAGCTGTTCAACAAAAAAGGGCACACCATCCGCGTACGCATTGGCAAGCCCATCGCTTACAATGATATCCCGTCTAACAATAGCAGCACCGAGCTACTGGCGTTTTTGCGCGCCAAAACTTATGCTTTAGGTGCCGGACTGGAAAACGAGCGGAAGATTTTTAACCCGCGCAACCTGTTCAAAATTAAAGCTAAGGCCGAGGAAATTATTGCTCCGGTTAGTCAGGATTTAATGCTTGCCGAGGTGGAGAAGATTAAAGACAGCCATAAAGTTTGGACGGAGAAGAATTACGAGGTGTACATTGCGCCAACGGCTTTCATCCCAAATATCATTAAAGAAATTGGCCGCTTGCGCGAAGTTACCTTCCGCGAGGTGGGCGAGGGCACTAACAAAGCTATTGATTTAGATAGCTACGATATTTATTACAACCATCTTTTTATTTGGGATATAGAAACCAAAATGGTGGTAGGCGCCTATCGTATTGGCAAGGGCGATGAAATTTTTTACAGCTATGGCAAAAAAGGATTTTATACTTATGAGCTGTTCAAAATTAAATCGCAGTTTTTCCCGGTTTTGCGCAATAGCTTAGAGCTGGGGCGCAGCTGGATCAGGAAAGAGTACCAACAACGCCCTTTACCTCTGTTTTTACTTTGGAAAGGCATTTTAAAATACATTTTAGATAACCCGCAGTATCGCTATTTGATTGGTCCGGTATCTATCAGCAACGCGTTCAGCAAGTTTTCTAAATCATTAATTGTAAACTTTATTTACCGCAACCATTTTGACCGCGAGATGGCGCACATGGTAAAACCGCGCAAGCAGTTTAAAGTGGATTTTTCTAAGATTGACGCCGATTTGCTGACAGCCTCTAGCAACTCCTTAAAAAACTTGGACAGCCTAATTGGCGAAATTGAGACTTCGCACATCAAAGTGCCGGTTTTATTGAGGCAGTACATCGCGCTAAACGCAAAAATTATCTGTTTTAATATAGACCCAAAGTTTTCTGACTGTTTAGATGGCTTTTTAGTATTGGATTTACAGAATGTGCCGGCAGATATGTTAGAAAAGCTAGGTAAGAACGTAATATAATGGCCGACAAAGAACTGCCAAAGCAGGCAAACAACCCCTTACACGGCATCACTTTAGAAGCGATGGTGACGGATTTGGCTGCTTATGTGGGCTGGGAGAAAATGGCGCAGAAAATCCCTATCCGCTGTTTTTCTGAAAACCCCAGCGTAAAATCGAGCTTAAATTTCTTGCGTAAAAACCCTTGGGCTAGGCAAAAAGTAGAATATCTTTATAAATATAACCTCAAGCGGATAGAAAAAGGCAAAGCCGGTTTGTTGTAGGCTGTCGCCCGATTTTTTTAAATCAAGCCAGCCATGACCGATCAAAAGAAAATTCTGAACAGCCTTAAATTTTACAGCGCCTTTTTAAAAACGGTAAATGAGGAAAACTTTGTGCGGACGCCTGCCAGCGGCGGTTGGTCTTTGGCCGAAGTTTATTCGCACATTTTGAGCGCTAACTCACTTTCTATAGTTGCCATAGCGCGTTGCTTACATAAAACTGCAACGCTAAAACGCCGAAAAGCGGACTGGCGCGTCCGACTGATTTTGTTTTTTGGTCGCTTTCCACCGGTTAAATATAAAGTTCCGGAGGTGCTGGAAGCCAGCGTAAAGAAAATCAGCCTAGAAGAAACCGCTAACGGATTGCAAAAGCTGGTACGCAAAATAGAAGAAATTGACAAAGGTTTTGCGAAATTTAACCCTCATTACAAAGCAAAACACCCCCGTTTAGGTTATTTAGATGCCCGGCAATGGCTCCGTTTTATTTATGTGCACAGCAAACACCACGAAAGACAGCTTAAAAGGATAGCTAAGGAGCTGGGGTAGGTGTCCATACACCGCTATCGCGTAAATAAAAAACCCAACAAGCGAACCTGTTGGGTTTATAACTAAAATTATGACTAACTAAAACACATAGTGTGTAATAAAAAACGTTATTGCAGCTAGTGTAGCAGAAACCGGGATGGTTAAAACCCAGGCCCAGATAAGGCTATAGGTAACGCCCCAGCGTACTGCAGAAACACGTTTGGTTAAGCCCACACCTATAATAGAGCCCGTAATGGTATGCGTAGTTGAAACCGGGATCCCAAAATGCTCGGTAATACCCAAAGTTACGGCACCGGCAGTTTCGGCACTTACGCCTTCAAGTGCGTTTACCTTGGTAATTTTGGTACCCATGGTTTTTACAATTTTCCAGCCGCCGCTCATGGTGCCTAAGGCAATAGCCGCATAACAGGTTAAGGGAATCCACTCAGGCATGGGTGCATCTGGCGAAACCACTTTGTTGGCCAATAAGGCGGCAAAAATAATCCCCATTACTTTTTGCGCATCGTTACCGCCGTGGGTAAAACTTAAGGCTGCAGAAGATACAAGCTGTAATCTTTTAAACCATTTTTCGGCGGTAGCCGGTTTGGCATTGCGTGATATGTTGATGATAATTAGGTTGATGATTACAGCGATAATCATCCCTATAATGGGTGCAAGAACGATGAAAGAAACTATTTTTAGGATTGGCGCAAAGTTTACCGCGTTAAAAGCGGATTCGCCTAAAGAAAGCGCTTTAGCCATACCTGCACCTGCAAAACCGCCAATTAAAGTGTGCGATGAGCTTGACGGAATACCGTAATACCAAGTGAAAAGATTCCAGGTGATGGCCGCCACCAAGCCCGAGAGCACCACTTCTAAAGTGATGTATTGGGAGAATACGGTTTTAGCCACGGTATCGGCAACTTTATGGTCTGTAAAGTAAAAATAGGCTGCAAAATTAAACACTGCCGCCCAAAGCACCGCCTGAAAAGGCGTTAAAACTTTGGTTGATACAATTGTGGCGATAGAATTGGCCGCATCGTGAAAACCGTTGATAAAGTCGAACGCTATTGCAAGCAGGATAACAATAACTAATAGTGAAGTAACCATTTTTTTGTTTTGAAAGTTAGAACTAGGCGTTTTTAACCAAAATGGTCTCTAACACGTTGGCAACATCCTCGCAACGGTCTGTTGCAGTTTCTAACCCGTTCAATACTTCTTTATATTTCAAAATTACTTTGGCATCATCTTCATAGTCGAACAAATCGCCAATGGCTTTGTCAAATACGTAATCTGCTTGGTTTTCGATGCTGTTGATGCGCACGCAAGAGTCTGCAATGATGCGCACATTTTTCAGGTTTTTAAGCTCTTTAATGGCTTTATCTACATCCACACAGCCTTGGCCAACTAAATCGGCCAATTTTCTGATGGCGTCTGTTGACTCATGTACATTGTACAGCAATATGCGGTTAGAGCTTCCGTGGATATAATCTGCAACGTCATCTAAAGCGGTTGCCAAAGTATGGATATCCTCTCTGTCAAATGGGGTGATAAAGGTTTTGCTCAGCTCTAAATAAATCTGGTGCGTAATCTCATCGCCACGGTGTTCTAGCTCCTCAATTTCCCTGTGGATAGGCTCTCTAACTTTTAAATCATCGGTGTTAACCAATTTTTTAATTAACACAGACATGGCTACCAAATTTGCGCTTGCGCTCTCGAAAAGAGGGAAGAATTTTTTGTCTTTCGGAACGAAATAAGAAAAGATATTATTCATTATGAATCTTAATATTTGGCTCAAAAGTACAACCCCAATGTTAAGATAATGTTAATTCTGCCTGCGTTTAATTTAGAGGTTTAAGATGCGGATGTTTTTTAATCGCTATGGCTACAAATTGTAAACGTAGTATCCTTAATTAAAACTGCGGTGTGGCAGTAGCACTTACCGCTGATTTAGAAACGTCAGAAGCCTTCTTATAGTGATCGTCAATTGCCGTCTAGAACAATCGATTACACAAAAAACAAAACCCCGCTCTATAAAAGAACAGGGTTTCATTTTGTATGAGGCCTTGAGCTTTAAAACTTATACCTTAAGCCTCAGACCTTAATAAAATATTACATCATGCCGCCCATGCCGCCGCCCATTGGAGGCATCGCCGGAGCTGCATTTCCGCCTTCTTCAACCTCGTCTGCCAACACACACTCGGTAGTTAACAACATAGAAGCGATAGAAGCCGCGTTTTCTAAAGCAACACGAGAAACTTTAGTAGGGTCAATAACACCCGCGCCAATTAAGTTCTCGTAAGCATCTGTACGGGCATTGTAACCGTAATCTGCTTTGCCCTGTTTTACGTTGTGTACAACAATAGAACCTTCGATACCTGCGTTTGCGCAGATTTGACGTAAAGGCTCTTCAATTGCTCTTTTGATGATGTTGATACCGGTAGTTTCATCTTCATTAGCGCCTTTTAAATCTTCTAAAGAAGCAACCGCTCTAATGAAAGCTACACCGCCACCTGCAACAATACCTTCTTCAACAGCCGCTCTGGTTGCGTGTAAAGCATCGTCAACGCGGTCTTTTTTCTCTTTCATCTCTACCTCGGTAGCAGCACCTACGTAAAGTACAGCCACACCGCCAGAAAGTTTTGCTAAACGCTCTTGCAATTTTTCTTTATCATAGTCAGATGTAGTGGTCTCAATCTGCGCTTTGATTTGGTTTACACGGGCTTTGATATCATCAGAAGAACCTACACCGTTAATAATGGTGGTGTTGTCTTTATCTACGGTGATTTTCTCTGCCTGGCCTAGGTAAGAAAGATCAGCGTTCTCTAATTTGTAGCCTCTTTCTTCAGAAATTACGGTACCGCCAGTTAAAATAGCAATATCTTCTAACATTGCTTTCCTTCTGTCGCCAAAGCCTGGAGCTTTAACAGCGGCCACTTTCAGCGAGCCACGGATTTTGTTAACTACCAAAGTAGCTAAAGCTTCGCCATCTAAATCCTCGGCAATAATCAACAAAGGCTTACCGGTTTGCACTTGTTTCTCCAATACCGGCAACAACTCTTTCATGTTGCTGATTTTTTTGTCGTAAATTAAAATGTAAGGGTTTTCTAATTCCACTTCCATTTTATCTGCGTTGGTTACGAAGTACGGAGAAAGGTAACCTCTGTCAAACTGCATACCTTCAACAGTTTTAACTTCAGTTTCGGTACCTTTTGCCTCTTCAACGGTAATAACGCCGTCTTTTCCAACTTTTGCCATCGCTTCTGCAATTAAAGAACCAATAACGTCATCGTTATTTGCAGAGATAGAAGCTACTTGTTTAATTTTATTGTTGTCTTCGCCAACCGCTTGCGATTGTGATTTTAGGTTTTCTACAACAGTAGAAACAGCTTTATCAATACCGCGTTTTAAATCCATTGGATTAGCACCCGCGGCCACGTTTTTAATGCCCGCGCTTACAATAGCTTGCGCCAATACGGTTGCGGTGGTAGTACCGTCACCGGCGATGTCAGCAGTTTTTGAAGCTACTTCTTTCACCATTTGCGCACCCATGTTTTCTAAGGTGTCTTTTAATTCGATTTCTTTAGCTACGGTAACACCGTCTTTGGTAATTGCCGGAGAACCGAATTTTTTGTCGATAATTACGTTACGGCCTTTTGGACCTAAAGTTACTTTAACCGCGTTAGCCAAAGTATCTACACCGCGTTTTAAAGCATCGCGCGCTTCTACATTATATTTTACTTGTTTTGCCATTTTTTTTGAGATTTTAGACTAGAGATGTGAGATATGAGAATCTGAAAAACCCATAAAACAATCTCTTTTATATTCTTTAATTTAAGTGCGTTACTAGTTACTAACATAAGATTTTAGCCACCATATAAGTGTCTCCAATCTATTGTCTCGTATCTCACTTCTACAACACCGCGTAAATATCAGATTCTTTCATAATCAAATATTCTTTGCCTTCATAGGTGATTTCGGTGCCAGAATATTTGCCGTAAATAACTTGGTCGCCAACTTTAACAGTCATTGGTTCATCTTTTTTACCGTTTCCTACAGCTACAACGGTTCCGCTCTGCGGTTTTTCTTTTGCCGTATCCGGAATGTAAATACCCGAAGCCGTTTTCTCTTCTGCAGGAGCAGCCTCTACCACTACTCTGTCTGCGATAGGTTTAATGTTCAATGCCATAATTTTATGATTTAAAGATTTTGTTTTTCCGAATTGCTTTGCAACACAGAATATGCCAAAGCCAAAAAGTGCCAATTTTTCAATTAAATCTTGAGTTCTTGGCTCTTTTTACTGATGGTAGCGTGTCAGCTTGTCAGCAGTGCATAAAAAAGCCCTTTGCTTCTTCATCGCAAAGGGCTAGTTAAACATGTCCGATTTTGTTTACTTGTACCAGTCGGTAAATTGGGTACCGCCAGATGCTGCCCAAGCGCCAAATTTCGCGTAGGCATCATTTACAGCTTTCCCCTCTGCCGGATAGTTAAAAGGCTCTGTAAATTGCAGCGCCCAAGGCCAATTGTTAGTGCCGATATAATATTTACCTATACCGAGGTTCGATTTATCGTCTGCCGAACCAAAAACAGCCTGATCAGCCAATGCAGTTGGTGTTTTTCCTGGCAAATGTATTTCATGCGATCTTCTGCCATCGCTAATTAAAAACGGATTGTATGGCGCATTGCTTAAAATGCTGGCAGCCTGTGGCGAAGTAAATACTAGTTTTACGCTGATGTTGTTGTTTGCTAAAGCTTTCTGATCATCAAAGGGGATAATCACGGCTTTGCTTTGTCCCGCTTCTGTTCCGTTAGCATTGGTTTGGATATAGTTTTTTGATTTGACTTGGCCGCTGGTTGATGCCACCACAGAAGGAGCAAAAGGCAACTCCACACCAAAACCATTGTGGAAATAAGCCAAAGCGGTGGTTACTTTGTAATCTGCTGTCATCTCTACCACTTGGTTGCTGGCATTGCTTACGTAGCTGTAGCGGTAGTTGATGCCCAAATCGTTCATATCATAATCGCCTTTTAGCGGCCAGTTATCTTCAAAGGCTAAGGTGCCCCAGCTATCTTTTGACGGAAAGTAGTTGTTATAAGCTTTTTTAGGATCGTTCGGATACTCGTCAAAAAGATCCGTCACACCGTCGCCATCAGCATCTTCGGGCCTATCAAGGCTACCATAATCTCCTTTTCTTATCGCATCTTTAGGGAAGGTTTCTGCATACAACAAGGCATCGTTAAAATCATGATCGCACTTATCGTCAACACGCTCTCTGTTTAAATCCTCAATACCTAAAACAAATAAATCATCTTTGGCATAATGCAATAAAACAGTATGCGCTTTAAGGGCGTCATCGCTCTCGGGGTTAAAAGCTTTAGTGCTGTAGTATTTCACGGCATCAGTTTTTACCACTTTAGTATTGGTATCCCATCCGTTGGCTATCAGCATAAAGGCTACGGAGGTGCCGGCTTTAAAATCGCCCAATTTTACACGATCGCCCGATACAAGCGCGCCGCCTAACCCTGCTAACGAAGCATTAGGGAAGGCAAACTTAATTTCAGCTATCTCTGATGCACTGGTTGGCGGATGATCTGTTGGGTAAGTATAAAACGCGATGCTGTTTGTAAAATCGGCACTTTCAGAGATGAAGCTTAAATATACCGCCCCGTCTTTCACCAAATCTAAGGTTTGCTTGGCATTGTCTAACAAATACTCTGGGTGTAAAGTGCGTACATCTATTGTACTTGGCAAAGAAACGTTGATAAAGTTCAACAGATCGGCAGTAACATTACCTCTTTGTGCAGTTAGATATTTTGGTTTACCGTTATCATCATAAGCCCCCAAATAACTGAACTGCGAGCTTAAAGTACGCACTGCTTGTGTAGATTTTCCGCTAACCGCAGATTTATTGCTTGCAGAAACTATGAAATTACCCGCCAAGCCATTGGTGCCGCCAATAGTTAAGCTAAGTTGGTTATTATCAAAATAAGCCAAAACCTCCTCGGGTAAACCTACATAACCCACTTTCACCACAACCTGGTCAATATAACTTGCGATGTTGAGGCTAACATCTATATTTCCTTTTACGTCTGTTAAAGCTTTTAACAATTGGCTGCCCGTGCGCGGGTTGTGCAAAGTAACCGGTACATTGGCCAAAGGTTCGTTTATATTGCTTAAAAGCGATAAGTGGATTTTCACTGTTTTAACAGTAGAAAAGTTGAAGCCGTTTGGAGCAATGCTTTCGGCGGGACTAGGCTCAACGATATTATTTTCATCTTCCTTTTTACAGGCGATAAAAGCACTTAAAAGCAATGCAACTAATAGGTAACGTTTCATGTTCTTTTTCTTTTTGTTTGGGTTGTTCTGTTTTAAATAGCAACCCGTGCGCGTGTACTTATGCTAGAAACATACCATCCAAAAGAAAAATAGGTTAAAAAAACGGAGATGGCCTCAAAAATACCCTCCAACTTTATTTAGCACTTGTTTTTTATGTTCAACTGTTTTTTATACCGTGGGCAAACGAGTTTAACGGCGGGCAATCTTTACGGGGAAACTTGGGGAAATTGAGGAAAATTCGCCCGAAAACTATTCGTTCTCAGCTAACGGCAGCATCAGCAATACGTTGCGTAAATAATTGTCGATGATATCACAATCTACCGTATCATTTACCAAAGAAATAAAACCGTCTGGGCGTACAACAATTGTCCGTTTTTCACTTTGCGCGATGTTTAAGTTTTTAAACAGGCTCTCGTTTTTTTCGGTAAAAGGAAAGTAAAACAGCTTAATGCTAAAGTTGAACTGCAACCACTTGGCCACGTTGAACAAAAAATGAGGGTTCAAGGTTCCAAATATCAAAATGGAAAACTGTTCATAATGGCAACATTCGCTTAAGGTAGCTTCCCGTTTTTCCTGTTCATTATAATAAGGATAATTAGGCAATAATTCTCCGGCCTTAATATCTTCTTGTTGGCTCAGATGCAGGTTAATGGCGCTTTCGGACAAAGTTAATGCTTGCTTTGGGGGCGTAAATAATCGCTTAAAAAAGCTCTTTTTCTCAATAGGAGTAAAAAAATCCACAATTTGTTGGCGCTCTTTTTCAAAAGAATGCACAATATTGGGGCGCAATTTATGGTTTACCACACCAATAAGTCGCCAAGCCAAGGCTAAGATATTGCGGAAGCTGGCTTCATCGCTTTCGCTGATGCTTAAATCTGCTTCTTTAAAAGCGTACGAACTTTGGTGAGGCTGTGCCTTTCCATCGTTCATTAAGGTGTATTTGCCGGCTCCGCCGCCGTAAAAAGAAGTGTTCCATACTACACAGCATAGGTTTTGGGCCAACAAACTTAAACTTTGGGTTAGCACTTCGTTTGCTGTTATAGCTGCCGAAAATTTATAGCCTTGGTTTTTTAAAAGAGCTAAAATATCTGTGCTGAGGCTTAGCTCCTGTGCTGAGGTTTTAAGTTCCAAGCTCTCGTCCACCACCAAAACGTTTAAGCCCCCATTTCCTAAAATAGTGGCAAAAGCCAAACTGAAGGGGTTGGCGCCAACAATTAAAACATCAGACGGGCTGGGTATCCTCATTTACTGCGGTAGATCAAAAATATGCAGGGTTGTTTGTGCAAATCGGGTACCGTTTTTTTCCACTCGGCGATGGTTTTGGTCTGCAAAAATTCATCAGCCGAAGTAAGGTTTGCCGCAATGCACAACTTGGTGTCGTTTTTACAAACGCTTAAAATGTCGTTTAGTAAAGGATTATTTCTGAAAGGTGTTTCTATAAAAAGCTGTGTTTGCCTAAAGTGCTCGGCAAAAGCTTCCAAGTCTTTTATCCGCTTTATACGGCCTTGTTTATCAATGGGTAAATACCCTTGGAAGGCGAAACTTTGGCCGTTAAATCCGGAACCCATCAAAGCTAAAATTAAGGAGCTTGGCCCTACTAAAGGAACAACCCTAATTCCCCGCCGGTGCGCTTCGGCCACAATGTCTGCGCCAGGGTCTGCAATACCTGGGCAACCGGCTTCGCTCATTAGGCCAACATTTTGGCCATTCTCCAACCCTTGGAAATAGGGTTTTAGACTTCCGCCGCGCTGGTGCTTTCCATAATCGTGAATAAGTAATTCGCTTTGTTTGGTTTGCAAACCGGCATTTTTTAAACAACGGCGGGCGGTTTTTTCGTTCTCAACAATGTATTCCTTAATCTCGTTAATGGTTTGTGAAAGAAATGGCGTTAACGATTGCTGTTCGGCGCCTTCGGCCATTACAACGGGAATTAAATAGAGCGTGCCTTTTGTCATTTTGCAAAGTAAGCTATTTGAATTTAAAACGTGGAAAATGATTTAAAGGACAGACAGTAAAGACCGGAAATTTATAAAACCCTTTATCAGCAACTAAACCCGCAGAGAACACAAAGCAACGGCTTTTTTCATATTACCAGAATTTTTTCATTTTCCCTGTCACCTTTTGCTCGTTACGCTCGTCTTTATTATAAATCCGCTGTGGCGGATTTGCGTTCTTCTAAAAGTTGGTCAAGGTGTTTTAATTGTCACTTTTTTATGCCCGAATATCAAACAGTTAAGAAGCAACGTTTAAATATTAATAAACCGAATTTAAAAAAAACAAAGAGATGAAAAACAGCATTAGAAAAATAGCGGCGGCTGTTGGGATTTTGTTCATCCTTATCAGCTTGGGGCTTCAAAAAGCCGAGGCGCGCCCGGGTATTAGCCTGCAAGTATTTTACGATGAGCTTGCGTATTATGGCGACTGGATTAACAACCCAGAATATGGTTATGTGTGGCGCCCCAACGTTGGATCCGATTTTAGGCCTTATTACAGCAATGGCCGTTGGGTGATGACCGAGTACGGAAATACATGGGTATCTGATTATGAGTGGGGATGGGCTCCTTTCCATTACGGACGGTGGTTTTACGATTCTTATGACGGCTGGATTTGGGTTCCGGATACCGAGTGGGGTCCAGCTTGGGTAACTTGGAGAACCGGCGGAGGCTACTACGGATGGGCACCTTTAGGCCCGCGCATCAGCGTAAGCATTAACATTGGCCGGCCTTACTACGTTCCTGATAATTATTGGGTGTTTATCCCGCAAAGGTGTATTTACTATCCGTCGTACCATAAATACTGGCAGCCGCGTCGTAATGTGTACATCATACATAATACAACCATTATCAACAACGTGTACACCAATGACAGGCGCGTAAGATATTACAGTGGGCCAGGCAGAGATGATGTGAGACGTGCCACCCGTAGCGAAGTGCCGGTTTACAGAATTGCAGATAACAGCAGGCCGGGAACAACTCGCGTTTCTCGCGGTGAGGTTAATGTATACCGTCCGTCTGTAGACAGAGGCGGTAATGACGCACCACGAGCCATAGCAAGTAATAATACGGCGCGACCTAGCCGAGCAACCGGCACAGATTTGCGCAGGGATGAAAGTCCGCGGTCTAACACCAGCGCCAGTCGCCCAGATAGCAGAGCCAACAGTTCTGTAAGCGAAAGTCGCAACAGCGAGGAACGCAACAGGCCAGAAATTGATCGTAGCAATACCAACAGCAGACCAGAGCGTACCGCTACCCCAAGGAACGATTATCCTACAAGAACAGAAAGTAGCCGTAGCAATTCACCTGCGCCAAGCAGAAATGAGGGAACGAGCAGCAGACCGCAAAGAACGGAACGCAGCAGCAGCCCTCGTGTACAAAGCGGTCCTAGCCCAAGCCGTAGCGCGGGCACGCCTAGCGGCTCTTCATCTTCTTCTCGATCCTCGTCGTCCTCATCACGCGGTGGAAGCGGCAGGCCAAGCAGATAATAAGATTTTTGTGATTGATTTTAAGAAATCCCGGTTTTAACAGCCGGGATTTTTTTATGGCATAATCCTTTAACTATTTTATTTGGGATGATTTAGAAACATGCTAATGACTAGCATCTTTACTTTAATGCTTACTAACCACCAATAAATTCAAATCTTTATGCGCAAAACCGTAACGTTGCGCCAAGTCTTTGTTGGTCATGGCGCCTTGGTAAATATAAACCGCATTTCTTACGCCGGCTTTTGCCCAAATAAGTTCCATAATACCGCCCATATCGCCAATATCAATTAAAATAGGGGTAAAGATATTGGTTAAGGCATAAGTTGCCGTTCTGCTTACGCGCGATGCGATATTAGGCACGCAATAATGGATGACATCATACTTGCGGAAAACCGGGTTTTTATGGTTGGTAACTTCCGAGGTTTCAAAGCAACCACCTTGGTCGATACTTACGTCGATAATCACCGAGTTAGGTTTCATTTTAGCCACCGTTTCTTCGCTAACCACGCAGGGGCTGCGGCCGTGCTGCGCACGTATGGCGCCGATCACCACATCGCAAGTGGTAATGGCTTTTTCTAGCACCAAAGGCTGGATAACGGAGGTGAAAACCCTGGAACCGATGTTGTTTTGCAAGCGGCGCAAACGGAACAATGAGGAGTCGAACACCTTTACCTCGGCACCTAAAGCAATGGCGGTACGCGCGGCATATTCGCCCACGGTGCCGGCTCCTAAAATCACAATTTCTGTAGGTGGAACGCCCGTTACGCCGCCCAACATTAATCCCTTGCCGCCAAAAACATTGCTTACATATTCTGCCGCAATTAAAACAGAAGTAGCGCCCACAATCTCGCTCATGGCCCTTACCACGCTCAGCACATTGCCTTCATCCCGTAAATATTCAAAAGCTAGCGCCGTAATTTTTTTGTTCATTAAAGCGCTAAGATGTTCTTTTTTTAAGGTGGCGGTTTGTAGGGCAGAAAACAGAATCTGGTTGTGTTTCATCAGTTCTATTTCCTCTAAAGTTGGTGGGGCAATTTTGATGATGATGTCGGCTTCGTAAACTTCTTTTACATCGTACACAATTTTAGCGCCTTGCTCGCTGTATTTAATATCGTCAAAATTAGCGGCGGCGCCAGCATTACTCTCTATTACCACCTGATGGCCGCTGTTCACCAGCAAAGCAACTGAAAGTGGGGTTAAAGCAATGCGGTTTTCTTGGTACGATGTTTCTTTAGGGATACCGATATACAGCTTGTTTTTCTTGGGCTTAACTTGCTCAAGCGCCTCTTGCGGCTGCATCATTGCCTGTTGCGCCACTTCAGAAAAACATCCCATCATCGTTTTTTTCATCCTAATTTTTATTTACACCCTAAATCTTGCTTATGGAATTACATCACCTTTTCAACACTAATGCGCCTTTTATTTTCACCTAGCACTTCAATACTTATTTTCACAAAATTATCTGGCCATAAATCCGGGATTTTCTCGGGCCACTCTATAAAACAGTAATTTCCCGAATAAAAATAATCCTCGTAACCAAAATCCATGGCTTCGGTTTGGTTTTTTAAACGGTAAAAATCAAAATGGAAAATACTGCCATCTTCTAAAGTGTATTCGTTTACGATAGAAAAAGTTGGGCTCGAGGTTTTATCCCTAGTGCCCAGCTTTTCGCATAATGTATTAATTAAGGTGGTTTTACCGGCACCCATCTGCCCGTAAAACATAAATATCTTTTGGTCTTCTGCTATTTGTAATATATCGTCGGCAACGCGCGGCAAATCATCTAGCCCTTCCACATTTAATTCCATTGTTTAAATCTAAAACTTGTTTTTATAGGTAACAAATGGAATAATCATTTCTTCCATAGAAATACCGCCGTGTTGGAAAGTTTCGTTGAAATAATTTACAAACTGGTTATAGTTATTTTGGTAAACAAAGTAGCTGTCTTCTTTTGCAAAAATATAGCTAGAGCTTACGTGGAGGCGTGGCAACATGGCTTCTGCCGGGTTTTTCACCAAAAAAACTTCTTTAGGGTTGTAATCTAAGTTTTTGCCTTGCTTATAGCGCAGGTTAGAGTTGGTATTACGGTCGCCGATAACCTTGCTTGGTTTTTTAACGCGGATGGTGCCATGGTCCGTAGTAATCATTAAACGCACTTTCTTTTGCGCCAAACGCTTTATTAAATCCAACAGTGGCGAATGCTCAAACCACGACAAAGTAATAGAACGATATGCCGCATCATCATTGGCCAGTTCTTTAATCATCTGCATATCTGTACGGGCGTGCGACAGCATATCCACAAAGTTGTAAACTATGGCGTTAAAATCATTTTTCAGCAGGCTGTGGAGGTTATCATTTAATTCTTTTCCTTGATCTTGATTTAAGATTTTATGGTACGAGAATCTGATGTCTTTACGCAAAGACCTTTTCACGTTATCTTCTAAAAATTTGTCTTCATGCAGGTTTTTACCGCCTTCGTCCTCATCATTCTGCCATAACTGCGGAAAACGTTTTTCCATCTCAGAGGGCATCAGACCTGCAAAAATGGCGTTACGCGCGTACTGCGTGGCGGTAGGCAAAATGCTGAAATAAATATCTTCTTCCTCTAACCTAAAATACTCGCTAATGATTGGATTGATGATTTTCCACTGATCGTAACGCAGGTTATCTATCAAAATAAAAAAGGTAGGCGTTTGCTCGCTCAAGCTGGGGAAAACCTTCTTTTTTAGCAATTGATGAGAAAACATCGGCGCTTTGTCCTGGTTTTTTATCCAATCCAGGTAATTCTTCTCCACAAATTTAGAGAACTGCGCATTGGCCTCAGCTTTTTGCAAAGTCAATATTTCGTGCATCCCGGCATCATCCAGTTTCTCTAACTCCAGCTCCCAAAATATCAATTTACGGTAAACCTCAACCCATTCTTGGTAGCTTAAATTATCATTAAGCACCATGCCCAGCTGCCTAAAATCTTGCTGGTAAGCCATAGATGTTTTTTCGCTCACCAGACGTTTATTATCGGTAAGTTTTTTTATGGTGAGCAGTATTTGTTTAGGGTTTACCGGTTTTATCAGGTAATCATCTATCTTAAACCCGATGGCGTCTTCCATCAAATACTCTTCTTCGCTTTTGGTAATCATCACCACCGGAACCTCGGGATTAGCGGTTTTAATCCCCGTTAAGGTCTCTAAACCTGTAAGCCCCGGCATATTTTCGTCTAAAAAAACAATATCAAAATCTTGGCTTTTAAAAACATCCAGCGCATCGCGCCCGTTAGTGGCAGTTTCTATATGGTAACCTTTTTCGTTTAAAAAAAGGATGTGTGGTTTCAGCAAATCAATCTCATCATCCGCCCACAGTATATTTGCTAATTGCATATATTTTAAATCTATTTAAATGATTATTTGGATATTTGTAACGTTTTTTAACCCGGCGATAAAACTAACAATTTTTGTGCCTTAGACCTATCGGCTTGAATAAGAATAAAATAGTTAACGATCCTGTTTATGGTTTCATCAGCATTAAAAGCCCGTTAATTTTTGATTTAATAGAGCATCCTTATTTTCAGCGTCTGCGGTATATTAAACAGTTGGGGATGACGCACTTGGTTTATCCCGGCGCTTTGCATACCCGTTTTCATCATGCGCTTGGCGCGATGCATTTAATGCAGTTGGCCATAGAGCATTTGCAAAGCAAAGGCCACCCAATTACCGAGGCCGAGGCCGAAGCCAGTTGCATTGCTATTTTACTTCACGATATTGGGCACGGTCCTTTTTCGCACGCTTTAGAGCATACCTTGGTCACCGGCGTATCGCACGAGCGTATCAGCAAATTGCTGATGGACAATTTAAACGAGGAATTTAACGGAAAACTGGATTTGGCACTTGCCATATTCAACAACCAATACCAAAAAGCTTTTTTACATCAATTGATATCAGGCCAGCTGGATTTAGACCGTTTGGATTACCTTAACCGCGATAGTTTTTTTAGCGGGGTAACAGAGGGCATGGTAAGCTCGGACCGGATTATCAAATTGCTTAATATCAAAAACGGCAACATCGCGGTAGAAGAAAAAGGCATTTACTCGATAGAGAAGTTTTTGATTGCCCGCCGTTTAATGTATTGGCAGGTGTATTTACACAAAACTGTTATAGCGGCAGAACAGCTATTGGTAAAAATATTGGAGCGCGCTAAAGAATTAGCCTTAAAAGGTGTGGAGCTGTTTGCTACGCCGGCTTTAAGCCATTTTTTATATCAGGATGTATCCGAAGCAAGCTTCCGCCGCAATAAAAAACCCTTGCAACTGTTTTCTCAGCTAGATGACCATGATGTAATGGCCTCTGTAAAAGTATGGCAAAAACATCCTGATTTTATTTTAAAAACCTTATGCAAAAACCTCATCGAACGCAATTTATACAAGGTAGAGATTAGCAGTGGCGCAGTAGATGAGGAGAAATTTAACCGCTTGAAATTAGAGGCTTTGCAAAATTTAAACATCCGCGAAAGCGAGCTAAAATATTTTGTGTTTACCAGCAGCATTAACAATATGGCCTATAAAACAGGCAACGGAAGCATCAATATTTTAATGAAAGACGGTTCTTTGCAGGATATTGCTGTGGCATCAGACAATGCAAATTTAGAGGCTTTATCTACCACGGTTACCAAAAACATCCTTTGCTATACTAAATTTTTATAGAATAAATGCTTATTTAAATAACAATTTGTTCGTTTAATATTAACAGTTAATTTTGGAGCATGCAATTTACCGCAAATGAGATTTGCTTATTACTGAACGGAACCTTAGAAGGCAATGCAGATGTAAAGGTTTTTCAGTTGGCAAAAATAGAGGAAGCAACGGAGGGGGCGCTGTCTTTTCTTGCAAACCCAAAGTACGAACCGTTCCTCTACACTACCGATGCTTCTGTGGTAATTGTGAACAATGATTTGGTATTAGAAAAACCTGTTAAACCAACCTTAATCCGCGTAGATAACGCTTACAGCAGCTTTTCTGTTTTACTGGAAAAATACAACAGCTTAAAACTGCACAAAAGCGGTATAGAGCAGCCCAGCTTTATTGACCCCAGCGCTAAAATTGGCAAAAATGTGTACATAGGCGCTTTCGCCTACATTGGTGCCAATGCCGTAATTGGCGATAACACCAAAATATACCCGCAATGTTATATAGGCGATGCCGTGCAGATAGGTGCTGAAACCACCTTGTACTCGGGCAGCAAAATTTACCATGACTGCGTAATTGGCGACCGTGTAATTATACATGGCAGTGCCGTTATCGGGAGCGACGGTTTCGGTTTTGCGCCACAAGCAGACGGCTCTTATCACAAGATAAGCCAAATAGGCAATGTGATTATTGAAGATGATGTTGAAGTTGGCGCAAACACCTGTATAGACCGGGCTACCATGGGCTCAACCATTATCCGCAAAGGAGTAAAACTGGATAATTTGATCCAGATTGCACACAACGCCGAAATCGGTAAAAACACGGTTATCGCATCGCAAACCGGCGTTTCTGGCAGCTCTAAAATCGGCGAAAGCTGTATAATTGGTGGTCAGGTAGGTATTGTAGGGCATATTGTGGTGGCTAAAGGCACACAGGTGCAAGCAAAATCGGGTATTAACAAATCCATTGAAGAAGAAGGCAAAAAATTTGGGGGCGCACCAGCAACCAATTATCAAAACTACATGCGCTCGCAGGTAGTGATACAAAGATTACCCGATATTGAACGCAAAATTCAGGAGTTGCAAAAGGCTTTAGATGAACTAAGGGCTAACAACGCTTAAATTATTCCAGCACATGAATCTTAGGCAAAGAACAATTAAATCAGAAATTAGTGTTTCGGGCGTAGGCTTACACACCGGCGCAAACGTAACTTTAACTTTTAAACCTGCGCCAGAGCACCACGGCTATAAATTTAAACGCGTGGATTTGCCCGGCCAGCCTGTAATTGATGCAGATGTAGATAACGTTTCTGATACTTCTAGAAGTACCACTTTAACGGCAAACGGAGCCAGCGTAAGCACAACAGAACATGTTTTGGCGGCTTTGGTAGGATGCGAAGTGGACAATGTGATGATTGAGTTAGACGGTGTAGAAGTACCTATTTTAGACGGCAGTGCAATAGAGTTTGTGAATGCCTTAGAGAAAGCTGGGTTTAAAGAACAAGATGCCGAAAGAGAGTATTATCACATTCCGCATAATATCCATTACTCTGAGGACGACCGTAAGGTAGAAATGGTAGTAATGCCTTTAGACGATTACCGCTTTACCTGCATGGTGGATTATAACTCGCCGGTTTTAGGCAGCCAGCATTCTACCATTACCTCAATCAGCGATTTTAAAGACGAGATTGCCTCATGCCGCACTTTTGTGTTTTTGCACGAGCTGGAGATGCTCTTAAAGCACAACCTAATTAAAGGCGGCGACATTAATAACGCCATCGTTATTGTAGACCATGAAATCAGCGATGCCGAACTGGCAGAGCTGGCAAAAGCTTTCAATCGTAATGATATCAAAGTAGCGCGCGAAGGTATCTTAAACAATATTGAGCTGCGTTACCAAAACGAGCCTGCGCGCCACAAATTGCTTGACATTATTGGCGATTTGGCGCTCATTGGTACGCCCATCAAAGGCCATGTAATGGCCGCTAGGCCTGGCCATGCCGCAAACGTTGCCTTTGCTAAAAAAATTAAAGCGGCCATAAAAAAAGACCGCAAAAAGAAGGTACAGCATTTATACGATGCCGGCGCCAAACCTTTATATGATATTGTGGATATCATGAATATTTTGCCGCACAGGCAGCCCTTTTTATTCATCGACAAAATTCTGGAACTAACAAAAACTTATGTGGTGGGCGTAAAAAACGTGACCATGAACGAGGAGTTTTTCAAAGGGCATTTCCCGGGTGCGCCGGTATTGCCTGGAGTAATACAAATTGAGGCTATGGCACAAACAGGCGGTATTTTAGTTTTAAGCACCGTTCCGGATCCGCAAAATTATTTAACTTATTTCCTTAAAATTGACAACGTAAGGTTTAGGGCACAGGTGTTACCTGGCGATACCATCGTTTTCCGTTGTGATTTGATGGAACCTATCCGCCGCGGTATTGCGCAAATGAAGGGCGTAGGCATGGTTGGAGAAAAAATAGTTGTAGAAGCCGAAATGATGGCGCAGATTACCAGACATAAAGAAAGCGAAAATTAAATGATACAACCCTTAGCCTACATTCACCCGCAAGCAAAAATTGCCAATAGCGTAGTGATAGATCCTTTTGCCGTTATCCACAAAGACGTGGAAATTGGCGAAGGCACATGGATTGGTTCTAACGTAACCATTATGGACGGTGCGCGCATTGGTAAAAACTGCCGCATTTTCCCTGGAGCCGTTATTTCCGCTATTCCGCAAGATTTAAAATATGCCGGCGAGCAAACCACCGCAGTAATTGGCGACAATACCACCATCAGAGAATACGTAACCATTAACCGCGGCACCAACGATAAGTGGGAAACCCGTGTAGGCAACAACTGTTTGTTAATGGCTTATTGCCACGTTGCGCACGATTGCGAAGTTGGCGATAACTGCATTTTCTCTAACAACACCACTTTGGCCGGGCACATCACCATTGGCGACAATGTGGTTTTGGCCGGAATGGTAGCCATCCATCAGTTTTGTAAGGTGGGTTCGCACGCTTTTGTAACAGGCGGTTCTTTGGTACGTAAAGACATTCCTCCTTACGTAAAGGTAGCTCGCGAGCCTCTGTCTTATACGGGCATCAACTCGGTGGGCTTGCGCAGAAGAGGTTTTTCTTCCGAGAAAATTAACGAGATACAAGAAATATACCGTGTGCTTTTTGTTAAAAATAACAATGTGACTAAAGCATTGGACATTATCGAGGCCGATTTTAAGCCTACGGAAGAGCGGGACGAAATCATCAATTTCATCCGAAACTCTAACCGCGGGGTAATGAAAAGCTTCGGCACATCATAACATAAAAATAGCAGCGTCATCCGCAAACCAAATGGAAATCACTTTGTCCAATATCGGCCGGCGCTTTAACCGCGAGTGGATTTTCCGGAATATCGATTATACATTTAAAGCTGGCGAACCTTACGCAATTTTAGGGATAAACGGTTCGGGAAAATCTACTTTGTTACAAATTATCTCCGGCGCCCTGGGCCAATCTGAAGGCAAAATTGCTTATACGCATCTTCAAAAAGAAATAGCGGTGGAAGCTATTTTTGCACACCTTGCCATAGCGGCGCCTTATTTAGAGTTGATTGAAGATTTTACGCTTTCCGAAGTGCTAGATTTTCACTTTCGATTTAAAAAACGCTTAAACAACATCTCAAATCCTGATTTATTGGCCTTGTTAAATATGCAAAGCAACGCCAATAAACAATTAAAATACTTTTCATCGGGCATGAAACAGCGCGTAAAACTGGCGCTGGCTTTTTGTTCGGATACGGCGATGTTGCTTTTGGACGAACCAACCTCAAACCTTGACCAGCAAGGGGTTGATTGGTATTTGGATTTAGTAAACACCTTCACAAAAGACCGTTTAGTGCTGGTGTGTTCTAACCAAAGCCACGAATACGAATTTTGCCCAAACAGGCTTCATATTGCTAACTACAAATAGCGTTTCCGCACACATTGCCATATATAACAATGTGGTTACAAGCGGCCGTTTCTTCTCTGCTATTAAAAATTAAGTATACTTTTGTAGAACAAACCGGGAAGCTACGCGCTTCGGGTTTTTAAAAACAGAAAACAATAGTTTTTTTCATATAGGTTTAGGTTGATAAAACGGTCTCTTCTTCCCAGTCGAGGCCGTTTTTATTTTAGGCTGTTTTTCAAACTTTTATATCTTTACGTCCTACTTATTTCAATTTGGAAAAACAACAACTCCGGGAAAAAGTCCTTTTGCAACGCCAGCAACTCTCAAAAAGTGATTTTTGGCGATTGAACGATGAGCTATTGACGAAACTGCAACAGTTCAATTGGTCGCGGGTAAAAGTGCTGCACCTTTTTTTACCAATAGTTGAGCGAAAAGAGGTAGACACTTTTGAGTTTATCAACTACTTTAAAACAGAGCAGGCCCATATGAAGCTGGCAGTACCACGCTGCCACTACAAAACACGCCAAATGGATGCTGTTTTATTTGATCCGGAAACTACGGTGCTGGCAAAAAACAAACATCAAATTCCGGAACCTTTATATGGTGAACTGCTAGAACCTCAGCAAATTGACGCGGTAATTATCCCTTTACTCACCTTTGATTTACTAGGTCACCGGGTTGGTTACGGTGGCGGCTTTTACGACCGTTTTTTGGAACGTTGCCGGCCCGACGTTTTAAAAATAGGCGTTTCTCTTTTTGAACCGATTGAAAAGATATTTAACACCCATGAGCAAGACGTTCTGCTAAGCCATTGTATAACCCCAACGCACACCTATTTTTTTGGCAACTTGAATTGAGAAAAGGTTGGTTGTAGAACATTTAGGAAGCAGACCCTCTCGAAAGCAGGCCTTTTCATCACTTCCGGCAGATAGCTCCAGTTTTATTTATAAAAGCGATAGTCTAAAAAAACTTGCGAAGTTTTAAAAACTTCGCAAGTTTGATCAAGGTTAAAGCCCTAGATAAAAAAACCCTTGAATTTTTACAATCCAAGGGCTTCACATTAAAGATATCTAGAGATTAAATATACCTATTCACCAAGTTCTCTAAGAACTCTTGTCTGCCACTAATGGTTTTAGGTTCACCATTTTCTGCAGCATAGTTTCTTAAGTCTTCTAAACTCAATTTTCCGTTTTCAAATTCTTTACCTTTTCCGCTATCAAAAGAAGCATAGCGCTCCGCTCTGATTTTTTTGTAGTCAGATTTTTGCAAGATGTTGTCTGCCGTAATTAAAGCACGGGCAAATAAATCCATACCGCCAACATGCGCGTAAAATAAATCTGCTTGATCTGTAGAGTTTCTTCTGATTTTTGCATCAAAGTTAACGCCACCGCCTTGCAAACCGCCACCCTCTAAAATAATTAGCATGGCTTCGGTAAGTTCGTTAATGTCGTTAGGGAATTGGTCTGTATCCCAGCCGTTTTGGTAATCGCCGCGGTTAGCGTCAATAGAACCCAATTTTCCGGCATCTACGGCTACCTGTAATTCGTGTTGGAAAGTATGCCCCGCCAAGGTAGCGTGGTTAACCTCTAAATTCAGCTGAAAATCATCCAACAAATCAAATTTCTGCAAGAAACCTAACACAGTTGCCGCATCATAATCATACTGATGTTTAGATGGCTCGCAAGGCTTAGGCTCGATAAAGAAACTCCCTTTAAAACCATTTTTACGTGCATAATCTTTGGCAGCATGTAAAAACTTCGCAAAATGCTCTTGCTCGCGCTTCATATCGGTATTCAACAAAGACATGTAGCCCTCTCTGCCGCCCCAAAACACATAATTTTCTCCGCCCAAAGCGATGGTTGCATCTAAAGCTGCTTTAACCTGCGCCGCTCCGTGTGCCAAAACGTGGAAATCCGGATTGGTGGATGCACCGTTCATGTAACGCTTGTGCGAAAACAAGTTTGCCGTTCCCCATAACAGTTTAATGCCTGTTTCTGCTTGCTTTTGCTTGGCATATTCTACCAAAGTTTGCAAACGACGCTCATTTTCGGCCACGTTATCGCCATAATCTACCACGTCCACATCGTGGAAACAGTAAAAAGGCAAATTCATTTTGGTTAAAAACTCAAATGCCGCGTCCATTTTGTCTTTCGCGCGCTCAATCACGTCGCTTTTTGCATCCCAAGGAAAAATATGCGTAGGCCCGCCAAACGGATCGGCGCCATTACCGTTGAAAGAGTGCCAATAAGCTCCCGCAAAGCGGAAATGCTCTTTCATGGTTTTGCCGGCAACCACGCGGTTTTCATCGTACCATCTAAAAGCCAAGGGATTATCGCTCTCCAAGCCTTCAAATTTGATTTTCTCTATTCCTTTAAAGAATTCTGCCATAATGTATTTTTTAAATTGTTGTATGCTGTATGTTTAAGAAAGTTGTTTTTTCAATAAGTTTTTCCAGCTTTCGTAAGCCTCTTCCAAGTTGTTTTTTTGAGGTTCAATCAGCTGTAAAGGCTTGGTGCTTGCAAAAGCATCGGCGGCAGAAGCAAAAATGCCTGCGCCAATTCCCGCGCCTATAGCCGCGCCGTGGCTACCGTCGTTATTGTAAAGCTCCACCGGTACGCCGGTGATGTTGACAAAACTTTGTGCAAAAACATCACTTAAAAAAAGGTTGGCCTTGCCCGCTTTAATCACCGATGCCTGCATCCCATTTTCTTTAAGGATATCAAAGCCGTAGCGGAAAGCGAAAGCGATGCCTTCTTGCGCCGCGCGGAAAAGATGCGCTTGCGTGTGGATGTTAAAATCGATATTGCTGAATTGCGCGCCTATCAATTTATTATTCAGCATCCGCTCGGCACCGTTGCCAAAAGGTAAAATGCTTAAGCCTTCACTTCCTTCGGCCACGCCCGCGGCCAATTGGTTAATTTCTGTATAGGAAAGCGCGTCGCCGGCAATACTTTTTGTCCAGCGGTTTAAACTTCCGGTCCCATTAATGCACAATAAAACGCCTAATCTTTTCGCTTGCGCCGAGTGACTAACATGCGCAAAAGTGTTTACACGAGATTGCGGATCGTACAGCAGCTGATCGGTAACGCCGTAAATTACGCCCGACGTACCTGCAGTAGATGCTACTTCGCCCGGTTCGGTAACGTTTAAAGATAGTGCATTGTTGGGCTGGTCACCGGCTTTATAACTCACCGCAACGCCTTCTTGCAGGCCAAGTTTTTGCGCAACTTCTTTATCCAACAAACCGTGTGTAGCAAAAACAGGCTTTATCTTAGGGATGAAACTTTCTGGGATGCCGTAATATTTTAGCAATTCGTAAGAAACTGTCCCTTCTTCAAAATCCCACAAAACCCCTTCAGATAATGCGGAAACCGAAGTAGTGGCTTCGCCGGTTAACTTCAAAGCTATAAAATCTCCGGGCAACATCATCTGTTGCACCGTTTCAAACACTTCGGGCTCGTTTTGTTTTACCCAAGCTAATTTAGAGGCGGTGAAGTTTCCTGGAGAGTTGAGGTAGTGCGCCAAACAAAACTCTTTTCCTAAATCTTCAAAAGCCTTGTTGCCAATATCAACCGCGCGGCTATCGCACCAAATGATGCTATTTCTTACGCTTTGCGCCTGCTGGTTTACCAACACCAAACCGTGCATTTGATAAGCAATACCAATTGCGGCAATGTCTTTGGGCTTATATTTACCGCTGGCATTGCACTTTAAAATAGCCTGTTGCACGTTGTGCCACCATAGGTCTGGCGACTGCTCGGCCCAACCGGCTTTTTTGGCAATAATTTCTGTTTCTTTATCAGGATAGCTTGCGCTGGCTACGTTTTGGCCGTTTTGCGCATCAACCACAGAAACTTTGATAGACGATGTCCCAACATCAATCCCTAATAAAAGCATATATAAAATTTAAGATTTATACTATATCGGGCAATAAAAAATCAAATGTAATTATTTTTTCAGAACTTGCAATCGATTGCTTAAAATTCTTTTTTACATATTGCATCCGGTATGGAAAACCAGAAAAGAACCACGATTTACGACATTGCTAAAAAGCTAAACCTCAATGCCTCATCGGTTTCCAGAGCCTTAAATGGCAGCAGCAATGTGAGCGAAAAAACCAAGGAGCTGATTTTAAAAACAGCTAAAGAGCTCAACTATCGCCAAAACAGTATAGCATCTAACCTGCGCAAAGGTGAAAACCGCACCATTGGCGTGGTGGTTCCGCGTATTAATCAAAACTTTTTTTCTAATGTAATTGCCGGTATTGAAGAGGTTACTTATCAAAAAGGCTATAACCTGATCATTTGCCAATCCAATGAATCGTACCAGCGCGAAATAAAATGCGTGGATACTTTAATTAACCAGCATGTTAGCGCTATATTTTTATCCATAAGCGCCGATTTTGAAGACAATGAACATCTAAAATCAGTTGGAGAACATCAGATAAAATTAATCCAGTTTGACCGTGTAGACGATGAGTTAGACACTTTTAAAGTGCTTTGTGGCAATGAAGAAGCCTCTTTTGAAGCTGTTGAGCACCTGTTGACGCAAGGCTACAGGCGCATTGCTTTACTAGAAGGTCCGCAAAACCTCAATATCTTTAGGCAACGGAAAAAAGGCTATTTAAGCGCCCTAGCCAAACATGGCCTTTCTTTATTACCCGAGCTTATTGTTGAAAACGCCTGGACCCGCGAACTGGGCGCCGCCGCTACAGAAAAACTATTGGCTTTACCGCAACCGCCAGACGCTATTTTTGCCTCTACATCTGACTTTGCGGCTTTGGGCGTATTAGATGTTGCGCAAGCCCGGGGATTAAAAGTGCCACAAGAGCTGGGCATCATCGGTTTTTCTAACGAGGCTTTCACAGAAATTACGCAGCCATCTATAACCACCATTGATCAGTTTAGTAAAGAAATTGGAAAAAACGTGGCCAACCTCTATTTCCAGAAGCTTTCTAAGACAGCAAGTAGCGAGACCAACAAAATCGTGTCCATCCGTCCAAAACTGATTATCCGCGGTTCCACCCTCCGAAACGGAATTTAATTTCCTAAAATCGGATATAATTTCTGCCTTTAGCCTTTTGGGGCGCTCCATTCTGTTTTAAATTAAAAAAGCCGGCTTGTAATGAAAATTTGCAGAAACAGCTATAAATTTTTACTTATCCACACCTTAAAACCCTGCTTAACAGCTTGATAGTTGCGTTTCCCTTTGCTGAGTCAACGTTTATAAATCAGCTGTGGAAAACTGCACTTCTTAAATTTTATTAAGGATGATAAATTTGATGAAAAACCCTTTTAATTTTCGGAATTAATCATCCATCAACATAAAATAGACATAGCTATGGCAAAAGCTTCTACAACCAAAACGGCTAAAGGCCTAAAATTTGAACGCTATTTTAGCAAAGACGGCAAAAGCGTTTACGACCTTTTTGATTATGATAAACGATCGTCGGTAATCAGGAACCCATCGGGCGATGCGGTTTTTGAGATGAACGATGTAGAAGTGCCGCACAGCTGGTCCCAAGTGGCTACAGACATTTTAGCACAAAAATACTTTAGAAAAGCGGGTGTACCGCAGGCCGACGGAAGCACCGGATCGGAAAAAAGCATTAAACAAGTTGCCCACCGTTTGGCAAATTGCTGGAAGCTGTGGGGCGAGCGTTACGGCTATTTCGCCAGCGCAAAAGACGCCCAAGTTTTTTACGATGAGCTGGTGTACACAATTATTGGCCAATTGGCCGCGCCTAACTCGCCTCAATGGTTTAATACCGGCCTACACTCTTCTTACGGAATTACCGGCGGTCCGCAGGGGCACTATTATGTTGATCCAACAACAGAAAAACTCGAGAAATCAACCTCCGCATACGAAAGGCCACAACCGCACGCTTGTTTCATTTTGTCTGTAGAAGATGATTTGGTAAATGAAGGCGGTATTATGGATTTATGGGTGCGCGAAGCACGTATTTTTAAATATGGCTCGGGCGTGGGCACCAACTTCTCGCGCATACGTGGCGAAAACGAAAAATTGAGTGGTGGCGGTTACTCCTCGGGCTTAATGTCCTTTCTAAAAATTGGCGACCGCGCCGCTGGCGCAATCAAATCTGGCGGTACTACCCGCCGTGCAGCTAAAATGGTTTGCCTGGATCTGGACCACCCCGAAATAGAAAGTTTTGTAAACTGGAAAGTGGAGGAAGAGAAGAAAGTAGCTGCTTTAATTGCTGCGGGTTACGCTTCTGACTACGAAGGTGAAGCTTACCGCACGGTATCGGGCCAAAACTCTAATAACTCTGTACGCATTCCAAACACGTTTTTCAAAGCATTAGAAGACGGTAGCGGCTGGGATTTAACCGCCCGTAGCGATGGCCGCCGGATGAAAACCATCAGCGCCAATAAACTTTGGGACGATATCGCTTTTGCAGCTTGGGCTTGCGCTGACCCTGGCGTACAGTTTGACACCACCATTAACGAGTGGCACACCTGCCCGGCTGGCGGCAGAATTAACGCCTCTAACCCATGTAGCGAGTATATGTTTTTGGACAATACCGCTTGCAACCTAGCATCCATTAACCTGCGCCACTTCTTTGATTTAGAAACTTTAATTTTTGATGTTAAAGGTTTTGAACATACCTGCCGTTTATGGACAACCGTGTTGGAGATTTCTGTGTTAATGGCGCAGTTCCCGTCAAAAGAAGTAGCACAACTTTCTTATGACTACCGTACTTTAGGTTTAGGCTATGCCAACCTAGGCTCCATGTTAATGGTGGCCGGCATCCCTTATGATAGCGAAAAAGCACGCGCAATAGGTGGCGCCATTACCGCGATTATGACGGGTACCGCTTATGCAACGTCAGCAGAGATGGCGCGCGAGTTGGGTACCTTTAGCCGTTACCAAGATAACAAAGACAGTATGTTACGGGTAATGCGCAACCACCGTTACGCGGCCTACAACGCAACAGATAATTATGAAGGTATAGAGATTTTGCCTCCGGGAATTGACCAAAAAGTGTGTCCGGATTATTTGCTTTCTGCCGCATGTAACGCGTGGGATAAAGCAGTGGAAATGGGCGAAAAACACGGTTATCGCAATGCGCAAACCACCGTTATCGCCCCAACAGGCACTATCGGTTTAGTGATGGATTGCGACACAACCGGTATTGAACCTGATTTTGCTTTGGTGAAATTCAAAAAGTTATCTGGTGGCGGTTATTTCAAAATTATTAACCAAGCTGTACCCGCGGCCTTAAGAAACTTGAAATACAACGAAGAAGAAATTGAGGCTATTGTAAACTATGCAAAAGGTGCGGCTTCTATTAAAAACGCTCCTCACATTAACCCAGACAGCTTAAGGGCAAAGGGTTTTACGGAAGCGGATCTGGAAAAACTGGACAAAGCCATTGTTTCTGCTTTTGAAATTGGCTTCGCTTTTAACGTGTGGACTTTGGGCGAAGATTGTTTAAAACGCTTAGGCTTTAAAGCCGAGCAATACAATGCGCCAGATTTTAACGTGTTACGTGCTTTAGGCTTTAGCCGTACGCAAATTGCCGAAGCTAACGAATATGTTTGCGGCACCATGACCATTGAGGGCGCTCCGTACCTTAAAGAAGAGCACTACCCGATATTTGACTGCGCAAATAAAAACGGTGCAAAAGGCGTACGTTACATCCACGCGCACGGCCACATCAAAATGATGGCGGCAGCACAGCCGTTTTTATCGGGTGCAATTTCTAAAACCATTAACCTGCCAAACGAGGCTAAGGTGGAAGAAATTAAAGAAAGCTACGAGCTATCTTGGAAGCTGGGCTTAAAAGCAAACGCGCTTTACCGCGATGGTTGTAAACTGTCTCAGCCTTTATCTACCAAATCTGACCAAAAAGAAGATAAATTAGATACGGTTGACGAGGTTTTAGGCAAGGCCGCAGAACTTAAATTGAGCGACTTAACGCCAGAACAGGTGTTAGAAGCCGCTACCGCGATATTACAAAAATCGGACGATACACACTTTATGCGCCAGTTATCCCGCGTGGTGCAGAAAAAAGTAATGCCTGCAAAACGCAGAGGCTTTACCCAAAAAGCGAGTATCGATGGACAAACCGTTTTTGTGCGCACAGGCGAATATGCCGACGGAACTTTAGGCGAAATTTTTGTGGACATGCACAAGGAAGGCGCAACCTTCCGCTCTCTGATGAACTGTTTTGCCATTGCGGTTTCTGTTGGTTTACAGTACGGCGTGCCGCTTGAAGAGTATGTGGAGAAATTCACTTTCACCCGTTTTGAACCTGCCGGAATGGTATCTGGCCATGCCAATATCAAATCGGCAACCTCCATCATCGATTATATTTTCCGGATGTTAGGTTACGATTATTTGAACCGCACAGATTTGGTTCATGTAATTACAGAGCAAAATGTAGTTACCGAAAACCCCAGCATGCAAGATACAGATGTAAATACCGATGCCACAAATGTTTATGCACCTAAACCGGTAAAAGAGGCGCTTAGCGTACAGGCAACTATAAAAGGCCAATCGGTAGATTTATCTATGGGGGCACAGTCAGATGCGCCGGCTTGTAGCAGTTGTGGGCATACCACCATCCGCTCTGGCACTTGCTATAAATGCCTTAACTGCGGAACGTCTATGGGCTGTTCTTAAGAAGCAACAATACAAACTATCACTAAAAGTCCTGCGGATAATACACCGCGGGACTTTTTTGTTTCTGCCGTCCGCCGTTTTAAATATTAAAGTAAACGCTCCCAATAATGGCACATTAAATGCAGGTTTTATACCCGACAAGAGCCTCACAACGGCATTTCGAAAATCAGGAACTATGCAGAACAAGAAACTTACCTTCAGAGATTATCCAAAAATTTTAAAAGAAACTTTTAGCGCCTTTATGGACGATAAGGGTTTAAAACTAAGCGCTTCCTTAGCTTATTATACTATTTTTTCGCTTGCGCCGATGTTGATTGTGCTGCTATCCGTAGGTGGGCTTTTTTATGGACAAGAGGCTTTGCAGGGAAAGGTATTTTCGCAAATAAACGATTTTGTTGGCAATGATGCAGCAATTTTCATCCAAAATACGTTGCAAAAACTCGAGCTTTCTGGTAAAGGAACCGTGGCTATTGTTACCGGTATTGTCACTTTGGTTATAGGAGCATCGGGTATTTTTGTTGAGATACAAGATTCCATTAATACCATTTGGCGCGTAAAAGCCGTACCCAAAAAAGGGTGGGTTAAACTGCTCATTAACCGCGTGTTATCCTTGTCCATGATTGCCAGCCTTGGCTTTATCCTCATCGTCTCTCTGCTTATCAACAGCTTGGTGTTGGTTTTTAGCGATATGCTGTCTAAATACCTGCCCGATTTTACTTTGATTTTCATCGATGTGATTAACCTGGGGATCACCTTTATTGTATTGATGGTGCTTTTCGGCATCATTTACAAAGTACTGCCGGATGTAGAGATTAGCTGGCGCCAGATAAGATCAGGTGCATTTTTTACCGCTTTGCTGTTTATGCTGGGCAAATATTTAATTGGCCTGTACATCCAATACGCCGCCGTGGGCGATATTTACGGCGCTGCCGGTACTGTTGTGGTCATCGCGGTTTGGGTCTATTATTCGGCCGCCATATTGTTTTTTGGTGCCGAGTTTACCTGGGCACACGCAAAAATACGCGGCGACTACATCCAACCTTCCAAACACGCGGTGGCTATCCGCCAAGTAGAAACCCAGCACCGAAGCGATAGCGTTGATTTAAGCTAAATACTTACCTTCGTGGCAGATGAAAAAAACAGTTTTCTGCGCCGTGGCTTTTGTGGTATTCGCTTTCGCGATGTTGGGCGCTGTGCAAAAACCTTACGCCCAGCAAATCCCAAGGTTTAATCCGGATACGGTACTTACCTTTAAACTAGAGCAAGATGCCGTGGTAAAGGTAGGTAAAGCCGGTTTGGATGTAGAAGATTTTATCCATCAGATTGTAACAGATACCAGTTTTTACGAGGCTTTCCGCCTGATGAAAAAGTATCACTTTACCGCAGAAAATCAGATTTACACCTATAACAAAAAAAACAAGATTACAGGAAGCATCAAGCGTAAGCTGCAACACTCGCCCGCTGGGCAACATCTTAAAATTTTAGAAGAGCGCAGCAGCGGTAACCTGCGCAAAAAAAACGGCGATTATCAGCTTAAAACCCTGGACCTGTTTGATCATTTATTCATGGGCGCTTATCAGTCGGGCTATTCACCTAACACCAATACCGGCGCAAAGCCCGAAAGTAAAAATGATGGTTACAAAGAAAAGTTGAAAACCTTAATTTTTTCTCCGGGGCGGCCAGTGAAAGGGATACCGCTAATTTCTGGCAAAACAGAAATTTTTACACCAAACATGCGCCAATATTACGATTACGCTTTCGCGAAAGGGATGTATTTAGACTCGATTCCGGTTTATCGCTTTAAAGTAACCGTAAAACCCGATTTAGGCTCTTGGACAGAGGATGGCATTATGATTAAAGAGTTGACAACCATATTTGACCAGCGGAATTTCCAGATTTTAGGCCGTTATATAGACATGAAATTGAACAACTTAGCTTTTGATTTTGATGTGCAAATGAACATTGAAATGAGCTATTTTAATGAAGAGCTTTTACCTACAAAAGTAAGCTACCAAGGCAATTGGAACGTTCCGTTTAAGAAAGAGGAACGCGCAAGCTTTTTGGTTTTGCATAAAAATTACCGCCTATAAAATTAAAAAAAGCAAATATGCTGTAACACAAGCAGGCTAAACGGCGTCTTATCTAAAAGTTTTTGAAATGGCGCCAGCCACAATCCGCTGCAATTGAAAAATTTTTTAGTAATGTGTTAATGCAGTGAAAGACGCTCCGGAACGTGGAGCGTTTTTTATGCGCTTTTGTTTGGCAAATCATTTTTATGCTCTTAGAGCCTGTTTAAATTTATATTGTAAAAATGTTTATCACTTATTTTTGAGCGAAACAAGACGTGTTTTTGCAGAGATAGCGGGGCTTCTACCTCAAAAAAACACAACAAAGTTGTAGCCGAAAAGAAGCATAAACAAATTATTAGATAAATTTTAAACGGGCTCTAAATATTTAGCCTTATTTTAGCAAAAAATTACAAAATGAATTTTCCGGCTGAATTAAAATACACCAAAGACCACGAGTGGGTAAAAATTGAAGGCGACCATGCAATTGTAGGCATCACATCTTTTGCACAAAGAGAGTTGGGCGACATTGTTTATGTGGATATTAACACCGTGGGCCAAGAAGTGAAAGAAGGCGAGGTTTTTGGAACCGTGGAAGCTGTAAAAACGGTTTCTGATTTATTTATGCCTTTAACCGGCACCATTTTAGAAATTAACCCACAGCTGGATGCAAGTCCAGAGTTGGTTAACCAAGATCCTTACGGCGACGGTTGGATGGTGAAAGTGCAATTGAGCGGCGGTGTAGAAGGCCTTTTATCTGCCGATGACTACCAAGCTTTAATAGGCGCATAATCTACTATGTTGAGAACCTTAAAGTTTCAGTGGCCCGCTATATTGTGGGCTTTACTGGTGCTTATTTTGTGCGATATCCCGATGAGCGATGTGCCCGGAAGTTCGCATTTTTTTGAAGGTTTTGACAAAATGGTGCACCTAGGATTTTTCTTTGTGCTTACCGTATTGTTGTTTTACGGAAAAATTAAGCAACAAAACAGCTTCGAATACCGTTTACTCACTATCGTTAAAATAGTAGCTATAAACGTGTGCGTAGGTGGTGGCATCGAAATTTTGCAATGGAAAGTGTTTACTTACCGATCTGCCGAATGGTGGGATTTTTTCTCGGACATGTTGGGTTTGGGAATGGGCGTTTTTAGTTATTTACTTTTACACCGTAAATCTAGATCACTAAAAACTACATCTTTAAGATCATGAAAAAAATTATTGCCTACTCTTTTTTGCTAGCTACCCTAATGTGCTTTAGCAGCTGCAGTATCTTTAAGCGCGGTTGCCGTTGCCCCAAATTTTCAAAACAGGCTGTTCCTGCTAGCCAGCCTTTAGCAAAACGTTAAATTCCGCCGAGCCTATTTGGAATTGATTTAAATAAGGTTTATTTTCGTGGCAAATCATTCAATTAAGGCAATGAAACTATCGCAACTACAAATAGGCCAGCAAGGAATTATCAAAGAATTTACAGATTTAGAAATGTCTGTAAAATTAATGGAAATGGGCTGTTTGCCGGGCGAATGTATCAAACTTGAGCGGATTGCACCGCTTGGCGACCCAATTGCCGTGTCTGTTGCAGGATACCAATTATCTTTACGCAAGCTAGAAGCCTCTACCATTGAATTGATTTAGCCAAGGGTTTGAAAAACAAGAAGAGAATTGCTTTAGTCGGCAATCCAAATACCGGAAAATCAACCATTTTTAACGCCTTAACCGGTTTAAACCAAAAAATCGGGAATTTTCCCGGCGTTACCGTCGATAAAAAATCAGGGTTTACAAAGCTAGCGGATGGCGAAACCATCGAAGTTATCGACCTACCGGGAACTTATAGTTTATATCCTAAAAGTGCTGACGAAACCATCGTTTTCGAGGTTTTAGCAGATAAGCAAAACAGCGCGCACCCAGATATGGTAGTGGTAGTGGCCGATGCTACCAACCTTAAAAGAAATTTATTGCTGTTTACCCAAATTGCCGACCTTGGTTTGCCGGTTATTTTGGCGCTAAACATGATAGACTTGGCGAAAAAAGGCAATATCGAAATTGATATTGATGGTTTGGCAAAAAGGCTAAACGTGCAGGTGGTGGCTTTGGCGGCACGTAAATCGCAGGGTTTAGATGATCTTAAAAAAGCCATCCAGTTCCAAAGCGAAACTGCTTTACAGGCTTCAACCATCGCGGTAAAATCACTTGCTCCAGAAATTATCAGCGAAGTTGCCACGCGCTTAAACATCAGCAACCCTTATGTGGCTTTGCAGGTAGCCCACCAACACGGCAATTTAAAGTATTTAAGCAAAGACGAGCGCCAAGAAGTGCAAGAAGTTTTACAACAGCACAGTTTCCACTCGCCAAAAATACAGGCCAGCGAGACCATAGCCCGTTACAGCTTTATTAACGAGGTATTGCTAGATACCGTAAAACACACCACCGTTGCTATTGAAGAGAGCATCAGCAATAAAATAGACCACTATTTAACGCACAAAGTTTGGGGTTTTGTAATTTTTATCGGGATTCTTTTTGCCATTTTCCAATCCATCTTTGCCTGGTCAGAGTATCCGATGATGCTCATCGAGACCTTATTTGTTTGGCTCGAAAAACTGGGGCACGATTATTTACCTGCCGGCGCCTTAACAGATTTGCTGATTGACGGCGTTTTGGCCGGCCTTAGCGGCGTAATGGTGTTTATCCCGCAGATTGCACTGTTATTTGCATTTATTTCTGTTTTGGAAGATACCGGCTACATGGCCCGGGTAACCTTTATGATGGACCGCCTGATGCGCAAGGTGGGCTTAAACGGCAAATCTGTGGTGCCCATGATTGGCGGTTTAGCTTGCGCCGTGCCATCTATCATGAGTGCGCGGACTATCGAAAACTGGAAAGAACGGATGATCACCATCATGGTAACACCTTTGGTAAGTTGCTCGGCACGTTTACCCATCTATACCTTGTTAATCTCTTTGGTAGTGCCCAATAAAATCGTTTTCGGCTTTATCCAGTTGCAAGGTTTAGCTTTAATGGGTTTGTATGTAATGAGTATAGTTGCCGCTATTTTGGTGGCCTGGGTAATGAAGTTTATCCTAAAGAGCAAGCTTAAAGGCTATTTTATTATGGAGTTGCCGGTGTACCGGATGCCACGCTGGCGCAATGTGGGCCTAACCATGTACGAGAGCGTAAAAACCTTTGTTACCGAAGCCGGAAAAGTAATTATTGCGGTGTCTATCGTGTTGTGGGTGATGGCAAGTTACGGGCCGGGAGATAGGTTTGAGAAAATTGAACAAAAATACAGCGGACCTGCCTATACCCAAAAGTTCAGCGAGGAAGAAATAGACCGTATGGCAGCCTCGGAAAAGCTGGAAAACTCTTATGCCGGTTTGGCGGGTAAAGCGATAGAGCCAGGAATTAAACCGCTTGGCTTCGATTGGAAAATTGGCATTGCACTAATAACTTCTTTTGCTGCACGTGAAGTTTTTGTAGGTACCATGGCTACATTATACTCTGTAGAAGGCGATGCCGATGACATGAATTCGGTACGAGAAAAAATGGCCAACGCCAAAAACGCCGAGACGGGTTTGCCGGTATTTACGGTTGCTTCTGCTTTTTCTTTGATGATGTTTTACGCTTTTGCCATGCAATGTATGAGCACCATGGCGGTGGTTTACCGCGAAACTAAACACATCAAATGGCCTGTTATCCAATTTGTGTATATGCTGGTATTAGCTTACGTAGCTAGCTATTTAACCTACGTAATGCTGTCGTAACCCAAGCATAGCATGATTTTTAGTCCGCAACAACTAGAAACCTTTTTAGCAGTAAAAATTGAGAATTTTGCGTGGCATAAAGATAACATCGCTTACAGCGGATGTACCTTTTGTGTAGGATCAAATAAGGTAGCTTTTAGAAAAGCCAAAGTTACGCCTAAAAAAATCGGCGCTTTTGTAGCAATTTGGGATAAAAGTGTCGCAAATAAAAATGTACCCTTGGCATCTCAAAACTTAGATTATCTTTTAATTGCTTGTGAAGATGGTGTTTGGGATGGTTTGTTTGTTTTTCCGAAAGCAGTATTGTTAGAAAAGAATATCATCTCTGAAAACGGAAATGGCGGAAAATTAGGATTTAGGGTTTATCCACCTTGGGTTTCGCCCGATAATGCGCAAGCCATCGACACGCAGAAATGGCAAATGGTATATTTTGTTGATTTGGATAAACCGGAATCTAACGATTTTTTTAAAAGAATTGCCGGCAATACCATTTGGGCAACCGGCAATCTTGCTACACACAATTAAAGTTTTTCGCCGTGCTGAGAGATATCCAAACCTAAATCTTCATCCTCGGAAGAAACACGCAAAGGGCTGATAAAATCTGTCAGCTTCAGTAACAGCCAAGATCCGCCGAAAGCGAAAACAGAAACCCCAACCAATGCCAGCAAATGCACCAAAAACAAATGCGTTTCGCCAAAAATTAGTCCGTTACCGTTTTCAATTGCCGGGTTAATATGTTGGTTGGCAAATACGCCCGTTAGCAACATGCCCACCATACCGCCCACGCCGTGGCAAGGGAAAACATCCAAAGTATCATCAATAGAAGTGCGGGTACGCCACTCTACAATTAAATTGCTTACTACTGCCGCTGTTACGCCGATAATTAGCGAATGTGGGATGGTTACAAAACCGGCCGCCGGCGTAATAGCTACTAACCCAACAACTGCCCCAATACATGTACCCATTGCGGATGGCTTACGACCTTTATATGAATCGAAGAAGATCCAGGCCAAAGCTGCTGCTGCCGAGGCCGCCATTGTGTTAGCTAAAGCGATGGAGGCTAAATCGCCGGCGGCATAGGCCGAACCGCCGTTAAAGCCAATCCAGCCAAACCATAATAAGCCCGTACCCAACAAAACGTAAGTTACCCGCGCCGGCTGATGATTAGGCTCGCTACGTTTTTTTAGATATAGTGCCGATGCTAGAGCCGCCCAACCGGCAGACATGTGCACTACCGTTCCGCCCGCAAAATCCAATACGCCAAGTTTAAACAATATCCCGTCTGGGTGCCAAGTGGAGTGCGCCAAAGGGGCGTATATAAAGATGAAGAACAAACATATAAACAGACAGTAAGAAATAAAGCGGATACGTTCTGCAAAAGCGCCGGTAATTAAGGCCGGGGTGATAATGGCAAATTTAAGCTGATAAAGCGCAAAAAGGACTAAAGGAATAGTTGGCGCCAAGGGCCAAGGTTTGCCATCAATAACGTGGTTCATCATAAAAAAGGTGGCCGGATTTCCGATAATGCCACCAACTGTATCTCCAAACGCCAAGCTAAAGCCGAAAACCATCCACAAAACGCTAATAATTGCCATGCATATAAAGCTTTGCAACATGGTAGAGATGACGTTCTTTTTATTCACCATTCCGCCATAAAAAAAGGCTAAACCGGGCGTCATAATCAAAACCAGTGCAGATGCAGTAAGCATCCAAGCTATATCCGAGTAATTATAGGCACTAGTATCTACTTTTGCCGGAACACTCGGAAAAAAAAGACCCACAATCACAATAATCGCTAAAAAAACGAAGGGTATTTTAGATAATTTCTTTGCCATTTCAATTTTATTAAAAAACTTAGACAAAAGTATCTAACCAAACTAAAAAAAAGAAGCCTTTATTGATTTTTTTGTATTAAATTTTAATATTTACCACAAACCACAACAAAATATGGTTGAATTTTACGGAATTTAGAGCAAACAATCTCCAATAATTCCTTTTTATTACAATTTAGAAGATGTTTTTTTAGAACTAAGCAGATAAAGGCAAAGAAAGATAGAAAACGCTTCCTTTTTTAGGCTCGGAATAGAACCAGATGGCGCCGTTTTGCAAACCGGCGTATTCTTTACAAAGCAAAAGCCCCAAACCGGTTCCTTTTTCTTTATGTGTACCGAGGGTGGATTGAACATCTAAAGAAAATATCTTCTGTTGGTTTTCTAACGAAATGCCCATGCCACTATCTGTCACTTTAAAAAGGGCTTCTCCGTTTTCTACGCTAAGCGTCAAAGACACTTCTCCGCCAACTTCAGAAAACTTTAAGGCGTTATATAACAGGTTGCGAATAATTAGGTTTAACATGTGTTCATCTGCCAATATGCGCGGACAGGCAAAACTACTTTTAAAGCTAATTTGCTTTTCGTTGGCTTTTTCTTCTACTTGTTTTAACAAATTGGCTAAACTCACGGCTGCATCTAAAGAAACCAAATGGGCTCGGGTCCCGCCCAATTGTCCTTTTGCCCAAATCAGCAACTTATCTAGAAGCTCATAAGCATCATTTGTTGATTTAATTAAAGCGTCTTCGATGGTTTTTCGCTCCTCGGCACTTAACTCATTAGTTCTTAAAAAATCCAAGTATTGCTTTACAGCGCCAACGGGTGCGCGCAAATCATGCGATACAATAGAAAAAAGCTTATTTTTACTGGCGTTTAGCTGCTCAAGGGCGGTGGCTTTTTCTTCCAAATTAGCGCGTTGCCTGTTATAGGCGCGGCGGGTATAAAAAATACTGATGCTCATTAACACCAATATCAAAATGTAAGTAGCTAAATTGTCTATGTACTGCGCCGCACGCGTGTGGTAACTCACCAGTATCGTGTCTGGCCGGCTGTACTCCGCATAATATAAACCACCAACAGTTAGCACATTTAGCACAATCCAAAACAGCAAGCGTTTTTTATGCGCTACGGAGGTCATAAGATATAAAACACCCAACAACAGCAAGGCCGTAGGCCCCGCAATGCCGCTATTGGTAAAGTAGCTTAATATAAGCGCCAAATGTAGCTCTACACCGGTAATGGCAACCGCCAAATTCAATTTACGCTCTACCCGGCTAATGTATAGTATTACCCCCTGTATCAGGCAAACAATAATGCCAATAATAGCCGACTCAAAAAACCCGAGCGTTACGTTTACAAAAAAGGTAAGTACGGTAGTAAGACAAACCGAAAAAGAAAAGATGTGGAATATGCGGTGCTCCAATGAAAAATCCGTCTCGCTGCCGATAAACAGTTTTGGTAAACGGCAAAGAAAGCGAGACAAACTTTTCATAAATGCTTAGGCGTTGAAGTGATAAAGGAAAACCGCTTCGCCGGTAAACGCGGGCTTTTTCTCGTCCTTAATTTCTAACTCGATAGCAATATTTGCGCGGGTTACGCCTCTTAAATTTGCTATAGCCGCTAAACGGACTTTTAAACGCACCTGACTATTTACCTTTACTGCTTGGGCAAAACGCAATTTCTCAATCCCATAATTAATCTCCATTTTAAGGTTTTGGATAGCTATAATCTGTTTCCAAAGATAAGGGATAAGCGATAGCGTTAGATAACCATGCGCAATAGTGCTTTGGAAGGGGCTGTCCGTTTTAGCACGCTCCTCATCAATATGTATCCATTGATGGTCCAATGTAGCGTCGGCAAAAAGGTTAATCTGTTGCTGGCTTATCTGATGCCATTCCGAAACGCCCAGCTCTTGCCCTAGGTAAGATTCAAACTCCGCGTGATTTTTAATCGTAATCATATCTTATGCTGTTGTAGATTTAAATGCGTTCCAACCCTGGGCCTTTAGCTCGTGTATATTTCCAGATTTTGTAATTAAATAATTTCCCGCGCTCTCTTCAGTAATATAACCGATGATGGATATATCCACATCATGTTTCATTTTATCGTAATCGGCCTGCTTAATTGTAAATAAAAGTTCGTAATCTTCGCCGCCGCTTAAAGCACAAACCGTTGGGTCCAAACCAAATTCACGCGCCGTATCCACCGTCATAGGATCCAAAGGGATTTTCTCCTCGTAAATTTTACAGCCTTTTTTAGATTGGCTGGTGATGTGCAAAATTTCTGAAGCTAAACCGTCTGATACGTCAATCATGGATGTCGGTTTTATCTCCAGCTTGGCTAATAAATCTACAATATCAATCCTAGCTTCGGGTTTTAGTTGGCGTTCTACAATATAGTCTTTTCCTTCTAAATCTGGCTGTATGTTTGGGTTGCTTAAAAAGACCTGCTTTTCGCGCTCCAGCAATTGCAAACCAACATAAGCCCCGCCCAAATCGCCGGAAACACAAATTAAATCACCTTCTTCGGCGCCGTTACGGTAACAAATGTTTTTTTCTTCGGCATAGCCGATGCTGGTCACCGAAATTACCAATCCTTGTTTAGACGAGGTGGTATCGCCACCGATTAAATCTACCTGATATTTTTTGCAAGCCAGCAGCATTCCTTCGTAAAGTTCTTCCACCGCCTCTAAAGGGAATTTACTGGACAGCCCGATGGATACCGTAACTTGGCTGGCCGTGCCATTCATCGCGTAAATATCGCTCAAGTTTACTTGGATAGCTTTATAGCCTAAGTGCTTTAATGGGGTAAAAGCCAAATCGAAGTGTATGCCTTCTAACAACATATCCGTTGAAACTAGGGTTTTTTTATTGCCAAAGTCGAGCACGGCCGCATCGTCCCCCACTCCTTTAACCGTGCTTTTTTGGTTGAGCTTGATGTGTTGCGTCAAATGTTTTATCAGGCCAAATTCTCCTAAATTGGCTAGTTCTGTCTTCTCGCGCTGTTCAAACATTTTTAATTCTTTTTTCGCAAAGTTAAATAATGCCTTTTAAATAGCGGGTTAAATAAAATATATGTGCCCAACCAACCTATTTCTAATCCGACCCTCCACCGGCAGACGTTCAATAATAACCCGGACTTTACCCGTACCTAACTAAGACCTTACCCGCGATTTATACGGGTAACGTCCGGGTACAGTCCGGGCTATGTCCGGGTGAAGTGCGGGTGAAGTGTAAATAAGTTATGCTTCATTTCTAAAGTCTTTACATCATAAGGCATATACATTTTTTAACGTGTTATAAATGAAAACTGCATTTTTCTTGCTAAGAATAAGTCTGCGAGATGCCTCGGGGCAAAACGGAGCAATAATTTTTGCTTTTTAATTTTTACTTTTCACTTTTTAAATCGCTACCTTGATTTATATATAAACCATGAATATTTTACATTTAAGTGCGGAGTGCTATCCGGTGGCAAAAGCCGGCGGTTTAGGCGATGTTGTAGGCGCATTGCCCAAATACCAAGTCGGTTTAGGCGTGCAGGCTATGGTGGCTATGCCTTTTTATGACCGTAAGTTTAGCCAAAGCCATCAGTTTGAAACAGTTTATCAGGCTTCTTCCAAATTGGGTTACCGGAGTTTTGATTTCCAAGTTTTAAAAGAGCAGAACAACACCTTAGGCTTTGAGCTATACCTCGTAAAAATCCCCGAACTGCTGGATCGGCCCGAGATTTACTCGTACCCAGATGAAACCGAACAGTTTGTAGCTTTCCAACTGGCAGTTTTAGATTGGATTATCGCCACCGGCAAAAAAATTGATGTTTTCCATTGTCACGATCATCACACGGGCTTGGTTCCGTTCCTTATTAAATACTCTAACAAATATCTTGCTCTAGCGCAAACGCCCAGCGTTTTCACCATCCACAACGGCGAATACCAAGGTTGGATGGGCTGGGAAAAATTTCATTACCTGCCAGAAGTAAGTGCCGAAAGCGGTGGTGTGTTAGAATGGAACAATTGTATAAACCCTTTGGCTGCCGCGATAAAATGCTGTTGGAAATACACCACCGTTTCGCCAAGTTACCTGGAAGAAATAAAGCACCACGCGCACGGGCTAGAGTTTTTGTTTGAGATAGAGCAGGGAAAAGGACAGGGCATTTTAAACGGCATTGATGTAGAGGTTTGGAATCCGGCTACAGACCCTATGTTAACGCACCATTACCAGCGCACAAACGTAAACGAAGCAAAAGCCGTCAATAAGGCTGCCGTATGCGAACGCTTTAACTTGGACCCCAGCAAACCGCTGTTCACTTTTATTGGCCGTTTAGTCATCGAAAAAGGGGCCGACATGTTGGTAGAGCTGGTGCGCGAGGTTTTTTTGCGGCACCAATCCGAACTCAATTTCTTGATTTTAGGTTCGGGCGAGAAAGCCATAGAAATGAGTTTAGAAGAAGTGCAGCGCTACCTGCGCAATTTTAATTGCTTTATAGGTTATGACGAGGCGCTATCGCACCAGATTTACGGCAGTGCCGATTTTATTTTGATGCCCTCGCGCGTGGAACCTTGCGGCCTAAACCAACTGTACTCGTTACGCTACGGTACGGTACCTATTGTACGCTCTACAGGAGGGCTAAAAGATACCGTTATTGATATCGGCGAAAGCAACGGATATGGTATCAGATTTGATAACTTAGATACCATGGAAATGGTGCACGCCATTGACCGCGCAATGCATTTATATAACGACAGCAAAAAGCTAAACCAAGTCCGCAAAAGAATGATGGAACTAGATTTTTCTTGGAATAAGTCTGCCGCCGCCTATATAGAATTATATAACAGCTTAAAATAAAAAACTATGTACGAATCTAAAGTTATTTCCATCATTTTGGGCGGAGGCCAAGGCTCTCGGTTATCCCCGTTAACGGCCACCCGATCCAAGCCAGCTGTGCCAATAGCCGGAAAATACCGTTTGGTGGATATCCCCATCTCCAACTGTATCAACTCGGGCTTGCGACGCATGTACGTGCTTACCCAGTTTAACTCGGCATCGTTAAACAAACACATTAAAAACACCTATAACTTTAGTTTCTTTAGCCACGCTTTTGTGGATATTTTGGCGGCCGAGCAAACGCCCAGCAATACCGCTTGGTACCAAGGTACGGCAGATGCGGTACGCCAAAGCCTGCACCACATTAAACAGCACGATTTTGAATACGTACTTATCCTTTCTGGCGACCAGCTTTACCAGATGGATTTTAGTGTGATGATTAAAAACCATATTGAAAAAGGCGCCGAAATTACGATAGCCACTATACCGGTTAACGCCAAAGATGGCACTAGCTTCGGCATTTTAAAAGCCGATGCCGACTTAAACATCACTTGCTTTACCGAAAAACCGAATGCCGAGAAAATTATAGGCTGGGAGTCTGAGGTGGGCGATGAGATGAAGGCCGCCGGACGCCACTACTTGGCCTCGATGGGTATTTACCTGTTTAATAAAGACATCCTAATCAATATGTTGGAAGGTAACGACCGACACGACTTTGGCAAGCAGATTATCCCAGATGCCGTTGGGGTAAACAAAATCATCAGCTTCCAATACGAAGGTTACTGGACAGATATTGGTAACATTGATTCGTTTTTTGAGGCCAATTTGGGCTTAACCGATGATATTCCGGAATTTAACCTTTTTGCGCGGGATCCTATTTATTCGCGCGCACGGATGTTGCCCCCAAGCAAACTGGGCGGTACGCGGTTAGAAAATGTAATTATTGCAGATGGCTGTATCATCCATGCCGAAGAAATTAAAAGAGCGGTAATTGGTATCCGCAGCCGCATTGGCAAAGGCACTAAAATAAACGGCGCCTATATTATGGGTTGCGATTATTACCAAACATTAGAAGAAATTAACGGCATAGCCACGGCGCATAAGCCTTTAACCGGCATTGGTGAAAACTGCGTGATAGAAAATGCCATTATTGATAAAAACTGTTACATAGGCAATAACGTGGTCATTAAAGGTGGTTCGCACCTGCCAGATTCTGATGCCGAAACGCATACCGTAAAAGAAGGAATTATTGTAATTAAAAAAAGCGCGTACATTCCAGACGGAACTGTAATAGGCGCTTAAACGATCATTTTAAGCAATAAAGCCCTGTTTTCGATAGAAAGCAGGGCTTTATTATTTTTTTTATTTATCATTGACTAAAAAACCAACGTCAATGAAAATCATAAAACCATTACTTGCATTATTACTTTTAACTCCGTTCAGCTTATTGGCACAAGACAAAATTTACAGAACCGACGGCGAAGTTATCGAAGCAAAAGTTTTAGAAATTGGTAACCAAGAAATTAAATATAAACTGTTTAATAACCTAAACGGTCCACAGTACAATATTTATAAATCTGCGGTAAGCAAAATTATTTACGAGAACGGAACAAGCGACAGTTTTACGATTACTGATTCGAAAAGTAAAGTTGCCGACGGAAAACGGGCGCAAAACGTATTTGTAGAAATTGGCGCACAAGGCTTATTATTTACCGCAAATTACGATACGCGTTTTAGCAAAAAACGTAATGGTATAGGCGGCCGGGTGGGCTTCGGTTTGCTTGGCGCCGATGGCGTAACTTTATTTACCTTACCTGTTTCATTGAATTACCTTTTAGGCGACGGCAAAAACTTTTTTGAGATAGGCTTGGGTGCAACCTACGCCAGTTTAGATGAAAACAGCGACAGCGAAATTTTTGGAAGTGGCAGTACCGTAATTGGCACAATGGCCTTTATGTACCGTTTACAGCCGGTAAATAGTGGCTTTTCTTTTAGGGGTGGCTTTACCCCTGTTTTTAACAGCAGTGGCTTTATCCCTTATTATGCCGGCATAAGCTTAGGCTATACCTTTTAACGGCAAAAAACCGCATAAAAAAACCGGTGGCAATAAACAAAGCCATCGGTTTTTTTGCTTTTAGCGGGCGCAACTTATTTGCGCACCTTCACCACCATTTTTTTGATGTTGCCTTCGCCAATCATAGGTGCATGTACGTCTTCTGGAAAAAACACTACAAATTGATTGTCGTTAAGTGTAAACTGCATGGTGGGCTTATCGTTGTAAAACAACACATCTTTTTCTGGGTTGTATTCGCCTTTTTGGTCTTTGCACTCGTTTCTGGTTTTCCAACCGATATGCTCTGTGCCACGGATGCAAACCTGGATATCGATATTATTGTTGTGGCACTCAAACTTAGCTTCAGATTCTTCGGCAGTCATTCCTGGCTTATCAGAAACAATGGCCTTTAAACCGTCGGCTATCTCGTATTTGCCTACTTCAATTGTTGCTAAATCGGTGCTTTTAATGTACTGAAATGCCTGCGCAAAAAGCGGATGCACACCAATGTATTTTTCTGCGTTTGCTAAAGTGTCTATAATCATGTTGTTAGTTTGTTAGGGGTTAGTTTGTTAGGGATTGCGTAACGGTGATTAGTTCATTAGGGGATTTTCGTTGTGGCTATTTAGTTCATTGGTCATTGGTTCATTAGGGATTTGTATAGTGGCAAGTAGTCGATCGGTATCTTCTATACTTCACACATTCAAACTTATTTAACTAAAAGCGTTTTATCAATATCCAAAAAAAAGTCCATGAATCAAATATTGATTATGGACTTTTTCTTTTGTTTAATAGCGTTTAATTTTTCACTAATTGCCCACTGGCCTGTATACTAATTCAGCTGATGAACTTAATGAACTAATTAACTAATGAACTTTTATTATCGCTGTACACGGCCAGAACCGTCGCCACCTACTAAACCTTCCACATCAGAAAGTGTAGCGTGGTTTAAATCGCCAGGGATGGTGTGTTTTAATGCAGAAGCTGCAACACCAAATTCTGCTGCGTCTTTCATTGATTTTCCGGTTACTAAACCAAAAATGAAACCGCTAGCGAAAGAGTCGCCACTACCTACACGGTCAACAATACGTACATTGTACTCTTTAGTGTGGTGGAATTCGTTACCATCGTACACTAAAGCACTCCATCCGTTATCAGAAGCACTGTGGCTTTCTCTAAGGGTTGATGCGATGTATTTAAAGTTGAATTTTTCTTTCATCTGCTTGCAAACGTCTTTAAAACCGTCAAGGTTTAGTTCTCCTTTGGTTACGTCTGTACCTTTGCTCACAAAGCCTAAGCTGGTTTCTGCATCTTCTTCGTTACCGATACAAACGTCAACATACTGGCAAAGCTCGGTCATCACTTTTTGTGCTTTTTCTTTACTCCACAGTTTTTTACGGTAGTTAAGGTCGATACTGGTGGTTACGCCTCTTTCTTTAGCGGCTTTTAAGGCGGCCAAAGTTAAAGCAGCAGATTTATCGCTTAGCGCAGGTGTAATACCGGTTGTGTGGAACCAATCTGCACCTTCAAAAATAGCATCCCAATCAAATTCAGAAGCATCAGCCTCTGCGATAGACGCATCCGCACGGTCATAAATTACCTGCGAAGCTCTCATAGAAGCACCGGTTTCTAAGAAGTAAATTCCTAATCTTTTACCACCTCTGGCTACATGTTTTGTATCCACACCGTAACGGCGTAAGTGGTTGATAGCCGCTTGTCCGATTGCGGTATCAGGCACTTTAGAAACAAATGTTCCGTTTAAACCATAGTTGCATAAGGCAGCCGCTACGTTGGCCTCACCGCCTCCGTATGTTACATCGAATGTATCACTCTGCACAAATCTTTTGAAATCTGGAGTAGATAATCGCATCATGATCTCTCCAAGGGTTACGACTTTTTTTGACATCGCTTTGCTATTGTTTAGTAAATAAAAAATATTTGGTTTGTAAAAATTGCTAGCTATAAGAAATCAAAAGTACACTTAATGCCCACTTAAAAAGATTTTTTACCTAAAAATCATCGGTATCGATTGCGTAAATTAATAAGGCCTGGATTGCCGGTAATTGCCTTTTAATCTCTACATTAGTTATCTTTTTAATAAAAAACCTAATATTTTTAAAAAATGGATACAAAATCTATGCTTCTTAAGGCAATTACCGACCAAGGTATGCTTCCTTTATTTTTCCATGCTGATGAACAAAAAAGTGTTGAGCTAACACAAACTGTTTATGATGCCGGCGTACGTGTAATTGAGTACACCAATAGAGGAAAAGAGGCGCTTGCCAACTTTAAAAAATTAAAAGAGGTGGCAAAAACATCAATGCCCGAGCTTAAACTGGGTATTGGTACCATTAAAACTACAGAAGAGGCACAACAATTTATTGATGCCGGTGCGGATTTTATTGTTTGTCCAATTGTGGTTCCGGAAGTTGCGGAGTTAATTAACAAAGCAGGCATTTTATGGATTCCGGGCTGTATGACGCCGACAGAAATTGCCTTGGCACAAAAATACGAAGCTGGCTTAATTAAGATTTTCCCGGCAAATATTTTAGGCCAAGAGTTTATCTCATCTATCAAAGAATTATTTAGAGGCCAGCTGTTTATGCCTACAGGCGGTGTTGATTTAAGCGAGGCAAATATTGCAAGCTGGTTTAAAGCGGGTGTTTGTGCCGTAGGTATGGGCAGTAAGCTGATTAGCAAAGACATTATGGAAAACTCTAATTATGAGCTATTGGCGAAAAACACCAAGGAGGTGCTTGCCGTAATTAAATCAATTAAAAAATAAATCATGACGAAAGGAAAAATGACGAGCTACAGATGGACAATCTGTGCGCTTTTATTTTTTGCAACCACCATTAACTACATGGACAGGCAGGTGCTTTCCTTAACTTGGAAAGACTTTATAGCGCCTGAGTTTCACTGGACAAATGACGATTACGGTAACATTACCGCGTTATTCTCTCTTTTTTATGCCGTTTCTTTATTAGTAGCAGGCCGTTTTGTGGACTGGATGGACACCAAAAAGGGGTTCCTTTGGGCAATTGGTGTTTGGTCTGTAGGTGCTTGTTTACACGCTTTTTGCGGTATTGCCACCTCGGGTATCACCACCGGAAACTGGTTTGTAGGTTTTGAAGGCGCAAAAGAGGCTATCCGCCTGGTCAACGATACGGGATTGGTAATTTCTGTAAGTGTTACCTTATTTATATTTGCACGTTTTGTATTAGCAGTGGGCGAGGCTGGAAACTTTCCGGCCGCTATTAAAGCTACTGCAGAGTATTTCCCGAAAAAAGACCGTGCTTTTTCTACCAGTATCTTTAATGCCGGTGCTACAGTGGGCGCTTTGGCGGCTCCACTAACTATTCCGTTTATTGCAGATTGGTATGGATGGGAAATGTCTTTCATCATTATCGGTGCATTAGGTTTTGTATGGATGGGCTTTTGGGTATTTATGTATGACAAACCCGAAAAGCATCGCCGTGTTAACGAACATGAGCTGGAATACATTAACCAAGATGAAATTGCGGACAGTAAGTTAGAAGGTTACGTTGCTGAAACTAAAACTAAAGTTTCTTTGTGGAAGTGCTTCCAGTACAACCAAACTTGGGCTTTTGCTTTTGGTAAGTTTATGACGGACGGCGTATGGTGGTTTTTCTTATTTTGGACACCGGCTTATTTAAGCTCGGTTTACGGAATGGACTCTACACAAGCGGCTTTCCCTTTGTTTATCCTGTATGCCATTACCTTATTATCTATTGGTGGTGGCTGGTTGCCAACCTATTTTGTGGAGAAAAAAGGGATGCACCCGTATGCCGGAAGAATGAAAGCGATGTTGATTTTTGCCTTTTTCCCGTTGTTAGCTTTGGTAGCGCAACCCTTAGGACACGTATCTTACTGGTTGCCGGTAATCATCATCGGTATTGCAGGTGCAGCGCACCAGTCATGGTCCGCCAATATTTTTACTACCGTAGGCGATATGTTTCCTAAAAAAGCTATTGCGACCATTACCGGTATCGGTGGTTTAGCTGGTGGTATCGGCTCTACGTTAATTAATAAAGGCTCGGGTTTACTGTTCGATTTTTCGCAACGTAACTGGAGTACCGTTAACGGCCAAAATTTGCTGGAGAAATATCCGGAGCTGCAAAACGAAGCAAGCAGAGAGGCTTTCTTAAAAGCACAAAACAGCCCTAACTTGGACGCGTTCTTGAAGTCTTTAGCTGCCTCTGGGCAAGAAGTAGTAAACGGGATTAACAGCGGTTATATGATTATATTTTGCGTATGCGGGGTATGTTATTTAATTGGCTGGGCGGTAATGAAGGCTTTGGTGCCTAAATACAAACCGATTACAGATTTATAAGCAATAGCTCATATTAGATAGTAAAGCCGGGGATTTTTAATCCCCGGCTTTTTTTATAATTGCTTAAAATAAATCAGCTCGGTATCAAAATCAGAATAGTTATAACTGGTTACTTTTACCAGCATCTCAAAATAGGTAGGGAATGCTCCATAACGTTTAGTAATTTCCGAGCTTTTTACTTTCCAAACTTTGCTGTTATTGATAAAGCTGGTAAGTCCGCGCAGACCTGTGGCGTGGAAATCGCCCATGAGCGTTATTAAATTATTGTTAGGCCCGGCAGTTTTTACGATGAAAGCATAATCAACATAATTGCCTTTTACCACTTCGGGCACCTGCAACGTTTTCTTCCTCTCACCCTGGATATAAGAAATACTGCGCGGATGCGCGCTGATGCTAATGTGCGATTTAGACAAAAACTTATCCATCCACCCAAAAGAGTTGATGTTGGCTATAAAAATGACGTCGTTATTTTTGATATCATCAATATTGGATTCAGACAAGGTTTGCAACCTGACTTCTTTATCTGCTTTCGCAAAAAAACCTATTAAGTTTGGCAAAGGCCATAAATTATTTCGCGAAAAATAGGGGTAGTTTAGCTCAGATATATCATTTTTTGGTTCTTGCAGGTGAATTTGCTGAGCTTTTGCCAGCTCATCTTTAGAGTTTATCTCCAAATCCCTTACCATCCAGTCTTTACCGCCAGCTTGCTTTACATGGAAGAAAAAGGGGTTGCCCAAGGTGATAAAAACCGGGCTTTGTGCCTTTAGGTAATCGCCCCAAATCACATTATTATAATGCCTAGCTTTCTGTGAAGTAGAAAATAAATAAAGGTTTACCAAAACAGAACCTGCTGCAATAATTGCCAGCGCCCAAACTACCGGATTTCTTAAAGGCTTTTTTGCGCCTAACTTGCGTGGCTTTTCTTTTATCGCAATAAGGTAGCTGCCCCGTGGGATTTCTAAAATAAACTTGTCTTTTTTGCCTTCGTCGGCATAATATTTTTCTAGCTGCGTGCGTAGTTTATGCACGCTTACCCTCACAATGGTATCATCGCCGGGCACAAACTGCGCCCGGTTGAAAAAACCGATGGCAATATCGGCTTCCTTTAAATGTTTTTTTTGCAAAGAAGCATCAAACAAGAATTTCAGCAACCCTTTCTGTGCTTCTTTCTGTGCAAAGGTCTTACTCTCTAAAACCCTTTCCAAGAGTTTATCGTCCATTTTTAAGAGAAATATGATGGCTAGTTTCAGCGGGCAATATACTTCATCAACAGCTATTTTTAACAAGTTAATTAACCGTTATTCACTTTTTTGTTTCGGCTACAAACACCTTCTTGCCTACCATCGCAAACGTTTGCGAAAACCTTATAAACTAAATTTCGATAAAATGGAAAAACCAAAAGGAAAGTACCGTTGGAAGGTGCTTAGCTTGCTTTTTATGGCAACAGTAATTAATTACATGGACCGCAGCGTAATTGGGTTTTTAGGTCCTACTTTAAAAAATCATGTATTTCATTGGACAGATCTGGATTATGCCAATATCCAGATTGCTTTTAAAATTGGCTATGCCGTAGGATTGCTGTTAATGGGCGCTTTCATTGACAAATACGGAACAAAAATAGGCTACACGGTGGCTATTGTGATATGGACGCTGTTCGGGATGTCGCACGCCCTCGTTAACAAATCTGTTGGATGGATAGGCTTTGCTTTAGCCCGGTTAGGGTTGGGTTTTGGCGAAGCTGGCAATTTCCCGGCAGCTATAAAAACCGTGGCAGAATGGTTCCCCAAGAAAGAACGTGCTTACGCCACCGGACTGTTTAACGCGGGTTCAAATGTGGGAGCTATTTTGGCGCCTCTTTTCATTAGTTTGTTAGTGGCCGATGATGGTACCCGTTGGCAGTATGCTTTTTTAATGACCTCGGTATTAAGTGCGGTCTGGGTTGTACTTTGGTTTAAAACCTATCAGCATCCTGCAAAGCACCCCAAATTAAGTGAAAGCGAACTTAATTACATCACGGAAGAAGAACAGCTTGCGCAAGATGGTGAAGAAAAAACATCATGGGCAAAAGTAACAAAATGGAAAGCTACATGGATTTTTGCCTTTGCCAAAACCACCGATGCAATATGGCTTTTCTATTTATTTTGGGGAGGCTTCTTTCTAAACAAAAATTTCGGTTTAGAATTAACCGGCTTAGCCTTACCTATTATCGTAATTTATTTATTAGCCGATGTCGGGAGCATTTTAGGTGGTTGGTTTTCCTCTTTTTTAATTCAAAAAGGCGTAGCAACGCATCGCGCCAGAAAAACCGCTTTGATGCTAGCCGCAGTTTTGATATTACCCGTAGTTTGGGCACCGCAAACGCAAAACGCCTGGGTAGCGGTGTTGCTCATTGCTTTGGCCGCCGGCGGGCACCAGGCATGGTCGGCAAATTTATTCAGTTTAGTGCCAGATATTTTTCCAAAGAAATCCACAGCTTCTGTGGTGGGTATTGGAGGCATGGTAGGTTATCTCACCGCTGCAGTGAGTGATTATGCTTTAGGAAATTCGCTCACCCATAGCGGCGGTAGCGCTTATACCTATGCCTTTGCCATAGCTGGGTGTTGGTATTTTATTGTGTTTTTAGTGCTTCACTTTGGTTTGGGGAAAATGGAACGCATTTGACCTACAAAAAAGCCGTGCGAAAATTCATCGCACGGCTTTAATTAAATCAACCACAAATTTTATTGCATGGGCACTTCTATCAGCAACACCTTGGCTTTTTCGGTTGCGTTTAAGGTTACGGCGTTTACGTCTTCCAATCCCAGCGCATCGCGGCGGTTTAACTGCGTTTCGGCAATTTTTATAGCGCCCTCTATTACAAACACATACAAACCGTTTTGCTTTTGGTGCAAATTATAGTTTAACTCGATGTCTGGATCTATATCTGCCAAAGAAAACCAGGCTTGCTGATTTATTTTTACGGCCGCACCGGCTCCTTCTGGCGATACGATGGTTAATAACTCATTTGGCTTGAGCGCATCTGCAAATGATTTTTGTTGGTATCCCGGCGCTAAGTTTTCTTTATCAGGAAAAACCCAGATCTGTAAAAACTCTACTACTTCCTCTTTAGAAGCGTTAAATTCGGAATGTTGTATGCCAGAACCGGCCGACATGATTTGCACCTCGCCGGTTTTAATAATTTCTTCGCGCCCCGTACTGTCTTTATGTTTTAAACTTCCCGAAAGCGGAATGCTCACAATCTCCATATTGGCGTGACCATGCGTAGCAAAACCCATAGCGGGCTGTACCTGATCGTCATTTAATACCCTTAATAAACCAAAACCCATTTTTTGTGGATGATGATAATGCCCGAAACTAAAAGAGTGCTTACTGTTTAACCAACCAAAGCTGTTGCTTCCTCTTTCATTGGCTGGATGAATGATTTTTTTCATGACCTAAAAACTAGATGTTTAAACATACAAAAATTATTCCAAATATTATTATGTATTTTTGCACGTTATTTTGTTTTGTAAAATGAAGTTGAATGCGGTTGTTTTGGGTGCTAGCGGATTAGTGGGAGCGGAACTATTGGCTTTATTGCTGGATCATGTAGCATTTGCCGACATCTATATTTATGTACGCAAGAAACTGCCAATTAGCCATAATAAGTTGCATCAGATTGTCACAGATTTTAAAGATTTAAACACGTTAACATTGCCTCAAGGCGTTAATGTTATTTTTAGCTGTTTAGGCACCACAAATAAAAACAGGCCTGATAAAAAGCAGTATAGGTATGTTGAATACCATATCCCACTACATTTTGCCCACATTGCTAAGCAACAAAACGTGCAACAATTTCATGTGGTAAGTGCTATGGGCTCCAATAAACATTCGGGCAATTTTTACACTAAATTAAAGGGAGAAGTGGAAGAAGCGTTGGAAAGTGTGGGAATCTCAAACTTAAACATTTACCGCCCTTCTTTATTGGTTGGGAAACGTAATGAAAACCGGCCTTTGGAGAGATGGATGATTGCCGCGATGAAAGTCGTTAATCCGCTTTTGCGCGGTCCGCTAAAAAAATATCGGAGTATCAGCGCAAAACAAGTGGCATTAGCAATGCTGAACCAAGCTGTTAAACAAAAACAAGGCACCTATATTTTTAATTCTGAAGAGATAAAACAATTATCGTGAGTATAGTTTCTGCAGAGCAATTAGGCTACGCATTTAATGATTATTGGTTATTTAAAAACCTCACTTTTGGTTTACAGTCAGGGCAACGCGTTGCTTTAGTTGGGCCAAACGGCGCTGGCAAATCTACCCTATTAAAGCTATTGGCAGAAAAAATAAAGCCTTTAGAGGGGAAAGTTGTTAAAGCAAAAGACATTAGCTTCGGTTATTTGGAGCAAGATCCTCAATTTGCATCGAACCAAACCATCAGCGATTTTATCTTTAGCATAGATAACCAGCAACAACAGCTTATTAAAGCTTATGAATTACTCTTGAATAATCCGGAGCCAGATTTAGAGCAAATAAATCTTTTGACGCAGAAGCTAAGCGATTTGGAGGCTTGGGAGTATGAGCATAAAATTAAGACTATACTAAGCCAGCTTGGCATTACCAATTTAGATCAGCAGATTTCCACATTATCTGGCGGACAAAAAAAACGTTTGAGTTTAGCTAAATTATTGATAGATGAGCCGGATGTTTACGTACTGGATGAGCCAACCAACCATTTAGATATAGATACTATTGAATGGTTGGAGAATTTTTTGACTACGGGCGCAAAAACTATTTTAATGGTAACGCACGACCGTTATTTTTTAGATAATGTTTGTAATCAAATTATAGAGTTAGAGGCTGGAGAAATAAGTCAATACAAAGGTAAATACGCATATTATCTTGAGAAGAAAGCCGAAAAAACTTTGGCCGACGAGGCTAGTCTCGCAAAAAATAAAAATCTATTAAAAAAGGAGTTAGAGTGGATGCGGAGGATGCCGCAAGCGCGCGGAACTAAATCTAAAGCCCGGATTGATGCTTTTTATGATTTAGAAGAAAAAACAAAGGGTAAGGGCAAACAAGAAAGCATACAATTAGATGTAAAAGTAAGCCGCCAAGGCAAACAAATACTTGAGCTGGACCACATTAAAAAATCGTTTAATAAGACGCCTATCGTCACTGATTTTAGCTATGTATTTAAAAAAGGCGACCGTATTGGTTTAATGGGCAAAAATGGTAGCGGTAAATCCACGTTGCTAAACATAATTACCGGATTACTTGCGCCCAATGCAGGCAAGGTAACAAAGGGCGAAACTACCGTATTCGGCTACTATAACCAAAGCGGGCTATCGTTTAAAGAAGATGAACGCGTTATTGATGTGGTAAAAAACATTGCAGAATACATTACTTTGTCCGACGGCTCTACGGTTTCGGCATCGCAACTGTTAACGCATTTCTTGTTTGCGCCCAAAAAACAGCATGGTTTTGTTAGTTTACTAAGTGGCGGAGAGAAAAAACGTTTACACTTAATGAAGGTGTTGATGAAAAGTCCAAACTTTTTGATTTTGGATGAGCCGACAAATGATTTGGACATTGACACGTTAAACGTTTTGGAAGAATTTTTGGAAAGTTACAGCGGCGTGCTAATTATTGTTTCACATGATAGGTATTTGGTAGATAAGCTTTCAGAACAACTATTTATTACCGAGGGCAACGGAAACGTGCGGATTTACAACGGCAATTACAGCTCTTATAGATTTGAAATAGAACAAGAGCGACAGGAGGCAAAAAAGGCCGATTTTAAAACACCCGCTCCTCCTAAGCCCGTTTCTACCACAAAATTAAGCTACAAAGAAAAACTTGAACTAGAAAACGCAGAAATTGAAATAGCTACACTAGAAGCGGAAATAAACAGTTTAACCGAAAAACTGAGCCATATGAGCGACCATTTAGAGATAATGGAGCTTGCAAAACAAATAGAAGAAAAAAATTTAACACTCGACCAAAAAAGCAATCGCTGGTTAGAGCTAAGTGAAAAAGAAAATTAACAGGTTTCACGTGAAACATTAACCTTTTGTTCCACGTGAAACATCACAAAATATATGTTTCAAAAATACGACATAATTGTAGTAGGCGCGGGGCACGCGGGCTGCGAAGCGGCAAGCGCGGCGGCAAACTTAGGCTCGAGCGTTCTGCTTATCACCATGAACATGGGTACCATAGCCCAAATGAGTTGCAACCCAGCTATGGGCGGTGTAGCAAAAGGACAAATCGTGCGCGAAATTGACGCGATGGGAGGCAAATCTGGAATTATATCGGATCAAACCATGATACAGTTCCGGATGCTGAACAGATCGAAAGGGCCAGCAATGTGGTCGCCCCGCGCTCAGATAGACCGGATGCGTTTCGCTGAAGAATGGCGATTGACCTTAGAACGAAACCCAAATATTGATCTTTGGCAAGACATGGTAGTTGGCATTTTGGTTAAAAACGGAAAGGTTTGTGGCGTTAAAACATCTTTAGGTATCGAAATAGCATCTGACGCAGTAGTGCTTACCAACGGAACGTTTCTAAATGGTGTTATCCATATAGGAGAGAAAAAAATGGGCGGTGGGCGAACTGCGGAACGCGCCGCTACCGGTATAACCGAGCAACTGGTAGAACTTGGATTTACAGCTGGCCGAATGAAAACCGGTACGCCACCGAGGGTAGATGGACGTTCTTTGGATTATTCAAAAATGGAAGAGCAGTGGGGAGACGAAAAAGCGGGCAAGTTTTCTTTTACAGACACTGTTACACCATTGCAACAAAGGTGCTGTTGGATAACCTATACAAATGGCGAAGTACATGAAACATTGAGAGAAGGTTTCGAAAAATCTCCAATGTTTACCGGTAGAATTAAAGGTTTGGGTCCACGGTATTGCCCCTCTATAGAAGATAAAATTAACCGCTTTGCTGAACGTGAAAGACATCAAATCTTTGTAGAGCCAGAAGGATGGAACACTGTGGAAATTTATGTAAACGGATTTTCGACATCCCTGCCAGAAGACGTACAGTACCGAGCACTCACTAAAATTCCCGGCTTTGAAAAGGCGAAGATGTTCCGCCCCGGATATGCTATAGAATATGACTTTTTTCCGCCAACCCAACTAGATTTAAGTTTAGAAACTAAGCTCGTACAAAATCTGTTTTTTGCCGGGCAAATAAACGGCACTACCGGATACGAAGAAGCGGCCGCGCAGGGATTTGTAGCTGGTATAAACGCGCATCAAAAAATAAAGGAAAAACAAGCGTTAATTTTAAAGCGGTCCGAATCGTACATCGGTGTTTTAATTGATGATTTGGTAACCAAAGGCACCGACGAGCCCTACCGTATGTTTACTTCTAGGGCAGAACACCGCTTGCTTTTAAGGCAAGACAATGCCGACGAGCGGTTAACGCCTATCGCATTTGAATTAGGTTTGGTAGACAATATGCGGATGAAAAAGGTAGAAGAAAAACTGGCGAACGCACAAGCCATCATAAAATACGCTAAAACAAATTCGGTAGATAAAAATAAGGCAAACCCTATTTTGGCTAATTTAGGCACCACTGAAGTAAACCAAAGTACTAAACTGGCAAATTTATTGGGCCGACCTCAAATAAGCATCTCCAATCTTAAAGAAATGTCTGCAGATTTTTCCGATTATCTTTCTGCTTTTGACAAAGAAACTATTGAGCAGGCAGAGATAAAAATTAAATACGATAGCTATTTTGAAAAAGAGCTGGAGATTGTAGATAAGATGAGAAAAATGGAAGACAAAGAAATCAATCCTGATTTTGACTATAACCAACTTCAATCACTTTCAAAAGAAGCCCGAGAAAAACTTATCCGTATAAAACCGAGAACACTGGGACAAGCTTCGCGAATTTCTGGCGTAAGTCCATCAGACATTTCAGTTTTAATGGTTTATATCAATAAATAACTGATTATCAATAATTTACATAAAATTGATTTAAGCTAATATTTTTAAATTTTAATGATGTTAATCCGGAAAAGCCTAAATACTCTTAAATCGCTTAAAAATAGCCTTATTTCAAAAACCGAAAAAAACAGCGCTTTTTTACTCGTACTTGTAGGCGTTTTAACCCTGGCGGCCTGTGCAAGCTTACAAACACCGCAGGGCGGCCCGCGAGATCAGGTTCCACCAAAAGTTTTGAATGAAAATCCAAAAAACTTAAGCCGAAACTTTAAAGGGAATAAAATAGAAATAACCTTTGACGAATATTTTAAGTTGAGCAATGAGTATAGCGAAGTAAGCATTTCGCCAGCGCAAGAAATTCCGCCTCAGTTAAAAATTAAACAGAAAACCCTGGTCATCAATTTTAAAGATTCTTTAGAAGCCAACACCACTTACACCATTAACTTTGGCAAGGCGATACAAGACGTAAACGAATCTAATATTTTAAAAAACTACAGCTTTGTTTTTGCCACCGGGGATCAGCTTGACTCTTTACAAATACGAGGTAAGGTCATCAACTCAAATGATAATAAAGAAGAAAAAGAAGTTACTGTATTTATTATTCCTGTTAGCAGAGATTCTATTTTCGGAAAAAAGAAACCGTCTATATACACCACAACAGATAGTGCAGGAAATTTCGCGCTAAAAAACCTTAAAGAAAATGATTACAGAATTTACGCCTTAAAAGAGAAAGGCGCCGATAGGATATATAACTCGCCAGATGAAGAAATAGCTTTTCTGCGAGATTCTATATACCTTAACAAAGACACCAATGGGATTGTTTTAAAGCTATTTAAAGAAGTGCCATCGCGTTTTAGGACCTTAGACCGTAAAATAGAAAATGACGGCAAAATATTCTTGAATTTCAACCGCCCCATCGATAATCCTTCTATCAATTTTATCGGCTCAAATGATATCAAAGACCCTATCATAGACTTTACATCAAAAGGCGACAGTGTATCTATTTGGCTAAGAGAAATGACTTTTGATTCGCTAAAAGTGCAAATCAATGAAAATAAAATGCCGTTAGATACGGTTGTGCTGCGCCGTAGCCAAAAAGACGAGTATAAAAGAACCATTTTATTTAATACTAACCTGTCTGCCGGAAAAATAGCTCCCCAACGACCTTTGACCATTACTTTCAACTATCCCATCGCTAATATTAATGACAGCAAAGTGGCGCTTTACGTGGATTCTACACGATTAGAAGGCTTAAAATTTAGAAAATTAGTTCCGTCCGAACGCAAATATGAACTTAGCTACCCGTGGCGTACTAAGAAAAAGTACAATTTGGTTTTTGAGGACGATGCAATAACCGATATATACGGAACCACAAATAAAGAGCTGAAACTAAGCTTTGAATTAGATGAAATAGAAAACTACGGCAATTTAGACCTAAAAATATCAAAAGCTGATAGCGCAAAAAATTACGTGATACAGCTTATCAATGAAAAAGGTGATATCTATCGGGAAAATAGGATTACAGAAAATACTACCCTTCATTACCAATATATACCCACCAACAAATACCGCGTAAAAGTGATAGAAGATGCCAACAACAATGGGGTATTTGATACCGGAAATATAAGCACTAAAACACAACCCGAGAAGGTGTACATTTTTGATAAAGAGATAGTAACACGCGCCAATTGGGACAGAGAAGAGAGTTTGACCATTCCCGCGGAGTTTTAAATTGGATTAATTTTTGAACACAAAACATTATGGCATATCAACTGAAAATAATAATTGGCAGCACGCGCCAAGGGCGCAAAGGCACAGCCGTAGCTGATTGGTTTAGCACAATTGCCCAGGAACACAGCGATTTTGAAGTTGAAGTCTTGGATCTTAAGCAAATCGATTTACCGCTGTTTGATGAGGAAGAACACCCACGGCTTAAAAAATACAAGCATGAACATACAAAAAATTGGAGCAAAAGCATAGACGCCGCAGATGCCTACGTTATTGTAACGCCAGAATATAACTTCAGCTACCCAGCAACCATTAAAAATGCTTTAGATTACCTGTCTTTAGAATGGGCAGAAAAACCCTTGGCGTTTGTGAGCTACGGCGGATTATCTGGAGGGATGCGTGCTGTGCAAGAGCTAAAACCTGTAATTACCACTTTAGGGATGATGCCCATTCCGCAAGCGGTAAACATCCCAATGTTCACCACCATGCTTAATGAACAAGGCATTTTTACCGGCAATGAACGTTTAGAACAAAGCGCAAATGCCATGTTAAATGCCCTACTGCGATGGACGAAAGCTTTAAAACAAATGCGCGAAAATCCTTAAAAGTCAAATATGAAACGGTTTATTTTAGCTGTATTATTACTTTTAAGCGCCACCGTAACAGTTAAGGCACAAGAAAAAGAACAACACCTACTAACCAGTAAAGTATTTTCTGATAGCTTAAAAACACAAACCAATGCTGTTTTAATAGACGTAAGAACGCCAGAAGAATACAAGGAAAATCATATTTTTAAAGCGATAAACCTTAACGTAAAAGATACTGCGTTTGTTAAACAAGCTAGCGCTTTAGACAAAAGCAAGAGCTATTACCTCTATTGCCGTAGCGGTAAAAGAAGCGCCCTAGCGGCAGATGAATTGCGAAAATTGGGATTTGTGCACATTTACGAATTAGATGGTGGTATTACGCAGTGGATAGCCGATGCTTTGCCTATACAAAGCACAGTCAAAGACTAGACTTTGATTCTACTCAAACCAACCGGCATACATCACATAATTGTGGGGCAATTGCTCCAACATAGCTCTTTGTTCGGCTGTTAAGGGTTTAATTTTTTTTGCAGGTACGCCGGCATATAGATATCCGGACTCGCATACTGTGTTCTCTAAAATTATAGCACCCGCTGCTATAATGCAGTATTCTTCCACCACAGCCTTATCCATTACTATAGCGCCCATACCCACCAAAACTTTGTCTTTTAAAGTACAACCGTGCACCAAAGCATTATGACCTATGGATACGTAGCTACCAATCTGCGTTGATGCCCTTTGATACGTTGCATGGACTACGGCTCCATCCTGAACATTGGTATAATCACCAATGGTAATGCTATTTACATCGCCCCTAATCACCGCGTTAAACCAAACAGAGCAATGCTGGCCCATACTAACGTCGCCAACAATTGTGGCATTATCGGCTATAAAACAGTGTTCGCCCCATTGTGGCAATTTATCTTTTACTGGTAATATTAAAGGCATTATAAAACGGTATCTTTTAATTGCGACTGATGTTTTGGATAATCTGTGGTGTAATGCAATCCCCTACTCTCTTTACGCTCTGTGGCAGATTTTATTACGATATAAGCTACTTGGATAAGGTTTCGTAGCTCACACAATTTTACAGAAAGCTTTGTTTTTTTATAAAAATCCTCAGTTTCCTCGTATAACAAACGTAACCTACGCATGGCACGTTCCAATCTAAAATCAGACCTAACAATCCCCACATAGTCGCTCATCATCTTCTGCATTTCCCTAACATTATGGGTCACTAAAATATCTTCGTTAGAAAGTTGCGTATCCTTATCATTCCAATCTGGTATGCCTTCTGGAATAGTCATACCGGCCAATTTGCTGCTGGATGAAATATAGCTTCTGTGCGCAAAAACTAAAGCTTCCAATAAAGAATTAGAGGCTAAACGATTAGCGCCGTGTAAACCTGTAGAAGTTACCTCGCCACAAGCATACAAACCTTCTAAAGAAGACTGTCCGTGCTCGTCAACCATCACACCCCCGCACATATAATGGCAGGCAGGCGTTACCGGAATCATGTCTTTAGTCATATCCAAGCCGATAGACAAGCACTTAGCGTAAATGTTTGGAAAATGGTTTAAAATATCTTCTTTTTTGCGATGTCTAATATCGAGATAAACAAAATCATGTCCAGATTTTTTCATCTCATTATCAATAGCACGTGCAACAATATCGCGCGGTGCTAAAGAACCCCGCTCATCATACTCGTACATAAATTCTTCTCCATTGGCCCTCTTTAACACGCCGCCAAAACCGCGCACCGCTTCGGAAATTAAAAATGAAGGATACTCGCCCGGGTTATATAATGCCGTAGGATGAAACTGGATAAACTCCATATTTCTTACTTTCGCTTTCGCGCGATAAGCCATAGCAACGCCATCGCCCGTAGCGATAGTAGGGTTGGTTGTAGAGCTGTAAATATGCCCCGCACCGCCTGCAGCTAAAAGCGTAATTTTTGATAAAAACTTTTCTACTTTACCCGTTTTTGTATCAAAAGCGTAAGCACCAAAACAGCGTATATCCGACGAATGCCGTGTTACATGTTGGCCAAGGTGATGTTGAGTAATCAAATCCACCACAAAATAGTGGGTCAAAATCTCAATGTTAGGATTCTGGTGAATTTCGTGCAAAAGCGCCCTTTCAATTTCAAAACCGGTTACATCTTTATAATGCAATACCCTGTTTTCAGAGTGGCCGCCTTCCCTTCCTAAGTCATAAAACCCTCCGGAGTCTTTATCAAACTGGGTTCCGTATTTTATAATCTCGTTTATCCTATCGGGTCCTTCTTTCACCACAATTTCCACAATATCCTTATGGCATAAGCCGTCACCTGCAATTAAGGTATCGCTAATGTGTTTTTCAAAAGAATCCCCAACTTTATCCACAACCACGGCTACCCCACCCTGCGCATACTTCGTGTTAGATTCATCTTCATTAGCTTTGGTAACTATCAAAACCTTACCATGTTGGGCAGCCTTTAGGGCAAAACTTAAACCAGCTATACCAGAACCGATAACTAGGTAATCCACATTTTTCATCTGACTGAATATTTAAGCGTAATATTGAAACCAAGGTATAGGTTATTGGCATTTAAAAGGTATTTTAAAAGCGAAAAACGTTTGGGTTTCATCTAAAATAAAAGAAATAAAAAAGCTTTAAGAGCGCTTGTTGTTAATAAACTGTATAAAGGTGTTAATTTTGTGTAAACAAATAATGAAAAGTTTTAATAAATGTCTAATATCATCACTTACCAACATTTTAAAACAGAACTTTGCGTTTTTACTCTACACAGAATTAAAAGTAACTAACGGTTTTAGTTTTATTAAATTCAACGGTAAAAAAAATGTATGTTTTATTTGCATCACTAATATAAGTTAGTAATCAATCTGTTACATTAATCAGACTGTTAATAATTTGTTAATATCTTTTAAACAAGCATAAATCAAAATAAAAACGAGCTGATTTATACACTAAACTAACACACTAATAAATAATAGTTTTCTTTTTATAAAAAAGATTAATTGTTATTACAGTGCGGAAAAAGCTAATTTTTGATTTTATACATTTGCACCATTAGAAAATGAACATCGCAGAAGAAATAAATTTGAAAGGCTTTGTAGAAGAGCCCATAGATCCTACGCTAGATTTGTACGCAGAGATAGATAGGTTAAAAAAAGAGAAAAACGCAGTTATCTTGGCCCATTACTATCAAGAGGGCGATATCCAAGATATTGCAGATTATATTGGCGATAGCTTAGGATTATCGCAACAGGCGGCTAAAACAGATGCTAGCGTAATTGTGTTTGCAGGTGTGCATTTTATGGCCGAAACTGCTAAGATTTTATCGCCAGATAAAAAAGTGCTTTTGCCGGATGCTAAAGCCGGCTGTTCTTTGTCAGACAGCTGTCCGCCGCATCTTTTTAAAAAATTTAAAGAAAAATATCCGGACCACTTGGTAATTACTTACGTAAACTGTACCGCAGAGCTGAAGGCTTTAAGCGATATCGTTTGTACATCAAGCAATGCAGTGCAAATTGTGAACAGTTTACCTGCCGACCAGAAGATCATTTTTGGTCCGGATAAAAACCTTGGCGCTTATGTGATGAAAAAGACCGGCCGTGACATGGTGTTGTGGAACGGTGCCTGCATGGTTCATGAGATATTTGCGCGCGAAAAAATAACCAAACTGCAGCAAAGACATCCGGAAGCTAAGTTTTTAGCGCATCCAGAATGCGAGCAAAGCATTTTAGAAATGGCAGATTACATAGGTTCTACCACCGGCTTGCTCAATTATACCATCAATAGCCCGGCAAAAGAGTTTATAGTTGCTACAGAATCTGGCATTATCCACCAAATGGAAAAAGCCAATCCTGATAAAACTTTTATACCTGCACCGCCAAACAATACCTGTGCTTGTAATGATTGCCCGCACATGAAGCGTAACACTTTAGAAAAGCTTTATCTGTGCTTAAAAAACGAACAACCTGAAATTGATGTACCTATGGAAATTATTGAAAGGGCACGTTTACCAATTGAGCGTATGCTAGATATTTCGGCTAAATTAGGATTGTAGAAAATAAAAAAATGGCGGTTTTGCTGAACCGGTATTTTAACTTTATAGGAAACTGGTTTTTAAACTACAAAATTTAAAATTGCGTATAGCGCTATTGCAGAAACGGTTATCCATAACAGTAAACCTTGCAACAAAGGTTTAAAACCAACAGATTTTAACACCGCTCTGGATAAACCGGTACCTATTAAAAACAAGGTTAATGTTAAGGCTATTTTAGCTATGGCAACTACAAATGGTGCTATTGAGGCTACCGTTGGGATGTAAGTGCTTGCTATCATAGCTAAAACAAATAAACCTATAAAGTAAGGAATTTTGATTTTTTTTGACTGACTATTAAAGGCAAAAGCGCTTGCTACCGCGATGGGGATAATCCACAAGGCACGCATCAGTTTTACCGTTGTAGCTACCTGCAAAGCCTCCGGACCGTATTTATTTGCCGCACCTACCACAGAGCTGGTATCATGTATGGCAATAGCGCACCATAAACCAAATTGGTTTTGTGATAAGCTGAAATACTTACCTATAATAGGGAAAACAAACAATGCTACGGCATTTAAAACAAATATAATTCCTAATGCTATAGAGGTTTGTTTTTCTTTAGACTGAACTACCGGCGCTAAGGCAGCAATGGCACTTCCGCCGCAGATGGCAGTACCAGAAGAAATTAAAAAAGATGTTTTACGTTCGGTTTTAAAAAGCTTTCCTAAAAATAAACCTAACAATATAGTCGAAAAAATAGACGCTACCGTGTAAACAAATCCGGTTTTTCCGCTTTGGATAGCTAAAGATAAATCCATCCCAAAACCTAAACCTACCACGGCAAATTGCAGTAAGTAGCTAACCGCGGCATGGCTATATGTAGCAAAAGGATTGTCGAAAAATTGGGCAATTAATATTCCTCCTAATAAAGCAACCGGCGGACTTACCCATGGTGTTAAACAGAGCAATCCGCAAATGATAAAAATTATTTTCTCTTTATTAAGATTATGAGTGAGCTGATGTATATGTTCCATTATTATTTGTATTTATTGTGATAAACAACAATACAAATTTGGAGGTATTTTAGATGATGTTTAAATTGTAAATATTAATAGTCTATTACTTTAAGTTATACTTAGAGGCAAATTCGATGAACAATCCGGGCAGGTTGCCCACGTCGCCCTGGCTTTGGATAAAGTATAAAGGGCGTTCTAAACTTAAGTTTTCCACATCAATAATGCGCAGTTTGTTGTTTTTGAGCTCGTTTACCACGGCATGTACCGATATAAAAGCTAAACAATGGCTATTTTGCAAATAAGCTTTCATGCTTTCGATACTACCTAAGGTCATTTCAACGTTTAGGTTGTTTAATTTAAGCTGATGTTCTTTTAAAGCATGTGCAATTACTTCTAAAGAGCCAGAGCCGGGCTCGCGCAACAATAAAGGATATTCGCTAAGCTCAGTTAAGCTGATGATTTGTTTGATGTTTGGATTTGCGGTGTTTGCTAACAGCACCAGTTCATCATTTAAAAAAAAGGTATAGTTGATTTGCGGATTTTTAGAGCGTCCTTCTATCAAACCCAAATCAATTTCTTTGTTCAACAAAGCTTGTTCTATATGCTCGGTATTGCCGCTGATGAGCTGAATTCTTACATCAGTAAATTTTTGATGAAACTTGGCTAAAATTTCGGGCAGCACATATTGAGAGATGGTAGAGCTGGCACCTATTTTTAAAATGCCCTTGTGTTGGTGAGTTAAGGCATTCATATCAAATTCTAAGGCTTTATCTAACTCTCTCAGTTTTTCGGTATGTGCCAACAAAACTTTTCCGGCCTCTGTTAAGGATATTTTACTGCCGTTGCGGTCAAACAGTTTAAGTTTGTAGTGGTTTTCGAGCTCGTGGATGTGTTTGGTTACCGCCGGTTGTGTGATAAACAGTTCGGCAGCAGCTTTTGTAAAGTTTAGTCGCTTAGCAGTAGTATAAAAAACCTCTAATCGGAAATTGAGCATCATCTAAATTAGTAAATAAACGGGCTTGGCAGAAAATTTGGGGCAAACAACAAAAAATTAAATTTATGCAAAACATTAAAAACAAAGTTGCTTTAATAACCGGCGCAACTAAAGGAATTGGTTACGGCATTGCGGAAGCTTTAATAAAACAGGGCGTTAAAGTGGCCATTACAAGCAGAACGCAAGAGAGCGCAGACGAAGCTGCTAAAAAACTGGGAAACGGAACGCTAGGCTTAGCAGCAGATGTAAAAGACTTTGCATCGCAACAACAAGCGGTAAATGAGGTAATAAAAGAGTTTGGAGGCTTAGATATTTTAGTAGCCAATGCGGGAGTTGGGCATTTTGCACCTATAGAAGAAATAACTTTAGAGCAATGGCACGAAACGATAGAAACCAACTTAACAGGTGTTTTTTACAGTATTAAAGCATCTGTTGATGCCATAAAAAAAGCACAGGGATATATCATTACCATATCTAGCTTAGCAGGCACTAACTTTTTTGAAAATGGTTCGGCTTATAATGCCAGCAAATTTGGGTTAACAGGTTTTACACAAGCGGTAATGTTAGATTTAAGAAAACATGGCGTTAAAGTAAGTACCATTATGCCAGGTTCTGTAGCTACACATTTTAATCATCACCAACCTAATCAAGAAAAAGACGCCTGGAAAATACAACCAGAAGATTTAGGACAGTTGGTAAGCGATTTGTTGATGATGCACCCGCGCACTTTGCCTAGCAAAATAGAAATTAGACCGACGAAGACGAGTTAGGTAGTTGTTAGTTTGTAAGGTGTTAGATTTTTAATTATTTAGCTAAAACCTTCACAATTTCTTCACTAATTCTTTGCACCAAAGGCATAGTAACCGAGTTTCCGGCTTGCATATACAATTTGCTATCTGCAAGTTTTGGTAAAACATATTTATCCATCGGGTAACCTTGGAAAGCAAAACATTCTTTTGGGGTTAGCTTTCTGATTCCATAATTATCTTTTATTAAAGGAACGTTATGTCCGCCGGCACCCATATTTGCGGTTAAGGTTGGGCAAACGTTGCTTTTATTTTCGCGCACATACACACGCCTCCACTGATAAACCGTATCATTTTTCAACATGGTTTTTTCAAGTTCGGGATAATATGGATGGTTTTTTTTGTAATAATATTTATCATCTTGCTTTTCTTTTTCGATAAGATGATGAATGGTATTTGTCAAATCAATAGCTTGCGGAAATTGGAAGTTCTGATGATCCGGCACCTGTTCTGGATCAAAAGCTACCATAAAAATACGCTCGCGGTTTTGGGGCACATTAGCGTGCGTCATCGAGTTTAAAACTTTATGAAAAACCTTATATCCCAATTGTTCTTCTAAAACCTCCAGAATAATTTTAAAGGTATTTCCCTTATCGTGCGATACCAGATTCTTTACGTTTTCCAAAAAAACGGCCTTCGGCCTATGCTTTTCCACAATTTGTTGGATATCAAAAAACAAAGTTCCACGTGTTTCTGCAAAACCTTTACGGTAACCCGCAATAGAAAATGCCTGGCAAGGAAATCCACCGCATAGCACGTCAAAATGTTTAGGAATCTGTGCCTTTGTTTCGGCTAAAGTGATATCGCCAAAAGGCAAATCACCAAAATTAGTGAGGTAGGTTTGTTGTGCGTCTTTGTTCCACTCGCTGCTATAAACACATTTGCCACCAACATTTTGCATGGCCAAACGGAAACCGCCAATACCCGCAAATAAATCGATAAAAGTAAAATTTGTTTTTTTAGGAGTTGAAAAAACTGCTTTGCTTGCCACGCTAAATAAAAAATGAAACGCAATTTACAAAAAGATATGAAAGGCGGTGGAGCTTAAGGAACAAAGAGCCAAGACTCCGATAAAAGGTGAAACACTTAGCTGACCCCTTTTGAATTTTTCCTTTTGAATTTGGAACTCGTCACAAAAATTTAGCAAACACTAAGTTTATTATTGGCTACATTTAATTTTTACCATAGCAGTATTTTTATGCATAAAAACATTTACAAACTGGGTATCATTACCTTTATAGGAGTTTCTACCAGCTTATCAGGCTGTTTTTTGAAGAAAAAAAAGCCCGCTCCAACTCCGGTTGTCAATAAACCGGTAGCTACCCAAAAGCCCGGGGCATTAAAGCCTTATCGGGATATTATATCGGCGAAAGCAAAAACCGACAGCGGTTTATTTGCGGTACACAAAGTGGATGAAAAGTATTTTTACGAAATAGCTGATACACTTTTTGGACGCGAAATGTTGGCTGTTACCCGATATGTAAAAACACCTGCGGTGGATGGTGTTTATGGCGGCGAAGAAATTAACGAACAGGTTTGGGTGTGGGAAAAACGCGATAAACAAGTGCTTTTGCGCGTACAATCATACGCCAATGTGGCGGCGGACAGCTCGGAAATGTTCCAGTCTGTACGTAACTCTAACCTGGCGCCAATTTTAGCTGTTTTTGACATCAAATCTTTAGGGAAAGACTCAAACGGCGTGGTAATTGACGTGAGCGATTTTTTTAGTAAAGACATCAACGCCATCGGCTTATCGCCAGATACTCGTACAGCTTATAAAATTACGCGTTTAGACGAAAGCAGGTCCTACATTGATACCATCAAATCTTTTCCTATCAATATTGAAACCCGTACGGTAAAAACATATTTAGCTAATAATCCACCGGTAGATAACTCGCTTGGCTCGGTAACGGTCGAGCTAAATACATCTATGGTTTTATTGCCTAAGGTGCCCATGCAAGCACGTTTATACGATCAAAGAGTGGGTTATTTTTCGAGAAGGCAAACAGATTATGGGATAGATGCGCAAAAAGCGACCGTGACCAGATACGTGGCGCGTTGGCGTTTAGAACCTAAAGATAGTGCGGCTTATGCGCGAGGTGAGTTGGTGGAGCCTAAGAAAAAGATTGTTTACTACATAGACCCAGCAACACCGAAAAAATGGCGACCTTACTTGATTGAGGGTGTAAAAGATTGGAATGCAGCATTTGAAGCAGCCGGTTTTAAAAATGCAATTACTTGTTTAGAAGCACCAACCGATGATCCGGATTGGTCGCCAGAAGATGCGCGATATTCGGTTATCCGCTATTTTGCTTCTAACATAGCCAATGCTTACGGCCCACATATCTCGGATCCGCGCTCGGGCGAAATCATAGAATCTGACATTGGTTGGTACCACAACGTGATGAATTTGGTGCGTAACTGGTTTTTTGTGCAAACAGCGGCGGTAAACCCAGAAGCGCGTATGCCAAAGTTTAAAGATGAGGTAATGGGCCAGCTTATCCGTTTTGTGTCATCGCATGAAATTGGCCACACTTTGGGCTTGGCGCATAATTTTGGTTCCAGCGTAGCTTATCCGGTAGATTCTTTGCGCTCGGCTTCTTTTACGCAGCGTATGGGCGGCACTGCCCCTTCTATTATGGATTATGCACGCTTCAATTACATTGCACAACCGCAAGATCAAGGCGTTTTGCTGTACCCAGGTATTGGCCCTTATGATAAATGGGCAATAAAGTGGGGCTATACTTACTTTCCCGGCAAAAACATGGACGAGGAAACAGTTGTTTTAAATAAGTGGACCGTGGCGCGAGCAGGCAATCCTTTATATTTTTACGGAAGGCAAACCTCTAACCCGATAGACCCGCGGTCACAATCAGAAGATTTAGGAGACGATGCAATGAAAGCATCTGCTTATGGCATCCAAAACCTGAAACGTATTTTGCCAAATATCGAAAAATGGACTTATGAAGAAGGCAAGGCTTATGAAAATTTGCAGGAGCTGTATGGCGAGGTAATTAATCAGTTTACCCGATACATGGGACATGTAAAATCGAACATTGGCGGTATTTACGAGAATTTTAAAACCTATGAACAAAGTGGCGCTGTTTATACGCCGGTACCAAAAGCGGTGCAGCAACAAGCGATGGATTTTATCATCAAACAAGCTTTTGCAACGCCAACTTGGCTAACAGCTACACCATCTGTAAAGAAATTTGACGATGCCACATTAAGCACCCGAATTGGGCGTATGCAACTGGTTACTTTAAATAGTATTTTGGAATTTTCTCGCTTGGCGCGAGTGATTGATAATACCGCTAAAAACGGTAACCAAGCCTATACCATTAACCAGTTAATGAGCGATTTGCAAAACGGTATTTTTACCGAGTTGGGCACAGGCGAAAAGATTGATATTTACCGCCGCAATTTGCAAAGGGCTTATATAGAGCGCCTGCGTTATCTGTTAACACAAGACCAGAGTAACGTAAACGAGCCTACGCGCATTATTGTGGATTATTCGGATATACGCCCGATGACCCGTTTAGCTTTAACCAATTTGCAACAAAGCATTAAAAGAGCCTTGCCGCGATATAATGACGCGTTAACTAAAGCGCATTTAAATGATGCCTTGGCGCGGATAGATTTAATTTTGAACCCGAAGGGGTAAAAAAAATCCAGCATCTGAAAAGGTGCTGGATTTTTTAGTTTTTGAGGATGTTTATTCCTTTTTTGCCTCTTCCTTGGCTTTCTTTTTAAAATACCCTCTAAACAAAAAATTGTGCTGTAAAGCTTCTAAATCTTCATCTAGTTTACCACTGCTGCTTTCCAAATTATTCATGATGCTGCGTATTTGGTCGGCGGTTTTTTTATCATTTAACAACAAGCCGGCGGCATTGTCTGTTTGGTTAAGCTGCGTGGTAACTTCATTTAAATTTTGCGTTAGTGTAGCAGCATAAGTTGTAGTTTTTTGCAGTTCTGTTACGGCCGATTTAAAACGTTCAAAAACTGCGGTATCTGTTAATAACTGATCGGCTAGCCCGCCTTTGGTATTCAACTTTACGCTAAACGCATTTAATTGGCTAGCCATTCGGTTGGTAGAAGCGGTTGTTTTTTCCAGGTTTTGCACAATGGTTTTAAAATTGTTCGCCAATTGCTCGTCTGTTAATAACGCACCCATGGTGCCTTTGCCATCAACTAAACTGCGCGCTAAAACTTTAAAGTCGCCGGTAATATCTACCAAGTTTTTGTTATTCACCTGCAAAGTTTTCATAATATCGTCTGTGGAAAGCGTTTTGTTCACCGCAAGCTGGTCGCCATCTTCTACAAACGGAAATTTAGGTGAGCCTCCATCAATCACTACAATTTTATTACCGATTAATCCGTCAGAGCTGATGCTGGCTTTCGCATCTTTATGGATGTATTTGTGCGCTTCTTCCTCGATACTTAAAGTCACTTTTACCTGTGAAGTTCCGTAAAAAGATATTTTTTTGATGGTGCCTACCTTTACGCCAGAGAACCAAACATTATTGCCCACTTTTAAACCCTGGATGTCATCAAAAACTACCTCAACTATAAAGCTTTTTACAAAGGTTTTACGCTGCCCGCCCAAAGTGAATACCCCGAGCAAGAAAATCACGATTCCTAAAAAAAGGAAAACCCCAACCGTAATCGCCTTTCTATTCTCTTTCAATTGGCTCATATTATTCTTGAATAAAATTATAATCGTAAAATGGTGTCACGCGTTCATCTGCCGTGTCAAAAACTTCGTCAAAAGTGCCCACACGCTGAAACTGTCCGTCTAACAACATCGCAATACGGTTGCCAACAGCTTTTGCACAAGTTAAATCGTGAGTGATGATGATAGAGCTGGTTTTAAAACGCTCCTGCACTTCGTTAATTAAATTGTTTATTTCTATGCAGGTTATCGGATCCAAACCGGCAGTAGGCTCGTCATATAACATAATTTCCGGACGTAAAATTAGTGTCCGCGCAATGCCTATTCTTTTCCGTTGCCCGCCCGAAAGTTCTGATGGCATCTGGTTAATGGTTTGCGATAAACCCACTGCGTCTAATACCGTTTCTACCGCCTGTGCAATTTCTGCTTTTCCTAAATTTTTGCGGTTGCGCACTAAAGGAAACTCTAAATTCTCCCGCACGGTCATACTATCGTACAAAGCACTGTTTTGGAAAGAAAAACCGATACGCAAACGTAGCTCCAATAATTCTTTGGGGCTTAGGTTTGCTACATCTTTACCCAGCACGTTTACCATACCGCTATCTTGCTTTAGCAAACCCGAAATTATTTTGATGAGCACTGATTTACCTGTTCCAGACCGCCCCAGCACCACCAAGTTTTCACCTTCGTACAAATCCAAATCGGCACCGCGCAAAACATGGTAATCGCCAAAAGATTTGTTAACGTCTCTGATGGTGATTACGGCCTTGCTGTTTTCTGTTTTACTTTTTTGTAGCATTACGTTCTGAATAAGAAGGTGATTTGCGTGGCAATAACCTCTTCAATAAATACCAAAAACATGCCGACAACCACCGCAGAGTTTGCCGCTTTACCAACGCCCTCTGTTCCTTTAGACGAGTGGAAACCCTGATAGCAACCCACCATTCCAATGGTAAAGCCAAAAACTATCGCTTTTATCGTTGATGCGGTGATGTCTAAAAAGGTGATAGATTCTAAAAAAGACTGTACAAAAGCACTAAAACTGGTGCTTTCATTTGTGCTTACGTTTACAAAAGCACCTAAAAGTGCGACAAAAGCTGTGTAAAAGGTTAAAATTGGAATGGTGATGCTGGTAGCCAGCACCCGCGTTACCACTAAATAGCTGAAGGGGTTTGTGGCAGAAACTTCCATTGCATCAATTTGCTCGGTTACTTTCATAGAGCCCAGCTCGGCACCAATACTAGAGCCAACTTTACCTGCTGATATTAAGGCCGTTAACAAAGGCGCAAGTGTACGCAACATGGCAATACCTACTAAAGATGGCAACCAAGAGGTTGCGCCAAACTCGGCAAGCGACGGACGTGATTGTTTGGTAAACACAATTCCGGTGATAAAGCCGGTTAATGAAATAAGCGCTAAAGAGCGGTAACCCACTTGGTAACACTGCCGTAAAACCTCGCGCCCTTCGAAAGGTGCAGTAAAAGCCTCTTTAAAAAATTTTAAGATGAACAAATGAACCCGGTACAGCTCCAGGAACATATTTGTAAACCGTTGAGAAATGCGCGTGACAATTTTTTTCAAAATCTGAATTTTGGTTGCTAGAGTTCAACAACAACTATTCCATTGCTTTGTGGTTTTGCAAAAGTATCAAAAATTAGCATTTTGTAAAGTTGGGCACGTATTTTACGGCGCGTTTTACACAAATTTAACGAAGATCAAAACCTGCGAAATCAACATTTACGCTGTACGGGCTAATGTAATTTTCTAAAATGCAGGCAAACTCTAACTTATTAATAGTCTTTTCTGCGCTATATGCCGTTTTAAATTTGTATTTCTTTTTCCAATCATTTTCAATCTCTTGTTGTATAGAAACTGGATCTCGGCCACTGATAAAGCTGAGCATAGAAACCAAATTTTGTGTGCTTAAGCTGGTTAAAGCGCTGTTTTCTATAAACCAAATACGAGCGCGCGGATAAAGTTGCGTCATTTGGTTTTTAATTTGGCTAACAGTTACGGCACTGTCCGGATTAAATTTTCCCTTAACAAAATCAAAACGTAAAACGCCGCTGGCGATAATTTTTTGAACCGGATTCCAAGATACTCGCGCGGTATCAACATCTAACACCGGGTACAAAAAGCTGTTGTAATCCAGCATTTCGTTTTGGGTAATCCGGATGTTTGCCTTTTTAGGGCTTACATTAAAAAACGGGCCATAAGCGGCTAAAGCACCGGCCGCTTGTCCCATATTAGTCCATAAAGCAATATTTCTAAAATCTTCGGTATCAAAATCTTTAAAACACGACATTGAAACCACCAACAGGTTATCCACGTTTTTAGGAATAAATACGCCCAAAGGGATAAAATGCAACAAACTATCATGGCCAAAACCCGCAGCGCCACTGGTTTTATATAGTTTCTGCGCTTGCTGGTATGGGTTTTCCCGCTGGGCTTTGTTATAGTTTACAAAGGCATCAAACTTGCCGGCGCTGTCTAATTTTAAAATATTTCCGCTGGCGAGCAGCGAAGCTTTACTGTCGGTTGTGGCATCAACCAATATTTTACACTTTATTTTTTCTGTTTTTCCGTTTACCGGGATGCGGATTTCCCAGCCGCTACTTTTCTGTTTAATCTCTAGTACGGGCGTATTCTTGAAGAAATGAAGGTTTTTTGTCTGCTTTACCAGCGTTTCCAAAGCATCTTGCGGCGTGGCTGTTTTCTGGCTGTCAATTTTCGACTTGTACAAATCTTTCCACTTTTTCCAGATGCCACGGTTGAAAGCCGGAATTTCCATATCGGGTACGGCATCGCCAATCAACTGTGAGCCGGGTTCTATTAATACCGCTTTTACACCACTGTTTGCGGCTTGTATGGCGGCAGCTGTACCCGCGGCGCTTCCGCCAATAACTACCACATCGGGCTTGTACTGTGCAAATGCCGAAAAACTAAACAACAACAAAATGGCAGAAAAGTATCTTTTTATCATAACCTCAATAACGTAATAATCAGGAAATTTGATGCTAGCAAAATCAGATTTAACATTTTTTAACCCAGAAATTTAGGATGTTTTTATAAAATTAGGCATTATCACGGCAAATTGTGGAAAATATAAACAACACACTGTGGCTGCATCTTGCGGACTTAACCAAAGAAATTAAGCCCCGAGAGCTGGAAAAGCAAACCGAGCTGGGCAAAACTGTTGCCGTTGTTTTGCATAAATTACTTCAAATTTTTGGAGCTGGCCAATCTTTAGAAGAGCTTAAGCACGATAACGAAATTGACTTCGCAGGGCTAAATGATGACGATACCACAAGGTTGTTTTTATTGCAGCAACACATCCGCTATAGCTTAAATAAAGCTTCGTTACTACAAAAAGAGCTTTATCAGCCGGTATTAAAACATATTTTGCAAAGCTTTGTAAAAAAACAAACAACGCTAAAAACGCAGAACCGCCTATTGCTTGAAGTACAAATTGTGGGCCTAGCAGGTTTTTCTTGTTTTATCAACACTGCTAATCAGCATTTAACTTTTGAGGCTCCGATTAACGCTAAAGCGGATGCTATTTTGTATTTGGATGAACAAATTGCTTGGCTTTTATTTTCCGGTGCGGTGCATTTAGCACAAATAGCTCAGTTTTACCAAATTATAGGCGAAAAAGCCTATTTTATGGACTTATTGAATTTTAGAGTCGCACTTTTTGGTTAAGAACCGTCTTTTGAAAAATTATTTACCTTTAACATTTAGCAAAAACAAAAAATGGTGAAGCACATCCTCAGCGCAACAGCAATCGGCGCTTTTTTATTTCTATTTTCATGTACGTCAGATCAAAAATCTAAAAGCCAGTCAAGCTACTTCAACTCTCCAGAAACTGGGGCACTTATTAAATCAGGCGAAGAAATTCCGTTTCACATCAATTTTGCCAATGCGCAGGTAGATTCTGTTCAGTATTATATTGACACCCTAAGAGTTGCTACCAAAAAAGATACCGCACGTTTTAACTATAACACCCAAGGTTTGCCTTTAGGAAGCCGCCTGTTAACAGCAAAAATTTTTAGCGAGGGTACGGCAGAAGAAATCACCAGCAACATTGTGCTCATTAGTTCGCAAAAACCAGCAAACTATAGCTACAAAATCATAAATACGTACCCGCACTCTATCACATCTTATGTAGAAGGTTTAGAATTTCACGATGGTTTTTTTTACGAAAGTGCCGGCGACTATGGAACTTCGAGCCTGCGCAAAGTAAACCTGCAAGGAAAAGTGGTGCAACAGCACGATGTGGATAAGCAATATTTTGCGGAAGGGATAACGGTAATTGGCGATAAAATTATCCAGCTTACCTATCGTGAAAAAGTAGGTTTCGAGTACGACAAAGAAACTTTTAAACTCCTAAAAACTTTCCCTTATAACCACGCTGCCGAAGGTTGGGGTTTAACTTTTGATGGCGAAACCGTTTACAATTCTGATGGCAGCAACCATATTTATAAGTTGGATAAAAACACCTACTTGCCCAAAGGAAGCATTGAGGTTTATGATGATAAAGGCCCGGTAACGCAACTGAACGAGCTTGAGTGGATAGATGGGAAAATTTACGCCAACATTTTTACGTCAGAACTCATTGCCATTATTGACCCAAAAACGGGTGCTGTAGAAGCTTATATTAACATGATGGGTTTACCGCACGCAGAAGTGGAAGACCCACAACAAGACGTTTTAAACGGTATTGCGTATGATAAGGCCGGCAAGCGCCTGTTTGTTACCGGTAAAAAATGGGATAAAATGTTTCAGATTGAGGTGGTCAAAAATTAAATAACGAGAAAAGTACCGTTTTAAGTTGTAGTTCATGCTTTCCTGCTTCGCGAGCTACAGACATTAAACGCACAAATATTTGATTTTTAAAGAGTAAACGAGAGAATCTTAGCTAAATCCGTATCTAAATCACGGTGCTGAAATTTTTGTCTAACATATTTGTCGTTTATGCTTTTTTATTTGCATATATGATAAATGTTGTTTATTTATGCAAATATATCTTTTTGTTTATGTCAAACTGGGATGATAAAGCAAAGCGGCTTCTAAAGTCGGAAATGGTCAAACGTGGATATACCAATACCGATTTGGTTGGTTTACTCAACGAAATTGGTCTCGAAGAAACCAAAGCAAGTATAGACAGCAAAATTAGCCGCGGTAGTTTTAGTGCTACCTTTTTATTGCAATGTCTTGCGGTTATAGGTTGTCATAAATTGGAGATTGAAGATTATGAAAATCAATTGTTGATGGTTGCTGAACCAAACGAACCTTATAAAACTTCCAAAAAATGAAAAACAATTGTGTGAAATTTATTGACCTTTTTGCTGGCCTTGGTGGTATCCGTTTGGGTTTTGAAAAAGCATTTAAAGATGCTGGAATGGAAACTAAATGTGTGATGACTTCGGAAATAAAACCGTATGCCGTAAAAACATTGAAGCATAATTTTGATCACGAATTTTTGGCTGGCGATATTTTTGAAATTCGCAATGAGTTTATTCCCGATTTTGATTTTTTGTTGGGAGGTTTTCCTTGTCAGCCGTTTAGTGCCGGCGGAAAACGTAAAGGTTTTTTAGATACAAGGGGTACTTTGTTTTTTGAAATTGAACGCATTTTGAGAGAAAAAAAACCGTATGGTTTTATTCTAGAAAATGTGGAAGGCCTAGTAAAGCACGACTTGGAAAACAAAAATGATGAAATGGGCAGAACATTAAAAACGATTTTGTACACACTCGAAAAAGAGTTGGGTTACAAAACAAGTTGGAAAGTTTTTGACAGTTTGGAATTTGGTTTGCCACAATCTCGTAAACGAATTTTTATTGTTGGAACAATAGATGAGCAAATAGATTTAAGCGGAAACGAAGTACGTTTCAAAGCTTTGGAAAGTATTTTAGAAAGTGGTTTGCCAACTTTGAAATCTGATTTTATTGATAAATTAATGTCACACTTTTCTTTGAAAGATTTGTACGGAAAGTCCATAAAAGACAAACGAGGCGGTGATAACAATATTCATAGTTGGGATATTGAAATAAAAGGAAGTGTTTCTAAGCAACAAGCAGAAATTCTAAACCAGTTGTTCAAACAAAGACGAAAAAAACAATGGGCTGAAGAAATCGGTATTGATTGGATGGACGGAATGGCTTTGACTTTAGAGCAGATCAATACGTTTATTGACTTGTCAAAAAATGAATTAAAAACTTTGTTAGATGATTTGACTTCAAAAGGATATTTGAAATTAGAACATCCTAAAAAACTAGTCAAAATTGAAACTGCTGACGGTTCAATTTCGGTACGTGAATATGACGAAACTAAACCGAAAGGCTACAACATCGTAACAGGAAAATTGAGTTTTGAAGTAAATAAAGTTCTTGACCCCAAAGATATTGCACCGACTTTAGTCGCAACCGATGTTTCTCGTTTGGCTGTTCCTGATGGTAAAGGGTTGCGTAGGTTGACTATTCGTGAAGGCTTGCGGTTGTTTGGTTATCCCGAATGGTATGAAATCCCAACAAAAGAACATGATGCGTTTGATTTGTTAGGAAACACCGTTGCCGTTCCAGTTGTGGAATTTGTTGCCAATAAACTGGCTGAAGTTTATATCAGCGAACCTGTAATTTAACGCCTGTATGTTCTTCGTAATTTTTCAAGACATTTTGTAACCAATGTCCATTTGTGTGGCGTGTCTGGGGATATTGGTATCGTGTTTCATTCAAAGCAGATAAAAATTCTTCCAAAGAATTAAATGGTTTAAATTTTGAACGTTCAGAATACCAAATGCCTGGTCGGATATTGTAAATTACACTTTTCTTTTCTTGAACTTTCACTGGATAGGTTCCGCTGGGGCAAGCTAACTCCCAAATCTTTTTTATCCAAACATCTTTAATAGTGAGTTCGCTACCCTTCATTTGGTAGGAAAAAATTAAATAGTCTGAATTTAACCGGTAGGCCGTAGTTAAAAGCGAATTACAATAAGAGTCGAAGTTTGCCAAATCGAAACCCGGACCCCTGTCCCAGTCGAAACTTTTCACTTCAAGCAAATCTAATTTTTGATTATGCTTATCAAGATAAAAATCTGGAAAAACCTGTGAATTAGTGTTTTCTTCAAATTCGACTTTTTCCACCATCATCCAAGTTTTCAGCCACTCCTGAAGTAGGTTTCCAACAGTATCTTTGGTTTCAATAGAGATGGTAAGGTCTTTCAGGGTAAAATTGATTATTCCTTTTTCTCCAATAATCTTGTATTCGTTTACCAATTTATTATAAAGTTCATGTCCTGATAGCTTCATTTGCAGTTTCTAGATTCAGGACAAAGCTATTAATTTTTGATGATGTTTGGTTTTTGGTACGATTTGAAAATTTGGCAGGTAACTTAAGCCTTGGTATAATAAGTGCTTCACAAACGGGCTATGAAAAATCAATTTTTAAAAAGTTTGTTGCTGTGTTTGGTTTTGGCTTCTTGCGGAAATCAAGATAAAAAAGCAGTTTCAACAACAGATACGAAACCCACAAAAGAGGAAAGCTCAACTATCAGCATCGACAGCTTGAGCCAGATAAAACCGCTTTACAATAAAATCGCGCAACAGCGCTTGACCAAATCATTAGATAGCAATGCGGTTACTTATGATTGTAACGGCGAAAAATCTGGCACCATAAAGTTCTTTTACGAAGAGAAAAATTTGGTGATGGTAGAACACACTTACGGCGAGTACAGCCACAACGAAGGTTTAACCCAGTTTTTTATAAATAAGGAAAACCCTTTTTTTGTTTATCATAAAAACACCAACTGGACTTTCGAAGAGAATACGGCCGCAGAAGGCGCAACGGTTGATGATGTTACAGAAACACGTAGTTATTTTGTGAACGGAACCGTGCAGCAATGTTTGCAAAAAAAATACCGCTTGCGCTCGGCAGATAAGGCTAATTTTAATCCGTCAAGCATTAAAAACAAGGCCGTTGCCTGCCAAAAACCCGAAGAAATTTTAAGCAGCTATCACAAACTTTTGCAGTACCAAGCGCAAAAAGGAAAAGTGGATTGTTTGTAGCAATCGGTTTGCAAATGTTAACCAAACCAGTAATTTTCTGCAAATTTGTGAGGCGTGATTAAGAAAGAAACCATCGACAAAATTTTAGAAACCGCTTTGATAGAAGAAGTGGTTGGCGACTTTGTGCAACTGAAAAAGAGAGGCACCAGCCTTATTGGTTTGTGCCCCTTTCATAACGAAAAATCGCCGTCTTTCCACGTATCGCCTGCCAAAGGTATTTTTAAATGTTTCGGTTGCGGTAAAGGTGGCGATTCGGTGCACTTTATCATGGAGCACGAGAAATACTCGTACCCCGAAGCGCTAAAATATGTGGCCAACAAATACCACATTGAAGTTGAGGAAACAGAGGTTACGCCAGCTTTCCGCGAAGCCCAAGACAAACGCGAAAGCTTATATATTGTTTCAAACTACGCGGCGAAGTTTTTTGCCGATAAAATGTGGAACAGCGAGGAAGGCAAAACCATCGGCCTCAGCTATTTTAAAGAACGCGGCTTTCGCGATGACATTATCAAAAAATTTGAGCTAGGTTATTCGCCAGATGATTGGAGCGCCTTATTAGATTCGGCTGTTAAAGAAGGTTACCAACAAGAGTTTTTAGAGCAGGTGGGTTTGGTTATTAAAAATGATCAAGGCCGTGTGTACGACAGGTTCCGGGGCCGTGTGATGTTCCCCATCCACAATTTCACGGGCAGGGTTATAGGTTTTGGGGGGCGTACTTTAAAAACAGATAAATCTAGCCCAAAATACGTCAACTCGCCCGAGAGCGATATTTACCACAAATCCAATGTGCTTTACGGCCTTTTTCAGGCTAAAAAAGCCATCAGAGATTTTGACAATTGCTATTTGGTAGAAGGTTATGCCGATGTGCTTTCTGTACAGCAAGCCGGTGTGGAAAACGTGGTTGCATCGTCCGGGACGTCTTTGACTACCGAACAAATTAAGCTGATTGGTCGTTTTACCAAAAGCGTAACCATTTTGTACGATGGCGATACGGCAGGTATAAAAGCATCTTTGCGGGGTTTGGATATGATTTTGGAAGAAGGCTTAGATGTTAAAGTGGTTCTTTTTCCGGATGGCCACGATCCAGACTCGTACATCCAAAAGTTTGGTGCGGCGGCGTTTAAAAGCCACATCAACAGCCATCAAAAAGACTTTATCTTTTACAAAACAGAAATTCTTTTACAAGATGCCAATAACGACCCTATAAAAAAGGCAGGCGTAATTAGGGATGTGGTAGAAAGTATTGCCAAAATTCCGGATGCGATTAAAGCGTCCATTTTTGTGCGCGAGTGCAGCTCCATTTTACAGATGGAAGAGCGGATTTTGATTGCCGAGCTAAACAAAATCCGCCTAAGCAACAGCAAAAAACAAGCACCCAAGCCAGCTTTTGTAGAAGAAGGGCCTCCGCCAGAAGTGGAAGCCGCAATGTACGGGATTGAAACGCCGGTACAAACAGACGAATATCAGGAACGGGATATGCTGCGCGTTTTGCTGATGTACGGCGACCGTATGGCTCATTGGGACGAAAGCACCGACTCTTACATTGGCCCCTACATTATTTTGCATTTAGACGACGTAGTTTTCAACAATCCGCTTTATGCGAAAGTAGTGGAACTGTATAAAAAAGAGTTGGAGGAAGGGCGTTTGCCCACCGAAAAAACGTTTATTCAACATCCCGATAGGAAAATTGCCGAACTGGCCGTTTCGCTAATCTCTACGCCTTATGTCTTGAGCGAGAATTGGTACAATATGCACAACATTTCTGTGCCAGAAGAAACAGAGAAGCTACAAGGGACGGTAATGGGCGCCATTTTTCACCTCAAGAAGAAAAAAATAGCCAGCATTTTAGCCAACAAACAAAAAGAAATTCAGGAAGAAAAAGACGCCGAAAAGCAATTGACCTTGATGGTGCAATACAAAGAACTGAAAGAATTAGAGCGTTATATCTCGAGCTACCTAGGCTCTGTAATTATTAAATAATGGCCCAGCATAATACCGACGGTAGCCGAGCTGAACGTTTTGCAAAAGAGTTTTTAATTGCGAAAGGCTATGAGGTGCTGGAAGAAAACTGGCGTTACCGGCGTGCAGAAGTTGATTTAATTGCGCGGCATAACAACACCCTTGTTTTTATAGAAGTAAAAGCGCGTTCGGGGACGGGCTTTGGCTTGCCTCAGGATTTTGTGGATGTAAAAAAGCAAAAGCTACTGGCGCTTGCTGCTAATGAGTATCTGTTTTTGCAGCAGCACGAGGGCGAAATCCGTTTTGATATTATCGCCATTCTGTTTAAAAAAGGCTTTGAAGAATACGGCATTCATCATATTGAAGATGCTTTTTGGGATTATGGATAAATTTTGAGGCTTAAGGTGTCGGGTTTAAGGCGTAAGGTTTAGGGCTGTCCTCAGCGGTTGAACGTCATTCAAAAATTACTTTTCTCATCTACGTATCTTATCCTATTTTTGGGCTATGAATATTCTCATCATCGGTTCGGGCGGAAGAGAAAGTGCTTTCGCCTGGAAAATAAGCCAAAGCAATCTTTGTAGCCAACTTTTTATCGCTCCCGGAAACGCCGGTACCGGCACTTACGGAAAAAACGTTGCCCTTAAAGTGACAGATTTTGAAGGTATCGCAAGTTTTGTGAAGAAAAACGCGGTTAATTTAGTGTTGGTTGGGCCCGAAGAACCCTTGGTAAAAGGCATTCACGACTATTTTTTGGCCGATGAGGAATTGAGCAAAGTACCTGTAATTGGTCCCAAAAAAGACGGTGCACAGCTTGAAGGCAGTAAAGATTTTTCTAAAAACTTTATGCAAAAGTATGGCGTGCCAACCGCAGCGTCGCGCACCTTCACTAAAGAAACTTTAGAGGAAGGATTGGCATATTTACAAAGCCACAGTTTACCAGTAGTCTTAAAAGCTGACGGTTTGGCCGCCGGAAAAGGCGTTTTAATTTGCACAAGCCTAGCAGAAGCACAAGAAGAATTACGCTTGATGTTGGCAGAAGCAAAATTTGGCGATGCCAGCGAAAAGGTGGTGATAGAAGAGTTTTTAACCGGGATAGAGCTTTCTGTTTTTGTATTAACAGACGGTAAAGATTATGTGATTTTGCCCGCTGCTAAAGACTATAAACGCATTGGCGAGGGTGATACCGGCTTAAACACCGGAGGCATGGGTTCTATTTCCCCTGTTCCGTTTGCAGACGAAGCTTTTATCAACAAGGTAGAAGAATTGGTGGTAAAACCAACCATTAAAGGCCTGCAAACAGAAGGCATCCACTATAAAGGCTTTATTTTTATTGGTTTGATGAATACCGATGGCCAGCCAAACGTGATAGAATATAACTGCCGCATGGGCGATCCGGAAACGGAAAGTGTGCTTCCGCGTATAGAAAACGATTTTGTGGAGCTGTTGCAGGCTGTGGCCGATGAAAAACTGGCCGGTTACCAGCTCAAAGTTTCTGATAAAACCGCGGCTACAGTAATGCTGGTTTCTGCCGGATATCCAGGAAAATACATTAACGGAAAAGCCATTGCTGGCTTAGAAAACGTAAAAGAAAGTATCGTTTTTCATGCCGGTACCGAGTTGGATAATGGTGTGGTGAAAACTAACGGCGGACGCGTTTTGGCAGTTACCACTTTGCAAAACACCATGTTTGATGCTTTGCAACAAGCAACTTCTGATGCAGGCCGTATTTATTACGACGGTGCAACTTTTAGAAAAGATATTGGTTTTGATTTATTGTAGACTTTTGGGAAATTGTTTGTGCGCAAATAAAAAAGTAGAATCAGGCATAAACGCTTAACGCGCACGGTTACAAGCTTTTTTCCTTTTTGGCACAATGTTTCTTAATTTTATTGCATGCTAATTAAAACCGGTAAATATTGCTTTTTAATTGTACTGGCTTTGCTGAGTACAGCCTGTGCGCAAAATGGCTTTGAATGGGTTAAGATAAATCCGGATAAAATAAATTTGGCGCAAACTCGCGAACCTTATAGCGCAGATGTAAAGCAAGTAAACCTAATTTGGCAATTGCAAGAAAAAGGAAGTGTAGTTTATTATCCCGAGTCAGACGGTTTTTTTTCACCACAACCGGCACATCAACAACAAAACATAAAAAACACCTCAGGCACAAAAGGCAACATTCGCAGAAATAAAAATAGTTTAGGCCACAGCAACAAGCAGGTTGTAGCAGCAAACCTAACAAGAGAGCCATTAATGAGCAACAGCAGTGATGCCAATGAGCTTAACGCGGCCTTAAAAATGCCAAGCAATTCTAAAGCCTTAAAACCGGGAAAAAAATCAGCCTCTTTTGGGCAGGCCGCTTCCGAAATAAGGGAAATGGCGTTTAAAGACATCAAACAAAAAAACCCGGATTTGCAGGAAAAAGCCGTAGCTAAAGCACAGCGTAGTAAAAACCTGTTATGGGCCGGCTTAATCTTGGTAGTTATTGGCAGTATTATGGGTTTTGTGTTTGGCCGTTCGGCGTTTTTGATAGCCTTAGCAGGCGTGGTGTTTGCGGCAATTGGTTACTTTTTTAAATTTTAACCGTTTTTTATTTTACAAAAAAAGCGCGTTAGGGACTCATCCAAACGCGCTTATTGTTTAAAATGCTTGTAGCCGTTTTAGTTTAGTTTCTGGCTTTCCAAACGCTGTAAATGTTCCTGAATCAAATCATTTACCAGCACAATTTCTTTGTGTAAAAGAGTATATAACGAAACCAATTGCTTTTCGTCTACCGTTTCTATACTTTCTAAATCACGGGCTATGTTTGCCATAAACTCTAAACCAGTGCCAGAGGCCGTACCAAATAACTTATGCCCTAATGCGCTAATTTCTTTTACATTTGGCGATGCTACCAGCGCCTTTAACTGCTGGTCGGCTTTGTAAAGTTCATCTATGGTGATGCTCAATACCAATCGGGTACTTTCAACATCATCGCCCATAAATTCTTTTAATTTTTCGGTATTAAAATGCTGAGTAACCTGTGGTTCTGGTTCTTGTTTTTCTTCGCAATTTTCTTCTTCGTTAACCAACCAACGGCTAAACAATTCCGCTAAATCTTCTTCAACAAAAGGTTTGGTCACAAAATCGTCCATGCCCATTTCTAAGCATTTTTCCCGTTCGCCTTTAACATTGCCAGCGGTTAAAGCCACAATTGTAACACAGGCCTCTTTTTCTCTACCGTTTTCAAGCGCTCTTATTTTTGTAGCGGCTTCGTAACCGTTCATTACCGGCATCTGCAAATCCATCAAAATTAAATCCGGATTTTCTGTTTGATAAGCGGCTACGCCCTCTTCGCCGTTGCTGGCCTCAATAATATTGGCATTTGGCAAAATGCGGCTGATTACCGTTTTAGCCAATAATTTGTTAACCAAGTTATCTTCAACCACTAAAATTTTATAATCCTTTTTATTGGCAGATTTTTCGGGCTGTGGATACTCTTCTAGGGTGGTTTTTGGTGCATGTAGTTTTGCCAATTTACCATACAGCTCCTGCATTTTTATCGGCTTTACCATTCTTAGGTTTACGCCGTTTTCTTCACAAATCTTAATGATTTTTTCATCATCAGATGAGCTGTGCAATAGCATAATTGGCAAATCTTCTGGATGGCTTGCAAAGCTTTGGCGGATTTTTTGGATGGTTTCTAGTCCGTCCATGTACGGCATATGGTAATCCATCAGCACCACATCAAAGTGTTTGCCCTCTGTAAGTAGCTGTAAAGCCTCTAGCCCGTTTTTAGCTTCGGATACTTTTATGTTCTTCAGCAATAACATTTGCTTTAATATCAGTCGGTTATTTTCATTGTCATCAACAACCAAAACTTCTTTAATAAAGCTAATGTCGTCTGCTAAATTACTATCGCCATCTTCGGTTTTTAGGCGCAGCTTAAAAAAGAAAGTACTTCCTTGCCCCACCTTGCTTTTCAATTGCAGTTGGCTGCCCATTAAGCCCAACAGCCTGTTAGAAATGGTGAGTCCTAAACCAGTACCGCCGTATTTTTTTGTGGTTGAAGCATCTTCTTGTGAGAAAGCTTCAAAAATTTTGTTTTGTTTATCTTCTTGGATGCCGATACCTGTATCGCGCACTTCAAAATGTAAATCTACGTACTCTTGGCGCGGATCGCTGTCTGCTGAAATTTTAAGCTCAATTTCTCCTTTTTCGGTAAACTTAACCGCGTTGCCTAAAAGATTAATTAGTACTTGTTTTAGGCGTATCGCGTCAATTTCTGCGAAGCGGGGCAAGTTAGGATCGATGTTTAACAACACCTCTAATCCTTTTTTCTGCGCTTGGAAGGTAATAATGTCCGATGCTTGACTGGTAAGTTCAAATAAATCTGCTTTTTCAATGTCTAGCTCAAGCTTTCCGGCTTCAATTTTAGAGAAATCAAGGATGTCGTTAATAATTGCTAACAAGGCGTTAGCGGATTGATGAACGATGGTTAAATATTGTTGCTGCGTTTGGTTAAGGGCCGTTTTTAAAACCAAATCTGTAAAACCAATAACGCCATTTAATGGCGTGCGAATTTCATGGCTCATGCTGGCTAAAAACTCCGATTTGGCAACGTTAGCACGTTCTGCTTGTATTTTTGCGGTTTTTAAAGCCACGCGGTGAAGGTAGTTTTCGGTTATATCTTGGAAAGTGCCGTAAAGACGCACACATTTCCCGTCTTTAAATTCTGGCGTTCCCAACGTCCGCACCCAAAGCATTTTACCTTTGGCAGTTGTTACTGGTAACTCTAGGTCATATGTTTCTCCGTCTTCAACGGCTCGCTTTAGGGCTATCGATACCGTTTCGGCATGTTCGCCGAAGAAAGCGAGCGCGTTTTCCATATTTGGGATAAAATCATCATCAACCTCGTGCAGTTTTCGTGTGGTTTTTGACCAAAAAATTTCTTCGCTTGTCATGTCCACTTCCCAAGCGCCAATTTTTGCAACACCGTTGGTGCGTATCATCATTTCTTGCGTACGCTGCAGGTCTGCCTCCAAACGGTGGCGCTCGGTAATATCAACCGCGTTTCCTATGACGTAAACATCACCGTCGGCATCTTTTTGCAACACGTTATTAAAAAGCCAAGTTAAAACCTCGCCGGTTTCGCGGTGCATGGTATACATCATTCCGTGCACCGCACCCTGTGTTTTAATAGCGGCCAGGTAAAGTTTCATATACTCGTACCTGTCTTCTGGAATAATGGTGTACAGGGTTTTGCCAATTAGCTCATTTGGGGTATAACCCAAGCTTTTTGCGCCGGCCGTATTTACGGTTAAGATTTTACCGTCCAAATCGTGCGTGCACATAAAACCGGTAGAATTTTCAAAAAATGCACGTAGGCGTAGTTCCGAGTTGTGTAACCGGATTTCTTTTTCACGTTCTTCGGTAATATCACGGGCAATGGCAAAAAAATCATTAGTAGCAGGCTCTCGCGTGGCGGTCCATTTTAAAATGCGATAGCTATTGTCTGCGGCCTTTAGCCTGTGCGAAAAGCTAACCGTATTTGACTGGTCGCTTAGTTTTTGCAAGGTGTTTTTGGTATCTTCTACATCTGCCGGATGTAGCAAATCGTAAAAAGAAAGTGTGCTAAGGGTGTCTTGTGACCAGCCCAATAAGGTGTTGAACGCCGGATTTAACGTTTTAAATTGGCCATTGGCATTAAATACGCAGATCAAATCTTTGGAAAGTGCAAAAAGCTTGTCGAAATTTTCTGCCTTTTGTTGCTTTCTTTGCCGCACAATTAAATCTGTTACAGCCTGGCCTAATAAGCTTAATGCTTTTTTTTGATTATCATTTAATGCTCTGGGCTGTTGGTCTATCACACACAAAGTTCCCAACGCAAAGCCGTTTGTATCAATTAAAGGGCAACCGGCGTAAAATTTGATGTTTGGCGCGTCCGTTACTAAAGGATTGGCCGCAAAGCGCTTGTCTAATGTAGCGTTGCTCACCTCCATAATTTCTTTTCCCTGGATAGCGTAGTGGCAAAAGGCAATTTTTCTGTCGGTTTGCTCTACCTCCAGGCCGTGCCGAGACTTAAACCACTGCCGTTTTTCGTCTAATAAAGAAACCAGCGAAATAGGAGTACCGCAGATAAGTGCGGCAAGCTCGGTAAACCTGTCGAAAGTTTTTTCGGGTAAAGTATCTAATATCTGATAACTTTCTAAAGCCTCTAAGCGCAGGCTTTCATAATCGGGATCTAGCGGATTTGACATTTATTTGGGTTTGGCAATTTATATTACGCTAAACAGCAGTAATAGCACCATAAAGATAAGGGATGCTGTGCAAAAACATCCAATTGTTTTTACATGGCAAAACAGGTTTATTCTTTGTTATAAATAGTTGGTTATTAGTTTTTTGACAGATACGGTTTCTGCTTTTAGTACCGCCAAGCGTTGCTCTAAAATCTCCGCATCAAAAGTTTGCTGTTGCTCTAACTTTTTTACAACCGTACAAATACGGTTTAAGCCCACTGAAGTGGCTGTGCTTATTAAGCGTTTGGCCATGGCGCGTATCGCATCTAAATTGCCACTACAGATAAAATCTTCGAGCTTTTGTACCGCAATGCGCAGTTCCTCAAGCACTACTTGCATAATTTCTTTAATTACCTGCCTGTCTGTTCCTAAATAGGTATTCAATTTTTCGAAGTTAAAACACGCTTTTTCTGGAACAGTGTTTATTTCTTGCTGAGCCATTTTTTAAAATATTTTGTTGTTTTTACGTGGTAAAAGCGCAAAAGGTTTGGTTTTAATAGCCTGCAGCCATAAAGTGATTTATATCATTGTAAAAAATTATGCGATAAACCAATTGGGCGGCTATGATTTAAAAAATAATTTCTATTTTTATTTTAAGAATTTAAAACCAATTTGGAAGATTATCGTAGAAGACCAAATATAGTCTTGTGCTGAGGCTATCAAAGGTTTGATAATACCTACAAATATGGGTTACAAATCTTTTCTAAGTTTTATTGTGTAAATACCCGTCCTCAGAACGTGAGGTCGGGTATTTTTTTTTATCATAGCTGTTTTTTGGCTGTTGGTCTAAAAAAACAGTTGCTTAAGCCAAAATAATTGGGCATTAATGCAAAACTTTATTGTTTTGGAAATTAGATTACATCGCATTGAAAACTTTTAAATTTATTAAAGCCAATGTTGGCTTGTTAATTCTTCATCTGGCTTTTTGGTGTATGCTGTTGTTGCCGGCAGTTTTTTTTAAGCTTAACGCCCCATCAAGCTTCTCGTCCAATTTTTACTATCGGATGCTGATTAACAACCTTTTATTAATCGGTATTTTTTATGTGAACGCTTATTATTTGTTTCCGGTAGTTTTTAAACGCAAAAACTGGTTGCTATATGTGGTTTTGGTTATCGCTACTTTGGTAGTGGCCTATTTTATTTCAAAATATGTTGAAACGGATGTTTTTCCGCCTAAACGGCGTTGGAAACGGTCTTTCTTCCCTGATTTGTTCGGCTACCTGTTTATCGTGGGCATTAGTTGCAGTTACCGGATTGTTGTAGATTATCTGAAAAACCAAAAACTGGCTAAAGAAAAAGAGAACGAAAACCTTAAAACCGAGCTGAGTTTTTTACGCTCGCAGGTAAGCCCGCATTTTATGTTTAATGTGCTAAACAATTTGGTTTCTTTGGCACGCAAAAAAAGTGATAAAATGGAGCCTGCGCTGTTACAGTTATCCACTTTGTTACGCTATATGCTATACGAGGGGAACGACAGCCGTATTACCATAGCGCAGGAAATTTCTTACCTGCAAGGCTATATTAATTTGCAAAAATTGCGTTTTGGCGATGATGTGGAGGTGCAATTTTCTGCTACCGGCGAAACTGGCGATTTTGTGCTGGAGCCGATGATTTTAATTCCGTTTGTTGAAAATGCCTTCAAACACGGGATGGGAACGGTAGAAAGACCTAAAATAAAAATTGATTTGACTGTAAAGGGTAAGGTTTTAACTTTTGAGGTGGTAAATGACGTTGCGCCCGAAACAGATACTAAAGACAAAAGCCATGGCATAGGCCTGGCGAATACAAAGAGACGATTGGAACTGCTTTACGGGCAAAACCAAGAACTGCAGATTACAAAAAGCGAACGCACCTACCGTGTATATCTTAAAATAATAGAGCATGATTAATTGCCTAGTTGTTGATGATGAGCATTTGGCTCGCGAGCTGATGGAAGACAACATCAAATCGCTTCCGTTTTTGAATTTGGTTGCTTGCTGCAAAAATGCCGTGCAGGCTCTGGAGTACATTAAAAACACGCCGATAGATTTGCTTTTTTTAGATATTCAAATGCCGGGTATAAGTGGCTTGCAAATGCTAAAAAGCTTAACCGCAAAACCTCCTATGGTGATATTGGTAACCGCTTATGAAAAATACGCATTAGAAGGGTTTGAGCTTGATGTGGTAGATTACCTGTTAAAACCGGTTTCTATGGAGCGCTTTTTAAAGGCGGCAAATAAGGCCTACGACCTGTTTAAGCTACGTAACCAGCCAAACCAAACCACCGTTTCTGAATACCTGTTTGTGAACGCCGATTACGCAAATGTTAAAATCAAGCTAGATGATATTGAATATATTGAAGGCCTAAAAGACTATATAAAAATATATCTCGTCAATCAGGACCGCCCCATCATTACACGGCTTTCTATGCGGTATCTAGAAGAAAAGCTGCCTGTAACCGCTTTTTTGCGGGTGCACAAATCATACATTGTATCTTTAAACCACATGACGGCTTTTAGGCGCAACCACGTGGTTTTGCCTAGTAAAGAAATTTCTGTTACGGACCATTACCGCGAAGCCTTGCTGCAGCACATCAACAACAAAAATCTGTAACAAACTTGCAGCGTTTTAGCTTTCATCTACAAAATTTGGGCTTAGGTAGCTATTAGTTTTTTTTTCGTCGCTGCTTTATTATGTTCGCGCCCAAATTTGATAGGATATCTACATCCTTATTTCTGCGGAAGTCAATAACATTAAAACACCGATGAAACAGCTTTTCTACATCTTCTTATTTGTATCTATTTCTCATTTATCACAAGCGCAAAGCGTATTTACCATTCGCGGAACGGTAAAAGACACCACGCAGTTGGCGGTAATTGGCGCGGCCGTAAAGCTTTCTACTGCCACAGATAGCGTATTAACCAGCACCAATGTTGACGGAAGTTTCTCTTTTAGCAACATCCGCGCAAGCGAATTTACCATCACTGTAAACTCTTTGGGCTACCAAAGCAAATCAAAAAAATATAGTTTTAAGGCCGGGGTACGCACAGAAACCTTAGCTCCTATTATTTTAACTAGCGACTCGCGTATGCTGAACGAAATCGTTGTAAACGGAACGCCCGACGTTACCGTGAAAGAAGATACGCTACAATATCGCGCTGATGCGTATAAGCTAAAGGAGAACGCTTTGGCCGAAGATTTATTGAAAAAATTGCCCGGCTTAGAAGTAGACAAAGACGGCAACGTGACGGCACAAGGAAAAACTATTACCAAAATACGCATTAACGGTAAAGATTTTTTTGGTGGCGACGTAAAAACAGCTACCCAGCAACTGCCTGCAGATGTAATTAAAAACGTGCAGGTGATTGATGACTATGGCGACCAAGCCAATATCACCGGTGTAAAAGACGGCGAGGCCGATAAAATCTTGAACTTTACAATTAAACCAGAAGCAAATAAGGGCTTTTTAACACGCGGCGTAATTGGTGGCGGCACCAATGAGCGCTACCAGGCATCGGCGTTTACAGCAAGCTTTAACAATAGCCAACAGCTGGCGCTGTTGCTAAACTTTAACAATACCAATGCAAACGTGTTTAGTTTAACGGGTGGCGGTGGCCGTAGAGGTTACAGCGGAGGCAGCGGCGGTGACGGTTTAACCAACGTTAACTCGGTTGGTTTTAACTACCGTGATGAGTGGGGCGAAAAAATTACTGCTTATGGAAGCTACAGCTTTAACAATCGGGATAATTACACCAATAGTAGTAACCTGCAGGAGATTTTGACGGCCGACAACACTTTTTACAATAATAATTTTAACGATGTGGATGCAAAATCAAACGGGCACCGTTTAGATTTTAATTTCGAGTACAAAATAGACACGCTCAACTATCTCAAAATTCGGCCGACGTTTAACTACGATAACAGCAACAGCGAAACCTTTACCAATTTTGATATTAATACGCAGAAAACCACTTCTATAGGAAACTCGAAGGAAATGGTAGATTATACACGCCCCAATTTTGGTGCGGATATTTTATATAACCACCGCTTTGGCGCGAAAGCAAGAAATTTGACCTTTGATGTGGAGCTCAACTCAACATCAACAGACCAAAATCAAAACTATTTGTACCGGTCTGACGATAATAGCTTAAGCGGACAAATAGAAACTTACCAAAAGCAATTGATATTTGGCGATAACAAAAACAACAATGTTGAAGCGCGCGTATCGTACCAAGAGCCGTTAACCGACACTAAAAATTTGGAGTTTAGCTACAGATATGGCTTTGCCCGTACAGATAATAACCGCCGGGTAGAAAGCACGGATGTAGAAGGAGATGCTCCAGCGTTAGATCCGCTACAAAGCAACCAATACCAGTTTGATTATATCACTAACCGTTTTGGTTTAAATTATCGTGTAAACGAAAAGAAATACAACTATAGCGTGGGCTTTTCGGCCCAGCCTTCTGTTTTAAGAAGTAACACTACCGCTACGGATAAAAAGGAAACCAATTTTTTCCCTAGCGCGCGCTTCAGCTATAAATTTTCCAAAACGCGTGAACTCAGCTTTAATTATTATGGCCGTAGCAACCAACCTGGGTACGAGCAGTTGCAGCCGATTACAGACCAATCAAACAAAAACTTTTATGTAACGGGTAACCCCGATTTAAGTCCAGAGTTTAGCAACAGCATCCGTTTAAGATACGCCAACTTTGATTTTGAAAGCCAAAACGTGCTGTTTGCCAACATATCTTACAGTGATACCAAAAACAAAATTGTAACCAATACTATCAGTTTTCCGGTAGCAACAGACTCGACCATATTGCGCGAAAACCGATATTTAAACGCCGACGGTTATTACAGTTTAAACGGCTTTTATGCTTTCTCTAAACCTTTTAAAGAGAAAACTTATGTGTTAAGGTTCAGGGGGAATGCGATATACAATAACAACATTTCATTTATCGATTACAAGAAAAACACAGGTAAAAACCTGATATTAAGTCAGCGCGTAGGTGTGCAGGTAAACCTTGGCGAGTGGTTAGAGTTTGAGCCAGAAGCAACTTACACTTATAGCAAAAACGACAACACTCTAAATGTGAGGGCTAATACCGAAGTAAATTCCGTAGGTTTTAATGTGCGCACCAAAGTTTATTTCCTTAAAACCTGGATTGTTGGCGGTAATTTGGACAAAACTTTTAACAGCGGTTACGGCAATATTGGCACCAACCCTTTAATAATCAATGGTTTTTTAGAAAAGCAGTTTTTAAAAGGCAAAAAAGCATCGTTTAAACTTCAGGCATTTGATATACTGGACCAAAGCACCAGCTTATCTTATTTAGCTACCGGAAACACCACCACACTATCACAGAGCAACCGCTTATCCCGCTATTTTATGATGAGCTTTACCTTTAACTTCTCTAGATTTGCCGGCAACAGCACTATGCCGGATAACTTAGGCGACGGCGGAGGTTATAGAAGAAGACATTAATTCTCAATCTTTACAAAGGATTTGAAGCTTATATTTAAAGTTTCAAATCCTTTTCTATTGTTTTACTTTTGCGCCATGGCAAACGTAAAAGCGGCAATCCCAAAAGGCACCAGAGACTTTAATCCTCAGGTGATGGTTAAGCGCAACCATATTTTTGATACCATCAAAAAAGTTTTTAAAAAGTACGGTTATCAGGAAATCCAGACGCCAACCATGGAAAACTTGGATACCTTAACAGGCAAATACGGCGATGAGGGCGACCAGCTAATTTTTAAGATTTTGAATTCAGGAGATTATATGCTCAAAGCCGAAAGCCTAAAGCAAAAAGGTGAAGAACTGAGTTCAAAGAAACTACTGCCGATTATTTCAGAAAAAGCTTTACGTTACGATCTAACTGTTCCGTTTGCGCGTTACGTGGTGATGCACCAGCACGAAATCACCTCGCCGTTTAAACGCTTTCAGATACAGCCTGTATGGCGTGCGGACCGTCCGCAAAAAGGGCGTTACCGCGAGTTTTACCAATGCGACGCCGATGTTGTAGGATCCGATTCTTTATTGAATGAAGCCGAATTTGTTTGTATTTACGATGAAGCGCTTAGCAAATTGGGGCTTCGTGATTTTACCATCAAAATAAACCACCGCAAAATACTAACAGGCATTGCCGAGCTTATTGGTAAACCGCAGCAAATTGTGGACCTCACCGTTGCCATAGATAAGCTAGATAAGATAGGTTTAGATGGCGTAGAGAGAGAATTATTAGAAAGAGGTTTTACTGCGGCAGATTTAGACGTTTTGCGCCCGATTATTTTGCTGAGCGGAAGCAACGAAGAAAAACTGCAAACTTTAGAACGCGTTTTGCAAAATTCGGAAAGCGGCCAAAAAGGTATCGCAGAAATAAAAACCTTATTTGGCTACCTGGCGTCCTTTACGTTAGAAAATGCCAAAGTTGAGCTGGATTTAACGCTGGCGCGTGGCTTAAACTATTATACCGGATGTATTTTTGAGGTAAAAACCAACGAAGTGGCCATGGGTTCTATCGGCGGCGGTGGCCGTTATGATAACCTTACCGGTATGTTTGGTAAAGAAGGTTTAACCGGCGCCGGAATTTCTTTTGGCGCAGATAGGATTTACGATGTTTTAGAGGAACTGAACCTGTTTCCGGCTGCCGTTAGTGAAAGCACAAAAGTGCTGATTTGTGTGTTTGGCGAAGAGGAGCAAAATTTTGCACTTCCTATTTTAAGCCGCTTGCGCAAAGCGGATATTAGCGCCGAGCTTTTTCCTTTTGGCGCAAAAATGAAGAAACAAATGGCCTACGCTAATGATAAAAACATTCCGTTTGTGGTAATTATTGGTAGCGAGGAAATGCAGAGCAAGCAACTAAGCTTAAAAAATATGGAAAGTGGCGAACAGGTGAAAGTTAGCGTTGAGGAATTGGTAGAGCGGTTGGGGGTTATGAGCAATTAGCTTTGTCTGTTTAAATAATTTGTTGGTTTACGATGAGAGTGCACAACGGCGAGAATAACAATTCTTTTTGCATCTTCATCTATCAAGTAATGGATTTGATAAGGAAATTGGCGTAACGACAGCATCCTGACATTGGAATATTTTTGTTGAAACCCTAGCGGGTAGTTTAAGATGTAGTCTTTTGCTTCGCGGATTCTGAAAAGAAATTGTTTCGCCAACTTGGGACTGATTTCTTTATAAAAATCGGTTGCATCTATAATATCAAATCGTACAGCAGGAAGAGTTACAATTTTGTAATTCACAAATTATGCTCGATGTCGTTAATTACGCTATCGAAATCTTCTGTGAGTTCTGTATTTAAATAATAATTATTTAATCTTTCTTCCAGAAGTTCCTGTTGCCAGCTTTTTAATGGCGCCTCAATCTCACTTTCCTTCAAACCCTCGTATTTTAAAGTCATTTCTCGCCATTCTGCAATCGGAATATACACGCCGGTAGCTTTACCTTTTTGGTTATGGATAAATTTTATAGCCATAAGATGTCGTTAGCAATAAAGTTAAAATAAAAACATCAAATTTATAGAATCTGCAGAATACTATTTCACCAAAAGCTCCTCAATAGGCGAACCAATATTTCCGTTTGGTTCTTGAATGTGCAACAAAGCGGCCAAGGTAGGCGCAATATCTGCCATGCTGGTTTGGCGGTTAAGCGAGCCATGCTTAATTCCCCAGCCCATAAAAACCAAAGGAATATGTGCATCATAAGGGTTCCAGCTGCCGTGCGTTGTGCCGGTGCTGCTGTAACCCGAGAAAAAACCGGGTTTTAACAAAATTTGTATCGCGCCGCTTCTTTCGTAATTATAACCGTTAACAATTCTTTCGCGGATTTGCTGCGGTGCGCTTGACAAAGCTGCATTTTCCATATCTATCGCATTTGCAACGCCATCCTGTGCCCGCAAAAAGCGGATGGCACTCTTTTTAAGTTTTTCAAAATCAAGCTGTTTAGAGGCAATCATCTGATTATTAAAATTCACCTGATAATTATTAAGGCTCAAAACAATTTCCTCCTCCTTAAACTCCTGTTGCAAGGCCTTATTTAAATCTTTTAAAACCCGAGATGTTGGCCAAAAGCCCGCAGGAATGCCATTATCAATCAAAAAATTTGGATTATGCGCCGCGCCGTGATCTGCACTTAAAAACACGGTGTACTGGTTTTTGCCCACTTGTGCATCCAAGGTATTAAACAAGTCTTCCAAGTTTTTGTCTAAACGCAAATAAGTATCTTCAATTTCAACAGCGTTAATGCCATAGTTGTGTCCAATGTAATCTGTTGAAGAAAAGCTTAGGGTTAAAAAATCGGTATCCGTGCCACGGCCCATCTGCTCGTTCTTTAAGGTAGCTTTGGCAAAATCTAAAGTTAAATCATTGCCATACGGCGATGTGCGGATGACTTTATAACTTCCGTTTAGCATTTTTGAGAGCAGATGCGGAAAAACAGGCTTTTCTTCGCCGGTCAACTTGCCTTCGTATTTAGTGTCATCTGCGGTGCTTTGGCTATAAGTTTCTATCGGGTACAAGGTGTTCCAATCTTGTTTGATATATTTTTCCGCCAGTTTTTGTTTGTTGAAGGCGCTTACCCAATTGGGTAAATCTTTCATATAATAGGTGCTGCTAATCCAGTTGCCTGTCAAATCATCAAACCAATAGGCCGCATTAGCGCTGTGGCCAGCGGGCAAAATTCCTCCACGGTCTTTCAAAGCAATGCCAATTACTTTAGACCGAAAGTTGGTAGCTAAACGCAATTCATCTGTAATGGTGGTGCTAAGCATATTAGCCGGCGACATTTGCCCAGCGGCAGAATTGCTGCCCACGGTTTGTACAGTAGTATCGCCAGCACAATACATGGATTTTCCGGTAGTTTGTATAATAAAATCGTTTCCGGCAATTCCGTGGATGGCCGGCACCGAACCCGTATAAATACAAGTATGCCCCGGTGCAGTAAAAGTTGGGATATAAGGGATTTGCGTGTTTTCGCAAGTGAAGCCTTCGTTTAACAGGCGTTTAAAACCTCCATTTCCGTAGCGGTTGGCAAAGCGGTAAAGGTAATCCCAGCGCATCTGGTCCACCACAATACCTACTACCAATTTAGGCCGGGCAACATCTGTTTTTACCTTGTCAATAATTTTTGGGACTTGCGGTTTTTGTGCGTGTGCGCTAAAAACACTGGTTATACCAGCTAGGAAAAATACCTTCAGAAACTTCATATGCGGAATTTAAACACGCAATTTACAAAATGTTGCAGGTTTGCGTTTCAAAAAGGATGTGATTGTTTTGTTAAGCTTAGCGATAAACATACTCTCGTGTTCAAATGTAAGCATCAGGTAAAAAATCAGCATCAGGATAAATATCGCTTTGCTTATCAATTAAAAAAAGCAGATTTGCAGAAAATCTGAACTTACGCAATACGCATGAATAAAATATTTACTTCACTGGTTGCAGTTTTAGTCGTCTTTTCATCATCGTGCCAAAACACAGAAAAAATCCATTTGCGCGCGCCGCAACCGCTTTTAGGAACGGTTATAGGAAAATCTGTTTTAGATAACGATGTTAAGGACCTCGCGAGTTTATTAGAGGCAGTTTCTTCAAAAAACAGTTTAAGGTTTAAAGTTAAAGCAAAAGTTAAGCGCGTGGTAAACGCTGATGGAAGTTGGCTGGAGCTAGAAAACGGACGCGGTAAAGAAATTTTGGTAAAAACTGCTGATGCTGCAATGATTTTTCCGTCTTCTTTAATAGGGCGAGAGATTGTTTTAGACGGTAATGCAAGGCTCGAAACTTTAAATGCCCAACAGCTAAAGCAACTTGTTTTGGCGCCTTCTGAGCAACAGAAGTTTTCGCAAGAAGTGGTAATGATAGAAACCACTGGATTGGTGGTAATAGAAAAAAGGTCTTAACAGCGTTTTGTGCTAAGACCTTTTAAAAATTTTATACGGCTATTAGTCTTTTAAAGTAATGCTTCTTGAAACAGAAGTATTATCGCCGGTTAACTCTTTGCCAGATGCATCTAACAAAGTGATTTTCAAATCTAAATTGCCCATCGGCGCGTTTTTGATAAAATATGGTTGCCATTTATCAACGGTAAAGGTGGTATCGCCAACGTTAACTTTTACTTTGTAAGCATCAGCCGCTAAGGTGGCGTTGCTCACGTAAAAATCCAACAATACATTTTGCGTGTCTTTGCCGGCGTACTCCCCTTTTGGGCGGCTGTAAAACAACATCGGTTCTTTAACCGCATCCAAAGCCTGGTATTTTCCGTCTTTATCAATTTTAAAATGAACCAAAACAGAAGCGCCCGGAGATTTTACCGATAAATGGTACGAGCGGGATAAAAAGCACAATAAATAATGCTCGGAATTTAATGGTAAAGTTACGCTGTGCTCTGGCTTGTAAAGCGCTTCATAAGGTTTGTTGTCCATAATAAAATGGATGTGCTGTCCTTTTTCGGAGTTTGCGCATTCGCCAGAATGTCCGTCCATGGTTTGTTTAGATAGTTCGTAGTTTTCTACATTAAACGTGTAGCTTAACTTAACAGAATCGGCACCTACTTTTTCTGTTTTTACATTTGTGATGGCCAATTTCGCATTCGGAAATTCTTCCGCATCCGTTAGCGGTTCAATGCTCATAGCCGCTTTGGCGCTGTCTGTACTATCTTGCGTGTTGGCGGTTTTGTTGTTTTGCGTACAAGCGCCTAAACTTGCCAACGCAATTAAGCCAGCAAAAAAAACCGGCGGCGTAAATTTTAAATTCATCGTTTTTCTTAATTAAAGAGGTTAAACGTTCTAAAGTAAATAATGTGTGTGGTACTTGCAAAAATTGAGCCATCGCAACCTAACACCAACATTTTAATATGACATTGCACTTAAAATATTGGCCCTGTTAAAAAGCTTATCTTTGCACCCACAAAATGAGATCGTACCAGATTATACAGCTTGCCAACGGCATCCGCATACTTTTACAACCTGCAAAATCGGTTATTTCGCATTGCTGCTTGGTTATTAACGCTGGCTCAAGAGACGAGGAAGTGGGGGCTCCGGGCTTAGCGCATTTTATAGAGCATTTGCTGTTTAAACAAACCCATAAAAGAAATACGACGCAAATTTTAAACAGGTTAGAGCTTGTTGGCGGTGATTTAAACGCCTACACCACTAAAGAATATACCTGCTTGCAGGCCTCTTTTTTAAAACCGCACCTAGAGCGTGCCATGGAGCTTTTGCAGGATATTGCTTTTTGTTCCACTTTTCCCGAAAGTGAAATGGAAAAAGAAAAGGAAGTGGTGCTTGACGAGATTTTGAGCTACGAAGACCAGCCCGAAGAGGCCATAAATGACGATTTTGAGTCGATGCTTTTTACCGGCCATACCCTTGGCGAAAATATTTTGGGCACTCCGCAATCAGTAAAATCATTCCGCAGGCAACAGCTGATGGATTTTATTGCAAAGAATTATAATACGCACGAAATGGTTTTTGCCATTTCTGGCCCTTACACCTTGGCAAAAGTGCAAAAACTGGCCGAGGGGTATTTTGGGCAAATCCCCGAAAACCGCAGCGTTAAACATCGCCTTAGCGTAACCAAAAACCTGGCACAGCAAAAGACCGTTTATAAGCCTATTAACCAAGCGCATTGCATGTTAGGCACGGTGGCTTATGATATTCACAGCCCAAAAAAACCTGCCTTATTGCTATTGAACAATATTTTGGGAGGCACGGGGATGAGCTCGCGCTTAAACTTGGAAATACGCGAGAAATACGGAATTGCTTACACTATAGAATCCAACTATTCGCCTTTGACAGATACCGGTTTGTTTTCTATTTATTTTGGTACCGATGCCGAAAAGGTAGAAAAAGCATTGGCTTTAATCCATAAAGAGATATATAAGTTAAGCACGCAGGCGCTAGGGAAAATTCAGCTTTCGCAAGCCAAAAAGCGCTTTACCGGTCAAATAGCTTTAGGCGAAGAAAACCGTATGGGCGTTTTAATATCAATGGCAAAAAGTTTGCTCGATTACGGCAAAATTGATTCGCTTAAAGAGATTTACGAGAAGATAAACGCCGTTAGTGCACAAGAAATATTAGCTGCCAGCAACGAGCTTTTAGCGCCGGAAAATTTGAGCCTCTTGCTGTATCAACCAGAACAATAAAAAACCATGGCCATCCAAATTAAAAACAAAAGCTTTGAAACGCTGATCGAATACAGCATGATTGAAAAGCGCACAAGGTTGATAGGTATTGAGATAAACGTGGATTACGAAGACAAACAACCGGTTTTTGTAGGCGTTTTAAACGGTGCTTTCATGTTTATGGCCGATTTGATGAAGGAAGTGAAAATTCCGTGCGAAGCTACTTTTGTGAAATTTGCCTCGTACCACGGAGGCTTAAAAAGCAGTGGCCAAGTTACCGAACACCTTGCCCTTGATATTGATTTAGCCGGACGGCATGTAATTGTTGTTGAAGATATTGTGGATACCGGACAAACGCTAAAACATTTTTTACAACAGCTAACACAACTAAACCCTGCCAGCGTAGCCATAGCCAGTTTGTTGGTTAAACCCAAAGCTTTAGAGGTTGATTTGCCTGCTATTGATTATGTAGGTTTTGAAATCGGGAACGAGTTTGTGGTAGGTTACGGTTTAGATTATGAGGGCTTAGGCCGCAACCTCTGCGATATTTACCGTTTAAACGGCGAGGCTGAAGAAAGCTAAACACTGGCAATCCAAAAAATAATTTCCTAATCTTAAAGCGCTTGCGCTATTAGTGCCGCCAAATTTGATTTAGCGCTTCACAATCTCGAAATCTCTTTATACTTTTAGATTTTTTCTTTAGCTACCTTCTCAATATTTTTTTCTCGAAAGCATGTTAAGAGTTGCAACAGATAAACCCTGTAAGCTAGTGTATTCTATCGCCAAACACGATTATTTCGGTTTTTTAATTGAGCCGCATATTGTGCAACTAAACCCCGATGGCGATTTTTCTTTAACGCATCAGCGGGTATTTGAGCACACTGCAACCGAGTTTCCGCAGTGCATCAGCGCAAGCGATATTAAACTTATTAAACTGTGCGAGGAAATTGAGCAGGATTATATCATCAAAAAAATATTTAAAAAAAATGTGCGTGCAACCGAGTTCTTTTCTAAGCTGTGGGATGATAAATCATACGAGTTTGTGCGGCCTAAACTGGAGAAAAAATTAGCCGAAATTTTAAAAAATCTGCGCGGAAAATCTCTCTTTTTAATGAGCAAAGAAGGCTGGCCGGTAGAAAAAGAAATTCATTTTGCCGAAGAACCCGCTACCGTGCTTTTCCATTTTAGGCGCGATGAAAGCGAAACCCGCTACTTCCCAACCATTAAATACAAAGGCAACCGCATTGATTTTATGTTTAAAGATGCGCAGATAATTACCAATAAACCGGCTTATTTATTAGTTGATGACACTTTATACGATTTTGAGCAGGATTTGGAAGGTAAAAAGCTACAGCCTTTTTTAAACAAACGTTATATCTCTATCCCAAAATCATCGGAAGCAACTTATTTCTCAAAATTTGTATCGCCCTTGATAGAGAAATATCACGTATATGCGGAGGGTTTTACCATAAACACCGAAAAATACGAGGCCGTGCCGATTTTAAAAGTAGTTTACGTAAACGAAGGCACCTCGGAACTGCAACTGTTTTTTAGGTACGGCAAATACGTTTTTGCGGCCGGCAGTGACTTGGCCGTTACCGTGCGGATGGAAAAAGAAGGCGATGATTATACTTTCCATCGCATTAAACGCTCTTTAACCTGGGAAAAAAAGAAGCTGGACGAGCTTTTGGCTATGGGCTTAAAACAGCAATCGAACTTGTTTGTGCATTTAGAAGTGGCTTATACCGCAGATGAAGCCGATAAATCGCTTTCAGTTTTTGATTTTATTAGCGAACATCACGATGATTTGGTGGACAAAGGTTTTGAATTTGAGCAGGACACCAGCGCTAAAAAATATGTTATCGGCAGCAGTAAGGTTGATTTGGCCATAAACGAGAAAAATGATTGGTTTGATATTGAAGCCATCGTGCAGTTTGGTGCCTACAAAATTCCTTTTATACAGCTTAAACATCACATCCTAAACAAAAAAAGGGAGTTTACTTTGCCTAATGGCGAGGTAGCAATTATTCCCGAAAAATGGTTTTCGCAGTACGGCAACCTCTTGAGTTTTTCTGAAGGTGGCGAGCACCTAAAGCTTAAAAAACTGCACGTTGGTTTGGTGCATGATTTTGCCAATAACGAGCTGGCAAGCGTTACCATGGACCGTAAGTTGCAACGCCTGAGCGATTTTGAGCACATGGAAGACATTCCGGCGCCCATACATTTTAAAGGAACTTTACGCCCTTACCAAAAAGCCGGGTATGATTGGTTTCACTTTTTGCAGAAATATAATTTTGGCGGCTGTTTGGCAGATGATATGGGTTTGGGGAAAACCATCCAAACCTTGGCCTTAATACAAAAAAGCAAGGAAGTGCAAGAGGCGCAAAATATACACAGCCCCTCGTTAATTGTGATGCCTACTTCTTTAATTTACAATTGGCTTAATGAGGCTAAAAAGTTTACACCATCGCTAAAAGTTTATACTTACACAGGCGCTTTCCGCGAAAAGGACGCCAGTAATTTCCATAATTACGATGTGATCATTACCACCTACGGCATTACGCGTGTTGATATTGATTTGCTGAGCGAGGTTTATTTCCACTATATTATTTTGGATGAAAGCCAGAATATCAAAAACCCTTCATCCAAATCGTACCGCGCGGTTAAGCAATTAAAATCAAAATATAAGCTGATACTTTCTGGCACGCCGGTAGAAAACACGGTGAACGATTTATGGACGCAGATGTCGTTCATCAACCCGGGTTTGCTGGGTTCACAAACGTTTTTCCAGACGGATTTTGTGCAACCGATAGAAAAAAAGAAAGACGAAGAACGCGCGCAAAAGTTGCAGGTATTAATTAAACCTTTTGTAATGCGCCGCACCAAAGAACAGGTAGCAACCGAGTTGCCTCCGAAGACAGAAAGCGTGGTTTACTGCGAAATGAGCGAAGAGCAGGCCAATATTTACGAGCAAACCAAATCTGATTACCGCAATGAATTGCTAAAATCTATTGAAAGTGGCGACTACTTTAAATCGCCGGTGCAAATGTTGCAGGGCTTAACCAAGTTAAGGCAAATTGCCAACCATCCATCTATGCTTGATGATGGTTACGAGGGCGATTCGGGTAAGTTTGAGGACGTTATACATAAGCTGGAAAGCGTGATTGAAGCCGGGCATAAAGTGCTGGTTTTTTCACAGTTTGTGAAACAGCTGGAAATTTACCGTCGTTATTTCGACGAGCAGAAAATTGCTTACTCTTATTTAGATGGCAGTACGCAAAACCGCGGCGAGGTGGTGCAAGAGTTCAAGGAAGAAAGCCATATCCAAGTTTTTTTGATTTCTTTAAAAGCGGGCGGCGTGGGTTTAAACCTTACCGAAGCGGATTATGTGTTTATTTTAGATCCTTGGTGGAACCCCGCGGTTGAGCAACAAGCCGTTGACCGTGCGCACCGGATTGGACAAACTAAAAACGTATTCATCTATAAGTTCATCACTAAAGACAGCGTGGAAGAGAAGATTTTAGCCTTACAAAGTCGCAAAAAATCGGTTGCCAGCAGTTTAATTACTACCGAAGACAGTTTTATTAAATCGCTTAGCGAAGCTGATATTAAAGAGATATTGGCCTAGTGTTGCGCCGCCGTGTAGTAACGCTTTTTTAACCATAAGCTAGCTTTTACCAACAAAATAAGCACTGGCACTTCAACCAGCGGACCAATTACACCTACCAAAGCCTGCCCAGAATGAATACCGAATACGCCTATTGATACAGCAATTGCCAATTCGAAGTTGTTGCCACTCGCCGTGAACGATACCGAAGCATTCTTATCGTAAGGCAGCTTCAGAAATCTGCAGAGGAAGAAACTAGCAAAAAACATCAATACAAAATAAATAACCAGTGGTAACGCAATGGCCATCACATCCGCAGGCAAGGCAACCAAGCTATCAGCCTTCAGGCTAAACATCAAAACAATGGTAAAAAGCAAGGCAAGCAACGTAATTGGCGATACTGCGGGTAAAAAGTGCCTGTTATACCAGTTTAAACCCTTACTCCTGATCAGCACGTACCTGCTTAAAAAAGCCGCTGAAAATGGTATAGCCAGATAAACTAACACGCTCAACATCACGTCGGCCATAGATATTTTAATATCGAAAGATGCCAAACCGAAAAAGCCGGGCAACACTTTTATAAAAAGCCAGGCCATTAAACCGTAAGTGAACATTTGAAAAATACTGTTCATTGCCACCAACAGGGCGGTGTACTCTCTGTTTGCTTTGGCCAAATCGCTCCATACAATAACCATGGCTATGCAACGGGCTAGGCCTATCAAAATTAGGCCTGCCATGTATTCGGGTTGCCTCGGCATGAAAATTAGTGCAAGGGCAAACATCAAAAAGGGTCCCACAATCCAATTAAGCAGCAAAGAGGTACTCACGGCCTTTACATCCTTAAAAACCTCGGGCAACAGCGAAAAATCGACCTTTGCTAGTGGCGGATACATCATTAAAATTAAGCCTATCGCCAATGGGATATGAGTCGAACCTATGGTAAGTTTGCTGTTTACGCGAGCCAGGTCCGGGAAAAAATATCCAAGGCCCACACCCAGCAACATTGCTAAAAATATCCAAAGGCTCAGGTTACGGTCTAAAAATTTTAATTGCGTTTGCATATCAAGTTTTCGCTTTTGAAAAAACGTAAAACATTTCTTGTGCTATTGTTAAACTGCAGGCCGCATAAACATCGCTTTGCGCCGGCGTTCCGTCGGATATTTTAGGATCCGTATAAGGCAGCTGGATTTTAGCGTTTGCGCCTGCTATAATAGGGCAAGCTTCATCGGCATCGGTACAGACCATGATAGCCGAAAAATTATGTTCGGGGTTAAAAGGATGGTCGTAAAGCTTGGAAAAGCTAAGCATGGGCATAGCGTCGCCCTCGTATTTGACAGCGTAAACCGGGTTAGACGAATGGCTTAAAGCTTTAATCTGCATTCCCTGTTGTACCAAGGTATCTAACACCTTAGGATATACCTGGGTTTCGGCTGTGCCGCCTGAGTAACATTGTACCTTATCGAAACCGAAATAAACTGCCGCTACCCGGGCCCATATTTGAGAAAAATGGCTGCGTCTGGAATTATGCGTGCAAATGAAATTCAAATTTAGCGTACTGCCCCTATGGGCGGCATCTTTTACAACACCAATTAGTTTATTTAATGCTTCGGCACGGGCGCCCCGCCTAGGCTGTTCCCAATCTAATGCGTCTAGGGTTTTTTGTAGTTCTGGATAAACCATGGCATTTATTAACAGCAACCCGAGCCTGGCGCGCAAGCGTTTGCATTTTCTACACTTAAATTGTTAAAGCTTGGTTCAAAAGCCATTGTTTTTGTTCCGCAAGCATCAGACGCCAAACAGGCGGTGGCTTTGTTTTTTAGCACAAAGTTTTTCCCGTTAAATTGTAAACCGTATTTACCAATAGTTTCTGCTTGATACTCCACTTCTATTTCGTTGTCTTCTATCCCCAGTTTTTGTTCGGACAGTTCAATAATATGGAGCAATTTTGCAGGTTTTAAACGGTGTTTAAAGTCATTGGCGTCCCACAGTTGGAAGTTTACAATTTTTTCTTGACGGATTACCCCGCCGCAATCTATAAAATGTTTGCTTACCTGCCCCACCTCGGTAACATGGAAATGTTCGGGTACAAATGTGCCATCCTCTAGCTGGAAAGCTACATTTTCTAATGTTGGTAAAATAGATTTGATTTCTGAAAGTTTCATATTGTCAAGTTTTAAATATTTTTGTATCGTAATATTGCGATTATTGGGGTTAAAAAAATGTGCTAACAGCATTTTGGAATGTTCACTTCCTGATCAAAAAACTGATGGATAGTTTGCTGTATCGTGCGCCAAACGTTCTCATCAATGCAATAGCAAACAGATTTTCCTTCTATATTTCCTTTTATCAGTCCAACGGTTTTTAATTCTTTTAAATGTTGTGATATAGTTGCCTGTGCCAAACCCAGCTCGGTCACCAAATCTGTACAAATGCAAGCTTTTTGGTTAATGATGTACTGTAAAATCGCAATACGCGCAGGGTGAGCCAAGGTTTTTAAAACCGAAGCCAGACGGTTGTAAGCGTCCGGGTGTAAATCTGATTTCGTAATTCCCATAAGATTATTTAACATCGCAATATTACGATATTAAAAATTATCCGGCAATAGCAAAATCTCTTTTCGGTAAAAAGTAGCCAGACAAGCTTTAAATTTTTAATTTCGCAAGAACACACAAAAATTGATTGATGGATTACCAGTTTAAGCAGATAGAGAAAGAATGGCAAAAATTTTGGGCTCAGCACCAGACATTTAAAGCCGAAGTTGATACCAATAAGCCAAAATATTACGTGCTAGACATGTTTCCTTACCCGAGTGGCGCGGGTTTACACGTGGGGCATCCGCTGGGATACATTGCCTCAGATATTTTTGCGCGTTACAAAAGGTTAAAAGGCTTTAACGTGTTGCACCCTATGGGTTACGATTCTTTCGGTTTGCCTGCAGAGCAGTACGCGATACAAACTGGACAACACCCGGCAAAAACTACCGAAACCAATATCAACCGCTACCGCGAGCAATTGGATAACCTGGGTTTTTCTTTTGATTGGAGCAAAGAAGTGCGCACCAGCTCGCCCGATTATTACAAATGGACGCAATGGATTTTTATGCAACTGTTTAATGCGTGGTACAATAAAGAAACGGACCGTGCCGAGCATATCTCTACCTTGATTGCAAAGTTGGAAACCATCCCGGCCACGGAAATTAAAGCAGTATGCGACGACGACGTTTTGCCGCTGTTGCCCAGCGATTGGAGCGCGATGAGCGAAGAGGAGAAGCAAAGCGAACTGTTAAAATACCGTCTGACATATTTGAAAGAGAGCACCGTAAACTGGTGCGCGGCTTTGGGTACTGTACTAGCAAATGACGAGGTAAAAGACGGTTTTAGCGAGCGTGGAGGCCACCCGGTTGAGCAAAAAAAGATGATGCAGTGGAGTATGCGCATTAGTGCTTACGCAGATAGGCTGCTCAAAGGCTTAAATGATATTGACTGGCCAGAGCCATTGAAAGAAATGCAGCGCAACTGGATTGGTAAAAGCGAAGGGGCAATGGTTTCTTTTGAGCTCGAGGGACATTCCCAACAGGTTAGTGTTTTTACGACAAGAGTTGACACCCTTTACGGCGTTTCATTTTTGGCCATTGCGCCAGAGCATGAACTTGTTGCTTCATTAACTACACCAGCCCAGAAAGCGGAAATTGACGCTTATATATTAGCGACTAAGAAAAAAAGCGAACTGGACCGTATGGCGGATGTTAAAACCGTTTCGGGCGCATTTACCGGCAGTTATGCCATAAACCCGCTAAGTGGCGAAAAAGTACCAGTTTGGATTGCTGATTATGTTTTGGCAGGTTACGGAACAGGCGCGGTAATGGCGGTGCCGTCTGGCGACCAGCGCGATTATCTTTTTGCCAAACACTTCAATTTACCGATAGTGCAGATTTTGGACGCACAAATTTGCGATACCGAAGCCGACCCCACAAAAGAAGGCCGTTACGTTAATTCGGGGATTATAAACGGCTTAACTTACAAAGAGGCTGTGGCAAAAATTGTGGCTGCACTTGAAGAAAAAGGCATGGGCTACGCCAAAGTAAACTACCGTATGCGCGATGCTATTTTTGGCCGCCAACGCTATTGGGGCGAACCTGTTCCGGTTTACTTCAAAAACGGTTTGCCTTACCTTATTCAAGAAGAAGAATTGCCACTTTTATTGCCAGAAATAGACAAATATTTGCCTACCGAAAGCGGAGAACCACCTTTAGGAAGAGCAAAAGATTGGAAATACCAAGATGAATACGAATACGAATTGAGCACCATGCCGGGCTGGGCGGGAAGTAGCTGGTATTGGTACCGTTACATGGATGCAAACAATGATGCTGCTTTTGCTGATAAAGACAAAATTGCCTACTGGCGCGATGTGGATTTATACATCGGCGGGAACGAACATGCCACCGGACACCTTTTATACAGCCGTTTTTGGAACAAATTTTTGAAAGATATGGGTTATGTGGTAGAGGAAGAGCCCTTCAAAAAATTGATCAACCAGGGGATGATTCAAGGGCGAAGCAATTTTGTGTACCGTGTAAATGATATAGACGGAAAAGGCACCAACGAATTTGTTTCTTACGGGCAAAAGTCCAATTACTCCGTTACCCCACTTCACGTCGATGTTAACATCGTAAACAACGACACCCTAGACATTGAAGCATTTAGGAACTTCAGGCCAGAGTATAAAGATGCGGTCTTTATTTACGAAGACGGCAGCAACTCCCTCTCCGCCGAAGACGGCCGGGGCGAGGCCAAATACATTTGTGGGCACGAGGTAGAAAAAATGTCGAAATCCAAATTCAACGTGGTTAACCCCGATGATTTGGTAGAACGTTACGGCGCCGACACTTTGCGCATGTACGAGATGTTTTTGGGACCGCTAGAGCAAAGTAAACCTTGGAACACCAATGGTATTGAAGGCGTATTTAAGTTTTTGCGTAAATTTTGGAAACTTTTTCACGATGAAAATTTCAACTTCCAAGTTAGCGATGCTGCGCCAACCAAAGCCGAATTAAAAGCGCTGCACAAAATCATCAAAAAAGTAGAAGAAGATATTGAGCGTTTCTCTTTCAACACGTCGGTTTCTAGCTTTATGATTGCGGTAAATGAGCTTACAGATTTAAAATGCAATAAAAAAGCGGTGCTTCAAGAGCTGGTGATTTTATTATCGCCATATGCGCCACATATTACAGAAGAGCTTTGGAAATTGCTGGGCAACCGGCCAGGAACACTGTCTTTTGCACAATTCCCTACTTTTAATCCTGTTTATTTGGTAGAGGATGAGTTTGCCTATCCGGTATCGGTAAACGGAAAAACAAAAACCAATTTGTTGCTTCCATTAACAATGGAGCCTTCCGAGGTAGAAAAAGTAGTACTGGCAGATGAACAAATTCAGAAATATCTGGACGGAAAAACACCTAAAAAAGTGATTGTGGTGAAAGGCCGTATTATTAATTTGGTGGTATAATAGTTAAAGTTTATCTAAACAGAAAAAGCAACTATCAAGTTGCTTTTTCTGTTTATAATGGCCAGCGTATTAGCCAACGCGTTTGCTGTCCAATGCCAAAACCCAGCGTTCTTTCTCGCATCTGTTACACACCAGCTCGGTTTGTACCGCTGCAGTTTTGCTGGTATTGGCACAAAACTTACAGGCATACACTTTATTGGGCTCAAAAATTTTTACCTCTTTGTTAAAAAGATGGGGCAAAATTGGAAGCCCTGCGCGCACATCTTCATCTTTAAAGAAAAACACGCTAATTTGTCCGTTGGTTTCTAAAATAGCTAAATCAACCTGCCCAATATGGCTCACATTGCGCAAACGTAACTCGGCAAAAAATTCATCTAAAGCCAGCGGTTCTTTAGCAAATTCTTCGATAGAAAACTGCCCGTTGCGGATTAAGTAGATGGGCTTACCCTCTAACCAAACTTCTACATTTTCGGATCTGGAGATTAAGTAGGTGGTAAAGCGGTACAAGGCCAAAATAAAAGTAAAAACGCATATAGCAGGTATTAAGCCAACATCTTCATAAAAAAGCGGGTCGCCTGCAGCAGAGCCAAGCGTTAAAATGATCACTAATTCAAAAACCGAAAGTTGTTTTACGCCTCTTCTTCCGGCAGATTTTAGCACAATCAAGGCCGTAATGTACATCACCACACAGCGCAACAGTACCTCAAGCAAAAATGCGTAAGGCAAACCGTTCATTAAAAGCCGGTCCAGATTAAAAACTTCTTTCATGCTTTTTTTTAGATCATTCCTCCGTCTGTGCTTGATTCTACATACGGGATTTCACGGCTGCTCTCGGGCTTGTTGGTATAATCAGAAAGCAGCCATATCAGCAAGATAACGATGGTTAAACCAAAGAAATAGTTCCGGGCAAATTCGCCTTCAATAGTATTCAGATAAAAAGCAATAGGAATCAATATAATTGCCAAAGCCAGTTCTACGCCGCCGTGCACTTTTAAATGTATAAACCTAATTAACCCGTACTCGTAATGCGTGCAAACGGTTAATGCTAAATGGATTGCGCCCAAACCATAGCTTAAACTAGCGGCAACATGTGGCAAACCTAAAAGGCTTGGCGCCAGCCAAACAAATAAAACCAATAAATAGTCAAGTATCGCGTGGGTTTTAGAATTGATTTTCATGACAAGGATTTTAGGTTAATTAATATTTAAGTTTTATTTAAAGATAACACAAACATTTTTGAATTTACATAACCAGAATGTTGATTGATATCACCAATTTTGATGATTAATATTTGGTTTGCGTTTATGGCAGGTGCAAAAAAAAAGCCACGGTTTCACCGCGGCTTTGTATTTAAGTGTTGTAATTTTATAAGCCGAAAGCAACCTTAACTTTATCTACAAAGTCTAATTTCTCCCAAGTGAACAGCTCAACTTCCACTTTCTTCTCTTCACCGTTAGATCCATAAAAAGTTTTAGTCACCACTTCATTTTTGCGGCCCATATGTCCGTATGCAGCAGTTTCAGAGTAAATTGGGTTTCTCAGCTTTAAGCGTTGCTCAATAAAGTAAGGGCGCATATCAAAAATCTCCTGCACCTTTTTAGCTATTTCCCCATCAGTTAAATTAACTTTTGAGGTACCGTTAGTATCTATAAAAATACCGCAGGGCTCTGCTACACCAATAGCATAAGAAACTTGTACCAAAACTTCATCGGCCACGCCCGCGGCTACCAAATTTTTCGCGATATGACGTGTGGCATAAGCAGCAGAACGGTCCACTTTTGATGGATCCTTGCCCGAGAAAGCACCGCCGCCATGCGCGCCTTTACCGCCGTAAGTATCTACAATGATTTTACGTCCGGTTAAACCGGTATCGCCATGCGGCCCGCCAATCACAAATTTCCCTGTTGGGTTAATGTGATACTGTATTTCATCGGTAAACAATTGCCGCAATTCTGGTTTTAATGATGCTTTAACGCGCGGAATCAAAATTGATATCATGTCGGATTTAATTTTTTCCAACATTTTGCCTTCCTCGTCAAACTCATCGTGCTGGGTAGAAATTACGATTGTATCAATACGTATAGGTTGGTGATTGTCATCGTACTCTATCGTTACCTGCGATTTTGCATCGGGCCTTAAATATTTAATTTCGCTGTTTTCTCTGCGTATAGCAGCCAGTTCAATCAAAAGTTTATGCGCCAAATCTAAAGCCAAAGGCATATAATTATCTGTTTCGTTTGATGCATAACCGAACATCATACCTTGGTCGCCAGCGCCCTGCTCTTCGGGTTTGGCACGGTCCACTCCTTGGTTAATGTCTTGAGACTGCTCATGAATGGCCGATAAAATACCGCAAGAATTTGCCTCAAACATATACTCCGATTTGGTGTAGCCGATTTTGCGAATTACGTCCCGGGCAATTTTTTGAACGTCTAAATAGCTTTGCGATTTTACTTCGCCCGCTAAAACCACTTGGCCTGTGGTTACCAAAGTTTCGCAGGCTACTTTAGAATCTTTGTCAAACGCTAAAAAGTTATCAATTAAAGCATCTGATATTTGATCGGCAACTTTATCTGGGTGACCCTCTGAAACCGATTCTGATGTGAATAAGTACGACATATTAAATGAATAATGTTTAACAATAACAGCAGAAAGAAAAGAGGGTGATTGCGGTTAACCTTGCGGATAATGGTTTAGCATTTTTTAACGTGGTTGCAATCATTTCAAATCATTCCACTTGCGTGGCAAAGGTATACAATTTTTATTTCTTGGAAAATAAGAATTACTTTGCGGCCACCAGATTACATTCTTTTGAAACAACGCATATTATTTATTGTGAACCCTATTTCGGGCGGTTTAAACAAAATTTCTATCCCAACTTTGATAGATGAAAACTTAGACCTGGATAAATTTGACGCTGAAATTATTTACACAGATTTTCCGCACCATGCTAAGCAATTAGCCAGCGAAGGCTTGGCGCAAAACTTTGATATTGTGGCAGCCGTGGGCGGCGATGGAACCATTAACGAGGTTGCAGATGTTTTAGAATCATCCGGAAAAATCATGGCTATTGTGCCCTGCGGTTCTGGAAACGGTTTGGCGCGTACCTTAGGCGTACCATTGAATACCGCAAAAGCCATTGCGCGTATCAACAATTTAAATTTTACCGCAATTGACGTAGGCTTATTAAACGATAAAAAGTTTTTTAACATGGCCGGGATGGGTTTTGATGCACACATTAGCGCCCATTTTGCCAACAGTAAAAAAAGAGGTTTTTTTGGCTACCTTAAATCTACTTTAAAAGAGGTTTCATCCTACCGGCCACAGCATTATAAAATCCATATCGGCGATAAGAAACTATCGGTAGATGCGTTTATGTTAAGCTTGGCCAACTCATCGCAATACGGAAATAATGCACATATCTCGCCTACCGCATCTTTAAAAGACGGATTGTTGGATATATGTATCATAAAACCTTTTCCGCTAAAAGTTTTCCCTATTTTGGGCTGGCGGATGTTTAGCAAAACCGCCCATAAATCTAAATATGTTGATATTATAAAGGCGAATGATTTTTCTGTGCTGCGCCAAACGGATGGGCCGGTGCATGTAGATGGCGAGCCTTTAAACATGGGCGAAACTTTGAATGTTAGCGTAAAAAAATTGGCGCTTAATATTATAATATAAAAAAGATTTTAATGGCAACAGATAAAAAATCGAAGAAATTCAGCGGCTTTGATGGGCTGGTTTTTTCAACCAATCCGGATCAGCAATTAGATCATATCCTAAATGATGAAACCGAAACGCTTGCAGCCAACCGGCAGCAGCTAAAAGTGCAATTAGATAAAAAACAACGCGCCGGTAAAGCAGTAACTTTAGTGAGCGGTTTTGTAGGGACAGATGAAGATTTAAAAGCTTTGGGCAAGTTGCTGAAATCAAAATGCGGAGTAGGAGGCGCCGTAAAAGACGGCGAAATATTGGTACAAGGGGATTTTAGGGAGAAAATATTAGAAATCTTACTGGCCAATGGCTACAAAGCCAAACGCGCCGGTGGCTAATTTTACATTATCTAAATCTTGGCTTAACATAGGTAAACTATCATTGCGGCGCGTTAAATTGTAATATTTTTGAGCTTAAAATACAAGTAAAGCTCTTTTTGGCGCGCATTTGGTTAAACCAGCTCCAAAAAAATCAATTTTTATAAAAGCCTGTTTAACAGTAAACAATGTTTTTCAAATTTTACGTTATATATTGCACGCCAAACTAAAAACGTCGTTTAAAAGCTATTTAAACCAATTTTTAAAAAAATTTGATTTTAAAGGATAAATCATAAATTTGTTATTCGCATAAAAAAAAGCAAATTATAAACACACACATTAATTAACATTTCAAAAACTAAAAAAACAAAAATGGCAAACGCACCAAAACCTACCACGGCTAAAAAAGAGAACTCAAAAGGCTCAGGGATTTTCGCAGGATTAGCAATTATTATATGTATTGCAATTGGATGGCTCTTATTCTTATATGTGATGGGAGACGGTTCTAACTTTGAGGGCGGAGATAATGCAAATCACCCACTACCGGGCAACTATTTCGGGATGGTATATAAAGGAGGTTACATTGTACCTTTCTTAATGTCTATGTTCTTAATGGTTGTCGTTTTTTCAATCGAACGCTTTTTCGTTATCAGCAAAGCTGCAGGTAACGGAAATGTAGATGCTTTTGTTAGAAAAGTACAAAGCAACTTAGCTACCAACAACGTTGACGCTGCTATTGCTGAGTGCGACAAACAAAAAGGTTCTGTTGCAGCGGTAATTAAATCGGGCTTATTAAAATACAAAGAAGTAGAGCTTGAAACCGCTATGGATACAGAGCAAAAATGCTTGGCTATCCAAAAAGATATTGAAGAAGCTACTGCGTTAGAAATGCCAATGTTAGAGCAAAACTTAACCATCATTGCAACCCTAGTTTCTGTAGGTACATTAGGCGGTTTGTTAGGTACTGTAACCGGTATGATTAAAGCTTTCGCCGGTTTGGCAACTGCCGGTGCACCAGACCAAGCACAATTGGCAAACGGTATCTCTGAGGCTTTGATTAACACTGCAACTGGTATCTCTACCTCTTTATTTGCGGTACTTTCTTATAACTTCTTTACTTCTAAAATTGATAGCTTAACCTACTCAATTGACGAAGCTGGTTTTTCAATTGTACAAACTTACGCCGCTACTCACAGATAGTAGAGGCCAATAAGCGGGGGCTTTTTACAGCCTTAAATCAATTGACAAACAATTAAATAAAAGAAGATGCCAAAAGTAAAAATCAAAAGAAAAAGCACGGTTACGGATATGACCGCGATGTGCGACGTAGCATTCTTGCTGCTCACTTTCTTTATCTTAACGGCAACTGCAAGGCAACCGGAAGCGCTAGAGGTGGATATCCCATCATCTACCGTAACCTTCAAATTGCCAGATACCGATATATCTACCCTAACTGTAGGGCAAGGAAAAGTATTTTTTGGAGTTGTTGGGCAAGATGTTAGAGTTAATACTTTAGAGCGCATGGGCGAGCAATACAACATGACTTTTACAGACGAAGAGAAAAAACGCTTCGCCGTAATTGAGAATTTTGGCGTGCCTATGGCTAGTTTGAAAGAATTTATTGCCATGAAACAATCAGACAGATTGAAGTTGCAACAACCTGGAATCCCTTGCGATTCTGGCGCCAACAACGAATTAAAGCAATGGATTTTGCAAGCACGCTACGCAACTAAGGAATTGCACAACGTGGACTTAAGATTCTCCATTAAAGGAGATTCAAAAGAGGAATATCCGATGGTAAGAAAAGTAATCGATATTCTTCAGGACCAAAAAATTAACAAATTCAGCTTAATTACTTCGTTAGAAGGGACTAACTAACATTAAGAACAGAGCAACATGGCAGAATTAGATACCTCCGGCGGGGGTAATAAGAAAGGCGGGAAAGTAAGAAGTAAGAAACAATCAACCCGGGTGGATTTAACCGCCATGGTGGATTTGGCCTTCTTACTAATTACCTTCTTTATGCTTACCACTACCCTGGCCAAACCGCAGGCGATGGACATGTTTATGCCAGATAAGGACAAGCAGAATCCTGAAGAGACATTAGACGTGAAAGCCTCCAGAACAATGACGGTTTTATTAGGAGACGACAACAAAATTGTATGGTATATGGGTGTTATTGGAGACAATGCGCCTACGGTAGATAATTTCGGGAAAAAAGGCATCCGCCAATCACTAATTGATAACAACAAAAAGGTGGTGGCAACTACCGGAAACCCCGAAAAAGGTTTAATGGTGATTATTAAACCTAGCGACCAATCTAACTATAAAAACTTCGTTGATATATTAGACGAAATTAAAATAGCAGGTGTACCATCTTACGGTATCAACAACAAAATTGAACCGGCAGAATTAACCTTGATGAAAGAGCAAGGCGTTTTCAAATAAAATATCATGAAAACAAAAACGTTTTAATTTTACACCTAAAAAAATAACAATCATGTCTAAACTGGACATCTTAAAAAGAGATTGGATTGATATCGTTTTTGCGGGTAGAAACAAAGAATACGGCGCTTACCAGCTACGTAAAGACAATGTTAAAACCACCAATAAAGCTATTATCATCGGGTGCTCGCTATTTGCTTTAGCGATTGCCTCGCCAATCATCGTAAAATATCTCCAAGGAGGAGAATCGGAGGATACAGATAAAAAGGAGAAGCTAACCGAAGTAGTGTTGGCCACACCTCCGCCTGTGGACGAAAAAGCGCCACCTCCGCCACCGCCGGTAGAACCACCACCACCAAAAGTGGATCAAGTGCGTTTCCCGCCGCCGGTAGTAAAACCCGACGACCAAGTGGTAGAGGAAGAACCGCCTACCGTTAAAGAATTGGAAAAAGCAGATCCGGGACAAAAAACCATCAAAGGGGATCCTAATGCAGAAATTGTAATTAATACCCCCGTTGGTGAAGGCCCAATTAACCAGGAGAAAACAGAAGATACCAACCAGATTTTTACAACGGTAGAGGTGTTACCAAGTTTCCCTGGCGGGCTAGATCAATTTGGGAAGTTTTTACAGAAGAACCTAAAATATCCGCCAATGGCAAGCGAAGCTGGAATACAGGGGCGTGTTTTCTGTAGCTTTGTAGTAGAAAAAGACGGCTCTCTAACCGATATTAAAGTAGTTAGAGGAATTGGAGGAGGTTGTGATGAAGAAGCTATAAGGGTGTTAAAAAAATCCCCAAAATGGAATCCGGGCGTACAAAACGGAAGAAATGTACGTGTTTCATACACCATCCCAATTTTATTCCAATTGAGCCAGTAGTAATAAATGGTTTACCAAAAATTTTCAGAAAGACAACGGAAATCGCCCGCAAGGCGATTTCTCGTTGTATTAGGCCTCGTGATGTTCGCCCTTTATTTTTTTATAGGTGCGGCCATCATTTTTTGGGATAAATTTCCGCTGATGTACGGCGTGGCAAAAGGATGGAAAATAGCTTTTGGCCTCCTTTTAATTGTTTATTCTTTTTTTAGATTTGTGAGGCTCATCAACCAAAAACGAGATGAATAAAAAAAGTTGTTTCACTTTTTTTTCTGTTTTAAGCCTTATTGCCAGCATCCTGTTTTCTTGCACACAGCAAAAAAGCTCATCGTCCGAGCAAATTACAGTTGGCGAAAGCAAGCTATTGGCGGATGAATCCTTATACCCTATTGTGGATGACGAGTACCAGATTTTTGCCGAAAATTACAAAAGGGCCCAAATCAACATCAGCTATAAGCCCGAGCAAGACATTATCAACAGTTTGCTAACAGACAGCATCGATATCGCAATTTTAGGGCGCGAGTTAAATCCTAAGGAAGCCCAACATTTTGAGGATAAGAAAATCATCGTCAGGAGTACCAAATTTGCCATTGACGGCATCGCTTTGGTCACGGGAAAAAGCAACCAAGACACGTTAATTACGGTAGAAGAAATTAAGCAGGCCTTTGAAGGCAAAGGCAATCAAGAGCAAGTTTTTGTTTTTGACAATGCGAAATCCAGCACGGTTTCATACTTAATGGAACTTACAAACGTTAAAGTATTTCCAAAGAATGTTTATGCTTTAAAAACTAACAAAGAAGTTATCCGCTACGTTAATGAGCATCCTAACAGTATAGGGATAGTGAGCGTAGCCTGGATGAAAAGACCAACGCCAGATATTGCTGCCGAGGTTGAAAACTTGAAGTTTATGAGCGTAAAAACAGAGAAAGGAACTTTTGAAAAACCATCGCAAACCAGCTTAAAACTTAAAACTTACCCGTTGACAAGAGATTTATATTTAATAAATTGCCAAGGTAAGGCAGGCTTAGGCACCGGATTTGCCTCTTTCCTGGCCAGCGAACTAGGGCAAAGGATCATTCTAAAATCGGGTTTAGCGCCAGATTCTTTGCCGAGCAGAAAAATTAACATCAGACATTAATATATTTTTATTTGCATATGAACATAGTTAAGAAGATAGCATTAGGGACAATGAGCGTTTTGTTTGTTGCTTCCGCCACTCAAGCGCAAAGTCTTGAGGATGCACGAAAAGCGGTAAACGCAGAACAGTACCAAAAAGCGAAATCTTTATTCGCTACGTTAACACAAAACCAACCTACGCCAGAAAACTATTTTTATTATGGCGATTTGTACCTGAAACTGGATATGCCAGATTCGGCGAAAGCGGTTTTTCAAAAAGGCATTGCTGCAGATGATAAAGGAAAATACAAACTAAACCTTATTGGTTTGGGTACGGTAGATTTGTTTAACAAAAATGCCAGCGCAGCGCAGGCAAACTTTAATAAAGCAACAGATGACATGCGTAAGAAAGATTACGCCGAGTACTTATACATTGGTAAAGCTTATACTTATGAGCCATCTCGCGATTTAACCAAAGCATTTGAGTGGTTTGATAAAGCCAAAGAAAACGGCGAAAAAGATCCGGAACTGCACATTGCCATGGGCGATGCTTACAAAGCACAAAACAAAAACAGTGAAGCCGTTGCAGAATACCAACGCGCAATGAATTTAAAAGACAATTTGTTGAACGTAGAGGTAAACATTGGTGAAATTTGGACGCAGGCTTTCAATTTTGAGTTGGCAGAATCTACTTTAAAAGGCGTAATTGCAAAAGACCCAAATTACGGCCCAGCATACCGTGCTTTAGCAGAAAACTACTACCGTTGGACTTCTGCTGCGCCGAACAGAAAAGAGGAGTTTTTAACAAAAGCTAAAGAGAACTACTCAAAATACTTGGATTTAACAGACCGTTCTGTTGACTCGAGATACCGTTACCTTATTTTCTTGCTGAACGCCGGTGATTACGCAGGTTTAGAGAAAGCGGCCACTGAATTTATCAGCTCACCAGGTTATAGCAAAGAATATATTCTAGCTAAAAGATTCAAAGGTTACGCGGCCATTGAAGATAACAACAACCAACAAGGTATCGAGACTTTGAACAACTTTATAGCAGAAGTTGATGCAAAACGTTTAATTGCTGATGATTATGTTTATTTAGGCAAGGCTTATCAGGCTGAAAAGCAAGATTCTTTAGCCATTTTAAATTATATCAAAGGTTACGAATTGGATACCACTAATACAGAGGTTTTAGGAAATATCGCAAAAACGTATTTTACCTCTAAACAATACGATAAAGCGGCTGATTACTACGGAAAGCTATCTAAATTGCCAAATGCTTCTTTTGTTGATTGGTTTTATTTAGGTTATTCTAACTATTTCCACTACGCTAATTTGGTAAATAAAGGCTCTAAAGATACGGCCGAGATTAAGCAAACTTTATTAGCAGCAGACAGCGCGTTTACTTACGTTGCCGAGAAAGCAAATAACGCAGATGCTTACTTGTATTTAGCCCGCGTGGAGTATTACCTTGATCCGGTAAACGAAAACGATAAGGTAAAAGCAGCTTTTGATAAATTTGTAGAGATTACTTTGGCCAAAGAAACTTTGACCGATGCCAATAAGAAAAACCTTTCAGAAGCTTATTCTTCTTTAGGTGCCTATTATATTAAAAGCGATAGAGCAAAAGCAAAAGAATATTTTGACAAAGCCTTGGCTTTAACGCCAGATAATCAGCAGATAAAAGACGCTTTAGCAGCCTTGAAAGCAGGGAAGTAATTTTCTGGTAAACTGCATTGAAGCCTCAAATCCGAATTTCGGATTTGAGGCTTTTTTATTTTGCGTCCTCGAGTTTTTTTGGGGATAAACAGCACAATATTGGCAAGGTATTGGCATAACCTTAGGCAAACAATTAAAATTTAAAAAATTATGGAAAGCAAAACAAAATCTAAAATAGCTTTGGGCCTAATTCTAGGAGTTGCGGCCGGTGCTGCGGTTTATTATTTTATGACCAACGAAGACGGTAAGCAACAGCTTAGCAACGTTATTGACGCTGTTAAAGACTTTAGTGATAAAGCTAAAAATGCCGCGGTTGAGCAAGGAAGCAAATTGGCAGATAAAGCTTCAAAATTAGCGTCAGAATACAGTTCTAAAGCCCAAGATGCTACTTCCAGTTTAGCACAAGAAGCCAGGAAAAATGTAGAGCAGGTAGGTTAAACCACCTGCTTTATTTTTTTCCGATCAGGTTTAAAACCACTAAAGAGCTGTGTGCCATGCCCAGGGTATGGCCGGGCGTAACTTTAACCAAACGGCCGATATATAAATCTAAAATACCTTGCAACACCTTACGGCGGTTTTCGCGATAATCATCTGTTGCGTTAAATTTGTACACGTGAAGTTTGCCATACTGGTCCACCACGGCAGAAATAGTGTAAGCAAAATCTTTATAGGCCGGTGCAATGTTCACCGTGTATTCAGGATATAAATAATCATAAGAAGCGCTTCGGTTCTCTAATTTATCCACCGTTGATACTTTTTCTATTTTAACCAAATCACTTTTTGTCTCAAACACCACCGGGTTCCTGGCGGCAAAAAACAAGCTGCTGTCCATTATCGCGGCGTTGGCCTCGGCAATTCGCTGTTTCACAAAAGCCGAATCCTGTTGGTTTGGCCTACGCAGTTGCTCCAAAGTTTTACCGGTCTTTTTCAAATAATCTTCGGAGTAAAAGTGCATAAACACCTCAGAGCGCACATCTTTTGCAATCTTTTTGGCATTCACCTCCAACCTTTGTAACAGCAGGCTGTCTTTGCTAATTTCTTTTACCCTAAACCATTCGCGCGCAAAATTGTAAACGCCATCATGACTAAAAATCAACTCAAAATCCAGCATTTTGTTTAGCATGGGGCTGTATGCTTGTACCGTAGTGTCTGATAAAAAGCGTATAGCCCACTCTGGCGTTTGCTGAAATCCCAATTCGTTAAAAGCCAGGCCTGATGCAAAAGTTCGCCTTACCTCATAAAACTTAATTCCTTTGATGGGTTCAAAACGGAATTTCCGCTCGGTGGGGTCGTTATTTGGGTTTGATCTTTGGCAAGAACCAGATAAAACTGCAAGTGCCAGAAAGGGTAAAAGGTAATAGCGCATCATAAATCTCGCTAAAATAGCATACAAACAGCCAAAAACAATATTTACCTTTACGGCAGATGCAAGGATTGGTCACAAAATCTACCGGGAGCTGGTACAGCGTTGAAACAGAAGACGGTAAAAAATACGATTGCCGGATAAAAGGAAAACTGCGGATGAAGGGCTTGGTAAGCACCAACCCGGTGGCGGTAGGCGATTTTGTGGATTTTGATTTAGAAGCCGATTTACAGACCGGCGTTATTTCGCGCGTGCATGACCGTAAAAACTACATCATCCGTAAATCCATTAACCTCTCTAAACAAGTACAAATTATTGCGGCCAATTTAGATTTGGCCTGCTTGGTGGTTACCTTGGCTTCGCCCCGCACCTCTTTAGGTTTTATCGATCGTTTTTTGGTTACTGCCGAGGCTTATGACGTACCGGCCTTGCTCATTTTTAACAAGTTGGATTTGTTTAGTGAAGAAGGCTTGGAGGTTTTGCAAATTTATACTGATTTGTACGAAAGCCTAGGCTATCCTTGCTACAGCGTTTCGGCTACCGAAGGTACAAACGTTGACGCTTTAAAAGCCGTGTTAAAAGATAAAACTTCTCTTTTCTCCGGCCATTCGGGTGTGGGTAAATCCAGTCTGATTAATCAGTTAATTCCGGGAGTTGAGTTGCGTACAGGAGAAATATCCGACTGGAGCAATACCGGAAAGCATACCACTACCTTTGCCGAACTTTTCGATTTACCATTCGGCGGGAAGCTGATTGATACACCGGGCATCAGAGAATTAGGTATTACGGATATTGAAAAGCAGGAGTTAAGCCATTTTTTCCCGGAGATGCGCGCGCTAATGCACAACTGCAAATTTAACAACTGCGTTCACATTAATGAACCGGGCTGCGCCGTGTTAAAAGCTTTAGAAGCCGGCGAAATTGAACCCAGCCGTTACGATAGCTACCAGAGCATTTACTTTGGAAACGAAACTAGGCATTGATAAATTTTTATAACTAGCGCCGGTTTGCAACCGGTGCTTTAATTGTTTTTTGAAAAATTAACAATACCAACCATCTACCATTGAGCAAAACTTTGGTCTATCATAAGGAGGCAGTGGTTACAAACCAGCGCCGGCCATAAAAACCAATCGTACATCTTTTTTTCATTTCTAATTCCCCCAATTCCCGCCTTTACCCCATCCCGCGAAAGCGGCATTAAAAAATCCACGTGATTTCCACAAGGCTTAATCAAGCAAAAATTGGTAAATTGCGCCCCAAATAATTTGAAATAAAGGATTAAAACATGTTTGATAATCTTCAAGATAAGCTCGAAGGGGCGTTTAAAGTTTTAAAAGGACAGGGAAGCATCACCGAGATTAACGTGGCAGAAACCATGAAAGAGATACGCAAAGCTCTTTTAGATGCCGACGTTAACTATAAAACAGCCAAAGCTTTTACAGATGAGGTGAAGCAGAAAGCTTTAGGCCAGCACGTACTAACTGCCGTATCGCCAGGGCAGTTGCTCACCAAAATCATGAACGACGAGCTGACCGCATTAATGGGCGGCAATGTTGATGAGCTGAATGTTAAAGCAAACCCAACCGTCATTTTAATTGCTGGCTTAAACGGTGCCGGTAAAACTACTTTTAGCGGTAAGCTGGCCTTGCACCTCAAATCGCACAAACATAAAAAGCCTCTTTTGGTGGCCGGCGACGTTTACCGCCCCGCGGCCATCGACCAGTTAGAGGTTTTGGCAGGGCAGGTTGGCGCTGATGTTTATACCAACCGCGAATCAACCGATCCGGTAAAAATTGCATTAGAAGGTATTGCGCACGGCAAGCAGAACGGCAACAACGTAATTATTATTGACACCGCCGGCCGTTTAACTTTAGACGACGCCCTGATGAACGAGATTGCCGAGGTTAAACAGGCTACACAACCGCAAGAAGTGCTTTTTGTGGTAGATGCCATGACCGGGCAGGATGCCGTAAACACGGCAAAGGCGTTTAACGACCGTTTGGATTTTACCGGCGTGGTGCTTACTAAACTAGATGGTGATACCCGTGGCGGTGCGGCGCTGTCTATCAAATCGGTGGTGAACAAGCCGATTAAGTTTGTGGGTACGGGCGAAAAAATGGACGCTTTAGACGTTTTCCACCCCGACCGTATGGCTTCCCGTATTTTGGGCATGGGCGACGTGATCTCTTTAGTGGAGCGTGCACAGCAACAGTTTGACGAGAAAGAAGCGGCGGCGCTACAGAAGAAAATCCGTAAAAACAAGTTTGATTTTAACGATTTCTTGGGTCAAATCCAGCAGATCAAAAAAATGGGTAACATCAAAGATTTGATGGGGATGATCCCGGGTGTTGGCAAAATGATGAAAAACGTGGATATTGATGATGATGCTTTTAAAGGTATCGAATCCATCATCCGTTCTATGACGCCGCACGAGCGCGAGAATCCCGAAATTATCAACCAAAGCCGCAGAGGGCGTATCGCAAAAGGCAGCGGAAACGATATTGCTGAAGTTAACAAGCTGATTAAACAGTTTGAAGATATGCGCAAGATGATGAAGCAATTCTCGGATCCGTCGGCTATGGCAAAAATGCAAAAAATGATGAAAGGCATGCCGGGCGGTGGCTTAAGATAAGCCGGCGGTTTTTGGCGGCATAGTGTTTGTATTTATGAGGCTTTAACAGCGAAAGCTGATGGTTTAACTAAAATATACAAACATGGGAGGCTTACTTTATATCATCGCCGTTGTATTAATCATTGGCTGGATTTTCGGATTTTTCGTTTATTCTGTCGGCGCACTGATACACATTTTGCTGGTAATTGCGGTTATCGCAGTTTTACTGGCAGTAATTAGAGGAGCAGCTTAAACAGCTGCTTTTTTTATTTACGCTAGGGAAGGTAAACGTACATTTAAACGAATATCATAAGCACTTGAATATGCCTAAGAAGGCGAAAGTTGATTCACGAGAGAACCTCCCGTGAGTTTAAACTTCTGGAAGTTTCGCCTAGCATATTTCTATATTGGCGCTAAAATCTATCCCGAAAAAATGTACTTATCCTTGTTTACCTAAAATTCACAACGTTTACTTCTTGTCTAAAGCTATCTATCTTTTCTTCCCTTTCGCTATCGCCCGGTAAACCACGTCTTGTATTCTGGGCCTAATATTTAACGTGGAAAGCTTGTTAGTTACTTTAGGATATACGCGATTGGATAAGAAAATATAAACCAGATTTTCCGCCGGATCTACCCAAACCGCCGTGCCGGTATAGCCCGTGTGGCCGTAACTTTGCGGAGAAGCCAATTTTGAAGGGTAGCCATAGCTCGACTCGGCATTGTAACCATCAAACCCTAAACCTCTGCGGCTAACTGCCGAATGTTTTCGCGTAAACAGCGCTACGGTTGCAGGTTCAAAATATTTAGTGCCACCATAAGTGCCCTTGTTTAGCAACATCTGGTACAAAATGGCCAAATCTGAAGCCTTAGAAAACAAACCCGCGTGCCCTGCAACCCCTCCGGCCATAGCCGCGCCTTGGTCGTGCACGTAGCCCCAAACCAAAGTATTGCGGAAATAACTGTCGAGCTCGGTAGGCACAATGTTGGCCTTGGGGAAACGGAAGCGCGGGTTAAAACCGGTGGTATACATGCCCAAGGGCTTATAAAATTGCTCCGAAACATATTTTTCTGTCGGCTCTTTGGTAACAGTTTCCAAAATTTCTTTTAAAAAGTACATGCTCAAATCGCTGTAAACGTAGCGTCCGCGTGTTTTTAAGGGGCTTTGCAACATCTGCGGCCACATTACATCATGGTAATAGCTTTTTTTGATGTAATAATTGTCGGCCACCTTTAAGTTGTAGGTTTCGGATGAATCCCGACTGTAATCTTCTGGTTTCAAGGAGGCATAAAAAGGGATATACGGAATAAACCCTGCCTGGTGCAAGAGCAACTCCTTTACGGTGATGCTTTTTTTGCTGCTATTGCGGGTCTGTGGCAAAAAGGTGCTTATGGCGGTGTCTAAATTTAGCTGTCCTTGCTCGTACAAACGCATGGCGGCTATAGTAGTAGCCGATGTTTTGGTAACGGACGCTAAATCAAAAATATCGTTCACCTGGTCTAAGGGCGCATCGCTATCGTAGGTGTGTTTGCCATAGGCACGGTTAAATATCACTTGTCCGTCTTTAGCCACTAAAACCACAAGTCCGGGCGTAGCTTTTTGACTGATGGCTTCCGCCGCGATGGCATCAATGGGTGCTAAATCTTCAATGTTGATGCCTAGCTCTTCCGGCACGCTGTAGCCCAACCTTATTTTCTCTGTTTTGCTGCCGTCGCCGGCTTGATATTTTGGCGAGAAGCTGTTTGCCAATACAGCGTCTGTTTTTACGCCACCATAAATTAATTGTGCTACAAAACTGGCGCTTTCTAAAGTAGTAGCTGCTGAATATATAATAGGCGATTGCATATCATCTAACTTAGTAAGCTGGCTACCCGAGCCGAACAAAGCAACAATCAGTTCATTTTTGCGGTCCAGCTCTTTCATTAAGGCCAAAACATCATCGCTTAAAGGAGCGGTATCCGCTATGCTGATAATGACGGTATTATAAAACTTTAAATCTTCCAGCAACTGGTTCAATTGTGTTTGAGTGGCATCTGGGGTATATTTAAAAAAAGCAACGTGCTGATATTTGTTTAGCATACTGTCTAAAACGGCGTGGTAGGCAAAACCGAAATCCACCAAAGCAAGTTTCTTCTGCTCAAGTTTGCGTAGCGGTATTTCGTGCTGTTGATTGTTAAGTACTACGGTTTGTTCTTGAGCCTGCTTAAAACTGTTCAGCCAGCTTTCGCTTTCGGCATGATCTTGTCCGCAGGATATAAAACTAATATTGAATAGTAGGATGTTGAGGAGCAAAAACTTTCTAATCATGTTCATAATTTCGGGAAGCACTATATAAAAAACCGATACTGCTACGCTTTATTGCGCTGAGGTGCATTCAAAAAACTGGAAAACCTGTGCTGGCGCGCTAAAATAACAAAGCATTACCAAATATTTCCGCCAATCTGCACCCGATTTGAAACCTAAGATTTAAGAAATAAGACACCCTTTGCCAGCTTGGCCGGTTGTTGGTAGAAACTAATAAAAAAGTGCCTCAGCTTTAATTGCCCTTGCATAAATGATGCCTCAAAAATTTCCTTATTTTTGCGCAACATGCCAGATATAATTAAACTTTTACCAGATTCTGTAGCCAACCAAATTGCGGCCGGAGAGGTGGTACAAAGACCTGCCTCTGCGGTTAAGGAGATGTTGGAGAACGCTATTGATGCCGGTGCTGACAAAATTCAGCTGATTGTTAAAGATGCGGGCAAAGCCTTAATCCAGGTGACGGACAACGGCTGTGGCATGAGTGCTACCGACGCGCGAATGTGTTTTGAAAGGCACGCCACCTCTAAAATTAAAAAAGCCGAAGATTTATTTGCCATCCGCACCATGGGTTTCCGCGGCGAGGCGATGGCTTCTATCGCTGCCATTGCGCAGGTAGAACTAAAAACCCGCAAGCATGATGAGGAATTGGGCACCTGCCTAAACATTGAAGCATCTACCGTGGTATCGCAAGAGCCATGCGCTACGCCTGCCGGTACATCGCTTTGCGTAAAAAATCTGTTTTACAATATCCCCGCAAGACGCAATTTTTTAAAAAGCAACCCGGTGGAGATGCGCCATATTATAGACGAGTTTCAGCGTGTTGCTTTAGCGCACCCCAATATATTTTTTACGCTGCACCACGATGGGCAAGAGGTTTATCACCTGCCGGCTACCCAGCTGAAACAGCGCATTGTGCATTTGCTAGGCAATAATTATAACGAGCGTTTGGTGCCTTTGGATGAAGACACCAGCATTATCCAAGTGCGCGGTTTTATTGGCAAGCCTTCTTTTGCCAAACGCACCCGTGGCGAGCAGTTTTTCTTTGTGAACAACCGTTTTATCAAAGACGGCTACCTTAACCACGCCGTTACCATCGCTTATGAACAGCTGCTGCCTGATGACTGCTTTCCGCTGTATGTGCTTTTTATAGATATTGACCCGGCGAAGATCGATATCAACGTGCATCCCACAAAAACGGAAATTAAATACCAGGACGAGAAAGCCATTTACGCCATTATCCGCTCGGCGGTAAAGCGTTCTTTAGGTAAATACAACATCGCGCCAAGCTTAGATTTTAACCGCGAAACCGCTTTTGATGCTATGCTAAGCCATAGCGCGCCGGAAGAAATTCACCCGCCAGCGGTAGATTTTAACCCCAACTTTAACCCCTTCCACAGCGAGAAAAAAACATCGCGCGAAATTCCGTTTTTACGGGATGTTGCCGAGCGCAAGAGCATCCCAAACAATTGGGAAACGCTTTACGAGATTACGCAAAAGCCTTCTTTTGAGCAACAGAGTTTTGATTTGCAGCACCAGCATACCCTGGGCGCCACAGATGAAAAGGTAGAAACCATCAGTAGCAGGCAAGTTTTTCAGCTGCACCAGCGCTATATCATTACGCAAATTAAATCGGGTTTGCTGATGGTGGACCAACAGGCGGCGCACGAACGTATTTTGTACGAGCGCTTTTTGCAGCAGTTGGATGAAAATAAAGGATCTAGCCAACAAAGTTTATTTCCGCAAACGGTTACTTTAAACACCACCGATTTTGCTTTGGCTACCGAGCTTCTGCCATATTTTCAGGCATTGGGTTTTGTAATCCGCGAGTTTGGTAAAAATACTTTGGTAATTGAAGGCGTGCCCGCAGATTTGCCCGAAAACAACGATTTACCGGCCATGCTGGAAGAACTGATAGAAGGTTTTAAAAACAACCACACCGTTTTAAAGCTGGATAAACGCGAAAATTTGGCGCGCACCTTGGCAAAAAACGCCGCCATAAAAGCTGGCACAACATTAGAGACCGAGGAAATGAATAATTTAATAGATCAGTTGTTTGCCTGCGCCATGCCAAATGCCAGTTTAAGCGGTAAACAAACCCTAATTAAGCTTACGCTAGACGAGCTTCTGGAGCGGTTTGCTAAGCATTAAAACTTTTGAATGAGAGAAATTAGACCTTTAGGAAACACGCTTTTTCCGCCGGTAGTCAAAAACCTGTTGATCATCAACGGGATTATGTTTTTTGCAACCTACGTGTTTCAAAGCAGTTTTGGTTTAGATTTAACCGAGCACTTGGCCTTATACTACATCAGCTCAGATAAATTTAGGATTTGGCAATTGGTTACACACCTGTTTATGCACGCCAATATCGGCCATATTTTTTCTAATATGTTTGCTTTGTGGATGTTTGGGGCAGTTTTAGAGAACTTCATGGGCTCTAAAAAATTCCTGAATTATTACTTGCTTACCGGCATTGGCGCATCCATTTTATTTTTGGGCGTGCAAGCTTTAGAAATTACGCCTCTGCAAAAAAGCGCCGAAATTTATGCCGCCAATCCTACCGTTAGCAACTACCAAAACTTTGTGCGCGATGAAATTCCGGAAAGTATACAGCCCGATTTTAACCGCATTGCCACCTATTGGAGCAGCCACCCCGAAAGTAGCGAGGCCAAAGAGGCATCTGTAAACATCGTTAACAGCTATTTAAGCGCAAAACTGAACACGCCAATTGTGGGCGCTTCTGGCGCGGTGTTCGGAATTTTGCTGGCCTTTGGTATGCTTTTCCCAAATACCTTAATTTACATTTACTTCTTTTTGCCTATGAAAGCGAAGTACTTAGTAATTTTGTACGGCCTTTTTGAGTTATATAGTGGCATGGCAAATAATCCGGCAGATAATGTTGCCCACTTTGCCCACCTTGGCGGGATGCTGGTTGGCTTCATCCTCATTAAGTTGTGGAACATTCGCCGGCCCGATGTTTTTTATTAAGCGCGCAAAAACATGAACACCATAGATGAACTGAAGATGAAGATTTTTGCAAGTGGCACCAAAGTCAACTTGCTTATTGCCATTAACGTGGCGGTATTTTTAGTTTTCGGTTTGTTAAACGTGGGCGAATACCTTATTACGCGCCAGAACCACGTCGATTTATTTATCCGCGAGTACCTGGCGGTGCCAACTTACCTGCCCAAGCTTTTAACGCGCTTTTGGACGCCTTTTACCTACATGTTTTTACATGCCGGTTTCTTCCATATTTTGTTTAACATGCTGTGGCTGTACTGGATGGGGCGCATTTTTGAAGATTTTTTAAACAGCAAAAAGCTGGTTTTTGTGTACATCGCCGGCGGTTTGGCAGGGGCTTTTTTTTACATCGCCAGCTTCAACTTGTTTCCGGCTTTCGCCGATGTCCGTTTAACGTCTGCTGCTGTTGGTGCATCGGCATCTGTAACGGCTATTTTGGTGGCCTGCGCAACGTTGGTCCCAAATTATAGCATCCACCTTTTGTTTTTAGGCGCTATCCGCTTAAAATGGATTGCCCTAATTTATGTAGTGATAGATTTATTAAGCATTACCGGAAGCAATGCCGGTGGTTATTTATCACATTTGGGCGGCGCCATTTTTGGCTTCGTATTTATTAAAGCTTTGCAAAACGGCAACGATTGGAGCAAGCCTTTTACCCAACGCCCTACAAGAAAGAGCAAACTTAAGGTGGTTTCTAAAAGCCACGTTCAAAATTTTAAAGTAAAAAATACCGAAACACCTAACCAAGCCACAATAGATGCTATCTTAGATAAAATATCCACAAGCGGTTACGATAATTTAACAGCAAAAGAGAAAGAAACATTATTTAAGGCCAGCACACAGCATGAAGAGAAAGAAAAATAGTTGGTGGCACAACTTCCTTCTGTTTTTAAATAGTTTAGCAATTATCGCGTTAATATTAAGTTATTGCGCTACGGCGGTGGACCCGCTAAAGGTTTGGTATTTCACGCTTTTTGGCCTGGCCTATCCCTTCATTCTACTGGCAAACATTCTTTTTGTGCTTTGCTGGATTATGTATCGGCGCGCCTACTTTTTATTGTCGCTTGCGCTGATTATTGCAGGTTATAAACCCCTTACGCGGACTTTTGGCTTTCGTTTAGCTTCCCAAACCGACAATAGTACAGATAGCAGCAGCTTAAAGCTGATGACCTATAACGTGCATAATTTCCGTAGCGAGGAAAACCAGCTGGATAGCGCTTTAGCCAAAGATATGATGGCTTTATTGCGTAAAGAATCGCCGGATATTTTGGGGATGCAAGAGTTTTTCTTCCGTCGCCGAGGTAAATTTGCTTTTAAAGATTCTATTTACCGCGCGCTAAACTTTAACTCGTATTATTTCTGCAAAGCAGATTCTAATGATTACGAAGCCAACGGCATCGTACTTTTTAGCAAATATCCCATTAGCCGCAGCGGCGAAATTAAATTCGAAAACGGCGAAAACGGTAATAAAGGCATCTGGGCCGACTTACTTTACCGCGGACAAAGCATCCGCGTGTATGTAGTCCATTTGGCCTCTATATCTTTCCAGCCAGAAGATTATTCTTTTGTAAACGAAGTAAAAAACAATCCGCAGCCCAGCAAACAAGATGTTCGGGCTTCTAAACGCATTGTACGCAAATTAAAGATTGCTTTTGAGCGCCGCAGCAGCGAGATTAAACTGTTAAAAGCGCACATGGCCAGTTGCAAAACGCCCTACCTTATTTTAGGCGATTTTAACGATACGCCGGCTTCTTTTGCCTTGGCCCAGATGAGCGACGGTATGCACAACGCTTTTCAAAAGAAGGGCAGCGGGCTAGGCAAAACTTACAACGGCGAGTTTCCTAATTTCCAGATAGATTATGTGCTGGCCTCGCCCTCTTTTGAAGTAGAAAGCTATCGCATCATCAAAAAAAACCTATCGGACCATTATCCGGTGAGGGTGAACCTGGTCTTATCACGTTAAATTTATCATCGCGCCAAGCGCAGCACGTATAAAATTCCTAATTTGCAGCCATGTCTTCAACATTATCTATATACAATACGTTAAGTCGTAAAAAAGAAGAATTTAAAGCCATAAATACCCCTTTTGTGGGGATGTATGTTTGCGGGCCTACCGTTTACAGCGATGTGCATTTAGGCAATTGCCGCACGTTCATCTCTTTTGATATTATTTACCGCTACCTTACTTTTTTAGGTTATAAAGTACGCTACGTGCGCAATATTACCGATGCCGGGCATTTGGAAAGCGACGGAGACGTGGGTGAAGATAAAATCTCCAAAAAAGCCAAACTAGCGCAGGTAGAACCTATGGAAATTGTACAGCAGTACAGCGTAGATTTCCATAAGGTGATGGATATTTTTAACGTTTTACCGCCAAGCATTGAGCCTACCGCCACGGGCCATATTATTGAACAGATAGAACTGGTGAAGGCTATTTTAGCAACCGGCTTGGCTTATGAAGTAAATGGAACCATCTATTTTGATGTAGAAAAATACAGCAAAAGTGAAAATTACGGCGCTTTAAGCAACCGCAAACTAGAAGATTTATTGGCCAACACGCGCGATTTGGGCGGGCAGGACGAAAAACGCGGTCCTTTGGATTTTGCATTGTGGATTAAAGCTAAACCCGAGCATTTGATGCAGTGGCCTTCGCCTTGGGGCAATGGCTTTCCGGGATGGCACTTAGAGTGCTCGGCTATGAGTAACAAATACTTGGGCAGTCAATTTGATATCCACGGAGGTGGAATGGATTTAGCACCTACCCACCATACCAATGAAATTGCACAAAACGTGGCGGCCTGTGGCTGTCAGCCGGCCAATTATTGGATACATACCAATATGCTGACGGTAAACGGCCAAAAAATGTCTAAATCTCTAGGTAACAGTTTTTTACCGCGCGAGCTTTTTAGTGGCGACCATCCTTTGTTGCATAAAGGGTACAGCCCAATGGTGGTGCGCTTTTTTATGTTGCAGGCACATTATCGCAGTACTTTAGATTTTTCTAACGATGCGCTGGATGCCAGCGAAAAAGGCTACAAACGTTTGATGTACGCCTTATCCTTATTGCCTAAACTTAAAACTTCGGCCAGCTCTGATGTAGACGTGGAGGCCATGGCGCAAAAGTTTAAAGCGGCTATGGACGACGATTTTAACTCGCCTATTTTAATTGCCGAACTGTTTGACGCGGCGCGCATCATCAACTCGGTGCACGACGGTAAAATGAACATCAGCGAAAGCGATTTAGAAAAAATGACTGCCTTGTTAAACACTTTTGTGCACGATGTTTTAGGTTTAAAAGCAGATGTAGAAAGCAATAATGATTTGGAGCCGGTGATGGATTTTATTCTGCAACTGAGAACCGAAGCTAAAGCCAATAAAGACTACGCCACTTCTGATAAAATACGCATTGGCTTAACCGAAATTGGTTTTGAGGTAAAAGACGGCAAAGACGGCAGTACTTGGAGTAAAAAATAAGGCGATGGCAGATTTAGTAAGCGATTTTAACAGCTACCGCGATAAAATGAACGCGCGCATCTCGGAAACAGCCAATACCAACCTCAAAAGGTTTTTGGCTTTAGATGCTACATCTTATGCAGAAGGTGCCTTGCCGGTAAAAACCAAAGAAATGTTGGGGCTGGTGGCTTCTATGGTTTTGCGTTGCGATGATTGCATCCGTTACCATTTGGGCAAATGCTTTGATGCGGGACTAAACAGCGACGAGCTGAATGAGGTTTTTATGATCGCTAATTTAGTAGGCGGTTCTATTGTAATTCCGCATTACCGTCGCGCTATTGAATATTGGGATTTATTACAAAAACAAAGCGATGAGCGAGCTTAAACGTTGCCATTGGTGCGGTACAGACGAACTTTACATCAAATACCATGATGAGGAGTGGGGAAAAGAAGTGCATGATGATAAGGTGCTTTTTGAGTTTTTGATCTTAGAATCGGCGCAAGCGGGCTTAAGCTGGATTACCATTTTACGCAAAAGAGAAAATTACCGCAGGCTGTTTGCCGATTTTGACGCGCAAACGGTGGCTAATTTTACCGAGGCCGATGTGGAACGCATTTTACAAGACCCCGGAATTATCCGCAACCGCTTAAAAGTTTTGGCGGCCGTAAACAATGCTAAGCTATTTTTAGCGGTACAAAAAGAGTTTGGCTCTTTTGACAGCTACCTGTACTCGTTTATGCCTGATGGCAAGCCCATTGTAAATAATTTTACAGACAGCCAACAGGTGCCGGCCACCAGCAAAATATCTGACGCCATTGCCAAAGACATGAAAAAACGAGGCTTCAAATTTTTTGGCTCAACCATTTGTTATGCACACATGCAAGCCACCGGAATGGTAAATGACCATGTTTTGGATTGCAGTTTTAGATTGCGCTAAGAGAAAACAAGCTTAATGAAAATATTGTTTGCCATACAAGGCACAGGGAACGGACATATCAGCAGAGCGAGAGAAATTGTGCCCTTATTGGAACAATACGGAACGGTAGATTTACTCATCAGCGGTTCGCAGGCAGACGTGAGTTTAACGCAGGAAATTAAGTACCGTTTTCACGGTTTCAGCTATGTTTTTGGGAAAAAGGGTGGCATCGATTTTTGGAAGACCTTTAAAAGCATGGATTTGCCGCGCTTCTTTCGCGATATGCGATCTGTACCCTTCAAAACTTACGACATCATTATCAACGATTTTGAACCTATTACTGCCTGGGCCTGCAAACGCTACAAACTGCACAGCGTATCTTTAAGTCACCAAGCCTCGTTTTTATCAAAAAATACCCCTCGCCCCAAAAAAAGAGGTTTATTGGCCGAGCTGATTTTAAAATATTATGCGCCTACCACGCAACAGATAGGTTTCCACTTTAAAAGTTACGACAGTTTTATCCGCACGCCGGTGATCCGTAATGAGATACGCCGTTTGCAACCGCAAAACAAAGGGCATTATACCGTTTATTTGCCCGCTGTGGATGATAAGCTGATTGTACAATACCTGCACCAACTGCCAGATGTGCAGTGGGAGGTGTTTAGCAAACACCAGCGCACGCCTTACCGCTTTAAAAACGTTAAGGTGCAGTATATTGATAATGAGGGTTTCAACCAAAGTTTAGCCAACAGCGCCGGCTTATTTACCGGTGGCGGATTTGAAGGTCCTGCCGAAGCACTTTTCCTGAAAAAAAAGGTGATTATGATGCCTATGAAAGACCAGTTTGAGCAAGCCTGCAACGCCGCGGCAGCCGAAGAGCTGGGCATTCCGATCATCCACCAAATTAATGATGATTTGGTGCCAACCTTGCGCAACTGGGTAGATAGTGATGAAAAAGTGAACATCCACTTTCCAGACGAAACTGCCGAGGTTGTGGACAGCCTCATTAAAAACTTCGGCACAAAAAAAAACTGACCCGCCGATAACATCCACAAATAAAAGCAATATGTGTATAATTGTGCTTTTGTAAACAAACCACATGGTACAGCAGTTTAGAAGCTTAAATTTTATTAACCTGTTTTATCTGTTCCTTTTGCTGTTGTTGCTTAGGGTAGGCTTGTTGGCAACTATGCCCGAAGCCGTTAACTCGGGCTTTCGCGAGTTTTTTTCCAGGCTGTTGCTCAATTTTGATTTAGACAGCTACCTCTCCCCTTTCGCAAACCTGTTGGTTGCTTTTTTGGCGGTGTACACACAGGCACTTTGGTTTAACCAAGTTATTAACAAACACGCCATTTTAGGCAAAGCCACTTTTTTGCCCGCAGCGTCATATATTATCGTTAGCAGTGTTTTTACGCCTTTTTTGTCTTTTACCCCGCCTTTGCTGTGCAATTTTATGCTGCTGTATATTTTTGACCGCATTTTATCAGAATATAAAAACAGCAGCTCTGTTGCCGCAATGTTTGATTTGGGTTTTTTAGTTTCTTTAGGTACGCTTTTTTACTTCCCCTTTGTTGGCTTTTTGGTGCTTTTGTGGATTGCCTTATTGCTGTTTAAGCCTTTTTACTGGCGCGAGTGGCTGAGCGTGCTTGTAGGCTACCTAACTCTCGTATTTATTTTAGGCGTTTATTATTATTGGAACAACCGATTGTTGGATTTTATTGAGATTTGGGAGCCCTTATCATCTAAAATGCCTATTTACATCAATATCCAAGTGATGGATTATGTGGTGCTTTTTCCCATCGTCATATGCGTTTTACTAAGCTTGTACTACCTTAACATCAACTTTTTTAAAAGCTACGTTTTGGTGCGCAAATCTTTTCAGCTGGCCATTTTCATCATGCTGATTGCCGTTTTTACCTACTATATTAAATCGGTCTTCCGCATTAACCACTTTATTTTATGCGCCGTGCCGGTGGCCCTGTCTTTAGCTTATTATTTTTTGCACGCCAAAAAGAAGTGGGTTTACGAAACACTTTTTTTAACCGTAATTGCAGTAATTATTTACTTCCAATTTGTGTAAGTGCTTTAACTAAATTTAACAGAATTAAGCACGCCAAACTGCTAATTTTTAATATTTTTGTAAGCCTTAGGCTCTTTTACCGCCTTTGTTTAACCAGCAAATATAATGAGAGTTGGCGTTTTAGTTTTCTCGGGTGCCAATTGCCAGCATACCATCCAATTATTGGCTAAGCCTGCGTTTTTACCCTATTTTAATTTAGCGGATGCCTAATTTAGTTGTTGATATAGGTAATTCTGCGGCTAAGCTTGCCGTTTTTAAGGGGCAAAATATCCTGTATAGCTCGGCACAGCCCGATTTAGACACCGAAAATTTATTGCAGTTAATTAAAAAGCACGAGGTAAAAAATTTGATTTTGTCTTCCGTGCGGGGATTGCCGGGCATAAATGAGGAGATTTTAGCGACGAATGTAAACTACGTACGCTTTAATGCTAAAAGCCCGGTGCCGGTGCAAAATTTATACGAAACTCCACATACATTGGGGCAGGATAGATTAGCAGCTGTTGTAGGCGCCAAAGCCTTGTTTCCGCAAGAAGCGTGTTTTGTGATAGATGCAGGAACCTGTATTACTTACGATGCGATAGACGAAAAAGGCATTTACCGTGGCGGCAGTATCTCGCCCGGGATCCGTATGCGTTTTGAGGCCATGAACCAGTTTACCGCCAAGCTGCCATTAGTTGATTTTGACCCCAATTTTTCGGCGTCCTTTGGTGCAAATAGTGAAGATGCCCTGCGCTCTGGCGTAAACAATGGCGCATATTACGAGGCTGAGGGCTTTGCCCAGCGCTTTTTAAATACACATCCCGAAGGAAAAATTATACTTTGCGGTGGCGATGCAGCGTTTTTTGATACAAAATTTAAAAACAGCATATTTGCCCACTTGATTTTACACGAACCAAACTTGGTTTTAATAGGTTTAAACTCGGTTGTTAACTATCAGAATGATCATATCTAAAAAAAATTTATTAGCGTTTGCCATCAGTTTGTTTACTGCATACGGTGCGCTGGCGCAGTCTACCATCAATTCGCCCTACTCTAAATTTGGTGTGGGCAATTTAAGCGGAAGCTATTTGCCACAAAACCGTGCTTTGGGCAATTTGGGTTACGGCATTAGCACAGTGGGTGGCTACAACAACATCAATATCGCCAATCCGGCATCTTACGCCAACATGCGCCTAACCGTGTTTGATATCGGCGCAAGTACACACTCGCAAACTTTAAAAAAAGGCTCAAAATCTGAGAGTAACTTTAACGCTTCTCTAAACCATTTAGCTATTGGCATTCCGGTTTCTAAAAAATCGGCTTTAAGCTTTGGTTTATTGCCCTACAGTAATTTTGGATATAGTTATGATGATGTTTCCTCTAGCGTAGATACTTTTAAAATTGAACATACCTACTCTGGCGAAGGTGGCATTAACCGGGCTTATATCGGTTACGGCTTTGGCTTAGGTAAGCACTTTACTTTTGGCGCAAACATGAGCTATTTGTTTGGCAATTTAAAAGAGATTAGAACTACCGAATTTAACCAGTACATAGGTTTCTTGAATTCAAAAACAGCCGATAATAATTCTGTTGGCGGCTTAGTGTTTGATTTTGGTGCACAATATACGGCCGCTTTAGGGAAAAAAGCTAAAATAACCATCGGCTATACAGGTAACGCTAAAACAGATTTGCACACCACTTATTCCCAGCTTTCTACCCGCTATATGGAATCCAGCGGATCTGAATACCGCGCAGATACTACCCGATTTATTAATGAGGTAAAAGGGAATTTGGTATTGCCGGCCAGCCACAACTTTGGCTTTAGTATAGAAAAGTATAACAAATGGTTAGTAGGCGCCGATTTACGCTTGGCCAACTGGAGCGATTTTGCCCGCTCGGGCAGTGCCAGCCAACTGAACGACACATGGGGCTTTTCTGTAGGCGGCCAAATTACGCCTAATGTAAACGCTGTCACCAACTATTTTAAACTGATTGATTACCGCTTAGGCTTCAGTTACGATAAAACTTATGTTAAAATTGCCGGCCAAGATATTGACGTGAAATCTGTAAACTTAGGATTTGGCTTCCCGCTGATCTCTGGCCGTAATGCCTTTTACAAAATTAACTTCAGCACAGAAATTGGTACCCGTGGTACGTTGGAGCAAAACCTGGTGAAAGAAAACTTCATCAACTTCCACTTAGGCTTTACCATTAACGACCGCTGGTTTCAGAAGTATAAATACGACTAAGCATTATTATGCGTAAAATGTCTCTTTTCCTTTTTTTAGCTTTAGCTTTTGTTGCTTGCGAAAACGACTTGAGCAAGGTGAAAGCTATTGAGCTGCAAGAAAAAGAGGATGTGGAAATTACCAAGGAAGCTAAAATCATTTATAGCGACTCGGCACATGTAAAGGCGGTATTAACTACACCCATCCTTTACAACCATAAATCAAGCAATCCGTATTACGAAATGCCAAAGGGCATTAAAGTGGTGTTTTACGATGCCAATTTAGTGCAAACCAGTACGGTTACTTCGGATTATGCCATCCGCAGAGAAAACCAAAAAACAGTTGAGCTTAAAAAAAACGTGGTAGCTACCAATGCCGAGGGAAAAACTTTCAAATCTGAAGAGTTGATTTGGGACGAAAATTTAAAACGTTTTTACTCTAATCAGCTTGTAACTATTAATACCGGTACCAATTTAATAACCGGGCCTGGCTTTTGGTCCAACGAAGATTTTACCTATTACGAGATTAAACAAGGCTCGGGAACCTTCAACTTCAAAGACGATTTTACACAACAATAAGCCTTGGCTTAAAAATCGACTTCACCTTTAAAGCTTTGGTTTGCTGGCCCTTCTAGAAATATATTGCTAAAGCGTTCGCCATCGTAATCAAAAACAATTTTAAGATCGCCGCCCAATACTTTTATTGGTGTTACGTTATGACCTTGCGCGTTATTCACATAAGCATTTGCCAAAGCAACCGCTGTTGCCCCGGTTCCGCAGGCAAAAGTTTCATCTTCTACGCCTCGCTCAAAGGTGCGTACAAATAAGTGGTTCAGCTTAGGTTCGGCAAAATTGACATTGATGCCCTCCTTTTGGTAAGTGCTGTTGTTGCGGATGGCGCGGCCTTCTGCAAAAACATCTTTATCGGCTACTTGCTCCGTAAATTTGACATAATGTGGGGATCCGGTGTTCAACACAAAATCTTTCCCGTCTTTCTCAATCTCGTTCACATCAATCATTTGCAGGCTAACCCAATCTCCGGCAGGATTTACGCTGGCGTAATGCGGCCCATCTACGGCAATAAAATTAGTGCTGTCGCCTATCACACCTAAAAACTTGGCAAAAGCTACAATGCAACGCCCGCCGTTACCGCACATGCTGCTCGGCTTTCCATCGGCATTGTAATATACCATGCGGAAATCGTATCCGTTTGCTGGCTCCAAAAACATGATTCCATCTGCACCTATACCAAAACGGCGGTCGCACAGCTTTGCCAATTTGTCGGCATCGGCATGCGAAAATTGCAGTTTGCGGTTATCTACCAATATAAAATCGTTGCCCGCACCCTGGTATTTGTAAAACGGAAGTTTAGTTTTTGTAGCCATGTGGCAAAAGTGGAAAAAATAGCTGGCCAAAGCAATATTTAGCAATAGCAGTTACATTATTTTGATTTTAACGCGAAAAGACTTGTTTTGAGTAGCTTAGATTTAACAATTTTTAACAAGATGCAACGCAACAAGCACTTGCAAATTGCGTCTTAATGGTACTATTTTTGAACATCATTGTTTATTCACATTCAAAATCCAAAAAAACATGAATAGTAATATCAAGAAAGTAGGCTATACTTTGTTAGTGGCATTTGTTGGCGGTGCAGTAGCAGTTGGAGCTTACAAATTAATGGAGCCAAACAATCTTTCTGGCTTAAGCCTAGATGAAAGGCAGAAAGTTTATTTTACTAACAACCCTTCAGATATTACCGCTTCTACCGGGGCGATAGATTTTACGCAGGCAGCGGCGGCGGTATCGCCAGGTGTTGTACACGTGCGCACCACCTACAGCCGTTCAAAGGCGCAGGTTAATGATCCTTTCGGCGATATGTTTGAAGACTTCTTTGGCCGCAGAAGGCAGTCTGTACCGCAAAACACCCCGCCACCTATGGGCAAAGGCTCGGGCGTAATTGTTACCGGCGATGGTTACATCATGACCAACAACCACGTGGTAGAGGATGCAGAGAAAATTGAAGTTATTTTATCAGATAAAAGAGTGTTACAGGCACGGGTTATAGGGCGTGATAAAAACACAGATTTAGCGCTGATTAAAATTAACGCTACAGATTTACCGGTGGTGAAACTAGGAAACTCTGACGATGTACGCGTAGGCGAGTGGGTGCTGGCGGTTGGCTATCCTTTAACACTGGAATCAACCGTAACAGCAGGTATTGTAAGCGCAAAATCGCGTCAGATTGGTATTTTAGCACCAGATATTGACAGGAGAAATTACGATCCCGAGAATCCACCCACCAACTCTTCTATCGAATCGTTTATACAAACAGATGCGGTAATTAACCGCGGTAACAGCGGTGGCGCTTTGGTAAACGCCCGCGGAGAGCTTATCGGCATCAACTCGGCCATAGCCTCACAAACCGGAACTTATGAAGGTTACGGCTTTGCCATCCCGGTAAACCTAGCTAAAAAAGTAATGGACGATTTCTTGAAATACGGCGAGGTGAAACGCGGTTATATTGGGGTAACTTTCCAAGAACTGGATGCCGACCGTGCTAAAGAACTTAATGTAAGTGAAATTGACGGTTTATACGTAAACTCTACCTTAGAAGGTGGTGCGGCTGAAAAAGCGGGCATCAAAAAAGGCGATATCATCAAAAAATTAGATGGTCAAGAGATTACTTCATCTGCCCGTTTGCAAGAACGCGTGGGCACTATGCGCCCTGGCGATAAATTAACGTTAACCGTTTTAAGAGACGGCAAGCTAAAAGACTTTAATATTACCTTAAAGGGCGATGAAGGCAACAAATTGGCAGGCACAGGCAAAGAGGTTACCGAAGTGGTAAACAGTTTGGGCGCAACCTTCTCTCCGCTTACAGATGCCGCTAAAAAGAAATACGGCGTAAGCTCTGGCGTTGTGGTAACCAGCGTAGCCCCGGGTAAAGTATTTGATATGTACGATATGCCTAAAGGAACGGTAATTACCAGCGTAAACGGACGTGCGGTTAATAATAATGACCAAGTAATTGCTGCCTTAAAACAGGATAGCAAGATGGTATCTTTACAAGGATTTGTGCCAGATGGCAGCCGCTTTAGGGTTACTTTCCCGGCTAAATAAAACTAAAGTATCCCGTGTTTTTAAAAATCCCCGGCCTCGAAAAGGTCGGGGATTTTTGTATAAAACCTAGCCGACGGAGTTAGAACGTTTCTAAATAGTTAAAAAGCCTTGGCTTGCACTTGCTTTTCCGGTTAAATTGTCATTTAATAGATATTTTTGTAGCCGTAAAACCAAAAAGTTTAAAATAAATAATGAGTAATTTTTCGAAAACATTTTCCTCGACGCTCGGGAAGAAGCTGGTTATGAGCTTAACGGGCTTGTTTTTGTGTGTGTTTTTAATTGTTCACCTTATCGGAAACCTGCAAATCTTTAAAGCTGATGATGGCTTGGCCTTTAACCAGTACGCGCATTTTATGACGCATTTTCCGCCAATCAAAATCATATCATACCTGCTTTACCTTTCCATTATCGTGCATTCAGTATGGGCATTAATCTTAACCCGTCGTAATAAAGCGGCACGCCCTATCGGCTATGCCATAAAACCTAAGGATGGCAGCATTTGGTCCTCGCGTAATATGGGCATTTTAGGCACCATTATTTTTATTTTTATTGTGGTGCACATGAGCAACTTTTGGTTTAAATACCACCAAGGCTACACCCCCTTTGTAGAATATCAAACCAACTTAAAAACCGGCGAAACCACTACCCGTGTTTTAGACGCCAGCGAATTTAAAGAGTACGTAACTTACGTAGATAACGGCATACAAATCACCCAATCAGAAGATCTTTATAAAGAAGTTTACACTGCGTTTCAGCAGTGGTGGTTGGTTTTATTTTATGTGATAGCAATGGCAGCATTGGCGTTCCACTTAATACACGGTTTCCAAAGTGCTTTCCAAACTTTAGGATGGAACCATCGCAAATACTTCCCAATAGCAAAATTTGTGGGTTTATGGGGCTTCGGAATTTTAATTCCTTTGGCTTATGTGGCCATGCCTTTGTACGTGTTTTTAACTAATTTATAATTGGATAGCAGCCCATTTGAGGCTTTATATAAAATTTAAGAGAAGATGATGCTAGATGCTAAAATTCCAGAAGGCCCATTAGCCGAAAAGTGGAACAAACATAAATTCAATTTAAAGTTGGTTAACCCGGCCAACAAACGTAAATACGACATTATTGTAGTAGGAACAGGATTAGCGGGCGCATCAGCAGCGGCTACTTTGGCCGAGCTGGGCTACAATGTAAAAGCTTTTTGTTTTCAAGATAGCCCGCGTAGGGCGCACTCTATTGCCGCACAAGGCGGGATAAACGCTGCAAAAAACTATCCTAACGATGGTGATAGCGTTTACCGTTTATTTTACGATACCATAAAAGGTGGTGATTACCGTTCTCGCGAAGGCAACGTTTACCGTTTGGCGGAAGTATCGGTTAACATTATTGATCAGTGCGTGGCGCAAGGTGTTCCTTTTGCCCGCGAGTATGGAGGTTTATTGGATAACCGCTCTTTCGGTGGTGCGCAGGTTTCACGTACTTTTTATGCCAAAGGCCAAACCGGCCAACAGTTATTGTTAGGAGCATACTCGGCCTTAAACCGCCAGATACAAGCGGGTAAGGTAAAAATGTACACCCGCTCAGAAATGTTGGATTTGGTTGTTGTTGATGGTAAAGCGCAAGGGATTGTTACCCGTAATTTAATTACCGGCCAGGTAGATACGCACAGCGGGCACGCTGTTTTATTGTGCACCGGTGGCTACGGAAACGTGTTTTACCTATCTACCAATGCAATGGGCAGCAATGTTACTGCGGCATGGCGCGCGCATAAAAGAGGTGCTTTTTTCGCCAACCCTTGCTACACGCAAATCCACCCAACTTGTATCCCGGTAACGGGCGACCATCAATCAAAACTGACTTTAATGTCGGAATCTTTGCGTAACGATGGTAGAGTATGGGTTCCTAAAACCGTAGAACTGGCCGAAAGGCTAAGAAAAGGCGAGCTGAAAGCACGCGATATTAAAGAAGAAGACCGTGATTATTATTTAGAGCGTAAATACCCATCGTTTGGTAACTTGGTGCCGCGAGATGTAGCCTCTAGAAACGCCAAACAAGTGTGTGATGAAGGGCGTGGCGTGGGTAAATCTGGTTTAGCGGTTTATTTAGATTTTGCGGATGCAATTAGCCGTTTAGGGCAACCGGCGGTAGCGGCAAAATACGGTAACTTGTTTGATATGTATCAGCAAATTACGGATGAAAACCCTTACCAAGTTCCTATGCGCATTTATCCTGCGGTGCACTATACCATGGGCGGTCTTTGGGTTGATTATAATTTAATGACCAGCCTGCCGGGCTTATATTCCTTGGGCGAGGCTAATTTCTCTGACCATGGTGCCAACCGTTTGGGCGCATCGGCGTTGATGCAGGGTTTGGCAGACGGCTATTTTGTAATTCCTTATACCGTAGGCGATTATTTGGCAAACATCGGCCCTGCGCCAATTGACGCCAACCGTCCAGAGTTTGCACAAACAAAGGCAGAGGTAGAAGAACGAATCAGCAAATTATTGTCTTTAAAAGGAACAAAAACCGTTGACGAGTACCACCGTGATTTGGGTCATATTATGTGGGAATATTGTGGAATGTCTCGGAATGCCGAAGGTTTAAAGAAAGCAAAAGGCATGATTGCCGAGTTGCGCGACGCATTTTGGAAAAATGTAATTGTGGTGGGTGAGAACGAAGAGGTGAACCAATCGTTAGAAAAAGCTGGTCGCGTTGCCGATTTCTTAGAGTTAGGCGAATTAATGGTAGACGATGCTTTAAACCGTGAAGAATCTTGTGGAGGCCATTTCAGAGAAGAATACCAAACACCAGAAGGCGAAGCTTTACGTAACGACAACGAGTTTGCTTATGTAGCCGCTTGGGAGTTTAAAGGAAACAATATGCCGGAAGTGCTACACAAAGAACAACTGGTTTTTGAAAACGTTAAATTAACACAGAGAAGTTATAAGTAAAGATGTGAGATGTGAGATGTGAGAAGCTAGAACTTGGCTAATCTCATATCTCAAATCTCGTGTCTCAAATCTAATATATTATGAGTGGACACATGAACCTGACGCTTAAAGTTTGGCGTCAAAAAAACAGCACTACACCGGGCAAATTTGTAACCTACAAAGCCAATGACATTTCTCCGGACATGTCTTTCCTGGAAATGCTAGATGTGGTAAACGAGGATTTGGTTAAAAAAACCGAAGACCCTATACATTTTGATCACGATTGCCGTGAAGGTATTTGCGGGATGTGTTCTTTAGTGATAAACGGAGAACCGCACGGACCAAAACGCGCAACCACAACTTGCCAATTACACATGCGCAGTTTCGCCGATGGCGACACCATTGTAATTGAGCCTTGGAGAGCGGCAGCTTTCCCGGTAGTAAAAGATTTGGTAACCAATCGCAGCGCGTTCGAGCGCATACAGCAAGCTGGGGGATACGTGTCCATCAGCACGGGTGGTGTGCCGGATGCCAATGAAATTCCTATACCGAAACCAGTGGCAGACGAAGCTTTCAGCTCGGCAGAGTGCATTGGGTGCGGTGCCTGCGTAGCCGCCTGTAAAAATGCTTCGGCAATGCTGTTTGTTTCTGCAAAAATCTCGCAATACGCTTTATTGCCGCAAGGCCAGCCAGAGCGTTACGCACGTGCAGAAGCAATGGTTTTGCAAATGGACGAAGAAGGATTTGGCGGATGTACCAACACCTATGCTTGCGAAGCGCAGTGCCCTAAAGAAATTAAGGTAACCAACATTGCCCGCATGAACCGCGAGTTCTTTAATGCCGAACTGATTAAATCATAAAAGCTAAAAAGAAGCTTATAAGAAAGGGACGCAATTACTGTGTCCCTTTTTTGCTTTTTATTGAAACAGTAGGCAACAACAAAGGGAATAGTTAAAACCATCCATACCGTATCTTCAAAATGTTAATAATTACAAGACACTAATAGTCAGCAATATACCTCTTTGTCTCAATTTTTAGTTTTACTTTATCCACATTTTTAAATTACATTTATTTAAATTTTGAAAATCAGATGGTTGCTTCGGTTAATATTCCGCGTTTAGATTTGCACGATTATTTGTACGGTTCTGAAGAGCAGAAAGAACGCTTTTCTGACGATATCGGCAAAGCTTTTAATGAAACAGGTTTTGTAACCATTACCAACCACGGCTTAAGTAAAGAACTGATATCGGAACTTTACACTGAGGTGAAAAATTTTTTTTCACTGCCAGAAGAAGCCAAACTTAAGTACGAAAAACCTGAGTTAGCCGGCCAAAGAGGCTACACTTCAAAAGGAAGAGAAAAAGCTAAAGATGCTAAGACGCCAGATTTGAAAGAGTTTTGGCAAATTGGCCAGTTTGTAGAAGACGATGATCCGGTAAAAAACAGCTATCCTGATAACGTTGAGGTAAGCGAATACCCTGGGTTTAATCAGGTTACAAAAAAGGTGTATCAGCAACTGGAAAAAGCAGGCAAACACTTGCTGAACGCCATCTCTGTTTATTTGGGCCTGTCGCAGGATTATTTTGAAGATAAAGTGCACAACGGCAATTCCATTTTGCGTGCCATACATTATTTCCCAATAGAAAACCCAGACGATTTACCTGCCGATGCCGTGCGTGCAGGCGCGCATGAAGACATTAACTTAATCACCCTTTTAATTGGTGCCAGCGCAGATGGCTTAGAGGTACTTACCCGCGAAGGAGAATGGTTTGCCATTAAAGCCCAGGGAGAAGATATTGTGGTAAACGTGGGCGATATGCTGCAGCGTTTAACAAACAACAAACTTCGCTCTACAACCCACAGGGTAGTTAACCCACCGCGCCAGCTTATGAAAACGTCACGTTATTCGGTTCCGTTTTTCTTACATCCTAAAGCCAAAATGGATTTAAGCTGTTTGCCGTCTTGTGTAACCGATGCCCATCCTAAAGCTTATAACAACATTACTGCGGGCGAATATTTAGACGAGCGCTTACGCGAAATAGGACTAAAAAAGTAATTCTCTTAATTAGAGAATAGGAAAGAAGGTGCCCGAGAGGGCGCCTTTCTTTGTTTTTAAACAGAACCCTGTTAAGCCAGCAATTTTCAAAATCGATTTTCGGCTTAAAAGCTGTCTTTTAACATCTTGCCACTTGGTTTATGTAGCCGTCATGCTCCCGAGTTTTATTTGCTTATACTTTTGGTTTACAAACATATATCAATCATCATAATTCTTTTACAGTCGCTAATAAACTCGTTGCTTGTAATTAGTCTAAATAAAACGTTATTTTGTAGCCGAAATGAAAATAGGGAGTTTTAAAGGTTTTTTAGCGGCGTTTGTCTTGTTTATTGCCCTTGATACAAAAGCGGCACCTTCGCGCATCATCACCTTAAGTTCGGCTATAACGGAAACCGTAGATGCTTTGGGCTTAGGCAAAAACATTGTGGCTACAGATATAACCAGCATATATCCGGCTTACGCTAATAAATTACCTAAGGTAAGCCGCAACCGTTCTGTTTCTACAGAGGCACTTTTAGCCTTTAAACCTGAGGTGGTATTGGCCCCAAAAGGCGATGTATCCGTGCAAATCCAGCAACAGCTAAAAAAATTCGGTGTCAAATTCTTTGAGTTCGACCAAGAGTATTCGCCTAAAGGAGCTAGCAACTTTATTAAACAAGTAGCCAACGCACTTGATATAGCTCAAAAAGGCGCAGCCCTTGCCGGGGCAGAAGAAAAAAGTATTGCCAGAGCAATACAAGCGGCAAAATTGCGCACTAAACATACGCCTAAAGTATTGTTCATTTATGCGCGTGGCGTCGGCACCATGAGCGTTGCCGGCAAAGGCAGCAACATTGATGCGATCATCCGGCTGGCCGGAGGCAAAAATGCCATTCAAGAATTCAGTGATTTTAAACCCTACACTACCGAAGCCCTAGTAAAGGCTAATCCAGATGTGATTTTAATGTTCGATTTTGGGATGAGCAGTTTGGGTGGTGCCGATGCTATTTTAAAAATGCCCGGGGTAAAGCTTACCAACGCTGGTAAAAGCAATCGCATTGTACCGATGGATGGCCCTCTTTTAATTAATTTTGGCGTACGCCTAGATGAGGCCATTACACAACTGAACCAAAAACTGGTGAACTAAGTCCTTAAAATCTTGTTAACAACCCAACATCGCAACTGGAAGCGTTTTTTCATTTATCTCATCTTAAGCCTGTTGCTTGTTGCATCGGTAATTGTTGCTTTGGCATTGGGCGCTGTTGAAATCCCAGTAAAAGACGTGAGCTTGATTTTAGCCAAGAAACTGGGCTTGTTTAGCTCCTTAGCCGTTGATGAAACTTTTGAAGGCGTAATAAATTTAATCCGTTTACCTCGCGTTTTATTGGGCTTGTTGGTGGGCGCGGCTTTGGGCGTTTCGGGGGCGGCAGTACAGGGTATCTTTCGCAACCCATTGGCCGAGCCGGGGTTAATAGGCATATCTGCCGGAGCCTCCTTATTTGCTGTAATTATCATTGCTTTGGAAACGGCATTGCTGGCAGGTTTAAGTCAGCTATTAGGATATTACCTTTTGGCCTTTGGCGCTTTTGCCGGCGCGGCATTGGCCGCTGTGTTGGTTTATCAGCTATCAAAAACAGACGGACGGCCAAACATTGCCGGAATGTTGCTGGCAGGTATCGCCATTAATGCTTTTGCCGGTGCTTTAACCGGCTTAGTAACCTATTTGGCCGATGAGCAACAGTTGCGCACCATCACTTTTTGGATGTTGGGCAGTTTAGGTGGCGCAACTTGGGACACTGTAACTGCGCTTTTGCCCTTTGTGCTTTTGCCGGTTTTAACCTTGCCTTTGTTGGGCAAATCTTTGAACGCTTTTGCCTTGGGCGAAGCGCAGGCCGATCAGTTGGGTTTGCGCACCGGCCGGGTAAAATTGCAAGTGGTGTTATTATCAACCTTGGCGGTGGGCGCTTCGGTAGCTGTATCCGGTGTAATAGGGTTTGTGGGTTTATTGGTTCCGCACATCATCCGTCTTTTGGGCGGGGTGGATAACCGCTACGTGGTGCCGGCTTCGGCCTTGTTTGGGGCGTTAATTTTAACTTTGGCAGATACCGTATCGCGGGTGGCGGTTGCCCCAATTGAATTGCCCATCGGTGTAATTACCTCTTTGCTGGGCACGCCCGTATTTTTATACATTTTGTTTAAAGACAAAAAGAAGATACTGCGCTAATTTTTGGGATATGTTAACGGTAGAAAATGTTAGTTATGAGGTTAATCAGCGAAAGCTGGTAAGCGATGTTACTTTTAGCACCGCATCGGGCGAGCTTTTGGCCATCATTGGCGCTAATGGAGCGGGTAAATCTACCCTGTTGCGCATGTTGAGCGCCGAACGCAAACCTACTGAAGGCCACATCAGCCTGTATGGCAAAAAATTGAAAGACTATTCGCCGAAAGAATTGGCTTTAAAGCGGGCAGTATTAAATCAACACAATACCGTTAACATGGATTTCCACTGCCAGGAGATTGTGATGATGGGCCGGTATCCGCATTTTAAAAATCGCCCTACCGAGCAAGACAGACGGGTAATTGCCGAAACCATGAAAATTTGCGGAGTATTGCACCTGGCTGGGCGTTCGTTTTTAACTTTATCTGGTGGCGAGCAACAACGCGTACAATTTGCGAGGGTGCTTGCGCAGATTTGGGACCAGTCCGGCGCACTGATATTGATGGACGAACCTGTAGCAAGTATGGACATCCAATATCAGCAACAAACCTTAGCCATTGCAAAAGCTTTGTGCAAAAAAGGCTTTATGCTGGTGGTAATTTTGCACGAGATTAATTTGGCGGCTTTGTATGCCGATAGGATTTTGATGCTCAAAAACGGCCAGAAATGGAAAGATGGTGCTCCTCTGGAGGTGCTAAATGCCGAGCATATTTACAGCGTGTTTAATGTAGAGGCAGAGGTGCAAATGAACCGCAACACGTTGCAAGCCAATGTTTTTAGTAAAGAGCTAAAGCTAGATGCCGCGCATTTCAATTCTTTCCTTTGACGCTTAACGGCCAACTTATACCTTTCATGCACATTCCAAAAATCGCACAAAAGCCAAACCTATAATCTCTTTAATCGTAAACTTGTTTAACTCATAGCCGCCTCTTGTCAACTTCTTTTGGCTTTTAGCCGATTTAAGTCTTAATTAGCGCTATGGACACAAAAATTTCTTCATTAATTGCCGATATAGAGGCCGGTAAAAAAGTATTTGCTGATGTTTTAGCTTTGATTGATAAAGAATATCTACACCAGCCAACTGCATTTAAAAACGGTGATGCCTATAATCAAGCAGACCAAAACCAAGGCAGCGCAAAAGTTTTTTCATTTGCTAAACTGAACAAGCTTGCGGAACAAGATACGTTAAAGCTGTTTGCAGAGCATTATCAAGCCGTTTTAGAACATCCTGACGCTCAGGATCACCAAAACATCCGTCAGTTTATGAAGCACGGATGGCTAGGGATTGCCTTTGAGGGCGATGCTTTATTAAAAAAATAAGGACCGGGTATAAGTGGCAGTGTGTTTGCAAAGGAAAATTGACTAAATTGTACTATAAACCTAGGCTATGGCAGGATTATTTGACAAAGCAAAAAACATTTATCAGCTTTTAAAAAATGTAGATTTTAACCAGCTTGAGGCGCTCTCGAAAAAAGTAGATCTGCCTAAAGTGATGGATCAGTTTAGCCGTTTAGACGAACGCCAGCTACAGGGTTTGATGAAAATGATGAGCGGAGGAACCGGTGGTAAAAAAGAGCTGCCTCCTATTAACGGCGATTTTTATGAGCTTTCAGGTTCCTTATCAGCAGAAGACCGCGCTTTGCAATTAAAGGTTCGGCAGTTTATGGAAACCGAAGTAAAACCCATTGTAAACCGATACTGGAACCGCGCAGAATTCCCTTTTGAGCTTATCCCCAAAATGGCCGAGCTAAACATCTGCGGTTTAACCTTTGAAGGTTATGGCTGTGCAAACCGTTCTTTTTTGATGGAAGGAATTATTGCCACAGAGATGGGCCGCATTGACGCATCGATAGCTACATTTTTTGGCGTACAAAGTGGTCTGGCAATGGGCTCTATCTACATCTGCGGATCCGAAGAGCAAAAACAGAAATGGCTGCCCCCAATGCAACAGATGAAACTTATTGGTTCTTTCGGTTTAACCGAGCCAGAGGTGGGCTCGGCAGCAGCAGGCGGCCTAACCACCACCGCAAAACGCCATGGCGATACCTGGATTTTAAACGGTCAAAAGAAATGGATTGGCAATGCCACTTTTGCCGATGTAAATATTATTTGGGCGCGCGATGTAGATGACAATCAAGTGAAAGGCTTTATTGTAGAGAAACAGAACTTAGGCTTCTCGGCCAAAAAGATTGAAGATAAAATGGCGCTAAGAATCGTACAAAACGCCATCATCACTTTAAAAGACTGTGAAGTTTCTGAAGCCAACCGGTTGCAAAACTGCAACTCGTTTAAAGATACCGCTAAGGTACTGCAAATGACCCGCGCCGGCGTAGCTTGGATGGCCGTAGGCTGCGCCCGTGGCGCTTACGAAAGTGCCTTGAAGTACACACGGGAGCGGGTGCAGTTTGGGAAGCCTATTGCCTCTTTCCAGCTGATACAGAACCATCTGGTAGAAATGCTGTCCAACGTAACGGCAATGCAAACTTTGGTTTTTCAGCTCTCGAAACTGCAAGATGAAGGCAAGCTTACAGACGAGCACGCATCATTAGCAAAAGTGTTTTGTACCATGCGTACCAGAGACGTGGTAAGCCGGGCCAGGGAGGTGATGGGCGGCAATGGCATTTTGTTAGATTATGACGTTGCACGCTTTGTGGCAGATGCCGAAGCCATTTACTCTTACGAAGGCACCAAAGAAATCAACTCGTTAATTGTAGGCCGGGCAATAACCGGTTTCAGTGCTTTTGTATAAATCAGCACAAAGTCAAAAACCGGTAACTTGCAAACAACGTTGGCTAAAAGTGACGCTGGTCATCTATATTGCCTCTTAAGCTTTTAGTTTTGAATAGTTTTATCCATGGTTTTGCACGCTAAAAGCTTAGGCGCGCTAAGCCAGCTCAAAAATAATTTACAAATGAAACAAGCATCTTTATTAAGCGATTTAAATTTTAACGACGCCAAACCGGCAATCAGCGTTTTGTTCGAAAGTGATTTTACCAAAGAAATCCGCATTGCTTTTTTAGAAAACCAAGTGATGAAAGAGCATAAAACACCTTTCCCGATTGTGGTTGAAGTTTTTGACGGCGCTATTGAGTTTGGCGTGCAAGGCGAAAGCTTAAACCTTAAAAAAGGAGACGTGGTAACTTTGGATGCCAACGTACCGCATGATTTAAAAGCTTTACAACAGAGTATTGTGAGGTTAACTTTAGCCAAAGGCGACCGCGTAAACCGTGTAAAAGATGTAGCCAACCAAGCTTAAAGGTGGCGCAAAAAAGCATCGAAAAAGCCGAAAGTTACGATTTGCTGAGCCGTATCGGCAAAAAAGTGTTGCGCCCTGGAGGCAAAAAGTTAAGCCTCCAGATGTTGCGCCTTTTAGATATTAGCGAGGCAGATACCGTAATTGAATTTGCACCCGGCATTGGCTTAACCGCCACATATACCTTACAAAAACATCCAAAGCAATACATAGGTTTAGATAAAGATGCCCGCAACATTAAAAACCTACGCCAAAAATTTAACAGTCCGCAGGTTAGTTTTTTATTAACAGATGTGGCAAAGCCTGTTTTGCCCAGCAATTACGCCAGCAAAGTTTATGGCGAAGCCATGCTTACCATGTACGCCGACCATAAAAAGCTGGAGATTATTGCCGAAGCCAAACGTATTTTGCAAACTGGAGGCTTGTATGCCATCCACGAGTTAGCCATCGAAAAACAAAATTTAAGTGATAAAGCCCTTGCGGCCTTAAACAAAGAGCTTGCGCAGGTATCGCATGTAAATGCGCGCCCTCTCGGAATTACAGAATGGCAGCAACTTTTGCAACAAGAGGGTTTCAAAATTGTTGCGCTACAAACCAGTGAAATGTTGCTGTTAGAGCCGAAAAGGCTGTTAGCAGATGAAGGGCTTCTTAACCTTATTAAGATATTTTTCCGCATCATCTGCAATCAGCAAATCCGCAAAAGGGTAATTGCCTTAAAAAAAGCTTTCCGCAAACACCGCAAACACCTAAAAGCGCTAGTTATAATAGCTCAAAAATTGGATTAAGGCCTAGTCCGTTTTGCTAAAAAACGGCTATAAAAGTATTAACACCCCAAAAAAAGCTTTAATAGCTTTGGTTTAACCGATTGTTTTATAAGCCCAGCTAACTTAAACACGTCTTTAACCAACATTTTTTGCGGATGTATAACAGAATTAACCTTTGGCCAAAAACGATAATTGCCTGCTTTTTTGCATTCAGTTTTTTTGCCTGTAAAAAGGATTCGCCTACGCCTCCAAAAGCAGGCAGCAACAAACCAGATTTGGCTACGGTAAAAACCTGGCTGGCAGATAAAAACGCGACAGACGAAACCGCTGCTTTGTTTTACAACTTAAAGCAATTAGCCAAAAACAACATCCTCTTTGGCCATCAAGATGCCACTAAACGCGGCTTAAACGCAGACGGTTCCGAATGGGCAAATGAACAGCATAGGCCAAGCGTTAGCACCGAAAAATCTGATGTTAAAGAAGTTACTGGACAATACCCCGCCGTGTACGGGCATGATTTTTTGCACATCGCTAACTTCGAAACCGGTGTTTGGTTTGACTATGAGAAAGCGATTGCCAAAAAATTAACCATTGAGGCCTATAACCGCGGAGGTGTAAATACTTACAGCTGGCATTATGCCAACCCCGTATCTAAAGGCAGCTTTTACTGGGCAGATTCGCCGCAGGAAGCAGTAAAAGAAATCCTCCCCGGTGGCACAGCCCACGAAACTTACAAAAACTCTTTAAAGATTATTGCCGAATATGCCAAGAGCCTAATAGGTGCCGATGGTAAGTTAGTGCCCATCATTTTTAGGCCTTACCATGAGATGGACGGTTCTTGGTTTTGGTGGGGCGCCGGCCACAGTACTGCCGAAGATTATAAAAACCTTTATCGTTTCACCGTAAACTATCTGCGCGACGAGCTGAAGGTCCATAATTTCCTTTACGGATGGTCGCCGGACAGAAATTTTAACAGTTTGGCTAGCTACCTTGCTTTTTATCCTGGAGATGAATATGTTGATTTGGTGGGCAGCGATAATTACGAAGACCTTAAAGCGAACGTGTCGCCTACGGTTGCCGCCAATAAGCTAAAAATAGTTGCGGACTACGCCATCAGCAAAAACAAACTTGCCGCTTTAACAGAAACCGGCTTGCAAAACCTTAGCAAAGCCGATTGGTACACCCAAAATTTACTTAAAGCACTGCAAAGCAATCCACTGCAGCTAAGCTATGTTTTAATTTGGGCAAATACAGCGGGCGCTTATTGGACGCCTTACAAAGGACATCCGGCAGAAGCCGATTTTATAAAATTTAAAGACAGCCCCTATGTAATGTTTGGCAGCGAAACACCCAACTTGTATAAATTTTAATCTTATCAATATGAAAAAACCGTTTATCTTTTTACTGATGCTGAGCTTAGTAAGTTCGGCTTTTGCACAAGGGAACAACTATGCCCAAAACTACCATAAGTTTGATGGCCTGGCCTTAACCCCGCCTATGGGTTGGAACAGCTGGAACAAATTTGCCTGCGATATTGACGAGAAAATTATCCGTGAAGTGGCAGACGCTATTGTATCATCGGGGATGCGCGACGCGGGTTATACCTATATTAATATTGATGATTGCTGGCACGGCCAACGCGATAGTTTGGGCTTTATCCACGCCGATCCGGTAAAATTCCCCTCGGGTATTAAAGCCCTGGCCGATTATATCCACAGCAAAGGCTTAAAAATAGGTATTTACTCGGATGCGGGCTCTCAAACCTGCGGCGGTAGGCCAGGAAGCAGAGGCTACGAATTTCAGGATGCTTTAACTTATGCCAATTGGGGAATTGATTATTTAAAATACGATTGGTGCAACACCGAAAGTTTAAATGCGGAAGGCGCTTATAAAACCATCACCGCGGCCTTACGTAAAGCCGGGCGCCCTATTGTTTTGAGCATTTGCGAGTGGGGCGATAATAAACCCTGGGAGTGGGCCGAGCCTATCGGGCATTTATGGCGTACCACCGGCGACATTTATAATTGTTTTGACTGCATAAAAGACCACGGCACCTGGAAGGCTTTTGGGGTGCTGGCAATTTTAGATATGCAAGATGGCTTGCGCAAATACGCCGGTAAAGGGCATTGGAACGATCCAGACATGCTGGAAGTTGGAAACGGAATGCCGCAGAATGAAGACCGCGCACATTTTGCCATGTGGTGCATGTTGGCTGCGCCCTTAATTGCCGGCAACGATCCTAGGCAAATGAGCAAAGAAACCCTGCAAATTTTAACCAATAAAGAGGTAATAGCTGTAAACCAAGACACCTTAGGCATCCAAGGATTCAAATACGCAACAAAAGATAGCGTGGAAACTTGGCTAAAGCCTTTAGCCGGTGGCGATTGGGCAGTGTGCTTTTTAAATAGGGCTAAAACACCCGCAAGCATTCAGTTTGATTGGCAAGAGAAAACAATTTTTGATGAGCTGAGCCAGCGCGAACTTAACGCCAAAGACCATACTTATCAGCTTAAGAATTTATGGACCGGCAAAAAAAGCGGCAGTACAGCAAAGCCGCTAAGGGCAAACATTCCAGCACATGACGTGCTGATGTTCCGTTTGTCGGCGAAATAAACCTTTTACCACGTTTACATAAGCAGCTAATTTTTAAAGATACCACCAAACAAAAACTTAATGAGAAAGCTATTTTATGTTTTGTGTTTCATGCTAGCCGGTTTTCCGGTACTTGCAAAAACTAAATTTTACAGTGCTAACAATCCGCTTTTCAGATATACCGGAAGGGTTGATTTTACCAAGCCAGAAATACCTCGTTTTTATGCGCCCGGTGTTTATGTGGAGGTAGGTTTTGAGGGCAGTTATTGCGAGTTATGGCTAAATGATGAAGAGCTTTACGGTAAATACCACAATTATATAACAGTAGTGATAGACGGAGGCACGCCACAACGAATAAAGCTCAAACAAAAAGAAAACAGGATAATTGTAGGCGATAAGCTTTCTGAAGGCAAGCACCAACTACTAATTTGCAAAGGCACCGAAGCCGGTATAGGCTACATAGATTTTGTGGGCATTAGATGCGAAAAGCTGTTGCCCGCTAAACCGGCACCGGTGCGCAAAATAGAGTTTATGGGCAACTCTATTACCTGTGGCATGGGCAGTAACAGCACCGCTTTGCCTTGTGGCGAGGGCGATTGGTACGACCAAAGCGACGCCTACCAAAGCTACGGTGCAATTACCGCCCGGACGCTCAACAGCGGGTATCATCTTAGCTCGGTATCGGGTATAGGCTTAATGCACAGCTGTTGCGATCATAAGTTTGTGATGCCACAGCTATTTGATAAAATAAACTTCCGCGACAATGAACTTGTATGGGATTTTTCGCGCTACCAACCCGATGTTTTAAGTATTTGCCTAGGCCAAAATGACGGCGTTCAGGATTCGGCAACTTTTGCCAAAAATTACCTCAGCTTTATTGCTAACATCAGAAAAGTTTACCCAAACACCACTATTGTATGTTTAAGCAGCCCCATGGCAGATGCTAAGCTGGCCACTTTTATGCAGGCGCAACTAAGTGCTATTGTTAAGCATCAGTGCCAAAACGGCGATAAAAACATTTACTATCATGTATTTGAAAAACAATATCAGGCGGGCTGTAGCTACCACCCCAGCGTTAAAGAACATTATGAAATTGCCGCGCAGCTAAGTGCCTTTATCAAAAAAATTAAGGGATGGAATTGAGTTGGTGTGCGCACACATCCTTTTTTGAGGCAATAATTTCTAACAACCGCTTTATAGAATTCAATAAAAGTATACGGCTAAAGATAAAATAGTATTAAAAGCCAGTTTAGTATTAATGCCTATCTGATAGCGATATACGCATATAATGTAGCCGTACAAAAGCAGATAAGTCAGATATTTATCATTAATTGTAAAAATAATATTATGATTCTGCCTAGTTATTAATCAAATTTGGTATAGCTAAAAACCATTAATTAAACGACATGCGAAAAACTCTACGACAGTTCCTGCTGCTAGCAGGACTACTCACTTTGTATGTTCAGTCGTTTGCACAAAATCCGGATAAAACCATTACCGGAACGGTGCGCGATACTGAAGGGCTAAGTCTGCCAGGAGCCTCTGTACAAGTAAAAGGAACAAGTTTAGGCACCCAAACCGATGCAAACGGAAAGTATGCATTAAAGGTGCCGGCAACAGCAAAAGTATTGGTGTTTACCTTCTTAGGCACCAACCCGAAAGAGGTAGCTATCGGGACAAACACAGTTATAAATGTTACTTTAACATCGGCCAACAAAACCCTGGACGATGTGGTGGTTATCGGTTACGGCGCCATCAGGCGTGCAGATGTAACCACTTCTATCTCATCCATCAATGAAAAAGACATTAAAAACTTACCGGTTTCTGGTGTTGACCAAGCCTTGCAAGGAAAAATTGCCGGTATTACAGTAAGCAATAACGGAGGCCAGCCCGGGGGAGGCGTTTCTGTTAAAGTACGCGGTATTACCTCTGTAAATGGCACGCAACCTTTATACGTGGTGGATGGTGTACCCATCATGACCAGCACAAACAGCATTGCGCAAGATCAATTGGGCGGTAAAGCAGGCCAATCAGAACAAAGCGTACTATCCACCCTAAACCCTAACGACATTTTGAGCGTTGACGTTTTAAAAGACGCATCGGCGCAAGCTATTTACGGCTCTTTGGGCGGTAATGGCGTGGTATTAATCACCACAAAAAAAGGCCGTGCTAACGAAGGAAAAATAAATTACGACGTTTATTTTGGCGCGGCCGATGTGCCTAACAAGCTGGATATTATGAACCTGCGCCAGTATGCACAATATTATAATTCTTTGATTCCTGAAGTAGCCGCAGCCTCTCCGGGTTCGCAGCTGCCGGTAATTGGTGAGTTGCAAAACCCTGACGTTTTGGGCGAAGGTACAGATTGGCAAAGCGCTTTATTTAAAAACGGCTATACCCAAAACCATCAGCTTTCTTTTTCTGGCGGGGCCGAAAAAACAAATTACTTTTTTTCTGTGAATTATTTTGACCAAGAAGGTACCATTATAGGCTCTGGTTTCGACCGCCTAGCTTCCCGTTTTGCTTTAGATCATCAAGTACGCCCGTGGCTGAAAGCAGGTATTACAGGAAACTTATCCAGAAGCAACCAAAAAATTGCTTTGACAGACGGGACCGAAACACCAACTACCATTGTACTGTACAACAGTCCGGCAACACCAATTAAAGATGCTAACGGCAATTTTATTACCACCAGCTCTTTAGGTGCCAATACCTTTGGACAAGCAAACTCTAACCCTATCGCAACCGCAACTTTGCGCGACGTAAGGGCTATCCAAAACAAAGCCTTCGGAAATATATATGCCGAAATTAAGTTTACAGATTGGTTAAACTTACGTAACGAGGCAAACTACGATTTCCAGTTGGGCCAAAACTCGGCTTTTCAGCCCAATGTGGTTAACCAAAACACCAAACAAACTATTTTAGCACCAAGCAGGCTACGCGAAGACAGAAACAACAGCCATTATTGGGCGCTAAGAAATTATGTGAACATTAATAAAGGTTTTGCCAACAAACATTGGATAAACTTTACGCTAGGCCACGAGGCACAAGCGTCTTACTATAGTGGAACTTGGGTTTCTGCAACAGATTTAAACCAAAACATGCCTTCTATCAATGCAGGTATAGTTGACCCTGCGGCTACCAATTCTAACGTTTACGAGTGGGCAATGGAATCGTATTTTGCCCGTGGCGGTTATACCTATAATGATAGATATTCTATCTCTGCTTCTTACCGCCGGGATGGTTCATCAAGCTTTGGACCCGAGAAAAAATGGGGCTCTTTTGCTGGGGTTTCTGCTGCCTGGACAGTAACTAACGAAGAGTTTGCTAAAAACTGGAAAGGGATTGATTATCTAAAAATCCGTTTGGGATATGGCTCTGTGGGTAACCAAAACTCGCCCGTTCAAAACGCTTACTCTACCAATATCCGGTTGTTCTCTATCGCACCGTTTGGTAAAGGCGGTGTGCCAGCAAACGTGGGTAACCCTTTCTTAAGCTGGGAATCTGTAGTAACACAAAATGCCGGTGTTGATTTAACGGTGCTAAATAAAAGGCTAGAGCTTTCTGTGGATGTTTACAACAAAACCACTACAGATATGATTTTAGCCACCACGCTTCCGGTGTTTGCAGGTTTAGATCCAAACCCGCCGGCTAATGCCTATAAAGAAATTGAGCCACCGGTAACCAATGCCGGAGAGATGAACAACAAAGGAATCGATATCGGTTTAACCTCGTACAACATCCAACGTAAAGATTTTAGCTGGAAAACCAATGTTGTACTTAGCGCATACCGTAATGAGCTGGTGCGCTTAAACTCGCCAAATGCAATTTTAAGAGGTGCCGAGCAAGATTTTACCGGTTCAACATCTGTGGTAAATATTACAAAAGCGGGCCATCCGGTAGGTACTTTTTACGGATACGTAACAGATGGTTTGTTTAGAGATTTAAGCGAGCTGAACAACGGCACCAACTGGGGCATAGCCGTTGGTCCAACCGGTTTGTACCTTGGTGATGTGCGCTACAAAGACATCAGCGGGCCAAACGGAACTCCGGACGGTAAAATTGGCAGCGAAGATGTAACCATCATTGGCGATCCTAACCCTGATTTTACTTACGGCATCACCAACACCTTGCAATACAAAAATTTCGACTTTTCGTTGTTTTTGCAAGGGGTGCAAGGAAGCCAAATTTTTAACTGGACACGTAAATACACCGAATCATTATCAAATGCCTATTTAAACCAATCAACTACGGTTTTAAACAGGTACACGTCAAACAACACCACATCAGACATGCCTCGTTTTGTAAACAACTGGCACTCTAACAATACCAGAAACTCTGACAGGTATATCGAAGATGGTTCTTATTTACGGATACAGAACGTGTCTATCGGCTACAATTTGCCGCAGAAATGGGCTAACGCTTTCAAGGCTACCAGTGCCAGAATTTATGTATCGGGCCAAAACCTGCATACGTTTACAAAATACTCTGGTTACGACCCCGAGATTGGCTCGTTTAACAAAAGTGTGTTAACCCAAAACGTGGATAATGGGCATTACCCTACGCCAAGAACGTTTACCATTGGCGCAAACATTCAGTTTTAATTTAAGCAACAGATGAAACAGCATCAGTTTTTGGGAACAGCGCACAAAACCAACAGTGCTTCATCACAACTAAAACATAAAGGGATGAAAAAATATAGTTTAATATTTCTAATCGGGATTTGCTCCCTGGTTGCTTGTAAAAAGGATTTCATCAATATCCCATCCAAGAACAACCCAACCTTAGATACCTACTACAATACACCGCAAGAGGTTTATGCGGCAACAGGCTATCTATATAACTCTGTTTGGTATGATTATACCGACAAGGCCTTCCACGCCATTGGCGAAACCTTGGCAGGCAATATGCTCACCGAAACCGGCCCCAATTATGACGGCGGTAGCTTTAACAACTTCACCGTTTTAAGTACAGACGCTTTAGTGGCCAGCGCTTGGCGTTCGCTTTATAAAGTAGCCGGTACAGCAACGGTACTACAATCTACCTTTGAGCAAAAGATAGCAACTTCTGGCAGTACAGATTATTTGCAGAACGCCGTTGCCGAGTGCCGTTTTATTCGGGCGGTAGCCTATTTCTACTTAACAAGGATGTATAAAGATATTCCTATTGTGATAGATCCGGTGGCATTGGCAGGTTCTGGCGATTATAATGTGCCCCGCTACATCCAAAGCGATGTTTTGAAATTTATTTTGGAGGATTTAGATTATGCCGAGAAAAACCTACCACAAACCCCGGTGGAGAAGGGACGTGTTTCGGCTTATTCTGCTACCGGCATGATGGCCAAGGTGTATCTTTACATGAAAGATTACGCCAACGCCAAGAAAAAAGCAGGCGAAGTAATTAGCAGTAAAAAGTTTGATTTGTACCCTGATTACGAAGAGATGTTTACCAGCTCTAAAGCCAACAATAACCAAGAGTCTATGTTTGCCTTACAGTGGATTGCATCTGGCGGTTATGGTTTTGCAAATGCAGTAAACTGCTACGCTACGCCAGGTCCTTTAATGAAACCTAATTTTAACACCGGTTATTCTTCGGTTTACCCAACTATTGATTTGTTAAACTCTTATGATCCGGCAGATAAACGTCGCCAATGGTCTAACATGGAGCATGGTTTTTTCCGCGCCGATTGGAAAAACGACAATTTCCCGGGAGGTTTTAAATACGACACCACCGGAACAGAGTACGAAACCGCAACCACTTTCCGCAACGGTAGCCGTGCAAATAGTTTGAAATATGTGGTTGGTCCAGGCTCAAACGGTGAAGATTTAAGCCCTAACGGCTCATCAGACATGTGCACCTACATTTTGCGCTACGCGGATGTGCTGTTGATTTATGCCGAAGCCACTTTGGGCACAGCACCATCAACCACTGATGCCAGCGCTTTGGATGCTTTTAATAAGGTACACAACCGCGGAGGCAATTTTAACAACATCCCGGTAACGGAAATTACGCCCGATTTAATTTTTAAAGAACGGCGCGCAGAGTTTGCTTTTGAAGGCGACTCGTGGTTTGATGTCCAACGGAGGGGCTTTGCTTGGGCTAAAACCTACATTGCAGGCCAAGAGAGAGGGTCATATACCGGAAACGGAATTAATAGCTTTAAAACATCTATCACATCAGAAAGCCAGCTGTTTTTACCCATTCCGCAGTCAGAAACCGTGTCGGATCCGCAATTGTTGCAACCGGCAGTTCCTTATTACAAATAAAATTTTAGAGATATGAAAACTAAGATTCAACTTTTTGCCCTAATGTTTGCCTTTGTGGCGGGCATTACCTTGTTCTCCAGTTGCGAGAAGGACGAAAACGGGTATAGCGAGGCTTCGGGCAGCCCCAGCCCCGGAACAATAGATCCGGGACAAGCCGCCGGCAATGAAGTGTTAACCCTAACCGGTAGCGGCATTGGAGGCGTAACCAGCGTAATTTTTGAAAAAGACAGCGTAGAAGCAACCTTCAATCCTAATTTTAATACAGAAAGCGCAATTATTTTCCGTGTACCTTCGGATGCAATTCCGGGCCAACAGAGCATCATCTTTAAAAACAGTAAAGGTGTCGAGTTTAAAGTGCCGTTTAAAGTGCTGGGTTTGCCTGCCGTTTTATCGGTATCTAACTACAACTTTGTTAAAGATGGCGAGATTGTGCTAACCGGTAAAAATTTAGGCGACGTAAGCAGCGTGGTTTTCCAAGGCACCACCACACCATTAACCGTAGTTTCTAAAACGGCTACCACCTTAACCCTAAAAATGCCTGAAACCACTTTTGCGCAAGCCAAGTTAGAAATTACTAACGAAGCGGGTAAAATTACCACCACGCAAGAGTTTGTAAATTTGGATAATGCATTTCACATATTTACAGATGCTTATGGCGCAGGTATAGATAACGGTTCCTGGGGACCAGCAGAAATTACAACAACAGTAGCGAAAACCGGAACAAGCTCTTTCAAAGCCGGATACAATAAAGGCAACTGGTCCGCAGATGGCTTTGCAAACTGGGGCACCGGAATAGAAAAATCTGCAGATTTTAAATATTTCTCGTTCTGGGTTAAAGGTGCCGACAGGGATTTGACTTTTTACATTACTGGAGATAAAAAAGCAGGCGGCGATTATGGAAATAGCGACCGTACAACGCCAATTACCGTTCCGGCAAATGTATGGACCTACTTTAAGCTTAAAATCTCCGACGTTGGCTTTTGGGCTAATGGCAACAGTATGCAGCGCATGGGCTGGTGGATTCCAGGTCCGGATGATGCGGATGCCGTTATCTATTTTGACGATGTAATTTTTATTAAGTAATTCATTTAATTTTAATAGCCTGGCGGGCGCTGTTTTACAGCTCCTCGCCGGGCTTTTTAAACTTTACATAACCTATAAATGAAAACCATCCGGGGCTTCGGCCTTTTTATGTTTTTGCTTTCTTTCGCTTTCGGCGGATACGCACAAAACGATTTTGTGAAAGTGCAAAACCAGCATTTTACCGTTAATGGCAAGCCTTATTATTTTATTGGCACCAACTACTGGTACGGTGGCCTGTTGGCTTTACAAAAAGACCCAAAACACGGCAAACAACGTTTAATTGAAGAGCTTGATTTTTTAAAAAGCAAGGGTGTAGATAACCTGCGTGTGCTGGTGGGGTCCGAAGGGGAAGGTAAAATCAACGGTGTGGACCGCGTAAAGCCTGTGCTACAAAAAAGCCAAGGGGTTTATAGCAAAGAAATATTAGAAGGTCTGGATTTTTTGTTGACAGAGATGGCCAAACGTAAAATGTACGCGGTTTTATTTTTAAGCAACAACTGGGAATGGAGCGGAGGTTTTTTGCAGTATCTTAACTGGAACGGCCGAACGGATTTAGAAACCATGCAAAAGAAAATGAGTTGGGATGAGTTGCGCGATGAAACCTCTAAATTTTACACCTGCGAACCTTGCAAAAACGACTACCTAAAACAGCTGGATTATATTTTTGCGCACACCAGCATTTATACGGGCAAAAAGTATGTAGACGATGCTACCATCATGGCTTGGGAGTTGGCCAACGAACCTCGGCCAATGCGCGCAACCGCCATCCCAGCGTTTAAAACCTGGATAAAAGAGGTAGCGCAGTACATCAAAAGCAAAGACCCTCATCATTTAGTAACCATCGGGTCCGAAGGAACCCAAGGGACTGAAGACAGCTTGGCGCTTTGGAAAGAAATTCACAGCTACCCAGAAATTGATTACAGTACCATCCACATCTGGGCAAAAAACTGGGGCTGGTTCAAGGCCGATAGCATTAAAGAGGCTTTACCGCTTATTTTAAGTAACACAAAAAACTACATCCGCTTGCACGCAACCGCAGCAGAAGCTATCAACAAACCTTTAGTAGTAGAAGAATTTGGTTTACCGCGCGACGCGCACGATTTTAAAGCTGGCACGGCAACCCAATATCGCGATCAGCTATATCAAGTAGTTTTAGATGAGCTATTGGCAGGTGCAAAAAACCGGGGTGTGGTAGGTGGGTTAAATTTTTGGGGCTTCGGCGGTACGTCCAGGCCAATTGAAGGGCAAGTTTTTTGGAAAGACGGTGACGATTTCTCTGGCGATCCGCCACAAGAAGAGCAAGGTTTAAACACCGTTTACGATAATGATAAAAGCACTTGGAAACTGATAAGGAAATACGCCAAAGCAATAAAAAAGGCACTTGATTAGGCTTTAACATCAATAAAAAATGCTAAAACTTAAAAATTGATGGAGAACGGTCGGACTAAAACTTCATCAGATTTAAACAATACATAAATGAAAACATTAATGACGGCTTTAATTTTAGGCGCCACCAGCTTACAAGCGCAGGTTTTGCCCAACGCGGCAATAGAGAAAAAGATTGATGCGCTTTTATCCAAAATGACTTTGGAAGAAAAAGTAGGGCAAATGACGCAGATCACCATCGAATCTTTACTTAAAACCCAAGACGGCAAAGTTATTTTACCGATGACTTTGGATCCGGAAAAGGTTGACGTGGCATTTTCGAAATATAAAATCGGTTCTGTTTTAAACATTGGCGGAGATGCCATAACGCGCGACGCTTGGCAAAAAAGGATAGAAATTTTGCAGAAAGCGGCTTTGGCGCAACGCCTAAAAATACCGATGATGTATGGTGTAGATGCCATAAGAGGCAACAATTATACTTTAGATGCAGTGATGTTTCCGCAACAAATTGCACAGGCAGCTTCTTTTAACCGCGAACACGCTTTCCGTGTAGGCGAAATTGCCGCTTACGAAACACGCGCCACCTCTGTGCCTTGGGTTTTTAGTCCGGTTTTAGATTTAGGTCGCCAAGCCGCCTGGCCACGCATCTGGGAAACCTACGGTGAAGATCCTTATTTGGTAGCCGAGCTGGGCACAGCTACCGTAAAAGGTTTCCAAGGCTCTAATTTAGTAACCGATAAATTCCACGTGGCCGCATGCCTAAAACATTACATGGGTTATAGCATGCCCTTAAGCGGCCATGACCGTACCCCTGCTTGGATACCTGAGCGGGAGTTACGCGAATATTTTTTACCTCAGTTTGCGCACGCCATTGAAAACGGTGCAAAAACCGTGATGGTAAACAGTGCCGAAATAAACGGTGTGCCGGTACACGCAAGTAAACATATTTTAACGGATATTTTAAAAGACGAGCTCCATTTCCAAGGTTTTGCCGTAAGTGATTGGCAAGATATCCAATATCTGCATCTCAGACATCGGATTACTAGAGACAACAAAGAATCGACCATGGTGGCGGTAAACGCCGGAATTGATATGAGCATGGTGCCTTTTGATTTTACTTTTTGCGATGATTTGATAGCGTTGGTAAAAGAAGGCAAAGTTTCTGAGGCAAGAATTGACGATGCCGTACGTCGAATTTTGAGGGTAAAATACGAAGTAAATCTGTTTGACGAACCCTTAAACAACCCTAAGGATTATCCTTTGTTTAACGGCAAAGCACACCATCAGGCCAACTATGATTTTGCGACGGAATGTATCACACTTTTAAAAAACCAAAACAACATTTTACCCCTAAAGCAGGGAAGCAAAATTTTGGTGACCGGGCCTACAGCTAACACCATGCGTAGCTTAAACGGCGGTTGGGCGCGCAACTGGCAAGGCACCAACAGTGATGAAACCGAAAAGAACCACAACACCATTTTAGAAGCCATACAACAAACTTTTGGCACGCAGAACGTGGCTTATGAGGCGGGTGCAGACTTCAGCAAATTATTGGATGTAGATAAAGCAATTGCTTCTGCAAAAAACAGTGACGTTATTGTATTGTGCCTAGGCGAAAACAGCTATACCGAAAATCCGGGCAATATTGGAGATTTAAACCTGGATAAAGCACAAATTGAATTTGCAGAAGCCATGGCTAAAACCGGCAAACCTATTGTTTTGGTTTTGGCCGAAGGTCGCCCGCGTATTATTTCTGCTATAGAACCTTTGGCAAGCGCCGTTTTGCAAAGCTATTTATTGGGTAACGAGGGCGGAAACGTAGTAGCGCACACCTTAAGTGGCAAAATAAATCCAAGCGGAAAGCTTCCTTACACCTATCCGCGCGCCGCCAATAGTTTAATTAATTATTACCACAAATACACCGAAACCAAGGCTTATGACGAAGCTGCCGGTTACGATCCGCAGTGGGAATTTGGTTTTGGCTTAAGTTATACCAGTTTCGAGTACAAAAACTTAAAGCTGAGCAGCAACATCTTAAAGCCAAATGAAACGCTGACGATTAGCGTTGATGTGAGCAACACCGGCGCACGCGAAGGCAAAGAGGCAGTTTTATTATACGTAAGTGATTTAATTGCATCTGTAACGCCAGAAGTAAAACGCTTACGCGGATTTGAAAAAATCGCATTAAAAGTAGGTGAAACCAAAACAGCAAGTTTTACACTACAAGCGAAAGATCTTTCGTTTATAAACAGCGCCTTAGAGCGCGTTACAGAACCGGGCGATTTTGAAGTAAAAATTGGCGGGCTTAAAGCAGACTTTGTCTACAAAACAGAATAATTGCACAGGAAAAGCTAGTATATAAATGGCCGGATTTTACCGGCCATTTTTATCTGTAAGCTCCAGTTTCTTTTCAAAAGTTCGGCTTATGGCTTCTAAATTTCCTTCACAAAATCGGCCATGGCCAAACCGGGGTTTGCCGTGCGCATAAAGTTTTCGCCAATTAAAAAGCCGTTAAAGCCTGCTTTTTTTAGCAATTTAATGGTTTCCGGATTGCTAATTGCACTTTCAGAAATTTTCAAAAAATCCGACGGGATAATTTCCGCAAGCTGCAAAGATGTATCAATACTTACCGAAAAATCTTTAAGGTTACGGTTGTTTACGCCCACCACATCAATATTCGGATCCAAATTGCCTTCCAGTTCTTCGGCGCTGTGTACTTCCAACAAAGTGCTTAAACCTAAAGATTTGGCCAGCTTTGCAAAGTTGCTCACCTCTTGGCGCGTTAAACAAGCGGCAATCAGCAAAACAATATCAGCACCTATGGCTTTGGCTTCTATAATCTGGTATTCGTCAACCATAAAATCTTTGCGCAAAATCGGTATCTGGTTTACTTTGCGCGCGGCTATTAAATCCTCCTCGTGCCCCATAAAAAAATCATGGTCCGTTAATACGGAAAGTGCCGAAGCTCCGGCATTTGCGTAAGCTGTGGTTACTTCTTCTACACTCACTTTATCGTTAATCACACCTTTAGAAGGCGATTTACGTTTAAATTCGGCAATAATCCCTGTTTTTGCGGGGTCAGTTAAAAATTTGCGCAAGCTGTAGGTGTCACGCTTAAAAACCGGTAAATTTTCCAAATCCTTAAGGGAGGTTTTTGCTTTCGCGATAGCAACTTCTTCTTTTTTACGTGCTACAATTTTATCTAGGATATTCATGTCTAAGGTGTGAGGTTTAGGGTGTAAGGTTTGGACGAAAGGTGTAGGGTTTGAGGCAAAAGGTGTAAGGTGATATCGAATGCAACAAATGTTTCACTACGTTGTTAAACCTTAAACTTTTTACCATCCGTCTCAAGCCTCCATCTTCAACCAGTTAGCAATCATCTCTTTTCCGTGCTCTGTTAAAACAGATTCGGGATGAAACTGTACGCCACGCACGTCTAACTCGCGGTGGCGCAAAGCCATCATAACGCCTTTTTCATCTGTTGCGGTTACCAATAAATCGGCAGGTAAATTCTCTGCCTTTACAGCCCAAGAATGGTAACGTCCAATTTTAAAGCCGTTTTCTAAACCAGCAAATATCGGTTCTTGTACATCTGTCACCACAATTTTTGTGGCTGTGCCGTGTACAGGTTTTTCCAAATTGTATAGCTCGCCGCCAAAAACCTCTGCTATAGCTTGTTGTCCTAAACACACACCTAAAATGCTCTTGCTTTTAGCATAGGTTTTGATTACATCCAAAAGCAAACCCGCTTCTGATGGGATGCCCGGCCCTGGCGACAACAGAATTTTATCAAATTTATCTACATCTTCCAACTTAAATTTGTCATTCCTCCATACCTCGGCATCATAACCAAGCTCATGAAGTAAATGCACTAAGTTGTAGGTGAACGAATCGTAATTGTCTATAACTAATATTTTCATTTTTTGTAATACTTAAAGATTGAAGGCGTATGGTTTAAAGATTGGCGCGTATTGAATCTTTGTTCTCAAACTCTTTTAGTTCTTCTTTTATAAAATACTGCACTAGGTCTTTAAAAATTTTTTCTATAACATCTGCATTTAGTCCTCCGTTTGTTGCCCAAAGTCTTCTTTCAGCAAGCATGGCGTTAAATCGCTCTTTGGCTTTCACTTCTTCTGTATTCTTTTTGAAATCAGAAGCTTTCTTTACAAACTCAAAACGGCGGGCAATCAAATGAACTACTTCACGGTCTATCAGGTCAATCTGTTCCCTCACGTCCGAAATACTTTTACAGTCTGATGCCTTCATCAATTTTTGCATTCTTTCGGCTTCTATTAAATTTCCTCTGCCATTTTTAAGGCGTTGCGCAATGCGGCAATTTTATGGTTCACTTCGTTAAGTTCCGATGTTGGGTCAGAGTCGGCTACAATGCCCGCGCCGGCCTGGTAATGCAGTTTATTGTTTTTGCTTAAAAACGAACGGATCATGATAGCATGGTTAAAATCGCCGTTAAAACCCATAAAACCGATGGCGCCGCTGTAAAAACTGCGTTTGGTTTTCTCGTATTGGTCTATCAGTTCCATGGCGCGGTATTTTGGCGCGCCGCTTAATGTACCGGCCGGGAAGGTATCAGCCACAATTTTAAAGGGGTTTACTTTAGGCTGCAATTGTCCGCTCACTTTTGAAACCAAGTGGATAAGGTGCGAGTAGTATTGTACTTCTTTAAAGGCCTCCACTTTTACATCTGTGCAGTGCCGGCTCAAATCGTTCCGTGCTAAATCTACCAACATCACATGCTCGGCAGATTCTTTCGGGTCGTTCTCCAGCTTTTCTGCAATTTCTTTGTCCTGCGCATCATTACCTGATCTTTTGAAGGTGCCCGCAATAGGATAAATACTGGCTTTACCTTTTTTTATGGTGAGCTGCGCCTCGGGCGAAGAACCAAAAATCTTAAAGCTTCCGTAATCGAAATAGAACAAGTAAGGCGACGGATTTATAGACCGAAGCGCACGGTAAACGTTAAATTCATCGCCCAAAAATCCGGTTTGAAAGGCGCGCGAAGGCACAATTTGAAATACATCACCTCTAAAAATGTGTTTTTTAACATTTTTTACTAAAGTGATAAATTCAGCATCGCTCAAATTGGAGCTTTCTTCGCCGTTTAAGCTAAATTTATATTCGGGGAAGTTTTTGTTTTGGATGAGATACTCGATTTTTTCTAGCCCATTGCTATCTTTCTCAAAACCGGTTTCGTTTTTCACAATGTGCAACTCGTTTTTAAAGTGGTCTATCGCAATTACGTAGCGGTATAAATGATATTGAAAAGTTGGGATGTCGCGCTCGTCCTGTTCGTCTTTTTTCAGTTGGATATCTTCATAAAACTCTACCGCCTCATGCGTAAAATAACCGAAAAGTCCATCGGCAATAAATTTTAAATCGGTATCTGCGTTGCTTTCAAAGCTCTTGCGGAAGCGGTAAACCTCATCAACCAAATTAAAGGTTCCGGGTTCAGATGTTTCAACGCTGTCGTCCGGATAGCTTTTGCTCAGTTTACCTTTGGTTACAGAAATAGACGCTACAGGATCGCAACACACGTAACTGGTGCTGTTTTCTCTGCTGTGGTAATCAGAGCTTTCGAGCAATAAGCTGTTGGGGAAAACATCGCGCAAACGCAAATAAATACTCACCGGTGTGGTGGTGTCTGCTAATAATTTTTTATAAGATACATTTAATTTAAATGTGTTCATTGTTTTGCAATTTAAAACCTTTAAAACAAAAAACCCGACGGTTCAGCGTCGGGCTCATATTTGTTTAGGTTTGGATAAAATATTTTTATAGTGATACAAATACGGTGGCCGAAGCTAGGTTATTACCTTGCCACCACCATTGTTTTGTATAATTTATCGTTTTCATTGTTGGCAAAAATATAAAGAAAATTGATTTTCAAAAATATTTAGCAAATTTCTTGCTATACTGCCCAAGCATTACGGTCTTTCATCGTTAAAATGCCCACCAAAATTACCACCACAGCAATGCCATAGTAAATATAAATAGCGCGGTGCTTGGCTTTTGCTTCTAAAGCTTTTTTAGATTTTGAGTAGCCTACGGTAATTAAAACAATAGACACCAGCATCATGCTAATGTGTTCTACGTTCCAATAGCGATTTATAGGGTTGCTCATTTGCGAAAAGTTTACCAGTGGGCTCATAAAATAAAGCACCAAACCTACCACCAATTGTAAGTGTGCGCCAATTAGCGTAAACAAGTTGATTTTTTTGTTGGTAGCCGTATAAGGTTTGTTGCCGGCGCTTAGGGCCTGGAAAATAGAGATTAAGATTAAAATCAAAATCACATACCTTAATGTAGAGTGCAAATGCAGTAGTCCTGTAAACATGTTTTCCTAATTTTTTTCTCAAATATAACAAACAAAAGCACATTTGGGCTGCCTGCGCTTTCAATCAACTACGGCGGTACCGCTTTTGTCTTTAGTACTTTTTGTAGCTAATGCGCACGTTGGCAACGCCTTCGTCTTTCATGCCGATACGTTTGGCAGCTTTTCTGGAAACATCGATAATTCTGCCCGCTACAAAAGGCCCGCGGTCGTTAATGCGCACCTTCACAGTTTTGCCGTTGCGGAGGTTGGTGACTTTTACTTTTGTGCCGAACGGAAGCGTTTTATGTGCGGCGGTAAGTTTCGAGTTTCTGAATTTTTCGCCAGATGCGGTACGCCGGCCATTGAACTTGTTGGCATAATAAGATGCTTTTCCGCTTTGTGTAACGCGGGACGCACAAGCAAACAAAGTCATTACAAAAAATAATAGGAGGATTTTGTACATGTCCAAAATTGTTAAAAATATCCTTGTTTAAAAAATATCGGTCTTTTAGGTGTTTAAACAAATTATTTTAACTCAAAGCCCAAGGCGCATCGGCTTTTTGTTTTTGTAAAAGATTAAATTATATTTACAAAGGCCTAAACTTTCTATGAGATTAAAAATATTTATCGCGTTAAAACTGGGCTTCTGTGTAGTTTGCTCAAGTCTTTTTGGTGCCTTACCAGCGGATACCGTGTTAAAAAAGTTTGAAGAGCTGTATACCGCCGGGAAATATTACGATGCAGCAAGGCTATTTCAACAACAAGTGCAGCGGCTAGGTACAGATGAAAATCCACAATTAAAAACTATCTATTACAACGGTTTGGGCAAGGCCTACTCGCAATTGGGCAAGCCAGTTGAAGCTCTAAAATATTTCCAGCAGGCCGCGAAGCTAGCCCATCAACTAAAAGATTCGGCAGCTATCGGTAAAATAGAAAAAAATATTGGTGCCTTGTACGAGGAGCAGAAAAACTTTGAACAGGCTTTGGTCCACTACCAGCAATCAGAAGATATTGCCCAAAAAACCGGCGACCGCTTTTTGCAGGCTGATTTATTAAATAACATCGGGATAATTTACGAGCAACAACTGAAGTACGAGGCGGCCTTAAACAATTATCGGCAAGCTTTAGCTATTTACAAAAAGCTGAATAAGCCAGATCGTTTGGCCTTGGCCTACAACAATTTGGGGATTGTTTATAAATACCAAGGGGAATATGACCAAGCCATTTCTTTTTACCAAAAATCAGCCAGCTACGCCAAACTGATAAACGATCAGTTTATGATTGCCGCCACTTTAAACAATATCGGCAATGTGTACGGGATGAAAAAAGATTTTGCCACAGCCATTAATTTCAATAAACAAAGTTTACGCATTGCAGAAAAAATTGAGGCTACGGCAGTAATTGTTGAAGCTATATCTAGTATTGCAGAACATTATGCAAAAGCGGGCAACTATCGCCAAGCATACGAGTGGAACCAGAAATATAACCGCGTTAACGCTAATTATGTAAACGTTGAAAGTGCAAAGGCATTGGCGCAGCAACAAGCACGTTACCAAACAGAACAGAAAAACCTACAGCTTAAAGAGCTTGAGCAACGCTCAAAAATTAACGCTTTGCATTTGAAAGCCCAGAATTTGCTCATCCAAAAGCAACAGTACCAAATTTTGTTTGGTGCATTGGCATTAATATCAGCCACCGCTTTTATGTATTTTTTTTATCGGCGTAAGCAGGCTGTTTTAAAGCACAGGCACTTGGCCCAGCTTAAAGAGATACAATCTCAGGAGCGTAGCCGTATCGCGCAAGATGTGCATGATGACATAGGTTCGGGTCTGTCCAAAATATCTCTGATTGCGGCTTCGGCATCGCGTAAGTTGCACGCAAACGGACTGGAGAATGCAGATATTTCTAACATCGGCCAAGTATCAAAAGATTTGGTAGAGAACATACGCGACTTAATTTGGGTACTTAACCCTAAAAATGCCACCTTAGATAATTTGGTGGCCCGCATACGCGAATATTGTACAGATTATTTGGAGCTGTGCAGTATCAATGCCTGTTTAGACATCCAGGATGATATTCCGTCCCTCACCATATCGCAACAAGCGCAACGCAACCTGTTTTTAGTAGTTAAAGAGGCTTTGCACAACTGCGTTAAACACGCAGGTTGCAACAACCTGAAAATTCTTTTGCGTTACGATGATGCTGGCCTATATATGCAGATTAAAGACGACGGTAAGGGCTTTAACGCGGATTTAGTCCATGGCGGCGGCAACGGCTTAAGGAATATGCGAACACGCGTTGAAACAATAGGCGGTACATTTTTTTGCCGTAGCAATAGTGGAGAAGGTTGCGAAATTATTATAGAGGTACTGGAAGAGCAACTGAGCGCAATAAGCGCTAATACCCTTAAAGTGTAATTGTGGACCATTAAGCGAGCTTGTATTTTTGTAAGATGCAGATTAAAGTAGCGATAGTAGAAGACCAAAGAGACCTGCGAGAGATGCTGGGCATTTTAATAAACGGAAGTCCCGGCTTTGCGTGTATCGGCACTTTCGCAGATGCCGAAGAGGCGCTTTTAAAAATTTCGGATACCTCGCCGGATGTTGTTTTGGTAGACATTCATTTGCCCGGTAAATCGGGCATACAGCTAATAGCGCAGCTTACATTACAGATGCCTAACACCAAATTTATGGTGTGTAGTTCTTTAGAGGACGACGAAAACATATTTAACGCATTAAAGGCGGGCGCAAATGGTTACATCATTAAATCGTCCGCACCGGTAAAAATATTGGATGCCATACAGGACGTTTACAATGGCGGTGCGCCCATGAGCAGCCAGATTGCCCGTAAAGTAGTTGCTCATTTTAATCCGCGCAGTCAAGACCATGCGGAATTTAACAAACTATCGCCTCGGGAAAAAGAAATATTAGCCTATTTAGCTAAAGGCTACCGTTACAAAGAGATTGCCGGTTTTTTGTTTATCAGCGTAGAAACAGTGCGCAAGCACATTCAGAATATTTATGAAAAACTCCAAGTAGGCTCTCGCACAGATGCTTTAAATAAAATCGGGGGTAAATCCATCCTTTTTTAAGTGAAGGGCCGGGCTTCCAAATCCCACGAAAGTGTAATTGACCTGTTTTATTGGCCCGCGTAGGTTTGTGTTAACAATCTTAACACCAACAAACATGAAAAGAAAACATTTACAATGGGTGCTTTTGCTAGGCATTGGCATTATTACCGTAATTGGTTCCTGTAAAAAATCAGAAAAAAAGGAAGAAACTTACACTTGTAGCACCTGCAGCGCCACGCCGGAGGCCACAGCCGCAAACGATAACAGCAGTAAAGGCATTTATAAAGGCGTAATTCTGGGCTCTAGCGGAACTATTAAATTTGACATCAGCAACAGCACCAGCAATACCATAACCGCTAAAATGGTGATTGACGGCACCACAGTAAACTTAACAACTACTACGGCTTGGGTTGCCGGACAGCTTTATGTTGCTCCATTTAAAGGGACGTTAAACGGGCAAGAGGTAAGTATCACATTTTCTGTTGATGCCACTGGCGCAGGTGCAACTATCGTTTCATCCAATATTCCGGGGCATGGTAATGCCGTTTTTGTGATAGCTAAAGAAACCTCCAGCGCATTAGTTAGGTGTTTTGAGGGCATCTACCAAACTTCAGACAAAGAGAAAGGGACATTCAATATTATTGTTTCCACGGTATTAAAAGGCTGGACAGGCAAGGCGCGTAAAGACGGATCGTCAACCGCTTCTAGCATATCTGGTACCTATGCAAATGATATTTTGATAGATGAGCATGGCACAACCATAGCACCAATTAAAGGTGATGAGTTTTCCGGTTCCTTCAAAAATGCCGACAATGTAACGGTTACTGTAAAAGGTAAAAGAACGATGTGATGGTGAGGATGGAAAAATTTAACCCGATACTGCTTTTGATACTGTGCCATTTAGGAATTATAACAGCCTCGAATGCACAAGATAAAAGCCGGTTAAGTTTCAGCGAATTTTCAGCTTATTACAGTAATGGCACCATGAGCGGGGGCAGTAAGAAAACAGCAATTGGCAATACCGTTGGTTTAGTTGCAAACTACAACGCCCCTTATAAGGATTATGATGAAAACGAACTGGTTTTGGGATATAGCGCCAATTTTTGTGGCGGCTGGAATTTGACGAAAGGGAAAGCAGCCCGCTACGGCGCAGACATCGGAATTTGGTCCAGCAAATTGCTAACAAAAAATGTAGAAGTTGGCGCACAATACTCTTTCTTGGGCGTATATAGCTACCAAAACATTTCTTTTTTCGGCAGCAGCTTTCAAGCCGCGGTAAAAATATTTGGTGCGCAATTGACTTACAGCCGAGAGGGAGAAGGCGCCATATTTGGGTTTATAAAGCCAAAGACAAGCGGCGCGGGCGCTAATGCGCTCGGTCTAAAATATTTTCTCTATAAGAATCTGGCGGTGGGTTGTCGTTACACTTCATATCCTTTAAATAAAGAGTACGCGGTTTCCGTTTCTTACATCCCTTTTTAATTAACCAATAATTTCAACCAGCTTGGGCCTTAGCCCTAAGTATTCAAATCAGTTAAAACAATGAAAAAAATCAAATTTACAACAGCATTAATGTTTGTTTTGTTTAGCGTGATAGCAACAAAGTCAAATGCACAAATTTCGCTAGGTGTTCAAACTTTTAAGTTCCAAAATCCGCTCGATTGGTCCGAACCGTTAAAAACTAGCCTTACCTCAGAAAAATTTGAGAAGAAGGGTTTGGCAGCTGTACCGCTGGAGTTTAGAATCAAGGTGGTCAAAAAAGCGTCGTCAAAACTAGCGCCATGTAAATACCTGGTAGAGGTGAAAAACCTATCAGACAAACAGGGGATTTATTTTGAAGCCCGGAATGATTATACCGATCCTTCTAACAAATATATCTATCATAAAGTTAAGCTAGGACCCGGCGAAACTAAGGAATTTGATATTGCGTACTGGACATTAAACTGGGACGTTAAAACAATGGAACAGTGCACAACGTGTAGCTGGTTTTTCACTTTTGTAAGTGTAAAGCCGGATTAACCGGCGATATCTCAACACAAAAAAGCCGTTCTTCGATGAGGAGAACGGCTTTCGCGTTTTTATAAAGCAGAAACTACTTCTTTCTGTTTTTGAAGTACTTAAACTCTTTACCAATAAATTTTGCTCTCGAGCCCAGCTCTTCCTCAATACGCAACAATTGGTTGTATTTCGCAATCCGGTCCGAGCGTGAAGCCGAACCAGTTTTGATTTGACCGCAGTTTAAGGCCACCGCCAAATCTGCAATAGTCACATCTTCTGTTTCGCCAGAGCGGTGCGACATTACGGAAGTATAGCTTGCATGTTGCGCCATGCTCACCGCGTTGATGGTTTCTGTTAAAGAACCAATTTGGTTTACTTTCACCAAAATTGAGTTTGCGGTATGGTTATCAATACCTTGTTTCAACTTTTTAACGTTGGTCACAAATAAATCGTCACCTACCAACTGCACTTTATCGCCAATTCTTTCGGTTAATAATTTCCAGCCGTCCCAGTCGTTTTCGTCCATACCATCTTCAATAGAGATAATTGGATATTTTTCTGTTAGGGATGCTAGGTATTCTACCTGCTCGGCACTGGTGCGTTTTGCGCCGTTAGGGCCTTCAAATTTCGAATAATCGTAAACGCCGTCTTTGTAAAACTCAGAAGAAGCACAGTCAAAGGCTAAACAAATGTCTTCACCCGGTTTGTAACCAGCTTTTTCAATAGCTTTCAAAATGGTTTCTACACCGTCTTCTGTGCCTTCAAAAGTTGGTGCAAAACCGCCCTCGTCACCTACAGCGGTAGATAAACCTCTATCGTGCAAAATTGCTTTTAAGTTATGGAAAACCTCTGTACCCCAACGTAAAGCTTCAGAGAAAGAAGAAGCACCAACCGGCATAATCATAAACTCTTGGAAAGCGATAGGCGCATCAGAGTGCGAACCACCGTTTACAATGTTCATCATCGGGATTGGAAGCGTATTTGCGTTTACGCCACCAACGTAACGGTATAATGGCTGGCGACTTTCTTGCGCAGCCGCTTTGGCTACTGCCAAAGAAACGCCCAAAATAGCGTTTGCGCCTAAATTTCCTTTATTTTCTGTGCCGTCTAAATCAATCATTAACTGGTCAATGGCGTTTTGTTCAAAAACATCTATGCCTTTTAATGCTTCGGCAATTTTTTCGTTAACGTTTGCAACGGCTTTTAAAACGCCCTTGCCTAAGTAAACAGACTTGTCTTTATCGCGAAGCTCAACCGCTTCATATTGTCCGGTAGAGGCGCCAGAAGGAACGGCCGCTCTGCCTAAAATTCCGTTTTCGGTAATTACGTCTACTTCAATAGTAGGGTTTCCTCTCGAGTCGAGGATTTGTCTTGCGTGTACGTCAAGAATTAAGCTCATTTTATTACGATTTTATTTTGTCTGTTTACACTTAGTGTTAAAATTACACTAAAGTATGGTTTTTTGTTGAATTGGCAAATATAGAAAATTTTCGAGAGGCTGTTTTTCAAGCTCATCCAAAACAAAAAAACCAATTTAAACACTTCATTAAGTACGTTTAAAATAATTCTACCAGTTCTTTTAAATGGTTAATTTGCTGGTTCACATCTTGCGGTTTCTCGGCAAAGTGCGGATTAAAATAAATGGCGTCCATGCCGAAATTAATTGCTCCTCTAACATCCGCCTCCAAGCTGTCGCCAATCATTACGCTGCTAGGCACATCGGCCCCAGCCACATCTACCGCGTGTTGAAAAATGGCTTTATCCGGTTTATTGATGCCGATGATTTCAGAAATAAACACGTTTCTAAAATATACGCCCAGTCCGGTGTTTTTTATTTTATACTCGGTAGATTCTTTAAATCCGTTGGAAATTAAGTGCAAGGCGTACTTATCTTGCAGGTAAGCCAAGGTTTCATGCGCGTGAGGAAACAGGTTGGTTTTGGTTGGGCAAATGTTGATGTAATCGTCTTCGAACTGATGAGGAATATGCTCTTCGCTTAGCCCTAAATCAATAAAAGTTTGCTTAAACCGCGTTTCGCGCAAAACCGCTTTGCTTATTTTCCCTAAATGATAATCTGCCCAAAGGCGATGGTTGTTAACCGTATAAGTTTCGATGAATATATCGCAAGAATGCAGCCCCAAATCGCAAAGCTTATAACTGTGGTAAAGTTCGTTAAGCGTTTCTTCGGCGTTTTTGTCAAAATCCCACAGGGTGTGGTCTAAGTCAAAAAAAATGTGTTTGTAATTTTTCAAAAGAACTCCGTTTTTAGCGCTGGGCGCCATCAAATCTTGCTTCCAAAAGCTAAATCGCCGGCATCGCCCAAACCGGGCACAATATACGCTTTACTGGTCATTTCTTCATCAACCGCGCCTATCCAAAGCTTTGCGTTGGGTAAATTTGCTTTCACATGAGCAAGGCCTTCCTGGCTGGCAATAATGGCTACAATGTGCATTTCTGCGATATTGTTGTTGGCTAAAAGCTCTTTGCAGCATAACACCATGCTTCTGCCGGTGGCCAACATGGGGTCCGATACGATGACTACCTTGTTTGTTAAATCCGGAGCAGAAACATACTCCATTTGGATGATAAAATCGCCCGACTTTTTGGTTTTGCGATACGCCGATATAAAAGCAGAATCTGCACGGTCGAAAAAGTTGAGCAAACCCTGGTGAAAGGGTAAACCTGCCCTTAAAATAGTAGCCAACACAGGCAGCTGTGGCATTAAACTTACGTTTGATAAACCTAAGGGCGTTTGCACCTCATATTCTTCGTAAGGCAACGCTTTGCTAATTTCATAAGCGAAAATTTCGCCTAGCCGTTCCATGTTTTTACGGAAACGCATGCTGTCTTGCTGCACATCCACATTGCGCATTTCGGCCAAGAAATGATTGGCAATACTGTTATAATCGCTCAAAAGAAACATGTATTAAATATAGGCAATTTTGGATCTTAAAAATTCAAAAGGGAAAAGTAAAAATTCAAAATCCTGGAAGTCTTAATACTCACTACTCACCACTCGCTACTTCCTACCTAATACTTCTCTAAAATTCCTATTTTTGAAAATCATCAAACGCATAAATGTGAGCAAACCCAAAGTTTTAATTACCGGGGCAAGTAAAGGTTTAGGTTTGGCCATCGCTAAGAAGCTAAATCCGGATTACACCCTCATTTTACACGCTTCAAAGGCAGAGAACATCACCGAATTAAGGGAAGGTAATCATGTTTTGGCCGCCGATTTATCAGACCCGGAAGAGCTGAAAAATTTTTGTAAAGCTTTGAAAACTGAGCATGGCGACGAGCTTTTCGCTATCATCAACAATGCCGGCATCGCGTTGGACAAACCGCTTACTTTCCAGCCCGAGCGTGACATTGACGCCATGATTGCTGTAAATTTAAAGGCGCCGATAACCATTTCAAAAGTTGCGGTAAAGTTATTTGGCTTAAAAGGGAAAGGGGTAATTATTAACCTCAGCTCTTGCGTGGCAGAAACCGGGAACGCTTTTCAATCCGTTTATGCGGCCACAAAAGCGGGTTTAATTGCCTTTTCTAAGTCATTAGCAAAAGAAGTTGGCGCGGTTTATCATGATCATCAGATCCGTGTGCTAAGCATTGCGCCGGGCTTTATCCAAACCCCCATGACGGATGCCATCCCGGAAACGGAAAAGGAAAAATACTTAAAAATGATACCTGCACAAAGGTTTGGGCAGGCCGATGAAGTGGCAGAAACGGTTGCTTTTTTACTGTCGGATAAAGCTTCTTACATCAACGGAAGCTGCATAGATATTAACGGAGGTTTGTTTTGATAGAAAATTTAGTAGGCACCGCGCCCGAGAGCTTGTTGCTGCACGGCCCAAGCAAACGCTTGTTAAACCGTTACCACTGGCACCAGCCTAAAGTGGGCATTGTGGCCAGTTATACACCCAAAGCACAAGATGTAAAAGACCATTTTGGGCTTTTTCGCGGGGTTGATCAAATTGAGGCTTTTGCCCAGGCCACCATCGTTTCTTGCGCTACTTTTTTAGAATGCCAAAAACAAAATTGCGCCCCAATTGATTTAAAAGACAAATTTGTACCGGCCTTTATCAGCATTGGCAACGTATATTTCCACAATTATTTAGAAGAAGGTGAAACCTTTGTAAGTTTGGGCAAAATCACGTTTTACAAGTTTAGGCAAATGGTGGCCGACGGACGTATTTACAAAGCGCCAAAAGATTTAAATTTAGATGATTATTTTAAGGATTTTGATGCGCAAAAGCTGGAGAATTACCAGCTTAGCCCCGAATTTACTTTGGTAGCCGAACTATTTGATGTTACCGGCCGTGCCCTAAAAAAAGATATATTTAGCAAATAAAAAACAATGGAAAGACAAGAAATTATTGACGGTTTAGTAGAAATTTTACGCACCGTACGTACCATAGATCAGGAAAAACTGAACCACGTAACAGAGGAAACAGATTTTATTGCTGATTTAAATACGCCATCTACCGAGCTAATCAATATCGCGGCTAAAGCCGAGCAAAAGTTTGATGTGGAGTTTGAGGATGACGATATTGACGATTTGGGGTCTAAAGTAAAAGATATTGTAGATTTAATTTTGCGCACCAAAGAAAGAGGCTAAATGGAGCAAAAAGGCCGAAAAGTTGCCGTAGTAGGCATGGGCGGGGCTTTCCCCACCTGCAACAGTTTAGATGATTTTGCCGATAAACTCTTTGGCAACCAAAGCTTAATACGCACTTGGGATAAAGCCACCGCACACGGAAAAAACATCCGTTCTACCGTTTCGGGATATATTTCTGAGGCCGAGATGCACTTAGAGCCGGTTTATTCTCCTTTGGCGGTTGATTATCCCGAGGTTTATGTGGATTTGTTAAACCGCATCCCGGATATTAACCTTTCTACGGCGGATATTGGCAGTATTTGGGCTATGCTTGGTGCTTTGGATGCGATAAAAATGGCAGGCTGGACCACAGAAGAAACTCAATCTGAGGCCACTGGCGTGGTGGTAGGCTCTGGTGGCGGAGGACATGAAATCCAGCGGAACGCCTGGCACAACTTTTTTGTTTTAGGGAAAAAAACCCGTATTGCAGGTTCGCACACCGTGGACCGCTCTATGGTTTATCGCGATGCAGCAAACGTTTCTTGTTTGATTAAAAATAAAGGAGTCTGCGAATCTATCGGCTCTGCCTGCGCAACCGGCCTAGGAAATATCGGCTATGCCTACCGCTTAATTAAATACGGCTTGCAAGACCGTGCCGTAGCGGGCGGCGTGGAGGGCACTTCGTTAGAAACTTTCATCGGTTTTGACGCTATGCAGATTTTAAGTCGCGGATTTGAACCTGCAAAAAGCTCGCGCCCCTTTGATAAAGACCGCAACGGTTTTGTTTGTTCTTTTGGTGCAGGCATTGTTTGTTTAGAAGAATACGAATTGGCGAAAGCCCGTGGCGCAAATATTTTAGCCGTTGTTGATAGCTATTTCAACAATTCTGATGGCGACGGCGACATGTTTTACCCTTCTTTTGCCGGCCAAAAAAGGTTGTGGAAAGGCTTGTTGAGCGGAATAGAAAAACGCCCGGATGTGGTGAAAGTGCACGGGACATCAACCCCAATTGGCGATGCCATTGAGCTTTTAAGCGTGGTGGATGTGTTGGGCGAGAAAGACTTCCATATTTCGGCACCAAAATCACAGTTTGGGCACATGTTGGGCGCTGCAGGCGCAGTAGAATTTATTGCTGCGGTTTTAATGTTGCAAAAACAACAGGTTTTGCCTTGCCTAAATTCCGATAACTTGAATGAAGAGTTAGAGAATTTCCAGCAAAAAGAACAATGGGAAGGTTCTAAATTGCCTTTGGCCGCTTACCGCCATTTGTTGCCCCAACAAAGTTTCGCTAAAGAAATTAACAGCATTACCTGTTTAAATTACGGCTTTGGCGGTACAAATAGTGCTATACTTATTTCAAAAGAATGATCAACAACCAGGATAAAGTCGCCGTAGTTTTTGGCGTACGTAACGATAGTTCTATTGCTTTTCAGGTCGCGTTAAAGCTAAAGCAATCGGGCTGCAAGGTGGTGTTGAGCTATGTGGCAGATACCAAAGAAGAGGTTTTGCATTTAATGGCGCAAAACGGGATGGAAAGCAGCTTAGCTACAGAAGTTGATGTGCGCAATGAAGCTGAAATTCAGGACTTTTTGGGTGAAATTCATAAACAACTAGGACCTATCCACTATGTTTTGCACGCCGTTGCTTTTGGCAGCCAAAACGTAATGTGTTACAGTTTGCCGGGTACCGATGCGCCGGCGCCTTCCTATATCGATATTCCTTTTGAAGAGCTGATGGATTCTTTCAACATCAGCGCTTATTCTTTATTGCGGATTTGCCGTGTTGCGGAGCCGCTTTTAGCAAAAGACGCATCTGTGTTAACATTAACCTACAACGCGTCGCAGAGGGTGTTCCCGGGCTATGCAGGCATGGCTATTAATAAAGCCGCTTTAGAAAATATTATGCTGTATTTGGCCAGCTATTTCCGCAAAAGTGGGGTAAGGGTAAACGCAATTTCGGCGGGTTTAGTGATGACAACCTCTGCCGGAGGTATCAACGGAGTGCGCAAACTGCGTAAAATGGGCAAGTTTACCGCACCTTTGGGCAATATTTCAGCAACAGATGTTGCCGATGCGGCCATTTATTATTTCTCAGACTTATCTAAAAAAGTTACCGGCAACACTCATTTTGTTGACGGTGGCTTTAACATCATGGGCGTAGCTATTGACGAGTAATATGCTTTCGCTGATAAAGGAAATAGCTAACGAAAAAGAGTTTGCCATTGGTAACGATGTGGTTCACTTGCCTCAGTTTGAGCTATCTTATCAAGAACTTTTTAAGCGAAAGGTTTATACGGATAAAGAAATGGCCTATTGCGAACAGTTTGAGCCTGCATTATTGCGTTACGCATCTACATGGGCTGCCAAAGAAGCTGTTTACAAAGCTGTAAAACAACTAAATCCGGATCCTTTAGCCTTCAAAAAGATTGAAATCTTAAGGGAGAAAATCGGAGGTAAGCCTATCGTGAATTTACCATCAAACTACGACAATTTATCGGTTAGTTTAAGCCTTAGCCATGATGGTGATTATGTGTGGGCGGTGGCTTTGGTGAAAGAAAATCTTTGACATGACCTCCCATTTTTACCAACATCCGCTAGTAAAGCTGCATTATTACAAGTTTGGTAATGGACCAAAAGCTATGCTGTGCTTTCATGGTTACGGGATGCACGGCAGGCAATTCACTTTGTTGGAAGAAAGTTTAGGACAACAATATACGTTTTACGGGTTCGATTTGTTTTTCCATAAACAGACCGTATTGCAAAACACCGAGCTTGAACACGTTAAAAACGGCATTAGCAAAGCAGATTTAGCACAACTGTTTGTCGATTTTTGCAGAGAGCAAGGTATAGAGCGTTTTTCGCTGCTTTCTTATTCTATGGGAAGTTTTTATGCGGCCACATTGGCCGAAAAAATTCCCGAGAAAATTGAATGCTATATAACAGCGGCGCCATCTAACCTTAAACCCGGGCGCATCATCACTTTTTTAAGCGCCAACAAAATAGGCAACAAGCTGCTGGAACGTTTGGCTTTAAGCGATAAAGCCATGATTCGCTTGCTTGAGCTGTTAAAAAAAGGGAAAATTATCGACAAAAAAGCGCATGAGATTTTATTCCGCGAAATTGCCACGCCCGAGCTACGTTTCAGTTTTTTTGCCTGTGCAACGTACCTCCGCTTTTTAAAAACAGACCTTCCACTTTTTATCCGGCAGCTGAATAAGCATGATATCCCTAGCATTTTTATTTTTGGAAAAAGAGACAAAAGCTATCCGGCGAGCATTGGGAAAGGCACTATCCCAAAAATAGAACATGCAAAACAGGTGTTGTTGGATGAAAACCACGACTTGGTAAAGCAAAACTTTGCACAAACTTTAACAAATTTGCTTTCATGATTATCAAAGCTAAAAGCTACCCGCGTCCTATTTTTTTGATGGGCGCAAAATTTATAAGCTGGGTGGTTAAACGCCGTTTCAACAAGTTATCGATAGATAAAATAGCGATAAAGCCCAACCACTCGTATTTGTTAATGTGCAACCATTTCAGCTTTTTAGACGGCTTTTTGGCTAATTATTTATGTGTAAATCTAATTAATAAGCAACAGCCTATTAAAGGAATTTACATTATGGTTTTAAAAAAGCAGATGCAAATGAACCCTTGGCTACGTTTTTTAGGCTGTTTTTCTGTTTCGCCGGGCAAGGCAAATGTTAACCAAAGTTTAGATTACGCCGCCCAAAAACTCAACGAACCCGGAAATGTAGTCATCATGTTTCCGCAAGGCAACTTAGAATCGTGCCATGTACGCAAAATTGAGGCTAAAGAAGGCATTAACCATATCATCTCTAACACTAAGAACAATTGCCAACTTATTTGGAGCAGTAACTTGGTGGAGTATTTTGAAAGCACAAAACCCTCTGTATATTTTCATCCTTTAGATTGTGGAACTAACACGGGTTTTGAGTTTGAGAAACTGAAGCAGCAAATTAACAAACACCACCAACAAGCTTTAAAAAGCCAGCTGCGCTTTACGTTTGAGGATTAATTTTCGCGTGGTTTTTCCCGTTTACTGCCGTCGTACAAATCGTATTCCAGCATCCTGCAATCCAATTTTCCATTGTAAAACTCAATCTTGCGGGAGGCTTTTAAACCTATTTTCTTTGCCAGATCTGGGTTGCCGGTAAAAACGTAACCTTTATAACCTTTGCACTGCTGTTTCATAAAATCGCCAATGCGTTTATAGGTAATTTCCAGTTCGCTTTGTTGGCCCAAACGTTCGCCATATTCGGGGTTAAACATTACAGCGCCTTTTGCGCCTTGTGGTACATCAGTGTGTTCAAAGTCGCAAACTTGGAAATCTATCAAATGGTCCACACCAGCTGTGCGCGCGTTTTTAAATGAAATATCCACCGCATTTTCTGAAATGTCACTGGCAATAATTTTAAAATCCAAATGTTTAATTACCTGCTCTTTTATGCGTTTGCGCTCGGCTAAAAACACTTCCTCATCGTAACCTAAAATGTGCATAAAACCGTAGTTCATGCGCAACAAACCGGGTGCGCGCTTGGTGGCAATCATGGCGGCTTCTATGGCTAAAGTGCCAGAACCGCACATGGGGTTAACAAAAGCCGACTGCCTGTCCCATTTGCTGGCCAGCACACAGGCAGATGCCAATGCCTCTAACATAGGCGCTTTGCCGGGTATTTTACGATAGCTATGTTTGGCCAGGGTTTCGCCCGAGCTGTCTATAAAAACTTCTGCCTCGTTTCTGCGCCAATACAAATGGATCACGGCTTTAGAATAATCCGGGCCAGAATCCGGCCTTATCTTATGCTTTTGCTTAATGCGGTCAACAATGGCGTCTTTCACTTTCACATTCGCAAACAGCGGCGTGTTAATGTGGGGGTTATCCACATTAGAGGTTACAGAAAAATATCCACTAAAATCTATCAGCTTTTCCCACTCAATTTTTACGAGATTTTGGTACAGCTCATCGGGGTTTTCGGCTTTAAAATCAGCAATGCGGTATAAAACCTGGCTCGCACATCTTAAGTTGAGATTCAGGCGGATACAATCATTTAAAGATGCTTGTAGCTCCACGCCGGTGGGGAAAACTCTTTCGGGCTTAAAACCCAGTTCGCGGACCTCTGTTTCAAGGTAGGTGGCTAATCTTTTATTGCAGGTGACAATTACCTTTTGTGGAGTGTTGAAAACTTGTAGCATAAGGGAGCGCAATTTACTGAAATAAAATTTAGAGATTTGAAACAGATTCAAACGAGAACTATGGATATTAAAGGCAAAGTACATTTCGTATCAGACGTAATAAACGTAACTGAAACATTCAGAAAAAGGGAATTGGTGGTTGAGTACGCTGAAAACCCTCAGTATCCGGAATTTGTGAAATTTGAAGCAACTCAGGACCGCGTAGCTTTGCTAGACGGTTTAAGCGTGGGTCAAGATGTAGAAATTTTCTTCAATTTAAGAGGAAGAGAATGGACCAACAAGCAAGGTGAAAAGCAATATTTCAACACCCTGCAACTATGGAAGGTTAACGTGTTAGGCGCCGCAGAGCCATCATCTGCCGCGGCAGCACCCAGCATCCCAACGGTAGATATTTCATCTGACGCTGGTGCTGATGACGACCTACCGTTCTAAAACAGCCTATTTTCTAATTACAATGCGATAAAAGCGGTATCAACGCCCAACGTTGGCCGCTTTTTTATTTTGTGGCTTCGCTATTAGCCACAGCTTGTTGGCAAAATGTTAAAAAATACAAATCCGCCATGCCAATATCCTAAAAGGCTTAAATAAAATACTATTTTTACAACCCTAAAATGCCATTATGGCTTAAATAGCGGGGTGGCGTAGTTGTTGATTTGAGTGTAACACCAAAATAAAAAGATGTTAAGTTTTATAAATAAGCTATTCGGCAGTAAGTCGGAGCGTGACGTTAAGGCCGTAAAGCCCCTAGTAGAAAAAATTAAAGCCGAATATGAGAAGTTAGCCAGTCTTTCGCATGATGAACTGCGTGCAAAAACTGCTGATTTTAAACAGCGCATAAAAGAGGCTCTTGCCGAAATTGATGCTAAAATTGCCGAGATAAAAACCAATGTGCTGGACAACCCAGACATGGCTTTAAACGAAAAAACAAAATATTACGATGAGATAGATAAGCTGGGCAAAGACCGGAACAAGAAGCTGGAAGAAGTACTTTTAGAGATTTTGCCCGAAGCTTTTGCTGTGATGAAAGATACTGCACGCCGCTTTACCGAAAATGAAGTGGTAGAGGTAACTGCAACAGACTTTGACCGTGAGCTGGCCGCACGCAAACCTAATGTGGTAATTAGCGGCGATAAAGCTTTACACCACAACAGCTGGATGGCTGCCGGCACAGAGGTAAAGTGGAACATGATCCATTATGATGTACAGCTGATTGGCGGTATTGTTTTGCACGAAGGTAAAATTGCCGAGATGGCTACCGGTGAGGGTAAAACCTTGGTGGGCACGCTTCCTATTTATTTAAATGCACTTTCTGGCGAAGGCATTCACGTGGTTACGGTGAACGACTATCTGGCCCGCCGTGATAGTGAGTGGAACGGTCCTGTTTTTGAATTCCACGGTTTAGCGGTTGACTGTATTGATAAACACCAACCCAACTCGCCACAAAGAAGAAAAGCTTACCAAGCCGATGTGGTTTATGGTACCAATAACGAATTTGGCTTTGATTACCTGCGTGACAACATGACACGTTCGCCGGAAGAGCTGGTACAAGGCAAATTGCATTATGCTATTGTGGATGAGGTGGACTCTGTTTTAATTGACGATGCCCGTACGCCTTTGATTATTTCTGGTCCTATCCCGCGCGGAGATGAGCACGAGTTTTACGATTTAAAGCCGCGTATCGAGCGCTTGGTAAATGCACAACGCAATTATGTTACCGGCGCACTTAATGAAGCCAAGAAATTAATTGCCGACGGTAAAACCGGGCCAGAGGAAGGCGAAGGCGGTTTAGCATTATTCCGCGCTTACAGGGGTTTACCAAAAAACAAAGCTTTAATTAAGTTTTTGAGCGAGCCGGGCATGAAAGGCATTCTGACCAAAACAGAGAACTATTACATGCAAGATCAAAACAAAGAAATGCCTAATGCAGATAAAGAGCTTTTCTTTGTGATTGATGAGAAAAACAACCAAGTAGAACTTTCTGAAAAAGGCATCGAGCTTATTACCGCTTCTGGCGAAGATCCACACTTTTTTGTGATGCCTGACGTAGGTACCGAGATTGCCGATATTGAAAAATCTGCCTTGAGCAACGAGGAAAAAGCCACCAAAAAAGATGAACTGATCCGCGATTTTTCGGTTAAATCTGAGCGTATCCACTCGGTAAACCAGCTTTTAAAAGCCTACACTTTATTTGAGAAAGACACCGAATATATTATTGACGAGGGTAAGGTAAAAATCGTTGACGAGCAAACCGGCCGTATTATGGAAGGTCGCCGTTACTCTGATGGTTTACACCAGGCTATTGAGGCTAAAGAAAATGTGAAGGTGGAAGACGCCACACAAACTTACGCCACTATTACGCTTCAAAACTATTTTAGAATGTACCACAAGCTTGCCGGGATGACGGGTACTGCCGTTACCGAAGCAGGCGAGCTTTGGCAGATTTATAAATTGGACGTGGTAGAAATACCAACCAACCGTCCAATTCAGCGCCAAGACAGGCAAGACAAGGTTTACCGCACCATGCGCGAGAAGTACAATGCCGTGGCTGATGAAATTGTGGAATTAACACAAGCAGGCCGTCCGGTGTTGGTAGGTACTACTTCAGTAGAAATCTCCGAATTGTTAAGCCGTATGTTAAAGATGCGCGGCATCAAACATAATGTATTGAACGCCAAATTGCACCAAAAAGAGGCCGATATTGTGGCAGAAGCCGGTAAAGCTGGTCAGGTGACTATTGCAACCAACATGGCCGGTCGTGGTACGGATATTAAGTTGGGCGAAGGCGTAAAAGCGGCGGGCGGTTTAGCCATTGTAGGTACCGAGCGTCACGAGTCTCGCCGTGTGGACAGGCAGTTGAGAGGTCGTTCGGGACGTCAAGGAGACCCGGGTTCTTCGCAGTTCTTTGTTTCATTGGAAGATAACCTGATGCGTTTGTTCGGCTCGGAGCGTATAGCCAGCTTAATGGTGCGCATGGGTATCGAAGAAGGCGAAGTAATCCAGCATTCCATGATCACCAACTCTATCGAGCGTGCGCAGAAAAAAGTAGAAGAAAACAACTTCGGCATACGTAAACGTTTGTTGGAGTATGATGACGTAATGAACTCGCAACGTACCGTAATTTATACCAAACGTAAAAACGCCTTGTTTGGCGAGCGTTTAGATGTTGATATCGAAAACATGATTTTGGATGTGGTGGATGATGTGGTTATCGATTATAAAGAAAGCAACAATTACGAAGGCTTTAAATTAGAGGTGTTGCGCATTTTTGCTTTTGATAGCGCTGTTACAGCAGAAGAATTTGCGGCCAGCAACGCCAACACTCTGGCTGATAAAGTTTTTGCAGAAGCACAGGCTTACTACAAACGTAAATCAGAAGAGGTGGCCAAACAGGCTTATCCGGTATTAAAAGACGTTTACGAAACCCGCGGTGATAGCATCGAAAGCATTATTGTTCCGTTTACAGATGGCACACACGGCATCCAAATTGCTGCACCTTTGAAAAAAGCGGTAGAAAACCAAGGTAAAGAAGTAGTAAAAGCGTTTGAAAAAACCATTACGCTTTCGCTGATAGATGACACTTGGAAAGAGCATTTGCGCGAAATGGATGATTTGAAACAATCGGTACAAAATGCTGTTTACGAGCAAAAAGATCCGCTGGTGGTTTACAAAATGGAAGCTTTTAATCTGTTTAAAGGCATGTTGGGCGTGGTGAATAAAGAAGTGGTAAGTTTCTTGTTTAAAGGAGTAATTCCGGTACAAGGTAACGCACCAGTGCGCGAAGCCGCGCCACAACCGCGTACAGATATGAGCCAGCTGAAAACTTCAAAAGCGGATACCGTGCAAGAAAATAACGGTGTACCTGTTGATGATACACGCGAAATACAAAAAACACAGCCAATTAGGGCTGAAGTTAAAATAGGCAGAAACGACCCATGCCCTTGCGGTAGCGGTAAAAAGTATAAAAGCTGCCACGGACAATCATAAATGGAAATTAAAAGGTATATACTCTCGGTAATTTTAGCTGCTTCGTTTTTGGGTGCTTTCGCACAAGAAAACGCAAAAGTTACGGTTGTAAAAAATCCTTTGATAGACAGCCTGATTGCCCGGCGCATTGCATTAAATAAAGGCGTTACCAAAGATGGTACGCCTATTATTGTTAATGGGTACAGGGTACAAATTTTTTTTGGAAGCGACCGTAAGGAGGCTTATAATGAGCAGGCAAGGTTTAGCTCACTATACCCGGAGTATGCCACATATATTTCTTATACCCAACCAAATTACCGCGTAAAAGTAGGCGATTTTAGAACACGTGCCGAAGCCCAACGTTTAATGACCGAGCTTCGCCCTACTTTTCCAACACTATTTATTTTTCAAGAGCGTATCAACCCGCTTAAAGCCGACGAGTGATGTTAATAGACAAAATCAAAAAACTTGCTGAAGAAATACATGCAGATGTTATCCGAAACCGCAGACATTTGCACGCTAATCCCGAGCTTTCTTTTGAAGAATATAAAACATCCGCTTTTGTAAAAGCCAATCTGGAAAAACTGGGCATCCCATTTCATGAACTTGCGGGCACCGGCGTAGTTGGCATTTTAAAAGGCGACAAACCATCAAACAGCGTAATCGCTTTACGTGCAGATATGGATGCCTTGCCAATTATCGAGGCAAATGATGTAGATTATCGCTCAAAAAACGAAGGTGTAATGCACGCCTGTGGGCATGATGTGCATACCTCCTCTTTATTGGGAACAGCCAAAATTTTATCGCAGCTTAAAGCTGATTTTGGAGGCACCATAAAATTTATGTTTCAGCCCGGAGAAGAAAAACTGCCCGGCGGTGCAAATTTGATGATTCAAGAAGGTGTTTTAGAAAACCCAAAGCCTTCTGCAGTTTTAGGTCAGCACGTAATGCCTTCTATCCAAACCGGTAAAATCGGTATCCGCTCTGGCAAGTATATGGCATCAACAGATGAGCTTTATGTAACCATAAAAGGCAAGGGAGGCCACGGCGCACAACCCCAACAAAATGTGGATCCGGTGGTTATTATGGCGCATATTATTACGGCATTGCAACAGATTGTTAGCCGATGTGCCGACCCGCGTTCACCGTCGGTGCTTTCTTTTGGGAAAGTGATTGCCAACGGCGCTACCAATGTTATCCCAAATGAAGTTTATTTGGAGGGCACCTTCCGCACTTTAAATGAGAAATGGCGTGCCGAAGCACATCATAAGATGAAAAGAATGGCAGAAAGTATTGCTGAAGGTATGGGCGGTTCTTGCGATTTTAACATCGTAAACGGATACCCATTTTTAGTAAATGAAGAAAAGCTAACGGCGCGCACCAAGCAAGCAGCCATTGACTATTTGGGCCAAGAGAATGTAGAGGATTTAGATATTTGGATGGCGGCGGAAGATTTTGCTTACTTCTCGCAAGCTAGCGATGCTTGTTTTTACCGTTTAGGCACGCGAAACGAAGAGAGGGGCATTACTTCATCGGTACATACACCAACATTCGATATTGACGAAAAAGCTTTGAATTTAAGCACCGGGTTAATGGCTTATTTGGCCTTAAAAGAACTAGGCAACTAAACACTACCGCGATGAAGAAGCTCGTGTTTTTAGTGTGGTTTTCCTTAATATTCGGTTCGGTATTTGCGCAAGAAAAAGTTGATATTTATCATCCGGAAGCAAATGCAAAACAAGACATTACGGATGCCCTTGCTAAAGCAAAATCAGAAGGTAAGCACGTGTTTTTGCAGATTGGTGGTAACTGGTGCATTTGGTGCATACGTTTTAATAAACTGGTAACAGAAAATGCTGAACTTAAAAATTTACTAAGCCAAAATTATGTAGTGGTGCATGTGAATTACAGCAAAGAAAATAAGAATGAAGAGGTTTTGGCTAGTTTAGGCTATCCTCAGCGTTTCGGCTTTCCGGTGTTTGTAGTTTTAGATGCGGATGGTAAACGCCTACATATTCAAAACTCGGCTTATTTAGAAGGAGGAAATGGGCATAACGCTACTTTAGTTTCAGATTTTTTAAAAGCTTGGACACCAAAAGCGATAGACCCTGCCACTTACAAAAATTGATTTGTTAATTAAATACATAAAATATGAAATCGATTTTCTTTTCTGCCTTAGCTGCCGCGCTTGCCCTTACAGCCTGCAATCAAAATAAAACGGCAAATTCCGGTGCGGATAGTTTAGCAACCAGCAACGCGGATACGCTAAAAGAATGTTATTTGGCAACTTCTGGTAAAGACTCGGCCATGCTGCACATTAACCAGTTAAACGGCAAGGTTACGGGCACGCTTACTTATAACTTTTTCGAAAAAGATGATGCAGACGGCGATATCAAAGGATCGTTTAGCGGAGATACCCTTTTTGTAGATTTTACGTTCAAGGCGGAGGGCACTGTTTCCAAAAATCCGCAAGCTTTCTTAAAAAAAGACGGCAAGCTGTACCAAGGTTATGGCAATATTGAAAGTTACATGGGCCGCACCTATTTTAAAGACCATAGCCAAATTAAGTTTGACCAAGGCTTTGTTTTTGATGCGGTAGATTGTAAGTAGGAATTTGCTGATTTTTTTGAAACCTTTGCTAAGCGGCAAAGGTTTTTTGTTTTAAGAAGATTTTAGCTTAATGATAACCGAAAGCGTACATTAACGCTAAGTCCATTGCTGTGAATAAGAATTGAAAAAGAGATGGATTTACAGATTTTATCAACCGCGCTACTTGATGCGTATCTTGAAAAAACTCCGCGGGACCTTCTGCAAAGGTTCTCCGCTTTGGAAGATGCCGAAATATCAACCCCCGAGTTTAGCTTTTACACTTCGGTAGCATCTGTGTTTAGCAGTAAGATTGAAGGAGAATGTATGGAATTGGATAGCTACGTGAAGCACAAAAAATATGGTTTGTCTTTCCAACCCGATTATACAAAAAAGATAGATGATTTGTACACTGCGTATATTTTTGCCCAAAATAATGTGCTAAATGAAGCAAATACGAAGGTTGCGCACCAACATCTGAGCAAACATTTAATTACTGCGGATTGGCAGGGGCAATACCGCAACCAAAACATGTACGTGACTACAGACGATGGTAAAATAGAATATGTTGCGGCAGAACCCCATGAAGTAAAAAATGAGGTCAGCTATTTCTTTAGCGATGTGGAAACTTTGCTCAACAGAAATTTAAGTTTACAAGAAGTCTTTTATTTTTCTGCGATGATCCATCTGGTTTTTGTAAAGATTCACCCTTGGGCAGATGGTAACGGGAGAAGTGCCCGCTTATTGGAAAAGTGGTTTATGGCAGAAAAATTGGGCGCTAAAGCTTGGTTTTTACAGAGCGAAAAAATGTATTATAACAATCATCAAACCTATTATGTCAACTTGCGTCGTTTAGGTTTAGAATATTCACAATTGGATTATTCTAAGGCTTTGCCTTTTTTATTGATGTTGCCAAACACGCTTAACCATCAGTAATCCCCAAAAAATGCAACTCAGCTACCAACCTTTTAACCTTCAGCTCAAATACCCTTTCACCATTGCAAAATTTTCGCGCACGTACACGCCTTTGATGTTGGTGCAGGTACATCACTTAGGCTTTACAGGTTACGGCGAGGCTTCTATGGTTCCTTATATGGGCGAGAGCCATGAAAGCGCTACCTCGTTTTTACAAAAAGTACAGTTACAACAGTTCGGCTACCCCTTCAACTTTGAGGAAATCCTATCTTATCTAGATTCGCTTGCGACCGGACAGCCCGCCATTAAAGCCGCGATAGATATTGCTTTACATGATTTGAGCGGTAAAATATCGGGGCAAGCCTGTTACCAAATGTTTGGCGCCGACCCACAAAAAATGCCCGAAACTACCTGCACCATCGGGATAGATGAAATACCCATTGTCCGTAAAAAAGTAGAAGAAGCTTTGGCAGCTGGTTTCCGTTTGTTGAAAGTAAAACTAGGGCGCGATAGCGATAAAATATTAATCAACACCGTACGCGAAATGTGCGATTTGCCTTTATTTGTAGATGCCAACCAAGGATGGAGCAATAAAGAGGAGGCTTTAGAAACCCTGCATTGGTTACACGCGCAGGGCGTGTTGCTGGTTGAGCAACCGCTAGACAAAAACGATACCGACGGACACGCTTGGTTAATAGAAAGCAGCCCTGTACCCATTATCGCCGATGAAGCCGTACAGCGCCTGGCGGATATCGACAGCATCAAACACGCCTACCATGGCATCAACATCAAACTGATGAAGTCTGCCGGTATGCACGAAGCCTTTAACATGATTAAAAAAGCACGCCAATGCGGTTTAAAAATATTGATTGGCTGCATGAGCGAAACCAGCATTGCCACCTTAGCGGCTGCCACGCTGGCACCACTTTGTGATTGGGCAGATTTAGACGGCCCTTTTTTAAGTAGCAACAATCCCTACCAAACACCCGGTTTTAAAAATGGGCGCTACGTACTTAGCCCGGCACCCGGTTTAGGCCTGCAATTTTAACCGATTAAATGCTTGTCTTAGCGCTATAAACGCTAATTTAGCACGCTGTAATTGAGCATGGTTTTTGTTCAATCTGTATCTCTGTAATAATTCAAAAAATGAAAGACAAAGTTAGAGTTAGATTTGCTCCTAGTCCTACAGGCGGACTTCATATTGGTGGCGTGCGCACAATTTTATTCAACTACCTTTTTGCTAAACACCACCACGGCGAGTTCATTTTGAGGATAGAGGATACAGACCAAACCCGCTTTGTTGAAGGTGCAGAAGAATATATTTATAACTGCTTAAATTGGTGCGGCATTAAGCCGGATGAAAGCAGCCGCGATGGTGGCGCATACGGGCCTTACCGCCAAAGCGAAAGAAAAGCGACCTATCGCCAATATGCCGAGCAATTGGTAAAAGCCGGCCACGCATATTACGCTTTTGATACCGCAGAAGAACTGGAATCAAAACGCCAAGTGATTGAAAACTTTAGGTACGATCACAGCTCAAGAAAACACCTGCGCAACTCTTTAACCATTCCGCACGAGGCCGTAGAAAGCCTGATAAAAGAAGGCGCGCCGCACGTTATCCGGATAAAAATGCCCGAAGACCAGCATATTTCTTTTACAGATATGATCCGTGGCGATATTTCCTTTAATAGCAGCGAGGTTGACGATAAGGTTTTGCTAAAAGCAGACGGAATGCCCACTTATCATTTAGCGGTAGTAGTGGATGATTACCTGATGAAAATAAGCCATGTGTTCCGCGGAGAAGAATGGTTGCCTTCATCGCCGGTGCATTTGCTGTTGTGGAAGTATTTTGGGTGGGAGCAAGAAATGCCACAGTGGGCGCATTTACCTTTGATTTTAAAGCCAGACGGCAACGGAAAATTAAGCAAACGCGACGGTGAGCGTTTTGGCTTTCCGGTATATCCAATTAACTGGGTTGATGCCAAAACAGGAAAGCGTGCAGAAGGTTTTGTAGAAACCGGCTTTTTGCCAGAAGGTTTTATAAATATGCTGGCCATGCTAGGATGGAACGACGGTACCGACCAGGAGCTGTTTAGTATGGACGAGCTGATCGAAAAATTTTCTTTGGAGCGGATACATAAAGCTGGAGCTAAGTTTGATTACGAAAAAGCCAAGTGGTACAACGGCGAGTGGATTAAGCGCAGCAGCGCACAACACCTATTGCCTTATGTAAAACAGGTGCTAAATCATAAAAACATCAATACGCCACACGATGATTATCTGCTGAAAGTAATTGAAATGGTAAAAGAGCGTTGCGTTTTACTAACTGATTTTTACGATCAAGCATCTTTCTTTTTTACCGCACCCGATAAATGGGACACCAACGCCGTGAAACCTAAATGGTCTGCAGAAAAAGAGGCTTTCTTTTTGGCTTTCGCCGATGCGATAAAAGATAAAAACCAGCTCGAGAGTACAGCTACCGAAAGTTTATTTAAAGAATTAGCTGCAGAAAAAGGTTTAAAAGTTGGCGAAGTGATGTTGCCTTTGCGCATCATGCTGGTTGGCGGCAAATTTGGGCCGCAGGTGTTTGATATCGTAAGCCAGTTAGGCGCAAACGAAGTCGTTTATCGGATAAATAATGCGGTGGAAGTTTTTAAAGATTAACACATCAATTTTTCGTTAACCCATTCTCGAAAACAACATTTATTGGCCATCGCCCAAGGGTAAATTCCTTTTGGGCGCAATTCTCTAATCGCTTAAACGAAAATCCGCGTGCCCGAGAAGTTTTGCCTAAACTCGCTGGGTGTACAGTTCTTCTTTTTCTTAAAAATGCGGTTAAAGTTAGAGATGTTGTTGAAACCGCAGTTATAAGAAATCTCCGCAATAGAATGCGTGCTATCAATCAACATCCTTGAGGCATGGCCCAGCCTAATCTCATTTAAGCTATCAATAAAGGTAAAACCTGTGCGTTTTTTTATAAATCTGCTAAAAGAAACTTCTGTCATATTCACCAATTTGGCCACGTCTTTTAGCACAATCGCTTTGTCGTAGTTGTTGTTCATATACTCAAAAGCTTTGTCTAAGCGCCGGCTGTTGTAAGTTACCACCAAATCATTGGTAAAACCCGTATCAGATAAGGTGTACATACTGCGCGAGGTAGATAAATCGTGCAAAATCAACATTAAGGAAATTACAGAATCAAAGCCGCTTTTTTTGTTTAGCGAGAGTATGCGGGGCGCTATGGCCGTAACTGCTTCTTTTGAAAAAGAAATCCCTTTTGAAGAACGCTCAAACATTTTACGGATAAAACTAAGTTGGTTTCGTTTCAGAAACTTATCATCCAGCAAATCCTTATGCCACTGCACGGTAACCTCTGTAATATTTTGGCTGGTACATTCGTGCGTAAACCAAGCGTGTGGCAAATTTGGGCCCACTAAAACTAGCTCCATATCTTCGATTACTTCAATATGGTCGCCAATAATCCGTTTAGCGCCCTTTGCGTTAATAATCAAATTCAGCTCGTACTCATCATGGTAATGCAAAGGAAAATTAAATTCCTTTTTCACTCTAGAGAACATCGTAAAACAATCGTTTTGTGTTAAAGGGGTAATCTCCTTAATAATATTCGGATGGTTCATAATTGGATTTCAATCTTTCAAATTTACATTTTATACTAAAGTAATGATAAATAAATATCAATAAAAATTGAATTCTGAAACAAACATAAACTAAGCTTTTTTAACTATTAGCCTATCATTTTTAAGCTATTAAACCTTTTATGCTTCAGTTTTGTGCTAGAATTTTATGTAAGTACGTTATTTAAATGTCTATTTTGGTTAAAAAAGTATTACATAAAAGTTTTATTTACTATTAATATTGTTTTGTAAACCTTCGCTATTTTATTTTAAGTAATGATGTTAAACAAATGGGCCAAATGCCTGCTTTTGACTTTAGGTTTCTGCACCGTACAAACTTTGGCTAATGCCACCCGTTTGGTGGATAAGCAGGCCACCAAAGAAACGAAACGCCTGTACAAAAACTTGAAAAAGCTTAGCAAAAGCGGCATTATGTTTGGCCACCAAGATGATTTGGCCTATGGCGTAAATTGGAAGTACATTGCCGGCAAAAGTGACGTCCATGATATTACCGGCGACTATGCGGCTGTACACGGATGGGATTTAGGAGGTATAGAACACGCCCGTGAAAAAAATTTGGACGGCGTACCCTTTGATAAAATAAAACAGTTTATTATAGAAAGTTACCAGCGCGGCGCGGTGAACACTATCAGCTGGCACTTGGATAACCCCGTAACTTTAGGCAATTCTTGGGATACCACAAATGCCGTTTCGGCCATTTTGCCCGGGGGCGATAAACATCAGGTGTATTTATTATGGTTAGATAGATTGGCGGCATTTTTAAACAGCTTAAAAGCGCCAAGTGGAGAAGCCGTTCCGATCCTGTTCCGCCCGTTTCACGAATTAAACGGAGCTTGGTTTTGGTGGGGCAAAGCGCATTGTAGCGCCACGGACTATGTAGCGTTATGGAAATTTACCGCCAATTACTTGCAGAGCAAAAACGTACATAACCTCATTTATGTTTTTAACACCAACAGCTTTGCCAGCGCAGAAGAATTTTTGGAGCGCTACCCAGGAGATAAACATGCCGACATGATCAGCTTTGACAGCTACCAATTTGCGCCGTTAAATGCCACCAACCAAGAAATTAAGCAAAGCTCCATCGCTTTTAACAATAGTTTAAAAACGCAGTTAAGTATTTTAGGTGCTATCGCTAAAAAGCACAAAAAACCAATGGCCTTAGCCGAAACCGGCTTTGAAGCCGTTCCGGATGCAAACTGGTGGACCCAAACCTTGTGGGATGCCATTAAAGACTTTAAAATCTGCTATGTTTTGCTGTGGAGGAATTTTGGATGGAAAGCTAATGAGCAAAAAATGCACTATTACGCACCGTATGAGGGACAAAGCTCGGCCGCAGATTTTAAAGAATTTTACGAGCTAGAGCGCACCTTGTTTGAAAAAGACATTGTTCACAAAAATCTATACCGATAACCATTTTATGAACCAGAAACTCACCCTAAAAGAAAAAGTAGGCTACGGCTTCGGCGATTTTGCTTCATCCATGTTTTGGAAGCTGTTCTCGGTTTATTTGCTGTTTTACTATACCGATATTTTCGGAATTTCTGCCGCAGTGGTAGGCACCATGTTTTTGGTAACCCGCATTTGGGATACCGCCCTGGACCCTATCATCGGCATCATTTCTGATAAAACCGACACCAAATGGGGAAAATTTAGGCCTTACCTGCTGTGGATGGCTATTCCTTTTGCCATTATCGGCGTACTTACCTTTAGCAGTCCCAACTTAAGTTTAAGCGGCAAAATCATTTACGCCTACGTTACCTATACCTTAATGATGATGGTTTACTCGGCCATTAACGTGCCCTATGCTTCGTTAATGGGCGTAATGACCTCTAATATCAAAGAACGTACATCACTTTCTACCTATCGTTTTGTTTTTGCGTTCGCAGGCAGTATTTTGGTATTGGCCGCGGCAGAACCTTTGGCAAGTTTGTTTGGCAAAACCCCGGCTGGTGCCGATTTACAAAAGGGCTGGTTTTACAGCGTGCTTGTTTTCGCAATCATCGCCATGTTGCTGTTTTACCTCACTTTTTTATGGACCAAAGAGCGCATCAGTCCGCCCAAGGAACAAAAAAGTGCCTTAAAAGAAGATTTAAAAAACCTGGCCAACAACAAACCTTGGTTTATTTTGTTAGGCGCCGGTGTTTTTACGCTTATATTTAATTCTCTGCGAGATGGCTCTTCCATTTTTTACTTTAAATATTACGTCACCAACCAGGAAGCTTTTCAGCTGCCTGCGTTAAACATCGCCATCAACTATAGTACGCTGTATTTGGTTTTGGGCCAGGCGGCTAATATTGTGGGGGTAGTTTTGGCAAAACCTGTTTCTGATAAAATTGGCAAAAAAAACACCTTCTTATATGCCATGTTAATTGCCACCGTTTTGAGCTGTATTTTTTACGCATTTAAACAAACAGATATTTTCTTGATATTCTCTTTTCAGTTTTTGATCAGCGTGTGCGCCGGGAGCGTTTTCCCGCTCTTGTGGTCCATGTACGCAGATACTGCCGATTATTCGGAATGGAAAACCGGCCGGCGGGCAACCGGACTTATTTTTTCGTCATCATCCATGTCGCAAAAGCTAGGTTGGACCTTAGGAGGTGCCCTTACAGGTTGGATATTGGCTATTTACGGCTTTGAGGCCAACATGGTGCAAACCTTGGATACCCAGTTCGGTATTAAAATGATGTTGAGCTTTATACCGGCGGCGGGTGCGCTCCTATCGGCACTGTTCATCATTTTTTATCAGCTGAATGATGCCACCATGCTCCAAATCACCAATGAGTTAGATACACGCCGCAGTGCTTCTTTAGCAGCTACAAAACAACAAGACCCAGAATTATCATTATAGCGCCCAGCGCAAATCGCAATTTAGAACAAAGCATGACAGCAATTTTTGAAGGCCGCAAAGCGGATTTAGAACAAGCCCATAAAACCCTATTGGATCGGAGGAATGAACCCGAACCGTATGGGAACGGAATTTTCACCCGATATAAATATCCCGTACTAACCGCGGCACATGCGCCATTAACTTGGCGGTTTGATTTTGACCCCAACAGCAATCCTTTTTTTATGGAACGCATTGGCATAAACGCAGCTTTTAACGCCGGTGCCATTAAGCTCGATGGCAAATATTTACTTGTGGCCCGCGTTGAAGGTGCAGACCGTAAATCTTTTTTTGCCGTGGCAGAAAGCGATAATGGAGTAGATGGGTTTAAGTTTTGGGAACGTCCGCTGGCTTTTGAAAGTTTTGCCGGTGCAGATACCAACGTTTACGACATCCGCTTGGTACAACACGAAGACGGCTGGATTTACGGGCTTTTTTGCACCGAAAAAAGAGACCCCGCCGCTAGCCCGGGCGACCAAACCGCTGCCGTGGCGCAATGTGGCATTATCCGCACCAAAGACCTAAAAAGCTGGGAACGCCTTCCCGATTTAAAAACACCCTCGCCACAACAGCGCAACGTGGTTTTACATCCCGAGTTTGTTGCCGGCCAATACGCTTTTTACACCCGCCCGCAAGATAGCTTTATTGAAGCCGGAAGTGGTGGAGGCATTGGTTTTGGGTTAGCCCCGGATATTACAAATGCAGAAGTTGCGGAAGAACATATCCTGTACAAAAAACAATACCATACCGTTTACGAGGCTAAAAACGGTTTGGGTCCGGCGCCAATAAAAACCTCTAAAGGCTGGTTGCATTTGGCGCACGGCGTACGCAATACCGCGGCCGGTTTGCGTTATGTGTTATATATGTTTATGACAGATTTGCACGACTTAACCAAAATTACCCATAAACCGGGCGGCTATTTTTTAGCTCCGGAAGGTGAAGAACGCATAGGCGATGTATCTAACGTGGCATTTTGCAACGGCTGGATTGTGGACCAAGACGGAAAAGTATTTATCTATTACGCTTCATCAGATACGCGTATGCACGTGGCCACATCAAGCATAGCACAATTGGTAGATTACGTCACCAACACTCCAGAAGACGGTTTAAATTCCGCAGCATCCGTTAACGCAATTAATCAGCTTATCACAAAAAACAAACAGTTTTTGGGTAATAGTTAGGCCACATGGGAACGGTAGAAGAAATAAAGCAAGAACTAAAACGGATACTAAAATACTGGGAAAGCGATGCCGTTGACAATGAGTTTGGGGGTTTTGTAGGCAGGCGCAATCATGCCAACCGGCTAATCGGACAATCGCCTAAAGGTTCTGTTTTAAACGCGCGGATTTTATGGACTTTTTCTGCTTCCTACACTTATACCGCAGAAGTAGAACATCTTAAACTTGCGGAGCGCGCTTTTAATTATTTGAAACAGTATTTTTATGATGAGGATTACGGTGGCGTTTATTGGACCTTGAATTACGATGGCACTCCACTAGATACCAAAAAACAAATCTACGCCCAAGCTTTCGCCATTTACGGTTTAGCAGAATACTATAAAATAAGCCGGAGCGCAGAAGCGCTGCAGCTGGCCACAAATTTATTTAATGCTATTGAAGCCAACAGCTTTGACCCTTTATTTGGCGGTTATTTTGAAGCTTTTGGCCGCAGGTGGGAAGAGCTGGAAGATATCCGCCTGAGCGATAAAGATGCGAATGAGAAAAAAACGATGAATACGCATCTGCACATTTTAGAAGCTTATGCAAACCTTTACTTAGTTTGGCCTAACGAGCGCTTAGCTGATAAAATAGAACACCTTTTAAACTGTTTTGAAACGCATATCATCCATCCAAAATCAAAACATTTAGTCCTTTTTATGGATGAGCTGTGGAATTTTAAGCAGCACATTTACTCTTACGGGCACGATATTGAAGCCTCTTGGTTGCTGTTAGAAGCGGCAGAAATATTAGGAGACGAAGCGCTAATTGAAAAGTATAAGCAGTACGCTATTGATTTGGCAGAAGCTGCAAGCGAAGGTTTAAGTGCCGACGGCTCCCTGCTTTATGAAAACAACCTAGATTTGCAACATTTTAACCGCGAAAAGCATTGGTGGGTACAAGCCGAAGCCATGGTAGGTTTTTATAACGCTTGGCAACTCACAAAAGACCCTACTTACCACCAAAAATTTGAAAACGCGTGGCATTTTATCCAAAAACATCTTATTGACGAAGTTAACGGAGAATGGTTTTGGGGCTGCGATGCCCAGTTGAAACCGCTGCTTAACGAGGATAAGTTAGGTTTGTGGAAATGCCCTTACCATAACGTGAGGGCCTGTTTAGAGATTATCAGAAGAACGGGAGCGGCTTAAAGCAATAAAAAAACATGTTAAAACACTAATTGCTTTGCCTATTTTTAAGGATTTATAAATAAATTGCTTCATCATCCTCAAAATCTTTAACACATGAACAAAAACAGAGATTTAAGTTTGCTGGTTCTGCGCCTGGGCGTGGGCATTTTAATGCTGATGCACGGCGTTGCAAAGCTAAAAGGTATCGGCTTTATTGAAGGTATGCTGGCAGAAAAGGGCATTCCGGGAATTGTAGCTTACGGCGTTTACATCACAGAGGTTATTGCGCCTTTGCTAATTATTATTGGTTACCGCACGCGTTTGGCTGCCATTTTTTTGATATTAGGAGCCATAACCGCCATGCTTTTGGTGCATTCTGCGGATATTTTCCAACTTAACCAAGCCGGCGGATGGGCGGTAGAATTGCTCGGCTTGTTTATCACCGGCGCACTTTCGTTAGCCATTAGCGGTGGCGGAAAATATGCCTTATCCAGCAAAAACAAGTGGGATTAAAGCCCTAAAAAATTAATCAATAAGGTAAGAGCGGGCGGCGTTCTTGCCTTTTGTTTTATAGCGAAGAGTAAACCGGCTTAAATTCTACTTTTTAATTTCAGTATGCCGGCAATAAATTCGTCACCGCGCGCTATCTCTATAAATAAGGTGCGCCCGTCTTCTGCGCAAAAAAACTTCATAATTTCGGATAAGCTCATCGTATTCACCTTCCTAAAGTTGATGGCTACCAACTCATCACCAACCAAAACACCAAATTCTTCAGCGGCAGATTGTGGCTCAACCCGGCTGATAAGGTAATGGTTAAAGCTATCGCCGCTGGCTACCAATTCGATACCGCTGTTGTTAACCGCAAAGGGTTTTTTATAGTTGGGCAAGGGTTTTAAATACACCTGATGTTTATGGTAGTCGAACACTACGCTAAAGCGCGAAAGCATGGGGTTGCCAATGCTGCCGTTTCTATTGCTGGCACTGGTTTTGGCGCCAACATCTTCAAAGTAAGGGAAACTGCAAACCACGCTGTTTAGGCTATATTTCCCTAATGTGAAGTTTTTGATACGCCCGTTAAAACCTCTGATATTTCCGCTTAAACCCACTCCTAAATTGGCAGGAATAAATTTTTGAGGCAAATCAAATGGCTTTTGCTGATAGCTTTCCAGAGATAAAGTTTGTCCGCTTCCCGAGTCAATCAACAGGTTTAGCGGGTATTTTTTGCCTTCGTCGGTTTCAACCGTTGCCTGGATGTAAGGCTTGTTGTCTATCAGCGTAAGCGGAAACTTTGTGCCCTTTTTATATAAGCGTGGTTTTTCACCGTTAAACACTTTCAACACGCTGGCTTCGTAATTAATTTTAACCACAAAGCTGTTAAAAAACTCGAAGCCCAATAGCCCGTGTATAGGCATCCCCACATATCCCGAAAGGTCGAAAACATCTTCAGAAAGTATCGCTGCAGATATGCTTTTGCAATGCGCCGCGCCCATGCTAAAGCTTAAAAACGGGACGGTATAAGCTTCTAAAGCACTTTGTTCGCCCAAACCGCTAATTTCTATTTTGCGCACAAACTTCAAATTCAAGGCCTCTTTTAGCTTGGCATCCGTAATTAAAACAGAGCCCACACCGGTATCTAAAATAAAATTAAAAGGCCCCTTGTTGTTGATGTATGTTTCTACGATAATTAAACCCCGGCTTTTTTTAAAAGGAATTAAATCTTGTGTTCTTTTCCCATCAAGCACAAAGTGTTTTTGTGCACTACTTGGCATAGTAAATGCGGAAAAAGCCAAAAACAAAAAAACTGTACGGATGGCTTTCATAGCTTGTAAGCTTTCCATTGCTATTTATTGGGTGTATAATCGGTGTTTGCGTTTTACAAAGTCAAATTCTGCTTTTAAGATTTTTGGCCCTCAAACTTGCATCTTTACACCCTACAATTTACTAATTTGCACGTCTAATTGTAATATGAAAAAATTCTTTCTCGCCCCCGCTCTTTTGTTTGCTTTGTTTATAGCTTCTTGCTCGGTACAAAAACCGCAACCTAAGGCCTATCAAAACATCGACGAATTATTCAAAAACTCGACAGTGCTAAAACAGCACCAAGTGGGATTTTATTTAAAAGAGCTTGGCGCCGATAAAGCCATGTTGCAAAAAAATGCCGATAAATACTTCATTCCCGCATCAAACATTAAACTGCTCAGTTTTTATACCGCTTTAAATATGCTGGGCGATTCTGTAGCGGCATTTAACTACGCCACGCGCAAAGATTCTTTATTTATTTGGCCTATGGCCGATGCCAGCTTTTTGCACCCTAGTTTTAAAGAGCAGAAAGCATTTGATTTCTTAAAAAATTCGAACAAAAAAATTTACCTTATTAGCGGGCGATACCAAGGAGAACGTTACGGAAAAGGCTGGAACTGGGATGATTATAATGAGGATTTCCAAGCAGAGCTTAACGCTTTCCCAATGTATGGAAATATGGTTAGTCTGCGTAAAGATGAGCAGGGCAAAGTACTCATGTGCCCAGACTTATCTACGATGTTTTTGAACGATGTTGGCAGTAATGCCAGCTTAAAAGTGGCCAAAAGGGCGGCAGAAAGCAATGATTTAAAACTGCCGGCGACTTTGCCTAATGGTTACCAACAAAAAGTTCCCCTGCGTTTTGATAAAAACACAGTAGAGAGCTTATTAACGGATACTTTGCTAGCTACCGGACAAGTTTTGGATCCGGTTACCATGCTCCCGTGGCGTAAACTTCCACTGAATGCCAAAACCTTTTACAGCATTAAGGCCGACAGCCTTTATAAGCTTTTGCTACAAAACAGTGATAATTTTGTAGCCGAAGAAATGCTGTTAAACTGCGCGGTAAGCAATAATTTGACCATGCGTAGCGATAGCGCAATTTCTGTAACAAGTAAAACCTTTTTGGCAGATGTGCCCGATAAATTTCAGTGGGTAGATGCTTCTGGCCTATCTCGGATGAACCTAATTACGCCACGTGATTTGGGTTTTGTGCTACAAAAAATTTATAATAAAGTGCAAAACGAGGACCGCCTTTTTTGTTTAATGGCCGCGGGCGGAAAAACCGGCACCTTAAAAAATATGTTTACCGGCAGCGCCACCCCCTACGTTTTTGCTAAAAGCGGCAGTTTAAGCAATAATTACAATTTAAGCGGTTATTTAATAGGCGTATCTGGCAAAAAGTACATCTTCTCTTTTATGAACAACAATTTTATGCAGCCCACAGCAACTGTTAAGGCAGAGGTGGAGCGCATCTTAAAGTTTGTGCATGACAATTATTAGCGAGTAAAGATTAAGGATAAAAGAACAAAGATTTCGGAAGCTAATTCTTGCCAAATTTAATTTCTTGCGCCGGGGCTTACGCTTTGTTCTTCAGGTAACATTTTTGTAAATTGCCCGCCCTTATATTATACAGTCATGTCAGACAAATTAGCTATCAAAGTTACAAAAGCAGCTCACTCAAAGCTCCCAAACGTAGATTTTGAAAATCTGCCTTTTGGTAAAACATTTTCGGACCACATGCTCATCGGCACTTATGCAGATGGAGCCTGGAAAGACTTTGAGATAGTCCCTTTTGGCGATATTAGCTTAAGTCCGGCCATTTCTGCTTTACATTATGGACAAACATTTTTTGAAGGATTAAAAGCCTACCGCCATGATGACGGTAAAATTTCCGTTTTCCGTCCGGATAAAAACGCCAAACGTTTCAATATCTCGGCAGAGCGCATGTGTATGCCAACGTTGCCAGAAGAAATGTTTATCGAAAGTATTGCAAAACTGGTTGATATTGACCGCGATTGGGTGCCAAGCAAAGAAGGATATACCATGTACATCCGCCCGTTTATGTTTGCTACCGACCCGTATTTAGGCGTAGCACCGTCTACCACCTATAAATTTATGGTTTTGGTTTGCCCAACTGGCGCTTATTTCTCTAAAAACCTAAACGTTAAGATAGAAACAGAATACACCCGTTCTGCGGAAGGCGGTTTCGGTTATGCAAAAGCTGCCGGAAATTATGCAGGTTCACTCTTCCCGGGCAAAAAGGCCTCAGAAAAAGGTTTTGACCAGATATTATGGACAGATGCTAAAACCCATGAGTATGTGGAAGAAATGGGAGCTGCTAACGCGATGTTTGTGATTAACGGAAAATTGGTGACCCCATCCACCCGCGACACTATTTTAGACGGCGTTACCCGCGATAGCATTATTACCCTTGCTAAAAGTTGGGGCATGGAGGTAGAAGAACGGAGAGTAGCCGTAGCCGAAGTTTTAGAAGCTATTGAAAATGGCACCTGTACCGATGCCTTTGGCGCAGGAACCGCAGCCACCATTGCCTCTGTTGCAGAAATGTACCATAATGGCAAAACCTACGTATTGCCCGATCCATCAAAAAGCGAATTTGCCAACAAAATGCGCAAAGCTTTAGACGACATTAAATACGGCCGAGTGGAAGATACCCGCGGCTGGAATTATATGATTTAAAGCGAAAACAAATCGCAAAAAAACGGTCGTCTTTTTATACAGAGACGGCCGTTTTTGTTTTTACTAAGCTTGTTTGATTTAAATAGGAACGGGCTTTAGCCCCGTTTTTTTTTAGGAGATTATATATACGGCTTTAGCCAAAACCCGGTAAAATTCGGCTAAAGCGGTATGAGCACTACCGTACATCGGGCTAAAGCCCGAAACAATTAATCGCTTTTCAATATCCGATAATGATGATCGCCTACAGAAGCAATCAAACCCAGGTTGTCCCTAAAATTTGTACTTGCCCAGCTTCTTTTTCAAATAGCCTTGCTTCGCTTCATCAACTTCCTTTAAGGTGCGGTTTTGCAAATGTGCAGACTGTGCCAACTTAGGTACGCCCACACGTTGCGAGCTGTAAATGCCCGAGTGCCCACTGCAAAAATAGGCCACAAAACAGGCAATGGCGAAAAATAGCACGTAATGCCCGCCAAACAGCTCGACTCCCATAAAAGTGCAGGCTAAGGGCGTATTGGTAGCGCCGGCGAACACGCCAATAAAACCCAAAGCGGCAAACAGGGCTACCGGGGCATCCATCAAAGTGGCTAGGCTGTTGCCCAGAGTGGCGCCAATGTAAAATAAAGGCGTAACTTCTCCGCCTTTAAAGCCTGTGCCCAAGGTAACAGCGGTAAAAAAGGTTTTCCATAACCAGCTAAAAGCATCTGCCCCGCCTTCCTTAAAGGCAGAAACCAAAGTCACCGCGCCGTCGTATTCGGGGTTTACGCCTAAACTTAAATAATCGGGTTTGCCTGCCAAAAACGTCAATAGGATAATCGCCACGCCACCGAAAAAAGGAATCAGCCAAAGCGTTTTAAAAACACTGCCAAACAAATTTTTAATGCGGTGCACCAAAACGGCAAATAAATAGCTCGCCAAACCAAAAGCTATCGAAGCAATTAAAATTTTACCGATGAGCAAAATATCCCAATGCAAATAATTAGATAAAAAGAAGTTGGTGTTTTCTACAAAATCTATACGGTAGTGGGTATGGTTTAATCCCCATGCGCTCACGGTAAAATCGCCTACAATGCTGGCAAAAAGACAAGGGATTATGGCATCGTACTTCATTTTGCCCAATGCCAAAACCTCAATGGCAAAAACGGCACCTGTTAAAGGCGTGCCAAAAACGGCTCCAAAACCGGCGGCAACACCGGCCATGAGTAAGGTTTTCACATCTGCCTGCGAAAGTTTAAATATTTTTGCCAGCAGTTGGGCCAAACTGCCACCTATTTGTACCGCAGTGCCCTCTCTGCCGGCAGATCCACCAAATAAATGCGTTACTACCGTGGTAAAAAGCACCAAGGGTCCCATTTGCGGAGGCACCCCGCCACCAGGCTTATGGATTTCGTCCATAATCAAATTATTCCCTTTTTCTGATGTTTTGCCCCAAAGCTTGTACATAAAATGGATGGCTAGCCCCGCCAGAGGCAAAAAATACAGCAGATAAGGGTGCGAAAAACGGAAAAAGATAGAACTGGTGAGCAACCATAAGAACAAGGCAACCATGCTGCCTACCGCCAAACCCAGGGGGAAACTCAATAAAAGCCACTTTAAAACGTATTTCACGATTTGGAATTTCTCGGAAAGCGGACTTTGCTGTTGATTTTTCAAGTTTTTGAGGCTTTGTACAAAAATAGAAATTTATAAAAAAACTGCGCCGAAGCAATTTAACAGTTTCCGCACCTTATTTTTAACTTTGCGCCATGAGTTTTGCAGAAAATGACTTAACGGCTTATCTACAAGCTTTTTGCGACCCAGAACCGGAACTGTTGAAGAAAATTGATAGGGAAACGCAGCTAGAAGTACTAATGCCTAGGATGCTCTCTGGCCATGTACAAGGGCGGGTTTTAAGCATGCTCTCTAAAATTATGGCGCCAACGCGAATTTTGGAGATCGGCACTTTTACCGGTTATGCCACTTTATGCTTTGCAGAGGGTTTACAAAAAGAAGGTAAAATTATCACCCTAGATATTAACGAGGAGCTGGAAGAACGCGTGCGCGGGTATTTTGCAAGTTCGGATTATGATAGCCAGATAGATTATCGCATAGGCAACGCGATGGATATTATCCCTACTTTAAACGAGGTTTTCGATCTGGTTTTTATTGATGCAGATAAAAAGAACAACGAAAATTACTACAACCTGGTATTTGATAAAGTGCGGAGCGGCGGAATGATTATTACCGACAATGTTTTATGGAGCGGTAAAGTTTTAACAAAGATTAACGACAAAGACACGGCGAATATCCATACTTTTAACGAGCGTGTGGTGGCCGATGAACGTGTGGATAAATTGATTTTACCTGTGCGCGACGGACTATTTGTGGTTAGAAAAAAATAAATATCGAGATGAAAAAACTGCTATGCGGATTATTGGGTCTGGCTTTTTTGGCCTCTTGTTCGTCTAAAAAAAACTTCCATCAGCAAAACCGGCAAATTGAAAAAAGCGCTAATAAACAAACATCTGGCAATTATACCAATTACACAGTTGCCTCTTATATAGAAAGGTTTAAAACCATCGCCGTAAAGGAAATGAACCAATATGGCATACCGGCCAGCATCACATTGGCGCAGGCCATTTTAGAGTCTGGCACCGGCAAAAGTGATTTAGCTAAATACGCCAACAACCATTTTGGCATTAAATGCACCAGCGATTGGAAGGGTAAAGGCTACTATAAAGACGACGACCAAAAAGATGATTGTTTCCGGGTGTATAAAAATCCCGAGGAAAGCTTTCGCGACCATTCGGAATTTTTAAAACGCAAGCGCTATGCTTTTTTGTTTGAGCTGGATAAAAACGACTACAAAGGCTGGGCGGTAGGATTAAAGCAGGCCGGCTATGCCACTAATCCGCGCTATCCGGAGCTATTGATCAGTTTGATTGAACGCTACGGTTTAGACCGCTACGATCGCCCGGAAGGGAAATACGAGAAAATACAGCGTGAAGACAAGGTCCTGGCAGACATCAACAAAAACATCCCCAATGAGGCAAAAAAAGACCGCCCAAAAGATGTAGCCCCAATTATTGCCGGCGATAATTATATTGTGCAACAAGGAGATACACTTTATAACATTTCTAAACGTTTTGGACTAACTGTTGATGAGCTAAAAGCTTTAAACGATATGACTGACGATACGATAAAAATTGGTCAGGCTTTGAAAGTTAAAAAATAACCTTTGCGGTCCTTTATTTGCACATTTTTGTTCTTTTTTGCTTGCCTAAATGTATTTGGGCAACAAGAAACCTTTACGGGATTGGTGTTTGATAAAGACACCAAACAGCGTTTAGCGCGCGTACGCATCAGCAATTTGCGCAGCCAGGAAACCATTTACAACAACAGCAAAGGAGAGTTCTCGCTGGTGGCGCGTAAAGGCGATTTATTGCTTGCCCGTTTAGAAAATTACCGCAGCGATACCGTAAAGGTAGGTAACCAAGGTGTTATCATCTTTTACCTCAAACGTTTGGCTATTCCTTTACCGCAGGTTACCGTTAAAGATTCGCTTTTAAGTGCTAAAGAACGTTACGAGCAGGCTAAGAAAGCATTTAACCAAGCCGTTAGACTGGGCAACAATCAAGACCTATTGGCTATCGGACAAAGCGGCGGCGTGGGCTTAAGTATTGACGCGATATGGAGTGCTTTTAGCAAAGAAGGCAAAAATGCCAGGCGCCTGATGGAAGTAATGGAGCGCGATTACCAAAACAACATGATCGACCAGATTTTCAACAAAACTTTGGTACAGAGGATTACCGGCTTAAAAGGCGACAGGTTATTAATTTTTATGCTCAATTACCGCCCCACTTACGATTTTGTGATGAAAGCTAACGACTATGTTTTGGCAAGCTATATTAAAATGGCCTATCAAAAGTTTATGCTCTCTGCGGATGCGCAAGATTTAAGCGATTTAAAACCGATTGGGGAGTGATAATATACCTGTTGGCTATATTATAAATTGCTTAGCTAATTGTAAATTTAGCCTTTCAAAACTTACGTACTTCACAAAAACGCATGATCAAATTTATCCAAGATATTTTTTATAAAATGGGGCTTATCGTAAAACTAGTTAGGCCCGATAATAACCTGTGGCTACAACAGCGCAACATCAAAACAGTATTGGATGTGGGTGCCAACACAGGGCAGTTTGCCAACCTTATACACAAGATATTGCCACAGGCCAATATTATTTCTTTTGAACCTATTAAAAAATGCTATAACCAGCTGTTGCAGAATACCGCGTCTTTAAACATCAAAACGTACAATTGCGCTTTGGGCGAGACCGATGAAATGCAAGAGATTAACATCAGTGCGCATTCGCCAAGCTCCTCTTTGTTGCCTATGACAAAGCTCCACAACGAAGTTTTTGCCGGAACAAATTTTGTAGAAACCGAAAGCATCACCGTTAAAACGCTGGACCTGCTTTTCGCTGAGCTGCCCATTAAAGGAAAGTTTATGATTAAGGTAGATGTGCAAGGTTTTGAAGATAAAGTGATAAAAGGCGGCGCCGAAACATTTAAGAAAGCAGATTGCGTATTAATAGAAACCTCTTTTGTGGAGCTTTACGAAGGCCAGTTGCTTTTTGACGGCATTTATCAAATGTTGGTTGGCTTAGGCTTCGAGTTTAAAGGCAATTATACCCAAACAAAAAGCAAAGAAGACGGCAGCATCATTTATGCAGAATCTTTTTTCGTTAATAAAAACCAGCTTTGAAAATCGCCATTGTCGAAATTTGCGAGTTAAACCACTATAGTGCCGTTAAAGCTTTGGCGCTTACTTATGCGTGCGACTCAAAAAATCAGGTAACAGTTTATGCTTTACCATCTTTCGGCGTATTTAAATCATTGCAAAATGAAGACCGGATTAGCATCATCGAAAAAAAGGCTTCGCAAAGCACCGCAAGTTTTCTAAAGCAGATTAATCAATTTGGTTACGACGTGTTGCATATCAATACATTATCCAAATATCATCAGCAATTTTCTGCTATAAACTGGAAGAGTTTAGTGCTCACCATCCACAATTCCGAAGTTTGGTTTGATAATGCTCCAAACAAACAATTCCAGCTTTTAAAATATCGTTTAAAACACAACGTTGGTAGCCTTAAACAGCGCTTATATCTGCCAATTAAATACTTTTTAAAGGGTTTATCTAAACATAGTCACCGGCAAAAAATGTTGGCTCATATTAACAAAAACCAGCAGAAAGTACTTGTTTACAGCCAGAGCCAAAAGCATTTTTTAAGCGCTTATTTACCTGCATCGCAAATTGTGGTATTCCCTTTTAGTGTGCGCGAAAATTATAAAGACCTTTCAAAAGACAATAGCAAATTACGCGTCTGTATTCCCGGATCTGTAGATAATCACCGGCGCGATTATGACGGGCTGTTTGCGATGCTGAAAAACAAACACACCCAATTTGCAGGTAAACTTTGCATAGATTTATTGGGTTATATACCTGCTAACTCGCAAGCTTTGCTGGCAAAAATCAAGGAATTAGAATTGCTGGGTATTGATTTCGTTTACAACACCACTTTTATTGATGAGGATAGTTTCGACAGACGTTTGTATTCGGCAGATATTATCTTGGGAAATTTGAAAGCCAGCCTTAACACCCAAAGCAAGTACGGGCAAACCAAAGAAACGGGCGTAGTTTTTAACATGATAAAAGCCGGAAAGCCCGGGATATTTCCGTACACCTACGAACTTGACCCGGATATTGCGCCCTTTTGTTTAACTTACGGGGATAACTTGAACGACGTGCTGATCAATTTTATTAAAAACCCTGCAGAACTTGAAGCATTGAAAACGCAAGCCGAATTTGTTACCAGAGCATATCAGCCTGTAAATTTGTATCCTAAACTTGTTAAACAGTTAACTTCCTGATTTGAATCTTTTAAAAAAACAAGGCTTTTTTAACAGCATCACGCTTTATATAGGTACAGCACTAGGTTTTATTAACCTTACTGTACTGTTTCAGCGTATTTTAACACCGCAAGAAATTGGCTTTTTTGCCTTGCTTATTTCGGTAACGTTGCTGTACACGCAAATTGCCGGATTGGGATTTTCGAGCGTAATTACCCGCTACTTTCCCTTTTTTAAAAGCGATGACCGCACGCACAACGGCTTCCCAACTTATGTGCTTAAAGCAACCAGCATCGGTTTTTTGATAGTTACTGCTTTTTATATTTTCGGTAAAGAATACATTATCGATTTAAAATCCGACAGTAACGGCTCATCTTACTTTAGCCGCTACTATTACACGGTAATCCCGGTTGCGCTTTTTACGCTGTGGTATAATTTGGCAGAGACTTTTTCTCGCACCACCTATCACAATATTTTACCGGCTTTTATGCGCGAGGTTGCCCTTAAAGGCTTTACCACCATAGGCGTATTGCTGGTGTATTTGCAATTTTTTAATTATGGCGATTTTGTGTTTTGGTACATTGGCACCAACGCGCTGTTATTGCTGCTGCTGTTGCTTTACCTAAAGCATTTGGATTTAATCCGTTTCAAAAACATTCAACAACCGGTAAAAGAAAAATCGCCCGAAATCCTGAAATACGGCGTTTACTCTATGTTGGCGGGCGGGTCTATCACCATGATCCAAAACATCGACACCATAATGCTTAAAATTTATACTAGCGAAAGCCTAGTGGGCTATTACTTTACGCTGTTTTCTATGGCGGTGGTCATCAGCTTGCCCGCAAAGGCTTTAAGTACTACCTCTTATCAGATTATTGCTGATGCCTGGAGTAAAAACGATTTAAAACGCATCAACAAAATTTACAGCAAAACTTCTTTAGTGCAGTTCATTATCGGTTGTTTATTGCTTATCGGGCTCATTGCCAACTGGCACAACATCTTAACTATCCTTAAAAAACCCGAATACGCCGAGCTTTATTACGTATTTATTGTTGTGGCTATTGGCTTTTTGTGCGATATCACAGGCGGTTTAAACGGCGCTATCATCAGTTTCTCTAAAAATTACAGGGTAATTATGTACATCCTGATTGTGGCTGCTGCTGTTTGTGCCCTGCTTAACATGTTGTTTATCCCCAATTTCGGGATTATAGGTGCGGCCTTGGCTTATACGCTCACCATGTTTGCCCTAAACTTTTTTTATTGGATTTATCTCCTTGTAAAATTTAAACTTCAACCCTTTAGGTTTAGCTTTGTAAAAGTGATGCTGATAAGCGCTTTTGTACTATTAGTGGGCGTTTATTTACCTTATGTCGATAATTTTTTTGTGGATGTTGCCATACGCTCTGCACTTATGGCTTTGTTGTACACAGGGCTTATTTACTTCTTAAAAATTTCGGCCGATATAAACGAAGCCATAGACCAACTGCTTATCAAACTTAAAAAATAGTGACCATGAACGCTCCTGCACCTATTGCGCTTTTTGTTTACAACCGGCCTTATCACACCCAAAAAACGGTTGAAAGCTTGCAAGCTAACCACCTAGCAAAAGATAGCGACTTGTTTATTTTTGCCGATGGCGCCAAGGCAGAGAAGGACCAAAAAGCGGTGCAGCAAGTGGCAGATTATATTGCTACCGTTGATGGTTTTAAATCGGTCACTATTGTAAAGCAACACAAAAACCTGGGTTTGGCCAGTTCTATCATTAAAGGTGTAACTTATTTGAGCGATAACTTTGGAAAGTTTTTAGTGTTTGAAGACGATTTAGTTTGCTCGCCACACACGCTAAGCTATTTAAATGATGCTTTGCAGCGATATGAGGACGACGAACGGGTTTATCACATTTGCGCATCTATGCACCCGCTTAAAGTTACGGAAGCCATGCCCCAGACTTTCTTTTACCGTACGCCGCACAGTTGCGGTTGGGCAAGCTGGAAACGTGCTTGGGATAAGTTTAACCCGGACATCGACGATTTAATGTCGCAGTTTGATGCACAAAAGATAAATGATTTCACCTTTGATGGCAAAATGAATTTCTGGAAACAGATGAACGCTTTTAAAGCCGGAAAAAACAGCTCTTGGGCTATCCGCTGGTACGCTTCTGTTTTTTTAAATAAAGGCTTAGCTTTAAATGTCACGCATTCGCTTATCCAAAATATCGGCCATGATGGTTCGGGCGTACATTCTGATGTTGAGAGCACTTACGACGTAGAGATTTACCCACACCCTATCACGCAGTATCCAACAGAAGTTGCCGAAAATCAAATGATGTATCGCGCCGTACGCCAATTTTATGCTACGCGCAAAGGCAATTTATGGCAACGCGGTGTAAAATTTTTGCGGAAGATGCTTAAAGCTAGTTGATATGCCAACATCCCTAAAACGCTTAACAGACATTGCCCAAAAAACCTCTCGCTTAATTGTGGGCTTAATGTCGGGCACTTCTTTAGATGGTTTAGATGTAGCTTTATGCCGAATATCGGGCAGTGGTTTAAACACCAAAGCCGAAGTTTTAGCTTTTGAAACCTTTGCGTATCCGCCGGAAATAGCAAATTTGTTAGAAGCCGTTTGCTTTAAACCGCAGGTTGATCTAGAAAAGCTTTGTTTGCTTAATGCCGAATTGGGGCGTTTACACGGAAAACTGGTTAAGCAATTTTTGCAAAAAAACAAGGTTGATAAAGAGGCTGTAGATGCCATTGCAAGTCACGGACAAACCGTGTATCACAGCCCCAAGAAGTTACGGACTGAAGATAGCTTCGGCAACGCCACTTTGCAACTGGGCGATGCGGATCAAATCTCTACAGAAACAGGCATTGTCACGCTGTCGGATTTTAGGCAAAAAAACATAGCCGAAGGTAAAGAAGGCGCACCGCTGGCCGTTTACGGCGACTATTTACTGTTCCGCTCAGCGGAGGAAAATCGAGTTTTACTCAACATCGGCGGCATTGCCAACTTTACGCTATTGCCCAAAAACAGCAGTTTCCAAAACGTTCTCAGCACCGATACCGGTCCGGGAAACACCCTGATGAACCAGTATGTGAGGGCAAATTTTGCAAACCAAAGCTTTGATAAAGATGCCACTTTAGCGTTGCAAGGAAAAATTGACGAAGCTTTGTTAAGCACTTTACTACAACACCCGTTTTTCACTCAACCAACTCCAAAAACCGTTGGCCCCGAGCTTTTTAATCTACATTATCTTGGGGATGCAATACAGAAAATCGGAAGAAACACAATTTCAAAAACCGACATCCTTGCCACGTTAAACAGATTTACCGCAGAAGGCATTGCAAAGGCTATCAACCAAAATGTTGATGGCCATTCTAGTATTTTTGTAAGCGGTGGCGGCGTCCATAACCCTCTGTTGATGCAAAACCTGCAATCACTTTTGCCTAATTTTAGCTTCAAAAATTTCCGTGCTTTAGGCTTTAACCCAGATACCAAAGAAGCTTTACTTTTTGCTTTGCTAGCTAATGAAACGCTCGCCGGCGACCCATCAGTATTTGGCGAGGCAACGCTCAGCATGGGGAAAATCAGCTTGCCTGATTAGGGCGGTGAGTGCGCAAAGCGCGCAAAACTAGCATACTCCCTCTATGTTCTCATGTATCGTGTTTTTATCTCCCACTATACTCCCCATCTCCGTGCAAACCTCCGTGTCCTCCGTGGTTCCAAACCACAAGTCGAAGTTTTTTATCTCGATATAATTGATATCTTTGCCGCATCATTAGGGGTGCCTTGTTTGTGTAAACCGGATGCGAGCCATCTGCACAAATACAAAAACAGGCTGAGAACATACCCAATGGAAGGCAAAAGGCATAAGATAAAAGGTAAAAAGGATCGCGACCTTAAACCTTAAACCCTCCACCTTAAACCTTTCCATGCACCTGATTCGGATAATGCCGACGTAGGGACAAAAGGTATAAGTTAATTTATTGGTAAACGGCATAACCCCTATGCAGTTTCGTTAACTTAAAACATTTTTAACATGAAAAAATTTTTTACCCTGCTTTTCGCTAGCGCGATGCTACCGGGACTGCTTTGGGCGCAGGTAACTTTACAAGGTAAAATTACCGATGCAACAACAAAACAAGCCTTAAGTGGCGCCGCCGTTAGGTTAGATGACGGACAAATCTCCCTTGCCGATGCAGATGGAATTTACAAAATCAACAACGTAAAAACAGGCACACACCAAATTAGTGTAAGCTTTGTGGGCTATCACGGCAAAAAACTAACCATTAGCCTCAGCAATAGCCAAACTTTTAATATCGCTTTAGAGCCAAGTTCCTTACTGGCAGATGAAGTAGTGGTAAACGCTACCCGTGCTTCAGAGAACTCGGCAACCACTTTTAAAAACGTATCTAAAGCAGACATTGCCAAAAACAACTTCGGGCAAGATTTGCCTTATCTCCTGGACCAAACGCCTAGCGTCGTTAGCTTTTCTGATGGTGGCGCTGGCGTAGGCTACACCGGTTTGCGTATCCGTGGCTCGGATGCGGCGCGTATCAACGTCACCATCAACGGCATCCCGTATAACGATTCGGAAAGCCAAGGTTCTTTTTGGGTTAACCTGCCAGATTTTGCCACATCCGTAGATAACATCCAAATCCAACGGGGCGTAGGCACTTCTACAAACGGGGCGGGCGCATTTGGCGGAAGCCTGAACATCCAAACCGGAAAGTTAGCGGATGCCCCTTATGTTGAATTAAACAACTCCGGTGGCTCTTACCAAACGTTAAAAAACTCGCTAAACATAGGCACCGGCTTAATCAACGGCAAATTTGCTTTTGACGGCCGTTTGTCGCGCATTGTTTCTGACGGTTATATCGATAGGGCATCATCAGACCTAAAATCATTTTTCGCCTCTGGCGCCTATTACGGAAACAACAGCCTGTTGCGTGTAAATGTGTTCTCGGGCACCGAAAAAACCTACCAAGCATGGAACGGCGTGCCAGAAGACAAACTGAAAACCGACCGACGTTTTAATGAGTTTACTTATGATAACCAAACCGACAACTATCAGCAAGACCATTACCAGCTGATTTATTCCAAAAGCTTTTCGGATAAAATATCCGCTAATGCGGCATTACATTACACCAAAGGGCGTGGCTATTACGAAGAGTTTAAAGACAAGCAAGGCTTTGCCAAGTACGGCCTAGATACGCTTTTCATCGGTACAGATACCATTGCCAAAACAGATCTTATCCGCAGGCGCTGGCTATCCAATAAGTTTTATGGCGCAACTTACGCTGTGCGTTACCAACCCGATAACAAAACCGATTTTACTTTGGGCGGTGCATATAATGAGTATGATGGCGACCATTTTGGCGAAATAATTTGGGCGCGCTACGCTTCGCAATCCGGCATTCGCGACAAATATTACTTTGACAGTGCTTTTAAAACCGACTTCAACATCTACGCTAAGGGCAGCTACCGCCTAAACAACATTTCGCTTTTCGCGGATATGCAATACCGCCATATCTTTTATCAATTTTCTGGCTACGACAGAAATTTAAACAACGTGGCACAAGATGATGAGCTGAATTTCTTTAATCCAAAGCTGGGTTTTACTTATTTCATCAACCCGGAAAGCAATTTTTACGCATCTTATGCGGTAGCGCACCGCGAGCCCAACCGAAAAGATTATACAGAATCTAGCACCAACACCCGTCCAAAACCAGAGCGTTTAGACGATATCGAAATTGGTTACCGCATTAAAAAAAGCTGGTTATCTGCCGGAGCAAACATTTATTTAATGAACTACAAAGACCAATTGGTGTTAACCGGCCAAATTAACGATGTAGGCGGCTATATACGCTCAAATGTGAAAGACAGCTACCGCAACGGTATCGAGCTTGATGCAACTTTTGGCATTTCGCCAAAGCTTAGTTGGGCTTTAACCAGCACCTTTAGCCAAAATAAGGTGAAAAATTTTGTGGAGTTTATTGACCAGTACAGTGGTCCCGATTACGATTTTGTGGGTCAGCAGAAAAATGAATATACAAAAACAGATATTGCTTTTTCTCCCAACTACGTGGGTTCAAGCACCATTGCGTACCGCCCAATAAAAGCTTTTGAGGTAGCTTTATTGAGTAAATATGTGAGCAAGCAGTATCTCGACAATACCTCAAACGATAACCGCAAGCTGGACGCCTTTTTTGTAAACAACCTAAGGTTAAACTACAACTTTGCTTTAAAAGGTGTAAAAGCAATAGAGTTGGGGCTATTGGTAAACAATATCTTCAATGAATTGTACGAAAGCAACGGCTATACCTTCAGCAGCATTTACGACGGCTCTATATCTACCAGTAATTATTATTTCCCACAGGCAGAAACCAACTTTTTAGTTTCATTGAATCTAAAATTTTAAGATTGATTTTTTTGTTCGTGAAAAAGCCTCTGTACGCCATGAATGTACAGGGGCTTTTTGTTTTTAACAATTGGCAATATAATTGGTACGCACCGATAAAAACAAAACGTGGATATCAATAAAGCATACAGCTTGATCATGAACAAGCTGACAACCTGGTTCGAGAATTTTGTGAAGCTATTGCCCAATTTGGTTATTGCTGCGCTCATTATTGTGTTGGGCTTTTTTATAGCTAAAGTAATGGAGCGCTTTGCGTTAAAAATGGTACAGCGCATTTCACGTTTGCATACCGTAAATAAGCTGTTCGCTTCTTTTGTCTATTTTGTAGTGGTTGGCATTGCTTTGTTTACCGCGCTTGATGTATTAAACTTAGATAAAGCCGTAACTACCGCTTTGGCCGGTGCCGGAATTTTGGGTTTAGCCCTGGCTTTTGCTTTTCAGGATATCGCATCTAACTTTATTTCCGGAATCTTTATGTCGTTCCGTCGCCCGTTTAATGTGGGAGATTTGGTAGAATTAGGTACTTATAAAGGTAGGATAGATGCCATCAACCTACGCGATACCGCGTTAACTACGCTCCAAGGGCAAAGACTCATTATCCCTAACAAACAGGTGTTTCAAAACCCAATCCTTAACTATAGCTCTAGCGGAATTAGGCGTTTAGATATGAAAATAGGTGTTTCGCAGGGCGACGATTTAGAAAAAGTACGTGCCTTAACCATAGAAACCGTTAGCGGCATAGAAGAACGCAACAGCGCAAAAGACGTAGAGTTTTACTATGAAGAGTTTGCAGACAGTTGTATCAATTTTAAGCTGCGCATTTGGCTTAAAGACACCGAGCAGAAAACCTATTTAACGGCGCGCAGTAAAGCAATTATCTTGATTAAAAAGGCTTATGATGAAGCCGGTTTCACTTTACCTTTCCCAATACGCACGCTAGACTTTGCCATGAAAGGCGGACAATCTTTATCGGAGGTGCCGTTAAAGATAGAAAGTATTTCGGCCTAAGGCACCGCAATCTTCAAAAGCATCCCAACGGTAAGTACGTTGCTTTCTAACTGGTTTAAGCTTTTGATAGCAGCAATGGTAATATTGCCAAAGCGCTCCGAGATTTTTGATAAGTTATCCCCAGCTTTCACTTTGTAGGTAACATAGCTAGGGCTTGGGGCGTCTTTTTTCAAAGGTTCAGCTTCTTTTTTTAATCAGCAATTTCTGACCGATTCCTATGGTATAACCTTTTAAGTTATTCCATACTTTAATATCCTGTACCTCCACACGGTATTTCTCGGCAATAGCGTTTAAGGTTTCTCCCTTTTTAACCACATGCACGTTACTTGTTGTGTAAGTGTGCTGCCCCGCAGTTTCGCTTGCGGGTAAAATTTTCAAGCCGCTTTCTTCGTCATCATTCACCGCATCAAAAAAACTGGCGTAATCGCTATGTTTTAGCTTTGGGATTACCAAGCTCTTAGGTTCACTTGCCGTACCGTTAATGATGTTTTTTTTATAAACCGGGTTTAGGCTTTTTAAATCGCCTACACTCATATTTAATGCGCCGGCAATCTTATCAAAAGAAATGTATTTATTTACCGATATAGAATCTGTGCGTAAGGGGGCTTCATCTTTAAAAACAATTTCCGGATGGCGCGGATAATAATTCATCACGTAAACGGCGGCAATAAAAGCCGGAACATAATTTTTTGTTTCGTTAGGTAGATAAGGTTGGATATCCCAAAAATTGCGAGAACCGCCCGCGCGTGCAATTGCCCTAGCCACATTCCCGCGCCCACAATTGTACGATGCTAAAGCCAACAGCCAATCGCCAAGCTCGTTAAAAGCATCACGCAGGTAACGTGCGGCAGCATAACTGGCCGCCATAGGGTCGCGGCGCTCATCTACGTAACTGTTAATTTCTAAATCGTACATTCTAGCGGTGGTGTACATAAACTGCCACAAACCGGTAGCGCCTACGCGCGATACGGCTAAAGGATTCATGGACGACTCGATCACCGGCAGATATTTAAACTCCGTTGGAATGTCGTAGGCATTCAGCGCTTTTTCAAAAACTGGAAAATAGTACTTTCCCAAAGACAGCATTTGCGCCATCTCTTCTTTGCGCTTATCTAAAAAAATATCTATATAGGTTTGTACGTAGGGATTGTAATCTAAGGAAATAGGGGTTTGGATAGAATCCAGACGGTACTTGTAAATGAGGTTGGGTTTGTATTTTAAAACCTCCAGTTGTAGGTTGGCTTGCGCCGGCACTAAGCTGGTATCGGCATTCACCAGCTTTTTTATTGCTCTAAATTCTTTAAGGGTTAAGCGCCCTGTTTGTACGCTATCTCTGTGTGTTGCGGCTGTGCAAATTAATTGTGCAAACACAATACTGCATAGCAACGCAAAAAACTTTGATGTTTTAATCATTCTTTTTTTGCTGTGGCGATATTTGTTGGAGCTAAATTTTTTGGATACATTTTGAGAAAGCCAGTAAGTCTTCTTCTTTATACCTGCGGCCAATAACTTGTAGCCCTAACGGCAAGCCTGCTTGGTTATTGCCCGAGGGCAAAGAAATTGCAGGCAAACCCGCCAACGAAGCGCCAACGGTAAAAATATCTGCTAAATACATTACCATAGGGTCGCTGGGCTCCTCGCCAATATTAAAAGCTGGCGCAGGTGTAGTAGGTGTGATAATGAAATCATAATCTTCCAGAATATGATCCATCTTTTCTTTAATTAAACGCCTTGCCTTTTGCGCTTTTGAATAATAAGCATCGTAATAACCGGCGCTTAAAACAAAGGTTCCAAGCATAATACGGCGTTTTACCTCGTCGCCAAAGCCTTCGGACCGCGACTTCTTGTAGGTGCTAATTAAATCTGCCGACTGATCGCTGCGGTAACCATAATGCACGCCATCGTAACGCGCCAAGTTAGAGGAAGCTTCGGCAGTGGTTAAAATATAATAGGCGGCAACTACATAATCCAAATATTCAAAAGAAACAGGTTCTACCGTGTGGCCTTCTTTTTTTAAGTTTTCTATCTGAGCCAGGGTATTGGCTTTAATTTCGGGATCCAACCCTTCGGCATGTAAAGTTTCTTCTATGTAAGCGATGCGTTTTTTATCGCTACAGTTATAATTAGCTACAATGCTAGCGTAGGAAGGAACAGGAACGCTGGATGAAGTTCCGTCATGGGCATCCCGTCCGGCAATTACCTCTAAAAGCAAAGCCACATCTTCAACAGATTTGGCTATGGGGCCAACTTGGTCAAAAGAGGAAGCATAAGCAACCACGCCGTAACGGGATACGCGGGCATAAGTTGGTTTTAAGCCAAATACGCCACAAAAAGCTGCGGGTTGGCGGATGGATCCTCCAGTATCGGAAGCTAAGGATGCAAAGCACAAATCGGCCTGCACCGCTACTGCCGAGCCACCAGAAGAACCGCCTGAAACCTTAGTTTCATCAATATAATTTTTTACGGGGCCAAAATAACTGGTTTCGTTTGAAGCGCCCATCGCAAATTCATCGCAATTTAAGCGGCCAATGATAATGGCATCTTCTTGTAAAATGCGCTCAACCACAGTGGCAGAATAAACCGCTTCATAACCATCCAATATTTTGGAGGAGGCACTCATTTTATGCCCTTTGAAAGAGATATTATCTTTTAATCCAATAATCATCCCTGCCAGTTTGCCTGCAGTACCATTGTCTATTTTGGCTTGTATTTCTGCCGCTTTGGCTAAGGCCTCATCGGCAAAAACCTCTAAAAAGGCGTTTAGCCGCTTATATTCTTCAATCCTACCTAAGTAATAATTCACCAAATCTTCAACGCGCACCGTACCGGCGTTTAAGTCTTGTTGCAGATCCGAGAAAGTGGTGTAGGACTTAATTTTTTGTGTAAGCATGGTATAAAAGAAAACCTTGAACGTCCGAAATTACAAATTTCGGACGTTCAAGGTTAGAAATTTCCCAAAATAATTTGGAAAACTAGCGTGTTTGTTGTTGATTTTCCTCGGTTTTCTCTGGTCTGTCAACGCCGTTTTGTGCGTCTTTAAATTCTTTTACGCCTTTTCCCATTCCCCTCATCAGTTCCGGAATTTTTTTGCCGCCAAACAACAACAATAAGGCTAACACAATTAAGATAATTTCTGGAGCACCTAAACCCATTTTATTTGATTTTAATTTGTTTGTTAATCGTTTTTATTCTCTTCGCTTTGCGCCTGCCTGTTGCGCCGTGCTTCTTTATCTAACTCATCATCGCGTTTTAGCTCTTCTTCGGCAGTAAGCTCGTTAATGTTACGGTGAATTTCTCTTTTCACCCCGTCGCTTGCGTCTTTAAACTCTCTAATCCCTTTGCCCAGCCCTCTGGCCAGCTCGGGAAGCTTTTCTCCGCCAAACAGCAAAAGCACGGCAAACAAAATCAAGATGATTTCTTGCGTCCCTAAATTCAGAAATAACAGATTGCTGATGTGCATGATAATGTGAATGTTAAAGAGAACGCAAATATAGCTATTTTATTTTTTACAGTTTTGTTTGCCTTTTGTCCAATTTACGATAAAAAAATGAGCTTGGTTTTTGGGATGGGGGTAAAGATAAAGGAGTAAGGATGTGCTGAGCAGACTTGCCTTTAGGTTAGCCTCGACAGTGACAACGTATTTTAGGGTTACCTTCTAATAGCTTGAATTTGATTTTAAGATTAACGCTGACAGAGGCGCGTTAGCAGAGCAGGCATCAAATAGAAATTGGAGCTCTGGGCTCGTTAGCAAGGTATCGATTGTGCTTAAACAGGTTAATCTCGGATTTCTACTAAAGACAAAGTTATGGATTTCAATTATCTCATCGGCACATATGTTTCAAAAGACGAACTTGATTTTGCTGTAATGCACGGTAATTTGCTCCTTTTCCACACTACATAATAATAAAATATTAGTTGCTTAAATCATAGAAATCGATTTTTTAAAGCGCACGGCTAGAAAAAATCGTAAGTTTCAACAAGTAGTTCAATATTCGCTAGTTAAGCATTTCTTCCGCCTAATGAACCCCTAATCACTAATGAGCTAATAACCGTTTAACAAGCTTAATGAACCAATGAGCTCTTAATTACTAATGAACTAAATAACCCGTTTTAACAGGCCTAATGAACCAAGGGCTCCTATTACTAATGAACTAAATAACCCGTTTTAACAAGTCTAATGAACCAATGAGCTCCTATTACTAATGAACTAAATAACCCGTTTTAACAGGCCTAATGAACCAATGAGCTCTTAATTACTAATAAACCAACCTACCTGCTGATATCTAAAATTTCGAACTCCATTTTACCGGCAGGCACTTCAATGGCCGCAATTTCGCCGACAGATTTGCCCAGCAAGCCTTTTGCAATTGGAGATTTTACAGAAATTTTCCCCGCTTTCATATCTGCTTCGTTTTCAGAAACCAGCTGATAAGTCATGGTAGCGCCGTTTTTAACGTTTTTAATCTTCACGATAGACAAGGCCAAAACTTTAGACACATCCAGCTTTGATTCGTCAATTAAACGGGCGTTAGCCAAAACATTTCCTAATTGCGCAATTTTGGTTTCGTGCAAGCCCTGTGCTTCTTTAGCGGCATCGTATTCTGCGTTTTCGGATAAGTCGCCTTTATCTCTGGCTTCGGCTATAGCTGCCGATATTTTCTTTCTGCCTTCTGTTTTAAGGTAGTGTAATTCTTCTTTTAATTTCTCTAAACCTTCTTTGGTGAAATAAGCTACATCTGCCATCTTCTTCTTTGTATTTTATGTTTATTGAAAAAAATAAGCCCGGCGTTGGCCAAGCTCTAAAAAACAAACAAGACTACATCTGCTTTTCGCATACATAGTCTTGTTTGGTGCAACACGAAGATATAAAATTCGATTTTATATTTCCAAATTTTTAAGCTTACGCGCTAAAACCTCAGAAATTTTACGGTACGAATCAAAAGTCCAACCGCCCACATGCGGTGTTAAAAGCACTTTTGGGTGGTTTTTTAGCGCTTCGTAAAAATCTGCTTCGCCCAAGGTCGGGAATTTTTCTTTTTCTAAAACATCCAAACCTGCACCCAAAATTTGTCCGCTATTAATAGCATTTAAAACCGCCTTTGTATTTACAATTTCGCCACGGGCGGCATTTAAGAAGAATATCGGCCGGCGGAAATGGCGCAAGTATTCTTCATCTACCATCTGTTTGGTTTCGCGCGTAAGCGGGATATGCAAACTTAGCACATCGCAGTATTTCACAATTTCTTCCATGCTGGCCTCGCTGGCATAATCATCGGTAAAACGGGTTTTGTATTTATCATATGCGATAACTTTAACGCCAAAACCCGCCAAACGTTTGGCAAAAGCTTGGCCCATATGGCCGTAGCCGATTATCCCTACGGTTTTTCCCATCAGCTCGTACCCACGGTTGCCTTCCCTATCCCAAATGCCGTTTCTGATTTCGGTATCGGCTTTGCGGAAGTTGTTCATCAGCGAAAGCAACATGCCCAAAGTATGTTCGCCTACCGCATCTGCATTACCTTCTGGTGCGTTAATTAATTTAATCCCTTTTGCTTCCGCGATGTCTACATCAATATTGTCCATCCCAGCGCCTGCCCTTGCCACAAACTTGAGCTTAGGCGCGGCGGCTAAAACTTCGGCATCCACCCTAAATTTGGTGCGGATGGCCAAACCTTCATAATCTTTCAAAATTTCTAGCACTTCCGCTTTTTTGATCAGCGGAAGGTCATCCACCTCGAAACCCATTCCCTCAGCTTCTAACTTAAAAGCTGGGTGTAAATCATCAACTATTAATATTTTTTTCATTTGCCTCATCTAAATCCTTCTCCAACGGAGAAAGACTTGTTTTTATATTTATTTTATTCGATTTCTTTATAGTAAAGGTCAATCAAATGTCTCCGCAATGCAATGTATAAAGGCCCAATTTTAGTATCTCTTAACTATTATTGCTCTTCTCAATCAGATTAGTCAAATCCACAAAATCGCTTACGCTCAATCGCTCGGCTCTTAATGTCCAAACCTTATTTTCATCCTGTTTATCTTTTGGGATAACTCCCGACAAAGCATTGCTCAAAGTCTTCCTTCGTTGGTTAAACCCTGCTTTTACCACTTGCCAAAATAGTTTTTCGTTACATCCTAGTTCCTTAACTTCGTTTCTGCTTAGTCTAATTACAGCGGAAAGCACTTTTGGTGGCGGATTAAAAACGCCTGCCTTAACCGTAAAAAGATATTCGCACTTATAATAAGCCTGTAAAAAAACGCTCAAAATTCCGTATTCTTTGCTTCCGGCTTTCGCTGTGCAACGCTCGGCCACTTCTTTTTGGAACATCCCAACCACCTCTGGCACTTGGCTTCGGTTATCCAAAATCTTAAATAAAATTTGTGAGCTGATATTATAAGGGAAGTTGCCAATGATAGCAAAGCTAGACGGAAAAACGCTGTCGAAATCCAATTGCAGAAAATCTGCGTTCAGCAGCCTATTGCCTAAATCCGGATATTTTTTCTTCAAAAACTCAAAAGATTCTGTATCAATATCAATTAAATAAGTCTCAAATTCTTTCTTCTGCAACAAAAAATCCGACAGGATCCCCATGCCCGGCCCAACTTCTAAAACTTGCTGGTATTGATGATGATGCACCAAGCTATTCACAATTTTTTCAGCAATATTTTTATCGGTCAAAAAATGCTGTCCTAAATGTTTTTTCGCTTTTACGTCGGCCATATCCCTAAAAAGATGAGCTACAAATTAAGGAAAGTTTGAGCTTTAAAATTAACATTCGTTCCAAAATCTTTATTTTGCAACGAATTTAGAAAGCATTTTTTGTATGAGCGAGCTATTAAAAGTTGGAATATCTATAGGTGACGTAAACGGGATTGGTTTAGAGGTAATCATCAAAACCTTATCCGAAGCCAAAATTTACCAGTATTGTACGCCCATTGTTTATGGCCACACCAAGGTAGCATCGTTCCACAGAAAGGCCGCAGGCATACAAGAATTTATTTTCCAGGTGATTACCCAGGCAGAACATGCCCATGCCGGAAAGCCCAACATGATCAACTGCTGGGACGAAGATGTAAAGATTGAACTGGGCAAAGCCAATGACATTGGCGGAAAGTATGCCTTTTTATCGTTACAGCGCGCAACCGACGATTTAGTGTCCGGCAAAATTGACGCTTTAGTAACGGCGCCTATCAACAAACACAACATCCAAAGTGACGAATTCACCTTTCACGGGCATACCGAGTATATCCAAATGAAGGCCGGCTCGCCAGATTCGCTGATGTTTTTGGTAAGTGACGAGCTGAAAGTTGGCGTAGTTACGGGGCATATTCCAGTAAAAGATATTGCCAAAAACATTACACAAGAAGCTATTTTATCTAAGCTTAGGCTGATGAACCATTCGCTGAGATACGATTTTTGGATTGAAAAACCGAAGATTGCCGTTTTAGGTTTAAATCCGCATGCGGGCGATAGCGGCTTGATCGGTTTAGAAGAAGAAGAAATTATTCACCCCGCAATTGAGGCAGCCAACAAAGAAGGCATTTTCGCTTTTGGCGCTTTCCCGGCCGATGGTTTCTTTGGCAACCAAGCTTTTAGCCAATTTCATGCGGTACTGGCCATGTACCACGATCAAGGTTTAATCCCTTTCAAATCTTTGGCTTTCCACCACGGCGTAAACTTTACAGCCGGTTTACCGGTTGTACGTACCTCGCCAGACCACGGCACCGGCTATGATATAGCAGGTAAAAACTCCGCATCGCCAAGCTCATTTATGGATGCATTGTTTAAAGCCATACATATTGTTAAGCGTCGCCGGGAGCAGCAGCAGATGGTAGAAAACACACTTCCGTTCAGCAAACATAGCCGGGATAGGGATTAAAAAAAACAGCATTAGCCCGTTTTTACGCAGAATTTTAGAACATTGCTAGGCATCAGTGCGCATTAAACAGAAAGCAGACGTCAGAAAAAACGGCATTTAAAGCATCTTAAACCAAGTTTAGCCCGCTTTACAAGCTTGCTGATTGCCTGTTTCTAAATTTTAAAAAAACCTTTACGGCTTAATTATTTTTCCTAAATTTGCAGGCTTAATTGCCGAACTTTGAAATCTTTAAAACAATATTCCATACCGTTCACAGGTTTAAAGCTTGGTCAGCACCAGTTTGATTATGAGGTTGACAAAAGCTTCTTTGACGAGTTTGAATATTCTTTAGTGAAAGACGGAAAGCTAAAGGTAAATTTGCTGCTGGAGAAACAAGAGACCATGATGCTCTTGGATTTCCGCATCAAAGGAGAAATTGTGCTAAACTGCGATAAATGTTTGGCAGATTTCCCAAAAACGGTAGAAACCGAAGAACGGCTGATTGCCAAATTCACAGAATCTGATGATTTGGCCGATAGTGAAGAAGTAATGGTCATCACTAAAAACGAAACCGAGGTTGATGTATCTACATTCATTTATGAGATGATCAATTTGACAGTTCCGTACATTAACGTTTGCGAAGATCCGGGCAACACGCCGGCTTGCGATAAAGAAATGCTAAGCAAAATTGCCGAGCTTTCTGTAGAAAATGAAGAAGGCACGGCGCAAGACCCGCGCTGGGACGCTTTAAAGAACATTAAGAAAAATTAAAAAATAGGAAAAAATGGCACATCCAAAACGAAAAGTCTCTAAATCAAGAAGAGATAAAAGAAGAACGCATTACAAAGCTACTGCACCTTCGTTATGGTTTGATAAAGAAACCGGCGCGGTACACACGCCACACAGAGCATACAACGTTGACGGCAACCTTTACTTAAAAGGTAAATTGTTAATAGAAAATACTTCTATTGCATAATTATATGCAAGCAAAAATCCTTGTGCTGGTAAAAAGTATTTTATTACCTTACACAAGGATTTTTTTTGAAACTCGCAAACGCAATGTTGTTGTTTTAGAGTATCCCTTCATCAAAAACAACTTATCTCAATGAAAATTGGTTTAGATATAATGGGCGGCGATTACGCGCCGAAAGCAACCGTATTAGGAGCAATTGCAGCACACCAAAACCTATCAAAAGACCAACACCTTGTATTATTTGGAGATAAAGACCAAATTACACCAATCTTAGAAGCACAAAACTTCAACCCCGATTTTTTCGAATACGTACAAACCAGCGAAGTGATTGGCATGGGCGAGCACCCAACAAAAGCTATCGTACAAAAAGCCAACTCCAGCATTTCTGTAGGTTTCCAGCAGTTAAAAGAAGGCAAAATAGATTCTTTTGCATCTGCGGGCAACACAGGCGCCATGTTAGTGGGCGCTATGTTTAGCGTTAAAGCAATAGAAGGCGTTTTACGTCCGGCTATCTCTACCGTAATCCCAAAAGAAAAAGGCGGTTTTGGTTTATTGGTTGATGCCGGTGCCAATGCAGATTGCAAGCCCGAGCATTTGGTGCAATTTGCCATTATGGGCAGTTTGTACGCCAAGCATATTTACCAAATTGAGCAACCTAAAGTAGGTTTAATGAACTTAGGCGAGGAAGAGGAAAAGGGTAATATGCTAACGCAGGCTACCTATCCGCTTTTAAAAACCAACAATAGCATTAATTTTGCCGGTAATATTGAAGGGCGCGATTTATTTAATGCCAAAGCTGATATCATCGTTTGCGACGGCTTTACCGGAAACGTGGTTTTAAAACTGGCAGAATCTTTTTACGTTTTAACCCTTAAAAAAGGGTTTAAAGACGATTTTTTCGACAGATTCAATTACGAACAATACGGCGGAAGTCCGATTTTGGGAGTTAACGCTCCGGTAATTATCGGGCACGGGATATCCAGCCCTGAAGCCATTAAAAATATGATACTATTGTCGAAAGACATGGTTGAAACCCAAATTATTGAAAAGTTCAAGACTGCTTTCAATTCTTAAACACACCGAAATATGAGCAAAATTCACGCTGCTATTACTGCCGTACACGGTTATGTGCCCGATTATGTGCTTACTAACCACGAGCTAGAAACAATGGTAGACACCAATGACGAGTGGATTACTACGCGCACCGGCATTAAAGAAAGAAGGATTTTAAAAGGCGAGGGTTTAGCAACATCAGATATGGCGGTGCCAGCTGTAGAAGGTTTGTTAAAAAAACGCGGCATAGGCGCAGAAGAAATAGATCTTATTATCTTTTGCACATCAACACCGGATATGCCTTTCCCGGCAACGGCAAATATTTTGGCCGATAAAATTGGAGCTAAAAACGCGTGGGGCTATGATCTGCAGGCCGCCTGCTCGGGCTTTATTTTCGGTTTAAGCACCGGCGCCCAGTTTATCGAATCTGGCAAGCATAAAAAAGTGTTGGTTGTGGGTGGCGATAAAATGTCGTCTATCATCAACTATAAAGACCGCGTAACCTGCATTATTTTTGGTGATGGTTGCGGTGCGGCTTTATTAGAGCCAAACACAGAAGGCAACGGGCTGATAGATTCTGTGTTAAAAAGCGATGGCGCGGGCCGTAATTATTTAAACCTTAAAGCCGGCGGCTCATTAAAACCTGCCAGCCATGAAACGGTTGATGCTAACGAGCATGCCGTGTACCAAGAAGGCCAAGCTGTATTTAAATTTGCGGTAACCAACATGGCTGATGTTGCTGCCGAAATTATGGAGCGCAACAATTTAACGGCAGAAGATATTGCTTGGCTGGTGCCGCACCAAGCTAACAAACGGATTATTGACGCTACCGCTAACCGCATGGGCGTAGGTTCAGAGAAGGTGATGATCAACATCCAAAAATACGGCAACACCACAAACGGCACTATACCTTTATGTTTGTGGGAGTGGGAAAGCAAACTGAAAAAAGGCGACAATATTGTTTTGGCCGCTTTTGGCGGAGGCTTTACCTGGGGCTCTGTTTACCTTAAATGGGCCTACTAATTGATTTTATAGATAATTATTATATTAGATTTCTAAAACCATAATTTAAAACCACACCAACATGGGAATGGACATTAAGCAAATTCAGGACCTGATTAAGTTTGTAGCAAAATCGGGGGTGAATGAAGTTTCTATTGAAGAGCAAGATTTCAAAATCACGATAAAGACTTCTCAGGAGCCAACTTATGTAAACGCAACCATACCGGCAGCGGTAGCGGCTCCACAAATTGCGGCTCCGGTTGCGCAACAGGCTCCAGTAGCGGCAGCTCCGGCACCAGCAGCAAGCCCCGCTGCACCAGCAGGTGAAGACAACAGCAAGTACATCACTATTAAATCACCAATGATTGGTACTTTCTACCGTTCTTCATCACCAGATAAACCTAGCTTCGCTAACGTTGGAGATGAGATTTCTGCAGGCCAAGTGTTGTGCATCATTGAGGCGATGAAACTGTTCAACGAAATTGAATCGGAAGTTTCTGGTAAAATTGTGAAAGTATTGGTAGAAAACTCTCAACCGGTAGAGTACGACCAGCCATTGTTCTTGGTAGATCCGTCTTAGTTAATTTGTAGATAGTTGTGCGCAAAAGCGTACGTAAAAACAAATCAGCTTAGATAAAACCAAAATTATGTTCAAAAAAATATTAATCGCCAACAGAGGCGAGATTGCACTGCGTATTATCCGTACCTGTAAAGAAATGGGTATTAAAACGGTAGCAGTATATTCAACCGCAGATAGGGAAAGCTTACATGTGCGTTTTGCAGATGAAGCAGTTTGTATAGGCCCGCCTGCCAGTAAAGATTCTTATTTAAATATCCCAAACATTATTTCGGCGGCAGAGCTTACCAATGCCGATGCCATCCATCCCGGTTACGGATTTTTATCAGAAAATGCCAAGTTTTCTGCCATCTGTAAAGAATACGGCATTAAATTTATCGGCGCAACTGCCGAGCAAATCAACGGCATGGGCGATAAAGCATCTGCAAAAGACACCATGAAAGCCGCCGGCGTGCCAACCATCCCCGGCTCCGAAGGTTTACTTACAGATGTTAAACAAGGTATTGAGATTGCCAATAAAATAGGTTATCCAATTATTTTGAAAGCTACCGCAGGTGGTGGCGGCCGTGGTATGCGCCAGGTTTGGAAAGAAGAAGATTTCGAGGATGCCTGGAACTCCGCCCGTCAAGAATCTGCCGCGGCTTTTGGCAACGACGGCATGTATCTGGAAAAATACATCGAAGATCCACGCCATATAGAAATTCAAGTCATCGGCGACCAGTTTGGTACCGTTTGCCACCTATCGGAAAGAGATTGCTCTATACAGCGCCGCCACCAAAAACTGGTAGAAGAAGCGCCGTCGCCTTTTATGACGCAAGAACTGCGCGAAAAAATGGGCGAAGCGGCCATTAAAGGTGCACAAGCCGTAAAATACGAAGGCGCCGGAACCGTAGAGTTTTTGGTAGATAAGCACCGTAACTTCTACTTCATGGAAATGAACACCCGTATTCAGGTAGAGCATCCGGTGACCGAGGAAGTTATCAACTTTGATTTGATTAAAGAGCAGATTAAAGTCGCGTCTGGCATCCCGATTACCGGAAAATCATATTATCCGGAGATGTGCGCCATAGAATGCCGCATCAATGCCGAAGATCCGTTCAACAATTTTAGGCCATCGCCAGGGAAAATCACGCATTTCCACTCGCCAGGAGGCCATGGCGTACGCGTTGATACGCACGTTTACGCAGGCTATATCATCCCACCAAACTATGATTCGATGATTGCCAAGCTCATTTGCGTGGCACAAACCCGCGAAGAAGCGTTAAATACCATGGAGCGCGCGTTAAGCGAGTTTGTAATTGAAGGCATTAAAACAACAATCCCTTTCCATCTAAAACTTTTAAAAGATCCAAACTTTAGGGCCGGTAATTTTACCACTAAGTTTATGGAAACTTTTGAATACAGCGAAGAGGATTAAGGCAAAATATAAAAACCTTAAATACCATTTTGACGTAATTCAAAATGGTATTTTTGTTTGCGGCATTGATAATGAGTACAAAAAGAAATCAGGATTTAGTTAAATCGGTAAAAAACAAAGGGAAAAACTTAGAAGGCGAAATGTCTTTCTTTGACCATTTGGCCGAGCTTCGCGTGCACCTTATCCGCGCTTCGGTTGCCGTTATTTTTTTCACTATCATCTGCTTTATTTATTACGATTTTATTTTTGATACCGTAATTATGGGACCGCACAAGCCCAGCTTTTGGACCTACCGCGCCATGTGCCGCATTGGCGAGTATTTTAACATGGGGCCGGGCTTTTGCATTACCAATATTCCCGGAAAAATCATCAACACCGAGATGGCGGGTCAGTTTACCTTGCAAATTAACTCGGCTTTAATGACCGGCCTCGTTTTAGGCTTCCCCTATTTGCTTTGGGAAGTTTGGCGTTTTGTAAAACCGGCCTTGAAAGATAACGAGCGTAAATCTGCCAGCGGTTTTGTGTTTTATGCCAGCCTGCTGTTTATCGTTGGCTTGCTTTTCGGTTATTTTATCGTTGCTCCACTATCGGTAAACTTTTTATCCAACTACAGCATCAGCCCGGATATTGAAAACACCATCACCATAGATTCGTATTTTTCATCCGTAGCCACACTAACTTTATGTACCGGAGCCGTTTTCGAGCTGCCCATCGTCATCTACATCTTATCGCAATTAGGTGTGATGACCCCAAGTTTTATGCGCGACAAACGCCGTTACGCTGTTATCATCATTTTGGTTATTGCGGCCATTGTAACGCCAACGCCAGATATCCCAACCATGTTAACGGTGAGCTTTCCGCTGTTTTTATTATACGAACTGAGCATCCACGTTTCGGCACGGGTACAAAAGAAAAAGGAAAAAGCCGAGCGCGAGTTTTTTGCTAATTAATCTACATCTTTAAACATAAAATTTAAGCCGAAGCAGTACGTTTAGGTTTTAAAATATCTTTCTGTTTCCGCCTTGGCGGGATAGGGAACAGCTATTTAAATTATTTCAACATCCAAAATCCATGTCAGAGCAACACATTCTTGTGATCTCGCAAGAGCTAAACGTAGGCAGCAAGCAAGTGCAGGCCACCATAAATTTACTCAACGAAGGCGCCACCGTGCCTTTTATATCGCGCTACCGTAAAGAAATGACGGGCAGCTTAGATGAAGTGCAAGTTGCAGCTATCAGGGACCGGATGCAGCAGCTGCTAGAGCTAGATAAGCGCAAAGAAACCGTTCTAAAATCTATTGAAGAACAAGGCAAACTCACCGATGAGTTAAAAGAAGCCATCGTAAATGCCGAAACTTTAGCTGTTTTGGAAGATATTTACTTGCCATACAAACCAAAGCGCAAAACAAAAGCGTCTGTTGCACGAGAAAAAGGTTTGGAGCCATTGGCACTGCAAATTTTTGAACAGGACAACCAAGATCCAGAGCTTTTTGCGAATGATTTTGTTGACGCAGAAAAAGGAGTTAACAGCACTGCGGAAGCTTTACAAGGCGCAAGAGACATCATAGCAGAAATGATTTCGGAAAACGCGGAAGCGCGTACCGCTTTGCGCGAATTGTTTTTTGAAAAAGGAACCTACCGTTCTGAGGTTTTAAAAGGCAAGGAAGAAGAAGGCATTAAATACAAAGATTACTTTGAATGGGCCGAGCCATTGAAAAACGCGCCGTCGCACCGGGTGTTGGCCATGCGCCGTGGCGAGAAAGAATTGATTTTAAAATTAGATGCCCTGCCAGAGGAAGAAGCGGCCATTGCTATTTTAGAGCGCCTGTTTATCAAAGGCAACAATAAGAAGAGCGCGGAGGTAAAAACAGCGCTTGACGATAGCTACAGGCGTTTGCTAAAACCGTCTATGGAAACAGAAACGCGCTTAAAATCAAAACAATTGGCGGATGAGGAAGCTATCCGCGTATTTGCAGAAAATGCACGTCAATTGTTGTTGGCTGCGCCGGTTGGGCAAAAACGGGTGCTGGCACTAGATCCGGGCTTTAGAACAGGTTGCAAACTGGTGTGTTTAGATGAGCAGGGGAAACTGTTGGAGAACGCCACCATTTATCCGCACAGCGGAGCCGGAGGTGCCAAAGAAGCCGCGCAAACGCTAAAGTTTTTGGTACAGAAATACGCCATTGAAGCCATTGCCATAGGCAACGGAACAGCCAGCCGCGAAACGGAAGATTTTGTAAAAGCACAGGCTTTAGACGGCGTTTTGGTGGTGATGGTGAACGAGAGTGGCGCTTCTATCTATTCGGCTTCGGAAACGGCGCGAGAGGAATTTCCGGATCACGACGTTACCGTGCGCGGAGCGGTTTCTATCGGCCGCCGGATGATGGATCCACTTGCAGAATTGGTAAAAATTGATCCAAAATCTATCGGCGTTGGGCAGTACCAGCACGATGTTGATCAAAATAAGCTGCAAAGCTCATTAGATGATACTGTGGTTAGTTGCGTTAACGCCGTTGGTGTTGAGCTAAACACGGCATCAAAACAAATATTGGCTTATGTATCTGGCTTGGGCCCACAATTAGCGCAAAACATTGTGGAATACCGCAATAATAACGGCGCGTTCAAAAATCGCGCGTCGCTAAAAAAAGTGCCGCGCCTGGGCGATAAAGCTTTTGAACAGGCTGCGGGTTTTTTACGCATCAGAAACGGAGAACACCCTTTAGACGCTAGTGCCGTGCATCCAGAGCGTTATGCCTTGGTAGAGCAAATGGCCAAAGACCTTAATTGTGCTGTTGCCGATTTGCTGAAAGACGCCAAACTAAGGCAGCAGATAGATTTGAAGAAATACATCTCCGATGAAGTGGGTTTACCTACTTTACAGGATATTTTGGCCGAACTAGCCAAACCCGGCCGCGACCCGCGCAAGACTTTTGAAGCTTTCGCTTTTGCGGATGGCATTAATAAAATTGAGGATTTAAAAGTGGGCATGAAGTTGCCGGGGATTGTTACCAACATCACCAATTTTGGTGCTTTTGTAGATATTGGCGTGCATCAGGATGGTTTAGTGCATTTAAGTCAGCTGGCAGACCGTTTTGTGAGCAACCCTAACGAGGTGGTAAAAGTGCAACAAAGGGTAAACGTAACGGTTACAGAAGTGGACGTCGCGCGCAAACGCATTTCATTAAGCATGAAAAGTGGCGAGAAAAAATCGGCGGAAGCGAAAGAGAAAAAACCGGCACACAAAGTAGCATCGCGCAAGCCAGAACAATTTAAGAAAAAAGAAACCGCCAAACCTGCAAACGAAGGCGATATGGCCACAAAATTGGCGGCTTTGATGGGGAAATTTAAGTAAAGTGAGAAGATGAATGGTTGGGAGGTATAAGGCTTAAACCATATTTTTGAATTTATGCAGATCAAAGAATTAACAAACTACCTAGAGTCTATCGCGCCAAGCAATTACCAAGAAAGTTATGATAACTCGGGTTTAATTGTAGGGCATCCGGATACGGAAATAAACAAGGCGCTGATAAGTTTAGATTGTACAGAAGCTGTCGTAGATGAAGCTATCGCCGGCGGTTTTGATATCATTATCTCGCACCACCCCATCGTATTTAAAGGCTTAAAAAAATTTAACGGCGCCACTTATGTAGAGCGTGTGGTCATGAAAGCCATTGCCCATAATATTGCAGTGTATGCCATTCACACCAATTTAGACAGTGTGGCAACTGGCGTTAATGCCAAAATCTGTGAAACCATTGGCTTAAACAATTGCAAAATTTTGGTGCCCAAAAAAGACATCCTAAAAAAACTCAGCTTTTTTGTGCCAATCGCCCAGGCGGATAAGGTAAAAAACGCTGTTTATGAAGCCGGCGCCGGCGAAATTGGAAATTACAGCAATTGCAGTTTTAGCATTGAAGGTACGGGCAGTTTTAAAGCCAATGAAAAAGCCGACCCTTATATAGGCGACGAAGGCGAACTACATTTTGAAAAAGAGCAAAAAGTGGAGGTCATTTATCCGATACAAAACGAGCGCAAAATATTAGCCGCTTTATTAGATAGCCACCCCTACGAAGAAGTTGCTTATGACATTTACAGCTTAGATAATGCCTACCAACAGGTAGGCGCCGGCATGATTGCCGAACTTCCGGAAGAAATGGACGGGCTGGCTTTTTTGCAACACCTTAAAAAATCGATGGGTTTGCAGGTGATAAGGCACACCCGAATTTTGGATAAAAAAATAAAACGCGTTGCGGTATGTGGCGGCTCGGGAAGTTTTTTACTGAAAAACGCCATTGCGGCGCAAGCAGACGCGTTTGTTACTGCCGATTTTAAGTACCACGAATTTTTTGATGCCGAAGAAAAACTGATTATTGCAGACATTGGACATTTTGAAAGCGAGCAGTTTACGCAACATTTGCTCTTAGATATTATTACAAAAAAATTTCCTAACTTTGCAATCCGTTTAACAGAAAGTAATACAAACCCAATAAAATATTTGTCTTAATGGAACAAACCGTAGAACAAAAGCTTGAGGCTTTATACGAGCTACAGACCATCCACACCAAAGTTGATAAAATCCGTCAGACCCGTGGGGAACTTCCAATGGAAGTAGCAGATTTAGAAGATGACGTTGCCGGATTAGAAACCCGTATCCAAAAGATAAAATCGGAGTTAGATGATTTAGAAGATGCCATCGTTAATCGTAAAAATATGATTAAAGAGTCTTTGGCATTGATTAAAAAATACGAAGGGCAGCAAAACAACGTGAAAAACAACCGCGAGTTTGACGCCATCGCTAAAGAAATTGAAATACAAGGCCTAGACGTACAGGTTTCCGAGAAGAAAATCAGAGAAATACAGTTTGAGATTACCAGCAAAACCGAATTGTACGAAAATGCTTTGGTTGCTTTAGAAGACCGCAAAAAAGATTTAGAAGGTAAAAAAGCCGAGCTAGAGAGCATTACCGCAGAAACGCAAAAAGAAGAAGAGGTGTTGTTAAAAGAGGCAGATAAAGCTGCTGAAAAAATAGACGACCGCTTAAAAATTGCTTACAACCGTTTAAGAAGCAACTTCAAAAACGGTTTGGCTGTGGTAACTATCGAGCGTGATTCATGCTCGGGTTGCTTTAACCAAATTCCGCCTCAAAGACAATCAGACATCCGTCAGCGTAAAAAAATTATTGTTTGCGAGCACTGCGGAAGAATTTTGGTTGACGAAACCATGGCAGAAGAAATAAAAGGTACCGCAGTTTAAGATTGGTATTTTTATTGTTCATAGGGAAACATCTTGACACGCCTCAAGATGTTTTTCTTTTTTACAGCCCAAATATTTTTGACAGATGTTTAAAAAAGCACTGCTTGCCCTATCCCTCATTTTATTAAGCACCCTACACAGCAAAGCCAACTTTGATTTTAACAGCAATTGCGTAAACGCTTACAATGCTATTTTTGATCTCCGCATTAAAGACGCGCAAAGCCTTTTGAAAAAAGAAAAAAGCGCCAACCCTAACAATGCCATTGTGGCGCTTTTAGAGAATTATATCGATTTTTTCACCATCCTATCTTCGGAAAGCAAGGCAGACTATAACCGTTTAAAGAGCAATCGCGATAGCCGGCTTTCCTATCTGGCAAAGCAAGACAAAAACTCGCCCTATTACCTGTTTGCACAGGCAGAAGTTTATTTGCAGTGGGGATTGTTGAAAAGCCGTTTTCAGGAATATTTATCTTCTGGCTTTGATGTTAAAAAGGCGGACAATCTGCTGTCAGAAAATCAGAAAAAATTTCCTTCATTTTTGCCTAACAAGAAAAGCTCGGGTTTAATTGACGTTATTTTGGGTTCTATCCCGTCCAACGTAAAAGGCATTGCCAGCACTTTCGGTTTTAGCGGTAACGTAAATAATGGCATTAAAACTTTAGAAAGTTTGATGAGCAGTTTATCCAAAAGCAATTATGGCTTTTATACCGATGAGGTGGTGTTTTTCTTGTGCTACATTGAAACCGATTTGCTGCCGGATAAATCAAACTACAACAAAATAATGGCCTACACCAACCGCATGAACAGCCAAAGCTTGTTAAAAAGCTATCTGCAAGGTTACGTAGCCAGCCGAAATGCACACAACGACAGCGCTATTGCCTATTTGGCAAAGCGTCCGCGCGGCAGCGCTTACCTAGACTTCCCAAAACTGGATTATTTAATGGGCAGCGCCAAGCTTAACCGTATGGATACGGATGCCAATGTTTACTTAGCCAGCTATCTAAAAGAGTATAACGGCATTAATTATGTGAAAGACGGCTACCTAAAGCTTGCCTATTATTATTTGTTGCGTGGCGATGAAAACCACTATCAGGCATTTTTAAAAATGGTAAAAAGCCAAGGCGATTTATACGACGAAAAAGATAAGCAGGCTTTGAAAGAAGCCAATGATGCACGTCCGGATATTAACCTGTTAAAAGCGCGTTTTCAGTTTGACGGCGGTTACTACAGTAAAGCTTTACAAACTTTGAGCGGTAAAGATGTAAATGACTTTAAGCTCTTGCGCGATAAAACCGAATTCCACTACCGCCTAGGGCGCATTTATGATGAGCTTTCGCGTGATAATGAAGCTTTGATAGAATACCAAAAAGCAATATATGCGGGCAAGAACACCAGCTACTATTACGCAGCCAACGCCGCATTAAGCATTGGGCACATCTTTGAGAAAAGAAACGACAAAGCCCGCGCAGCCAATTTTTATAAACAAGCCATCGCGATGAAAAACCACGAATACGAGAACAGCATCGAATCTAAAGCTAAAGAGGGTTTGAAAAGGATGGGATATTAAGAATATTTATGCGCAATATTATTTCGTTTTTGTGTAAAATTGTATAAGCATCGAAACCTTAAAAGACGAAAAAAACGTGTCGTTTACTTCAATATATGAGAGCGACTAAAAATATAAACCTAAACAAATATGAAAGCAATTATTACTTCCGTACTTATTTGGCTTTGCGCAATTTTAGCTTATGGTCAAGAAAACAAAACAACCTATTACCTTAACGATAAAGGTAAGCAAGTTGAAAACGCAGACAGCGCTAAAGCTATCAGAACTGTATCTAACACAAAAAATAATGAAGGCTTGTACGATGTAGTTGAGTATGATACTAAAAAAAGAGTACGACGCATTGGTAATTCGCTCACCAAAACCGTAAACCCCAGCTATAATGGCATAGTAATCACCTTTTATGGTAACGGCGAAAAAGAATCTGAAATAGCTTATGTCTCTGGGCATAAGGAGGGTCTGGCAACATATTACCATAGCAACAAGACGGTCGCCAAAAAAGTGCGCAATGAAATGGTAGATAAGAAAGTTAAGACTATAGTGTTGGAAATTAACGACGACACAGGGAAAGCCTTGCTAGATAAAAACGGAACCGGCGTTTACGAGTATAAAGATAAAAAAGGGCGTTTGTGCCGGGAAGAATATCTAAACGGAATTAAACATGGCGAATGGCGAAGCTATAACACTACTGATGACGAAGTTTATATTTCCGAGTATAACGAGGGCAAGTTTGTGAAAGGCAAAACCATTGAGCCCAGCGGAAAGGTTGTTGAGTACGATGTGGAAGAAAAGTTGCCAGCATTCCCTGGCGGTACACCTGCGTTTGGGCGTTTTGTTGGTAAAAACATGAGGTATCCTGCCGAAGCTAAGCAGAAAAACATACAAGGTAGGGTATTCATCTCTTTCGTGGTAGAAAAAGACGGCGCCATCACAGATGCCAAAGTACTTAGAGGAATTGGCGGCGGTTGCGATGAAGAAGCTTTGCGTGTAATTAACCTTTCGCCTAAATGGGAGCCGGGCATACAGCGCGGTAAAGCGGTGCGGGTTTCGTACACTATTCCGCTGTTTTTCCAGTTGCAACAACAAACAACGCCAAACCGCAGCAAAAGCCGTTTTGATAATTTTTAAGGTTAGCGCACAAAATCTAAAAAAGTTGAGCAAAAAAGCTTTACATTTCCTATCTTTGCATCCCGACAAACAAGTCGGGATTTTTGTTTTATACAAAGCGTAAAATCCCCCTTAAATTTACGCCATGCCAAAAAATAATTCCATTAAATCAGTTTTAATCATCGGTTCGGGCCCTATTATCATTGGCCAGGCTTGTGAGTTTGATTATGCCGGTTCTCAGGCTTCTTTATCTTTAAAAGAAGAAGGAATCGAAGTTTCCATCATCAACTCTAACCCTGCAACCATCATGACAGATGAGGTTATTGCAGACCATGTTTATTTAAAACCTTTAACCGTAGCCTCTATTGAAGAAATTTTGCAAGAGCGCAAAATTGATGCTGTATTGCCAACAATGGGCGGCCAAACCGCGCTTAACTTAGCCATTGAAGCAGAAGAAAGAGGCGTTTGGGAAAAATACGGGGTAAAAGTAATTGGCGTAGATACCGCAGCCATTGAAAAAACAGAAAACCGCGAAGCTTTCCGCCAGTTAATGGTAGACATCGGCATCGGGGTGGCCAAATCCAAAATTGCCAACTCTTTCTTAGAAGGTAAAGAAGCCGCGCAAGACATCGGTTTTCCGTTGGTAATTCGTCCTTCCTATACTTTGGGCGGTTACGGAGGCGGTTTCGTACATAAAAAAGAAGATTTTGATGCCGCACTTTCTCACGGTTTGCAGGCATCGCCAACGCACGAAGTATTGGTAGAGCAAGCCGTTTTGGGCTGGAAAGAATACGAGCTAGAGCTATTGCGCGATAATAACGACAACGTGATCATCATCTGCTCTATCGAAAACTTTGACCCAATGGGTATCCACACCGGGGACTCTATCACGGTTGCGCCGGCCATGACCCTGTCTGACCGTTGCTACCAAGAGATGCGTAACCAAGCCATCAAAATGATGCGCGCCATCGGTAATTTTGCCGGCGGATGTAACGTGCAGTTCTCGGTAAACCCAGAAGACGAAAGCATCATCGCAATTGAAATTAATCCTCGCGTTTCGCGTTCATCGGCCTTGGCATCAAAAGCTACTGGCTACCCAATTGCAAAAATTGCGGCTAAACTAGCCATCGGTTACAACCTGGATGAAATTGAAAACCAAATTACCAAAACTACCTCGGCTTATTTTGAGCCTACTTTGGATTACGTGATTGTTAAAATCCCTCGTTGGAATTTTGACAAGTTTAAAGGCGCAAACAGAGAGCTGGGCTTGCAAATGAAATCTGTGGGCGAGGTGATGGGCATTGGCCGTTCATTTATCGAGGCTTTGCAAAAAGCCTGTCAATCTTTAGAAATCGGTCGCGCAGGTTTAGGTTCTGATGGTAAGCAAAACCGCAACATCGAGGACATTATGGACAAACTAGAGCACCCAAGCTGGGACAGGCTGTTTGCCATTAAAGATGCCATGCGCATGGGCGTTCCGGTCGAATCAATCCGTAAAGTGACTAAAATAGACCGTTGGTTCTTAAATCAGATTCAAGAGCTGGCGGTAATAGAGCAAGAGCTAAAACGCTACTCTTTAAACAACATCCCTAAAGATGTTTTTTACAGCATTAAGCAAAAAGGCTTTTCGGACGTGCAAATAGCTTGGATTTTAGGCAACGTTACCGAAGATGAAGTTTACGAGCGCAGGAAAGAACTAGGCATTCGCCGTGTTTATAAAATGGTAGATACCTGTGCGGCTGAATTCCCGGCACAAACACCTTACTTCTACTCCACTTATGATGGCGAAAACGAATCTGTACCTTCTGATAAAAAGAAAGTGATTGTATTAGGCTCGGGGCCAAACCGTATTGGTCAGGGTATCGAGTTTGATTATTCTTGCGTGCACGGTTTAATTGCTGCGCATGAAGAAGGTTACGAAGCGATTATGGTTAACTGTAACCCAGAAACGGTTTCTACCGATTTTAACATGGCAGATAAATTATATTTTGAGCCAGTTTTTTGGGAGCACGTACGCGAGATTATTGATTTGGAGCAACCTGAAGGCGTAATTGTTCAGCTAGGTGGGCAAACCGCTTTAAAGATGGCCGAAAAGCTTCACGAGAAGGGCATCAAGATTATCGGAACGTCTTTTGAAGATATGGATATTGCCGAGGACCGCGGAAGTTTCTCTGATTTATTGAAAGAGCTAGATATCCCTTACCCTAAATATGGCGTTGCCGAAAGCGCAGAGGAAGCTTTAAAGGTAGCTAACGAAGTGGGTTATCCGGTGCTGGTACGTCCGTCTTATGTATTGGGTGGCCAAGGCATGAGCATTGTGATTAATGATGAAGAGCTGGAAACGGCGGTAGTAAAACTTTTGGGAGATTTGCCGGGCAACCGCGTGTTAATTGACCACTTTTTGGACCGTGCCGAAGAAGCAGAATCAGACAGTATTTACGATGGTGAGGATGTGCATATCATAGGTATGATGGAGCATATCGAGCCGGCGGGTATCCACTCTGGCGACTCGAGTGCCGTATTGCCAACTTTCAGTTTGTCTGAAAACGTGGTAAAAAAGATGGAAGAGTATACCGCTAAAATTGCGAAAGCATTGAACATCCGCGGGCTGATGAACATGCAGTTTGCCATTAAAAATGAGGATGTTTATGTTATTGAAGCCAACCCGCGTGCGTCACGTACGGTGCCTTTTATCGCGAAAGCTTATGGAGTGCCTTACATCAACATCGCTACCAAAGTAATGTTGGGTACTAAAAAGTTAAAAGACTTTACCATTGTACGTAAACTAGAAGGCTACGCCATTAAAGAACCGGTTTTTTCTTACAATAAATTCCCCGAGATACAGAAAGAATTAGGTCCAGAGATGAAATCGACCGGCGAAGCTATCCGTTTCATCAAAGATTTGGAAGACCCATATTTCATTCAGCTTTCTCGCGAAAAATCAATGTATTTGAGCAAGTAAGCTTTTGAGCATACCTATATTTAAACCATCCGCAACAAAAACGGATGGTTTTTTTATTTTCAGGGTAACGTTTTCAACGGTGCCAGCGTCTTAGCAAAAGAGGCTTAGCATTTGCAGTCTCGTTTTTTTTAAGGCTATATTTGTATAAAAAGTAAAAATGGCAGGTATTAATATTAAACAGCTGGCAGAGGCGCTCAATTTATCTACCTCAACCATTTCAAGAGCTTTCAGAAACAACAGCGGCATTAAGCAGGTTACCAAAGATTTAATTTTAGCAAAAGCTAAAGAGTTAAACTACCAGCCAAACCATTATGCCAGTAGCTTGCGCGACCAAAAAAGTAAAACCATAGCCATTATAGTGCCCGAGTTGGCCAACAATTATTTCTCGCAAGCCATACATGGAATAGAGAAAGTTGCCAAGGGCCACGGCTACAATATATTAATTTACGCTACCGAGGATGATTTTGAGAAAGAGGTTGACGTAATTACACATTTGCACAATGGCCGTGCAGAGGGGATTATCATTTCGGTATCTGGCGAGGCAGTAAACCACAATTACCTGCACGAGTTTGGTGCCAAACGCCTGCCCATGGTACAGTTTGACCGTGTTTATGAAGATATAGATACCCCAAAAATTATTACAGACGATTACGAAAGTAGCTTTAAAGCTACAGAACATCTTATTGATAAAGGGTGCAAACGAATAGCTTTTTTGGTGGTGCAAAATGATTTATCTATTGGTAAGGTGCGCGAACGCGGATATGTTGACGCCTTAAAAAAACATGGCATTGCGGTTGATGAAAGTTTAGTGATTAATTGCTCTAACAGCTACGAAGAAAACGACCCCATTATAAAGCACGCCCTGCAAAATCTTCATATCGACGGGATTTTTGCTTCTGTAGAGCGGTTGGCTTTTGCTACCTATTATGCCTGTTATGATTTGAATATCAATATTCCGCTCGACTTAAAAATCATCAGTTTTTCCAGTTTAGAGATAGCGCCTTTGTTAAACCCATCTTTAACTACAGTAACCCAGCCGGCGGTAGAGATTGGTAGTTTAGCCGCTAAACTTTTATTTGATATTTTGAATGGAAAAGGGGAACAAAAAGAAGCAAAAAATAAGGTGGTTTTGGCATCAAAAATCATCTACCGAACATCCACAAATTAGGGCTCTTTTTGAGGGCTAAAAAAAGCAAAAAATTTCTTGGCTTAGTGTGTTTTACGCAGAATTTTGCTGTTTTTTTGGGAACGTTCCCAAAAAAAACATCTATTTTTTTGGGAACGTTCCCAATTTTGAGTAGGTTTTTCATCTGTGTAAAACTTACACCATTGTCAATTTTATTTTGTTGTAAATTGCTAATAATCAATATTTTATTAAGTGTTTTTTTGCTTTGATTTATCTTTTTTGTGGCGGCGCTTTAACCTCTTTTTTACTTCGAAAAAATAAATTGTTAAAAAATTTTTATTTCTGCTGCGCAGTTGTACATTGGGATTGTGTAAAAACACAAAAGATTTAAACCAATTTAAAACCATAAATCAGCTAAAAAAATGAAGAAAAGTTACATGATTAAACATGCCCTTTTGCTGCTGCTATTTTTAGTGGCCATAAGGGTGCATGGCCAAAGTGGCGACATTAGCGGAAAGGTAGTGGATGAAAACGATGCTCCGCTCCCGGGCGCTTCCGTTACGGTGATGCAAACCAATAAAGGAACGGTTACAGATGCCAGTGGTAATTTCCGTTTGGTAGGCTTATCAGGCAATGTAAGTCTAGCGGTTAACTTCATCGGGTACGAGACCGCCACGCGTAACCTTACATTAAAGGGCGACCAGCAAATCAATTTTAAACTTAAGCCAAGTGCAACCCAGTTAAACGAGCTGGTTGTTATTGGTTACGGAAGCACCGAGCGTAAGAACTTAACCGGTGCGGTTTCCACAGTTACTTCAAAAGATTTCCGCCAAGGGACCATTACCACACCTGCCGAGCTTATCCAAGGTAAAGTTGCCGGTGTATCCATCATCCAAAACAGTGGCCAACCGGGCGGCGCCAGCACGATCAGAATTAGAGGAGGCGCATCTTTAAACGCCAGCAATGATCCATTAATTGTGGTAGATGGCGTGCCTTTAAGCGGTAACAGCATTGGCAACGCGCCAAGTCCGCTTTCATTAGTAAATCCTAATGATATTGAAACTTTTACGGTTTTAAAAGATGCCAACGCAACGGCTATTTATGGCTCACGTGCATCAAACGGCGTTATTTTAATTACTACTAAAAAGGGAACTGCAGGCAAAGCCCGCGTTTCGGTAAGCAGCAACAACTCGGTAGCAACCGTAGCTAAAAAGGTAGATATTTTAACCGCCGACGAAATTAGAGCTTATGTGGCAGATAATCCCGGCGCTAACTACGGCACAGATGGCAATAACAATCCTTTGCTGTTTTCTGATTTAGTGGGCACTGCCAACACCGATTGGCAAGATGAAATTTATAGAAGCGCTTTCACCACAGACAACAATCTGAGTGTTTCTGGCACCACCAAAGGAGTTCCGTATAGAATTTCTGGAAACTATCTGTCGCAACAAGGCTTGTTGTTGACAGACAACTTCCGCAGAGGGACGGCAAACATTGTGCTTTCGCCTTCTTTCTTTGACAAGCATTTAAAAGTTGACCTGAATTTGAAAGGCGCGTTAACCAAATCGCATTTTGCAAATGACGGTGCAATTGGCGCGGCTATACAGTTTGATCCAACGCAACCGGTGCACGCTACCAATGCTTTCGGTAATTATTTTGAGTGGTTGCGCTCAGATGGTTCTGTAAATCCGAATGCACCACGTAACCCGCTAGGCTTATTAGAGTTGCGCGACAATAATGGGAAAGCCAAAAGAAGTTTCGGGAACGTTTCCTTTGATTATTCTTTTCACTTTTTGCCCGAGTTGCACGCCAATTTAAATTTAGGATATGATGTTTCTGAGGGTACAGGCCACATTACGGTGCCAACCTTCGCGGCACAAGCAATTGGTACTTTGGGTGAGATATCGCAATCTAGAAATACCGAGAGCAATAAATTCTCTGAATTTTATTTTAGCTACGACCACAATTTTACGGATATCAAAAGTAATATCGCCGCTACAGCAGGCTATGGTTATTACGACAACTCAAAAACCACCTATTTTTTTGAAAGATACAAAGGCACCGGCGAGGTTTTAACCACTCCAAAATTCCCTTATGCTACAGACAGAGACAAGTTATTATCCTACTACGGTAGGTTGGTTTACACTCTTAACGATAAATACATTTTATCGGGAACTTTGCGTGCAGATGCTTCTTCTAAGTTTGCACCGGAAAACCGTTGGGGCTATTTCCCTTCTGTGGCTTTTACATGGAGAGCCATCAGCGAAAGCTTTTTAGCCAATAGCCAAAGCCTATCAGATTTGAAACTTCGCTTAAGTTATGGCTTAACAGGCAATAAAGACGGCATTGGATATACCGATTACCTGTCTAAATACTACGCTAATACCAACAACGGCCAGTACAATGTTGGCGGCACCTATTACGATTATTATAGCCCGGCCCGTTACGATCCAGATTTAAGATGGGAAAGTACGAATACCTATAACGTAGGCGTGGATTACGGCTTTTTGAAAGGAAGGCTTTATGGTAGTTTAGACGCGTATTACAAAGAAACCAAAGATTTGTTAAGCACGGTAAACATCCCGGTAGGCACAAACTTTAGCAACTTATTAACCACAAATGTGGGCAATATGGAAGTGCGCGGTTTTGAGGCAAACATCAACTTTAAAGCAATTGCTACTGAGAAACAAAATTGGGATTTAGGCTTAAACCTAGCTGTAAACAAGCGTAAAGTAACTAATTTAACACTTAGTCCGGACCCAGGCTCGCGTGTTAGTGCTGGTGATATTACCGGCGGTACAGGTATCACTTTAAAATACAACGCAGTTAACCACATACCGGGATCCTTTTTTGTTTACAAGCAAGTTTATGATCAAGCGGGCAAGCCGGTTGAAGGTTTATACGCCGATTTAAACCACGACGGGGTGGTAAATACCGACGACCAATATTTTTATAAATCGCCAGATCCGGCTTTTACTTTAGGCTTCAACACCTCATACAGCATCAATAAGTGGACTGTCAGGACGAGCTTAAGAGCTAATGTGGGCAATTACATTTACGATAACGTTTCGTCTAACTTTGGCGTGCGCAGTAATATTTTAAGTCCGGCTGGCGTAATAAACAATGCCGGCGTTGATTTCCGCAATACCAATTTCCAAAACAACCAATTCCTTAGTGATTACTACATTAAAAACGCGTCGTTTTTGAAAATGGATAACTTGGGTATTAGCTACGATTTTGGCAAACTGGGCGCTACAGGTGCAAATTTAAGTTTAAGCGCTAACTGCCAAAATGTGTTCACCATCTCTAATTACAAAGGTTTAGACCCAGAAAGCACAAGCGGTATAGATTATAATTTATATCCGCGTCCGCGCACCTTCACTTTAGGGTTAAACTTAGGATTTTAAAAGCTAGCGGATATGAAATTTTTAAAAAACAGGAAGATGAAACCATCATATAAAAACATTATCGCACTCGCTTTTGTGGCTTTAGCATTTCAGGGGTGCAAAGAGGAAGACTTAAATGTTTTCCCAACTAATGATATCATCGCCTCGCAGGTGTACAGCACACCGGCGGGCTACAAACAAGAACTAGTAAAATTGTATGCTTCTTATGGTTTAACTAGCCCGTCGGGGTCTGACGGAAGCGATATTGGAGGCTTAAACTCTGGTTTTGCCGACTTTTTACGGTTGTTTTGGAGCTCGCAAGAGTTAACTACAGACGAAGCCATTTGTGCTTGGAACGATACGGGCATCCCGGATTTAAACCAATCACTTTGGACAGCGGACAACCAATTTTTGCGCGGTTTATACTCCAGAAGCCTTTTACAAATTACCTTTTGTAACGAGTTTTTAAGAGAAAGCACGGATGCGAAATTAGGGGCTAGGGGCATTAGCGGAGCAGATGCAGATAACGTACGCAACTATCGCGCGGAAGCGAGATTTTTACGCGCCTACCAGTATTGGGTGTTAATGGATGCTTTTGGCAACCCGCCATTTGTTACCGAGGATGATAACATTGGTAAAACGCCGCCAAAGCAAATTAAACGTGCCGAGCTTTTTAGCTATATAGAAAGCGAACTGAAAGCCATTGAGCCCGATTTAAAAGATGCCCGTAGCAATGAATACGGACGCGCGGACAAAGGTGCGGCTTGGGCTTTATTGGCCAGATTGTACTTAAACGCCAAAGTTTACACCGGCGCAGAAAAAAACACCGAAGCCATTACCTACGCCAGCAAAGTTATTGGTGCAGGTTACGAGCTAAAAAGCAATTACAAAGACTTGTTTTTAGCTGATAACGACCAGAATAATAAAGAAACCATTTTGAGCATCAACTATGATGGCGAAAAAGGAACCAACTACGGCGGTACAACCTTCCTCATAAACGCAGGCATTAATGCGGATATGAACCCGGCGTCTTTCGGGGTGCCAAGCGGTGGCTGGGGAGGTAACAGAACCCGCCAAAACTTGCCGGGACTATTTCCGGACCCTAACGGCACGCAAGATAAGCGCGGTGTGTTCTTTGGTTCAAAAGCAACTGTAGAGGAGATGAGCACTTTTACCGATGGTTTACGTGTAACAAAATTTAAGAATGTCACTTCTACCGGGCAAACGCCGCCATCATTAAATGGAACGTTTAGCTCTTTAGATTTCCCAATTTTCCGCTTGGCCGAGCAGTATTTGATTTACGGCGAAGCTGTGGCACGTGGCGGAAGTGGTGGCGATGCAGGTACTGCTTTAAGCTATATAAATAAACTGCGCGAGCGGGCCTACGGCAACACCAGTGGCAATTTAACCACGGCAGATTTAACGGTAGACTTTTATTTAAACGAGCGTGGGCGCGAGTTGTACTGGGAAGGTTTTAGAAGAACAGATTTGATACGCTACGGCAAATTCACCTCTGGCACTTATTTATGGCCTTTTAAAGGTGGTACAAAAGCAGGTACGGCTTTGCCAGATTACCGCAACTTATTCCCTATACCATCTGCAGACTTAATTGCCAACACCAATTTGACGCAAAACACAGGTTATTAAATCATCATTAATAGAATAACAGATGAAAAAGATATTTAAACATTTAGCCATCCTTGCTTTAACGGCGGTCACTTTTACTGCGTGTGAAAAAGACGAGGTAAAATCAACCGTTAGCGCGGGTACAGCGGCAACGCTGTCGGCATCGGCCGATAATGTTGTTATGGACAAAACCTTGTTAGATAAAGATGTAATTACCTTTAGCCTGCAACCGGCAACTTTCGGTTATGATGCGGCAGTGGACAACATTTTGCAATTATCTCCCAAAGGGCAAAATTTTGAAAACCCTAAAGAGGTAATATTGGATGCCAATGCGACCCAAAAAACCTATAAAGGGTTAGATTTTAATAATTTACTTTTGGCGCTTAATCTTTCTACCGCTACCAGTACAGATGTAGAAGTACGTTTAAAATCATCCGTATCAAGCAAAATTGATGCGGTTTATAGCAATGTAATTACGATTAAAGCCAAGCCTTTTCCACTTACCGCATGGGTTTACGTTCCCGGGGCTTATCAAGGTTGGGAGCCTACCACGGCAGACAGTTTAATTTCTGCAACCGGAAACGGCGTGTATGTTGGCGTAATTCCTTTTGACGGGGGCAACTTTAAAATTACACCGCAAAAGAAATGGGATGTTGCTTATGGCGATGCTGGCGGCGGTAAAATAAGTACCAGCGGCGGCGATATCAGCTCGGGATCTGCAGGTGCAAAAGAAGTAACCGTGGATTTAAACAACAACACCATTGCCATTAAACCTTTGGTATGGTCTATCGTGGGCGACGGAACACAGGTGGGCTGGCCTCCAGCCTCTGGCCCTTATGACGAACAGGATATGAAATTTATTAATGACGGAAAAGGCCTTTGGAAAAAAACCATCACCCTGGTTAACGGTGCCATTAAATTCCGTAAAAACCACGACTGGGGCACTAACTTTGGCGGCGACGGCAATGGCAACTTAACTGGCGATAATATTCCGGTGACCGCAGGCACTTACACCGTTACCTTAGACATTCCTAACAATAAATACAGCATCGTAAAAAACTAGGTTTGCTTTTTAATTCTGCGCCGGGCAAAGGCCCGGCGCATTTTTATCCAATAAAATACTCGCTTATCAAGCTTTCATATCGTAGAACATGCGTAAACTTTATCTTCTTTTTTTAGCCCTTCCCTTTTTCTCAAATGCACAAACTAATCCGGTATTATCTGCCGGGAATATTACCCATGTGCAGATAGAAAAACAGCAAATCAGTTTTAAAACAGAAAATGCACAAGGGCAAATTGTGGTTTACAGCCCCAATATGCTAAGGGTTAGGCTGGATAAAAAAGAGCTGGGCCGAGATTTTTCTTACGCTGTAATTGCCCAACCGCAAACTTGCAATGCCAATATCGCGCAAAGCGAAGAAAGCATTACCATTACTACCGACTCGCTAAGGGCTATTATTAACAAAAAGCCATTTTCTGTAGCGTTTTATACTTTGGACGGAAAGGTAATTAATGAAGATGAACGCGGTTTACAAAACAGTTGGGTGGGCGATGAGGTTACGGCTTATAAGCACATGCAAAACGGCGAACGTTTTGTAGGTTTAGGCGAAAAAACCGGCAATTTGGACCGCCGCGGTGAGGGTTACACCAACTGGAACACCGATGCTTTTGGTTACGCCACCAACCGCGATCCTATTTACAGCACCATCCCATTTTACATTGGCATACACAGCGGTTTAAACTATGGGATATTTTTAGACAACACCTTCCAAAGCGACTTTAACTTTGGCGCCAGCAACGATAGGTTTTCTTCCTTTGGCGCACAGGGCGGCGAGCTGAATTATTACTTTATTTACCACAAGCAACTTAAAGATATTATTGGCACCTATACACAGCTTACCGGCCGCATGAAAATGCCTCCGCTATGGAGCTTGGGTTACCAGCAAAACCGTTACAGCTATTATCCGGATACAGAGGTAATGCGTATTGCCCAAACTTTAAGAGAGAAAAAAATCCCGGCAGACGGAATTACGCTAGACATCCATTACATGGATAAATACAAACTGTTTACTTGGGATAAAGAACGGTTTGGGAACCCCCAGGACATGAATAAAAAACTGCAGGATATGGGTTTTAAAACCACTGTAATTGTTGATCCGGGCATTAAAGTAGAAAAAGGTTACGAAGCCTGGGAAGAGGGTGTGGCAAAAGATCTTTTTATAAAATATCCGGACGGAACAAATTATACCGGGCAGGTATGGCCAGGCTGGTGCAATTTCCCAGATTTTACCAACGAAAAAGCGCGTGCTTGGTGGCGAGAGAAAGTGAAGTTTTTCGCCAACACCGGCGTTTCTGGTATCTGGAACGATATGAACGAGATCTCAACCTGGGGGCAAAAGATGCCATCTAATATTTTGTTTAATTACGATGGCGCGCTAGCCAGTAACAAGCAGGCGCACAATGTTTATGGTTCTTTAATGGCCCGCAGCAGTTTTGAAGGGATGGTAAAGGCAACCAACAAACGTCCGTTTATACTTACCCGCGCAGCCTATGCAGGTTTGCAGCGTTACACCGCCATTTGGACGGGCGATAACCGTTCCGAAGACGACCATATGTTGCTTGGCGTACGTTTACTAACAAGCTTGGGCTTAAGTGGGGTGTCTTTTACAGGGATGGACATTGGCGGTTTTACCGGCAACCCTTCGGTAGGGCTATATGCAAAATGGATTCAGTTGGGTGCATTTAACCCTTATTTCCGCAACCATACTGCGGTAAACACCAAATCATCAGAACCGTGGGCTTATGGCGAAGAGGTGACCGAAATTTCGCGGAACTACGTAAGCCTGCGTTATAAACTTCTGCCGTACTTATATGCTAGTTTTTACACCTCGGTAAGCAATGGCCTGCCAGTGGCGCGCAGTTTAGCCATTGATAATACTTTCGACGATAAAATTTATGATACCCAATTCCAGAACCAGTTTTTATTTGGCGATGCCTTTTTAGTTGCACCTTTTGAAAGCACCAAGGGTTTTGGCAATATTTATTTCCCTAAAGGCAATTGGTACAATTTGTACACCGGCGAAAAGCAGGCCGGCAACAGCGAAAAAATTGTCCGCTTAAGCTTACAAAAAATGCCGGTTTATGTTAAAGAAAGCAGCATTGTACCTATGCAATCGCTTATCCAATCAACGGCAGAAAAACCTAGCGATACCCTAAGCATCCATATTTATAAGGGTAACCTTAACCACACATTTGTTTATTATGAAGATGATGGCGAAAGCTACGATTATGAGAAAGGAGCTTTTTACAAACGCGCCATTAGCTACGATGCCACAAACCGCAAGATAGTTTTTGGTGCTGTAGAGGGCAATTACGCTTCTAAATTCAAAAACTTAAAATTGGTGTTCCACGGTTTTGACGCACAAGATAAAATTAAAACCGCCCAAGCCTTGCAAGATGATTTTGCATCCTTTCTTACGCCAATTTCAAAGTTCGATCCGCAAGGCTCGGCAAACGCAGTTGAAGGTTACAAAGTTAAAAGTGTTGTCATTAGCAACAACGCCAAACAATTTGAGATAAAATATTAAGACATCATTTTGTGTCTCTCGCTAAAAAAAGCAAAAGTGCGAGTGTCAACAAACCGGGTCTTCTACCTAAAACAAAGAAAACAGAAATGAAAAAATTATTAGTCCTCTTTTTACTTTTAGCTAGCTACAGTGGCTTCGCACAATTAGCAGACTTGGACAGGGTAGAGCCCATGTTTTGGTTTACAAAAATGCACAACAACAAACTGCAGTTATTAGTGCATGGTAAAAACATTGCGGCCAAAGAGGTAAGTTTAAGCTATCCTGGCGTCACCTTGCAAAAGGTAAATAAGGTAGAAAATCCAAATTATCTGTTTTTAGATTTACAGATTTCGCCACAGGCAAAGGCCGGCAAGTTCAACATCGCGTTTACGCAAAAAGGTAAAAAACAACTGCGGTATGTCTACGAGCTAAAGGATAGAGATACCAGTGCCAACCGCATCCAAGGCGTTAGCCAAAAAGATTTTGTGTACCTGTTAATGCCGGATAGGTTTAGCAACGGCGATTTATCAAATGATGTAGTAAAAGGTTTGCAAGAAACCGCGCTTAACCGCGATAGCATGTATTACCGCCACGGCGGCGATTTGCAGGGTTTAATAAACCATCTTGATTACCTAAAAGATTTAGGAGTAACCACCGTTTGGATGACGCCAGCCATCGAAAATGATATGCGCAAAGCATCTTACCACGGTTATGCGGCCACAGATCACTATAAAATTGACCCGCGTTTTGGTACGAATGCGCTTTACAAACAGTATGTAGAAACTTGCCACGCTAAGGGTTTAAAAGTAATTAAAGATGTGGTGCACAACCATATTGGGCTTAATCATTGGTTTTATAATGATTTGCCCATGCGCGACTGGCTAAACCAATGGCCTGCTTATACGCAAACCAGCTACCGCGACCAACCGGTGATGGATCCGCACGCGTCCGAAGCAGATAAAAAGAAAATGCTTGATGGATGGTTTGTGCCCTCTATGCCAGATTTAAACCAAAGGAATGTTTATGTACAAAATTATTTAACGCAAAATCACATCTGGTGGATAGAGTACGCCGGGATTGATGGCTTGCGCCTAGATACTTATCCGTATAACGATCCGGAGTTTATGGCCGACTGGGCTTTGAAGTTAAAGGCAGAATTTCCGCATTTGTCTGTCTTTGGCGAAACCTTGGTGAATTCTGTTGCGGCGCAAGCATTTTTTACCGGTGGCAACACGGTGAACCGCGGTTTTGATACGCATCTGCCCGGCATTACAGATGCCGTTTTAAAAGATGCCATTTACGAGGGCTTAAATGGCAAAACAGGCTGGGTTGACGGAATTAACCGTATTTACGCAACATTGGCGCAAGACTTTTTGTATCAGGATGCTACCCAAAACTGCATCTTTTTAGACAACCACGATATGAGCCGTTTTTACTCGGTAGTGGGCGAAGATTTTGACAAATACAAAATGGGGATGGCCATGTTATTAACCATGCGTGGCATCCCGCAAATGTATTACGGCACAGAAATTCTGATGAAAAACTTTTCGGCACCAGACGGTTTAGTGCGTTCGGATTTTCCGGGCGGTTGGCCGTCTGATAAGGTGAATAAATTTATTGCCACAGGCAGAACCGCGCAAGAAAATGAAGCCTTCAATTTTGTGAAAACCCTAGCCAATTTCCGTAAAAACAGCTTGGCCTTACAAAACGGTAAGTTGATGCAGTACGTTCCAGAGCAAGATGTTTATGTGTATTTCCGCTTTATGCCAGGGCAAACAAACGGAACGGTTATGGTAATCATCAATAATAGCGATGAAACAAAAGCATTAAACACTAGAAGATTTGCCGAACGTATGGGGACAGCCACAAAAGCAAAGAATGTTTTAAGTGGAAAAGAACTTAATAATGTTGAAACCCTGCAATTGGCTAAAAAAAGCGCCACAGTATTAGAACTATATTAAGGATGAGTAGCAAGGACAAGATAAAAGGTTTGCTGTTTGATTTAGACGGGGTGCTGGTAGATACAGCCGTTTATCATTATAAAGCATGGTTGCGTTTAGCAAAAACCATGGGTTTTACCTTTAGCGAACTGCAAAATGAAGAGTTAAAAGGCATTAGCCGCATGGATAGTTTGGATAAGGTTTTAGCTTGGGGCAACGTACAAAAATCTGCAGAAGAGAAACTGGCTTTGGCCACTCAAAAGAATGATTGGTATGTAGAAATGATCAACAAAATGACACCTGCCGAAGTATTGCCCGGCGCCTTAAATTTTCTGCAACAAGCCAAACAGGCTGGCTATAAAATGGCGTTAGGTTCGGCTAGTAAAAACTCGGCTACTATTTTAAAAAACACCAATCTGGCGCATTTTTTTGATGCCATTGTGGACGGTAACAGCGTGTCCAAATCAAAACCCGACCCGGAAGTATTTTTAAAGGGAGCCCAAGAATTAGCGCTACAACCCCAGCAATGTGTGGTTTTTGAAGACGCCGAAGCGGGTATCATAGCGGCCAAACGCGGCGGAATGAAAGCCATTGGCATTGGTGATAAAAACATTCTGAAACAGGCAGATAAAGTGGTTGCTGGTTTAGGCCAGCTCAGTGTTAAAAATTTAGAAGAATTATAAATGTTTAGAAGATAAGAGTTCTTATATCTCGTGTCTCACATCTCTATACTAAGCAATGAAGGATTATATTATTAAGGACGAGTGGAATGTTATTGAGGAAGGTTTTGATCCTCAACTGAATAAAATTTCGGAAAGTATTTTTAGTTTGGGCAACGGGCGCATGGGGCAGCGCGCTAATTTTGAAGAAAGTTACTCGGGCCCCACGCTTAGCGGAAATTATGTGGCCGGCGTTTATTATCCGGATAAAACCCGTGTGGGCTGGTGGAAAAACGGTTACCCAGAATATTTTGCAAAGGTGCTTAATGCCACCAATTGGATTGGGATTAAAGTACAGATTGAAGATGAGGAGCTGGATTTAGCCAAGGCAGAGGTAAGCGACTTTAAGCGCGTTTTAAACATGCGCGAGGGTTATCTGCAACGTAGTTTTACGGCCACCTTAAGCTCCGGGAAAAGGTTAAAAGTTAACGCGCTACGTTTTTGTAGCATAGCAAATGATGAGCTTGGTGCCATCCAATACCAATTGGAACCTGTTAATTTTAGTGCAGACATAAAGCTGACGGCTTTTTTAGATGGCGATGTTAAAAACGAAGACAGCAATTACGACGAAAAGTTTTGGGATCCCGTTGATACAGACATCAATAACGAAGAAGCTTATTTAACTTTACGGACCAAAAAAACAAACTTTGAGGTGTGTACAGGCAGTTTCATCAAGTTATTGGTGAACCAGCAACCGCAACAATTTAAAGCTTCATTAACACAACAGGATAAGTTTTTAGCGCAAGAAATTACGCTTAATGCCAAAGAGAAGCAATGCATCACCCTGGTAAAAATAGTGGCGAATTTATCTTCGCAAAACCATCCTAAATCAGAACTGCTGCAAACCGCTAAGGCCGTCATCGCGCAAGCAAAAGCCAAAGGATTTGAGGCTTTGTTGGACGCGCAGAAGCAAGCCTGGGCAAAAAAATGGGAGCAAAGCGATATCATTATCAAAGGTGACGTGGCCGCACAGCAGGCTATCCGTTTCAACATATTTCAGCTTTTCCAAACCTATACCGGCAAAGACGACCGTTTAAACATTGGCCCTAAAGGCTTTACCGGCGAAAAATATGGCGGATCAACCTATTGGGATACCGAAGCTTATTGCGTGCCTTTTTATTTGGCAACAGCACCACAACAGGTAAGCAAAAATTTATTGATTTACCGTTACAAACAGCTGGGTAAAGCCATAGAAAATGCCGAAAAATTAGGTTTTACCAATGGCGCAGCCTTATTTCCAATGGTGACCATAAATGGCGAAGAATGCCATAACGAGTGGGAAATAACCTTTGAAGAAATACACCGCAACGGTGCTATTGCCTATGCAATTTATAATTATGTACGTTACACTGGCGATGACAGCTATTTGGCAGATTATGGCCTGGAGGTGTTGCTGGCCATCAGCAGGTTTTGGAAACAGCGGGTAAACTGGAGCGCCGACAAAAATAAATTTGTAATGCTGGGCGTAACCGGCCCCAACGAGTACGAGAACAACGTAAACAATAACTGGTACACCAACTATTTGGCGGTGTGGTGCCTAAAATACACTTTAAGCGTTGCCCAAGAAGTGCAGCAGAAAAGACCTGAGAAATATGCTCAATTGTTAGCTAAACTCAGCTTTAGCGATGCAGAATTTGCTGATTGGAAAAACATAGTTGAAAACATGTATTTCCCTTTTGATTATGAAAAAGGCGTGTTTTTACAGCAAGACGGCTATTTAGATAAAGAGCAAATTTTGGTGAAAGATTTGGCTGCGAGCGAGCGTCCGTTAAACCAAAAGTGGAGCTGGGACCGTATTTTGCGTTCGTGCTTTATTAAACAGGCAGATGTGCTGCAGGGGATTTACTTTTTTGAAGACGATTTTGACCATCAAACCATTAAAAGAAATTTTGATTTTTACGAGCCACGTACCGTCCACGAAAGTTCATTGTCACCTTGCGTACACAGCATTTTAGCCGCCAAACTAAATGACGAAGCCCGCGCCTACGAATTTTACTTGCGCACCGCCCGTTTAGATTTAGACGACTACAACAACGACACCGAAGACGGTTTGCACATTACCTCAATGGCCGGTACCTGGATGAGCGTGGTAGAAGGTTTTGCCGGAATGAGGGTGCGCGATAATCAGCTAATATTTAATCCGTTTTTGCCCAGCAAGTGGGAATCCTTTTCTTTCAAAATTAACTTCCGTGGAGCAACGCTAACCATCAGCATCAACGCAAAGCAAATACGTATATATAACGCCAGTGCGCAAAAGCTCAGCGTAATAATCCATGGCCAACCGCAAGAAATTGCAGCGCTTACAGAAACAGAAATTTCTAACGTAACATTGGTTTAAATATAATGGGCGTCAACCAACATAAACTTTATTCGCTTAAACATTTGTTTTGCAAAAGCGCCGTTTTACTCTTTATATTGGCTGGCAAACCAATTTATGTGTTATCGCAAACGGCACAACCAAATATGAGCAATCAAAAAATGGTAATCTACCAGCTGTTGCCCCGTTTATTTGGCAATAAAAATACCACAAATGCCTTTTACGGCACCTTGGCGCAAAATGGTGTAGGCAAATTTAATGACATTGATGAGAAAGCCCTAAACGGTATAAAAGAGCTTAGCGTAAATTACGTTTGGTACACCGGCGTAATAGCGCATGCCAGCTTAACAGATTATAGCCGGTATGGCACTCCAAATAGCGATGCCGATGTGGTGAAAGGCATTGCCGGCTCGCCCTATGCCATCCGCGATTATTATGATGTGGACCCAGATTTGGCCATAAATGTTGAAAACCGAATGGCCGAGTTTGAAGCACTGATAAAGCGCACGCACCAAGCCGGCTTAAAAGTATTGATAGATTTTGTGCCTAATCACGTGGCGCGCGGTTACCGTTCCATTGCCAAGCCTGCTCACGTGGTAGATTTTGGCGCCAATGACGATACAACCAAAAGCTTTAGCCCCGGCAATGATTTTTATTACCTGCCGGGGCAAAAATTTGTTGTTCCGGACATTGATAAACTAAAAGGCCCTTTAGATCCCTTGAAAGATTATCAATATACAGAAAGTCCGGCTAAAGCCACAGGCAACAACTCTTTTAGTGCCAAACCGAAAGATGATGATTGGTACGAAACCGTGAAGCTCAATTACGGCATCGACTATCAAAATGGCGAGAAAACATATTTTGAGCCTACCCCGCCTGTATGGACAAAAATGCGCGATATCCTGAGCTACTGGGCAGAAAAAGGTGTCGATGGGTTCCGTTGCGATATGGCCGAAATGGTTCCAGTTGCTTTCTGGAAATGGCTTATTCCACAACTTAAGCAACAATATCCGAACTTGGTTTTTATTGGCGAGGCTTATAATCCCAAGGCTTATGAAACCTATTTAACCCAAGGAAACTTCGATTATTTATATGATAAGGTAGGCTTGTACGACAGTTTAAAAACCCTAATTAAAAACAACGCCGATGCGCGAAGCAGCGCTATTTCTGACGCGGTAAAAAGCGTGAAGGCTTACGACGATAGGATGCTTCGGTTTTTAGAAAACCACGACGAAGAACGCATTGCATCTGCCGGCTTTGCAGGCGACCCTAAATTGGCCTTGCCGGCCATGACCGTTAGTGCTACTTTGGGCAAAGGCCCTGTACTATTATATTTTGGGCAAGAAGTGGGCGAACCAGGAAAAGGCGCCGAAGGTTTTGGCGGCGAGGATAACCGTACCACTATTTTCGACTATTGGGGCGTCCCCAACCATCAGCGATGGATGAATGACGGCGCTTTTGACGGCGCTAAACTAAATGAAGATGAGCAACAACTGCGCAATTTTTATAAAAAACTATTGCAAATCAGCACCACAAACGAAGCCATTGTAAAAGGAGATTTTATTGAGATTCCATCAGCGGAAATTAACAACCCGCGCGTTTATGCCTTTTTCCGCATTAGCTCGGGGCAACGTGTGTTGGTAATAGCCAACTTTGACCGCCAGCAAAGTTTTGAGGCAGAGATTACCATCCCAAAAGAAATCTTAAAAAATCAAGCGCTTTCCAAACAACCGCAAGATGCCTTGGGCGCGGCGCCGGTAAAATATCTTTCAGAAAACCGCATCAGGGTTAAACTTGCGCCGGTTTCTTCACAAATTATTGTTTTTTAAACTAAAGCCAATGAACCTTAAGCCGCTTACAGAAAACCCCAAGTTATCCATTGCTCAAATTATAAATATGAGTGTTGGATTTTTTGGGATACAATTTGGTTGGGATTTGCAGCGTGCCAATATGGGGCGGATCTACGAAGGTCTGGGCGCCCATCCAGATCAGGTTCCGCTGTTGTTTTTAGCAGCACCTTTAACCGGCTTGTTGGTGCAGCCCATTATTGGTTACTTAAGCGATAGAACTTGGCATCCGCGCTGGGGCAGGCGCCGTCCTTATTTCATGATCGGTGCTATCATCAGCAGTTTTGCATTAATCTTAATGCCTAACAGCAGTGCCTTGTGGATGGCTGCCGGACTATTGTGGGTTTTGGATGTTTTCGGGAACGTTTCAATGGAGCCTTTTAGGGCTTTCGTTACTGATAAATTGCCGGATAGCCAAGTAAACCGCGGTTTTGTGATGCAAAGCTTAATGATAGGTTTGGGCGGCAGTGTGGCATCGGCTTTGCCATGGCTTATGAACAACGTGTTTCATCTTAGCAACACCGCCCAGCCCGGCGAAGTGCCGCACAATGTGGAGTATTCTTTTTACATCGGCGCGTTTTTCTTTTTAGCCTCAGTAATGTGGACGGTGTTTACCACTACAGAGTATCCGCCAAGCGCCGCCGAATTACAAGCTCAACAAACCGAAGATAAGAAAGGCTTTGCTCACGGCGCCCGCGAAATTTTTGATGCGTTAGTAAATATGCCCAAAAGAATGCAAATCGTTTCTTTGGTGCAGTTTTTTACATGGCCCGGCCTTTTTTTAATGTGGTTTTATTATACCACTGCGGTGGCGGTAAACGTGTTTGGCGGTACAGATGCCAGCGACCCGGTATATGCCGCCGGCGCAGATTTTGGCAGCCTTACTTTAGCTTATTACAGCGTTATTACCTTTTTGTTTGCGTTGGTTTTGCCCGCTATCGCGGATGCGCTGGGCCGTAAGTTAACCCATTCGCTTTGTTTGCTTTGTGGCGCTTTGGGTTTAATTAGCGTAGCATGGGTGCATGATAAAAATATGCTTTACCTGTGTATGACGGGCGTAGGCATTGCCTGGGCCAGCATTTTGTCTATGCCTTACGCCATGATGAGCGGCAGCTTGCCCAAACATAAAATAGGCATCTACATGGGCATCTTTAACTTTTTTATTGTGCTGCCAGAAATTATCGCCTCGTTGGGTTTTGGATGGTTAATGCGCAATGTGCTAAACAATGATAGGCTTTTGGCCGTGCAGCTGGGTGGCGTATTGATGGTGCTGGCAGCCATAATTTGTTTTGTGTTCATCAAAGAATCTAAAAATAGCAAGCCTGCATTGGCGAAAGAGCTAGAAATAGAAGAGAGACGCTCGGTTTAAGAGATTGAGGGGGTTTTAACACGCTTTCCACTGTATCTTTTTTTGCCCCCTCTTTTGGCCGGCAAAAAAAGGATGCCGTTCCAATCGTTAACCCGCCTTTGAAGCGATAAAGAGATTTAACCAACAAACCAATAGTAAAAAGCGAGGCACTGCTCTGCACAAAAAAACACCAATAGCAACCATGAAAAAGTATTATTACATCCTATTCTTTATAGCTTTAAGTTTTCAGCTAGCCTGCAAAAAAGATAAATCAGGAAGCGCCGTTAATCCGCAACCTCCACAAACCGAGTTACCGGCAGGGGCAAAAGACGGCGTAGCTTTTACGGATAATGGCACGGCAGCCATTGTAACTCTGTATGCGCCGGACAAAAAATCGGTAGCTATCATAGGAGAATTTAACAGCTGGAACCGCGACGCCAACAAAATGCAATTAGCAAAAGATGGCAAAACTTGGTTTACCACCATCAAAAACCTAAATCCCGAAAGCGCTTACAGCTACCAGTTTGAAGTGGATGGTACATTACGCATTGCCGACCCTTATGCAGAGTTAGTGCTAGATCCGGAAAACGACAAATACATCAACAACGGCACCACTATAAAAGCTTATCCAACAGGTAAAACATCTGGCATGGTAAGCGTTATGCAAGCCAAGCAAAGTCCATACACTTGGAAAAACCAAAACTTTGCCCGCCCACCAAAAAATAAATTGGTGGTGTATGAGTTATTGGTGCGCGATTTTGTGAGCGACCACAGTTACCAACAGTTGCTTACCAAGCTGGATTACCTCAAAAATTTAGGCATCAATGCTATCGAGCTGATGCCGGTGAACGAGTTTGAAGGTAATTTAAGCTGGGGCTACAATCCATCTTTTTATTTTGCGCCCGACAAATACTACGGCACCAAAAACGATTTAAAGCAATTTATTGACGAATGCCACGGAAAGGGCATTGCTGTGATATTAGATATGGTTTTAAACCATTCTTTCGGCCAGTCGCCTATGGTGCAACTATACTTTGCCAACGGTGCACCCACGGCAGAAAGCCCTTGGTACAATACGGTGGCAAAGCATCCGTATAACGTAGGTTTTGATTTTAACCACGAAAGTCCTGCAACCCGCGCTTTCGCTAAAAAAGTAATGCAATTTTGGATGCAGGAATATCAGATTGATGGATTCCGCTTTGATTTGTCTAAAGGTTTTACGCAAAAGCAATCTTCAGACGATGCCGGCTTTGCCGCTTACGACGCTAGCCGGGTAGCCATCTGGAAAGATTACCACAACTTTATTAAAAGTATTGACAACAATAACTTTTACACCATTTTAGAGCATTTTGCCGATACCAAAGAAGAAACCGAGCTCACAAACGAAGGAATGATGGTTTGGACAAACCTCAACTATAACATGAATGAGGCTACCATGGGCTGGCTCAACAATTCTGATTTTTCATGGGGTTTTTACAAAAAACATGGTTTCTCAAAATCGGATGGGCTAGTGGCCTATATTGAAAGCCATGACGAGGAAAGACTAAATTATAAAAACCTAAACTATGGAAACGCAAATGCCAATTATGTCATTAAAAACAATTTGCAAACAGCTTTGAAGCGGGAAGAACTGGCCGCCGCTTTCTTTTTTGCTATCCCCGGCCCTAAAATGATTTGGCAGTTTGGCGAGTTGGGTTATGATGTCAGCATTAATTTTAACGGGCGCACCGGCGAAAAACCTATCCGCTGGGATTATTTTGCCGACCCTGCGCGGAAAGCTTTATATGATGTTTATGCCAAGCTGATTAAGTTGAGGCTTGGAAACGATGTTTTTACCAGCAACGATGTAAGCTATGATTTATCAAAAGCAATAAAATACATTAAACTTACTGCTACAGAAAACCAAGTTGTAGTGGTAGGCAATTTTGATGTGGTACCTCAACAAGCCGATGTAGATTTTGGCTCGGCCGGCGTTTGGTACGATGCTTTTGGCAATAGTATTAACTTAGCTACCTCCAGATACCAAACTACACTAGCTCCCGGCGAATATCATTTATTTAGCAAAACGGTGTTAAAATAGAAGACTAACCCTTTTTTCGTAATTTAGGCACATGCGCCACCATTTAATTTACGGCTTTTTAGTCCTTTTTACCTTTACGCTTTCGGGATGTTCGGGCGAAAACGCGAACAAGATTATCGACAAATCCATCGCTTTTTATGGGATGGATAAAATTGAGGGGAAAACAATAGAGTTTGATTTCCGCGAGAAGCATTTCAAGGTAAAGCAGCACAAAGGCAATTTTTATTACGAAAGTAGCTACCGCGATGATAGCCTGGGTTTGGTGAAAGACCAGCTGAGCAACCACGGCTTTGCACGGGAAGTAAACGGCAGACTGATGCCATTGTCCGGAAAGGACTCGGTAAAATTTGCCGAATCTTTAAATTCTGTCGTTTATTTTGCCTTTCTGCCCTTAAAACTAAAAGATGAAGCCGTGCGTGCAAAATTTCTGCGCACTGTGCAAATTAAAGGCAGCGATTACTTGCAAGTTGAGGTCACCTTTGCCAAAGAAAACGGCGGCGACCATTACGATGACACTTTTTATTTTTGGTTTGATGCCCGAGATAAAAGCATGGATTATTTTGCCTACAGCAAAGGCGGCGACCGCTTTAGGGCAGGCAATGGCTTAATACGCGATAAAGGCCTTTACCTGCAAAACTACGTAAACCTCGAAAACAAAAATCCGGAGAAAACAGCTTTGAAAGATTACTACAAATTGTTTGAGCAAGACAAATTAAGCACCTTATCTTACATAGAATTGCGGAATTTAAAAGTGAGCGATTGAGCGCCGTAAAGCCACAAAAATCATAAGCTCCGTGTCCTCTGCGCCCTCCGTGGTAAAAAGCGCCAGTAATTTCCGTTTGTTAAGTAAAGGGCAACTGTCAGGTTTTCTCTGTATCTTTGTGATTCTACCTCTGCACCTCCGTGGTTAAAAACGATAATAAAAAAGAATACCCTCGTTTAACTCCCTAATTACAGACAACAGTACCTGCCGGCTAATTACAGTTTGGTCGTCTAATTGTTAATAAATAAATTAGTAGTAATAGCGCTTTTAATAATATTTTAAATTAATTTTTAAAACAGCTATTGTTGCATCAATGGCTGTGTAACTAAAAACGTTGTCGTATGGAAGATGATTTTGATTTTGAATTCAGCGAAGACCCAAAATTATCGGTCGAACGCTATGAAGAGATGCTCCGCAACCACGACCAATATTTTTTTGATGCGCTTGCTTTTGAGAACATCATAGATTACTACATGGACAAAGGCGATCACCTGAAAGCCATGCAAGTGATAGAATATGCCGTGAAACAGCATCCTTACGCAACAATTTTCCACATTAAAAAAGCCCAGTTGCACCTCTTTGCGAATGAAGTTGAGCAAGCTTTTGAGTCGTTGGAAAAAGCAGAACTGCTAGAGCCTTCAGATGCCGACGTTTATTTAGTGAAGGGCAATATTTTTGAAAGCTTAGAACGCCACGAAGAGGCTTTAGAATATCTAAAAAAAGCGCTGGAACTGGCTGATGCCAAAGATGAAGTGCTGATGCAGATTGTTTTTGTGTACCAAAACATGGGCGATTATGAGCAAGCCGTAGCTTACTTAAAACAGTGCTTGGAAATAAACATGGAAAACCAAGATGCACTGTACGAACTGGCTTTTTGTTATGATGTATTGGACAAACAAGAGGAAAGCATACAGTTTTACCAGCAGTTTATAGATAACGACCCCTATTCTTTTGCGGCTTGGTACAACTTGGGCAATGCCTACCACAAGCTGGAACTTTACGAAAAAGCGATAGATGCTTATGACTATGCCATCCTTATAAAAGATAATTTTGCTTCCGCATATTTCAATAAAGGCCATGCTTTATCGCAATTGAACCGCCACCAAGAAGCCATTAACGTTTATCGCGAAACTTTTGAGTATGAGGCGCCAAATGCAGATGTTTATTGCGCTATTGGCGAGTGTTATGAGAAACTACAGCGCATGGATGATGCCCGCTCATACTATAAAAAAGCAGTAAAAATGGATCCTGAAATGGCTGATGCCTGGTTTGGGATAGGGGCAACGTTAGAGTTTGAAGAACGCTATTTCGAATCTTTGCACTTCTTTAAAAAAGCCTTGGATCTGGATAATGAAAATCCGGATTTTTGGTACGCCATAGCCGATGCGCATTTTAAACTGGGCAATTTTGAGGAGAGTAATGCCGCTTATGATAAGGTGTTGGATTTGGACCCCTTAGATGTTGATGCTTGGCTTGATTACGCCGGCATGGCTTTTACGGCTCAAGATTGCAAAAGAAGCATTGAGATTGTGTCTGAAGGGATTAAGAACAACCCAGATTTTGCCGATTTGTATTATCGCTTGGTAGCTTATTTATTGGTCGACGGCCAGTATAACGAAGCCTTAGCACAACTGCAAACCGCCTTAAGTGTAGATGCAAACAAGCATTACCTTTTGTTCGAATACTTGCCACAGTTAGAAAACAACCAAACTATTTGGGATGTGATTAAAGGTTTTCATAAATAGAAGGCGTGTAAAAAATCTGCTTTTATAATTGCGTATGTGCGGTTATTTGATATTTTTTTTGGATTTTTGCACCCGAATATGAATTATCGACTAAATAATCTTCCGGAACGGACGGTTAAACCTCGGGGCAAAGGCCTAACCATGGTAATGGACAAGGGCTTGAGCTTGAGGGAAGTAGAAGATTTTATTGAGGTTGCCGGCGCACATGCCGACATTGTGAAACTGGGATGGTCTACTTCCTTTGTTACTCCAAAACTCAAAGAAAAACTCAAATTATACCGCGATGCGGATATCCCTGTTTATTTTGGGGGAACTTTGTTTGAAGCTTTCGTAATCCGCAATCAGTTTGATGAGTACCAGCGCGTGCTGGATGAATACGATATGCGATTTGCCGAAGTGTCTGACGGATCTATTGAAATCCCCCACGAAGTAAAATGCCAGTACATCAGCAAGTTGAGCGAGCAGGTAACTGTAATTTCTGAGGTAGGCTCTAAAGACGAAAAAAAGATTTTTGCGCCTTACAAATGGATCAACTTGATGCGTGCAGAAATTGAAGCCGGTTCGTGGAAAGTGATTGCGGAAGCCAGAGAGGGCGGTAACGTAGGTATCTACCGCGATTCGGGCGAGGTAAGGCAAGGTTTGGTGGACGAGATTTTAACGCAAATCCCCGAAGAAACCATCATTTGGGAAGCTCCCCAAAAAGCACAGCAAGTATGGTTTATCGAATTAATTGGCGCAAATGTAAACTTAGGAAACATTGCTCCGGCAGAGGTTATCCCTTTAGAAACCATCCGTTTAGGTTTGCGCGGCGATACATTCAACCATTTTTTGAATAAGAAGTAAAGAGGATGAGGGAGTTTGCATAAGCTTCCTTTGTTTGTGTAATGAAAAAATATGGATTAATAGGATTCCCGCTAGGGCATTCTTTCTCTGAGAAGTACTTCACAGAAAAATTTGAAAAAGCTAAGCTAAAAAACTTCAAGTATTCGCTTTTTCCGCTAGAAAATATACAAGATTTTCCGAAGCTGTTAGCTACCGAGCGGGATTTGTACGGCATTAACGTCACCATTCCGCATAAAGTAGAAGTATTGCAGTTTTTGGACGATATTGACCCAGCTGCCAAAGAAATTGGTGCAGTAAACTGCATCAAAATTTTGCATGGCGATACCGTAAAATCGTTGTTTTCTGGCGAGCTGTGTATGCTTAACCCTAAAAAATACAAGTTGGTAGGCTACAATACCGATGCTTATGGCTTTGAAGGATCTATTGCTCCGTATTTAAAAAACCATCATAAAAAAGCTTTAATTTTGGGCAACGGAGGCGCTGCAAGGGCTATTAAATATGTTTTAAAGAAACGTAAAATAGCGTTTAAGTTTGTGAGCCGTCGGCCGGATAAAGATATGTTCAGCTATGAAGAGCTTAACGAGCAAATCATAAAAGACCATCAGGTAATCATTAACACCAGTCCGGTAGGCACCTATCCCAATGCAGATGAATGTCCGGCTATTCCTTACCAGTACTTAACAGATAAGCATTTGCTTTACGATTTGGTGTACAATCCGCAAGAAACGCTGTTTTTGCAGAAAGGAAAAGCACAGGGCGCCAGCATTAAAAATGGCTACCAAATGCTGGAACTACAGGCCGAAAAATCTTGGGAAATTTGGCAATCATAGCTTAAACGGGCTTTTTTCTGGCTTGCCACACCTTGTAGGCAAAAAAAATCTGCAAAAATTAATATCTTGAGCCAATGAAATACCTGTTTTTTTGCATTTGCTGTGTGTTAGGTTTACTGGCCTGCAATCAAAACAAAAACTATGCGCCTAAACCGCGCGGATATTTCAGGTTAGAGTTTCCAGAGAAAGCTTATCAGCTCTTTGATAGCAATGCCCATTACAGTTTCGAGTATCCACAATATGCCAAAATGTATTTGGACAGTGCCGATGGCAACCGGCCAAATTGGTATAACCTCACTTTTCCGGCTTTTAACGCCCGTTTGCATTTAAGCTATTACAAAATTGATTCTAAGAAAAAGTTTGATGAGCTGGTAGAAGACTCGCGGAAGCTGGCCTTTAAACATACTGTTAAAGCTACCGGTATTGATGAAGGTTTAATCGAGGTAAAAGAACATAACGTTTACGGCGTGTTTTATACCATTGATGGCAATACAGCTTCATCTGCCCAGTTTTTTTTAACCGATAGCACCCGCAACTTTTTGCGCGCAGCGCTTTATTTTAATGAAAAACCACAGCCAGATTCCATCCAGCCGGTGGTAGATTTTATCAAAACAGATATCGACCGGATGATCAAAACCTTCCGTTGGAAACCCTAAAACCTAATCGCATCCTAAAAATGCAGCCTAAATCATGAAAAAAATCTTACTCATTTGCTTCTTCGCCTTATCAGGTATCGCCGTAAAGGCACAAGGTATTTTTAGAACCATAAATTTAGCCGAAACGTTTTTTGCCCAGTTAGATTCTGGCAATTATGCCAAAGCGCACCAATTTTTTGATGCCAGCGTAGCAGATAAAATTAAACCGGAAAGCCTGCAAGCTTTGTGGCTACAGCTAAAACAGCAAATGGGTGCTTTTGAAGGTGTTGATGGCGTGCAAAACAAAATGAAGGACGATTACCAGCTGGTGATTTTAAACCTCAAATTTGCATCTGATAATCAATCATTTCAGCTGGCATTTAACAAAGAAGAGAAAATTGCAGGCATATTTTTGTTGCCTAAATCGCCTAGTAATTCGCATAAGATCCCAAGTTATGCCGATACCGCGTCCTACACCCAAAAACTGATTACCATTAAATCGGGCAAGTACGAGCTTCCGGCCATGCTCACCGTTCCAAAAGACAGCGTAAATGTGCCATTGGTGGTTTTTGTGCACGGCAGCGGGCCGCATGATATGGATGAAAGCATTGGCGCTAACAAACCTTTTCAGGATTTGGCTTTGGGTTTAGCAAGCAAAGGCATCGCCTCTATCCGCTATGTAAAACGTACTTTAATTTATCCGCAAGATTTTAAAGGCGCCGCCACGGTGAAAGATGAAGTTTTAGATGATGCAATTGCGGTCTTAAACTACGCCAAAACGGTTCCACAGGTAGATGCAAACAAGTTATATGTTTTTGGACACAGCCTTGGCGGGATGCTGGCGCCACGCATTGCTACTTTGGACCCATCTGTTAAAGGATTGGTTTTAGCCGCCGCGCCTGCACGTAAATTGCAAGATTTAATGGCCGAGCAAAGTAAAGATGCTTATGCGCAAAGCAAAGACACAAGCAAGGTAGGCGCTAAGTTATTAGCCGAAGGCATTGCGCTGTTAAATAAAACCAAAACATTTAACAGCAACACGCCGGCTCAGGATTCAGTATATTTGGGCTTGCCTACGGCTTATTGGGCAGATTTGAATGCGATGGACCAAACGGCAATTGCCAAAAAATTACCACAGAGGATTTTGGTTTTGCAAGGCGGGCATGATTTTCAGGTTGGGGAAACGGATTATTCGCTTTGGCAAAAAGCCTTAAAAAGTAAACGAAACGCCGACTTTAAATTTTACCCTATGCTAAACCATTTACTCACTTTTGTGAGCGAGAAAGGCGACAGCAGGCAGTATTTGATGCCCGCAAATGTGGACCAAACTTTGGTGGATGATGTGGCGAGTTGGATAAATCAAAAATAATGGAATTAAAAGCTTTTGTAAACAATCCTTATCAGGAAAACACCTATATCTTATACACCAAAACTGGTGATTGTGCTATTGTTGACCCTGGCATGTACAACGCCACGGAAGAAAATGCAGTTGTCAATTTCATCAAACAAAACAACTTAAAACCAGTTTTATTGTTAAACACACATTGTCATATAGACCATGTATTGGGCAATAAATTTGTGTTTGATGTTTTCGGTTTAAAACCTCAATTTAATAAAGGCGAGTTGCCTTTGTTGCACGCAGTGCCATCTTATGCGCCACAACAGGGCTTTAATTATCAGCTTTCGCCAGAGCCGGAGACCTTTTTACCAGAAAGCGGACAAATTTTTTTGGGAGACGAAGCTTTACAGCTGTTGTTTACGCCCGGACACTCGCCCGCACATTTGTGTTTTTACAGCAAGGCCGATGCTTTTGTAATTGGTGGCGATGCGCTTTTCCGCGGAAGTATTGGGCGTACAGATTTGCCTGGCGGAAATCACAGCCAGTTGTTAGAAAGTATTAGAACCAAACTTTTTACCTTGCCAGATGAGGTAGAAGTTTATCCCGGCCACGGCCCGCATACCACCATTGGGTTTGAAAAAGTGCATAACCCGTTTTTTGCGCATTAACCTTGAATACTGCTTATTATATCGCCAAAAGGTATCTTTTTTCTAAAAAGTCTACCCATGCTATAAATATAATTTCGGGCATATCTATGCTGGGCGTTTTTGTGGGCAGCGCCGCGTTAATTGTCATTTTATCCGCTTTTAATGGGCTAGAGCAGTTGGTGGTTTCTTTATCAAATACCATTACGCCAGATTTACGCATAGAGCCGGCGCAGGGCAAATCCTTTGATCCAAAGAGATTAGATTTGAGTAATCTGAAGGAAGATCCTTCCGTCAGTTTTTACAGCCAAGTACTAGAAGAAAAAGCGCTTTTACGCTATGGAAAGCAACAATTTATTGGACAAATAAAAGGTGTTGATCCGTCTTTTTTAGCCAATAAACGATTAGCCTCCAGCTTGGTACAAGGCGAGTTTGTATTACAAGACGGCGAATACCCAACTGCGCTTGTAGGGGCTACGGTGCAATACTCTTTAGGGATAAATGTAAATAGCCCTTTAACCGCTTTAGAAATTTATTCGCCCAATAAAAATGCAGGTAGTGGCGCATTTGGGCCGGCAGATGAATTTGTAGTTCGCTATGCCACACCGGTTGGTGTGTTTGAATCTAACCAAGATTCGGACAACAGCGTAATTATTGCTTTAAGCACGGCACGCGAATTACTGGGCGAACCAGAAAAGATAAGTGCAGTGGAGGTTTATTTGAAGCCAAATGCAGATGCGCAGGTGCTTGCTAAAAACCTGCAACAAAAGTTTGGGAAAGATTTTTTGGTGAAAGACCGCATTCAGCAAAATGCTTTGCTGTACAAAATCTTAAACTCAGAAAAATGGGCGGTTTACCTAATTTTAACCTTTGTGTTGGTGATTGCCACCTTTAATATTGTAGGTTCTTTAACCATGTTGGTGATTGATAAGCAAAAGGATATTGCCGTGCTAAACAGTTTAGGCGCAGGTAAAAAGATGATCCGCCAGATTTTTTTATTAGAGGGATTAATGATTTCTTTTATAGGATGTATAGTAGGGATGAGCGTGGGGATTGCTTTTGCTTATGCACAGATGAAGTACGGTTTTATCACGATGGCGCAAGGAAATATGGTAGTAAATGCTTACCCAATGGCATTAAAAGCCAGTGATTTTGTGCTGGTTTTTGTTACCGTAATGGTAATTTCTTTTGTGGCATCTTTTATTAGCTCCAGGCTGAGTGTGAAGAAGCTGGCACTGAGTATTAAGTAGAAAGTATCGAGTAGAAAGTACCAAGTATCAAGACAGACGCACTTTGTCCTTATTCTTTGCTCCTTGTTCTTCACTCTCCTACAAAGTATCAAGTATCAAGACAGACGCACTTTGTCTTTATTCTTTGCTCCTTGTTCTTTACTCTCCTACAAAGTATCAAGACTGACGCACTTTGTCCTTATTCTTTTACCCCTTCAGATTTCCTATAATCGTTTTTAAAATTGCACGGGTACTTGCCGACCACCACTGCTGCAAAACCTTTTCTACGGTCTCTTGTTGGTTTTCATTCACTTTTGCAATCAGCTTTTTCCGAAGGTTTTGTTTGCTTTGCTGCCAGGTGTTTTGCTCTAGTTGTAGATAAACTTTCATCTGTTTTAAGGCAACAGTCATCAAAGAGTCTATAGACGAGGTAGCATCTACCAAACCAATTTGTTTGGCTTCTGCCGGGTTCATCAATTTACCTTCTAACAAATTCCGGTAGGCTTTGGCTTCTCCTATCCAAAATGCGTATAACTCAAAAATACTATCCGGAACTATAATCCCCACCGGCACCTCATTTAAGCCGATGATGTATTCGCCCTCCGCCATTACGCGGTAATCAGCACAAATAGCCAGTACGCAACCACCGGCAGGGCTATGCCCGCTAATTGCCGTAATAAAGGGCTTTTTAAACTCCACCAAAGTGTTAATCAGCTTCAGAAACTTCGTCCAAAAGCTCAACATCTGCTCTTCGTTATAATTATAAAGCTCAATCAAATCCAAGCCTGCGGTAAAAAAACCGTGTTTGCCGGTTAAAATCAGCCCAAAGATATTAGCATCCTGTTCAACACTTTTGACCATTTTCTGCAGTTCGTCCAGCATGGTTTCGTTAATCGCGTTAGATTTTCCTCTGTCTAAAGAAACAATTGCTACATGATCTTGTATGGTGGTTTTAATAAATTCCATTATTTACTTTTTGCGTTCAAATTATAATACATCACCTTGCGCGCCAAATGCCCGCTAAGGTCCATGCCCTCTAAAGTTACACGATATTTCCCGGGATTGTCGCCATTATAAAAACTTACCGTAGCATTGCCCAAGCTATCGGTAACAATATTTGGGTTCCAATATACAGTCGTGCGCAAATCTGGCACATTCGGGTTAATTTTCGGATCGGCGTAGTTAGGCACGTAAAATTCTTTGGCCGGCACCAAGCCAATAGGCCTGATGGTTTTTACGCCCGGCACGTAAATATCTCTGGTATAGTTAGATTCGCCTCGTTTTGTATTAATTACAATTACACCTCCACCTCCGCGACTGCCATAAATAGCCGTGTAAGCAATGTTTTTTAAAATCTCTACCGATTCAACATCCGAAACCGGAATGCTATTCAAGAAATCGGCATCCATATAAAAGCCGTCCATTACAATTTGTGCCTGCTGTCCGCGGATGTAAGCGATTCCGTTGCTAAAAGTTAAGCCGGCCACGCGCCCTATTAAAGCTTGTTCTAAAGAGTAAGAGCTTTCTAAATCTTTCGCGGTAAATACCTTGTCGGCATTTCCGGCGCCATTTAGGTTTGACGAATTTTTCACCGGCGCTTTCCGGTCCACCACCACCACTTCTTTTAACAGTACAGAGCGATTAACCAAACCGCTTTTTAGCCAGGCTTCGTACTGCGATTTACTGTTTTGAAGATAGGCCTGCATCGATTCGTTGATGTTTACCGTCAGGTCTGCCCGGTTAGGGTTGGCCGTAACCACCGGCACGGTGCTGTCGTAAATTTCGATATCTACGTTTTTGCGCCCTTTTTCTGTACGCGCCTGCACCAAAAACGTGGTGCTGTCTGGGAACGTCAGGCTATCAATCATAAACTCGCCATTGCTGTCGGTTTTGGTTTGTAGGATGAGGATTTTATCGCTCTTAGCAAAAACAGTCACCGCGCCGTTTGCCACCGGTTTATCTTTTCCTTGGGTTACTTTGCCGCTAAGGCTGATGGTTTTTTCGGGTTTATAGCTAAGAGCGGTAGCGTTTAAGTTTTGCCAGCTGAAACGGCGCCAGCCTTGCGTCATCATTAAAATATCGGCATTGGCCAAAACTTGCTGGTTAGGATGGTTGAAGTAATATGCCGGTTGCTCCACATAACCTTTAATGTCTGACGTAAGCAACAGATTGCTTAAAATATGATCTTCTTTATCGGGCTGTAAATCCATTTTGCTGGGGTCTATCACCGCCATAGAAAAAGAGCCTATTACCGGCTTTCCGTCGGGTTTAGTGGCTTTTACAGTAATGCTAGTTTTCTCTCTTTGCCGATAGTTTGCTTTGTTGGCCTGCAATTTTATGCTCAAGGTATCTTTTGGTGCTATAAACAATAAACGCTCGGCTACCGGCAACATATTTTCGTCAAGCAGGGTAATCTGGTTAATGCCCTGGATAAATCTAGAGCGCTCCAGCTCGGCACCAAAGCTTAGGTTGTTTAGTTTAGCTTTTGCCGTGTAAACCACGTTTCCGCTGTTTTGCCCTACAATACAAAACGTTTTTCCTTGGTTTTTAGCTAAAAAGCTTTGGTTGGCGGCTACCCTAATGCCTATTTTGTCTTCCGTTGGGTTTATCAGCGCCAGCGTAATGCCTTCGGGCTTGGCGGGCGGCAGTTTAAAAGTGCGTTCTACGCCGTCTTCAAACTTCACCATTGCTTGGTAGCTTTTGCCTGCCATTGGCGCAAAAGCAAAATAGCCCATCCCCAGATGCTTATCTTTAATTAAAGCCACTTTATTGCCTGCATCGTCTTGCACAAAACCGGTTACAGCTTTGCCCAAGCCATCGGCGCCAAGCGCTTTAAAAGCAACTTTGCTCCTTACGTTTTCTACCAAATCGCCACCTTCGGGAAAAAACTGCAAATCTGTATTTCCTGCTTCATCAACTACGGCAATCCTTCGGTTAATAACGGTGTTTTCGGCTAAAGTAATGCTGGTTTGTATGGCGCCATCGCCACCCAAAAAAGTTTTGTTATTGCTGTAGCTTAGGCTGATGTTTCCTTTATCGTCTGTTTTTGTGCGCCCGCGGCTCAGCACCTTTCCGGCTACAGTAACCTGATAATTTACTTCCTTATCCGCGTAAGCGTAACCATCTAAATTGCTAAAATTGATGGTGGTGGTGGTTTCCTGCTTATCGCCGTTTTTTTGATACACCGACGAGGCTTTGGTCACCAACTGATCTGTCCATATATTGCCAATTTTAAGCGTACGGTCAAAAAAGTAAGCTTGGTCAAAATTGCGCATCCAGCGCGTGTAGGCCCGCAATCGATAGTTGCCCTCGGCCAAAGAATCTTTAAGCTCTATATTTCCCAAGCCTAATCCCGCAAAAAGCGGCACCCTTAGCGTTTTGCGGATAGAGTCGCGGGCATCAATCAAATCCACATATAAAATATTGCTTTTAGGGCTGGGCGTTAAAGTTTGCGCATCTACCACATAAGCTTTAAACCAAATGTCATCGCCAACGGCATAAAAAGGCTTGTCGGTATGTAAATAAACTTTTTCTTGGGTGTTTTTGTCCAGGTACTGCTCTAATTGTGCAATTAGCTTTGCTAGCGGATTGTCTTGGACTGCGAAGCCGTAAAATATAAGCGCACAAACAAATAAGGCGCCTGCCAGCAATGTCCGTTTTGTTTTCATAAGCTTAAAAAATAAAAGCCTCTGCGTGCAGAGGCTTTTGACTGTTAACTTTGTTTTAAAATTGGTTTTTCCACATCATACTTTCTACCGGCCGGGTGGTTTTGTGGTTATATTTTGCATTGCCTTTGGTATTGTAAAGCGTGTCAATATCGCCTTCAACCATAAAATAAATGAGCTGGCCAATAGGCATACCGGCGTAAATGCGTACGGGTTGTGTTGCCGAAATTTCTAAAGTCCAGGTGTTGCAAAAACCTACATCGCCTTTTCCGGCGGTGGCGTGTATATCAATGCCAAGCCTCCCCGTGCTCGATTTTCCTTCCAAAAAAGGCACGTGCTTGTGCGTTTCGGTATATTCTAAAGTTACGCCTAAATAAAGCGTGTTGGGCTGCAGCACAAAACCTTCTTTGGGTATTTCGAAGTGTTCTATGGTATTATGCTTCCGCGCGTCTAGCTCGCGGTTGGTATAGCAGGCCAAATACTTTCCTAAATGCACATCGTAAGAGTTGGTGCCTAAACACTCGCGTTTAAAAGGTTCAATAACTATGGTGCCGGCTTCAATTTCTTTTAAGATGTTTTGGTCTGAAAGTATCATCGCTAATTTTTGATTATGCCTAAATTATAATTTATTTAAAATAATTTCGGCAATTAATTATAATTTTAGAGATGCCCCTCACTTTTCATCAAAACATCAACTCGGATACCTCTATTGCTTTGTGGAAAATTACCGAAACCGCGGCCGAGCTGGAGGCAAAACTGCAATTGAAGGAGCACGAGCAAAGTGTATTGCGGTCGTTAAGCAAAGAAAAACGCAACCTGCATTGGCTGGCTACGCGTGTGCTGTTGCGCAACATGATAAACACCGAGCTGTATATAGATTGCCAGACGGACGAAAATGGGAAACCTTTTTTGGTGAACCACCCGCACCACATTTCTTTAAGCCATTCTTTTGATTATGCCGCCGTGATGATTAGCAAAACGCGGAAAGTAGGGATTGATATTGAGATTATAAAAGCGAAGATAGAACGCGTGCAACAAAAATTTTTGGCTGCTGCCGAACTGGATTTTATTGCCGAAGATAAACGGATTGAACAGCTTTATGTTTGCTGGTGCGCCAAGGAAGCTTTGTACAAACTTAACGGTAAAAAGGAAACCTCCTTTAAAGACCATATCCGGTTGGCGGCATTTGCTTACGCCGATGAAGGCGAACTTAAAGCTAGCATCGCGAAAGAAAACCGTACAAAAAACTATGTGGTGCATTATAAAAAGTTTGAGGATTATATGGTAGGGTATGTGTGTGAATAGGTCGATAGTCCGCAGTCGGCGGTTGATAGTCCGCGGTCAGCAGACTACGGATTATGGACTATCAACTATGGACAACCCACCACGGACAACGGCCTGCGGACAACTGACTGCCGACTGCGGACAAATTAACAAGAAATGAAAAACAAGAAAGTGATATTTGAGGATTGGGGCTTGGTAGATTACCAAGAGGCTTGGGATAGGCAAGAGCAGGTTTTTGCAGAAACTGTGGCTATCAAAAGCTACAACCGTAGCCATCCCGAGGACGAAAAGACGACCACCAACCGACTGATTTTTGTGGAACATCCGCACGTTTATACTTTAGGGAAGAGCGGCCACGCAGAGAATTTGCTGCTAAACAAAGAGCAGCTGGAACAAAAGCAGGCTACTTATTATAAAATTAACCGCGGTGGCGATATTACTTACCACGGACCGGGGCAAATTGTGGGCTACCCCATTTTGGATCTGGAAAACTTTTTCACCGACATCCATTTATACCTTCGCACGCTGGAAGAAGCCGTTATCCGCACTTTGGCAGATTATGATATTGTAGCAGGCCGTTACCCGGGTTATACCGGCGTTTGGCTGGATGCTGATAACGAAAAAGCCCGTAAAATTTGCGCCATGGGCGTTCGCTGCAGCCGCTGGGTAACCATGCACGGTTTCGCCTTCAATGTAAATGCCGATTTAGATTATTTTAAAAATATTGTGCCCTGTGGCATCGACGATAAAGATGTGACTTCTATGCAACGTGAGCTAGGCGACCGTGTGGATATTGCAGAAGTAAAAACACGGCTTAAACACCATATTGCCGCCTTGTTTGAAATGGACCTGCAATAATCTTTATTCCTTATTCCTTAAGCTTTGTTTTGTACTGCCCCAACATTTCCCGTTAAAAAACGTTAATGTTTAGGTTTTGCAAAAAAGAAGGATAAATTTGCAAAAAAATGAGACTTAAAAACTACCTGTATTTAGCTGTTGCATTGTTACTTGGCTTTAGCGCCTGTAAAAAAGACGAGCCAATTGACCGTAATGCCCTCGCTTATGCGCAGTACGGCAAAGACACTTTAATTATCCAAAAATTTTTGGAAGACAATAACATCGAGGCGAAAAAAGATTCGGTTTACGATGTGTATTATCAAATTATAGAGCCGGGAACTGGCGATGTTAATTTCACACCTACAACCAATATCACCGTTAATTATAAAGGTCGTTTGCTCAACGGAAGCGTTTTTGACCAGGGTACGGAAAAAATGTTTCAGCTGGGCTATTTAATTGCTGGCTGGCAGATGGGCATCCCTCGTATCCAAAAAGGCGGTAAAATCCGCTTAATTGTACCCAGCGGGTTTGCTTATGGCGATGTTGCCCGTCCGGGAATTCCGGCAAATTCCATTTTAGATTTTGATATCGAACTTACAGAAATAAAAAATTGATGATAAAAAAGATTTTGAACCTTGCGCTTGTGGCTGTACTTGTTTTAACCGCTTGCGAAAAGGAAACACGCACGCTTACGCAGATAGAAGACGAAGACATCCAAGCTTACATGCGTAGCAATAATTTAAGCGGATTTACTAAGGACAGCACGGGCTTTTACTATAAAGTGATCAACCCCGGAACCGGCCTAGAAGTGGACTACCCAAGCTACGTAGGTATTTGGCAAAGCACTACATCTATCAACAAAAATGTAAAATACGAGTTCTCTAAATACAACCCTCAGTATAATTATCTGGGCTACATTACTCCGGTAAGCTGGCGCGAAAGCTTGTTGAAGATTAAAAAAGGCGGCGAAGTACGGGTTATTACGCCTTCGTCTTTAGCTTATGGAAAAGACGGTTTAGGTTCTACCATTCCGGGCAATACCATTTTAGATACCAAACTAAATTTAATTGATGATACCGACCGGCCAGTTTACGAAGATGCCTTAATTCAAGATTATTTAGCAGAAAACAAACTTACTGCTACAAAAGACGGTAACGGTATTTATTATAACATTGTGACTCCAGGCACCGGGACCGAGATAACATCCGCAGATGCGCGAGTAGAAGTTGCCTATAAGGGCAAGCTGTTAACAAACACGGTTTTTGATGAGGCAAGCACCAGCTCTCCGGTCACCCTTACGCTGAGCAATACGATAAAAGGCTGGCAATTGGCCTTACCAAAAATTAAGGCAGGAGGAAAAATTAATTTATACATTCCTTCACGTTTTGCTTACGGCAGCACACCGCCAACTGGAATTCCAGCAAATGCAATTTTAGCTTTTGAAATCAGCGTAATTTCTGTGACCAATTAGGTGTTTTTAAAAGTTCAGCGTTTTAGAGAATCTTTCTAAAAAAGAGACTTGCGGTTTTTACAACTCGCAAGTCTGATTTTATTAAGCTCAAAGCGTCTTGTAGCAGGTTAAAAGAAAAAGCTCTTTTTTAATCCACATCCGTGGTAATCATCGGGATGTTAAGGCCGCCTTCTTTCGCTTTTTCTAAGGTAAAACCAAAAGTAGAGCCCAGTTTTTCGGTACTGCGGACGTTAATGGTTTGGTGGTGCGCTTCTACAATGTGTTTAACAATGGCTAAGCCTAAGCCCGAGCCCCCAATTTGCCTAGAGCGGCTGCTGTCTGTACGGTAAAAACGCTCGAAGAGGCGCGGCAAATGCTCTTCGTTAATGCCCATACCGTCATCCGTAATTTCAACTAAATATTGATCGTGCAGGGCAAATACCGTAATAAATGTGGTGCCGTTTTCTTTGCCGTATTTGAAAGAATTATCTATCAGATTGATAAGCACCTGTCTGATTTTTTCTTTGTCAGCCTTTACCCAGGTAGGTACATCATATTTTTCTTTAAAAACCAGTTTAATTTTGTATTTCTCGGCTTTTAGCTCCAAAGACTCCATCACCTCTTTTATCAGTGCGGTAAGCTCAAATTTTTGCAGGTTTATTGGCAATTCGCCGCTTTCCAGCCTTGATATTTCATTTAAATCTTTAATTAAAACACTCAGTCGCTCCACATTAGATGACACCTTGTTTAAAAAACTTTGAGCCAGTTCGGGGTCTTGCAATGCCCCGTCTTGCAATGCTTCAACATAGCCTTCTATGGCGAAAATGGGCGTTTTAAACTCGTGTGATATGTTAGACAGAAACTCGCGTCGGAATTTTTCTTGCTTCTTCAGTTCGTCAATCTCGTGCTTTTTATCACGTGCCCATTCTTTTACCTCTTGCTGCACGTCGTTTATCGGATCCGGACTTACATATTCTGCCAAAGCATCTTTTAAATCTTTACCCAATTTAAGGCTATGGATCATTTTGTAAATCACCTTGATTTTAGAATAAACGTACTTTTCTATCAGGTAATAAAAAACGAAATAGCTCACAATGGTTGCGATCACCAAAGAAACCGCAAAATAGAACCATTTATGCTGAAAATAAAGGTTCACCGCGCCTATGGAAACACCAACGGCCAAGGCGTTTAAGAAAACAAGCGTACGTAACTTCATACGCCTAATATAACCAATAAAGTAATTGATTTACAAAGAGTAAGACTTTAAGAAATTGTTAACGCTTTAAGTCCTCATCACACCAATGTGTTGCCCATCCCATTCCGGGAAAAGCACCCCGTCTTTATTAATGTTTAGATGCTTGTCTGCAACTTCGCTAAATACGCTTCTAAAGTCTGTAGTAACGGCTAAATCTCTTCCATCTTCTAAATTTTCTGGGGCAAGCGCATCCATTTTTCCGTGTACTTTGCCTCCTAAAACATCGTTACCCAAAATAAAATTGCACGATGCACGGCCATGATCGGTGCCGCCAGTGCCATTCTGTTTCACCGTTCTGCCAAACTCGGTCATGGTCATTACGGTCACATCATCCTGCAAAGTGCCCATGTCTGTCCAAAAAGCCATGATGCTCTCGCTCAAATCGTTTACGTTGCGGGCAAAAATTCCGGTATCAGTACCTTGGTTAAAATGTGTATCCCAACCACCAGATTCGGCAAAAGCCACCTCTAAACCTACATCCATTTTAATGAGTTGTGCTATTTGCTTTAGCGAGTTGCCCAGAGCGCTGTTAGGATAACGTGCATTGTTTGCAGGTACGTAATTTTTAGTATCCAATTTTTTCAGCACGTTCATGGCTTCAAAACTGTCTTTACTGGTTTCTTTTAGCAGTCCCTGCGCAGTTTGGTCGTACAAATCTTCAAAACTTTGCGATGCCATATTGGCTCCGGCGGGGTTGCCTTTCACCTGGATATTGAAATCGCTAAGGTTACTGAGGGCTAATGTGGGATTATCGCCATAAAAAGAGCGCGGTAAAGATGAAGTTAAGCTTACTGCCTGAAATGGCGTCGCCGTATCGTGCCCTAATAAACCCACCGCGCGGTTTAGCCAACCGCTTGATGTGCCTTTGTTAAACGGGGTGCCAGATTCCATGTAATCTTGCGCATCAAAATGCGAACGTGTTTTGTTTGGCGAGCCTATGCCATGCACAATCCCTAAACGGCCTTCTTTAAAAACATTGGCAAAACCGGCCATGGAAGGGTGCAAACCAAATTTTCCGTCTAAATCTATCAATGGTTTTCCTGGGCTGGCTTTTGCCGCAGACATAAAAAGAGTGGGTCTGGCAGCACGCAGATGCTCATCCGTAAAAGGGGTTACTGCCATTAAGCCGTCCATAGCGCCGCGTTGGAAAATGCACACCAATGTTTTCCGCCTTTTAAACAAGCCTGGGGCTTTAATTTGTGCCGCCGCTTGCGCTACAAAATTGGGTACACCGCCCAAACCAATGCCAAACACGGCCAAACCGCCGGCTTTTAAAAATCCTCTTCTCGTAATCATGATATATATTTTACGTTTATCTTTTCTGAAATTCCGGTGCGCCGATAATTACGCCCACCACCTGCGCCAGCATGGCATTACTGGCAAAAGCAGGCTTCGGTTTGTTGGCTTTTGCTTTTATTTTCGGTACCATGGTGTCCATATCTAAACTATCGTCGCCGGTTTCCGCTGTGTTTTTGCTTGCCGCCTTACTTACCTTTTCGGCCAAATCTGGCGCGGTTAATAAAGGCGTTAATCTTTCAATGGTTTTGGATAAATCACGCTCGGGCAAAATGATATTGCCATAAGTTGCTAAGGCCGCCTCGCTACTTTCGGGCTCGTGGTTGTTGTTTAAAGCGGCTAAATCTACCTTTACCCCTTTTATTTTTCCGCTGGCAATGGCCAGTCCAAAATTCATCCTGTTTAACAAAGCGCCGGTATTGATCCAGTATTGCGCCCTATCCGGAAAGCCTGTTGGCGCTTGGTAGGCATAAATCTTTTGGCCCATTTTATTTATCCAGGTATAAAGTTGATAGGGCTGCAAAACATCCGCGTCAAGCGCGCGGGCAGCGCTGATTGCCAGTTCGAACGGCGATTTTGTTTTTTCGCCCAAAGCTTCTTTCGTCCAAAATTGGGGGTCAGCAACCATAGTTTGCAATATGGCGGTAATGCTGCCGTCTTTACTGTTGAAGGTTTTCACCATGTTGTCCACCAGTTTTTGTGGCGGATTATCGCTTACGAAGCGGACGGCCAGTTTGTGGCAAATGAATTTTGCGGTGGACGGATGATGGGCCAGCATCTCTAAAAGCGCCACGCCTTCTTGATAGCCACCGCCATTAAATTTATGCCCTAAAACTATTTTGATGCCGTTGTCATGCCGGTTTGGGGTAAACCAAAAGTCGCCCTCGCGTACAAAACCTCTTTTTTCTAAGGTAGATGGACTAAGCTGTTCTAGCTTTTTCATAGCATTGCCACCGCCATCAAAGGTGATTGCGGGGTAAATGGTCCAGCCTGTTAATACCCGCGCCGCTTGCGTTACATCTTCTTGCGTGTAGCCCCCATCTACACCTAAAGTGTGCAGCTCCATCACCTCGCGGGCGTAATTTTCATTTAGGCCTTTCGCTTTTTTGGGCTGCGCAACCTTTCCCAAAGCATTAGGTTTATTGTTTTGCTTAGTGGCTTGAGCCTTTTCTTGGTTATTGCCTACGCTGGTGAAATTGTCTAAGAAAAACAACATCGCCGGCGACTTAGCTGTTGCCAGCAACAAGTTGCTGAACTTGCCGAATACGTTAGGCCGGATCACATCGCGCTCGTAAGCTGGGATGTACATGGCACAATCATTTTTGGTGAGCGAAACGTTAAAATGGTTGAACCAAAAATCGGTAAGGACCTCTTGCAATTGGTTTTGGCTGTAAGTAGCACGTAATATTTTTTGGCTGATAAACTGCCGGTAAAGCTCTTGCTGTGGCCGATAACCTTTTTGCGCCATGTAGCTGTTCAGCATTTCGCGATAAGCCTTTTTGTCGGTTTTGTTTATCGAATCTTTATGGATATGGCCCTCTTTTATGGCTTGGCGTAAAACCTGTGGCGCCCTAGGGAATTTTTGGTTTACCTGTTGGTTGCTTAGGTTAATGGCATCGTAAGCTGCTAAACGTTCTTGCAACTCTTTATCCGGATAATTAGCTTTAAGCTGTTCGGCAAACCATTTATCGGCACCTATTTTTACCAAGTTATCGATATCACTTGTGGTAGCCCCAAAAGTAAAACGGTTTAACAGGTGTAAGGCCGCCTCTCTATCGGTTAAACCTGCCTTACGGTAGGCTTGGGTGATAGGTCCGCTTTTATCCGCCAAAAAAGACGAAAGACACAACAAAAGTGTAAGGGCTAAAAACGGGCTGTAAAAATATTTTACGATGCTTCTCATTTTAAAACTGGTTTGTGGGTATGACTGCCCAATTTTGAAATGGATTAATGGTATTCATTTTTTTAAATATTTGCGCAATCAAATAGCTTAATCAATAAATTGGCTCGAATTTTACTTCAACAAAAATTTATATGTAAACTTGTTTCCACGAAACCAGCGTTTTTTTGGTTAGTAGATTAATTTAAATACATTATTTCCCACACAAATACGTTAATATTAGCGGTGAATTTAGAGTTTCAAAAAGTAAAGAGCATGTTGAAAAGAGTATTTCTAGGCTTATTTGTTGCGGCAACTATTGCCTGTAGCGCCACGCCACGCATTGTTGATATAGACGTACCGGGTTCTAACAATTTAAAACCCGAACCGCGGCAGGCCAAAGTAGCCAAAGAAATTGCAGAATTGGTGAGCACCGTTAGCTACAAAAGAATCCAGCTTAACGATTCTATCAGTAACGTTATCTTCAACAATTATCTGAAAGAAATGGATGCCAACCATAGCTATTTTTTGGCATCAGACATTAAAGAATTTGAAAAATACCGCAAAACCTTTGATGACGATTTGAAGGCCGGTGACTTGAGCGCTGCTTTTTTCATGTTTAACACTTACCAAAAACGCTATAACGAAAAAATCAGTTATTCGCTAAAGCAGCTTAATGATAAGTTCGACTTTACCAAAAACGACACTTACACCTACGACCGCAGCAAATTGCCGTGGTTTAAAAACCAAGCAGAAAGCGATAATGTGTGGCACAACAAAGTAAAATACGATTATCTGAATTTGAAATTAGCCGGGCAGGCAGATTCCGCCATCCGCAATACCTTAAAAAAGCGTTACGATAACCTGCTTTCGCAATCTAACAAAATCAACAATCAGGATGCTTTCCAGATATTTATGACGGCTTTTACAAACGCCGTTGACCCACACACCAGCTATTTTAATCCGGCGAATGCCGCCAACTTCAACATTGATATGGCGCGTTCTTTGGAAGGTATAGGCGCAACTTTAGCCTCGGAAAACGAGTTTGTGACCATAAAAAGTGTGGTACCGGGCGGGCCGGCAGATAAAAGTAAGCAACTGAAAATAGACGATAAGATTATTGGTGTAGCACAAGGAAATGAAGATTTTGTTGATGTTGTGGGCTGGCGCTTAGATAATGCCATCACTTTAATCCGTGGTAAAAAAGGCACTACGGTGCGGTTAAAAATCCTTTCTAAAGACCAAGATCTTTCTGCCAAACCAAAGATTGTGACCATGGTGCGCGAGAAGATTATCCTAGAAGACCAATCGGTAAAAAAGAAGGTAAAAACGGTGGTTAGAGACGGAAAAACTTATACTTACGGCATTATCGAAATTCCGGCTTTTTATGCAGACTGGGCCGAAATGCAAAAAGGCAACCCGAACTATAAATCGACCACCAGAGATGTTAAGTATGCCATAGATTCTTTGAAAAAGGCACATATCGACGGCTTAATTATCGATTTAAGAGGCAACGGCGGTGGTTCTTTAACAGAAGCGATTGATTTGACAGGCTTGTTTATTAAAAAAGGCCCCGTGGTACAGGTTAAAGATTACCGAGGCAAAGTTGAGGTAGACGAGGATAAGGACCCATCAGTATTGTGGGATGGACCTTTGGCTGTAATGACCGACCGGTTTAGCGCATCGGCATCCGAAATTTTCGCTGGCGCGATACAAGATTACGGACGGGGCATCATCGTGGGCAACACCACTTACGGAAAGGGAACGGTTCAGTCGGCAATTGCCATGAAACGCATAGATTCTGATTTTGCGGATAAAGACGACCAGATTAATTTAACGATGGCCAAGTTTTACCGCATTAGCGGAAGCTCTACGCAACATAAAGGCGTTACGCCAGATATTGAGTTTCCAACGGTTTTTCCTGCGGATAAATACGGCGAAAGCGCAGAAAAATCTGCCTTGCCGTGGGACGAAATTGCCAGTAGCAAATATGAGAAAGTGGCTAATTTAAATAGCGTGATAGCCGAACTGAAACAAAAACACGATGCGCGCATGAAAACCAGCAAAGAGTACGCTTACCTTTTGCAGGATATTGCCGAATTTAAAAAACGCGATGCCGATGTGGCTCTGCCTTTAAATGAAACGGCTTTAAAAAAGCAGCGTGATGAACTGGAAGACAAAAACTTAAAGCGCGAAAATGAACGCAGAGTTTCAAGAGGCTTGCCGCCGATCACCAAAAAGGACGAGAAAACAACCAAAGAAGATGATGTTGATTTTATCCAAGATGAAACCCTAAACATTTTAACAGATTTCATCACCAATCCGCAAATTGCGGTAAAAAACAGGCAGTTTTAACAAAAAACAGCAAAAGCCTTTAGCGATAAAGGCTTTTGCTATCTATAAAATCTATTACCGCATCTGGTAAAAAAAATTTAACATCCTTTTGTGCGGCTACGGCTTTACGTATAAAGGTGGAAGATATCTCCATTAAAGGTGTATTTGTTAAAGTTACAGATGGGTGTTGTGCCAGTTCGCAATCTTCTGAGCCGGGGCGCGGATAAACATAGATATGGTAATCGCGCAAAATCAGCTCGTAGTTTTTCCATTTTTTTAAAGATTTAAGGTTATCCGAGCCCATTATCAAGCAAAAATCACGTCCGGGGTAAAGCTCGCGCAAATGCGTTAAGGTATCAATGGTGTAAGATGGCTGAGGCAGTTTCAGCTCCACATCGCTCACCAAAATATCTTCTACCTCTTCGGTAGCTAGTTTTGCCATTTCTAGCCGGTCGTAAACCTGGATAAGGTCTTTTTTTTCTTTCAGCGGATTATGCGGAGAAACCACCAGCCAAACCTGGTCCAAATTGGTATAATGCGCCATGTAATTGGCAATAATAAGATGCCCGGTATGGATGGGGTTAAAAGAACCGAAAAACAAGCCTACCTTCATCAGCGCTAATTAAGCATTCACAAAATTTAAAAGCAGGTTTTCTGCCTCTTTACAGGCCGTCGCCAAATCTGTGTTTTCTAGTATTACATCAAATTTTGGCGCATAACTTAGCTCTTTTGCTGCTTTATCTATACGTTCTTTTACTTTTTCGGCAGTTTCTGTACCGCGGCCGGTTAATCTTTCTACAAGCACCTCCATTGATGGCGGCTGCACAAAAATAGCCAAAGCATCCTCTTTGTATTTATCTTTTAGGCGTAAGCCTCCTTCTACATCCAAATCAAAAATTACGTGCTTGCCACTGTCCCAAATGCGTTGGATTTCGCTTTTTAAAGTGCCATAAAAAGTACCGGAATAAACCTCTTCAAACTCGGCAAACTCGTGCTTGGCAACACGGTGCAAAAACTCTTCTTTGCTGATGAAATAGTAATCTTTTTGGTCGGTTTCTTCTCCTCTGGCCGCCCGCGTAGTTGCCGAGATAGAGAATGCTATTTTATCTGGAAAGGTGCGTAAAAGATGTTGTACGATGGTGGTTTTGCCTGCGCCAGAAGGGGCAGAAAATATAATCAGTTTTCCTTGCATTTTATTTTATCGAGGCTTAAAGTACGTTTAACAGTTGTTCTTTAACTTTCTCCAGTTCCTCTTTCATGCCCACTACGTGCCGTTGGATGGATGCATCGTTAGCTTTGGAACCCATGGTATTAATCTCGCGACCAATTTCTTGAGATATAAAACCCAGCTTTTTACCGTTGGCATCTTTGGCGCGCAGGGTTTCCATAAAATAATTGCAATGGCTGCGCAAACGCACTTTTTCTTCGGTAATATCCAGCTTATCGATATAATAAATCAGCTCTTGCTCTAAACGGTTGCCGTCCACACTTTCTTTGCCCACAACATCTGCCAATAAAGTGTTTAATTTTTCTTTAATGGTGGGGATGCGTTTTGGTTCGTCTTGCTCAACGGCCGCTAAAAAATCTAATATATTCTTTATACGGTCTGCTAATTCGCGCTCCAACACCGCGCCTTCATCTTGCCTAAACTGTTGAAAATGCTCAACAGCATCGTAAAACGCGGCTAGCAGTTTCTGCCAATCTTCTTCAGAAACCGAATTTTCATCGTAATGCACCACATCGGGCAAACCCAAAATAATGGAAGTTAAAGATTTGCTTTCATCGCCCACCTCATCGGCAATAGCTTTCAACTGCGTGTAATAGTCGATAAAAAGTGCTTTGTTGATGTTGGCGCCTTTGGCAGGCAGCTCAGAGTTATCAGCAGTAATGCTTAATACTACTTTCCCGCGCTCAAAAGCTTTACTGCCTTCCGTGCGCAGAAAAAACTCTTTTTCCGAAAAAGCTTTCGGCAATTTGAGGTTAAGCTCTAAAAATTTACTGTTGAGCGATTTAATTTCTACCGTGTACTTACCGCTTGGGAGGTCTGTTGTGCTAGCACCGTAGCCGGTCATGGATTTAATCATCTTCAAAGATAAGATTAAGCGCTCAAAAATCGGCGAAAGCAAGCAACAGATGTTGATGAAAGGCTACCATCTTCCACTCGAGCGGTTAAAATAGGCTTGCTTAAACCGCTTATAAGCATTCTTTTAATCTTTTATCGCCATTAATATTAGATTTCATTTCATGGACTATATTCCTATTTTTGATGCTCATTAAATTTTTTACAAATGTCCAATTGGTTTAAAAGAAACGGAATCCACATCGGTATCATCTTGTTTTTCATTATTTTATGTTTTGTGTATTTTACCCCCGCTTTCCAAGGCAAAGTGTTAATGCAAGGCGACGTACAAAAGGCCGGCGCTACGCAAAGCGAGATTATGAAGTACAAAGAGCTTGACGGTAAAGCGCCACTTTGGACAAACAGCATGTTTGGCGGGATGCCGAGCTACCAAATTTGGCTTAAATACCCAAAAAACATTACCACTCATATTATTGATTTCATTAAGGCATCATCGCCAAACCCGGTGGATATTGTATTGCTTTATTTAATAGGAACCTATTTTTTATTGAGTGTTTTAGGTTTGAGCCCCTGGCTGGCTGCCGTGGGCGCAATAGCCTTCGGTTTCTCGTCGTATAATTTTATTTTTATAGAAGCTGGGCACAGTAACCAAGCTATGGCAATAGCTTTTTACCCTTTTATAGTGGCCGGCGTACTTTTAACCTTACGCCAAAAATATTGGTTGGGCGCAGCCATCACGGCTTTGTTTGTGGCACTGGAAATTAGGGCAAACCACATCCAAATGACTTATTACCTTTTTATCGCTTTGTTGATATTAATGGGTATCGAGTTTTACCATGCTTATAAAAACAAGCAGTTAAAGGCATTTGGGAAAACATTGGGTGTATTGGTTGCCAGCGCATTTTTAGGCGTTTTGGTCAATACCGGAAATTTGTGGACCACTTATGAATACAGCAAATACTCTACCCGCGGTAAATCAAACATCACCACAGATAGTGCACAACCAAACAACGGTTTAGATAAAGACTACGCTTTCCAGTGGAGCCAAGGCATTGGTGAAACTTTCACTTTGTTAATTCCTAACGCTTACGGAGGTGCAAGCCAGCCGATGTTGGACGGCAAATCTGCCGTTGCAAAAGCTTTAGTGAGCAAAGGCGCAGACATAAACCAAGCTACCGGTTTTGCACAACAGATGCCGGTGTATTGGGGGCCAAAACCTTTCACATCTGGCCCGTGGTACTTTGGGGCTTTTGTACTTTTCTTATTTATTTTTGGATTGTTTGTGGTAAAAGGCAAACTGAAATGGTGGCTATTGGGCGCAACTGTTTTAAGCATTTTGCTGGCGTTTGGAAAGCATTTCAGTTTACTGTCCGATTTGTTTTTCCACTACGTACCGCTTTACAATAAATTCCGCTCGGTTGAGTTTAACTTGGCGATAGCCAGCTTATGCGTACCCATTTTAGCGTGCCTAGCTATTTATGAAGCTACCAAACCCGGCGCGGACAGCAAGTTGATGATCCAAAAGCTGAAGACCAGCGCTTATATTGTTTTAGGAATTTTAGTGGTGCTGTTGGCTGTACCTACGGTTTTGTTCAGCTTTAAATCAGACACGCATCAAGATTTGATAGGGCAGTTGAGCCAGGTTGCCGGTGGCGACCAAAGTTTTGGTGCAAGTATTGCGGCCGCTTTGATTGACGACCGTATTTCACTGTTCCGTGCAGATGCTTTGCGCTCTTTACTATTTATTATTGTAGGCATTGGTGTACTTTGGGCGTTAATCAACAAAAAAATTGCACAACCCTTGGGCCTAATTATTATTGGTTTGGTGGTTTTAACCGATTTATGGTCTTTAGACAAACGTTATTTAAACGATGAGAAGTTTGTAGCCAAAGCCATCATGAACCAACATGCGGCACCGCGCGAGGTAGATGAATTTATTATGCGCGACCCTGATCCGGATTTTAGGGTGTTGGATTTAACCATCCCAACTTTCCAAAGTGCAGACGCAACAGCGTTCCACAAAACCATTGGTGGCTACCACGCGGCTAAGTTAAAACGCTTCCAAGAGGTAATTGACAAGCAATTAACTGGCAGTTTAAACCAGGACGTGCTGGATATGTTAAACACCAAGTACTTTATTACCGCCGGTAAAGATGGCCAAACAGCGAGCATGCAGGCCAACCGTACCGCTTGCGGACATGCTTGGTTTGTGAGCGAAGTTAAGTTTGCAAAAAACAATGATGAAGAGATGCAGGCCATCAGCTCTTTTGACCCCTCAAAAGTAGCTATTGTAAATCAAGAGTTTAAACATCTAATTGAAGACAAAAGAGCCGGTGCGCCAGCAAATGGAAAAATTGAACTGACATCTTACCATCCAGATCATTTAAAATATGAATATTCTACAGATAAAAATTCGGTAGCTGTTTTTTCTGAGATTTGGTATCCAAAAGGTTGGAAAATGTACGTTGACGGCGAGGAAACGCCATATTTCAGGGCAAATTATTTACTAAGGGCTGCTGTTTTGCCTGCCGGAAATCATAAAATCGAGTGGAAATTTGAACCAAATTCATATTTTTTGGGAGAAAATATTTCATTATTTGGATCTATTATTTTATCTTTAATTCTAGCAATGGCAATCTACCGCGAGATTGCCCGTAAGCAACCAGCTTAAACTAACCAGTATAAGAGAAAATCCCGATTCAAAAAGATCGGGATTTCTGCTTTAAAGACCTTTCGTTTTTAAAACGCCTAGTCGTTTGTTTTATTATGTTTTAAGAAATGCCACAGCAAGCGGCAAGCAATAATACCGTGGTTAAATAGGTTTGGCAACAAGCCGTAATAAGAAGTGAAAATTTGGAAGCGTTCTTTTAAACTCGCCCAATGCTTTTGTTTAGAAAGTCCGCCCATAAGATATTTAGCTACGTAAAAATCTACTCGCGTAATTTTCTTGGCTTTAGTAAGCGCATTTAAAACCCAGTCGATATCTGCGCTAAGCTTGTAGTTTAGGTTATACGGACTGGCAATCGTCTTTTTAACATAAATGGCTTGGTGGCTAACACTCATGCCGTATTTAAAGCTGTTTATATTTAGTTTTTTGGGTATTTGATGCCTGCGACGGCCTTGGCTTACAAGGTTTTCGTCAAGCATTTCTGTTTCACCGTAGTAGATATCTGCATCCGCAGCGGCAGAGAAAATACGCTCAACGGTATCTATGCTGTAAATCTCGTCGCCCGAATTCATAAAAAGCACGTAATCCCCATCGGCCAAAGCCAAACCTTTATTCATCGCATCGTAAATGCCATTGTCTTTCTCGCTGATGACTTTGCTTATTTTATCGCGGTAGTGTTCTATAACTTGCAAGGTGCCATCCGTGCTGCCACCATCCACAATAATGTACTGGATGTTAGCATAGCTTTGCCCAATTACCGACTGGATGGTGCGCTCTATATCCTTTACGTTGTTATAAACAACCGTTATTACGCTTAGTGTGGGGTTAAATGGCGCCATTTTCTTTTATCAGTTTTTGATACAACTGCATATGCTTTTGCGCCACAACCTCTTCACTAAAATTTTGCACCACTGTATCGCGGGCATTTTGGTTTAATTGAGGTTTGTTGGGATGCGTGAAAATCCATTCCAGACCCTGCATAAAATCTGTCGCATCTTTATATTTCGCCAAATAGCCATTTTCCTGATGCTTTACCATATCTGGGATGCCTCCGGTGGTGAAAGAAATCACGGGCGTTCCGCAGGCCAAACTTTCCATTACGGTGTTGGGCAAATTATCATCCAAAGAAGTAGTTAAAAAGGCATCCGCCGCCGCATAAGCTTGCGCTAAAACTTCATCTTGGTGGATGGTGCCTAAAAATTTAACCGGAATTTTAAAAGGCGGGGGCAGTTGATTTTTTTTATTGCCAAAAACAATCAGCGTAACTTTTGATACCAAATCTGGCCGCTTCTGCAGCCATAAATCAATCGCATTTACCAAATAAGAAGTGCCTTTATGTGCATCTTTTTTAGATGGCATAAAACCGCTGAGTAAAACAAAATCGCCAGGACTTAAACCCAAAGCGAGTTTGGCTTGTTGTTTATCCTGCGGTTTAAATACATCCGTTTCCAATGTATTTGGAATGGTAAAAACCGCTTTGTGCTTTAACAAACCACTGTTTTTAGCCGCGCTGCCTAACCAATTGCTAGGGCTTATAAAAGTTGCCTGTAGTTTAGCATAAGCCTTATTTTTACGTTCCCAGGTTTGGTGCGAGATATCGTCCGGCTCGGGATCTTTCAACAGCGGACAAAGGCCACAGCTGTTAAGATAATGTTGGCAATCAAAACGGACGTGGCAACCGCCGGTAAAAGTGTTGCTATCGTGCAAGGTCCACACTATGGGCTTGTTAAGCAAAGCCAGTTTGGCAATATCTTGCGGGTTTAAAAAACCGTGATTAATCCAGTGTAAATGTATAATATCGGCCTGTTGCAATGCCGGATGTTTGTGTATGTCTTTACCGAAAAAAGAAAGCGAAAAAGGCACTTTCAAATCTTTCTCGTAAAAACGGGGTAAGTAGCGCTCGGCCAAAATGCGCAGCGTTGCAAAGAATTTTGGCAAAAGCCCGGGATATAAAGCTTCAATATCTGGACGTTTGCCCATTTTGATATAGGTAAACAAATCACTTTTTACACCGGTACGTTTTAAAGCAGTATTTAAGCGATAAGCCGCGCGGCCTGCCCCGCCGTTGCCGTCATAAGTGTTTAAGTGGATTACTCTCATCGCGGTAAAAATACAAACTTAATTTAATCGGTTTTAAAGCACTAGCTTTCAAAAAAAATAGGAAATTGGCATAAACCTAAACCAATTAAGATGCACAGTCAATTAAAAACCAAGCAGCGCTTACTGTCTTTAGATTTTTTTCGCGGGCTAACCGTTGCCGCCATGATTTTGGTAAACAATCCCGGCGACTGGGAACATATTTATGCTCCGCTAGAACACGCCAATTGGAACGGTTGCACCCCAACCGACCTTATTTTTCCTTTTTTCTTATTTATTGTTGGGGTTTCTATTGTTTATGCGTTGGATCGTAAAAAATCGGATTCCGGTTTGTTCAAAGCCATTTTAAAGCGGTCACTAATTTTGTTTGGACTGGGACTTTTTTTGGCTACGTTTCCTTTTTTTGATTTGGCTACGGTGCGGATTCCGGGCGTTTTGCAACGTATCGCGGTGGTGTATTTCATTTGTGCCGTTTTGTTTATCTATACCAATCCTAACTATTTTTTTAAGCTTTTTGTGTTGATTTTGATGGCCTATTGGGTTTTGATGATGTTTGTACCTGTGCCCGGTTTTGGTGCAAGCAATTTGGAGAAAGAGACCAATTTAGCGGCCTGGGTAGATCGTGCTGTTTTTACCGAAGCGCACCTTTGGTCCCTGTCCCGCACCTGGGATCCGGAAGGTTTATTAAGCACCTTGCCTGCCGTGGCCAGCGGTTTATTTGGGATGATGATGGGCCTGTTATTAAAAAGCAAAACACAAAGCCAAAGCGAGAAAGTAGCTTGGCTGTTTGCTTACGGTTTCATCGCCTTTATTGCGGGCTTGTGTTGGGATTTGATTTTCCCCATCAACAAATCGTTATGGACAAGCTCTTTTGTGCTTTATACCGGAGGCCTGGCAAGCATGGGCTTGGCTTTTTGCTATTGGATAATTGACGTGCAGGGCTTCAGCCGTTTCACAAAACCCTTTGTTATTTATGGCGTAAACGCAATTACGGTATTTTTCGCATCGGCCATCATAGCGCGCAGTTTAAACTTAATTCAGGTGACTATAAACGGCGAAAGCACCTCACTAAAAAATTATTTGTACCAACTGTTTTATGTGCCTTACCTTAACCCATACCATGCTTCTTTAGCCGGTGCCCTAACTTTTGTGTTTATTTGGTATCTGATACTTTGGCTTATGTACAAACGGAATATCATCATCAAAGTTTAAAATAACCCTTTAAGAATAACGCCGCTAAAACCAACACCGGAAACCGAAAGCTACAGATCAAAACTTTGGTGGCGGTGCGGAATTTCGATATCGTGGTAACCGTGTTTCTCAAGCTCTGTTTTAAAAGTAAACTGCGTATCGGGCTCGCCGTGTACCAGAAATATTTTTTTAAGTTCCAACTTATCTTGGCCGTTTAAAAACTGCAGTAAATCTGACTGGTCGCCGTGCGCGCTCATAGATTGTAAGGAAGCAATGCGTGCGTTAACCTGATATTTAGTGCCGAAAATAGAAACCGGATTTACCCCGTTTTTTAAACGCCCCGCCAAGGACGAAGGTTCTGCATAACCCACCAACAAAATGGTATTGTTAGGGTTTTCGATGTTATTACGGATGTGATGTTTTACTCTGCCGGCCTCGGCCATGCCACTAGATGATATAATGACCATAGGCGACGGGTCACTATTTAAAGATTTTGATTCGTCGGCATCTTCAATATAATGCAAGCCTTTAAAATCAAAAGGATCATCGTCCACTTTTAGCACTTCCTGCACGTTATCATTAAAATTCCAAGGGAAAGATTTGACCACCATAGTCGCTTTTTCTGATAGCGGACTATCTACATAATACTTCAAATCCGGAAGTTTGCCCGCTAACTCCAAGGCGTTTAAAGAGTACAAAAGCTCTTGTGTGCGCCCCACACTAAATGCCGGAATAATTAGCTTTCCTTTTTTTTGGATGCAGGTTTCGTTAATCAGCTGTAGCAATTTTTCGGTTGCTGGGGCTGCATCTTCGTGCAAAGTATCTCCGTAAGTAGATTCTAGCAAAATATAATCCGCCTGACGGAAATATTTAGGCGCTTTCAAAATCAGGTCTTTGTAGCGCCCCACATCGCCACTAAAGGAAATACGTTTTAGCTCGCCATCTTCCTCAATATCCAAATGCACAGAAGCGCTGCCGATAATGTGTCCGGCATCTTCAAACACTAGTTTAACACCCTCTGTAATCTGGTAAGGCGTAGCGTACTTTACCCTTTTAAAAAAGCTGAGCGCCGTTAGTGCATCTTCCATGGTATAAAGCGGTTCAAAAAGATCTAAATTCTCCCTTTGCCGCCTTTTATTTGCATACCAAACATCGTTTTCTTGTATTTTGGCCGAGTCTTGCAACAGAATTTTGCAGAGGGCATAAGTTGCTGGCGTGGCGATAATATCTCCTTTAAAACCCTCGGCCACCAAACGCGGAATTAAACCAGAATGGTCTATATGTGCATGCGACAGCACCAAAAAATCAATTGTTTTAGGATCGAACCCAAAATGGCGGTTCATTTGGTCGGTATTGGAACCATGGCCTTGAAAAAGACCGCAATCCAACAAAATTTTTGTACCGTTATTTAGCTGTATTAAATGCTTACTGCCGGTTACAGTTTGCGCAGCGCCGTGGAAAGTTATCTTCATATTGCTAAAAGCTAATGTCTATTTGTGGATGCTTAACAGTGAAAGCGATACATCCAATTTTGGAAGGCTAAACAATTATCAATCCAATTTAGAAAGATTAAAATGGTAATTTAGGCTTTTATACAGCAATATTTACTTGTTAAATTATCAAGAAAAGAACATGAAAAACGCATTTTTATTTTTGTTGATGCTTTGCGCCGGCGCAGCAAGCGCACAAGTCAAATTAGAGAAACTTTGGGAAACCAAAGATTTGGCCACGCCAGAATCTGTTTTGCCTTTTAACGGTTTGCTATACGTTTCATTAATTGACGGTGAGGGCAATAAGGCCGATGGCAAAGGCGGTGTAGCTATTTTAAAGCCTAACGGCGAAATTGCAGACAACAATTGGGTAACCGGACTAAACGCACCAAAGGGTTTAGGCATTTTTAAAGGAAAACTGTACGTAGCCGATTTAAGCGAGGTAGTTAAAATAGACTTAAAAACAGCTAAGATAGAAGCAAAAATCCCGGTAGAAGGTGCTATCTTTTTAAATGATATTGCCATAAATAAAGCCGGTGAAGTTTTTGTTTCTGACACTAGGTTGGCAAAGGTTTATAAAATTAAAAACGATAAAGTTGAGCTTTACGCCGATAGTGTAAACAATGCCAACGGCCTAAAATTTATAAACGACGAGCTTTATATTTTAAGTGGCCCGCAGTTGGTGAAGTTCGACAAAAACAAAAATAAAACGCTTATCGCAAGCGGTTTAGCGTCTGGCGGAGACGGCTTAGAACCTTATAAAAACGGCGATTTTATTGCCACTTGTTGGGTGGGTTTGGTTTACCACATTAAAGCTGATGGTACTTTGCATCTGCTGATGGACACCCGCGCAGACAAAATTAACACGGCAGATATCGGGATAGACCCGACTAAGAATTTACTTTACATCCCTACATTTTTAAAAAATTCTGTAGTGGCTTACCGGATTGTGGAAGATTGATTTTTTCTGAAATCTCCAAAATAAAAAATCCGCTTGTGAGTTATTCGCAAGCGGATTTTTTTTGTGTTTAAGGTTATTTTAAACCGTTTAAAAATTCTTGGTTTAATTTAACGTATTCGCCGTTGTTAAGTTCTTTGGCTATGCTTAAACCTTCGGTTGCAGATTGCTTAGCACCTTTTTTATCTCCGGCTTTTAGTTGGATTCTGGCTTTCCAAAGCTTTACCCATGGGGCTTTGTCGCTGGTTTTATCCGCCTCATTAACCCAAGCAAGTGCCTGTTTAATATCTTTGTTATTGGTATAATAATATTGCGCTGCCTGGAAGTACGGCTTTTTATCACCGGCCATTGCTTTTTCGATATTTGCCATCACTTTGGCATCAAAATCTACAGAAAGTGGCACGCTCACCTGTGTTTTATCCCAGCTTAAAACCAAATCTAAAGCACCTGCGCTTACATTGGCAAAAGCCATGGTAAAACTTTCTACTTTTTGCGCTAAAGCAGTTGGTTTTACAGTAACGCGCGCTACATCATCCGCTTGGTTATAGGTATAAGAACCCCATTGTTGCGCGTTTTTGCTTAAAATCACGGTCCACTCGCTTTGCGTAGGGATGCTGAAAATAGCGTAAGTACCTGCTTTTACCGGTTTTCCGCCAAAACTTACATCATCTGTAAAAGTAATGCTAGTTGCGCCATTGGCACCGGTACGCCAAACCTGGTTATAAGGTACTAAATCGCCAAAAATTGCGCGGTCTTTTACGTTTGGTCTGCTGTAGTTTAAGGTGATTTTCCCCAAACCAAAATCTTGAATAATGGTTTGCCCAGAGCTTGGCTGCGGCATTAAAGCCTGTGCCTGTACAAAATTAGCGGATAAGCAAATTGCCGAACCCACTAAAAACGTTTTTAGAATAGATTTCATGTTTTAAATGTTTAAACTCGAAAGTAAGATTAAATTTTAGTTTTTAAGGATATTTTGAGCCTAAAAAAGCCATGGTTTTCGCCACGGTTTTAACTGAAAGACCTTTACCTGAGTTCGATTATTATTTAAAATCAAAACATCAATTATTAGGTCTTTAAAGCTGATTCAATTGCATCGGGCTTTAGCCCGATGAATAAGATTATTATAAATATGGCTTTAGCCGAAACTTTCTGATATCAATTTGGGCTAAAGCCAATTATAAATTGTCTGTAAAACCGGCTGAAGCTCGTTCCTAGTCATAATTTTTGAAATTATTAATCGAACTCAGGTTGTTAAGTAAAATTGATTGCTGGTGATTGGATTTGGTGAGGATTGACGCAATTCGATTTAAGTGCACTTTTTTTGGTGCTTGTGGTGTTTTTTTATTAAAACGGTTAAAGCGTTGGGCGATGGTTGTGGGCTTGGGTTTAGGCCACGAAGACACAAAGCTTGGGCGTTTATTATCGGTGGCTTTTTTGTCTGATTTAAAAAAAAGGCGGGTTAGGTGAAACAAAATGGTAGCCGTTGAAACATCAATTCCCCAATTTTTTGCTTTTTGAAATTTACTCCTCCGCTAAAGGGATACTTAAAGGATACTTGAGGAATACTTAAAGTGCACTTCATGGTAAATCCTAGACCTATAGCGAGCAATAAAATCCAATTTTTTTTCATAACAAATGATTTTTAAGATCATTGTTATGCCTAGGCACAACTCGGCCGATGAATTTTTACAAAAAAAGCAAGGAAGCTTAAATGCTTGATATTAATCTGCCAGAACAGGTTTTTGTAGAGAAAAGCTACTTATTTAGCACAATATCTTCCAGCACCGCAATCCACGCCGGGTTGTCGTTTAAACTCTCCACCAGCTGCACTTTTTCGCCTCCTAAATGTTCAAATTCGGTTTGGTATTCTACAGAAATCTCGTACAATGTCTCTAGGCAGTCGGCTACAAAAGCGGGGCAAAGTACCAACAAACGTTTTACGCCTTTTTGTGCCAGCTGTTTTAAAACATCACTGGTATAAGGTTGCATCCAAGGGTCGCTTCCTAAGCGAGATTGGTAACATAAGCTGTAATCTTCGGGTTTTAAATCCAGCTCTTTAGCCAGTAATTTGGCGGTTTGGTGGCATTGTGCCGAGTAGCAAAATTTATTGTTTTCGGTAATGTTATCGCAACAGTTTTCAACTTTTAAACAGTGCTGACCAGAAACATCCGCCTTTTTCATTTGGCGTTGTGGCACGCCGTGGAAACTAAAAAGGATGTGGTCCCAAGACTGGTGTAAGTGCTTTCTGGCATTGTCTGCAAAAACCTTGATCATCCCAGGATGGTCATAAAAGCTGTTTACAAAACTGATAGCCGGTATTGCTTGCCATTTGCTCACAATTTCCATCACCAGTTGGTGCACAGAACCAGTTGATGCCGAGGCGTACTGCGGAAACAGAGGCACTACCTTAATGCTGTCCACCTTGCTTTGCTTTAAACGCTCTAAAGCATCTGGCAACGAAGGCGACTGGTAGCGCATAGCCAGCTCTACCTGATAATCGGCACCTAATTTTTTTGCCAGGACATCTCTTACGCTGTTTCCGTAAATGAGCAGAGGCGAACCTTGGGGCGTCCATATCTCTTTATAAAGCTTGGCAGATTTTGGTCCGCGGAAAGGCACAATAATTCCTTTTACCAACAAAGTGCGGTTAAAGCTGTTGATGTCAATCACCCGCTCATCCATCAAAAATTCATCAAGATATTTGCGCACATCAGCGGTAGAAGGGCTATCTGGCGTGCCCAAATTAACCAGTAAAATTCCTTTTTTAGCCATTATTCTTTTTTAATTCTTTTGTTTGCCAAAGTTGCCACCAGGGCATGCCCGGGTGTTCGTGATGCTCGTAATGGTAGCCGAAAAAATAGCAACTTAAAAACGCCCACATGTGGTTTTTGGACTGTGTAGTAGATTGATGAATATTCTGATGCTCTCCTTTGTGGGGCAAATAAGTCCCAAAATAAAATAGCTGCAAGGTGCTTAACAAAGATGGCAACACCCAAAACAGCAATAAGTTTTTTTCGGGGATATAAATTTTGAGTACGTTATAAATGATGGCCATTAAAATTACCTGCCACCAGCTTAAATAGCGTTTGATAAAGTGGAAGTACCAAGTTAAAAAACTCCCCTCGTAATAATCTGGGTCTTGCTGCGTATGCACAAAACGATGGTGCTGGTGATGTGCTTTATTAAGTTTTTGAAACGGGAAAAGCGCATAAAAGAAGGTACAAACTCCGCCAATAAAATTGTTCAGTTTTGGATGGTGAGGCGCAACGGTGCCGTGCATGGCATCATGCGCAGTAATAAAAAGCCCTGTGTACAAATGCATTTGAATAAGCGCAAAAACATACACTAAAGGGTTGGCGAAAGTAAAATCAAAACGCATCAGAAGGCTGATGCTACCGGCCCACAAAAGCAGTACAGTTAACGCAATAATAATCCCACCGTGCTTTCTCAAAATCTGCTTGATTTTTAATAGGCTTCCAAAACCTCTTTAACCTGCTCCATTAACCACATGGGTGTTGATGTGGCGCCACAAATACCCACCTTATCATTAGGGTTAAACATGGCCCGTTCTAAATCGGCGGGTTTGCTGATGAAATAAGTTGCCGGATTGTTCTTTTTACAAACCTCGTAAAGCACTTTTCCGTTTGATGATTTTTTGCCTGATACAAAAACGATTTTATCAAAGTTTTTAACAAAGTTGGGCAGCTCTTTATCCCGGTTAGACACCTGCCTGCAAATGGTGTCATTTGCTTTTACATCGTAACCGCGGGCAATCAGCTCTTTTTTTATGTCGTAAAACTTATCCGTAGATTTTGTGGTTTGGCTGTACAGGGTAAAAGATTTGGGCAGCTCAACTCCATCCAGCTCGCTTAAATCCTGAAAAACCAAGGCCTCGTTATTGGTTTGTCCTTGCAGGCCTATCACCTCCGCGTGGCCATGTTTACCAAAAATCAGCACTTTCTCTTGTGCATCATGGGTGGTTTTTATACGGTTTTGGAGCTTTAGCACTACTGGGCACGATGCATCAATCAAAGTGATGTTGTTAGCCAAGGCTACTTTGTAGGTTTCTGGCGCTTCGCCGTGGGCGCGGATAAGCACTTTTTCGTTTTTCAGGCTTTTCAGCTCTTCGTTATTGATGATTTTCAGCCCTTTTTCTTTCAGCCTCACCACCTCTTCATCGTTATGAACAATATCGCCCAAACAATACAGGTAACCTTGCTCGGCTAAAATTTCTTCGGCCATATCTATCGCGTAAACCACGCCAAAACAGAATCCCGAATCTTGATCTATCGAAACTTTCAGATTATAATCCATCCCCAAAAAACGTAAAGCACAAAATTATAAAAAGTTTAGTCAGACGGCAGTAACATTTAATCCTATAAAAAACAGCACTTGGCTAATTAAAAGCGTCATTGCCACCGGATTAGATTTTTTAAAATCAATCTCGTAATAAACCCGCATCAAAATAAAAGCAACAATATACCAGGCCACGTAGTTTTGTAGTGGCACAAACAAATCTGTCCAGCTCCAGTAATCAAATTTGATGGCAACAGGCTCTATCAAAAAATCAATAAAAACCAATATTAAAGCAGCCAACATTGATTTAATATTGCGCTGGTGCTTAAAGTACTTTTTTAAAACAGCGCCCACGCAAAAGATAAGAATAACCCAATTAACACCAATTAAAAGCGGCACCTGTGCCAGCTTAAGGCCCAATGTTTCGCCGTAATTATAGCTGCCAAAAATAGCGCCCGTGGCTACGCCTACCACCTCTACGCCATATCCGGCCAGATAGATGAACACCAAACCCATCCAAAAGTTTTTGCTAAAATCGCGCTGGTTCATCAGTAAAATGGCTGCCATTAACAGCAGATGGAAGGGCACAACGGAAATAAAAAAATCGTGCAGGTGCGGGATGGAGAAACCAACAAAACCCACCAAATGAAAAACGATGATGAAGATTTTTGATAGACCGGTTTTTTCTAAATATTTCATGTTTAGCCTAGGCGTTAACGTTTCTGCCTTTCCAAGTTACGCTTTTGCCTAGCTTTTGTTTTATTGAAACTAAAGCGATCAGCAATAAACTGAGCATCTGGAAAGGATGATATAAAATGTTCAAAAATACGCTTTGCCCGGATAGGTAGGAAATCATCACGCGACTTAAAAATATCAGCGTAAGCGCAAACACAAATAATTGCATATTGCCTAAAACCAATATAAAAACGGGACCTAAAACCACCAATAAAATATATATGGCCAAAGCGAATATATTGTTGTTAAAACCCGCCAAAATATTTTTTGAAAAGCCTAAAACGCTCTCTTTATAGCCCTTGTACATGCGGCAGAACACAAAAGCGTTAGCTAACAACGCCTCGCCGCGCAAGCCCTGCTGCTTTACTTTTTTCATAATCTCCACATCTTCTACCACCTTGTTTTTTACCATTTTGTGAAACTGATATTGACGGTACGTTTGTGCATTAAAGAGCATAAACTGCCCGCTGGCCGCCGCGAAAGAGGGCAGTTTAGAAAGTTTTACCAGCCGCAAAGGCAACAGGTTTAACAGCAGAAAGTGCATAAGTGGCACCACTGCTTTTTCGCCCGCGCTTTTTGTAATTTGGTTGGTAAAAAGGCTTAATAACGTCAGTTTGCCCATGTACATGCGGTAAAGCGCGTTTTGTATTAAGCCGTCTTTTACCATTTCATCGGCATCTAAAAACAAAAACCAATCTCCTTTTGCCTGTTTTGCCAATTGGTGGCAGGCAAAATTTTTACCTAGCCAGCCCTTGCGCAGTTTTTCGCCGCGGATAATGCGGAAACGCGCATCTTGCCGGCAAAAGTTAGTCACGGTTTCGTAGGTGCGGTCCTCAGAATTATCATCCAATACAATAACCTCTAAGCGCTCATAATCTTGCACAGCCAAGGATTGCAACAAGGTTAAAATCCGTTCTTCCTCGTTCCGGGCGGGTATAAGCACCGAAACTAAATCATAGTGTTTTACAGGCGCAGGCGTAAGTTTTGGGTTTGATATAAAGTTGAACAGCGTGACCGTGAAACGCAGAATCAGAAAGAAAAAAACGATGTAAAAAAAATAAATCATCATACTTTAATCTCCGATTGTTGTTGCAAAACCTCTTCGTAATGCTTGTTGTAAGCCGTTTTTATCATTTGTAAACTGGCGAATGGCGGTGCCTGCCAATGTTGCAAAAATATATGGATTTTAGGTTTCCGATGCTGGAAATAGTCTACCAAGGTAACGGCAAAAATGTAACTAAAGTTCTTTTGCGACGCATTTATTATTTTAAACAAGCCTTTTTGAAAGCTGATGCTTTTGCTGTGTTGCGACTGCAGTTGGCCTTGGGGGAAAATCAGCAATAAGTTATCCGGCTGGTTAAGCAAGCTGCCGGCGTAATCTAAGCTTTCTAACAAACTTTTTGCGTTTTTTTGGATGCTAAATGCACCCAGATATTTTAAAAATCTCACCTTTTTTGAGGTTTCCTCCAGCACCATCACATGAAATTTCTTTTTGAAATACAGTCGGTTAAGCTGAAAAAGGATAAAACCGTCCCACCAACTAAAATGGTTGGCCAACAACAAAATTGCTTTCTCTTTAGGATAATCAATAGCTTGAAAATGGAAACCCGAAAAATCTTTTCCGATAATCCGCTTGATGTACCAAGCAAAAAATGCGTAAATAATTTTGTTGGATTTCGGTTTAATCATCCTCTTTTTGCAGATTTTATTTCGCCGGTTTTATCATATCGGCAACTATTTTGGCAGAAAGCAAAGCCAGCGGTATGCCACCGCCCGGATGCACGCTACCGCCTACAAAATATAAATTTTTAAGCTTTTTGTTAAAGTTTGCGTGGCGCAAAAAGGCGGCAAATTTCCCGTTAGAACTGGTGCCGTACAATGAGCCACGGAAAGAGGAGGTTTTGCTTTCGATACTTCGTGGGTCTAACACGCTTTCGTTTTCTATAAGCGAAGCGACATCTGTTTTTAATACTTTGCTTAGCTTTTTGAGTATGTATTCGCGAGCTTCGGTAATGAGCTTATCCCAATTTTGCCCGCTATTGTTGGGTACATTTATCATGGTAAACCAGTTTTCGCAACCGCTGGGTGCGTCATCGCTTTTCAGCTTAGCGCTGATGTTTACATAAACGGTTGGGTCCCGATAGATTGTTTTTGTGTTGAAGATGGCATCAAACTCGGCACGGTAATCGTCGCTGAAAAAGATATTGTGCAAGCCTAAATCTGCAAATTGCTTTTTGATGCCCCAGTAAAAAATCAAGGCCGAGCTTGAGCGTTCTTGCGTTAAAATTTGTTTGGGTGCTTTAAAGTTTTTCAGCAGTTTGGTGTAGGTAAAATAAACGTCCATGTTAGAAAGCACCAGGTCAAAATCATAAACCTGATTTACAGTTTTCAGCCCTGTTACCGCACCATTTTTGACGATGATTTCCTCCACGTTTTGGTTAAAGCTGAACTTTACACCCAGCTCTTCGGCCAGTTTGAGCAAGGCTAAAGTGATGCTATACATGCCTCCGTCTGGGAAATAAGCACCTAAATTTTGTTCTAAATGCGGTATTATATTTAACGTAGCTGGCGCTTGATAGGGATTTGAACCATTGTACGTTGCAAAGCGGTTGGCGTACTGCACCATTTTTTCATCGCTAAAAAAACCTTGGTTAGCTTGCGCCATAGTGCGCATGGCATCAATTTTACCGATGTTTAAGAAAGATTTTGCGGTATTGCTGTTGGTGTAGGTTTTTAGCAAGTGCAAAGATTGCTCAAGAAAAACGCGGTGCGTAATGCCATAAATTTCTTTGCTTTTATTCAGATATTTTTTAAGCTCCAGAGCGGTGGATTTGGTTTTTTTCTCCACCTCCGCAGCAAATTCATCTTTATTGGCAAAGGCACGCAACTGCACACCGTCATCCCAAAAATAGTGGCAAATTTCTTCCAGTTTTTGGTAGTTGAAATAAGCCCGCGGGTTTTTTCCGGCTAGTGTAAACAGCTCATCCACATACTGGGGCATGGTAAACAAGCTGGGGCCTGCATCAAAACGGTAAGCGCCTTGCTCAAAAGCAGAAAGCTTGCCGCCGGGATAACTGTTGGCCTCAAACACTCGCACCTGATAACCTTTACAGGCCAAGCGTATGGCGGTGGCTATACCTGCTAATCCGGCTCCAACTATACCTGCTTTTTTACTCAATCTGAAATTTTTTAAAACTATTGCAACCTGCTAAACGTACTAATACGCATGGACGCCATATACAGACGACTATCGCATTTTCCGCTAATTAAGTACAATTATAGCTTAAAATTTCTTTTTGTAGCTTTTGTGGGGATACACATTCCGTTAATCGGGATTATCTTTTTTGTGCTAAATAGTCCGGCCGAGCTTTTATCTAGTAAAGCTGTCATTATGCTGGTATTGGGGCTCACCCTAGCATCAACCGGGGTAACTTTATATGTTTTACGGAGGTTGCTTTCGCCATTGTTGTTGAGCGATAAAGCGCTTAAAGAATATATGAGCAGAGGCGTTTTGCCAGCCTTACCTACCCATTTTCCGGATGAAGCCGGACGTTTGATGATGCTGATCCAAGAAACTATTAATCACCTGGACCGCCTGTCAACCGAGAAACGCCAAATGGCTTCTTTAGTAACGCATAATTTACGTACGCCGTTGAACCAGATTGTAGCGCTTTGCGAGCTGGTAAAGATTGATACCGAGCATCTGAATACCTATATTGGGCAAATTGAAACCATCACCAAATCACAGCTGGACACACTTAGCCGCTTGCTAGAGCAACTGGCAGCTACGGTAAGTAGCATTGGCCATGCAGAGCTTTTGGAGTACGATGTCAATTCCTTTATACAGGATGAAGTGCTGAAGCTAAAATCGGCCTTTGCCCAAAAAAATATCAACGTTATCCAAAACCTGAGTAAAGAAAACTTGCACACCAACCGAAGCAAAAGCAATTTGTCTTTGGTGTTGCAAAATTTGCTGTCAAATGCGGTAAAGTTCTCTTACGATGGCCAAAGCGTAACCATTACTACCGCCCGTAAAGACAATCAAATACAAATTTCTGTTAAAGATGAAGGTCTTGGCTTTTCAGAAAAATATGCGAAAACGCTGTTCAATGATGCGCGCAAAAGTGGCCGAAAAGGCACTGCAAATGAACCTTCAGTTGGTTTGGGCTTGCACCTCAGCAAAAAAATAATTGAACAAACCGGTGGCAGTTTACAGGCGCACAGCGATGGCGATGGCAAAGGCGCTTGCTTTACCATCACTTTTTAAAATCATTTTAAGCTATCTAAAAAACGGTACAGTTGCTGTCTCATTTGCGTTGTGCTACCCTGATAATTATTGACCATTATTGAGAAGCTGAGATTTTGCCCCTCGCCAGCATAGCCGCAATAAGCTAAAACATCGGCAATGGTGCCGCTTTTCATTTTTTGCTGGTTGTGCAAAGGGATGCTCTTGTAAAAAACATCAAACCAAACCTGTTGCCTGGCATAAGCCAATACTTTTGCCATAGCCAAAGTGCTCGCCCTGTTGGCGGGCGATAAACCGCTACCGTCGCCTATATTCAATTCGCCTTCGCTGATGCCTTTTTTTCCCCAGTAATTGTTCAATACGCGCAGGCCCTCTATCGTAGAAGTACTTTTACCAAATTTAGAAGCCAAAGTGCGCAGCATTTGCTCGCCGTAAAGATTAATGCTTTTTTGGTTAAACCAATAAACAATTTCGCTTAGCGGTGGCGATTGTATTTTGAATAGGGCATTGCCTGCGATACTGGCGCCTTCTATTTTAGCTTGGTATCCGATGTTTCCAAAGCCGTTTTTATTCAAAAAATCGGCAACATCATAAGCCATCGCCAAAGGCGGGTTTGGTAACGACAAGCCAATGTCTTTTTTTAGATCAATAGCGTAAGTGCCCCTTAAAAAAATCTGATTGGTATAAGGCGCGGAGTAGGCGTAAACATTGTCTCCCGAACCTACCGCACCGCTACTTAGCTCGTTATGGATTTCTAAAAAAGGATAAGTAAGGCTGCTTTTATTTAATTCAACAGCAGTTTTACCCGGCCTAAAGCTGAGGTAAAAAGCATTTTCACCCCAGCAGAGTGCCGATGTTCCGGCGCCGTAATAATTCCCCATATCCTGCCAAATCCAGCCAATGGGCAAAGATTGCGTGTCCCACGCAGACGCGTCTGCAATTACTTTTCCGTTAATTTTTTGGATGCCTTTCTGTTGTAAATTAAACAAAATACGGTTCAGCACTTGCGCCTTGCTGGTTTTTTCCCAACGTTCGCTGCCCAAGGTGGGGTCGCCCGTGCCGGTGATAATTAAGTCGCCATTCAAAGTGTTTCCTTCAATTTTTCCGGTGTAAGCTACAGCGGTTTCATAAGTGAAATCTGGACCCAATAAATCTAAAGCTGTGGCTGCCGTAACCACTTTTAATGTAGATGCAGGCGCTAAACCCCGGTTTTCATCTCGCGCAAAAACTACATTTCCGCTTTTGCTATCCAGCACGCTAAACCCTACCGACGCATATTTTAGCGAAGGAGAAGCGATGAACTTTTGATAGGCGCTCGCTAATTTGCTGTTTAAGCTTTGCGCGATGCTTTTAGAAATAATTGCTATGCAGAAGATAGAAAGTAAAAATGCCTTTTTCATTAATATTTTTTGATGGCGACCCAGAAACGGAGCCGATTGAAAAATCAAAAATAAAGCAATAATGATACTAGGAGCAGGGTTTGTGCAAAAAATGCCTGCCATCGGTTTGGCTACCAATCGTTGGGTAATAAATAATCAGGCAATCCCCGCGTAATTCGCGGTACAGAAAAATACGTAATTCTACGTATTTACACCTTTTGTTTGTAACGGTACTTTTACCCTACAAATAATTAACCATGAACAAAAAATATTTACTCTCTTTTTTCTTCTTGTTGTTTGCCCTTGTAAGTATAAACACGGTTTATGCACAAAAAAGAGTCACTTTAACAGATGAGGAGCAAGTGCAAGAAGAAGTAAGTAAAGAAGTGGAAGCAGCTTTTAAAAGCGAAGACTTTCTAAAAAAGAAAAACAAAAAGTTTGCTGCCGTAAGCGGTTATATCGTAACAGATATTTCTGTTGTCAAAAACGGAAAAATAGCCACTTTTTTTAAGGTTGATTCTGACATCAAAAACAATGATTTCTTCGAGTTTTTATCAGATTACCTGCTCGCCTACAAGTTCAATTTCAAGTTGCCTAAACAGCAGAAATACAAAATCAGACAAACCATTCAAATTTAAACCACAACATAATCTAAAACCATGAACAAAAAAGTTATTGCGCTATCACTGCTATTGCTTAGTGGCGGTTATGCAGCCAACGCCCAATTTGGCAAATTAAAAGAAAAAATGGGCAGTATGTTGCCATCTAAAGGCAGCAAAACCCCCGGCAACTTTAAAACCGTATGGGAATCTGAATTCTCTAACAAAGCGAATAGGCTGGCGGTAAGCGGATCTACGGGCGACGCCTATATTTTAGGTACAGATGATAACTCGGCAACCGTATTAGACGCCGACGGTAAGCAGATTTGGGAAGGCGACTTTAAAAACCTCACCACCAACAAAACCAATAAGTGCGAATTTCAGTTTTCTATCTGGAAAGAGGGAGGCAAAGGTGGATACCTGTTTTTGTTCGACTCGCGTAAGCTTGGCACAGACCGTATTGCGGTGCTGGATATTGCTACAGGTAAAGAACTTTGGAGCAGCGAAAACTACCAAAACCTGTTACCAAAAGACCGTGGGATGTTGGGTAGCAGCTCAGAAGATATTGAAACCGTTAAATACATTGACGAGCTTGATGCCTTTTTAATTGCGCAAAAAGACGGGATGAACTTGGTAAAAGCTAAAACAGGCGAAAAAGTTTGGGAAACCAAATTAATCAAAGGCGCCGTTGCCGAGTACCAGTACGATAAGGCGAAGAACGAGATTGTAATGCTTAATTACAAACCAACTGCATTAGGTGCTTTAATTAGCGGCTTTAAAAACCAGCTTCTAAAAATTAACGCTACAAACGGCGAAATCGTGTGGGATGCGTCTTTCCGCGGTACGGTAGAGAAAGAGCTAGTAACCCGCAAACCAATCTTAGACATTTGGTTAAAAGGCGATAAAGTATTTTTATGGTTAGATGGTATCCAGGTTTTCAACTTCAACAACGGCCAAAAACTTTGGGAGGTTGCCTATGAAAACGACATGGATAAAACCAACAACAGCTTCTTAAACAATATGGCGGGCAAAGGCGGTAGCCAAAAGAAAATTTACCGCACCCTTGCCGATCCTTTGTTTACCGATGACGCGGTGTACATTGTGATTTTTGCAAACCGCTCTAGAACCAAATATGTTGAAAAACACGATTTGCAAACCGGCAAGCTGTTGTGGGCTTCAGAAAAAATCACTGGTGCCTTCTCTATGCCTAAACTTTATAAATCTGGCGACAAGATATTAGTGCAGGTAGGTGGTAAAGTTCAGGTACAAGAAATTGAGAGGCAAACAAGCGGCGGTGGACTCGGCTCTACCGGATTGAGCAGTACTAGCACTACCTATAAAATTTATTGGGATTATGTGAACCAAAAAAACAGTTTGCTTTGTTTAAACGACAAAGATGGCGCTACCGCGTGGAGGTCAGAACGTTTTGACAAGCGCATTACCGATATGGTGATCGACAAAGGTAAAACGGTATTTATTGGCGATGGAGACGAGTTTTATTCTTACGATATCGCATCGGGCAAACAGCTGTTTAATGTTAAACACGGCAATGCCAAAGTTGGAAAAGCTTTTGACGTAATTGATTATGGCGACAATTGCGTGGTGGTATCAGAAAAAGGTTTGGCCAGCTATAAAAAAGCCGATGGCAGCCGTGTTTATGCAACAGATAAATTGGCCGGTATCGACTATTGGTACGACATTAACGGAAACTTCTTTTTAAGAAACCAGAAAAACAGCAAAAACATTATTCACGGTATTAACATGGAAACCGGCGAAACCAAAGGAACGGTAGAAAGCAAAGGCAAAGGCGGAAGTCCGGTTTATGGCGACGGTATCGACATCTCTGAAGACGGCGAATACATTTACGCCTTCAAAAACAAAAAAGTAGAGAAGATTAAAGTAAATAATTAAAGACCTATTGCTTTTATAGCAATTGTTTGTGGTACGGTTGCAACTTAGGTTGCAGCCGTTTTTTGTTCAAAATAGCTTTCAATCCAATTTTAACATGAAAAAAGTTTTACTCTTATTATGCTTAATCCCTGTCTTAAGCCAAGCACAGCAAGTGCAATGGGTAGCAAAAGTGATCAAAAGCTCGTCAGATTTGGGCGGTAAACAATACAGCTCGCGCAGAGTGGTTGGGCGCCCGGATGCCTTTCCGCAAGGTGGCGATAGCCCCAACGCTTGGGCACCTAAAAACGCAAATGACGGACATGATTTTATTGAAGTGGAGTTTGCCCAGGCACAGTCTGTAAAGCAGATTGCCATCTTTGAAAACCTCAATTCGGGTTGTTTAGTAAAGGTGATGGCCGGCACCGGAGACGGCAAGTACAAAGAAGTTTTCCGCAATAAAATAAACCTCACCAACTGGAAAGCGAAATCTCAGGAATTTACCCGGGGCTATTATTTTAACCGCAAACGTCGTAAGGTGGTTGAGGCGCCACAGGTAAACGTAAACCCTGGCATAGAATACGCCGTTTTAGACGAACCTTTACAAAACATCAAAGCTTTGCGCGTGGTATTCAATTTTACCAAAACAGCCGGCGACAAACAAATTGATGCCATTGGTATTTCCGATTCGGAACAACCAATTTTACCTCAAATAAACACCAGCAAAAGCCTAGAGAATCTTGCACAGCCAGAAGTGTTATACACTTCCAAAACTTCCATCAATGCCGATTTTGTTACACCTAGTAAGTTATATGTTAACATTGCTGATGAAGAAGATCGCACCAAAATTTACAGCTTTGATTTAGCCAACGGCGTGCTCAGCAATTTAACAGCTTTGCCCGCAAGCATCAACAAAAACCCAAACTACAACTATTTAGCTACCATAATTGGTGGTAAATATGTGGTAGGCGGTGCGCCGTTTAAAAAAGCCACTAGCGAAACAGGTTATCAGATATTTTCTGAGAACAACGGCGAATTTAATCTTGAAAAACCTGTGCAGGTAATTGCATACAGCAGTTTGGACGATGCATCTAACCTTAGCGCCAACGCAGACGGAAGCATTATCGTAATGGCTGTAGAATCCGACATCAGCCAAGGCGGCATGGATTTGTACTTTGCAAAGGTAAAGGAAGACGGGAGCTACTCCCTGTTACAGAACTTGGGAAAAGCGGTTAACTCGGCCAACGATGAATATTCTCCTTTTTTGAGCAAAGACGGCAAAGCCCTGTTTTTTGCCAGCAATGGTTTTAGCAGCCACGGTTACGATGATTTGTACTTTACACAAAGGCTAGACGATACTTGGAAAAACTGGAGCGAACCCATCAACCTTGGGCCAAAGATCAACTCTGCAGCTTCCGAAACTTCTATGGTGTACGATGACGAAAACGAGTATTTATATTTTACCACTTATAAAGATGATGCCTACCAGCTTTGCCGGGTAAAACTGCCCAAATCGTTATTGCAAGTAAACTAGGCAATCATATTAAAGCATAAAAGCTTTGTTCTTCTGCCATAATCCCTTATTTTTGAAGCCAAACACAAAAGCAATGGAAGAAAACTTTGATTATCAAAAATACAACTGGTTATATTACGTAATCGGTTTGGTTTGCGGTATTTTAACCGGATGGGCAGTTGAAGGTCATGTGCTAATTGGCGCAGTATTGGGCGTGTTAACCGGCGGGCTGTTTCAGTACCTGATTAACAAAAGCCGTGAAGCCCAAGTTTAAGCAAGAGCTTCCTCCGTTTATTAAAACTTGGAACCAGTTTTACGCAATGGTATTGTGTTGGCTGGTTTTTTTAGTTTTAGTGTTTAACCTTATCACCTGGTATTTCTCATGAGCTGGGCTGATTGGGCGGTGCTATCTGCCACCATTTTGTTAATTGTGGTTTATGGCATTTACAAAAGCCGGGGCGCCAAAAACATTGACGGTTATCTTTTGGGCGACCGCTCTTTGCCTTGGTACCACGTAGGCCTTTCTGTAATGGCTACGCAAGCCAGCGCTATCACTTTCCTTTCTGCGCCCGGTTTGGCTTACGCCGATGGGATGCGTTTTGTGCAGTTTTATTTTGGCTTGCCGCTGGCGATGATCATTTTGTGCATCACCTTTATCCCCATTTACCACAAATTAAAGGTTTATACCGCTTATGAGTTTTTAGAGCAAAGGTTCGATTTAAAAACACGCGCTTTTACGGCCTTCCTGTTTTTGATACAGCGAGGTTTATCTACCGGCATTACCATTTATGCACCGTCTATCATTTTATCAACCATCTTAAACATCGATACCACTTATACCACACTTTTTATTGGTAGTGTGGTGGTTATTTATACTGTTTACGGAGGTACAAAAGCCGTCTCTTACACGCAGATGTTGCAAATGAGCATCATTTTTTGTGGGATGTTTTTAGCCGGGTTTATGGTGGTGAAACTGATGCCCGCGGATGTTGGTTTTGTAAAGGCCTTAAAAATTGCCGGTAAAATGGACCGCATGAACGTGATTGACTGGACCTTTGACCTTAACAACCGTTACACCGTTTGGACGGGCATTTTGGGGGGCTTATTTCTGCAACTCTCGTACTTTGGCACAGACCAATCGCAAGTGGGCCGTTACCTTACCGGCAGTACCGTGGCGCAAAGCCGCATGGGCTTATTGATGAACGCCATGCTTAAAATTCCGATGCAGTTTTTGATTCTGCTGATCGGGATTTTAGTGTTTGCCTTTTACCAATTTCAAAAACCGCCAATTTTCTTCAACAATTACGAGCTAAACCGGGTTGAAAACTCCAGCTATAACGCTGACTTTCAGAAACACCAAAAAGCTTTTGACCAAGCTTTCGCCGATAAAAAAGAAAAAGTTTTAGCCTTGGAAGAAGCTTTAGCTAAAGGGCGAAATATTCCGCAGGCTACCGAAGCGGTAAAATCTGCCAATGCTGCATTAAGCGATGCCAGAAACAGTGCCTTAACCGTGATGAAGCAGAATAATCCGCACGCAGATTTAGACGATACCAACTACGTTTTCCTCACTTTTGTAACGCAGCATTTGCCAAAAGGCTTGGTGGGCTTGCTTATCGCTATTGTTTGTTTGGCCTCTATGGGCTCTACCGCCAGCGCGTTAAATTCATTGGCTTCTACCACCTCGGTAGATATTTACAAAAGACTTATCCACAAAAGCGCTACAGATTTGCGTTATTTAAACATCAGCAAACTGAGCACCTTTTTTTGGGGAATTATCAGCATTGCAATGGCACTTTATGCCAGCAAACTGGGCAATTTGTTAGAGGCCGTTAACATTCTAGGCTCCTTGTTTTACGGCACTATTCTGGGTATTTTCTTGGTGGCCTTCTATTTTAAACGGGTAGGAGGCAAAGCCGTTTTTTATGGCGCTATTTTAAGTGAGGTTTTTGTTTTTATAGCCTTCAAATACGATTGGATGGCTTACCTGTGGCTCAACTTGTTTGGTTGTGTTTTGGTCATTGTGTTTGGAATGTTGCTGCAAATGTTGCAAAAGCCTCAATTACCAAAACCGGTGAATTAAATGCCACCTCGGCAATAGCCCTTAAATTTATTGATGGTCTACCGTATAGTTTGCCAATGGCAACTGCAGCTCGCGGATGCCTTGCAATACTAATTCGGCCATTTTACGTGCACCCAGCTCATTAAAATGCGTGTTGTCTTCTTTGCCTTTAGGATAATTTGGGTTTTGGCCCGGCTTTAGGTGGTTGTACAACAAAGCCGATTTGTCTTCGCCCATTTCTGCAAGCAAGGCCATACTTTTTGCAGTTAAATCTATCATGGGAACATCCAATTTCTTAGCTAAATCCCTAACCAACTGTGCATATTCTTTGTGCGTATCGGTAGGTTTGCCATCTACAAAAGCGCGACGGGCTACAGGTGTAATTAAAACGGGCATAGCGCCCTTCTCGCGGGTTTCTTTAACGTACTTTGTCAAATTAGTTACGTATTGCTCTGGCGTAGTATAAGTCTTTTTCGTCGGCACTTCATCATTATGGCCAAATTGTATCAGCACATAATCTCCGGCTTTTAATGAATCTACAATAGGTTGCCAGCGGTTTTCTTTTAAAAAGCTACCGGTGCTTCGGCCGTTCATGGCGCGGTCGTCAACTTTAACATCGCTTTTAAAAAACCAGGCAAAAGGCATTCCCCAGCCGGTTTCTGGATAGGTGTTTACTGCTTTTATAGAAAGCGTTGAATCGCCGATAAGGTAAACCGTAATTTTGGGTTTATTGGTAAAACTTAAAGCTAGAAAAGCTAAAACAACAAGTGGGATAAAAAACTTTTTCATGGTTGGTATCATAGAATTAAGGCACTAAGCTGTTGATGTAAACTTCAATATTAGTATAATTTTGATCTAAAGAAAACAGGTGCGAGTCGTTTTTGGTTGGATCAAGTTTCATTTTGCGCTCCCAATCATCTGGCATCCCATCTTTATCATTATCTAAAGGTGCAGGTAACGATTTTAAAACAGGCCAGGCTTTTTTAGAAATTTCGTAAGACGTGCCGTGCGGATAACCGCCTTGCACATCAATAATTTTACCTGTACGCTCTTTCACTTGTTTTATAATGCGCTGGTCCAAGGTGTCGCGTTTAGGTAAAACGGCGCCAGCATTTTTTAAAACGTTTTCATAAGCTTTTAAAGCACTTTCTTGCGGAATGGCGATGGCACCAAAAGGTTGTGATTGTAAAACGCTGGCTTTATCATCATCGGTAAAACCTTTATCTAAATGTACACCCAAAACATTGTTTGCAGAAACTTCTGGAAAATCGGCTACTTCGTTTTGCGCCACATAAAATTTGCCCATTCCGGTTCCTTTTAGGTACGACGGATTTACAATCCGAGTTTTTACTGATTTATTGGTGGCCGGCCCAGAGCGGTAATAATTAGCCACCATGTTATAGGTGCCTCCCTCGCCGCCGTAGCTGCTATTGTGCCCCCAATTGTAAATTACGTTATTGCGAAAGTCCACAAAATCTGTTGAAGCGCCCAAGCGTGCGCCGTTAAAACGCGGGTTTCTGCTGTTGCTATGCGCAAATAAATTATGGTGTGCTGTTAAATGCTTTCCGCCCCAAATGCCACCATAGCCGTGGTTTTCAAAATCTTTGTCGCCGGCTTCAAAGTGGTAACTGTAATTCAAAGGCTCGCTCATGATGTTCCATTGTAAAGTGGTACTGTCGCCTTTGTAAATGCTACAAACCTCGTCGGTGCTCCAGCTCATGCTACAATGGTCTATCATAATGTTTTTACGCCCGCTGCCGCCAAAAGCATCATCTGCACCGCCGCCATCTATTTGTCCTTTGTTTTGGTACCGGTCGCCCATCCTAAATCTTAGATAGCGGATAATAATATTATCGCCCGCAAGGGAAACCGGATAATCTGCCAAACAAATTCCGTCGCCCGGCGCAGTTTGCCCCGCAATGGTAATGTTTCCTTTTATGTTTAGCTTGGATTGTAAATGGATAGTGCCCGAAACTGCAAAAACCACTATCCGCGGATCGTTACTTACCACAGCTTTTCGTAAGCTTCCTTCGCCGTCATCATTTAAGTTGCTTACGATATAAACTTTGCCGCCGCGCCCGCCGGTGGTGTACTTTCCAAAACCTTCTGCGCTGGGGAAGGCTATGGGTTTAGTGTCGACAGGAATAACGTTTTTCTTTTGCGAGGCACAAGATAAAAATGCCGAGGCCAACAAAATGCAGGCAAAAGTTTTTTGAAGCTTCATGATGGTGTATCTGTTTTATAAAACAAAAAACTTCCGAAGTTTTTGAGCTTCGGAAGTTGCGGGAATTCTATTTGTATTGATTTTCGGTAATAGATTTTACCAAACTGTTGAGGTAAACCTCGATGTTATCGTAGCCTGAACTTAAATCTTTGCCGTTGGCATTTGCCTTTTTAGGGTCAAGCTTATTGGCGATTTCCCAGTCATCCGGCATACCGTCGCCATCGGTATCTAAAGGAGCGGCAGTTTGGGCAAGCGTAGGCCAGCCGCCAACGTCTTTCTGGGTATCTATAATCCCTTTCAAATTACTTATTGATCCTGTATAGGTTGCTGTTCCATCTTTTACCTCATTTGCGATGCGTGTATCTATAGCGTCACGCTTAAAACTTGCACCTCCATATAGCACTACGGCATTAAAAGCCTGTTCTGCTGTATGCACAGGAATATCTGTCGCTGCGAATGGTACATTTTTTCTGACCATAGTCTCGCTAAGGCCCGAGTCATAATCGACCCCGCCAGCCCAGTTGTTTGCGGTTATTCCAGCATCACCAAAAACGTAGTTGCCGCTGATATAAAAAGTGCCATAACCGACGCCATAGGCGCTTGGATTTGGTGCCCCAGTCACATTATCTTTAGTAACCTGGATAATTCTTTTTGCTTTGCTACTAGGTGTAGATGGCCCCGGCTTGTAATAATTGTTAACCATGTTGTACTCGCCGTTTTCTGCTCCGTAAGCGCTGTTGCCTGTCCAGTTATAAATTACGTTGTTGCGATAATCAATTTTATCTGGCCCGTATTTGCCAATACCTGTTCCGCTACCTTTGCTATAACGCAAGCCACCGTCAAAACGCGGGTTTCGGCTAGTGTGATGCGCCAGTAGGTTATGGTGGAATGTAGCAGGACTACCGCCCCAAATACCGCCGTATCCGTGGGCGCCTTTTACGTGGCCAGAGTTTGTCATGCTTTCGGTAATAAAGCACCACTGCATGGTAAAGTTTTTATTATGATAAAAGGAGGCGGTTTCGTCAATAGACCAACTCATAGAGCAGTGATCCAAAACGATATTTTCTAATTCTCGTCCCCAAATTGCGTCACTTTCAATCGTTTTCACGTTAGTATCGCCCAAGCGGAAACGCAAAAACCGGATAATCACATTATTTGCAGCTATTTTGGTTTCATAGTCTTGTAAACAAATGCCGTCGCCAGGCGCGGTTTGCCCTGCAATAGTAATATTGCCGTTCTTAATTTCAAGTGCTTTCTTCAGTTTAATATTCCCCGAAACCTCAAAAACCACAATTCTAGCTCCCGATGCTTCTACTGCAGCGCGCAGGCTTCCTTCACCGGCGTCGTTAAGGTTAGTTACTTTAATTACTTTGCCACCACGGCCACCGGTGGTGTTTTTACCTGCACCTTCGGCTCCGGCAAAAGCATAAGCGGTTTCAATGATTTGTACGGGCTTGGTGGGTTCTTCTTTGGGCGGGGTTGGCGTGGGGTTCTCTGCGGAATCGTGTTTGGTTTTTTTGCAGGAAATGCCCGCGATAGCCAAACCCACGCAAAGTGATACAATTATTCTTCTCTTCATCTTTATCTAATTAATAAATGTAGTGATTGAAATAAAAAATCCTTGATAAGTGTGATGCACCATCAAGGATTTTAATTAGCATTTATTTATTGATTATCTCCATCTGGCTGCACCGATACCATTGTTGATTAAAGTTAAATTGCTAATTGTAAACACACCTGTTGTAGGGCTCAAAAAACCTGGATCCAAGGCGGTTTTGCTGGTGCTCGCGTCATTTTTCGCATCTTTAACGTCACTAGCTGTAAAATTAGGCGCGTTGAAATAGTTGTTATTTTCAAAAGCATTAATTTCTGTAGAAGACTGATTGGTGTAATAAGCATCCGTATTTGCCAAAATATTTTTGGTGAATGTTATTGGCGCAGACTTTCCTAACCTTATATAAAGAATCCGTTTGGAGTTAGAGTTGGATACATTAAATAAAGTATTTGCGGTGATAGTTATATTGCTTGTTGCGGCTGGAAAGTTTGTTGCACCTCCTGAATCCATCCGGAAAAAGTCCCTTGCAGTATTCGCAGAGTTGTATACTGTGTTATTTTCAAAAAGAAAAGTTTTTGAAAGACCCGCTCTGTAGTCAATGAAATCGCCGCCGTCACAAACGATATCATGTATAATATTTCCTTTAAATGTGGTGGATTCGATAAGTGCCTTCTTATTTACATAATAAAGACCTTTTACGTAGTTTTTAACCTCACAATCTTGCATTATAAAAGGAGCATAAACGTTAACTAAATCGTCCTCATCATAAACAACAGTTTGGTTGTTTGATGTATTGCCCGTTCCATCCAGGATTAAATCCTGTAGCTTTAAGCCCACGGTTGATTTTAGCCTGAAAACCATACCATTGATAATTGGTTTATCGGAAGGTTTGTAACCTTTAATAGAGATAGATTTTGTGATAGCTACATCTGCGTTTATGTTATACGTTCCGGGCAATAGCGCAAATGTTTCACCTCCGCTTGCTCCTGCAATTAAGCTCACTAAATTGTCTGAAGGAGATACTTGGATTGCTGTGGAAAGATCTAATAAGGTGGTGAATGTGGTTGTTCCTCGGATATTATCCCCTTCCATAAGTTTAGCGGTATAAAACGTTTCTCCGCTAAGCCCAGTCACCGTTGCTTCACCGGCAGCAATTTCATCTGCGGTGACCAAGTGTTCGATATCACCAGGCGCTAACACAATTTTCGTTGCGTTTTCTCCGGGTGTCCAGTTAAGTACCGCAGATTTTGTCTCAATTTTTGATTGATTTACCGGGAGAAATATTTGTTCGGGATCTGTTGAAAACGTTGCACTAACGTATTTAGAATCCTCAATACCTTCTCCGATAGCTTTTACACGTACAGAGTACGAAGTGGCACCGGCAAAACCTCTTACGGTTAGAGGGAGGTCGCCAAACTTTACACCTTCAACTACTTTAAAAGGAGAGCCGGAAAAGTCCATATCTCCATTTGCAAAAAACTCAACCGTGTAGGTTTCTGCGTTTCTTACTTTATCCCAAGTTAACCTGACACTGGTCTTATTAATGATAGCCGTCTTTAAGTCCGTCGGAGAAAAAGCCCTATCAACATTCAGTGTTTTGATCTCTGCGAGTTCATCTTTACAAGATGAAAATCCTATTGCGGTAAGCATAAAGACGCTCGCTATAAAAATATTCTTAGTTGTCATGGCTCTATTTTAAAAATTGTCATTATTAAGTGTTCCGTTGGAGTTAAGAATGAAATAATCCCATATTGGCCAGACAGGCTGACTATCAGGGTCTTTCACAAATAAGCCATCCCAGTATTTTACTGCGTCGGTTTCTGGACTTAATTTCCAATCTTTCGCGGAGTATCCAGATAAACCTTGACCTATCGCGTCTGTGTCACCATAGTTCAGGCCATATATCACGATGTCTTCTCCATTATTTTTATAGTATATTTTTTTGGGCAATGAAGCATACTTACCCTCTCTATTATTTAATTGTTGCAATTTAACTTTAGACTCTCTCAGTTTCTCGCCTAGCTTATTCCAACGTATTAAATCAGCTTTTCTTAACATTTCTCCACAAAATTCAAAAGCTCTTTGGTCAACGATTGCGTTAAAAAAGTCCCCCTTTGATTTTGTTGCTTCAGCCATATAAGCCGTCACTTTATCTGCACGCGTTGGAAATGCTCTCTCCAAAATTTTCTGTAGATACGGCGCTGCCTCGCTTGGACTCTGTAGTTCATTTATAGCTTCGGCTGCCATTAGATAAACATCAGCATAACGCATATACATCCAGTTTAGACCGTCATCATTATCTGCCGTAACAATGCGTTTCATCCATTCGTAGCGATATTTTCCGAAGTATAATTTGTTTAAACTGCTTGGCACTTGAATTCCTCCGTCCCATAAATATGGCACAACAGAAACGTCTCTCCTTACATCATCTTTATCAAAGTCATAAAAAATGGCAGGATTGGGCCCGTTGTCTCCTCCCTGTGCTTGTTGCGTGTATTTGTCTTTTGTTTTATGCTCTACGCCCAAATTGTATAAAACCCTGCCACGTCCATCAGCAAACGGGATCTCCCACATCGATTCTAACCCAGCTTTATTTGTTTCTTCACACAATGTTCTGAAAACCTGTTCAAACGATAAAAGGTTGAGTTTTTTAGAATTTATGATGTCTATACATTCATCTCTTGCTATCGTATACATTTTTTCCCTAGATAAATCGGGGTCATTACTCAAGCGAGTTTCTCCATCCAAATGCTTAGAATATCCTCCAGCATACAATGCTAATCTAGCACGAAGACCTTTAGCGAACGCTTTATTTACATGCTCTACAGAGCTTGTTACTGCAGTTTCATTTGGCCAGGGCAGTAACGAAGCTGCTTCATCTAAGTCAGCAAGTAGTTGTTTAAAAATTACATCTTTATCACTTCTAGGAATATATGCCGTTTCTGATGTAATAGGTTCAAAACGCGCCGGAACGTTTCCCCAGCCTTTTATAAGATCATTGTAAAGCACGGCTCTCAAAGTAAGCACTTCGCCAAGAATTTGAGCCATGTCTGGATTGCTCTCAACGTTACCGTATTTTCTTAAACCTGCTATAGCAATGTTTGCTCTTTCAATGCCTTCATAAAATTTGGCCCAAGCATTTTTATACTCACTCATCTCTGTATTATTAGATGAAGTGTTATAATTTGTAAGGGTGCTTTTTACGGTCGTTACGTCTTTAAGGCTACTTGCTACTTCAACGTCTGTGTTTAAACCATAGTAAACCAGATATCGTCCACGGTAAGAGTTTTGTTCGCCAAATGATTGTAAAATCCCTGCTATTGCCGATTGAGCTAGTCCAGGCGTAGAAAACACCACAGAAGCGTCCAGTGCGGATTTATTTGGAGCATCAAAGGTATTTTTACAAGCTCCTAAGAATGTAAGTCCGGTAGCCACGGTTATAATATATATTACCTTTTTCATTTCTTTGTTAATTTGTTGAATGAGAATCTTCAATATTTAAAACTTGCAAAATATTGCCTATCCCCGAATCTAATTCGTTAAAAATTAATATCTAATCCAATTACATACATTTTGCTTTTCGGATATGCTGAATAATCCACTCCTGGTGTTAATGGATTTTTCCGACGTGTTGATACCTCAGGATCAAAACCAGAATAATTAGTAAATAACAAGAGGTTGTAACCAGAAGCATATATCCTCGCCGATTTCATTTTTAGTTTTGATGAAATAGTTTTTGGCAAGGTATATCCTAAAGTGATTGTCCCAAGGCGTAAAAACGAACCGTCTTCTACCGCCCAGTCACTAATTATGTAACGACTCATGTAAGGCGACCACATTGTTGTGTTAGCGTTCATTGCTTCAAGTTCTGCAGCATCGTTGCTAATGGTACCGTCGGCTTTTAAATTAGTCCAACGATTTCCACTTGCCATAATATCAATCATATTTCTTGAGTTGTATTGGCTAGTGGAAGTATATTCAATTTTATTGGCGTTATAAACGTCATTCCCATAACTCCAATTAAAATACGCTGCAATATCAAAATTATATATACGTGAACTTATTGAAAAACCACCAGTGTGTAAGGGATTTGCGTCTCCAATTATCGTACGGTCAGAGGCGTTTACCAATGTTTTACCATCTTTCTCATCGTAAATATTTTTTAGTTTCATAGAACCTGGACGTGGGCTGCCTACAACAGGCGTAACGTCGGCAACACCCGATTTTAGAACCCAGCTTGTCCCATTGTATGGCTCAAAATCTGAGACTTCGTACCGTCCGTCACTGACATATCCATAAATTCGGCCTACAGATTGCCCCACTTCCACTTTATAATCATCTTGGATTTCAGTGGATGCCCAATCAGAGTTACCTACAATATTGTCTAAGCCTCCAATTGAATTAACCCTATTTCTGTTGAAGCTAATGTTAGCGTTTACGTTTAAATCAAAATTGTCTTTTCGAATGGCGGACCAATTTAACGACAGCTCTAGGCCTTTATTTTGTGTTTCTCCCAAGTTACGGTACTGATAATCATATCCGGTTCCGCCAACTGGAAATAAAATCAATAAATCTTTAGTTTTATTCAGATAAACTTCGGCAGTACCCGTAATTTTTGAGTTTAACAATGAAAAATCTAGGCCTAAGTTCTGAGTAACTGTAGTCTCCCATTTTAAATCCGGATTGGCCATAATTTTTGATGGGGCTAAAAAGTTAGTATATCCGTTGGTGTATACCGCTGTCGTGGGTCCATTAGGTTCCAATAAAGGCACAGTTTGTCCCGACGGGATATTGTTATTACCCGCAGTACCATAACTCGCCCTCAATTTCAAATCATCAAGCCAATCTTTTGACCACGTCATGAAATCTTCGCCAGACACTCTCCACGCACCTGAAACCGATGGGAAATATCCCCAGCGATTGCTTTCCATAAATTTTGACGATCCGTCTGCTCTGAATGTAGCACTTAATAGATACCTGCCTTTAAAATCATAGTTCGCTCGGCTAAAAAAGGAGAGTAAGATGTCATCTGGACTAAAGCTTTTTGCGCCCTTGCTCGCCTTTCCTTGCCCAGAAAGATAGCGCGTATCTGCGAAACTAAATGTAGGCAAAAAACCGTTTATTTGAGTAACGTCTGTGCTTTCTTGTGTCTTGAAATACTCTTGCCCAACTAGTAGGTTAAGGTTGTGATTTTTGTTAATTAACTTTTTAAAATCGTACGTCAATGTGTTAGTGTTTCTGATAGCGTTTCTTTGCGTGTTGGAAAAAGTTACAGCTGGGGTACCAGAAAAACTCTCGACGTTGTTTTTTGCATAATATGTGGTAGTGCCGTAAAAACGGTCTTGATCGTCTCTATACCCATCATAACCCACAGCAGAACGAAGTTTTAGGTTTTTGACGATTTCGTAATTTAAGGCTCCGTTAAAGTTATAGGTTTTACGATGTGCGAACTTGTCGTTGTCATAAACGGAAACTAAAGGATTGTATAAATTAAACTTATCATCTGTAATTTCATTATCGATAAGATTAGAAACAGGGAACGGCGGATAAATAACTGCATTTTTTAAACGGGTGTCTTTCACGTTCTCATTCTGCTCATTTGCGCCTGCACCGTCAGTTTTTGTATCAGCATATCGGATTCCAAAATCTAACGTAAGTTTATCATACAACTTATGGTTCAATTTAAAATTTAAGTTCTGTCTTTGATACCCGGATCCTAGCATAATCGCTTTGTCCTTTACTAGACTGTGACTTAAATTGTATTTGGTTTTTTCTCCACCTCCACTAATACTAATATTCTGATTATAGGTATTCCCGGTACGCCCAAAGATGATATTTTGCCAGTCATTTGCTACCACTTTATCGTATAAATCGATGTCTTGATAGTTTCCAAAATAGGCGGTGTATTTATCTAAATCATTGGATAACAAAGCTCTTTCGTATTGCCAAGTGACGTAATCTTTTGGCGTCAACACGTCAAGGGTTTTTGTTATATTTCTTATACCTCCGAATGCGTTAATGCTTATAGCTGTTTTCCCTTCTTTTCCAGACTTGGTTGTTACCAACACTACCCCGTTTGCTCCTCTAGAGCCATAAATCGCAGTTGAAGAAGCGTCTTTTAATATATCAATAGATTCGATATCTTGAGGTGCAATATCTGAAATAGAATTCACTGGAAATCCATCCACAATATACAAAGGGGTATTGTCACCAGTAATTGATCCTCCTCCACGTACCCTTACTGTCATTTCAGCATCTGGTGAACCTTCTGTAGATGAGATTTGAACGCCCGATACTCTTCCCTGTATCGCTTGTAAAGCCGAAGAAACCGGCTGTGCAGCAATTACATCGGCACTTACAGATGCTACCGCACCGGTTAAGTCTTTCTTTTTAACTGTACCGTAGCCGATAGCAACCACTTCGTTTAGCATCAGCGCATCGCTCTCTAAATTTACGTTAAGCGTTTTTTGGTCGCCTAGCTTTACCTGTTTGGTTTTGTAACCCAAATAAGAAAAAACCAATGTTTGCCCGGTTTTAGCTTTAATGCTGTACATTCCGTTAACATCGGTTTGTGTGCCCTTGTCGGTTCCCAAAATAGAGATAGAAACCCCAATTAGGGTTTCTTTCGCATCGGTAACCTTACCTGTAATTACTCTCTCTTGGGCAAAAGCAATCGCAAAACTAAAGTTTACGAATGCCAGTAAGAGTAGAAACTTTTTTGCCATAATTTTTAATTTTTGATGAAAAAACGACCGTTAACAAGCGGTACAGCCTTTAGCTAGGTATAGTTAAAAGATAAATTTCGCAGACTTATTTACGGTTTTTTTATTGGTTCAATGGCAATAATAACAAGTTTCAACACCAAATGAAAAGATTAAGCCCTAAATAACTGTGCAATCGTTGCCGGTAACGATGTAGTGTTGCAAGTTCCGCAAGAATGCTGCAATATTGTATTAGAAAATCACTAATTTAGAAGCACGTCATAAGCCTGATTTTTAAAATTTATGTTCAAGCCAGTTACTATAAAAGATATTGCAAAAGCGCTTAACCTTTCTACATCTACCGTTTCCAGAGCCCTGCGGGGTGGCTACGAAATAAGCGAAGAAACCAAACAACTGGTGCTAAACTATGCCGAGAAAATCAACTTTAAACGTAACCCCATTGCATTAAGCTTAAAAGAACGACGCAGCTATTCGATAGGTATTGTGGTGTGCGAGGTAGCCAACGTTTTTTTCTCGCAGGCCATTGACGGGATAGAATCTGTAGCCTACAAAAGGGGCTATCATGTGATTATTTCGCAGAGCCATGACAGGTACGAGCGCGAGGTCACTAATATTGAACACTTGGCAAACCGCTCGGTCGACGGAATTATTATCTCTTTAGCTGCCGAGACTAAAAATTATGAGCACATCGAGCGCTTAAATGCGCAGGGCTTGCCTATTGTGTTTTTTGATCGTATTTTGGAAAGCATGGAGACGCACAAAGTGACCAGCGATAACCGCCAGGGTGCTTTTGAAGCTACAGAGTACCTCATTAAACGCGGTTGTAAACGTATTGCACATGTAGCCAATGCAGAACAATTGTCTATTACCGCGCAACGCAAAATTGGTTACGAAGACGCACTAAAAAAATACGGAATACCGGTTAACCCCGATTTGATTACGTATTGCGAGCACGGCGGGCGCGAGCAGGATGAGGTAGAGCAGGCTGTAGCCACTTTGTTGGCCATGCCAGAAAAACCAGACGCCTTTTTTGTAGCCAGCGATAGGTTGAGCATGGGCTGTCTATCCGCTTTGAAGAAGTACGGCGCCGAAAACATCTTGGTTTCGGGCTTTAGCAATTCTGACGTAGTAGAGCTTTTTGAGCCTTCGATTTCTTGCGTGCGCCAACCTGCTTTTGAGATGGGGCGTATTGCTACCGAGATGCTCATTAGCTTAATTGAAGCCAAATATCCGGTAGATGAATATGAAACCCGCATTTTAAACACCGAGTTTAAACCCATTGGCACCTAAGCCCTAAAAACGGGTTGTTTATAAAATTTTTGAAGTTTACGTTATAAAAAAGGCATAAAAAAAGCCTCACTCAATGTGAAGCTTTTTTTATACTGGGAATATCTTTATTTACTTTTTAGTAGTATCTGTGCTGCTAGGTTGTGGCATAGCCGGCAAAGCAGACGGAGCCGCAGTTTTGTCTATTTGCTCCTGGATTTTGGAGTCTTTGGTGCCGGTGCCGCTGTTAGGGCCACTAATGTTTACCAAAATTGCAATCACCATAATAGCGATAGCTAAACCCCAAGTACCGTTCTCCAAAAAATCTCCGGTACGTTTAACGCCGATGATGTTGTTTGACGAAGAAAAGCCAGAGCTTAAACCTCCGCCTTTCGGGTTCTGAATCAAAATAATCAACACCAATAAAATGCTGATAAGGATGCCTAATATTATTAAAAACGTAATCATAACCTATATTTTCTAATTGACTTTTAGTTCGAGATATTTAATTTGGCTGGCAAAGTAAGCGCTTTTTTCTGGATATTTCAAACTTAATTTTTTGTAAACATCTAAGGCTTTGTGGTAAAGCATCTGCTCTACATATATTTTGGCCAAAGTTTCTGATACCACCTCGTTTGCGTCTTCCGAGCTTTTTTTCGCCTTATTTTCCGTATCTATTTTGTTAGCGGCAGGCGGTTTTATCTGCGGTTCTTCTTTAATAAATTTCTCAATAATCTGAAACTCCTTTTTACGGAAATCGAAGGGCACATTGGCTGTATGGTGCGTATCTGCGCCTAATTCTTCGGCACCGCGCAACTGGAAAATATTCTCCGCAATCTGATGGTTCAAACTGGCTTCTTCCGCTGCTTGCGGTTTTGAAGTATGTACTACAGGTTTTACCTTCGCATAAGGCTGGGTATTGCTCGCGTGTTCTTGGCGCGTTTTGTTTAGCCACCACAAAAACGTGTAAGGCATGCGCTCGTCATTATATTGCGATAAGTCTTCTTTCGGTTTTTCCGCTTCCGCTGATGCCGGTATAGCGTCTTCTTCCGCCGGTTTTTCCTGCTCCTCAACCGCTGATGCCGATTCTGCTTGTGCAAAAGCGAAGAAATCACTAGCGGCCGGACTTTCGAAAATTAATTCGTCTTTCGCTGTTCCTTTTTCAACGGTTTCTGCAGACGCTGTTCCGTTTTCTGCTTCCGATTCAGTATCCGCCGTTTCCTGCTCTTCGCTATATTCTTCTGTATCGCCAGTCTCTATACTTTCAACATCAGGCGAGGCTGCTTCAACATCCCGACTAATATTAGATTCGGCTCCGTATGCTGCATTTTGTGTAATGGCTGTAATTTCAAGCTCACCGCTATCCTCCGTGCCCTGTGGTTCTAAATTCTCCACCTTATCCAGCGCAGTTATTTCTCCATTTTCAACAGTGTGTGCTTCCTCTTGCTCAATCTCTGGCGCATTTTCTGCGTATTCGTCTGCGCTTTGTTGCTGCTCTGTTTCAATTCCTGGGGCTTGTTCCTCGTTGGCTTCGTCGGCGCTAACTGTTCCTGGAGTTGAGCTTGCTTCCGCTGTTGCAGCCTCCTCAGGTAATTCAGCACTTATTTCCGTTGCCGGTTTCATCAACAAGTCTTCCTCAGCCGCATCAGTTTGATGCTCGCTATTTTGGGTTTCTGGCAAATCGTCATCACCGCTAACGCCTTCCACCGCAACCGACGTTTCCTTTTCCTCATCGTTAAGGTGTTGTTCCACTTCGCCAATGTTTTCGTCTATGGTTTCAACCTGAGGGGCGTCAGTGCTATTTAATGCTTGTTCTGCAACAGTATCGTTTTCTTTAATCTCGGCAGTTGTTGTAGAAAATTCAGCTTTGCCATCATTTGCCATAACAACATTCTCATCCTCAGCTAAACTAGCTTCTGCTTCATTTTCTGATGTGTTTTCGTTTACGTCCGGTGCTTCTGCTACAAGATGTTGTTCTGCTTCTTCAAAAGTTGGTTCTTCTGTATAGGCTTCATCATCGGCCACAGCCAAAACAGTTTCTTCTGTATGTGCATCAGCTATTTCGTTTGGCGCATTTAAATCTTCGACACTTTCAGTTTCATCTACTTTGTAGTAATTTAAATCGGCGCCAAAAGCTTGGCCCATATCATTTTTAGGTTCGATGATTTCTTCCAGCTGAGCCGTTTGCTCGAGGTTTTCATCTAAAACCACGGCATCGGTGGCAAAGCTTTCTGTACTATTTATAAACTGGAAAAGTACTTCGCGGCGTGGCGCAAAAACGGCCGCTTTGGCCAAAAGTTCTTCGGCGTCGGCTCGGTTTGCAGAGGCTTTGGCTGACAAAAAACGTAAACTCTGGCAATAAGGATACTCGGCAAGCCACAAATTAATTTGCGCCAAATTTGCTTCACTAACCGCCTGCGGATGTGCGTGTAACTGAATAAACGGATTTGCCTCGGAGCTATTGATACCCACTGAATCTGATTTTGGATGAGCGTGAAAACCCTGTGAAGTTAGTAAAAGCCTACCAATTGGCAAAAGCTCGGTTATAAATATCCTCGGTAAGTTGTTGGTTTATATCCTTCACCAAAGCCGTTTCTTGCGATGCAAAAGGTTGCCCTTGCGTAGAGAAATCTTTATAACGCGTAAAGGTTTGCTCAAAACTTTTATCCGGCTCTATTTTGTTGGTATATTTTACGCTTACGCTGATGGTTAAGCGCGTTAAGCCTGCCGTAACTTGTTGGTTTGCCTGGATAGCTACTGGCTGCAGATTATAATCTGTAATTCGTCCTTCAAAATTGGCGTCGCCATCTACGCGTACAAAGCTGAGGCTGGTTTGGGTGCGGATGCGTTCTTTTAAGGCCTCTGTAAATTGCTGACTTAAATTGGGGTTTACCAAGGGTGCGGTGTTTTCAAAAACGAGTACGGAAACCGTTTTCATCCCCGCAGAAATAGAGCCACCGGTAAAAGAATAAATACCGCAGGCACTCAGCGTCACAAGCATCGCGAAAGCTAAAATGGACAGTTTTCTCATGTGTAGGTTTTTATAGGTTTAGCTCTTTAATTTTGCGATATAAAGTGCGTTCAGAAATACCCAATTCTTCTGACGCCGCTTTGCGGCGGCCTTTATGTTTTTTTAAGGCTTTTTTGATCATGTCTGCTTCTTTATCTACTAAAGACAAAGATTCTTCTACCTCCTCGGCATCTTGCGTAAGCTGGTAATCATCTGCACGTTGGTGGCTGGTCGGGTGCTGAATGGTAAGGGTAGAATCGTGCTGTTTCGGCATGTCCAAATCCTCGTAAAGCGCGTTTATCACGTGCGGGTTGTTGGCCGCATAGTTTGATACACCGTCTCCGTGGTTGATGATGTCCACCACCAATTTCTTAAGCTCTACCATGTCCTTTTTCATATCAAAAAGAACCTTGTACAAAATATCGCGTTCAGAGAAATCATCTTTTGGCGTATCCTGCTGTACCCGCATAGGCAGGTTAGAGTGGTGATCCGAAGGGATGTAAGCCATCAATGTTTGTCCGTTTACATGGCGGTTTTTCTCCAGAACAGCAATCTGTTCGGCAATATTACGCAACTGGCGCACGTTTCCGGGCCAGCTGTAATTCATCAAAACTTGGATAGCGCTATCGTCTAAAGTGATGTTTGGCGAACGGTATTTGTCGGAGAAATCCGCAACAAACTTCCTGAAAATTAAATGGATATCTTCTTTTCTATCGCGCAAAGGCGCAATTTTTAGCGGAACGGTGTTTAAACGGTAATACAAATCCTCGCGGAACTTGCCTGCTTTTACGGCCTCAAACATATCCACATTGGTGGCGGCCACCACGCGCACATCTGTTTTTTGCACCTTGGACGAACCCACTCGGATGTATTCGCCAGACTCCAGCACCCGCAACAAACGCGCTTGCGTGCCTATGGGGAGTTCGCCAACCTCGTCCAAAAATATGGTTCCACCGTTTACCACTTCAAAGTAACCCTTGCGGGCTTCGTGTGCGCCGGTAAAACTCCCTTTTTCGTGGCCAAAAAGCTCCGAGTCTATGGTGCCTTCCGGGATAGCGCCACAGTTTACCGCTATAAACGGACCGTGCTTTCTGGCGCTAAGTTGGTGGATAATATGCGAAAAAACCTCTTTACCCGAGCCACTTTCGCCGGTGATCAACACCGTGATATCCGTAGGCGCCACCTGCCTGGCAATATCTATAGCCCGGTTAATCAAAGGCGAATTACCGATGATGCCAAAGCGTTGTTTAATTTCTTGTACGTCCATTCTTATGTTACCTTGAGTAAAGAACAAGGAGTAAAGAATAAAGACCTGGTAGTTGCTCAAGGCCTTTTTTTTACTCTTTCATTTATACCGTTTTACACCATCCTGCCTATCAAAGTTGCTGTAGTGGTTTTTTCAATCAATACGTTGGCGTAGTCGCCAGGTTTAACGGCATCGTTCACCGGGAAAATCACCATGTGGTTTTGGTCGCTACGGCCACAATAATCTTTTTCGGATTTTTTAGAAAACCCTTCTATTAGCACTTTCTCTACTTTGCCGATGCGTTTTTGTGCGCGGTACAGACTATGTTGTTGTTGCAGGTCTATAATCTCGCGTAAGCGGCGTTGCTTGGTTTCTTCGGGCACATCATCCGCAAATTTTTTAGCAGCGGGCGTTCCCGGACGTTCGGAATAAGAGTACATGTAGGCAAACTCAAATTTTACGCTGTCCATTAAGCTTAAAGTTTCTGCATGTTCTTCCTCAGTTTCACTGCAAAAGCCCGAAATTACATCGCTGGAGATGGCGCAATCCGGAATAATTTCGCGGATGGCTTTGATCCGGCTTAAATACCACTCGCGGTCGTAGGTACGGTTCATCAGATCCAAAATGCGCGAATTGCCAGATTGCACCGGCAAATGGATGTAGTTACAGATGTTTTCGTGTTTGGCGATGGTGCGCAAAACTTCATCAGTGATGTCTTTTGGGTGCGATGTTGAAAAACGTACGCGCATATCCGGACTTACCGCTGCTACCATTTCTAAAAGTTTGGCGAAATTAATAGGAGCTTCACCCCGGCCCTCTCCGAAGGAGAGGGAGGTATTGTGGGCGCTCTTAGTTTCTCCTGCGCTTCCTTCTCCTTCGGGGAAGGACCGAGGTTGAGGCACCCACTTGTAAGAGTCTACATTTTGCCCTAATAAAGTCACCTCTTTATATCCTGCATCGCGCAATTCTTCTGCTTCGCGGATGATGGAATAGGGGTCGCGGCTACGTTCGCGTCCGCGGGTAAAAGGTACTACACAAAAAGAACACATGTTATCGCAGCCCCGCATAATGGAAATAAATGCGGAAATGCCATTCGAGTTTAAACGTATCGGACTTAAATCTGCGTAAGTTTCTTCGCGGGATAAAAGTACATTTATGGCTTTTTGTCCATCGTTTACTTGCGCTATCAGGTTTGGTAAATCGCGGTAAGCATCTGGGCCAACCACCACATCCACCAATTTTTCTTCTTCTAAAAATTTTGATTTTAGCCTTTCGGCCATACAACCTAATACGCCGACTACCAAGTCTTTGTTTTTACGTTTTGCCGCCCTAAATTGCTTAAGGCGGTTTCTAACGCGTATTTCTGCGTTTTCGCGGATAGAGCAGGTGTTGATAAAAATTACATCGGCATCAGTAAATTCTTGCGTGGTAGAAAAACCTTGCTCACTTAAAATAGAGGCCACAATTTCACTGTCCGAAAAATTCATGGCACAACCATAGCTTTCAATATATAGCTTTCGCTGATTTGGAAGTGTATTTTTACCTTCCAACATTAATGCTTCTCCCTGTCTTGATTCATCATGCGCTTTAGAAGCCAAATTCAACTCTAACATGCTAAAAATTTTGAATGGCAAAATTATAAAATTAAAACGGCAAATGACAGTTTGTCAGCATATAAATTACAGGTGTGCGTTTTTGAAACCTTTAAATTACCCGTTTCTGGGTATTTTTAATCAATAGGATTGGATATAGCTTTGCCTATTGTTTTACCATAAACAGATAGCGTTAATTAACATCTTTCTATGATAAGCGCTCTAAGAGGCTGTCTAAAAAAGTCAGCCTTTTTTTGTGGTTTTTACCCCAACCTAATTGCGTGCATTAAAAGAAGAAGCGACCGACTTATACCTTTTATTTAAAACAGCCTCGTCTTAATTTTACAACTGCATAGCTTTTGGATTTGTACTTTTGCAGGCTTATGTCGGATCCTCAAAAAAGCATTTATACCCTTCCTTTTCTTTTGGTTTGTTTTAGCTCGTTCCTTTTTTCGGCTAGCTTTAATATGCTGATACCAGATTTGCCTGCCTACCTAACCAGTATGGGCGGTGCCGAATTTAAAGGCCTCATCATTGCGTTGTTTACGCTTACGGCAGGCATTTCTAGGCCATTTAGTGGCAAACTTACTGATAAAATTGGCCGTGTGCCGGTGATGGCAGTTGGTTCTTTAGTGTGTTTTGTTTGTGGCTTTTTATACCCGATACTTACCAGTATTGCCGGTTTCTTATTTTTGCGCTTAATCCACGGATTTTCAACCGGCTTTAAACCTACCGCAACATCGGCTTATGTGGCAGATAGCGTACCCGCGGGCAAATGGGGCGAAGCGATGGGCATCCACGGTGTTTTTTTTAGTACCGGGATGGCCATTGGCCCGGCTATCGGCAGCGCCATTACGCAGCATTATTCTATCAATGTATTGTTTTACTGCTCTTCGCTTTTTGCCTTAGCTTCCATTCTTATCATATTTAATATGAAAGAAACTTTGCCCAGTAAACAGCGGTTTAAGCCTTCGTTACTAAAAATGAAACGTAACGAATGGATAAATAAGCAAGCTATGCCGGCTTTTTGGGTCACCATATTCAGCTACGTAAGTTACGGAGCCATTATTACGCTTATTCCGGATTGGACATTACGCATCGGGATTGCCAACAAAGGCATTTTTTTCATGGTTTTTACCATCGCTTCTCTGTTGGTGCGTTTTGTAGCAGGTAAAAGCTCGGATAAATTTGGCCGCAAACCGATTATTAAATTTTCGATGGCGCTTTTGTGCCTGGCCTTACTTTGTTTAGGAATTTTTGAAACCGCAAACGGATTTTTAATTGGCGCTGTGATTTATGGCGTGGCTACAGGAATGCTATCGCCCGCAGTGTCAGCTTGGACTATCGATTTAAGCGATGCCGATAAACGTGGCCTAGCTGTGGCTACGGTTTATATCGCTTTAGAAGCAGGCATTGGTTTAGGCGCCTTTTTTTCGGGATGGTACGTGGGCAGCCGGATAGAAAATACGCCATTGGTATTTTACGCAGCGGCGATAGCTAACTTTATGGGTTTGGTATATTTGTACCTACACAGCAATAAAAAAAGCCCTTTATCCCCCAAGGATAAAGAGCTTGAGCTATAGTGTGGGATTTTAGCTTAAAATTGTAAAGCTAAACCGGCAGACCATACCTGGTTTTTAAACGCAGGCGTTTCGGTGGTGCCGTCCTCGTTGTTTTTTTGGAAATCTAAATTGTATCTGGCGTTAATAGAGATGTTTTTGGTAATATCAAAACCTGCACCTAAAACTCCGCCAACGATGCTCTTTTTAAATTTATCGGCATCATCTTCGTATTTAGTTTGCTGTGCCGATGTAAAAGTTCCTTCGTATTTGGTTTTTGTTCTGGTTAAGAAAGAAACCTGTGGGCCTAAATAAACGTTGAAGCCGTTTGCAGGCGTAATTTTAGCTAAAATTGGCACCTCAATCCAGTTGGTGGTTTGGGTGAGTGTACCGTCGCCTAATATTCCGGTACGTTCAGATTTAAAACCTTTTTGTGAAAACATCACCTCTGGTTGAAAAGACAAACGGTCCACAATTGGGATGTTTATAAAAGCGCCGGCGTTAAAACCAGTGTTTACATCGGTTTTAAAATCAGAATCATCCGTTTTAATGATGTTTGCAAAGTTGGCACCTGCTTTAATACCAAAAGTGGGGCCGTTTGTACTTGTTGTTTCTTGTGCGTTTGCTTTCCCTACAACTAGTAAGGCAAAAGCAGCTATAAATAACTTTTTCATAATTTTCGTTTTTGTGCAATACTGTTTTGCAAAGTCTGTTTGTTTGTATAAACCTTAGTATTGCGTGTTTGAACTTGCATAAGAAACATCTGTGCCAAAGCTTCAATTTAAGGAACCTATTGACTTGCAAAACCCTGATAAACAGCAATAAATTTTGTTTTCAGGTGGTCTAATCCTTACAAGATATACCGTTAAGCGTCTTGAGAAATATTGTAGAGAATTGAAAACACCTACATAAAAATACTATGTGTGCAAACATTTGTTAAGCTTAGAATGTATTTTTGGGAAACTTATAATTTAAGTTCCGGTAGCGATTTGCTTATCCAGATATGAAGAAATACTTGTTTTTACTGTTAGCGCTTTTTGTTGCCCAATTGGCCCAAGCTCAACAACGCGTTCCTTTTGTGCAAACTATTGACGCACCCAACCGCTGGGTCGATTCTGTTTTTAAAAAACTTACCCGTAACCAAAAAATCGGGCAACTGTTTATGGTGCGCGCCCACACCAATCTGGGGCAAGCCTATTCAGATTCGGTAGGTCACATCATAAAAAAGCAACACTTAGGTGGGATAGTTTTTTTCCAGGGCGGCCCGGTTAGGCAGGCAGCGCTTACCAACAGATACCAAAGTTTAAGTAAAGTACCTTTAATGATAGCCTTAGACGGCGAGTGGGGTTTAGGTATGCGCTTAGACAGCAGTATTTCTTTGCCTTACCAGATGACTTTAGGCGCCATACAAAACAACCAGCTCATTTACAAAATGGGTTTACAGGTGGCTAAAGACTTTAAAAGGATGGGGATGCAAATAAACTTTGCACCTGTAATGGATGTAAACAACAATCCCAAAAATCCGGTTATCGGTTACCGCTCTTTTGGCGAAAACAAATATAATGTTGCCCAAAAGAGCATCGCTTATATGCAGGGAATGCAAAACGGAGGGCTTTTTACCACCGCAAAGCACTTTCCGGGACATGGCGATACGGATGTAGATTCGCATTACGATTTGCCACAGCTTCCCTTTTCGGCAGCGCGGTTAGATTCTTTAGAGCTTTACCCTTTTAAGCAGGCTTTTGCCGAGGGTTTAAGCGGCATAATGGTGGCGCACATGAACATCCCCGCATTAGATGCTACGCCAAATGTACCGTCAACACTGTCGAAACCGGTTATAACCGGCTTGTTAAAAGAGAAGTTAGGCTTTAAAGGTCTAGTTTTTACCGATGCCATGGAGATGAAAGGCGTGGTAAAATATTTCCCCAACGGCGAAGCCGATGTACGCGCAATTATTGCAGGAAACGATGTGGTTGAGCTGTCAGAAAATTCTGGTCGGGCCATAAAGCTGATCCGCAAAGCCATCAGGCAAAAAAGGTTAAGCTGGGATGACATCAACCGTAAGGTGAAAAAAATATTGGAAGCTAAATATTGGATGGGGCTAAATAACTTAGACAGCACCAATTTGACAGGCTTAGTTGCCGATATTAACTCGCCGGCAGAACAACAGTTGCATCAAGAACTTACCGATGCCGCAATAACCTTGTTAAAAGGCGAACAGCTTTTGCCTTTAAAAAATGATTTTGTGCGCAAAACCGCCATTGTTACGGTAGGTCCGCAAGAGCCTACTTTATTTGCGAAAACCATTAAAAAAGATTTTCCGAACGCAACGCTGTTCATCGTGCCAAAAGATATCTCCATAAAAGAAATGGAAGCGGTTAAAACCGAACTTAAAGCATTTGATTTATGTTTATTGAGCATTTATGATACCCGTAACAGGCCCGGCGCCCAGCTGGATTACAGCGCCAAGCTTAAATTATTTATTGCAGATTTAACTAAGCAGCAGACCATAACAACTGTATTTGCCAACCCTTATGCTATTGCAGGTTTGCCCGGGATTGAAAACAGCGCAGGTTTGATTGTCGGCTACCAAAACAGCCCGCAAATGGAACTTTCTGCTGCGCAATTGCTGTTGGGGAAACTAAAATCTTCGGGTAAACTTCCGGTAACTATAAACGCCTTTTTTAAATACGGCGATGGGATTACGATGAAGTAGGAAACTCTATAAAGGGTCATTGTACTTTTTCAGCAGAGTCTCCATCCGCAATCGGGGTAAAACTGATTTTCATCTGACAAAAGTTAATCAATCGATTAATTAATTTTGTCGCCCTCATGGGAGATGAAAAATTAGACAAGCGTAATTCGATATTGGAGGTCGCAGAAGAACTGTTCTCCGAACTCGGTTTTGATGCTACTACAACCCGCCTAATAGCAAAGAAAGCAGATGTCAACATTGCGATGCTCAATTATTACTTCGGCGGAAAAGAGGGACTGTACCTAGCAATTTTAGAAAAACATATCGCCGCCAACCACTCGCGCCTGCAAACCATCAATAGCGATAACATTTCGTCTTTTGACAAGCTGAACAAGTTTATTGATGGCTATGTAGATCACATGCAACGCAGCTGTGCCGTGCAAAAACTGATGTATATGGAAATGAGCATCAGCATACGCAACCGCATCAGCGAGCATATTGTGGGGATGCTGTCCAAAAACCTCATCGAAATTAAAAAAATCATTAGCGACGGTGTGGCAAACGGCAGTTTTGCACAGGTTGATGCCGAAATGCTTATAGCCTCGATGTTTGGTACTAAAGTGTACCTCATTAATGCTTCGCCAATGGCTTCTTTGTTGTTTAAAGGCAGCACAGATGCACAAGAGCTACTCACTGATGACGTGGTGCAGCGCCTAAAAGACCACTACAAAAAAATGTTTAAACTGTATTTATCCAAATAAATGAACACATATATCCATACAACAATTAAAAAACAGCTTAAATTTTTGCGCGCGCTTTCGCTGATGCTAATCTTGCCGTTTTTGGCAGATGCGCAAAGCGTAAAAACATTGACTTTGCCAGAGGCCGTACAGCTGGGCCTGGCAAATAGCAAAACCTTGGCGCTAAGTAAAACCAAAGTTTTGCAGGCGGAAGCGGCTTATCAACAGGTGTTGGACCGTGCTTTGCCCACTGCCAGCGCAAGCGGTATTTATAACCACGCCGAAATACCTAACCATGTTTTACAGCTTGGCCCGGGCGATCCTATAAAATTGCCGAAAAGCGCAGATGCCATCATCGGGACACTGTCTGTGCAGGAACTTATTTTTGCCGGTAACAAATTAAAATACGCCAAAGAGAGCGCGCAACTGGTAAAAAAAATAGCCGGTTTAGATGTAAGCAAAGATGAAGACGATATCACCATCGCAATCATTGATGCTTACCTTAATTTGTATAAGCTTGATGCCAGTAAATCTGTAATTAAACAGAACTTAAACGCGCTAAACACGCAATACAAGCAAACGCAACGCTTTTTTGAGCAGGGCATAGTTACTAAAAACGAGGTTTTGCGCATACAATTGCAACAATCTAATGTAGAGCTTACCGCTTTAGATATCGACAAAAACCGCAATGTGGTAAATTATAACCTCAACATCATGTTGGGTTTGCCCGAGCAAACCATCATCCAAACTACAGCTTTGCCCAATGATTTTTCGTCGCAAAATAACTTAAACAGCTACTTAGATAGTGCCAGCAACAATCGCGTTGAGCTTAAAAAAGCAGATTTGCAAACGCAGCTAATAGCTAAAGACATTGCCAGTATAAAAGCCGATCAGTTGCCTACCCTTGGCGCTGGGTTAGGGGCGTATTATATAAACCCGGGCGGACATTTAGTGCCCAGCAAAAGCGAATTTATTACTCCTATAACTTTAGGCTTAACACTTTCGTGGGATTTTGGAACGCTATGGACAACAAAAAATAAAGTGGCCGAAGCCAGCATCAAACAGCAGGGGGCGCAAATAGGTAAATCAATTATTGCAGATCAGATTAAAACAGAAATCAACCAAAACTACCAAGCTTATATACAAGCTATCAAAAAAATCGATTTGCTAAACACAGCCATCCAACAAGCTTCTGAAAACGATAAGATTGTACAGTCCAAGTACGAGAACAGCATTTCGCCGCTTACAGATAGGTTAGATGCAAATACGCAACTTTTCCAAGCCAGAATAAATTTAGAGCTAGCCAAAGCCGATGCGCAGCTGGCTTATTACAACCTTTTAAAATCAACAGGAAAGAAAATTACTTTATAAAATCAGCATGAAAACACAAAAACCCAAATCAAAATCGGCAAAAGTAATCCCAATTATATTAGCGGTGCTGATAGTTATAGGCGCTGTATTCGGTATCAAAGAGTACATTTATTTCAGCAAACACGTTGACACGGATGATGCGCAGATAGACGGCGATATCAGTCCGGTTGTTTCACGCGTGGGCGGTTATGTGGACTCTATCTATTTTGAAGAAAACCAGCATGTGGATGCCAATCAGTTATTGGTAAAATTAGACGACCGCGAGCTGAAAGTGAAGTTAGAACAGGCACAGGCGGGCAAACAATCGGCTTTAGCCAATGTAAACGTGAGCGAAACGGTGGTAAGCTCTACCGCGGCAAACGTGGGCACAGCAAAAGCCAATGTTGAAATTGCACAGGCTAAAGCAAACAAAGCCAATAAAGATTTTGTGCGTTACCAAAACTTGGTAAAAGATGGCTCTGTTACGCAGCAACAGTTTGATCAGGCTAAAGCCGAGAAAGAAGCGGCAGACGCAAGTTTACAGGCGGCAAAAACGCAATACGAAGCGGTAAAAAAACAAGTGAACACCAGCCAATCGCAGGTTTCTGCAGCAAGCTCAAATATTAATTTGCGCAGCGCAGATATTGATTATGCTAAGCTGATGCTTTCTTACACCCGCATTACAGCGCCAACTTCGGGCATCGTATCTAACAAAAACATCCAAATTGGTCAACTCATCCAACCGGGGCAGGCGCTGTTTTCCATTGTGAATGATGGCAGTATTTACGTAACGGCAAATTTTAAAGAAACCCAGTTGGAAAAACTGAAAGAAGGTCAGCTGGTAGATATTGAGGTAGACGCCTTCCCGGATGCTGAAATCACAGGCCACATTTACAACTTTTCGCCGGCTACCGGTGCAAAATTTTCTTTGTTGCCACCGGATAACGCCACCGGAAACTACGTAAAAGTGATTCAGCGCGTGCCGGTAAAAATTAAAATTGACGACAATAAAATCATGTCCAAACTGCGCCCGGGAATGAGCGTGAACGTTTCGGTACATATTGCAGACTAATATATGGCAGAAAAAGGTGTTAAAAAGTGGGTCATTACCATCACGGTGATTGTGGCTTCGCTTTTAGAGTTGATAGATACCACCATCGTAAACGTATCGTTGCCCCAAATGCAGGGGAATTTGGGTGCAACCTTAGAAGATATTGCTTGGATTACCACCGGTTACGCGGTGGCCAACGTAATTATTTTGCCCATGTCGGGATGGCTTGGCGAAACTTTTGGGCGCAAAAACTATTTTTTGACCTCCATTATTGTTTTTACCATTGCCTCTTTCTTATGCGGTAATGCTACCAGTTTAAATGAGCTGATTATTTTCCGGATTTTGCAGGGCTTAGCAGGCGGAGGTTTAATCTCTACCGGGCAAGCCATTTTGCTGGAAACCTGGCCGCCCGAAGAAGTGGGCACTGCTACCGCGATGTTTGGCTTGGGTGCTGTTGTGGGGCCAACTTTAGGGCCAACCATTGGCGGCTACATTACCGAGCATTTCTCTTGGCCGTGGATATTTTATGTAAACATCCCGGTAGGCATTTTGGCCGCTTTTGCCACTTATACGGTCATCAGCGAAACGCCAAAAACTGCTAAAGGCCGGCCGATAGATTGGTGGGGAATTATTTTGCTGGCAGTTACCGTGGGCAGCTTGCAAACCGTATTAGAAAAAGGCGAAAGTGAAGATTGGTTTGCCACATCGTATATTTTGGTGCTTAGCATTATTTCGGTCCTTGGCTTTTTGCTGTTCATTTGGCGCGAGAAAACAGTGGAATATCCCATTGTAAACCTGGAAATTTTAAAGAAGCGAAGTTTTTCTGTGGGGATGTTTTTCAGTTTTGTGTTAGGATTTGGCTTGTACGGTTCTGTGTTCATCTTCCCGATATTTTGCCAAAACCTGCTGGGCTTTTCGCCTCTGCAAACAGGTGAAATATTGTTGCCCGGCGGCATAGCCACTATTGTGCTGATGCCTTTTATTGGGATGATGCTGAAGAAAGGTGTTCCGGCACAGCTGATGGCAGGTTTTGGGATGTTGATGTTTTTCATTTTCTCGCTGATGCTCAGCAAATCCACCTTATCTTCTGGCACCGGCGATTTCTTTTGGCCTTTAATTATCAGAGGGGTTGGCATGGCATTTTTATTTGTGCCTTTAACTACCTTGGCTATCCAAGATTTGCGCGGAAAAGAAATTGGCCAAGGCACGGGGCTAAATAACATGGGCAGGCAGCTGGGCGGTTCTTTCGGGATTGCAGCGCTCACCACGTTTTTGCATATCCGAAATGGTGTGCACCGCAGCAATTTGTTGTCTAACATTAACGAGTATAACTCGGCGTTTACGGCAAAAATTCAGGCCATAACACAAAGCTTCATGGCCAAAGGCTATACTTTTTTAGATGCGCAACACGCCGCCACAAAAGCCATTGAAGGCATGGTGATTAAGCAAACGGTGCTTTTAACTTATACAGACGCGTATTGGCTGGTAGGTTACGTGATGCTGTTTTCTATTCCGCTGTTGTTATTGCAAAAGTTTAAAAAGAATACAAACGTGCCGGTAGATGCACACTAGTAAACAAACAAAGCCGCTTTTAGCTAAAAAAGCGGCTTTGTAATTAACAATTAAAACCTATAAAAACCTAAAAGCCGTTTAATTTCTCTTAGGCATGATTAACCTTGTCACTAATATAGGGATTTTATATCTCCAAAAACAAATTTCCTCTAAAATTATTTATAACAGGTTGTTGCGTTTGTAACTAAAGAATAAGTCAAAAGCTTTAATTTTACTAAACATAAAACTTCTGACTAAATGACTTAATAAATCAGTTTGCCAGTTGCGGTTACAATTGAAGCTATGCGGATGGCGTCAAAAATGCGTTCTTCTTTGCAACCTAACTTAATTAAAGAATCTTCGTGCGCGTTTACGCACATCTCGCAACCGTTTACCGCAGAAATGGCCAAGCTTAACAGCTCAAAAAACTCTTTTGACGTCACCGGTTTCACCATTAGCTGCATGCGTATACGTGCGGGAATTTGTGTGTATTTTTCTTTCTGCGTAAAATGGCGGAAACGGTAAAATACGTTGTTAGATGCCAATAAAGACGCGCAAGAAACAGCTTCTGCCAATTCATCTTCTGTTGCGCCATGTTTAAGCGCGTAGTTTTTGTAAAACTCCATCATCGCTGCGTTTTGGTTGTTAGCGGCTACGCTTAAACCTACCAAACCGCACTCTTTTTCCGATAAAAACTCTGAGCTTAACGTGCTGTTGAAGTTTAATTTTAAATCTTTTAAATATTTAAAATCGGTAGCGTTTAAAATGGCTAATGCTTTATTGTTGATTTCGGTTTGGCCAAATATGGCTAAAACCTCCTGTGTAGTTTCTGAAATATTCATAATCTTGATAATCAGTTTGTTAATGTTGTGTTGCTTGCATAAAAAAGCCCCTTGTGGGTACAAAGGGCTTTTTATTAATTAAGCCTCTAATGCAGCGGTTAAAGTTTCTTGGCCTTTTTCCCAGTTGCATGGGCAAAGCTCGTCTGTTTGTAAACCATCTAACACGCGCAAAACTTCTTTCACGTTTCTGCCTACGTTTAAATCGTTTACAGAAACCCAGCGGATAATACCTTGAGGGTCGATGATGAAGGTTGCTCTGTAAGCTACTTTTTCATCAGCTACCAAAATGCCTAAGTCTTCTGCTAAAGATTTTGAAGTATCTGCCAACATCGGGAACTTCAGTCCTCTCAAATCATCGTGGTTGTTTCTCCAAGCCAAGTGTACATATTCCGAGTCGGTAGAAGCACCAATTAAGGTAGTGTCTCTATCTCTAAACTCGCTATAGTTATTGTTAAATTCCGCAATCTCTGTAGGGCAAACAAAAGTAAAATCTTTTGGCCACCAGAACATTACTGTCCAACGGCTATCATCGTTAATAAAAGAATCTGAAGAAATAGTTTCAAACTCTTTGCCTTTTTCAAGACTTACAACTGCTGTTTTGCTAAATTCTGGGAATTTTTCTCCAATACCGATCATGATTTATAATGTTTAAATGTTTAACTAAATTTTTGTTGATGCAAATATACTAAACCCGCAAAGCAAACGCCAATCGCATGTTTTGATAGCGATATAAGGAAAAACTATAATCTTTATAATAATTATATATTGTTTTACTCCAACGCGGTGGCAGATAAAATTGTATTTTTGGAGATAAGTCTTTTAACAGCCTTGTTAAAATTTTGATATGATGAGTAACCCTATAAAAACTGGTCTTTTAGCCTACGGCATGTCGGGCAAAATTTTTCATGCTCCTTTTATTGATTTGCATGATGGCTTTGAGCTTGTTGCGGTTTTTGAGCGTACTAAAAATAATGCAGTTGCCGATTATCCGAATATTAAAACCTACCGCAGTGCAGAGGAACTAATTGGCGATGATGAGATAGAATTAATTATTGTTAATACCCCAAATTATACGCATTACAGTTATGCCAAGGCTGCTTTGCTGGCAGGTAAGCATGTTTTAATAGAAAAGCCCTTCTCCGTAAACCGTAACGAAGCTGAAGAGCTGTTTGCGCTCGCTTTCCGCAAAAACCTAAAGGTACTGGCTTATCAAAACCGCAGGTTCGACAGCGATTTTAAAACGGTGAAAAACATAATCGATTCGGGACGGTTGGGTAAAATATCAGAAGCGCACATCCGCTTTGATCGTTACCGAAACGAAATTAGTGAAAAGCAGTTTAAAGAAGACCCCATTCCCGGCGCAGGTGTTTTTTACGATTTGGGCGCACACATTGTTGACCAAGCCATTGCGCTGTTCGGTATCCCTCCAGAATTTGAAAAAACTTACGCCAAACATCGTGGAAGCACACAAGTAGATGATGCAGCCTACGCCCATCTGAAATACAACAACGGTTTAAACGTTTTTGTGGGCACCAACATGCTGGTAGTTAAACAGCAGCCCGCTTACGTAGTTTACGGCGAAAAAGGAACGCTGATTAAATATCGGACAGACGTACAAGAGGCGCAGCTTTTGGCGGGCAAAAAGCCGGCTGATGCAGATTATGGCGTAGAAAATGAGGGCGATGAAGCCCTACTCTACACTTTTAGCGCAAACGGTGAGGTAGTTGAAGAGCGGATACCTGCAGAAAAAGGCAATTACCTGGAGCTGTTTGATGAAGTGTACAACAGCATTAGAAATGGTGCGGAATATTTTGCAAAGCAGAACCAAATTTTAGGTCAGTTGGCCATTTTAGAAAAATAGCTTAAGAATAATGAAATACCAGTTGGGCGAATTTGTGCGTTTTATCGACGAAAGGCGCGAAGGATATATTACCAAAATCATCAACGACGATATGGTTGGTGTTACCGGTGATGATGACTTTGAAATTCCGGTGATGGTAAGCAATATCACGCGGGTTCACGGGCATCCCTCAAATGCAGAATTTAAAGAGCTGGTGCATGACGTTAGCGAAGACAAGGATTTTATAGAACGCGGTATTTATTTGGTGGCAGTGCCAGATGCCAATAAAGGTTCCGTAATTCACTTCTATGTGGTAAACGAAAGCTCGTACCAAGTAATGCTAAGTTTAAAAACGCACAGCAAAAATATTTATAAAGGTGTTTTCTTTGACCGCTTGGGCGCGCAGGCGCAAGCAAAAGTTTATAGCGCTGCCCTGCCCGATTTAGATTTGTGGCCTACTTTGAATTTTCAGGCGCTTTTTTACAGCAGTTCTAATCGCGAGCCTAAAAAGCCCCTCAGCTTTAATATCAAATTCGGAAGCAAAGATTTTTCGGGATCAAAACAAAAAATCAAAGCTTTAAATGCGCAAGGTTGGCTTTTTAGAATGGATGAGCCAGAATTAGTAATTGATGCAGAGAAGTTGAAAGAAAGCTTTTTTAAACCTGTGGCAGAAAAACCATCTGTACAGAAACCAGCCAAAGAAGTTGATTTGCATATTGATAAACTGCGCGACGACTATTCTTTTTTGAACAACAAAGAAATTTTGGATATTCAACTGGCGCACTTTCAAAGCAATTTAGAAGCGGCTATTGTGCATAAGTACGACAGCATCGTGTTTATCCATGGCGTTGGCAACGGCATTTTACAACAGCATATCCATAAAGCGGCCAGTAAAAATCCGCAAGTAAAAACCTTTATGGATGCCCAAAAGCAAAAATTTGGTTACGGGGCCACCGTAATTTTTTTCAAATAATTTGATATTAAAGCTCTTTTTCTATTTTTAGCAAATTTTTTTTTACTACTTATGGAATGGCTTAGTAACCCCGAAATTTGGGTTTCATTGTTAACCCTAACCGTGCTCGAAATAGTTTTGGGCATTGATAACATTGTGTTTATCTCCATCTTATCGGGCAAGTTACCGCCCGAGCAACAAAGTAAAGGCCGAACCATAGGTTTAGCTGCCGCGATGATTACGCGTGTTTTGCTGTTGCTTTCGCTAAGCTGGATTATGACGCTAACCGCGCCCCTGTTTAATTTGGGTAGCTTAATTGGAATGGACGACCCCGAGTGGCTGGAGAAATTTGCCATTAGCGGCCGAGATTTGATTTTGATTATCGGAGGTTTGTTCCTGATTTATAAAAGCACCCATGAAATACATGAAAAACTGGAAGGCGAAGAAGACAACAGCGGCGTAAAAAAGGTGTACTCTTTTTGGGGAGTGATATTCCAGATTTTACTTTTGGACATCGTTTTTTCGCTCGATTCGGTAATTACAGCCGTAGGCATGGCTAACCATGTAGAAGTGATGATTGCCGCGGTGGTGATTGCGGTGGTAGTAATGATGTTTTCATCAAAAGCTATCTCAGATTTTGTAAATAAACATCCGACGGTGAAAATGCTGGCGCTGTCTTTCTTGCTTTTAATTGGCGTTTCTTTGCTTGCAGAAGGCTTTGAGCAACACATCCCGAAAGGATACATTTATTTTGCGATGGCTTTCTCTGTTTTGGTAGAGTTTTTAAACCTAAAAATGAAGTCGAAATCTGGGAAAAGAAAGCCTGTGTCTTTGCGAAATACGCCACAGGCTACTAATCAAAACTTATAGCATTTCGGCAAATTTTTCGTTATCTAAAATTTTAACCAACAGCCTTTCCTCAACAGAAAGGCTGTTTTTGTTGCTCTCGCGCACTTTATATTTCTGTATTTTGCCGTTTTGGTAAGCATCTATTACAGAGGGATGTATGTAATATTTTTTGCAAACGGTGCGTGTATTTCCTAGTTTTTTGGCAACATCATCAATTACGCTGGCTATCTGCTTTTTAAGCTTGGTTTCATTCTCTGCCAAAGCTATATCTTTAAATGCACACAAAGCGTGCACACTGCCCGCCCAAGTTCTAAAATCTTTGGCGGTATAGTCTTCGCCAGTAATTTCTTTAAGGTAGTTGTTTACATCGCCACTGCCAATGCTATGGTGGTTGCCTTCATCATCATAATACTGAAACAGCTCTTTGCCCGGAATTTCCTGGCATTTTTTCACTAAGGTTGCCAGCTTGCGGCTTTGCAGTTCAATATCGTGGTAAACGCCTTTTTTCCCTTTAAAAGAAAACTTTACGGTAGCGCCTTTGAATTTTACGTGCTTATCTTTTAAGGTGCTTAAACCAAAAGAACCGTACAACTTACTGTAACTTTCGTTGCCTATCCGTATGTGCGTAAGCTCAATCAGTTTTACCACCAAAGCCAGCACTTTGCGGATAGGCAATCCTTTTAAATTGAGGTCTTTTTCTATCTGCTGGCGGATTTTAGGAAGGCAGTTTGCAAAATTACGCAAGCGGAAAAACTTCGCTTGGTTGCGTATGGCATTCCAGTCTGCATGGTAGCGGTATTGTTTGCGGCCCTTAACATCGTAGCCGGTAAATTGGAGGTGGTTGTTGGGGTAGGGCGCTATCCAAACATCTTGGTAAGCAGGCGGTATAACCAGTTTTCTAAAGCGTTCCAGAAGGGCTTCATCTTTTACAGGCTTGCCCTCATAATCTTCGTATCTAAAACCTTTGCCTGCTTTTTTTCTGTAATAACCTTTGGTGCGGTCTTCTATGTAACGCAGGCCCGCTGCTTTAGCGGTAACTTTAGCGTCGGTGCCTATTTTTGCAAGCTTGTTCTCTAATCTGGTCATAAAAGGAGATTGATAAGGTCATCAATCTAAAACCAGACCAACAAATTTTATTTTAGTAAGAAGCGTACAAGCCCGGCCTTCACCAATTTCTGTGCGCTAATCTCGGTTTTTATGTTGCTGCTTAAGTTATCGGTATTTTCTCCGTCGCCATTGTTTAGGTTTAAAGAAAGTAAAACGGCAAACAATACCGGTACAATTAACATTAAAAAAGGAGAAACAGAAGTGCCTAATTTTTTCATTTTTGCTGTGTTTTTTGTTGATGCTTCAAATATTCAAACACTTTTTGGCGCCATAAAATGTATTAGACCAACGCGATAATTGTAAAGATGAACCGCCCAGCGTACCGATAAACGCGGTAAGGCTGTTGGTAGATAAAATTTGTGCGTTGGTCTATACTTGCCAGATTTTAGCTTTTCTTAAGTACTTTTATTTTATGAACAGGCTACAAAAACTGACGCTTCACCTGATGGTGTGGCTTTTTTTGATTACACTTTTCACTTTTGTGGCAACCGGAGGCTTTGAAAGTAGCCGTGGCGTTTATATTCTCTTCATTGGTCTTTCGGTTTTTAACGTTGTCATCTTTTACCTTAACCTTTATGTGCTTATTCCGCTTACGCTAGATAGAAGACGCTTTTTTTTATGGATGATGGGCTGTTTGGGAATTGTGCTGGTTTTTTTGGCCCTTAAATACGGTTTTACGTTTTATGTGTATAAAATGAGCGGCTTAAAGTTGGTATCCAGCCAAAAAGAAATGGTTTTTTCTGAACCGGCAAAGCAACTGCTCAGTACCTTTATCACCAATGGCTTTTTTGTATTTTTAAGTACGGTATACAAATTTACGGTAGATTGGTTTTTTAACGAACGCGAGAAAACCGAGCTGGAAAAACAGAAACTTACCGCAGAACTGGCTTTTTTAAAGTCACAGATTAACCCGCATTTCCTCTTCAACTCTTTAAACAATATTTACTCTTTAGCCTACCAAAAATCAGACGCGGCACCCAATGCAATTTTGAAATTGTCGGAGATTATGCGCTATATGCTGTATGAAAGTAACGATAGCAAGGTGTCTTTAGAAAAAGAGATTGGCTATTTGAAAAGTTTTATCGAACTGCAAAAATTGCGTTTCAAAGGCGATGCACAAGTTGTTTTAGAAATAGAAGGGCAGGTGGCTCAACAGCAAATTGTGCCTTTATTGCTGATTTCGTTTGTAGAAAACGCTTTTAAACATGGTTTAGCTACGGATAAAAATCATCCCATACACATTAATATTTCGGTTTTTGAAGATAATTTGATGTTCACCATTAAAAACAGGAAAAATCTGCAAAATAAAGATCAAACCGGCGGTATTGGGATGATAAACGTAGTTAGGCGCTTGGATTTAACCTATCCTGGGAAATATAAACTGAACGTTGAAAACCGCGAGGAAGATTACTTTTCTGAATTATATCTAAATTTATAGCATGATTAACTGTTTAATAGTTGATGACGAGCCTTTGGCTTTAGATATTATTGAAGATTATATTTCAAAAATTCCTTTTTTGAAGCTTTATAAAAGGCTACAAAACCCCATTGAGGCTTTAAGCTTGGTGCAAGAGCAAAAAATTGACCTGGTGTTTTTAGATGTGCAAATGCCGGAGCTAACGGGCATTCAGTTCTTAAAAATCGCCAATGGCAAATGTAAGGTGATATTAACAACGGCTTATCCAGAGTATGCTTTGGATGGCTACGAGCATAACGTGGTAGATTATTTGTTAAAACCTATTGCGTTTGACCGTTTTTACAAAGCTGCGCAAAAAGCACAGGATGTTTTGTGCAACGTAGCCTCACAGCCTGTACCGGCAGAACCTGTTGTAGCACCAAATACGATTTATAACCCCAGCTTTATCTTTGTAAAAACAGAATATAAAATACAGAAAATTTACCTCGATGATATTCTCTTTATCGAAGGTTTGAAAGATTATATCTCCATTTATACCAAAACAGAGCGCATTATTACCTTGCAAAGCATGAAGAAAATTGATGAAGCTTTGCCAAATCATTTATTTGTGCGCGTGCATAAATCGTACATTGTTGCCTTGGATAAAATTGAAAGTATTGAGCGTAGCCGCATTTTTATAGGAGATAAAATTATTCCTATTGGCGATACCCACCGCGACAATTTTTTTAAGCAAATAGAAGACAAAAACGTTTAGTTTACCATGAAAATCGTAAATCAGATTTACGATTTTCATGGTAAATACATCTTAATAGTTTTTACGTACTTTATAAAAACTTGCTCCTTAGCTCGGCTGTTGGAACCATACATTGTTGTTGCCTGCCAAACCACTGATAGCGGTTTTTAGCTATGATATCGTAAATCCGATCTCTAAATGTTTTTGGGAAAATAGATGCTAAATGCGTTAACCGCCAAGCGCCCTTTAAATGTGCCGCAATTCTTAAAGCAGCATCAGATTTTGAGTAAATACGCCCGTCCTCGATGTAAACAATAGTTTTTAAACTCAGGTATTCAATGGGGTGATTAGCGAGCAATGTTTTTGCAGTTTCTGATTGCAAAGAAGCAAAGCGGAAGAAATCTTGACTATCCGCTTTAATGATTTTTTGCACGAAACCGTTGCACAAATTGCAAACGCCATCAAATAAAATAATTCCATGCTTTTCCATTTTGATGATTTTTTGCAGAGGCTCGCCGGTTCTATCTTTTATAAAATGGCTTTCCCGTTTAAAGCCATTATTTTTTTATTTACTTTTCTCGGGCAACAGAATTAACCTGATAAAATTATTTGGGTTTAGATATTTGTTGGCCGCATCCTTTGTGCTTGCCTTGCTTACCTGCGACAGCGTATTGGCATAATTTAAAACTTTTGTCGGGTTTTCGCCGTCGCTATACGCATCTTCCAAATAGCCCAACCAAAAACCGTTATCACGCAGTTGCAGTTCCAGCTGGCGGGTTTCTTCGGCTTTAAACTTTTGGATGTCATCCGCCGAAGCGCCTTCACTTTTCAAGGTCTTCACCTCGTCAACCGCTGCAGCAATAAGCTTATCTACATTTGCTGCCGCACAACTGAAAGATATGCTAACGCTGTACTGCGCTTTTGGTTCGTTTTGATAGCTTACGTTAACGCGCGGGCTATAAACACCGCTTTCTTTCTCGCGCAAGCGTTCTAAAATTTTAATTTCTAAAATGGCTTTTAGGGCGTCTAACTGTAGGTTTTGCGCATCAGAATAATTGTAATTTCCGTGGTAAACCAAGTACACGTTGGCTTTGTCTTCCAAGCCTTTGTAAACCTTTTTAGTAATATCGCCCGAAATGGGTTCTAAGCCCAAATCTTTAAAAGTTTCTTTAGTGCCAGTGGTTGGCAAACTGCCGATATAAGTTGCCAAAAGCGGCTTAATTTCTTCTACTTTAAAGTTGCCTACAAAAGTAAAAACAAAGTTTGCAGCATTGGCGAAACGGTTTTTGTAGAAATTAACTGCTTTATCTAAATCAATCTCCTTTAACTCGGGAATGGTAATTTGTTGTGCGCGTTTTTTGTAGCTGTTTAAAACTGCGCTTGCAGTATCCTGAAAAACAGCCGTAGGTTGCGTTTGGCGGTTACGTAAAACGGTTTCGATGTTCTCTAACTGCGTTTTTAAAACGCTTTCGTCTTTGCGGGGCGCGGTAAAATAAAGATAATTCAGTTGCAATGCTGTTTCTAAATCTTGCGGACTAGATGAGCCGCTGATGCCTTGGCTATAGGTGCCAATGTATGGGGTGGCGCTAACTACTTTGCCGGTAAGTATTTTGCCCAGCTGGCTGGCGTCAAACTTCGCAAGCCCAGATTCGTCAACCAATTGTGCGGCCATTTCTGCCGAACGGAAATCAGCATCGGAAGCTAAAGAAGTACCGCCTTTGGCCGTTGTGCTAAATAAAATCTGGTCGTTTTTAAAGTCTGTTGGTTTTAAAACCACCTTTACGCCGTTTGCGAAAGTAAGTTCGGTGACGCCTATCTCATCAATCTTCTTTTCGCTAACAATTTTGCCCGCCGTAGGTTTTTGTGCCATTAATGGCTCGTTAACGGTGTTATCCACATAAGCTTGTACGTTTGCACCGGCACTTTTAATCCAGTTTAAGTAAACAGCTTCGTTGGGCAAGTTTTCTTTTTCTTTTTCTGGTGCTTGGATAATTGCCACCAAATTGCCTTCTGTAATAAAGCTACTGGCCAGCAGATTCACCTCCTGAAGGCTTATTTTGCCCAGCTCTGCGGTATAAAACTCGTGGACAAAATCAATGCTAGGTATGGCTTGCCCTTTTAAAAAGTGATCTAAATATTGTTGCACGTATACGGCAGATTTAGTTTTGTCTTTTTCTTTAAACTGTTTGTTTATAGCGGTTTGCAGGTTGGTTTTTGCGCGTTGCAGTTCTGTTTCTGTAAAGCCAAATTTCTTCATGCGCTCATTTTCTGCGATAACTGCTTTTACGCCGGCCTCTAAACCTTGTGCATCTTTGGTTACTACGGCGCTATTAAAAGCATCTAAATTTACCAAGCCACCTTGGAAAGCGCCATAATTGCTTTGCGCAAACACAAAAGGTGCATTTCCTTTTTGCACTATTTCCGTAAGCCTATCGCTAAGCATACTGTTGATAAGCGATGTTTTGATTTTTCGGATTAAATCCGATTCATTTTTTTCTACTACCTCTGGGTGTTTGTAAATTACGGTGGCAATATTATAAGGAAACTCGGGGTCAGTAACAATTTTCACCAATGGTTCTTGGTTATCCGGGATCAGATATTCTTCACGTTTTCTTTCGTTTTCCGGATTCTGAAGATCACCAAAATTTTCTTTAATAAGAGCCTCTACCTTAGCCACATCAAAATCGCCAACGGCAATTACCGCCTGCAAATCTGGGCGGTACCAATCTTTGTAAAACTGTTTAATGGTTTCGTATTTGAAGTTGTGCAAAATATCCAATTTGCCAATAGGTAGGCGTTCGGCGTAGCGCGAGTTTGCCAAGAGAACCGGCAGTAACTGTTTTGTCATGCGCTCTTGCGCATTTTTGCCACGCTGGCGGTCTTCCTCAACAATTACGCCCCGCTCTTGATCAATTTCTTTGTCATCAAAACTTACATGACCCGCCCAGTTAGCCAAAATATCAAAAGCTTTCTCAAAAACAGCAGTACTGTCTGTAGGTACCGGTAGCTGATAAACCGTTTGGTTAAAGCCGGTGTAAGCATTCAAATCGGCACCAAAACGCACTCCGGCTTTTTGCAGGTAGCTAATCAGTTCGTTCTTCGGGAAATCGCGCGTTCCGTTAAATGCCATGTGCTCTGTAAAATGGGCCAAGCCTTGTTGGTCGTCATTCTCTAAAATAGAACCCACTTTATTTACCAGATACAGCTCGGCGCGTTTTTTTGGTTCCGCATTTTTGCGGATGTAATAGGTTAGGCCATTTGGCAATTTGCCGATGATTACGTTGCTGTCTGCCGGGATAGGCGTACTGTTTTGCTGCGCTTGTTGCTGGATTTTTGGACTGCAAGAAATCACAAAAAACAGCGCCAGCAATAGCGAGCCGATATAATTTTTGTTCATATGATGATTGTGTTTGAAGATTTATCTAAAAATTGTTCTGCCGCCGCGATGGCATTCGCGAGCCTGCTTGTTGTGCCGCCCACTTCTGCGAACTGGGCATTTAAAGCTTGCAATTCTTTGCGCCACACTTCCATAAAATAATCGCCACGACCTTTAAAATCGCGCAGAGGATCATCCTGCCAAGGCAAATCGTTTTTTAACAGGATGTAAAAATCGTAATGTAAAGTTTTGATGCGGTTTAGCACTTCTGGGGGTGTGTGGCCAAAAAGCTCATCGCTCCATATTTTAACGGTCAAAATTGTGGTGTCGCAAAAAAGCAAAGGGTCTTTATTTATGCTGCTTACGGCTTTTTCAAGTGCCAATTGCCCGTAAAACATGTTTAGCTCGTCTTGCAGGGTATATGCTCTGTTTAAGTTTTCGCAATAAAACCTTGAATATTCTGGCACCCACAGGGTATTAAAATGCTGTGCTAAGGCGCTGGCTATGGTAGATTTTCCGGTACTTTCTGGCCCTACAACGGCAATTTTGATGGTATTGTTTTCCATTTATGCTTTAAGCGATGTTGATGATGTTAGCCATTAAAACAAATATACACATTGAACGGCATTGCAAAAGTTAACGCAGGTTTTAACGCTTATAAAGGTAATTTTTAAGCTATAAATTAAAATTATGCCTAGCGTTTATTAGTTTTATGTTTCACACTAAATTTATCGAGACGGTTTTATGAACGCAAAAAGCTTTTCCGGCCTATCTTTAATCCTCGCAACTGTGGTTGCTTGCAATAATAACACACAAAAAATGTCAGACCATATCATTGCCCCGGCAGATTCTATCAAGCTATTATCTTATCCAAAATCAGAAAAAGGAAACGTAACCGACGACTATTTTGGGACAAAAGTTGCCGACCCGTACCGCTGGTTAGAGAATGATACCTCTGATGCTACCAAAGCATGGGTAAGCGCGCAAAACAAGGTAACGCAAGATTATTTAGCGCAAATCCCTTATCGGGATGCGATGAAAAAACGCTTAACAGAACTGTGGAATTACGAGAAATTTTCGGCACCTTTTAAAGAAGGCGCTTACACTTACTTTTATAAGAACGATGGTTTGCAGAACCAAGCCGTTTTGTACAGGCAAAAAGGCGATGGCGGAGCGGAAGTTTTTTTAGACCCGAATAAATTTTCTGAAGATGGCACTACCTTTTTGGCGGATATAGAATTCTCTAAAGACGGCAATTTAGCGGCTTATCAATTATCAGAAGGCGGATCGGACTGGCGCACGGTGCTGGTAATCAAAACCGCCGACAAGAGCTTAACCGCCGATACATTAAAAGATGTGAAATTCTCGGGCTTAGCTTGGAAAGGCAACGAAGGCTTTTACTATTCTAGCTACGATAAACCTACAGAAGGCTCCCAACTATCGGGTTTAACCCAATACCATAAATTATATTATCACAGATTGGGCACCCCACAAACCGAAGACCAGCTGATTTTTGGCGGCAACCAAACCAAACGCAGGTACATTGGCGCACATGTAACAGAAGATCAGCGTTACCTGGTAGTTACAGCAGCTAATGCCACTACAGGCAACGAGTTGTATATTAAGGATTTGAGCCAGCCCAACAGCGCCATTATAAAAGTGGTTGGCGGTTTTGATACCGAGCAAGACGTATTAACCAGCAAAGGATCTAAACTTTATATTTTCACCAATTACCAGGCTCCAAATTACCGCTTGGTAGAGGTAGATGCAAAAAATCCGGCGCAAGCCAACTGGAAAAACGTAATTGCAGAAATCGAAAACGTAATGACAGCTTCTACAGCCGGCGGTAAAATCTTCGCTAGCTACCTAAAAGACGCTACTTCATACGTTGTGCAGTACGATTTAGACGGTAAAAAAGAACGCGAAATTGCCTTGCCGGGCATCGGTACGGCATCGGGTTTTTCTGGAAAAGCCCAGGACAAAGACTTGTATTTCACTTTTACTTCTTACGTGTACCCGCCAACGGTATTCAAGTACGATATCGCCAGCGGGCAATCCGAGATTTACAAAAAGTCGGGGGTAAAATTTGATCCAACCAAATACGAATCAAAACAGGTGTTTTACGCGTCTAAGGATGGGACAAAAATCCCGATGATTATCACGTATAAAAAAGGCATCGAACTTAATGGTAAAAACCCAACACTTTTATACGGATATGGCGGTTTCAACATTAGCCTAACGCCAAGTTTTAGCACGTCCAATATCTTATTGTTAGAGCAAGGAGGCGTTTTTGCCGTTGCCAATTTGCGCGGCGGGGGCGAGTATGGCGACAAATGGCATAACGCGGGCATTAAACTCAACAAGCAAAATGTATTTGACGATTTTATTGCTGCTGCCGAATTTTTGGTGAAAGACAAATACACTTCTAAAGATTATTTGGCAATTGCCGGAGGTTCTAACGGCGGTTTGTTGGTGGGCGCATGTATGACGCAACGGCCGGATTTGTTCAAAGTAGCTTTCCCTGCTGTTGGCGTTTTGGATATGCTGCGTTACAATAAGTTTACCGCTGGGGCGGGATGGGCTTATGATTATGGCACGGCAGAAGACTCTAAAGAAATGTTTGAGTATTTATATAAATATTCGCCGTACAGCGCGTTAAAAGAAGGCACAAGCTATCCGGCAACAATGGTTACCACGGCAGATCATGATGATAGAGTAGTGCCGGCGCACTCGTTCAAATTCGCTGCGCGTTTGCAAGAGTACCATAAAGGCAATGCGCCGGTTTTAATCCGTATTGATACCAATGCAGGGCACGGCGCCGGAAAATCTACCACCAAAGTTATTGAAGAACAAGCTGATAAATGGGCATTTATGTTCCAGAATATGGGATTGAGTTATGATACGGGTAGGTAAGTAATTACCATTGAAGTGAAAGGGGAAGCTTGGAAGCTAAGTTTCCCCCTTCATCTTCCCCCTGCCCAAACCACCGCTTCTTTAATCATCTTTACAAAATCGGCATCTGTGTAACAAGCACTGGTATGCCCTAAAGCAGTCGTAAAAATTTTCCCGCCTTCAAAGTGTTGGTACCACGTTACCGGATGGTGTGCGCCCATGGTGCCGCCTTGGTAAGATGACTCGTCAACCGTGGCCAACACGATACAGTTTGGATTTACCGGTGCGCGGAAGTTGTACCATTCATCAAAGTGTTGCCAAGTGGCGCCAAAGTGTTGCATAGGTTTAAAACTTCGGTTTAAGATGTTTATGGTGGCAGTTTGTTGTTTCGGGTGACTTTTAAACGCCGCGCCCACCATATCCACATACCATTGCCATTCCATCTCGGTATCTGTTGCAGCGTGTATGCCTACAAAACCGCCACCTTTGTGAATGTATTTTTGCAATGCCTTTTTCTGCGTTTCGCCAAAAATATTTCCGGTAGTGCTTAAAAAAACCAGCACATCAAAATTCCGTAGGCTTTTATGGTTAAACAGCAGAGAATCTTCCGAAAAAGTTAATTTCCAATTGTTCTCTTTTTCCAGCTTTTCGAACATCTTTTTGCCGTCGTCAATAGAAGCATGGCGGAAACCGTTGGTTTTACTAAAGACCAAAACTTTTGTTTGAGCATTGGTTTCCGATACTGAAATACAGCAAGCAAGAATCAAAACAGTGTGCCACCAAATTTTAGACCGAGGGCTAAATACGCATTTAAACATATGCTTAATATTGTTGAAATTTGAGAAATATTCAATATACAGCTATCATATATAAAATGATTTAGACTGATTCAAAATAAAATCTTTAGATTTGGCGCAAAATTCTTACAATGTTCCGCTCAAAAGCATTCTTATTAGCCCTTCTTTCCCTCTTAACGGCTAATACTGTTTATTCGCAAGTATTTACCGCCGAAGATTCTTTAGCTACCGGCTTAATCAGTCGCAACCAAAGTACTGTAATTTCTGGATATGGCGAAGCCAGTTATCGTTTAGATACCAAACGAAAAAGCGCTGAAACAAAATTAGACCGTGTTGTATTATTTATAGGCCATCGTTTTAATAAAAAAATCTCTCTCTTTAGCGAGGTTGAAATTGAAGATGCTTTTGTTTCTGGTGGAATCTCGGACGAAGGTATTGCCGGCAAAGGAGGTTTAGCAATGGAACAAGCATTCCTCAAGTTTGATTTTAACCCCTCTACTTACATTGTAGCAGGCCTATTTATTCCGCGTTTAGGCTTTATCAACGAAAACCACCTCCCCTCAACCTTCAACGGTGTAAACAGACCGTATTTAGAAGAACAACTTATTCCCTCTACCTGGCGCGAGGTAGGCGTTGGAGTTTACGGAAGCTTCAGAAACATTCCCGGGCTAAATTATAGCGCATCGCTAACTAACGGATTAAACTCGGCTGGGTTTAGCAGCAACGGCGGTTTACGTGGTGGCAGGCAGTTAGGGCAGGCACAAGCCGGAACTAATTTAGGCCTTACCGCCGCGCTTTTGTATTATATCGGAGATTTCCGTTTACAAGCTTCCGCATATTACGGCGGTTCTACAGCCTTAGAAAAGCGCGTTGCAGACAGCTTACAGCTTAATTCGGGCGTTTTTTCAAACCCGGTTAAGTTAGGAGAGTTTAATATCCAATACAGCAATAAAGGGTTTAATGCGCGCGCAATTGCAGCAATTGTACACGTGTCTAATGCGTCCGACATTAACCGTGCTTTTGCTAATAACACCCCCGAGACCATGTACGGCGCTTATGGAGAGTTAGGTTATAATTTGCTTTACTCCAAGTTTAATAATGAAAAAGCGTTAATTGTTTTTGGGCGCTATGAGTTTTTTGATTTGGATGCGGAAGTTCCTTTTAATGGAATTGCTAACGAAGCCAATCGTAAAAATTACATCATCGGAGGCTTAACCTACAAACCTATCCGTGGCGTTGCTATAAAAGCAGATTATGTACGGCGTATCACCGGTGATTTTAACCAGGCTTTGGTTGTAACGCCATTTCCACAACAGGTGCCTTATTTCAAAAATAATGGCCTTGTTAACTTAGGCGTATCTTATAATTTTTGATAATGGCAAACCGAAGAGAATTTTTAAAAAGCAGCTGTTTGGCCTGTTTAGGCGTAGCCGTTTCAAGTAGTTTTTTAGCTTCTTGCGGTACAGCCTTGCCAATTTTTAACGTAGAAAAAAATGGCCGGCAACTGTTTATCTCCTTAAAAGAATTTGAAGCACAAAAAACGCATGTTATGGTTTTGCGCAATTCAATATTGGATAATGATATTCTGTTAGTGAAGCACCCAGATGGCATTTTTGAAGCGTTAGATTTAATGTGTACCCACGAGGGTTTCAACTTAACGCCCACCAAAGACAAAATATACTGTAATCAGCACGGAAGTGTTTTTGATCTCTACGGCCATGTATTAAAAGAGCCTGCACTTAAACCACTTAAAAAATTTCCCCTAAAACAAACAGACACACAAATTATAATCAATCTCAATACTTAATATGAAAACAGTTAACAAAAATATCTTCGGCTTATTAATCGTAACAGCGGTAGCTTTTACGGCCTGTAAAAAAGATAACGATAATGATGTAGACCCAGAAGTTCTCCAATCAGAAATATTGGCAAATATTGGCGATAATGTATGCACTGCATCTTATATAGATATGGATGCTAAAGCTGGCGAACTGCAAACATCGGTAAACACCCTAGTTGTTACCACTAACGACGCTAATTTAGAAGATGCACGCAAAAAGTGGAAAGCGATGAGGTCCACATGGGAACAAACAGAAAGCTGGCTTTTTGGCCCTGTAGAAGCAAACAATATAGACCCGAGAATAGATACCTGGCCGGTTGATTTTAACCAGTTAGATGCTATTCTTACAGGTCAAGATGTCTTGAATGACACTTACGTAGATGCCTTAGAGGATGAATTGAAAGGATTTCACCCGATAGAATACCTTCTGTGGGGTAAAAACGGAAATAAAGAAGCTACTGATTTTACAGTGCGCGAGAAAGAGTACCTGAAAGCGTTAACTCAAAACCTTATTAAACTTACCAAAGAGGTTAAAGACACTTGGCTAAACGGTTACAATGTTCAGTTTAAAACCGCCGGTGCTGGTTCTACAGAATTTAGCACCAAACAGGAAGCCTTTCAACAAGTTGTAGATGCCATGGCGGGTATATGCGGCGAAGTTGCCGATGCTAAAATAAAAGAACCTTTTGATGCTGCAGATCCAAGTAAAGAAGAAAGCCCCTTTGCCAAAAACTCTTTCACCGATTTCCAAAACAACATAAAAGGCATCATGTTAATTTATCAGGGCAAGTTTGCTAAAGACGGCAAAGGTTTAGAAGATTTGGTGCGCCAATATAACCTGTCTTTAGACGGAGAAATAAAAGCCAAACATGCTGCCGCATTAGCTGCATTAGAAGCTTTTGGTACAAAACCCTTTGGCGAAGCTATTACTACAGACCACACTAAGGTGCAAAACGCAATCGATAAAATAGATGAGCTGGCAGAGCTGCTTGACGGGAAATTGCGAAATTTTGTGCTTAAATACACTAAATAAAATTGAAGCGGACAACTAAATTTTCTCTTTTTATTGTCGGAGTTTTAGCCTTGTTCCAGTTTGCGTGCAGCAAATATAATGAGGATTTTGACCATCCGGACGACGAATGGCTAAGCGGCGGTATGCAAACCATGTTTGACCAAGGCAACGGTGCTTTTGGGCATATGTTTAACAATATGCCTACTGCTTTGCAGCGTGTGCATGAAATTGGTGATGCGCAATTTGAAGCCACCTTTGTTACCGCCCCGGCACCATTAAACCCGGGTTTGGGACCTTTGTTAAACAACGTTTCCTGTTCATCATGCCATGTTTCTGATGGGAGGGGTAAAATACCCGGTTTGGGCGAGAGCGCCGCAAACATGCTCTTCAGGATCAGCTTACCCGGAGAAGGAGAGGTTGGCAACCCGCTACCGATACCTAATTTTGGAGATCAGTTGCAAACGCGGGCTGTTTTAGGTGTTACCAGAGAAGCAGACGTGGACGTTTCATACAGTTACAGCACCTACAATTTTGCAGACGGCAACACCTACGAGTTGCGCACGCCCAAATACACTGTTAAAAATGCTTACACCACGTTGCCGGCCAACTTTCTATTATCGCCACGCGTTGCGGCTCCGGTTTTTGGTTTAGGCTTGTTAGAAGCAATTAGCGACGCAGATCTGCTTAAAAACGCAGATCCAGATGATAAAAACGGCGACGGCATTAGCGGTAAACCAAATATTGTGTGGGATGTTTTGAAAAAAAAGCATGTTATGGGGCGCTTTGGCTGGAAAGCCAACCAGCCCAGTATTTTACAGCAGGTAGCCGCGGCATATAATGGCGATATGGGAATTACAAATCTTTTGTTCCAAAGAGAAAGCAGCGAAGGGCAAACTCAGTTTAAAGGAAGTTTTGATGGCAGTTATGAGTTGTCTGACAGCTTGCTTTATAGCAATGATTTTTACGTACGTACGCTGGGTGTGCCAGCTCGCAGAAATGTAAATAACCCCGATGTACGCGCCGGAAAAGCTCTATTTATAGAGCTTGGCTGTAACAAATGCCATATAGAAACATTTAGAACCGCCGTTAATGTTGCTTTCCCTCAGATTAGTAATCAAACTATTCATCCTTATACCGATTTGTTATTGCACGATATGGGCGAAGGCCTAGCAGACAACAGGCCCGACTTTAAAGCTAGCGGAAAAGAGTGGCGAACGCAATCACTTTGGGGTATTGGTTTAACCCAGAAAGTAAACGGCCACACCAATTTTTTACATGACGGGCGTGCAAGAAGTTTGATGGAAGCCGTTTTATGGCATGGCGGCGAAGCCGAAACTTCAAAAAACAAAATCCTGCAATTACCCGCAAAAGAGCGTAAACAGCTCATAAGCTTTCTGGAGTCGCTTTAAAATATTAACCGCTGTAAGGCGGTTTTTTTCCGGCATCAATTTTATTGCTCTATTACAAAAACCTTATGAAAAGCACTTGGTGGAAAGAATCAGTCATCTATCAAATTTATCCCCGCAGCTTTAAAGACAGCAACGGCGACGGCATTGGCGATTTGCGAGGCATCATCTCAAAATTGGATTATGTGGCGCGTTTGGGCGTAGATGCAATTTGGTTAAACCCAATCTTTACCTCGCCTAATGACGATAATGGTTACGATATTTCCGATTACCGCGATATCATGGCGGATTTTGGGACAATGGCAGATTTTGACGAGCTATTGCACCAAATGCATCTGCGAAAGCTAAAGCTGATTTTAGATTTAGTGCCCAACCATAGTAGTGATGAGCACTTTTGGTTTCAGGAGTCCAGAAAAGACCGCGATAACCCTTACCGAGATTATTACCATTGGTGGCCCGCAGAAAATGGGAAACCCAACCATCGCGAAAGCTATTTTGATGTAAACCGTGATGCTTGGGCTTATGACCAGCAAACAAACGCCTATTACCTTCATTACTTCTCTAAAAAGCAACCCGATTTAAATTGGGAAAATCCGGCATTACGCAAAGAGATTTACGATATTTTACGCTTTTGGTTTGATAAAGGCGTGGATGGTTTTAGGATGGATGTAGTGCCTTTTATTTCAAAAGACACCAGTTTTCCACCTATCCCAGACAAGTACAACGGCAATTTTGGCGATTTTTACGCAAAGGGTCCCCACTTGCATCAGTATTTGCAAGAGATGAACCGCGAGGTTTTAAGCCAGTATAACTGCGTGAGCATAGCCGAGGGCGTTGGTGTTAAACCCGAGGATGTGGAACTTTTTATTGACCCACAACGGCAAGAATTGGATATGCTTTACCATTTTGAAGGCATGAGCATTGGCTACACGCCCGATGGCTTTAAAGAACCCGACCCCGCCGGTTACAGTTTATTGCAGTTTAAACAGGTTTACAGTAAATGGGATAAGGCGTTTGAAAAGGGCTGGGGTACCATTTACCTGGGCAACCACGACCAGCCTCGGATGCTAAGCCGTTGGGGAAATGATAACGACGAATTTCGAGAGCGGTCCTCTAAACTATTACATACCTTTTTGCTCACCATGCGGGCAACTCCTTTTATTTATTATGGCGACGAGCTGGGGATGAGCAACATTAAATTTGACGATATTAACGACTACCGCGACATCGAAACCTTAAACATGCACCAATATTTGCTACAAACGGGCGGAGATGTTGAACGTTTTATGCGTGCTCAGCAACAAACGGCCCGCGATAATGGACGCACGCCCTTTCAGTGGGATAATGCTGCAAATGCTGGCTTTAGCCAAGCTGACCCTTGGTTAAAAGTGAACCCCAATTATGTGAAGATCAACGCCGCAGAGCAGGAAGATGATCCGAATAGCATTTTAAATTACGTGCGCCAACTGATCCAGTTGCGCAAAACATATCCGACCTTAATTTATGGCGACTATCAACTGCTAGACCCTGCAAATCCGCAGGTGTACAGTTACGCCCGCAGCAATGAAGACGGCAAATTTTTGATAGCACTGAATTTTAGCGACAAAGATGCAAGCTTTAACACAAATGTTGACCTAGCCAGCGCCCAGGTTGTACAAGGCAATTATCCTAACCCTCAAAAAGACCATAACTTACGTCCTTGGGAAGCAGTAATATACCGCTTAACATAAGAGGTAAAAACAGATTATACGTTTATTGAAACATCTTCAAACGGATTAAACGCGTTTACTTACTCCCAAAACGGATCGTCTAAGTTGTCGATAAACTTTTCTTCGTGGTGGTATTTTTCAATATCGTCCAGTTGCTGTTCTGTGGCCTGTTTTTGAATCTCGTTAAACAAAACACGCTCTTCAAAGCGAATGTGCTGTTCTAGTAATTCCTTAATATCGTGCAAACGTGCCGCTATATCACCCTCAGAGGTAAACAGTTCAATTATTTGTTGGTGCTCACGTTTAGCGCGTTTCACTAGGTCATTTTCATCGCCTAGCACGCTAAATAAGTAACGTTCTTCTATCGCAAAATGTGGCTTTAAGTGATTTTCAAAAAACCAATCGGCGTAAGCTTTAATGCGTTCGGGAGCTATGTTTTTAGCAAAACCGGTCTTAATTTTCCAACAGAGTAACAGCGCGTGGTGGTGCTCTCTGCTCAGCGGTTTTAATTTTTCACTGCGTTTTAACGGTTTCTCTTTGGTGTTTTTTTCCAAACGCGCTACTATCTCGTAAATTTCTCTATCGGCATAAGTGCCATAGGCATTTAATAAAATCCCTTTTAAACCGTGTTTTTTTGAGGAGATGGCATACAAAATCATCTCATCTCCGGGGTCTGTTTCACCCTCAAAACGGTGAGTTTCATCAATCACAAATTCATCCGGCGAAAGCTGCTGCACGCTGTGTTTACAAACCAAGCATTCTTTGCCTCTTAGCAGCTCAAAATCTGTGGTATAACCTTTACGCGCCAGTTGGCTTATTGCCTCACTTACGGTATCGTAACTCTGTTGTGCTTTCATGATGTTTTTATTTTTAGGGATGATAAGTAAGCCTACCATCAACAATTTTAGCAGGCTGTGTATATGGATGTTCGTTTGCTTTTTCTTTCGACAAGATGTGCATCACGCGCCAACCCTCGGCCTTTAAATAGTCGGCAATTAAAGAACGATGGCAACGCCACCAAAGTACTTCCGAGCACATAATTACTGCACGTTGCGATTGCCCCAGTACTTCCAGCTTTTTTATGCCCTGTTTAAATTCATCGGTTTCCATAAAATCGGCATAAGCCCTAAAAGCCGGATGGCGCCATGCCGTATTTTTTGATTCGGGATTGGGGCGGCGCCTGCCTCCTAAGCTTTTTAAATGGAAATAGTTAATTCCGTTAATGGCTAACAAACCTTGCAAGGTTTGGCTGTTAAACTGCGGGAATTTTCGTGAACCTGGGTAGCGCCTAACGTCAACCAGTAATTCAATTTGGTACTGCTGTAATATTGCTAAAAAATCTTCTGCGCTTTGCGTAGAGTGACCTATGGTCCATATTGTTTGTGGCTTTTGGCTCTCCATTTTAATTTTTATTTAGCAAAACACAAACAGCGTGCTAATACAAATTAATGCTCAAAATTTTCCATCTCGTCCATGGCAATGCTGGCGTGTGCATAAGCGGCGCCTGCCCGCATTTCTGATGCTACCCAAATGGCTTCCATAATTTCTGCTTTGCTAACACCTTTACGCATAGCTTGTTTGGTATGCGCCCTTATGCAGTAAGGACATTGCGTTACATGTGCTACCGCGATGGCAATCAGTTGCTTAGTTTCTTCTGATAATGCGCCAGCTTTGAAAACGGTTTTGCTGAAATTGCGCCAAGCCTCCAAATTTTCTGGGGCCAGCTCGCCCTGTTTAGATAAAAGTTCGCGGTTAATTTCTGGATAAAGTGGTTTTTCCATTTTACTTTATTTTAGATAAGATATGATATAAACTTTTGCTTTTTTGGGGAGCAAAAGCTGTTTTTCGGTTTCCGATAGCTTAGCGTGGCTTTGCGATAACTGGCTTTTAGCCAATTAAATGCGCCAAGCCATTTTCTACCGGTTGGCACAGCACGTTAATACTGTTTTGGGTAAAGATGGTTTCTATAATCTCTCTCCCAACTTTGTATTGGTGGTGTATAGGGCACGGATGGGTTGATGAACATTGCTTTAAACCCAAGCCGCAAGAAGTAAACACTTCGCGCCCATCAATGGTGTTTACAATATTAATGATCGGAAGCTCGCGCTGTGCTTCAGTAATGTAAAAACCACCTGTTGGCCCTTTTATGCTGTTGATGATTTGCTGTTTCACCAAGTTTTGCAAAATTTTGCTAACGGTGTGTTCGCTTGCGCCAATACTTTGGGCCACTTCTTTTACGCCGGCCTTCTCGGCCCGGTCCGCTTTAGATGCCAGATAAATTACCGCTTTTATCGCAGTTTTGCAAGTGTTGCTTAGCATATACTAGCCGTTTAAATATTTGTTGCCCTCTTCAGAAATTTTATCCGGACTCCAAGCAGGTTCAAAAACCAGCTCAACTTCTGTGCTATAATCCGGAAAGCTCTGTTGCATGGCTTGTTTGGTAGCGTCTACGATAGACTCGCCCATGGGGCAAAACTGCGTAGTCAATGTCATTACCACAGTTATTTCTTTAAAAGGCTCGTTAAAACGGATTTCATAAACCAAGCCTAAATCCACAATATTTAAACCTATTTCTGGATCCATAACATGGTATAAACCTGTTAGCGCGATGGTGCTTTTAAGCTCGTTGTTGGTTGCTACGTTCATTTTAGTTTAGCTTGATGAAAAAGGATAAAAAATACGTTTGCGTTATACAAAACTGCATTTATCAGTAATAAAGTTGCACCAATATTTAATAAAACGGTATCAGTTAATAATATGCCGGCGCAAAAAATCATGAAGCCCAACACATAAGCAATGATATTGCCCATAAACAAATTGCTTTTGAACAAATCTTTTGGGTTGGGCGTTTTGCCCAAACCGGCAATTTTATGGTAAACTTTGTTCCACACAATAAATGGCAGCGTTTTAAACGTCATCCCAATGATGATTGCACTAATCCAACCAAAAAAAATGCTAAAGCCGTATAAAGTTAAAAACTGCCGATGCCCCCAGTTAGCCATTAAAATTACAAACGCCAAAATTACCACTAAGGGAATGGACAGCATTCCCACAGAAAGGAGAGATGTTTTCACTTGCTCGTCCACACTTTTGCGTATCCTCTTTTGATAAGCTTTGTAAATAAAACTCGCGAAAAGCGCTAAGGCTATCGCAATTAAAGCTATCGGAGCCAAACTTAAAATGGCGTGGTTATCCGTAAAAAAAACGTAGATGTATAAAGTTAAGCCTGCGTTAATTAAGCCGTAAACCCACCACAAAGTTTTTTTATTTTCATATTTTGAGATTAAAAACATGGGAATTAAACGCGCGCCAACGCCTACTACCATTAATAAAAACCATCCTATTATGCCCATATGAGCGTGCAAAGAGAGGTAATGCACAGAGGCCTCTGGCAAAAACGGGTGTTGAAAGTTGAAGAGCAGCAATAAGCCGATAAGCGTGGTAAAAAGCAACCAAATTACCGCCGTAAAAGCAGACACGGCGTGTACATTTCGGCTTTTACTGTCTTTTATGCTTAGCGACAGGTTAAGCAAGTAAGCAATTACCGCCAAGTTTATGCCTACCGCACCAGTTTGTGCCAAAACACCGAAGTTAAAAGTGTAAAAGCCGTAAATCAGAAGCGGGATGCTTAAAGCGCCCAAAATAAAGGAGCTATGCGCCAGAAAGTTGCTGTACAATTTCCCTTCTATCAGCACCGGAAAAAGCTGGTGACTGGCGCCCAAAATCATCATAGTGCCCCAACCCAGCGCCATGGTGTGCGTAACAGCCAGCGCCTTTGCATTAAAATGGGATTGCGTAAATGCGCCTACATCTGTTGAAATAATTATTGTGGCCAGCAAAAAAGACAAAGCCGCATAAGCATAAAACGGCAACACCACGCGGTAGTCGGTGTTTTTGATAGGGCTATTTGGACCGGGCGCAAACATTCTTTAATCTTTATAAATTAACAATTCTACTTTTCCGTCTGCAACTTCATTAATGCGGTACTCAAAACCTTGCTGGGCAAGTTCGGGCAATAAAAAAACAGGTATGCGTTTGTGATGCACAAACAACGCTTTTTCTGTTGGTAAATTTTGCAGTTCGCCTAAAATGGTGTGCATGGGCTGGGGCATTTCTAAATTGCTCACATCAATAGTCACCAAGTTGTTTTTAAAACGGCTCAACAATAAACCCCAGCCGTTTCGATCCCTGGTTGGTGGCGCTTCTTCTGTTTCGCTATCGGGTTTGGCTTTATAAAAATAGGTTTCTATTAAATCGGTACTTTGCGTATCCACAAAAACCTCGAAGCCTTTTGCACTCAGCATTTTTATCAACGGAACAGGCTCAAAAGTATTTACAATTTTGAGCGTATGACCTGTTGGAAGCTCTTTTACTTGCGCTAATATTTGTTTTAGCGGGTCCTTGCCCGATTCTAGCAAAGGCCGCACATCTAAGGTTTTCGTATGAGCTTCCGTTAACTTATCCATAAAAGGCGGACGTTCAATTTTTTCTGTAGACGCGGCAGTTGCGTCCCTGTCAATCTGAAAGCCTAAAGGCGCCAGCTTTGCAAAAAAATGTTCGGCCGGTTTGCCAATCATTTTAGATGCCATGGCGATGCTGGTTCTGCTGGCTAGTATTTTCCGCAAAATTGGGTTGCGCAGTTTTTCTAGCTTAGGGTCAATAGAAACCAAAGCTTCCAGCGCATCGGGATGAGCTTTTATGATTTTCCCGATTTTTGAGTTCACATCAATTTTTTCCATGGTATTTTGATGAAAGGCTGTTTGGGCTCAAAAAATCAAAGCCAAACAGCCTCGCTAATTTACAAAACAAAAAAGAATGCGTACTTTGGGCTATGCCTCAGTTGCTTGCAATTTTTGCGCTTTGGGGAACAAAATATTATTCTCCAGGTGAATGTGCAGGTGCAAATCGTCTTCAAACTCTTGCAACAACTTAAAGATAAGCGTGTAACTGGCGCAAGCGTCTTTTGGTAAAGTATAGTTGTTGGTAAGCACGCGTAATTTGTCCAATATCCGTCCAATATCGTCATGCTCTTGCTCCAATTCGGCAATGTTCAAAGCTTTATCAGCCTTAGCCTCACCTTTTACCAGCTGTTTGATGTATGGAAAAAGCACTTCCTCTTCTTCTACCAAATGTTGCGAAAGCTCTTTTGCCATGGCTTGCACCAAATCATTCACCTCAATCAGCTCGGGGTGGCGGTGGCCATGTACTTCCATAATCTTGCGCGAGAAAGTAGATAAATCTGGCAAATTCTTTTTAACGTAGCTGTGGTGCGTGTTTACAATATAATCAGCTAAAAAGTCTAAAGACCAATCGTCATAAGGCACGCCACGCGTTACCGGTGCTTTATCTGCTTGTTGCAGCTCTTGCTCTACTTTGGTCACATCCAGGCCTTTTTCGGCGCAAGCTTCTTTCACTGTTTTTTTACCGCCACAGCAAAAATCAAGGCCGTATTTTTTAAAAATTTCTGCTTTGCGTAAATCTTTTACGGCCAGCTCGCCCAAGGTTTCTTCCTCTTCGCCGGTAATGCGTTTGCGGATTTTTACTTTCCACCACTCTGGGCCTTCTTCCAAATACTCCCAAGTAAAAACATTTCCCCGCTCGCCCAAAAATTGGTAGTAAAGCGGTTTGGGGTCATGGTCGTTATGGATGATTAAGCTTTCGCCTTCTTCCAGCTCGTCATAGCGCTGGAAAATAGTTGGATGCTTCAGTTTAGGCTCTAAAAGCGTAACGTTTAAAATGTTTTCTGTTGCTGTTTCCATAGCGTTTAGTTTTTTGTAATTTTTATCCTAAATAAATCTGGTCCTTGCTCTAAATATTCCCACGAGAAAATATCGCCCCGCAAACCGGCCAATTGGTAATAAAGCGGTTTAGGGTCGTGGTCGTTATGCAAAATCAGGCTTTCGCCAGATTTTAAAATATCAAAGCGTTCAAAGATGGTAGGATGTTTTAAACGCGGTTCAATTTGCGTTACGTCTAAAACGTTGTTTACTGTATTTGCCATTGTTCTATAAATTTAGCTGGTGAATAATATGCTAAAGGTAAAAACAATTTCCTAATAAAAGTATTTAAGTACTTTTATTATTTTAATAGAATTGTCATGTTTTTTTATTTAAATATTTATTGATTTTGTTGATTTTTGTTAGCCGAAAAATGGCAACCAAAAAACGTACAACTAAAATGGTAAATGCATAGTTTAATGAAACGCCAGACCAAAATCCCCGATTGTATTTTCAGATCCAGATTCGCGCTATTCTACTCGGTTCTGGCAATTTATGTGCTGCTATCAACCCTTAGTCGCATTAGTTTTTTAATTTGGTCTTGGACAAACGTGTCTTGGCAGGGATTTTCAATTATAAAGTCTTTTGTTTTAGGTTTTGCGTACGATATTGCCGTGGGGTTGTGCTTCTTGTTTCTGTATAATCTGTACCTGCTCATCGTCCCCAAGAAGCTAATAGGCTCGGCCTTTGATCGGGTGTTTACCTACGCTTATTTTGCTTTAAACCTGTTTATTATCTATTTCAGTTTAATTGCCGAATTTCCGTTTTGGGACGAGTTTGGCGTGCGTTTTAATTTTATTGCGGTAGATTATTTAATATACACCTATGAAGTTGTTTCAAATATCAACCAATCGTACCCAATTCCGTTAATTATTGCGGTTTTGTTGGGCCTCATTGCTTTAACTTTTTGGTTGTTAAAAAAATCGCGCGCTTTTACTTATGCTTTCCATAGCCAAATTAATTTTGGTAAAAGATTGCTTAATGCGTTGCCGCTGATGCTCCTGTGTATCGTTTTAATATCGCTTCTTACCAATAAACAATCCGATTATAATAATAACACCGTTATAAATGAAGTAGGTAAAAACGGCGTGTTTTCCTTTTTTGCAGCTTTTAGATCAAACGAGCTCGATTACGACAAATTTTATCCACAAATTAACGAGCGCGAAGCCTATGCTGTAGTGCGGCAACAGCTGTTACAAAACAATCAATCTTTTGCATCTGCCAAACCCGAAGATTTATCAAGGATAACAAGCGGAGGCGTAGAAAATAGGCCAAATATCATATTGGTAACTATAGAAAGTTTTAGTGGAAGCTTTTTAAAGGCTTTTGGTAACACAGACGATATTAGCCCCAACTATGATAGTTTGGCGAATAAGAGTATTTTCTTTACAAATTTATATGCCACCGGCACCAGAACGGTAAGAGGGATGGAAGCGCTTACTTTGTGCGTTCCGCCTACACCGGGCAACAGCATTGTACGCAGGCCAAATAACGAGCATATATTTTCTATAGCAACAATTATGCGCCATAAGGGCTATCAGCCCTATTTTATTTACGGTGGTGATGGCTATTTTGACAATATGAACACTTTTTTTGGTGGCCAAGGATTTGATATTGTAGACAGGGATCGTGGCAATCCTTTATCTGACGAGGTAAGCACGCGCCGTTACCAAATAGCCGATGATGAGGTAAGCTTTGAAAACGCTTGGGGAATTTGCGATGAAGATTTATACACGCAATCACTGAAGTATGCAGACCGCAGTTTTGCCACTGGCAAACCTTTTTTCCAGTTTGTGATGACTACCTCTAACCACCGTCCGTTTACGTTTCCGAAAGGAAAAATAAACCTCCCGCAGGGAGATAGAAATGGAGCCGTTAAATACACAGATTACGCTTTAGGGAAGTTTATTACAGAGGCACGCGCAAAACCTTGGTTTAAAAACACGGTTTTTGTAGTTGTAGCCGATCATTGCGCCAGCAGTGCCGGAAAATGGGAAATTAACATAGACAAGCACCATATCCCGGCAATTATTTTTAACCTGCCAGTAGCTCCCATAAAAGTAAAGCGGCTAATGTCGCAAATTGATCTGATGCCAACACTTTTTGGTTATCTGCACTGGAACTACACATCGGCGCTTTATGGCAAAGACATCAACCAAACCCAGGCCAGCAAGGACCGCGCATTTATAGGAAATTACAGAACCTTAGGGCTTTTAAAACAAAATGTTTTTACCCAGATTAACGATCGCAAACAGGTAAAACAGTTTAATGTTTCGGAACAAAATCAGCAACTGAAAGAACTTAAAACGCTAAACCAAGCATTAGCTAAAGAAACTATCGCCAGCTACCAAACAGCTAGCGAGAGGTTCAAAAATGGCCAGATGAAAGAGAAAAGAACAAACAATTAAGCTCCTTTTTTAAGTTTCCCCTTATACTCGCGTTTAAATTTCTGGTACCGCGGGATAGAAACATTTTGCACATAGGGGTTTAACCTGTTTTTGCCGCTGTTGATGTAGTTCTGGTGATAATCTTCGGCTTTATAAAAAGCGTCCAGATGTTTTAGCTGGGTAACCAAAGGCTTTTCAAAATGGTTGCTGGCACTAATTTCTTTGATGGCCTGCATGGCTATTTCTTTTTCTCCCGGGCTTTGGTAAAAAAGGATAGAACGGTACGAGCTTCCCTTATCCGGTCCTTGCTGATTGGGCGTGGTAGGGTCGTGTGAAGCAAAAAACACTTTTACCAGTTCGGCATAACTTACCACCTTTGGATCGTAATATACCAGCACAGTTTCGGCATGGCCGGTAGTTTCGGTATTTACCAAATCATAGGTGGGGTTAATGGTATGGCCTCCGGCATAGCCCGATACTGCATCGTCAACGCCAACTACGGCTTCAAAAATATGCTCGCTGCACCAAAAACAACCTTCGGCAAAAGCCGCCACCGCTTTGCCCTTTGGTGGCGTTAAATCTAATTTTTGGTCTTTCTGCTGTTTGTTCTTTGCCGATTGGCCGTTGCTATTGCAGGCCAACATGGCCACCACGCAAAAGGACAACGAAAGTATCTTGAAAAATCTCATCGTTCAACTAATTTTAATTTAATAACGATGTTAGTCCGCAAAAAGTTTTGTTAGCCCGCCCAATTTTCGCGGTCTAAACTTCTAAAGTGGATGGCTTCTGCCAAATGTTCCAATCCAATTTCATCACTCCCAGCTAAATCGGCAATGGTGCGTGCAACTTTCAATATCCTATCATAAGCCCTTGCAGATAAACCAAGTTTTTCCATCGCCTTCTTTAACAACAGATGGCCGGCATCGTCAATCTTACAAATTTCGCGCACCATTTGCGGGCTCATTTGGGCATTGCAGTAAACATATTCCTGCGCGGCAAAGCGCTCCTCCTGTTGCAAACGCGCGGCAATCACCCTTTGTCTAATTTCCTCGCTGCGTTCGGCCTTTCTTTCAGAGGCCAGCTCATCAAAATTTACGGGGGTCACTTCAACGTGTAAATCAATACGGTCCAGTAAAGGGCCGCTTACCTTGCTCAAATATTTTTGTACCACGCCGGGGGCGCAAACACATTCTTTTTCGGGGTGGTTGTAATATCCGCAAGGGCAGGGGTTCATGGCGGCCACCAACATAAAACTTGCCGGGTAATCAACCGACATGCGGGCACGGGCGATGGTAACCCGCCGTTCCTCTAAGGGTTGGCGCATCACCTCTAAAACGGTACGTTTAAATTCGGGCAGTTCATCTAAAAAAAGCACGCCGTTATGTGCTAAAGAAATTTCGCCGGGTTGCGGGTTGCCACCTCCGCCCACCAAAGCAACGTCGGAAACAGTATGGTGCGGCGAGCGGAACGGCCGTTTGGTAATTAAAGCATCAGACGCGGAAAGCTTGCCAGCTACCGAGTGGATTTTGGTGGTTTCCAATGCTTCGTATAGGTTGAGCGGAGGTAAAATAGTAGGCAGGCGTTTGGCTAACATGGTTTTGCCTGCGCCGGGCGGACCAATCAATATCGCGTTGTGGCCACCTGCGGCCGCAATTTCTAAAGAGCGTTTAATGTTTTCCTGCCCTTTAACATCCGCAAAATCTGCATCGTAATTATTAATTGCATGGTAAAATTCATCGCGAGTATCCACAATGGTAGGCTGTGGCTTTATACCTTTATCAAAAAAATCAACCACTTGGCTAATGTGGGTTACGCCGTAAACTTCAATATCGTTTACGATGGCGGCTTCCCGGGCATTTTGCGTGGGCAAAATAAACCCTTTAAAACTTTCTTTTTTGGCTTGTATGGCAATGGGTAATCCGCCTTTAATAGGCTTTACTTCACCGTCTAAAGATAGCTCGCCCATAATAATGTACTGGCCCAGTTCTTCAAAAGGGATTTGTGCGGATGCGGCTAAAATGCCGGTTGCTATGGTCAAATCATAAGCAGAACCTTCCTTTCGGATATCTGCGGGCGCCAAATTCACCACAATTTTTTGCCGGGGCATACGGCAACCGCTAGACGTTACGGCACTTTCTATGCGCAGCAAACTTTCTTTAACGGCGTTATCTGGCAATCCAACAATGAAATATTTATTTCCGGATGATATATTAACTTCCACGGTAATGGTGGTAGCTTCCACTCCGTACACGGCGCTTCCATAGGTTTTTACAGGAACCATATTTTTTAGGTTTAGGTGGCTGAATTTAAGAAAATTGTGGTATAGGTTAAGCAAAATATTATCTAAGCCTAAGTTATGTTGCTCACGTGGCATTTGCTTATCGCTCGCTAATTCGCGTTAAAAACGTGTTTATTTTACTCTACCTTTCTTAAAAAAGCATAAAAGAAATATCTTTATACAAACCCAACCTTAGTGGGTTAATAATATTATGCCAGTAAAAGCCGCTGAATTTTTTTGGAATACGCTCATCGGTCCAAAGCAAACTTTTAGATTAGAGGTACGGATTTTCCATTGTATATGTGTGATTTTGCTGTTAGGAGCTTTTATTAGTATTCCGCTTAATGCCTTGCTTATAGATGCCACTTTAGCTTGGCTTATGTCAATTGTGTTCGTGGTAATATCGGGCGTATTTACACTTTCCCGAGTGCTGCATAAATCTAAGATTGCGATTGTATTTTCACAGGTTGCTTATTATTGTTTTTTGCCCATCAATTATTACTTTAATTCCGGAAGTTTAGGGCCTAGTTTGCTCATTTATCTGCTTGCGCTGATATTTACGATACTTACGGTTCCTTGGCGCCAGTATTGGGTTTGGATCCCTATTAACGTTGTATCTGTATTAAGCATTTTCTTTTTGGAAATAACCGGCCTGGTTACTTTGCCTGATACCTATCCGAGTGCAGAGAGCAGGTTGGCTGATATAGGCTATTCTTACTTTACCATTGCGGTAATTAGCATATTTGTGTTGATATATATTAGGCAAGCTTACCATCAAGAGCGCACGCAGGCGCAACTTAAAAGCGAGGAGCTTGCCAAAAGCGACCAAACCAAAAACAAACTTCTTTCTATTGTGGCGCACGATTTAAAAGATCCATTAATTTCTGTACAAGGATTTTTAGAACTACTGTCCGACGATAGTTTAAGTTTGGAAGACCGTAGGCGTTTAGAAAAAGAACTGCAACAACGCACCAATAATGCCATTCAAATGCTGGGCAACATTTTAACTTGGTCCAAAACGCAGATGGACGGCGTACAGGTAAACTTGCAGCATATAAACCTGGCCGATTGTTTAAGCAAAACGTTAAGCATTACCCGAGCTATCGGTATGGATAAGGGTATTCATATATCAAGCCATATCGCACCAGACATTATGATAAAAGCCGATGCCGATATGTTGCAATTGGTTATGCGCAACCTCATCGTAAATGCCGTTAAATTTTCGCACCCGGGGAGCGATATAGCAATAAAAGCAGTTGTGGAGGCAAGCGACTGTATTATAAGTGTTAAAGACCAGGGTGTGGGCATCCCTAAAGAAAAACAAGCCGAGATATTTGGGATTGCGCAAGGCAATACTTTTGGCACCAATCGCGAAAAAGGATCTGGCTTGGGTTTAGCACTTTGCAAAAGCTATATTGAGCAACAGGGCGGTAAAATATGGGTACACAGCCAAACCCAATTAGGAAGCACATTTTATGTGAGCCTGAAATTAGGAAAACCATCAGCCAACCCAGCAGAACATCGCCTAGCCGATATCACAGAACCATAAAAATATGATGCGTTCATATTACGCGCACAGTTTTTGCGTTTGTGTGTAACATATCATTCTAATTCTTTCTCAAACATCAGATGAAGAAAATAACCGATTTTTTTTGGTTTTGCTCGGGCGCCCACGTAGGCACCCTAAAAAAATATCCTACAGAACATAATAAATACGTGGGCATTGGCGCCACCATTTTTTTTACAGCCTTGTTTGCCAGTTTATCTGGCGGGTATGCCATGTACTTTGTATTTGCAGGCAACCCCGCGGCAATTGTTTTTGCCATTTTATTTGGTTTAATATGGGGACTGGCCATTTTTAATATGGACCGCTACATTGTATCCAGTATTAAAAAAACTGCCGACACCAACCGGCAGATTTTACAGGCAACCCCGCGGATTTTGTTAGCCATAATGATAGGTATTGTAATTTCGAGACCTTTGGAGTTGAAGATTTTTGACAAGGAAATTCGCCAGAAACTGAAAAGCAGCTATTTAAACGGACAACGTGCAAAAATTGACACCTTAAATAAGGCTTTTACCAATAAATACAGTCTGGAGCTTCAAAAATTTCAGGAGCTAAAAAACGAGAAAGACTCTTTAGAAAAAGACATCAACCGCTCTCGATATATTTTAAACCAAGAAGTTTTTGGCGATAAAACCAACCAAACCAGTGGCATTACAGGCTATGGCACCTACGCAAAGCAAAAAGAAGCGGTGGTAAACCAAAAGATAGAACGCCTGGACCAAGTACGTGCCGACTTAAAGCAGACCGACGATTTAATAAACACCCGCAAAAATATAGAAGGCCTAAACAGCACCAAGCTTTTTAACGAGCAGCAGCTGGACAGTTTAGCGAATGTCGCAGGCTTTGCCGATAGAAACTACGCTTTGGGCCAGCTTTCTTTTAATCCGGATGGCAGCCGGGATATTGACACCTATTTAGCCATATCATTTATCTCTTTCCTGTTTATTTTGTTAGAGTGCCTGCCCGTTTTTGTGAAGCTGATGAGCGATAGAGGACCTTATGATGTAGCCTTGCAACATGTAGAGGAGGTAGCTTTGCATCAAAGCGAAAGCGAAAAGCACCACTTGATAAACGTAACGGATAACGTGCAGGAAACAAAAACCGGCGAAGAAACAGAAAAAGAGAAAATCCTGCTCCGGCGCCGGGTAAAAAAAGATCTGGAAGAATTGGATTAAGGCTATTTGCCTTTTTGCTGATCTGCGTAAGCAAACACCTTTTGCAATAAGGAAGTACTTCTGGCGCTCAAATTTTGCCTAATTTTTAGCTCTTCCTGTGCAATTTCTACAAACATTCCGTCAATGGCTTTGTCTGTTACGTAAGCTGCCAAATCGGTATTAATTGGTTTTACCAAAGGTAGTTTGTTGTAGCGCGAAGTTACATCGCCCCAGTATTTGGTAGCCCCAACCTTGCTTAAGCTGCTGCTGATTACAGGCTTAAATTTATCGGCCAAAGCAACGCTGGTTGTTCTTTTGAAATAAAGGGTTGCCGCATTTTCTTGCCCTAACAAAATGTTGGTCACATCCTGAAAAGACATCTGTTTAATGGCATTTACAAAAATGGGTTTTGCTTCTTTGGCGGCATCTTCTGCTGCGCGGTTTAAGCTCACAATCACGTTATCGCATAAATTGTCTAAACCAATGGAACGTAAAGCTGTTTCTACCTTTCTGGCTTCCTCCGGAAAAAGTATTTTCACCGCCATGTTGCCCAAAAAGCCATCTTTGGCAGCTAAGCGCTCGCTGCTGTAATTGGTGCCAAACTCAAGTGCCTGCTTTAAGCCTAAGCTCATTTCTGTGGTGGATGGTGTGCCTAAGGCTTGGTTAATAACACCAGAATATTGATTTAAGGTATCGCAACTGCTAAAAACGATACTGGCGGACAGCACGCCTATGAGGGCAAATTTTTTCATTTATTTTTATAATTACCTTGCAAAGATGCAATTATTCTGCCAAGGGAATAAAAAGAAACAGCCGTAAAAAGTATCTTAAAGCATACATACGTACAAAAACTTGGTTTAAATTAGCAGGGTTGTTTATAGAATTTGATACTTATGAACAGGATTGACCGGCTTTTTGGCATTTCTACCCTATTGCAGTCCAACAGATTTAGCACAGCAGAGCAAATTGCCGAAAGGTTTTCGATAAGCATTCGTACCGTTTACCGCGATTTAAAAGCATTAAATGAACAAGGGATACCGGTTTGTTTTACGCCAAACCGAGGTTATCATTTAATACAAGGATACTTTTTGCCACCGGTAAGTTTCAATTTAGAAGAAGCCAACGCGCTGCTTTTGGTAGAACACTTGCTAAATGCCTTTAGCGATAAATCTATCCAAAACCAATATCAATCGGCATTGCAGAAAGTAAAAGCTGTGTTGAAGCCCTCGCAAAAAGAAAAAATCGAGCTGATGGCCAGCAACATCAAATTCCAGGTTCCGGCCCGACTTACTAATGATTACGAGCATCTTTCTGTGCTACAAACCGCCATTTTAGATAAAACCCTATTGCAATTTACTTACACCAACGCCAATGAAATACGTAGCGAAAGAAGAACCGAACCCATTGGATTGATTTTTTATGCTTTTAGCTGGCATTTAATTGCGTGGTGCCACTTGCGGGGCGAATATCGGGATTTTAAAGTATCGCGTATGGAACAAATAAAGCCTTTGAATTTGCCTTTTTCTATAGAGGACCACATAACGGTAGAAGCCTACATGAAACTGTTGCCGGTAAATTTTTAAAAAATAATTTACCGCTGACATAGGGTTGTCACTAAGGCGCAGTTCTTTTGATAAAAACCTTATAATCATGGAAAAATTATCAAAATTACTAGCAAAAGAATTAGAGCTTGAAGGCAACACTACACGCAAAATGCTTTCAATTGTACCCAACGATAAGTTTGACTACAAGCCACACGAAAAAAGCATGGCGATGAAGAATTTGGCGACCCATTTGGCAGATATCGCCTCATGGCCAGAAATGATATTGACCACCACCGAATTGGATTTTGAGAACAATACGCACCAGATTGACGAGGTAAACACCACTCTGGATTTGGTGAAGTTTTTTGATAAATGTTTAGAGAAATCACTATCGGCATTGCGCCAAGCGGATGATGAGTGCTTAACTGAAGTTTGGACTTTAAGAAGCGGCGCGCAAATTTACAGCGAAGACAGTAAATACGAAACCATTAGGATGAGTATGGCGCAACAAATTCACCACCGCGCGCAATTGGGCGTTTATTTAAGGTTATTAAATATTCCGATACCGGGAAGTTATGGCCCCAGCGCGGATGAGATGACCATGTAGAAAAAGCTCCGGCAGTTTTTCTGCCGGAACTTTTTGACTTAGCAGTCGAAAAGCCAGTTCTTGGGCGAATTGGTGATGGAGTAGAAGCTAGATTTGATTAAAAGAAGACCATTGCATTCTCAACCTGTGCGCGTTTACGGCTTACAAAGCGCGCTAGTATTTAGATAGAGCTTTCGGGTTTTGATTGTTGAAAAAGAACGATTGAAGGGGTGATGAATAACTAGTAAGGTTGGGTTAAAGCACCGGTTGCAAGCCGGCGCTAGCGGAGGCAAACTATTACGAATATATTTTTGCGTGATTCTATTTTCCTTTTTTATAAATTGGTAAATTATAGAAGAACAGATATTCATTAAAAAGATTGAAATACCAACCCGATATTATCCGATATTAGTACAACTGCCGATTGTTATCACGTCCGCCAGCCTTGCGGCAAACCTTTTGTTGTGTGCTGGGCTTTTGTCAGCCCAAAGTTTCAGCAATGTCAATACAGATAAAGCCTGCCATTTTCAAAATGTCTGTTACCATTTCAGGGTGATTGTCATCTTCTAAGTGTTCAACTATTAAAATTTTGTCAGGGTAATTTAAGTTAAAAGAAAATTTGCAGTCTGTGTAAAATGGTTGAAGCATTTGAATTATGGCTTTTGCTTCGTCTTGTATAGTTACCGGTGTTTTGAATTTTGAAAAAATAAATGTGGAGGTTTAAAAAAGAACTGGCTACCGTAAATTCGCAAGACGATTTTATGGCAGCCAGCCTAACATTAAACGTTTAATAACCCCTTATTTCGCTGCCAAAATATCTATTTTCTCAATTTTGGGTGCTGCAGCAAGTAACTCGGGAGCATTTTCCATTAACGCCTTTGCAATCTTACCACCAAGATGCGCTTCTCTACCTTCTTCATCTGAAAAAGTGTCAAAAATGCCAAATGTAGAAGCGTCAATACGGAACGCATACCATGTAATAGTACCCGCTTCTTCATTAGCAAGTGGCAATGCACTTGTAATAAACTCTTCAACACTTTTTTCTTTTCCTGCTTTTGCTTCTAGTCGAACTAATAATCCTAATTTTTTCATGTCTTCTTATTTTTTAATTAAACCAATTTTGTTTTAACAAATTTAGCTCATTTAAGCTTGTGAGGCTTTTTTATTCTGTTCAAAAACTTATGAAAAAAGGTCAAACTGTGTTAGTCTGTTTTGGGCTGTATCCGAATTCATTTTTAAAGGCAGTACTAAAATTTGATAGGCTATCGTAGCCAAACTCCATATAAATTTCGGAAGGAGTTGCTTTGTTGTTAAGCAGCAATTCTCTTGCCTTGTTCAATCGTGTTTGTTGAAACCATTTGCCCGGAGATGCTTGATAAATGGAGATGAATTTCCTTTTAAAGGTAGATGCACTCATATTGCATAGAAACGCTACTTCTTCAATGTTTAAATTAGCGTACAGGTTTTTTTCAATGACTTTTTTAAACGATAATTCTCGTTCGCTGGTTAATAAAGAATTTAGATATGCAAAAAAAGGTTGTCCATATTTATTAGCTAAGTAAAGCATAATTTCTTCAAACTTTAGTTCCAGTATTTTTTGTGAAATTGTTTTGTGTAAACCAAAGCTATGTTTGAGAGAATTGATGTAGTGAACAATGAAATTGTCTTTTTCTATAAGGAAATAAGGAGCAGTTATTGTTGGTTTATTTTGATTGAATTGAGGCGAGTGTTTCAATAAAAAATCGCTGATGTTTTTTTGAGAAAAGAAAAAAAGCAAGCAACGATAACTGCTTGTCCCAACAAGCTCTGTCAATAAGAAATTACCTGATGAAATAAGCAGAGATTGTGTGTCATTTATAGAAACGATGTCGTTAGAAAAGTGAATATCCTTTTGTCCGTCTAACAAAAAACTAATGACATTTTTTTTAGGTTAATTTTGTTTTTGGAAGCATTTTTATACACTTCGTAATTAGCAATTTGCAATTCTGACGAATTGTGGTTGCCCTCAAATAAATTTTCGGGAAGATTGATAACATCCATAATGTTCTGTCTTAAGTAAAATATTCTGCAAATTTCAAAAATCCTTTCTAAATCAATTGAAGTATTTTTATTCTATCTGTTTCAAGTTGAGCTATGGTATGATGTCGGGTAGCCTTGCACACAACGGTTTTGGTATTGGCGTAGTGGCGGATTTTTAGCACAAAAGTTCAATAGAAGCACAACTGTTGAACCTTGCACAACTGTTTCATAGTAGCACTTTACCCGCCATTACGCAAAACTGATGTTAGCAGATCGCCCCGTTTTCGGTCAAAGTTTATTTCTGTTTTATATTCTGTTCTTGGTTCTTCAACAAGGAATAATTCAAGTTCTTTTTTGTCGCTGAAACCTCCAATTTTTTGTCTGTATGTTGCTGCGATTTTCGGGTTTTCTATTTCAAGTTTACGGTTTTTGCTAATTGTCAAAAATTCTTCTTCTTGGTCAATTCCTAGAAACCGTCTGTTAGCCAAATTTGCGGCAATTCCTGTTGTCGAACTACCCGCGAATGGGTCTAAAATCCAAGCGTTGGGCTTTGTCGAAGCCAAAATAAGTCTTGTCAAAACCGAAAGTGGTTTTTGTGTCGGGTGTTTACCACAAGACTTTTCCCAAGGTGCAATCGCTGGCAACTTCCAAACATCTTTCATCTGTTTGTCGCCATTCAATTGCTTCATTAGTTCGTAGTTGAAATAATGCGGAACTTTTTCACTTTTTCTTGCCCAAATAATTTGTTCTGTTGAATAAGTAAAGTAACGACACGAAAAATTTGGCGGTGGATTGGTCTTTTCCCAAGTAACGATGTTGAGAATTTTAAAACCTAATTCCGTCAAGATTTGTCCAACCGAAAAAATGTTGTGCATTGTTCCGCTTATCCAAATCGTTGCGTCATCTTTCATTTTATCCCGAACTAATGAAAGCCACTTACGATTAAAGTCATTAATAAATTCAAATCCTTCGGATTTGTCCCATTTTCCTTTATTGACACTTACAATTTCTCCGTTTTGTATTGAAAGTCCGTTGTTTGATAAAAAATAGGGTGGATCAGCAAAGATCATATCAAACTTGTGGTCAAATTGAGGCAAAAGATCCATTGTATCTCCGTGAAGAAGATAAAAGACTATTCTTGATATTCTTCAATTTCTGTCGATACATAATTTTCACTATCCAAAATAATTTCTTCTTTTTGATACCTTTCTTTTACTTTCAAAATTGCTTCTTCCTTATCAACTGCATCAATTTCAATTATTTTAGATAAAAACTCTTGAATTTCAATTTTAAATGTTTCCATAGTTTACTTTTTTATAATTTCCACGTCCAACAAATTCAATAATTCCTTTATCTCTTAAAAGCTGAAGTTGTTGTCTTATTTTGTCTTTGATAAAATTATTGTTTGGATATTTAATTTTTAGTTTTTGTTCAAATTTGTAGATTTCATCAAGTGTAAATGTTTCTTTTTTAATTAAATCAACACAATTCATTACATCTAAAATCCAACCTTTTGCATCTTTACTTTTTGTTCTTAAAAATAATGTTTTATTGAAAGTTTCTTTTACAAATTCTTGATTTATTGTTTGAGCATTTTTAATCAAAAATACTTTTCCAGCATCTGCAACTTTTGAAATATCAATATTGCAACCAATCCAGCCTGCTCTTCTTGCAGTATCTGATAAAGGCGGTCGCTTTATAATTATTTCTGTGGTAAAAAACTGTTTTGGAATTATGAGAAAATCATTAACAGTCCATTGTTTTGTATATGTTAAAAAGAAAAAATTTGGATTATTATCTGAATTAATTCTTTCAATCATTGTAGAATAAGCTCCATCAGTTATTGTATTTGACAGTTTTCCACTTTTGCTTTTTAATTCAAATTCTTCATTACATTTTTTACAATAAAAATCAGCAACAGGTCGATTATTCTCAAATTCATTTAGCGGTAAATCGCCACAACTTGGGCAATATGAATTATTTAAAACCCAATTCTCTGTTAATAATCTTGCGATTTGGGAATTACTTGTATAGCCTTCTGCTAAATTTGTATTGAAAGCTAAATTCATTTTAGGCAACCAATTGCGTTAGGGATTGTAGTGGAAATCCTTTTTGAGAGGAACGAACAAAAAGATTGAAACGGAAAGCCCGACCCTTTAGGGTAACGCCCAAATCATTTTTTTCAGGATTTGCATTGATACTTCTCTTTGCTTCAACTCGTTGAATGTTGAAATCAGAATACAAATTGTCAAAGAAATTATCATTTTCATCTTTTCCTTTCACGTCCGAATTACTTAAAATCCAAGTGTGATTTAAGAGGTCAAGTTTGTTGCAGAACTCCTTTAATCTGATTTGTTCGTCATCGTTAAATTCATCTTTTGCATACGAATTGAAACTTGAAGTTTCGCTTAACGGCTTGTATGGTGGGTCAAAATAGAACAATGAATTATTGTCCGCATAATTTAGTGTTTGCTCAAAATCTCCGCACAAAATTTCCACTTTTTGTAACGCTTCACTAACTGCTAAAATGTTTTCTTTGTCACAAATAGTTGGTTTTTTATAACCTCCCATTGGAACATTGTACTCATTTTTTCTATTTACTCTATACGAACCATTAAAGCAGGTACGGTTTAGAAAAATAAACAAAGCGGCTTGTCCGCTTTGTTCTTCTTTTCTTGAATTGTACAACCCTCTTTTTTGGTAATAATAGAGTTTTTTATTGTCTTCGTTTCCTTCTAAATTATGGTACTCGTCTTGCAAAATCTGCAAAATTGAGATTAGTTCACTTGGTCGTGAAGCAATGGTTTTATATGTGTTTATCAAGTCTTCGTTGATGTCGTTAATTACGGCTTTTTTCAAGTTTTGGAAGTTGTTGAGTATCCAAATAATACCGCACCGCTCCCAACAAATGGTTCGATGTATGTAAAATTCGTTTGCGTTATGTTTGTCGGCAAAGTCCGTTCAATGTCAGAAATGAGTTGGGTTTTTCCACCTGCCCATTTTAAAAACGGTTTTGCTATTTTGTTATTTATCATTCTATTCAATTTCGTAAGTTACGTTCCAAATTAACGATTTTAATTTATGTTTGAAGTCAGTCCGAAGTAGAAATTTGTCAGACTGTTGATATGTGCACGGTCGCTTATGGGGTGTCTGCTAACTTGTATATATGCGCAATACCCCTTCCACAATACATCCATTTCCGGCTTGCTTGGCGCAATAAATCAGCGTTTTATATTTAAAGATAAATGTAGTTAAAAATATAAATCTTAAAAATAATTAATTGAACGGTATTTGTTTCTGAGTTGCGGGTTCTTAACCTATGACGACACTCTAAACATCATTTACAACAACAAATAAAACAAGATCAAAAAATCTCGGAAACTGGTCCTTTGGTTCAAGCCAAATGACTAGCCCATTGGCCATGAACGAAAAAAATTACGAGTAGCAGAAATACTATCGGAAAGAATAGCCGATAACCAAAGACACCGCAAGAAACAAGGAGATCGCCACAACCGCTTGCCAAATTCAAAAGTCCAACCCACGCGGTCTCGCGATGACGGCGTTAAAGGAGGTGTTCGTTATAAAACCCTCAGTGTCCCACGCTATAAGCACGGCCTTCCGAGTTTTGGCAGTGGAGCCCGGGAAATCTTTTGCGGTAAAAAAATTCAAAATAAAAAAAGGTAGCGCACTTAGTGTCCCGAGCGACAAGCCCCGGCCTTCCGAGTTTTGGCAGTGAAGCCCGGGAAATCTTTTGCAAAAACATGAATACTTACACAGGCGTGAGCAAACCGACGAGTGTTGCAGAAACTTTGTTAAAGCACTACCGCTCCCACGGCTTCGGTTTGCGCTCAAAGATTTCCCGCAGGCGTAACAAACAAAATGAGGTCAGCCTTGACTTTTGGTCCTTTGTGTCAAGACAAAGAACTAGCCCTAGTGGCGATGAACGGAAAAAATTACGAGTAGCAGAAATAGCATCGTAAAGAATAGCTTACAACCAAAGACACCGCAAGAAACAAGGAGATCGCCACAACCGCTTTGCCAAAATCACAAGTCCAACCCACGCGGTCTCGCGATGACGGCGTTAAAGGAGGTGTTTCTTTATAAAACCCTCAGTGTCCCACGCGATAAGGATGGCCTTCCGAGTTTTGGCAGTGGAGCCCGGGAAATCTTTTGCAAAAACATTAATGCTTGCACTGTCGTGAGCAAACCGACGAGTGTTGCAGAAACTTTGTTAAAGCACAACCGTTCGCACGGCTTCGG